>JACTMI010000027.1 GCA_014584695.1 Acidobacteriota bacterium
GCCGCGGCGGGCGGGCCGGTTTCGCTGGCTCCGGCCGGCTCGCGGGCGCGGCGGCGGACCCGCGCCGAGCGGCCGGCGGCGCCTTGCGCGACGGCGCGCCCGACGTGGTCCGGCGCAGCAGGTGGAGCTCGCGCTCGGTCAACTCGCGGAGGGCACCCACCGGCAGCGCGCCGTCCGAGAGCGGACCGATGGCCACGCGGCGCAGCTTCTGGACCGGGTGGCCGACGCGATAGAACATCTCGCGGATCTGGCGCGTCCGCCCTTCGGACAGCTCGACGTGGAACCAGGAGTTGCCCCCTTCTTCACGCCCGCGACCGGTCACCCGCAAGGGTTCGATCCGGCAGGGCGCCGTGCGCACTCCGTCGAGCACGATGCCGCGACGCAGCTTCTCCAGCCGCGACTCCTCCGGCACGCCCTTGACTTTCACCTCGTAGGTCTTGTGGCAGCCGTAGCGCGGGTGCGAGAGCCGCTGCGCGAAATCGCCGTCGTCGGTCAGGATCAGCAGCCCTTCCGTCTGGTAGTCGAGGCGCCCCACCGGCACCAGCGCCCGCCGCATCTCGGGGGGCACGAGGTCGATCACCGTCGGCCTGCCGTTGGCGTCCGCGACCGCGGTCAGGTAGCCCTTGGGCTTGTTGAGCAGGAGGTAGCGGTGCCCGCGTGGCAGGTGGATGCGCCGATCGTCGACCTTGATGGCGTCGGTCTCCGGATCCGCCTTCGCCCCCAGGGAGACGACCTCACCGTTGACCGTCACCCGCCCGGCGCGAATCAGCTCCTCGGCCTTGCGCCGCGCCGCGACCCCGGCGCGGGCCAGGATCTTCTGCACTCGCTCCGAGCTCATGCCACGACCTCCGGCTCGGTTGGCGCGACATCCTGAGCGGGTTCCGGTTCCGCCGCTTCGCCCGGCCCTGTCCGCAGCGCCTCCGCCTCCTGGTCGCGAGCCGCTTCGGCCTCCGCGCTCCGTTCGCCCTCGCTCGACGGCGGCGCGCCGCCGGTATCCGCCCCGCGGCGGGTCGCGCCCGTCTCTTCGAAGCCGAAAGTCTCCTCGAACTCTTCGAGCGGCGGCAGGTCGGCCAGCGACCGGAGGCCGAAGTGCATCAGGAAATCCCGCGTGGTGGCATAGAGGAAAGGCCGGCCGACCACTTCCTTGCGACCCGCGATGCGCACCAGGCGGCGCTCGAGCAGCGTCTTGAGCACGCCGCTCGAGCTCCGGCCGCGCAGCTCCTGGATTTCCGGGCCGGTGACCGGCTGGCGGTAAGCGATGATCGCCAGCGTCTCGAGCGCGGCCATCGAGAGCTTGCTCCCCCCCGCGGCATCGAAGAACCGGCGCAGATGAGGGTGCTGTTCGGGAGCGGTGACGATCCGCAGCCCACCGGCGACCTCCTCGATCTGGACCCCCCGACCTTCGGCCGGCCGGTAGCGCTCGCGAACGGCCGCCAGCGCCTCCCGCGCCGCCTCCAATCCCTCCTCCTCGAAGACGGCGAGCAGGCGCTGCTCCGAGACCGGCTCGGAGGTGACGAAGAGAATCGCCTCGAGGGCGGCCTCGAGATCGGCGCGTGGGCTCATCCTTGAATCGCCTCCAGCTCCTCTTCCGCGAGCTCGCGGGTGGTCCGGTGCAGCAGCAGGTCGCCGGCGGCGGTGACATGGATCCTGACCAGCGCCAACCGCGCGAGCTCGAGCACCGCGAGGAAGGCCGAGATCGCCTCGGCGCGGCAGGACCGCCTCCGCAAGTCGGCGAGCAGGTCGAAGGGGCGACCGGGCTCGATCGCGGACAGCAGTCGATCGAACTGCGCACGCACCGGGAAACTCTCCGCCGGCACCAGAACTGGCTCCGGATGCTCCCGGTCGAACCGCTCCAGCACGCCCCTGAAGGCCGTCAACAGGTCGAACAGCGAGATCTCCTCGAGCTCGAACTGCTCCTCCTCGGGTCGCCACGGCTGGTGGCGCCGGGTCCAGATGCCTTGCCGGAGCCGATCGACCTCGGCCATCGCCTGGGCGGCTTCCTTGAGCCGCCGGTACTCGAGCAGCCGCTCGACCAGTTCCTGTCGCGGGTCTTCTTGGGCGCCGTCCTCGGAGTGCTCGGGCCGCGGCAGCAGCAGCTTGGACTTGAGCTGAATCAGGAGCGCCGCTTCGTAGATGTACTCCGCCGCGACGTCGAGATCGAGCTCCTCCATCAGGCCGAGATACTCCTGGAACTGGTCGCAGATGGTCGCCACCGGGATGTCGGTGATCTCGACTTCATTGATGCGCACCAAGTGCAGCAGGAGGTCCAACGGACCTTCGAAGACCGGCAGCTGGACCCGCCAGGCCTCCGGCAGCGTGCGAGGTTTCGGCGGCGCCGGGCTCACGTGGGCTTGGCCGAGAGAAGGCGGTCGTAATCCATGCCGAGCGCGGCACGGACCAGCTCGAGAGTCTCGCGCGCGCGTTCTCGCGCCTTGCTCGAACCGGCGCGCAGCAAGTCGAGCAGCTCTCCGGGCTCGCGCAGGAGCTCTTCGCGGCGCCGTCGAACCGGCTCCAGAAAGGCGATCAGCTGCTCGGCCAGCAGGCGTTTGTCGTCGACGCAGCCGATCTCCGCGGCGCGGCACTCGCGTTCGACGCGGTCGCGCACCTCGGCTGGTGAGACCAGCCGATGGAACTCGAACAGGTTGCAGCTCTCGGGGTGGCCCGGGTCCTTTCTCCGCACCCGCGTCGGATCGGTGAACATCTCCATGCACTTGCGGCGGATCTCGTCCGGTCCGTCCGAGAGATGGATCGCGTTGCCGTAAGACTTCGACATCTTGCGGCCGTCGAGCCCCGGCACCCGTGGCGTCGGAGTGAACAGCGCCTGGGGCTCCGGAAAGACCTCGCCGTAGAGCGAGTTGAACCGGCGGGTGATCTCCCGCGAAAGCTCCAGGTGCGAGGCCTGGTCCTCCCCCACCGGCACCGCGTTCGCCCGGTAGAGAATGATGTCGGAGGTCTGCAGGACCGGATAGCCGAGGAAGCCGTAGGTGCCCAGGTCCTTGTTGTCGATCTGGCGGATCTGCTCCTTGTAGGTCGGCACCCGCTCCAGCCAGCCCAGCGGCGTGATCATCGACAGGACGAGGTGGAGCTCGGCGTGCTCCGGCACCATCGACTGGACGAACACCACGGCCCGCTCCGGATCGATCCCGGAGGCGATCCAGTCGGCGAACGCTTCGACGGTATGGCGGGTGATCTGCGAGGGGTCGGCGTAATCGCTGGTGAGAGCGTGCCAGTCGGCGGCGAAGTAGTAGCAGCGATGGGTCGCCTGGAGCGCCACCCAGTTGCGCAGCGTGCCGAAGTAGTGTCCGAGGTGCAGCTTGCCTGTCGAGCGCATCCCCGACAGCACGATCTTCGCGTCCGACAAGTGACCATTCCTCCGTCGCCCGGCGCGCCCGCCGCGCCGTCCGGATCCTCGCCGCAGGATGAGGGGGTGGGCCCCCCCCGCGAACCAGCTGCAGGCAGCTCAGAACGGCGGGGGGCTACGAGCGCGATGAGTGTAGCACGGGCTGTCGCACCCGTCAGGGCAGACGTTGCTCGATCGCGGCGCCGATTCGCGCGCCGTGCCGCGACAGGTTTCGGGCGGCGAGCAGCCAGGCGACGACCAGCAATGCCAGCGTGACAGCGGCGCTCGCGCCGTGGAACCACCCCGGGATCCGCATCGCGTAGAGGCTGCCGGCGGCGGCGAAATGGCCGACGAGCACCACCTGGCCGGCCACCGTCCAGCCGACCGTGCGCCGGCGCGCGCTCGTCCAGGCGGCTTCGGAGGGGCCCGCGGCGAGCCGCCGCAGCCCGCGCTCACAGGCGACCAGGAAGATCGCCACCCAGGAGAACGAGAGGACGACCAGCAGCGTCGCCAGCAGCGCGAGTTGGGCGTGCAGGGCCACCATTTCGTCGCTCGCTGGAGACAGCAGACCGTGCAAGCCGACGGCGGCGAAGGAGCCGATACCCAGCGCTCCGATGCCGAGCTGAATTCTTGCCCACCGGTTCATGACGAGCGACCCGGGACGGACTCTATCGCCGCCAGCCAGGTTTCGGCCGCGCCGGCGGGGGTGTAGAGCTCGGCGCAGCGGCGCTGGCCCGCCGCGCCCCGTCGCGCTCGCTCGGCTGGATCGCCCCAGGCATGGGCGATCGACGAGGCGAGGGCCACCGGGTCCTCCGGCGGCACCAGCCAGCCGGTCTGGCCATCCACCACCACCTCCGGCATGCCGCTCACCCGGCTGGTGATCACCGGCACGCCAGCCGCCATCGCCTCCAGGACCACCAGCGGCATCCCTTCGTAGATCGAGGGTACGACCAGGGCGGCGGCGTGCCCGAGCAGCGCGCGGACCTGTCCCGCCGAGGCTCGGCCCAGGAAGCGCACCTCCCGCTCCAGGCCGAGCGCCACCATGCGCTGCTCCAGGGCCGACCGATGCTCACCTTCGCCGGCGAGCAGGAGCCGGATCGGCCTGCCTTCGGCGCGCAGGCGGGCGAGCGCCTCGAGCGCCACCTCGACCCCCTTGCGGATGCGCAGGCGCCCGACGAAGAGGAGGTAGCCCTCCGCGCCGGCGGCCCCGGGCAGTGCTTCCGGCTGGATCTCCAGGCCGCCGGTGACGTTGGGCAAGACCCCGACTCGCCGGACACCGTAGTCCCGGACCAGCTCCCGGGCGGTCGCCTGGCTGGGGGCGAGCACCAGGTCCGCCAGCCGAGCCGACAGCTTGCCCAGCAGGATCTGCCAGGGCGCCTTGAGCCAACGGAATCTCCGCTCCACCGCGCCCGGCCGGCCGAGGACGCGGCCCGCGAAAGCGAGGGTCCGCACGGCACGGCGCTCCTCCACGTAGCTGACCTGCTGCAGCGCCACGAGCCGGGGTCGCGCCCGGCGTCCCCGCAGGGCTCGCACCGCGAGCGCGGCGAGCCCGCCGTCGGACTCGTGCACCTGCACGACGTCGGGTCGCAGCGACTTCAGTACGCGGCCGAGGGCGGGAACCACGGTCAAGGGAAAGAGCACCTTGGGACCGCGGGCGCCGCCCGGGCCGCGCCCCAGCAGGTGCACCTCGCAACCCTTCGCCCGCAGCCCGGCGGCGAGCTGCAGCACCTGCTCCCCCACGCCCGACAGGTCGTGCGGCGGCAGCGTGTTGGCGACGAAGAGGATGCGCATCTCTCTCAGCCTCCCGCGAAGGCCTCGTAGCGGGCGCGAGCGCGGTGGCGCGCGCGGGTCAATAGCAGGGCGGCCTCCGGGCCCGCTGCCGCGGCGACCAGCTCGCGAGCGTCGGCGCGGGCCCGCTCGACCCACTGCCGGTGTTCCACCAGATTGGCGACGCGCAGAGCCGGCAGACCCGATTGGCGGCGGCCGAGCAGGTCGCCGGGCCCGCGCTGCGCGAGGTCGGCTTCGGCGAGGGCGAAGCCGTCTCCGGCCGTGGCGAAGATCTCCAGGCGCCGCGCGGCGGTCTCCGAGAGGCGGCCGTGGATCGCGATGCAACGCGAGCTGAGGGCTCCCCGGCCGATCCGGCCGCGGAGCTGATGGAGCTGGGCCAAACCGAAGCGCTCGACGCTCTCGATCACCATCCAACTGGCGTTGGGCACGTCGACGCCGACTTCGATCACGGTGGTGGCGATCAACACCCGGATCGACCCGGCGGCGAACTCGCGCATGATCCGGTCGCGCTCACCCGCCGGCAGACGGCCGTGCAGCACGGCGCTCGGGGTCTCGGCCAGCGAGTCGCGGACTCTCGCTCCCAGCCGCTCGATGGAGGCGGCGTCGATCTCCTCGCTCTCCTCGATCAGCGGCACCACGACGTAGGCCTGCGCGCCCTCGCGCACGGCCGCGCGCAGACGGGCATAGACCTCGCGGCGCGCCGACGCCCCGACGATCTCGGTGACCACCGGTGTCCTGCCGGGTGGCATCTGGTCGAGGGTCGAGACCTCGAGGTCGCCGTACAGCGTCAGTGCCAGGGTGCGCGGGATCGGCGTGGCCGTCATCACCAGCACGTCGGGCCGCTCGCCCTTGCCCTGGAGGAGGCGGCGCTGCTCGACGCCGAAGCGATGCTGCTCGTCGATGACCGCGAGCCCGAGTCGGCGAAACGAGACGCTCCGCTGGATCAGGGCGTGGGTGCCCACCGCGATGTCGACTTCGCCGCGTCCGATCGCCGCTCGCGCGCTGGCAGCCCCCTCTGCCGAGCCGGTGAGCAGCGTCAGCCGGCAGCGGTCGCCGAGCAGGCGATCGAGGTTGCGGAAGTGTTGCTCGGCGAGCAGCTCTGTCGGCGCCATGAAGGCCCCTTGGAGCCCGCTCTCGACGGCGATCAGCAGCGCCAGCGCCGCCACGATCGTCTTGCCGCTGCCGACGTCACCCTGGAGGAGCCGGAGCATCGGCTCCGGCGCGCGCAAGTCGGACACGATCTCCCGCAGCACCCGTTTCTGGGCCGCGGTCAGGGCGAACGGCAGGATCTTCCGGGCGGCGTCGCGCACTGCATCGTCGATCCGGTACCGATGGCGCTTGACGACCCGAATCTGCGCCGCTCGCAGCAGCGCGAGCTCCAGCTGGAGCTCCAGCAGCTCCTGGTAGATCAGGCGCAGGTGAGCGGCGGAGAGCCGGGCTCCGAGCGCCTCGAGATCCGCGTCCGCGCCCGGCCGGTGCACGGCCGTGAGCGCCGTTGCGATTCCGGGCAACCCGTAGCGGCGCCGCAGGTGTTCCGGCAGCTCCTCGGGCGGTGGATCGCGCTCCAGGGTCTCGACCGCTTGGGCGACGAGCCGCGCCGTCGCGGCCGGTCCCAACCCCGCGAGGCTCGAGTAGATCGGCACCACGCCGGCGGCCTCCGCGCCGCCGATGTCGGCGACGCAGGTCGGATTCACGAGCTCGAGGCCGCCGTCGGCCATCGCGCGCACGGAGCCGTGCAACAGGTAGCCCTCGCCATCTCGAAGCCGCTGCAGCAGGTAGGGCTGGTTGAACCAGACCACCGGCAGCTGGCCCGCGGCGCCGCACACCCGCCCCCGCACGAGCACGAATCCCCGCCGGCGCGTGCGGATCGCCCTCAGCTCGGAGAGCGTGCCGCGCAGCGTCCAGGTGCCGGGCCCGTCGATCTCCCGCGGGGAGACGATCCGGCGGCGATCCTCGTATCGGGTCGGCAGGTGGAAGAGCAGATCGCCGGCGCTGGCGAAGCCTTCGTTCGCGAGCCGCTCGGCGCGCTGTGGCCCGACGCCGCGCAGGTAGCGGAGCGGCGTGGCCCGATCGGGCGCGGCGCTTCCGCTCACCGGCGCCGGATTCACTCGCAGTGGAGGATGAGCGGTACCAGGCCGCAGCGGACCTCGTCGCCGTTGCGGACCTCCGCCGGCACGCCGGTCTCGATCCGCACGCCGTTGACGAAGGTGCCGTTCATGGTGCCGATCTCCTCGGCGACGAAGAACTTGTTGGCCCGGCGGTAGATCTTGGCGTGGCGCCGGCTGATCGAGCGCTGCGTGTCGACCGGGGTCAAGTCGACGTCCGGGTGAATTCCGGTCACCGGATCCCGGCGTCCGATGGTGGTCTCCGCGCCGCGGGAGAGAAAGAACTCCATGTTCGACTTCTCGTGCACGAGCCGCTGCGGCGCCGCGTCGACCATGGCTTCCTGCGGCGTCGGCATCTCGACCACCGGACCCGGCGCCGCGCCGATCGCGTCGCGCAGCAGCCGGTCGGTCTCTCGCAGCCGGCGCGACAGCTTGCGCATCATGCGCACCGCGATCTCGGGATTCGAGCGCAGCATCTGGTCGAACGTCGAGCCGTTGATGTGCAGCACCTTGACCGGCGTCAGGGCGCGCGCCGAAGCGGTGCGAGGAAGGTCTTCGAGGATCGCCATCTCGCCGAAGAAGTCGCCCTTCTCGAGCACCGCGAGCTGCTTCTCGTCGCCCTTCATCGCCTTGAGGATCTCGACCCGACCCTCGTGCAGGATGTACATCTCCGTGCCGAGGTCGCCCTCGCGGAAGACGTAGTCGCCGGCGGAGAACTCGACCGTGTAGCTCGGCAGCGAGGGCTTCTTGCTGGTCGTCTTGAAGACCGGTTTGTTCATCGTCCGTCGCGCCTCTAGGCGATCTCCACCAGCAGCCGCGCGCTGGCGACTTCGATTCTCGCTCGTCGACCCAAGGGGAGCGTGAGGTTGGGCCGGGCATGTCCGGCTTCGATCCCCGACAGGATCGGCACCCCGGGCAAGTGCTCGCGCACGCTCTCGAGCGCCGCGCGCGCCAGTTCGGGCTCGTCCTCGACGCCGCTCACCTGCCCGATCACCACCCCGCGAATGCCCGCCAGACTACCGGACAGCCCGAGGTGGGTCAACATGCGATCCAGCTTGTAGAGCGGCTCTCCGACGTCCTCCCAGAACCAGATCGAGCCCGACAGGTCGGGTGCCCACGGCGTCCCGAGCGTGGCCACCAGCAGGCTGAGACAGCCGCCGAGCAGCGGACCCTCGGCGACACCGGCGCCGTCGCCCGCGTCGCCCTCCCCGCCCGCCAGTTCGGCCGGTCCGTCGCCGGCCAGCGCGGCGAGCAGCGACCCCCGTTCGGCGTCGTCGAGTCCGCGCGCGAAGTCGGCCGCGACCATCGGACCGTGGAATGACGCCAGGCCCAGCCGGCTCACCACCTGCAACAGAAACGGCGTCAGGTCGGAGTAGCCGACGTAGGCGCGAGGGTGGAGCGCCAGCAGCTCCCAGTCGATCGCCGGCAGGATCCGGAGCAGGCCGTGCCCGCCCCGCGCGAAGAAGATGGCTGCGAGCCCGGCGTCGGCGGCGAGCTCGTGGAAGGCCGCGAGGCGCTCGGCGTCGCCGCCGGCGAAGAGGCCCGCTCGCGACGAGAGGTTTCGCGCGCGCACCGGCTCGAAGCCCAGCGCGCGCAGCTCGTCGAGGCCCTGCTCCAGCCGGGCCGGATCGACCGGACCGGACAGGGCCGCGACGCCGACGCGGTCGCCCGGACCGACGGGGGGAGGCAGGGAGGTGTGCACGTCAACGTGGGCCGGAGGTCCCGGTAAGCCGAATCCTGTCCCCGGCCGAAGCCGGTCGCGGTCATTCCTCTCGAGCCGGCGTTGCCGCCGGCCTCCAGCGACCTACCCGGAAGCGCTCCCACGGCGAACCGTGGAGACGGGACGGGCAGCCCGTGTCGCGCTCCCCTACTCGGTCTTGCTCCGCATGGGGTTTGCCATGCCCCGGAACGTCACCGCCCGGGCGGTGCGCTCTTACCGCACCCTTTCACCCTTACCGGTACCCGTTAGGGTTCCGGCGGTCTGCTCTCTGTTGCACTTTCCGTCGCGTCGCCGCGCCTCGCCGTTAGCGAGCATGCCACCCGTAGGAGTTCGGACTTTCCTCTCCCCCGCTTCGGGGGAGCGACCGCATCGGGACCTCCGACCCGCGTGCAGAATACCAGAGTCGTCGCTCAGGTCCGGCGGAAGATCCGGTCGAACAGCCCGCCGCCTCCGGGTCCTTTGACCCGCCCCTCCATCAGCCTGCCCAGCCGTTCGGTCGCCTCGCGATGACCGGGGCGGAGACGGACCACCGCCGCGAACTGCACCCGAGCCCGGTCGAGCTCCTCGAGTTCCTCGTAGAGCCGCCCCAAGGCAAAGCGCACCTCGACGCTGTCGGGGTCGAGCTGGAGGGCGGAGCGATAGGTCTCGACGGCGCGACGTCTCCAGTTCGGATTGCGCTCCTGCAATCGACCCAGGGCCACCAGGTACTCGGGGCGGGGATCGATTCGCGACGCCTCCTGGAGCAGCTCGATCGCGAAATGAAACTCGCTCGCCGCCGCCAGTGTGGCCGCCCGCTCGAAGTGCTGGCGCGCCAGCTCCCGCTGCTCCAACTGGCGCTCGGCACCCGTCCGCTCGGTCGCCGCCAGCTCGATCAGCTGCCGCTGGTTGTAAACCCGCCGCCGCTCGGGATCGGACAGCACGAGGTAGGCTCGCGTCGCCTGCTCGAAGAGGATGCGGAGCGCCTCTTCCTTGCCTTCGATCTCGAGGCGGCGCGCGTTCGCCGGGTGGACGAGCCGCGCCAGCCGCTCGTAGGCGGCGTGGACCTCTTCGCCCGGCGCGCTCGGCGGAATCTCGAGCAGCTCGTAGTAGTTCACGCCCCCGACCCGCGCCAGGAGATCGGCCACCATGGCCCGGTGTGTCTCGGGCTCGAAGCCGACCGGCTCCTCGGCCAGCTCGCGCGCCAAGCGGTCACCCAAGCGACTGATCACCTCGGCGTCGACGTCTCCTTCGGCCGGAGGCTGGGAGGTCCGCTCCGGCACCGGGGCGACGAGACCGACGGTGCCGAGTTGGGCCAGATGGAGGTGGACCGCCTCCGGCGGCAGAGGCGACTCGCGCAGCAGATCGACGACCGTCATCGGCACGTGCAAGCGCTCGAGCAACCAACTCTCCTCGGGCGTCAAACCGAGGAGGTCGTCTCCCTTCTGCGGCTTGCCGACGCTGACCAGACGGACGCCCTCGCCTCCGAAGCGACGGGCGAGCTCCGCGTCTTCGACCCCGCGCGTCGACGCGACCATCAGCAGGCGCCGGGTCGGCAGAGGGCCCACCAGATCGGCGGGCAGGCCTACGGCGCCGATCTGGAAACGAAAGACCCCATCGCGCCAGTCGAGGATCACACCGGCGATTCGCGATACCAAGTCCAGCAGCCGGCGTCGCTTGTCCTCTCGCGCGGCGTCCCCCGGGGAGGCCCCGCCACCGTGGCTGCCACGGACCTCCTCCACCTGCTCGGCGAGCAGCCGCGCCAGCGGGTGATTCCCCGGCAGGAACAGCTCCCCGTCCCGGAAGTGGAGCCGGCGTCGATGGCCCGCGGAGTCGACCTCCAGCACGCCGGTGGCGCCGCCGGAATGCAGCGCGTGCACGACCTCCAGGATCGGGCGCTCGGCGAGGTTGCCGGAGATCTCGGGGGCGCTCATCGTCGGACCTTCTAGCAGTCTAGATCATCTGGCCTCGGACCGCTGGCGCAGGCGCCAATCGCGCGCCGCCGTCCGTGGCTCCGGGAGGTCAACCGTGCTCTCGCTCCGGCGAGGCGTCGACGCCGTCGGCGGCGGCGAGCTGGGCGCTCAGCCGGGCGGCCAAGGATGGCCCGATCACGGCGGCCAGCTGCTCGGAAGTCGCCGCACGGATCCGATCCAGCGTGCCGAACCGCTCCAGCAGCAGCCGCCGCCGGCGCGGACCGATGCCGCGAATGCCGTCGAGCGCGCTGCGCAGGCTGCGCGCGCCGCGCCGGCTGCGGTGCCGGCCGAGAGCGAAGCGATGGGTCTCGTCCCGGATCTGCTGCAAGAGCCGGAGCCCGGCGTCACCCCGCGGCAGGCTCAGCGGCTCGGGCACCCCCGGCAGGTAGAGCTCCTCTTCGCGCTTGGCCAGCGCCACGACCGCGGTGTCCTCCCGGCCGAGTCGCGCCAACGCGCCGAGGGCGGCGTTGAGCTGACCCCGGCCACCATCGATCAGGACCAGGTCCGGGACCATCCCGGTCTCCTCGATCAGCCGGCGATACCGGCGCTCCACCGCCTGATCGATCGCGCGATAGTCGTCGGGGCCTTCGAGGTCACGCACGTTGAAACTGCGGTATTCCCCCTTGCGCAGCCTGCCCTCGCGCCAGACCACCAGCGACGCGACGCTCTCCACCCCTTGGGTGTGTGAAACGTCGAAGCCCTCGATCCAGCGCGGAGGCTCCGGCAGGTCGCAGTGCTGCGCCAGCGCGCGGGCGGCCGCGTCCTCCTCGCCCCGCACTCGAAAGCGGCGGCGAAATGCGAACTCCGCGTCGCGCGCCGCGATCCGGAGCCGCTCGGCCTTGGGTCCCCGGGACGGAAAGCGTAGGTAGACCCGCTCGCCCTTGCGCTCGCCGAGCCAGGCTTCGAGCGCCTCCGCGCCCTCGATCGCCACGGGCAGGTGGACCTCCTTGGGCAGGAAGCTGGTGCGGTCGTAGATCTGGGGCACCAGCTCGCCGAGCAGGCCCTCCGGACTCGGCCTGCCGTCGCCCTCCCAGAACAGCTCGCGCCGGTCGAGGACCTGGCCTCCCCGCATGACCAGGATCGACACCGCCGCTCGTCCACCGTGGATGACCACGCCATAGAGATCGGCGTCCTCGCCCGCGACAGAGGCCAAGCTGGAGCGCTCCCGTTGGCGTTCGACTTCGCGCCAGAGGTCCCGCGCGCGTGCCGCCCGCTCGAACTCCTGATTCTCGGCCGCCGCCTCCATCTCGGCGCGCAACCGGCGCGCCAGAGTCTCCACCTTCCCGGCAAGGAAGAGGCGGGCATCCTCGACCGCCCGGGCGTACGCCTCCGGAGTCGTCAAACCGGCGACGCAAGGACCGAGACAGCGCTTCATGTCCCAGTAGAGGCAAGGCCGCGGCAGGGAGCCGTCGATCTCGAGGTGACAGACGCGCACGCCGAACAGCTTCTGGACCAGTTGCATCGCCCGCCGCGCCAGACCGCCCGGCAGGTAGGGTCCGAAGTACTCGGCGCCGTCGTTTCGGATCTTGCGCGTGAAACCGAGCCGCGGCCAGGCTTCGCCGGTGAGCTTGACGTAGGGGTAGGTCTTGTCGTCGCGCAGCAGGACGTTGAAGCGCGGCTTGCGCGCCTTGATGAAGTTGTTCTCGAGCAGCAGCGCCTCCCGCTCGGTCGCCGTGACGACGTAGTCGAGATCGGCCGCCTCGCTCATCATCGTGGCGAGCCTCGGCTCGAGCTCGCGCTGGAGGTAGCTCGCGGCCCGCTTGCGCAGCGACTTGGCCTTGCCGACATAGAGCGTGGCGCCGCCGGCGTCCAGGAAGAGGTAGATGCCGGGCAGCTCGGGCAGCCCCGAGACTCGCTGGCGCAGCCGCTCGGCTCCTCCGCCCCCGCTCTCCTCGCCTGCGGCCATCTCCGGATTCCGCCGGCTCAACCGGTGTAGACCTGCTGCTCCCGCAGCTCCCGCAGCCGATCCCGCAGCTCGGCCGCCTCCTCGAACTCCAGCCGCTTGGCCGCCTCGCGCATCGCCTTCTCGAGACGCGCGATCCGCTCGGTGAGCGGCAGCTCCGCCCGTTCCGCGACCTCGAGCCGCTGGGGTCGGATCTCCTTCGGATAGTCGAGATTCGACAGCGCCACGAGCGGACTGTGGATGTCCTTGAGGATCGATCGCGGCTCGATGCCATGCTCGCGATTGAAGGCCGCTTGGCGGGAGCGACGGCGCGCCGTCTCCGACAGCATGCGGCGGATCGATTCGGTCTCCTGATCGGCATAGAGCACGACCCGCCCGTTCAGGTTGCGCGCCGCCCTGCCCGCGGTCTGGATGAGCGACGTCTCGCTACGCAGGAAACCCTCCTTGTCGGCGTCCAGGATCGCCACCAGGGCGACCTCCGGCAGGTCGAGTCCCTCGCGCAGGAGATTGATTCCCACCAGGACGTCGAACTCGCCGCGCCGCAAAGCGGTGATGATCTCGATGCGCTCGAGCGTCTCGATGTCGCTGTGGAGATAGCGCACCCGCACGCCCACTTCGGTGAGGTACTGCGTCAGCTCC
This sequence comes from Acidobacteriota bacterium, assembly GCA_014584695.1. GTDB lineage: Bacteria > Acidobacteriota > Thermoanaerobaculia > Multivoradales > JAGPDF01 > JACTMI01. Next base: position 13,445 of record JACTMI010000027.1, read on the forward strand.
TCGGCCATCCGCTTGGTCAGCGTCGTCACCAGGACCCGCTCACCGGCCGCCGTCACCCGGCGGATCTCGCCGAGCAGGTCGTCCACCTGGCCGCGAGCCGGTCTCGTCTCGACTTGCGGATCGAGCAACCCGGTGGGCCGGATCAGCTGCTCGGCCACCACCCCGCCAGCCCGTTCGAGCTCGAACGGCGCGGGCGTCGCGGAGATGTAGATCCGCTGCCCGACCCGCCGGTCGAACTCCTCGAACGTCAATGGCCGATTGTCGAGCGCGGACGGCAGGCGGAATCCGAACTCGACCAGCGTCTGCTTGCGCGAGCGGTCGCCGTGGTACATCCCGCGCACCTGGGGGATGGTCTGGTGGCTCTCGTCCACCAGCAGCAGGAGATCGTCGGGAAAATAGTCGAGCAGGGTCGGCGGCGGCTCGCCGGCCTCGCGGCCGGAGAGGTGGCGCGAATAGTTCTCGATGCCGTGGCAGTAGCCGAGCTCCTGGAGCATCTCGAGGTCGAAGCGGGTGCGCTGCTCCAGCCGCTGGCGCTCCAGCAGCTTGCCCTCCCGCTCCAGCACGTCCAGCCGCTCGCCGAGCTCTCGCCGGATGGTCACCAGCGCGCGCTCGAGCCGCTCCTTCGGGGTCACGTAGTGCGTCTTGGGGAACACCGCCACGCGGTCGACCTCCTCGAGCACGTCGCCGCGCAGCGTGTCGAAGCGGACCACCCGCTCGATCTCGTCACCGAAGTACTCGATCCGCAGGCCGCGATCCTCGTAAGCCGGCAGAATCTCGAGCACGTCGCCGCGGGCGCGGAAGCTGCCGTGGAACAGGTCGAGCGGCGTGCGCTGGTACTGCATCTCGACCAGGCGCCGCATGGCCAGATCCATGCCGGAGGCGTCGCCGCGCTCGAACAGCAGCAGCATGCCGAAGAAAGCCTCCGGAGAACCGAGGCCGTAGATGCAGGAGACGGAGGCGACGATGAGGACGTCCCGGCGCTCGAACAGCGCCTTGGTCGCGCGCAGCCGCAGCCGGTCGATCTCCTCGTTGATGCTGGTCTCCTTCTCGATGTAGGTGTCGGACTGCGGGACGTAGGCCTCCGGCTGGTAGTAGTCGTAGTAGGAGACGAAATACTCGACCGCGTTGTCGGGGAAGAAGGCCCGGAACTCCTGGTAGAGCTGAGCCGCCAGGGTCTTGTTGTGCGAGAGCACCAACGTCGGACGGTCGACCGCCTCGACGACCTTGGCGATGGTGAAGGTCTTGCCCGAGCCGGTGACGCCGAGCAGCACCTGCTCGCGGTCGCCGTTGCGGATCCCCTCGACCAGGAGCCGGATCGCCTCGGGTTGATCGCCCTGTGGCTCGAACGGCGAAACGATCCGGAACCGGCTCAAGTCGAGCTCGCCCCCTGGGTCGTCGTGCGCGCGCGTGCCACGGTACGGCTCGCCCCCGGCTCCGTGCCGGCGCCGCGGGCGAGCGGCGGAGAGTCGTCGCCCTTCTCCTCGGGCGACGCCGCCGGCGGTGCCGCAGGCTCGGCGGCCGGTCCCGAGCCAAAACGCTCGAGGGCCTCGGTCAGCTCGAGCACGTCTTCCCGGCTCACGGCCCGGCGCGGCGCCTTCTCCGCCACCGCCATCAGCTTGCCCTGCAGCGACTGCAGCGCGGCGGGATCGATCTCCCCGGTGCGGATCCGGGCCGCCGCCGCGGCGAAAGCCGAGTCGAGCCGCGCGCGCTCCGCGTCGGTGACCTCGGCGGGCATGGCCGCCACGACCTGCCCCTTGAGCTGTTCCATCGTGTAGATCAGCAGGGACTTCGCCTTGAGCACGAAGACGATCGCTCCAATGCCCAGCAGGATCGCCGCCAACCCACAGCCGATCAGCACCGGCCTGCCGCAGCCGCCGGGCGTGGCGCGGGGGGCGTCGTCGAACGGACGCGGTGGCACGATCGGAGGGGCTGGACTGGGCTCGTTCATCGTCGGCTCCCGGCTTCGCCGCGAGCTTATAATCCCGGCCGTGCCGTCAGCCTCGGTGCCGCGCTCCGGCCCCCCCAACCCGTCTCGCACCTCGAGACCCACCAGCCGCTCCGGTCGGGCCAGTGCCTGGCGCCGTTGGCTCGCCCCGCTGCTGGTGGCGGCGGGTCTCGGCTCGGCGCTGGGCATCGGGGTGGCCGCGGCCATTCGCATGCCGCGGGTCGAGGCCCTCGCCGACTATCGGCCGCACCTGATCACCCAGATCCTGGACCGTGAGGGCCGTACCTTCGCGAGCTACGCCCGCGAGCGGCGGGTCCTGCTGCAGGAAGGGGAGTTGCCGTCGCTGCTCCAGAACGCCGTGATCGCGGCCGAAGACGCCGACTTCTTCGCCCACGGTGGCATCGACCTGTTCGGCATCGCGCGCTCGCTGCTGATCAACTTCCAGCGTGGCCGCCGCTCTCACGGCGCCTCGACGATCACGATGCAGCTGGCGCGGCAGCTCTTCTTGACCCGCGACAAGACCTGGAAGCGGAAGATCGAAGAGGCCCTGCTGGCGGTCGAGCTCGAGAAGAGCCTGTCGAAACAGCAGATCCTCACGCTCTACTGCAACCTGATGTTCTTCGGCCACGGCAACTACGGGGTCGAGGCCGCCGCCCGCGACTATTTCGGCAAGGGCGCCCGCGATCTCGACCTGCCGCAGGCCGCAACGCTCGCCGGAATCCTCCAGCGCCCGAGCGACTACAGCCCGGTCCGCAACCCCAGAGGGGTGCTGGCTCGGCGCGACTACGTGCTGCGCCGCATGCGGGAAGAGGGCTACATCGACGCGGAGCAGCAGAGCGCGGCGGCCGCGACGCCGCTCGAGCTGGCGCGAACGCCGCCGCAATCGGCGAGCGGGCTCTACTTCGCCGAGGAGGTCCGGCAGCACCTCGAACGGACGCTGGGCGCCGATCGGCTCTACGAAGAGGGCCTGCAGGTCGACACCACGCTCGACGCCACCATCCAGCGCGGCGCGGAGGCGGCCCTGCGCGCGGGGCTGCTCCGCCTCGACCAGCGCAAGGGCTGGCGCGGGCCGCTCGCCCGCGGCGCCAGCTTGCGGTCGAGCGCCGCCGAGATCGAAGAGCTGGCGGGACGCAACCCGGATCCATCGTCCTGGAAGCCCGGTCTGGTGCTCGAATCGGGCGAGGCCGCGGCGCTCGTCCGCCTGGGCGACGAGGAGATCCGGATCGGGCGCGAGAACGTCGCCTGGACAGGCCGCGGCGGCCTCGCGGCCGTGCTGCGTCCTGGCGACGTGGCTTGGTTCCGACTGCAGGTGGACCCGACCGGGCGGCAGCCCCCGGCATGGCTGCTGGCGCAGGAGCCCGTCATGGAGGGCGCGGTGATCGTGCTCGAGTCGGCCTCCGGCGCGGTGCGCGCCCTGGTCGGCGGCTGGGACTTCAACCGCAACAAGTTCGACCGCGTCACCCAGGCTCGTCGGCAGGTGGGCTCCGCCTTCAAGCCGTTCGTCTACGGCGCGGCGCTGGAGAGCGGTTTCACCCCGGCTGACACGCTGTTCGACGCCCCCGCGGTCTTTCTCGGAGCCGATGGCCTGCCCAGCTACAGCCCGCGGAACTACTACCGGCGCTATGCCGGCATCGTCACGCTGCGGCACGCGCTCGAGCGCTCGATCAATGTCACCGCGGTCAAGCTGCTCGATCTGGTCGGCGTCGGCCGGGTCGTCGACTTCGCGCAGCGCTGCGGCGTGACCTCCCCCCTGCCGCCCTATCCGAGCCTGGCGCTCGGCTCGGCCGACCTGATTCCGCTCGAGCTCGCGGCGGCCTACGCCGCCATCGCCAACCAGGGGGTCTGGATCCGCCCCTACCTGATCGAAGAGGTCAGGGCCCGCGGCGGCGCGACGCTGGAGCGCCACCAGCTCGAAGCCACGAAGGCGATGGAACCCGCGGTCGCCTATGTGCTCACTTCGATGCTCGAGGGGGTCGTCGACCGGGGGACGGGGGCCTCGCTCTCCAACCTGCCAGTCGCGATCGCCGGCAAGACGGGCACCACCAACGACTACACCGACGCCTGGTTCGTCGGCTTCACCCCCCGCCACACCATCCTCGCCTGGGTCGGCTACGACCAGAAGCGCACGCTGGGACGCAAGATGACCGGCGCCGAAGTCGCTCTGCCGATCTGGCGCGCCGTCGCGGAGGCCGGCCTCCGGGACGGCTGGATCCGCGAGGGAGAGGAGTTCTCGGTGCCATCCGGGGTGGACATTCGACCGGTCGAGTACTGGACCGGACTCGCCGCCGGGCCCGGCGCCGAGCGCGTGTTGCGCGAGGCTTTCGTCGCGGGCACCGGGCCGGATCGTGTCTGGGAGGCGCGTTGGGAGCGGATCCGCTCCTTGCCGTGGCCGCAGCAGATCGCCTTCTACCGCCCCAAGCCCGGCGAGAAGATGCCCGACGAAGCGGCCGCCTGGGCGATGAGCCAGCTCGCCGGCTCCGAAGACGACGCCGGCGACTGAGCGGGCCGCGCAGCTCCGTGCGCCGCCGGGCACTCAGCGCTGCAGCGGCCGCGTTCCGATCAGCGCGTAGTCCTGCGCCCCGAAGAGCAGATCGTCGAGCCGGTCGCGCAGGCCGTTGATCTGGTGCGCGAGCTCCCGCTGCTCCGCTGGCAGGCCGGAGAGGTCGAGCTCGGGCAGGCGGTGCTCGGGCGGGAAGGGCCTCAGATCCAGGCGCTCGACCGGGTCGAAGCCCGCCAGCTCGAAGGAGAGCTGGAGGCTCTGGGGATGGACGGGGCGGCGGTGGGTGGGATCCAGCCAGAAGTTCCGCGCCGCCACCACCACCGAGAGCGGGTTCGGCGTCTCGAGGACTAGCACACCGCCGGGACGCAGGGCCCGCCAGGCCAGGCGCACGAGCCGGTCCAGGCTCTCGGCCGGCAGGTGCTCGACGACGTGGAACGACACCACCGCGCCGAGCGACCGCTCCGGTTCCCGCGCCAGCACCGCGAACAGGTCTCCGACTTCGGCCGCCAGGCCCTTCCTCCGGCACTCGGCGACCATCGCCTCGCTGGCATCGACGCCGCGCCCGGGGATTCCCCGGGCGGCGAGCAACTCGAGCGCCTCGCCGCGCCCGCAGCCCAAGTCGAGCACTTCGCCGCGACCCTCGAGCAGGGGCAGGTAGTGTGAGATCCGCTCCGCGATCTCCGCCTCGGTACCCCGATAGCGGCGCTCGAGCTCGAGGTAGACGTGCTCGCGCTGCGCCTGCGCCAGCGCCTCGACGCCGCCGCCCTCGGCCCGGGCGAGCGCGCTCCCCAGACGGCCCCAGATGGTGCGCGTCTCCCGGCGGAGGTGGTCGAGCTTCTGGTCGACGCGGGTGAAGAGGGCGTCGTTGTGCCCCATGACCTCGGCGAGGCCCTCGCGCCAGACCGCCTCGAGGTGGTCGAGCCGCCGGCCATGGACTTCGTTGACCAGGCGACCGAGGTCCTCGGCCCGCTGCAGGTGCTCGAGGAGAATCAGGTTGAAGACCCGCTGGCGTTCCCAGAGGTCGTTCTGCGGCGTCTGCACCAGCGGCCGGAGCAGCCGCTTGGCGAGCACCACCAAGCGCCCCAGAATGCCGCGATGGCTGCGGATCGGGAACCTCCGGTCCCCGTCCCACAGCCATCGCCAGGACGCCAGATCGCGCGTCGGCTCGCCCAGAAACCGCTCGATGGACGGCGCCTCGGCGCCGAGCGATTCGGGCGTCTCCGGCTCGCCCGCCCCCACGGCCTACTCTTCGGCCTCGACCGTGACCGCCAGCTCGGCGATGACCTCGGCGTGCAGATCGATTCGCACGACGTGGTCGCCGATGGTCTTGATGCCGCCGGCGAGGTCGACCTGCCGGCGATCGATCTCGACCCCCTTGGCCGCCAGCGCCTCGACGACGTCGGTGGCGGTCACCGAGCCGTACAACGCGCCGGTCTCCATCGCTCGCTTCGCCAGCTGGAGCCGCAAGCCGGCGATGCGCGCCGCGATCTCGGCCGCGCGCTCGCGCTCGGCCGCGTGGCGCGCATCCACCTTCTTGCGCTCCTGCTCGAATCGTTTCAGGTTCCCGGGCGTCGCCTCCATCGCGAAGCCCTGGGGAAAGAGGTAGTTGCGGGCGTAGCCCGACTTGACTTCCACCACCTGGCCCCGACGACCGCGGTGGCGCAGGTCGCTCATCAGAATCACCTTCATCGCGCCCTCTCCGTCAGTCGGTGGTGAACGGCAGCAGCGCCAAGTGCCGCGCCCGCTTGATCGCGGCCTGCACCATGCGCTGGTGCCGCGCGCTGTTGCCCGAGATGCGCCGGGGCAGGATCTTGGCTCGCTCCAGGATGTACTGCTGCAGGAGCTTGACGTCCTTGTAGTCGACGTACTCGATGTGCTCGGCGGTGAAACGGCAGACCTTGCGGCGGCGGAAGAAGGTCTTCTTCTTGGCGCCGCCCTTCACCGGGCCCTTGCGGCCTCGTCCGGGACCTGACCTGGGTGGGGGGGCCATCAGACCGTCTCCTCTTCGACCGCCTCACGCGGTGCGCTGTCGTCGATCATCGAGAACGTCCGCACCGGCTGGCCCGGCTTGGCGCGGTTGGTCGCGCGCTTCAGATCGAGATCGGTGCGCACGGTCAGGAACCGGAGCACCTTGTCGTTCTGCTTGAGCCGCAGCTCGACCTCGGGGAACAGGCCGGCGGACTTCGGCTCCATCTGCAAGTGGAGGAAGACGTAGCGCCCTTCGCTCAGCTTGCGGATCGGGTAGGCGAGCTTGCGCTTGCCCCAGCTCTCCTCGCGGACGACTTCGCCGCCGCGCGCCGTGATCAGTTGCTTGGTTTCGTCGGTGAGAGCGACCATCTCCTCGTCGGAGAGACGAGGATCGGCGACGATCGCCAATTCGTACGTTCGCATTCGGCCTCCCTCTGGCCTGAACGGTCCCGCTCCAGCCGGGCGGAACAGAGAGGACATCACGGACCCGGTGCATCCGGACCCGAGCGCCGGCTGGCGCCGGCGAAGCCGGGACTCTATCCCGGAACCTCGTCCGGCCGCAACGGCTCGGCGTTGAAGCGGTTCATCACGGCCGCGATCCCCTCCTGGATCCAGACCGCGACCGCCGTCGCCGCCCGCTCGATCAGAGCCTCGACCGTTTCCTGCTCCGCCGGGGCGAAAGGAGAGAGGACGTACTCGGACAGCTCACCGGCCCAGTCGGACGGCGGCGGGCCGATGCCCATCCGGATGCGCGGCACCTCGTCGGTCCGCAGGCTCTCGATCACCGATTCCATTCCGCGGTGGCCCGCCGGGCCGCCCCGTCCCCGCGCCCGCAGCCGGCCGAGCGGCAGCGCGACCTCGTCGTAGAGGACCAGGATCGAGCCGGCCTCGAGGCCGTAGCGCTCCGCCAGGCAGCGCAATGACGAGCCGCTCCGGTTCATGAAGGTCTGGGGCTGGCAATAGAGGACGCCGTCGGCCTCCCCAAGTCGGGACCGGCACTCCTCGCGCTCGAGCCGCAGGCCGCGGGCGCCGCAAAGGTGGTCGATCACCCGGAAGCCGAGATTGTGACGTGTCCCGGCGTAGGCCTCGCCCGGATTGCCGAGACCGGCGACCAGCCGAGAGGGGTTCAGGACTCCTCGGGCTCCTCGCCCTTGCCCTTCTTGATCACTTCGGGCTCCGCGACCGCGGCGGCCGCGGCGACGGTCTCGGCCGCCTCGACCCGGGCGTGCGAGACCGCGGCGATGACCAGGTCGTGCGGCCCGACGTAGGTCACCCCCGCCGGCATCTCGAGGTCCTTCGCCTCGAGGTGGTGCCCGACGCGGACGTCGGTGACATCCACCCGGATCTCGTGCGGAATCGCGCCCGGCAGGCACTCGATCTCGAGCTCCCGCGCGACGAAATCGAGCATGCCGCCCTCGGTCTTGACGCCGTAGGCCGTCCCTTCGAGCACCACGTGGACTCTGACGCGCAGCTTCTGGTCCATCATCACGCGCTGGAAGTCGAGGTGGGTGATCTCGTGGGTCGTCGCGTCCATCTGCAGGTCGCGCACCATGGCGTGGCGGGACTGCGTGGTGCCCGCCATCTTGAGCAGGAAGATCCGGTTCTCGTGCCCGCCCTGCTTGAACAGCGTGAGCAGCGTCTTCTTCGGAATCTGGATCGCCACCGGCTCCCGGTCGCCGCCGTAGACCACGGCCGGCACCAGGTCCTGGGCGCGCAAGCGGCCCACCGCGCCTTTGCCGAGAGCCTCGCGTCGCTGCACTTCGATCGTCACTTCTGACATGGTTCCATCCTTCCGGTTCAAACGAACAGCGAGGAGACCGAGCTGTTCTCGTGAATGCGCCGGATCGCCTCGCCGAGCAGCGGGGCGACGGAGAGAGCGCGCAGCTTCGAGCTCTTGGCGAGCTTCTCCTCGACCGGCGTGGTGTTGGTGATCAAGACCAGCTCCAGCGGCGACTGCTCGATCCGCTGCAGGGCCGGTCCGGAGAGGACGCCGTGCACACCCGCCGCGAGAATCCGGCTGGCGCCCTTGGCGCGCAGCGCGTCGACGGTCTTGGTGAGCGTGCCGGCGGTGTCGACGATGTCGTCCAGGATGAGCACGTTGCGGTCCTCGACGTCGCCGATGATGTGCATGACCTCCGCCACGTTCGGCGCGGTCCGCCGCTTGTCGACGATCGCCAGTCCGGCCTCGAGCCGCTTGGCGATCGCGCGCGCCCGCTCGACTCCGCCCGCGTCGGGGGCGACGATCACCAGCTCCGGGATGCGCAGCTCGCGGATCGCGTTCAGCAGCACCGGCGCGGCGAAGAGGTGGTCGACCGGCACGTCGAAGAACCCCTGGATCTGGGAAGCGTGGAGGTCCATCGTCAGTACGCGATCGGCGCCGGCGCCGGAAATGAGATCGGCCACCAGCTTGGCGGTGATCGGCACGCGCGGCTGGTCCTTCTTGTCCTGGCGCGCGTAGCCGTAATACGGCAGCACCGCCGTCACGCGCGAAGCGGAGGAGCGCTTGAAGGCGTCGAGCAGGATCAGCAGCTCCATCAGGTTCTCGTTGACCGGCCGGCAAGTCGGCTGCACGATGAAGACGTCGGAGCCGCGGACGTTCTCGTCGATCTGGCAGAAGGTCTCGCCGTCCGAGAAGTTGAAGGCGGTCGAGTTGCCCTGCTGCACCTCGAGGTAGTCGCAGATCTCACGGGTCAGCGACGGGTGCGCGCGCCCGCCGAAGATCTTGATCTCGCCGTACATCACCACCGTCTCCCTAGGCCCCGGCGCCCGTCCGCCGCCGGACCGTGCGGCAAATCGTGGTTGGGGCGGGAGGATTCGAACCTCCGAATGCGAGATCCAAAGTCTCGTGCCTTACCACTTGGCGACGCCCCATGGTCAACCTCTCGCGGCCGAAGTCGCGCCCTCTCACCCGACCTCCCAGAACGAGTCGTTCAGGTGCCGGCGCTCGACCTCCTCGAGGCTCGGCTCGGCGCCCGCACGGTCGGAGGCGGCCGGACTGGCAACGCCCGCGGCGACCGCCGGGCCGCCGTCCAGGGCCGCCCGATACTCCGACAGCACCCGCTCCTCGACCCATCTCCGGGTCTCGTTGTTCAGCGGATGGGCGACGTCCTTGAAGTCCCCGTTCTTCTTCTTGCGGCTGGGCATGCTGATGAACAGACCGTCCTTGCCCTGGATCACCTTGATGTCGTTCACCATGAAACAGGCGTCGAAGACCACCGAAACGAAGGCCTTCAGCTTCTCCTCGTGCACCGGAAAGACGCGCACCTCGGTGATCTCCACGTCACTCCTCCCCCTCGATCGGCGCGAAACCGCTCGCTCGACGCCAAGCCGCGCCGCCCAGCGAGCGCACGCGCAGCCAAGCCGTGCCAGGCGGGAGCAGGGACCCGGCCCTCCGCGCAGTGTCGTCGTCGTCGAAGAGCGCGAAAATCGTCGAGCCGCTGCCGGACATGCGTACCACGCGCGCTCGAGCTCGAACCAGAGAAGTATATATCCCCTCGAGCTCGGGACGGAGGCGGAAGACCGGCGCCTCCAGGTCGTTGCGCCCGATCCGTCGCCACGGCACCTCCTCCGGGCCGCGCCGGAGCGCCCGCAGGAAATGCTCGTCCGGGGTGGTCCCGGGGATTCCGCCGAGCGCCGCGAAGGCGTCCGGAGTCGCCACGCCGAACGACGGGATCGCCAGCCAGGCGGTCCAGTCGGGCTCGGCGTCGGGCAAAGGCACGATCTCGTCGCCGCGGCCGAAGGCCGCCGCGTAGCCACCGCTCAGGAAGAACGGCACGTCCGCACCCAGGCCGCGCGCCAGCTCCCACAGCTCCCGGTGGGTCGGGCGCACCCCCCAGATCGTCGCCATCGCCCGCAGCACAGTGGCCGCGTTGGCGCTGCCGCCCCCCAGGCCGCCGCCTGGCGGGATGCGCTTGTGAAGCGCCACACGGACGCCGTCGGTCCGGCTCCCCCACTGCTCCAGAAAGGCCCGGGCGGCCCGGCGCGCGAGATTGTCGTCGCCCGTCGGGGCCTCGCCTGCGGCGATGGCCAGGTCCACTCCGGGCCGTCCGGTGCGCTCGATCTCGAGCTGGTCGGCCAGGTCCACGGTCTGGAAGAGCGTTCGCAGTTCGTGATAGCCGTCGGCGCGCCGGCCGACGACCTGCAGATGGAGGTTCAGCTTGGCGAAACTAGGAAAGGTCGCCATGCTCGCACTCCGGTTCGCCTTCTGGCGCTGGGACCGACCCGGAGCCGCCCGCGGCGATCGGCTCGCGCGCGCCCTCGCGCCAGCGCACCTGGAGCTGTCCGTCGCGCGAATCCAGGCGGCCGCCGCGGTCGGTGCGCTCCCATCGCACTGCCGGGACGCCGCCGCGCCAGAGCGTCCAGCGCAGCGGGCCGAGCGCGTCCCGCGACGCCGTCCAACGCCAGCCCCGCTGGTCGCGGAAGTCGACCGCATCGGCGTTGGCTCCCGACGCGGCGGGAGTCGCGGGGAGGCGGCCGACGAGCACCGCCGGCAGGTCGAGCACCGGCAGCTCCCAGTCGATCCGGGGCAGCCGGAGGCTGGCGCTCGCGGCCAGCCGGCAGCCCGACCGCGCTCCACCCTCGACGAAACGCGCCCACCCGCCGGCGATCGCGAGACTCCAGAGCGGACGCCCCAACGCATCCGACGCGGCGAGCTCGAAGCGATCGGTGTCGACCAGACGCAGCACGAGCCGCACCGTGGTCTCGCGATCCCCTTGCCGGACCTGCGCCCGGTAGAGCCGCTGCAGGCGCAGGTCGGATTCGGCCAGATTCCAGGCGCCGAGCTCGGTCGACACCGGGGGCGGCGCCGCCGATCGGCAGCCGGAGAGCGCGAGCAGGCCGGCGACCGACAGTGCCCCGAGCCCGCCTGGCCTCAGGAGTTGCCTCCCAGCCGTTCGAGCTTCGCCGCGACGCCTGCGGCCTCGGCGTCGCCGGTCGCCAGCGCCCGCCGGTAGACCTCGCGCGCCCGCTCGACTTCGCCCGCGGCGACCAGGGCGTCGCCGAGGTGCTCCAGGACCGTGGCGTCCTCGGGTAGGAGGCGCGCGGCGCGCTCGAGATAGGCGACCGCCTCGGCGGTCCGACCGCTCTTGAAGTAGCCCCAGCCGAGCGAGTCGACGTAGGCGCCGTTGTCGGGATCGATGCGCACCGCTTCCCGCACCAGGGCGAGGGCTTCGTCGAGGTTCTCCGAGCGGTCGATCCAGAGATAGCCCAGGTAATTCATCGCCGGCGCGAAGCCGGGCGCGCGCGCCAGCAGGCTCCGGAACAGCGCCACCGCCTCTTCGATTCGCCCGGTCCGCTCGTAGGCCGAGGCGAGGCGGAAGTGGAGCTCGAGCGACTCGCCGTCGCGCCGATCGAGACTTTCGAGCAGCGGGATCGAGCGCGCGTAGTCGCCGCGGCGTTGATGCACTTCGGCCACCCGGAGCTCCCCGCCCGGCTGGCCGGCCAGGTCCGCGAGCTGGGCCTCCGCGTCGGCCTCGCGCCCCTCGGCGAGCAACAGCTCCGCCCGGCGCGCCACCAGCGCCGGGGACGACGAGCCGGCGAGCGCCTCGATCGCCTCGGCGGCGCGGCCCCGCCCGGCCAGGCTGTCGGCCAGCCACACCGCTCCCTGCTCGCGCAATTCCGCCGCCTCGGCCTGCAGAAGCGCCGCAGCGACCTCTTCGAGCTCCTCGAACCGCTCGACTCGCAGAAAGAGCCGCCCGCGCTCGAGTCGTGCCCGCGCGGCCTCGTCGGCGCGTCCCGCCGTCTCGAGCGCAGCGGCGCGGCGCAACAGGACCTCGGCGGCCTCATCCACTCTGCCGAGCCGCTCGAGCGCGCGGGCGTAGAGGTCGCCGATCTGCTCGTTGAGCGGGGCTTGCCGCGCCAGCGGCTCCAGCCAGCCGCGAGCCGGCTCGAAATTGCCGGCGGCGAGCTCGATCAGCCCGAGCAGCAAGCGTGCCCCGCCGAAGTCGCGATGCTCCGCGGTGGTGGCCTCGGCGATCCGGCGCGCGGCGTCGAGGTCTCCGGCGAGGTAGAGCGTGTGCGCCAGGCGGCGCCGAACCTCCAGCGAGCCCGCTTGGTGCTGCGGTGCAGCCGCCAGCAGCGCCGCCGCCTCGGCGTGGCGGCCGAGCTCCGCCAGCAGGTCGGCGAGCTCGAGCCGCCGTCCGAGGTTCTCCGGCTGCGCGGCGACCAGCTCGCGCTGCAGCTTCTCCGCGTCGGCGTTCCGACCGGTGGCGGCGAGTGCGCGGGCGAGCAGCGTCTCGATCATCGGCTGGCCGGGCCGCAGCCTGGCCGCCTCGCCGAGCGGACCGACCGCCCGCGCCGACCGCCCGGCCGCCAGGTGGATCTGACCCACCGAGACCAGCGCTTCGACATCGCCGGGCTCGAGCTCCAGCAGCCGCTCGAAGGCGTCGACCGCCACCTCCGCCGCGCCCGCGACGCGATCGGCCCGGGTCATCTCGATGCGCGCTTGAACCCGGAGGACGTGCGCCTCCCGCGGCGCCAACCGGTGGGCGGCCGCCGCTTCCTCGGCGGCGCTTTCGAGCCGCCCGGCCCGGAACAGCAGCTCGGCGAACCCGACGCGAATGAACGGGTCGTCCGGAGCCGCGGCGCGCGCGCGCTGGAACGCCTCGAGCGCGGCGTCGACCTCCCCTTCGGCGGCGAGCAGCTCCGCCAGGACGAAATCGTAGGCGCCGGAGACGCCGCCCGGCGGCTCCTCCGCGGCCGCTCCGCTCCCCAGGAGCACCGCGAGCACCAGGAGCGGAGCTTGCCAGCGCTGGCGCATGCCGTCATCATAGCGTCGAACCGTCGATCGGCGTTTCGCCGCTGAGGAGCATTCTGGCCGGCATGAGATCGCGCCCTCCACGTCTGGGCGAGCTGCTGGAAGCGCGGGGCTGGATCACCCGCGAGCAGCTGCTGCGTGCGCTGCGCAACCAGAAGGTGGTTGGCGGCAAGCTCGGGACCTGCCTGCTCGAGATCGACGCCCTGTCGGAAGACAGCCTGGCGCGGGGGCTGAGCGAGCAGCAGGGAGTACCGCCGGTGACCCCCGAGGATCTGCGCGGCATCCCCGAGGAGGTGGTTCAACTGCTGCCGGCGAAGGTCGCGCGGCGGCTGATCGCGGTGCCGTTCCGCGGCGGCGGCACGCAGATCCACGTCGCCGTTCTAGACGCGCGGGACCTGGCGGTCCAGGACGAGCTGGCGTTCGTCTCCGGCCGCCGCGTCCATCTCCATGTCGCTTCCGAAGTCCGCCTGTTCGAGACGCTCGAGAAACTCTACGGCGAGGAGTGCCCGCCGCGGCTCGCCAAGCTGCTCGACCGGCTCAACCGCAGCCGGTTCCTGTGGCGGGGCGAGGCTGTGGAATCGCCAGAGGCGCCACCCTCCGAGGCCCTGCGTTGGGATCCCCGGCTGGGCCGCGCCGGGTCCACCGCCGCGCCGGCGGACCCGGCCTTTCTACCGACCTTCTCCACCGAATCGGCCCCGGAGCTCCCGGCCCCGCCGGCGCTCGCTACGGCGCCCCTCGTCGCGGTGGCGGCGGTGCCTGCGCCGAGCCCCCTCGACCAGCCCGCGACCGCCCCGGCTGTCGCGCAGCCGACCGTGGAACCCGAACCGGCCGAGGACCTCCAGGAGCTCCCGGACACGAGCGTCATCCCGGCGCTGACCTTGGACGAAGCCGAACGGCGCCTGCTCAGCCCCGAGGACCGCGACTCGGTCGGCCGCGTGCTGCTCGAGTTCGCGGCGCCCCGCGTGCGCCGCGTCCTGCTGTTCAAGGTCCACAAGGAGGAGGTCGCCGGCTGGATGGCGGGAGGCGAGCCCGTCGACCGCCCGCGCTTCGAGGCGTTCCACGCCCGGCTCGACCTCCCGTCGGTTTTCCTGACCCTCTCGAGCGGCGCCGCCCTGGCCCGCGGCGTCCTCGCCGACCTGCCGGTTCACGCCGAGCTCGCGGCCGCGCTGCCCGGCCCGCCCGCGGCCGACGCGCTGGTGCTGCCGATCCGGGTGCGTGGCCGCCTCGTGGCGGTGCTCTACGCCGAGCCCGCGGCAACGGCGTTCGAGCCCGCGGCGGTGGCGGATCTCCAACGCCTCTGCTCCAAGGCGGCGATCGCCTTCGAGCTCTTCATCATGCGGGCGAAGCTCCGCCGCGCCTGACGCCGGTCGCGTTGACACCGCAAGCTGGCGCTGACTATGCTCGCGGCGAGGCTCGAACGGTCATGATCAAGGCGGACATCGTCGCACGGGTGGCGGAGCTTTCCAGCGTTCCGCGCATCAAGGCCGTCCAGGCGGTCGACACCATCATCGACTCGATGAAGGGCGCCCTGTGCGCCGGCAAGCGGATCGAGCTGCGCGGCTTCGGCGTCTTCCAGGTCCGCGACCGCAAGAAGGGCGTCGGACGCAATCCGAAGACCGGTGTCGAGGTCGCCATCACCCCCGGTCGGACGGTCCGCTTCAAGCCGGGCAAAGAGCTGAAAGACCTCTGACGCCGACGGGCGGCCTCGCCCGGACGGCCACTCATCCGTTGTCACCCGATCCCGCCGAGCCACCGAGGGTGGAGCACCTGCCGGCCGAAGCCTGGGTCGGCCCGCCGGCGCCGCGCCGTACCGGGTCCTGGCCCTTGGCGCTGACGCTGGCGGCGGTCTCGCTCTTCACCACCGTCACGCTGGGCGGCGTCTTCTATCTCGGCAGCCGCACCGACGTCGTGACCGACCTGCCGCCCCTGCTGCTGCCCGAGACGATTGCCCGCGTGTGGGGCGATCCGGAGCTGCGCGGCTGGGGGCTGCGCTTCGCGCTGCCGACGCTCTTCATCCTGCTCTGCCACGAGCTCGGGCACTACCTGGTCTGCCGTCGGCGGGGGCTGCCGGCGACCCCGCCCTACTTCGTGCCGGCGCCGATCGGGCTCGGCACCTTCGGCGCCTTCATCCGCATCCGCGGCGCCATTCGCGACGCCCGCGAGCTGCTCGACGTCGGCGTCTCGGGACCGATCGCCGGGTTCGCGGCGCTGGTGCCCATTCTGATCTACGGCGTCGCCCACTCGGCCCCCACCCCGCTGGTCTCGCCGATCGCCGGAGAAGACACCGGCCTCGTCCTCTATCTCCCCGGTGAATCGCTGCTCACTCGGCTCCTGATCCACCTCTTCCACGGCGAGCTGCCGGCCGACGTCATCCTGAACCCGCACCCCTTCCTGCTCGCGGGCTGGGTCGGCATGTTCGCGACCATGCTGAACCTGCTGCCGCTCGGGCAGCTCGACGGCGGTCACATCCTCTACGCAGCCCTCGGACAGCGGCAGCGGGCCTGGACCCTGCCGCTCTGGCTGACCCTGGCCGCGGCCGGCTTACTCTGGCCGGGCTGGTGGCTCTGGTGCGTGGTGGTCCTGATCCTCGGGCTCCGCCACCCGCGCCTGGCGCGCGAGCACGAGACCCTCGATCCTCCGCGACGTCTCCTGGCCTGGGCGGCGCTCGCGCTCTTCGTGCTGACTTTCATGCCGGTTCCCATCCGCGAGGTCGCGGTCGGGTTCCCCTGAGGCGGCGGGCTAGCGGGCCGAATCGGGTGGAGGGAAGTCCAGCACCAGGGTGACCGGCCCGTCGTTGACCAGGTCGACCTCCATGTGGGCGCCGAAGCGGCCGGTCGCCACGCTGATTCCTGAGTCCCGCAGCCGCTCGGCCAGCTGCTCGATCAATGGCGCGGCCGCTTCGGGGCGGGCGGCGGCTTCGAACGATGGCCGGCGGCCACGATCGGTGGCGGCGAGGAGCGTGAATTGGGAGACCAGGAGCAGCTCGCCCCCCGCTCCAGCCAGGTCCAGGTTCATCTTCCCCGCCGCGTCCTCGAATATCCTCAGGTGGAGCAACTTCTCCGCCGCGGCTTCGACTTCCAGGGGCCCGTCGCCGCGCCCGACACCCACCAGCACCAGAAGCCCCCGGCCGATGGCGCCGACCGCCTCCTCCCCCACCCGGACTTCGGCGCGCGCGACGCGCTGCAAGACGAGGCGCATGAATTCCGTCCCTGCCTTTCGAAGGGTTCGAGCGCGGTCGCTATGATAGCTTCCGACGCATCCCAAGGAAGGCGGAGACGATGGTCAACAAGGCGATTCTGGTGGGCAATCTGGGGCGTGATCCGGAGATCCGGTCGCTGCCGAGCGGTCAGCCGGTGGCGACGTTCTCCCTGGCGACCTCTCGCCGCTACCGCGACCGGGACGGCAATCGCAAGGACGAGACGGAGTGGCACAACATCGTCTGCTTCGGCAAGCAGGCGGAGATCGCCGGCCAGTACCTGACCAAGGGCAAGATGATCTTCGTCGAAGGGCGGATCCAGACCCGCTCCTGGGACGACAAGGAAGGCAAGAAGCAGTACCGCACCGAGATCGTCTGCGACAACTTCCAGATGCTGGGCAGCAAGGGCGACGGCGGCGGTCGCGCCGGCGGCGCTACCCCCGCCACCGATCCGGGCTACTCGGGCGGCGAGGGCGCCGGCGACTCGCTCGGCGACGACGACATCCCGTTCTAGGACGCCGGAGCCGCGGCCCGCTCGCGCAGCCGGGCCAAGCCACGCCGGATTTCCGGCAGCGTCGGCGGCGCGGGCGCCGCGCGACGGAGCGCGTCGAGCCGCCGTCGCAGCCGTCGCAGGCGGGCGTTCGCCGCCGCCAGGCGCTCGCGGAGCCCGGCGCGTGCCAGCCCCTCGGCGATGCGCGGCGCCTCCTCCAGCCGGCGGCAGAAGAGCAGCGCGTCGCACCCGGCCGCGAGCGCCGCCGCGCCCCGTTCGGGCAGGTCGCCCCAGGGCCCCAGCGCGCCCATCTCCAAGTCGTCGGAGAGCACCGCGCCGCGAAAGCCGAGCGCGCGCCGCAGCGGCGGCCCCGCTATCGCCGGGCTCAGCGAGGCGGGGCGCTCGGTCGGATCGAGCACCGGATAGATGCCGTGGCCCACCAGTACGCACTCGGGTCGCTCCGCCGCCAGCCGCACGAAGGGCAGCAGGTCGCGCGCCAGGCGCGCGCGCGGCAGAGCGATCCGGGCCGGCGCGAGGTGAGTGTCGGCCGGCGCCGCTCCGAGACCTGGATAGTGCTTCAGGCAGGCGCCGACGCCCGCCTCGCGGAGGCCGAGCGCGAAGGCGCGCGCGCGCGCCACGACCCGGCGCGGCTCGGCGCCGAAGCTGCGCCGGTCGAGCGCGTTGCCGGCGAGGCCGTGATCGAGGTCGACGACCGGGGCGAGGTCGAGATCGAAGTCGAACGCGCGCAGCGCGCTGCCCACCCAGTGCCCCGAGCGGCGACTCCAGGCCGGCGGCAGCCGCGCCAGCTCCGCGGCCGCCGGCGCCGCGCCGACGACTTCGCGCAACCGGTCGACCCGCCCCCCCTCCGAATCCACCGCCAGGATCGCGCCGGGGAGCAGCGCCCGCAGCTCGGCGATCAGCGCCACGAGCTCCTCCGCCGCGCCGACGTTGCGCTGGAAGAGGACCAGACCCGAGGGCTGGACGCGGCCGAGGAGCCGCCGCTCTTCGGCCGCCAGGCGCCGCCCCTCGAGCCCGAGCCAGAGCACGCCGCCCCCCAGCAATGGCTCAGCCACCGAGCCGGTCGCGCAGTGACGCGACCAGGTTGAGCGCGGCGAGCGGCGTCAGCCGGTCGACGTCGACCTCGCGCAGCAGCCGGCCGACGATCTCCTCTGCCGGCGTGAACAGCGGCAGCTGAGCGGCCCTCTCGCGTTCGAAGCGCGCCCCTTCGGCCAGGCGAGGCCGCCCGGTCGGGTCGTACTCCTTGGCCTCGAGGTTGGCCAGCACCGTCTCCGCCCGCGCCACCACCTCGGGCGGCAGACCTGCCAGCCGCGCGACGTGCAGGCCGTAGGACTTGTCGGCGCTGCCCGGCACCACGCGGCGCAGGAAGACGATCTTCTCCTGCCACTCCTTGACCGCCATGGTCCGGTTGACGACGCGCGGCAGCAGCTCGGCGAGCTCGGTCAGCTCGTGGTAGTGGGTGGCGAAGAGGGTCAGCGGCCGCCGCTCTTCGTGCAGGTGCTCGACGATCGCCCAGGCCAGCGACAGCCCGTCGAAGGTCGCCGTGCCGCGCCCCACCTCGTCCAGGATCACCAGGCTCCGCTCGGTGGCGAAGCGGAGAATGTTGGCGGTCTCGATCATCTCGACCATGAAGGTCGACTCCCCGCGCGCCAGATCGTCCGACGCGCCGACGCGCGAGAAGATCCGGTCGACCGCGCCGATCGCGGCCGAGCGGGCCGGCACGTAGCAGCCGGCCTGCGCCATCAGGACGATCAGCGCCACCTGCCGCAGGTAGGTCGACTTGCCGCCCATGTTGGGACCGGTCAAGACCACGATCTGCTCGCGCTCGGCGTCGAGCTCGCAGTCGTTGGGGACGAAGCCGTCGCCGAGCAGCCGCTCGACCACCGGATGCCGCCCCTCGACGATCCGGATACCGCTGCCCGCCGGGCCGACCACCGGGCGGCAGTAGCCGGCGTCCGCCGCCAGCTCCGCCCAGCCAGTCAAGACGTCGACCGTCGCCAGCGCGCGGGCGAGCTCGGCCAGGCCGCGCGCCGCCGCCGCGACCGCCGCGCGCAGCGCTTCGAAATGCCGCCGCTCGAGCTCGAGCTGCCGCTCTTCGGCGCTCTGGATCCGCGCCTCGAGGTCTTGCGTTTCCGGCGTCACGTAGCGCTCGGCGTTGACCAGCGTCTGGCGGCGGACGTAGTCCTCGGGCACCTTGGCGGCGTTCGCTTTGCTGATCTCGATCGAATAGCCGAAGACGCGGTTGTAGCGGATCTTGAGCGAGGCGATGCCGGTGCGCCGCCGCTCGCGCTCCTCGAGCTCGAGGATGTGACGCTTGCTCTCGTTGGCGAGTGAGCGCGCCTGGTCGAGCTCGGGGTCGACGCCCTCGGCGATCACACCGCCCGCCTCGAGCGTGGCGGGCGGCGACGGCGCCAGGCGGGTCTCGAGCAGCTCGCCGAGCGCCGCCATGGGATCGACCGCCGCCGCTCCGGCGAGGAGACGTGCGGCCAGCCCTTCGAGCTCGCGGCGCAGCGGTCCGGCGGCTTCCAGGCCCTCGCGGATCGCCGCCGCCTCGCGCGGCGAGAGGGTTCCGACGACCGCCCGGCTGGCCAGCCGTTCGAGGTCCGGAACGCGAGCGAGCTCGTGGCCCAGACGTCCTCGCCGCGCCGGCTCCCCGAGCAGCACGGCGATGGCCTCGAGACGGTCGCCGATCGCCTCGGGCGAGACCAGCGGACGGCGCACCCATTCCCGCACCATCCGGGCACCGGCGGCGGTGACCGTGCGGTCGAGCAGCCGGATCAGCGTGCCGTCGCGCGCCGCCTCGCGCAGCGGCCGGAAGACCTCGAGGTTGGCGAGCGTGGTGCCGTCGAGCACGAGGTGGTCCGAGGTCAGCCGCAGCTCGATTCCGCGCACGTGCGCGAGCTCGGCGAGTTGGTTCTCCTCGGCGTAGGCGAGCGCGGCGGCCGCGGCGGCGAGCGCCGGCTCCTCCTCCTCCAGACCGAAGCCGCGCAAGGTCGAGACGCCGAAGCGGCGGCGCAGCCGCTCCGCCGCGAGCCGCGCCGGCAGCGCGCGCCCCCCCATCGGCGTCCGGCAGGCCACCTCGCGCTCCAGCCACTCCAGGAGGGCCGGCGGGCAGTCCTCCGGAGTGAGCAGCACCTCGCGCGGCCGCGTCAGCTCGAGCTCGCCGAGCGCCTCGGCGGCGTCCCGGAACCGGCGGACGAACAGGCGCCCGGTCGAGACCTCGAGGAAAGCGCCGGCGCCGCCCTCACCCTCGAACACCAGTGCGGCCAGGAGGTTTTCCTCGCGGCCCTCCAGCAGATTGGTCTCCGACAGCGTCCCCGGCGTCAGCACGCGCGTGATCGCGCGGCGAACCAGCCCCTTGGCGGTGGCCGGGTCCTCGACCTGGTCACAGATCGCGACCTTGAGGCCGCGCCGGAGCAGGCGGGCCACGTAGCCCTCGAGCGCGTGGTGCGGCACGCCGCACATCGGCGCCTCGCTCTCGGTTCCCTTCTGGCGCGCGGTGAGCGTCAGGTCGAGCAGCGCCGCCGCCGTGCGCGCGTCGTCGAAGAACAGCTCGTAGAAATCCCCCATGCGATAGAACAGCAGCGCCTCGGGGTGCTGGGCCTTGAGCTCCACGTAGTGGCGGAGCATCGGAGTCAGCTCGGTGACGACGGGCATGGACGGGCCAGTCTAACGCCCTCGGGCGCGCGGGTAGACTCCGGGTGCGTGAGGGATGCGTCTGCAGCGAGCGATCGGCGGCCGGCCGGGGCGGTGCTCGCCCTCGACGGCTCCTCCCCCATCCCCTCGGCGGCCGTGGCGGTGGCCGGCCGAGTGATGGCCGAGCGGTCGGCCGGCGGACCGCAGACCTCCTCGCGTCTGCTGTCGCTGCTCGCCGCCGCGCTCGCCGACGCCGACGTGCCGCGCGAGGCGCTCGCGGGCGTCGTCGCCGTGCGCGGGCCGGGCAGCTTCACCGGCACGCGGGTCGCGCTCGCGACCGCGCTCGGTCTCCACCTCGGTGGCTCCGGACGGGTCGCGACGCTCACCACGTTCGAGGCGCTGGCGCTCACCGCGCCGGCCGAGTGGGGCCGGTTCGCGGCCGCGGTCGACGCGCTGCGCGGGGAGTGGTTCGTCCAGCCCTTCGAGCGGCCACCGAAAGGGCGGCCCCGCGCCGCCGGCGAGCCCCAGCTCCGCGTGGCGACCCAGACCCCTGCCGCGGTCGAGCGCGTGGTCGGTCACGGCGTGGCGAGCCTGACCGCCTGGCGGGCTGTCGGGGTCACCGGATGCGAGCCGGGTCCGCTCTCCGGCGCGGTGGCGCTGGCGGCTTCGCTGGGCGAGCTGTCCTGGAGCGCCGAGGGGCTCGAGCGGCCGCTCTATCTGCGGCCCCCCGCGGCCCTCCCGGCAGGGCGATGAGCGCCGCCGTCTCGATCCGTCCCGCCGTGGCCCGCGACCTGCCGGCCCTGGCAGATCTCGAGCGCGACGGCTTCGCATGCCCCTGGTCCACCGCGGCGCTCGAGCCCTGCCTCCGCGGCGACGATCACCTGATGCTCGTCGCCGAAACCGCTGGCGAGCTCGGCGGTTTCGTGCTCTTCCTCCGGTTGCCCGAGGAGGCGGAGCTGCTCCGCATGGCGGTGGCCTCACCGCTGCGGGGCCGCGGCCTCGGCGCGGAGCTCGTCCGCGCCGGGCTCGACCGGCTCGCGGGCGAAGGGCGGCCGGTCTGCCACCTCGAGGTCCGGGCCTCCAACCGAGCGGCGATCCACCTCTACGAGCGGCTCGGATTCCGACTCGCCGGCGCCCGCCCGGGCTACTACGCGGACGGCGAGGAGGCCCGTCTCTACCGCCGGGAGGGCGCCGGCCCGCCGCCGGGTTGAGGGCCTCCGGAGCGGGTGCTATCCTCGATTGCGGGTTCCTCCCCACACAGAAAGGAGAGCTCGACCATGCCGAATCTCGAGGCCTTGAAACAGGAACTGCTGACGAACGACGAGGCGTTTCGCCAACTCCATCGCGAGCATCAGGAGTGCGAAGCGCGCCTCGCTCAGCTCGCGCAGCGGTCCCTGCCGTCCCAGGAGGACGAGGCCGAAGAGAAGCGACTCAAGGTCCACAAGCTGGCTCTCAAGGACCGGATGGAGGCGATCCTGCGCGGTCAACACCGCCGGAGCGGCGCCCCCGCCGCCTGAGCTCACCGCGGCCGCGCGCCGCCGAACGAGACGATCGATGACCTTCGCCAAGGAGGCTTGGCCCTTCGTGCTGCCGTTCCTGCTCGGAGCGGCCGCCTTGTTCGCCACCCGCCACCCGAAATGGGGCGCGGCGGCGCTCGTCGTCGGCCTGCTGGTGCTGCTCTTCTTCCGCGACCCGAAGCGCGCCTTCGACGGCCCGGCCACCGTCGTGCTCGCGCCCGCCGACGGCCGAGTGACCGAGATTCGCGTGGTCGAGGACGCCGATCTCGGCTCCGGCCGCTACCACCGCATCGTGACCTTTCTGTCGGTCTTCGACGTCCACGTCCAGCGCTGCCCGGTGGCGGGCGAGGTGGTCCGCTCGGAGGCGCGGCGCGGCGCCAAGTTGGCAGCCTTCCGCCCCGACGTGGGCGAGAAGAACGAGGCCTACACCAACGTCTTCGCGCTGCCCGGGGGCGAGCGGATCGGCGTCCGGCAGCTCGCCGGCCTGCTCGCCCGGCGGGTGGTCTCCTACCTGCGCGCGGGCGACCGCTGCGGCCGGGGCGACCGCTTGGGAGTCATCAAGTTCGGCTCGCGGGTCGATCTGTTCGTCCCCGAGAGCTACCGCGTGCTGGTCCGCGTGGGCCAGCGGGTGAGAAACGGCGAGACCGCCATGGCGGAGCCCGGAATGGCGGAGCCCGGAACGGCGGAGCCGGGAACAGCCGAGCCGGGAACGGCCGGGCCGGGCGGCCCGCCGTGATCGCCCGCGGCGCCGCCGGCAAGGTGAGGGCCCGCCTGCGGCGCGGCGCCTACCTGCTGCCGAGCGCCTTCACCGTCGGCAACCTCTTCCTCGGCTTCCTCGCCATCGTCGTCGCGCTCGGCGGCCGTTACAAGGCCGCCGGCGTCTGCATTCTGGTCGCCGCGATCGTCGACAGCCTGGATGGCCGGATCGCGCGGATGATGGGCACCGAGAGCGACTTCGGTCGCGAGTTCGACTCGCTGGCCGACGTCGTGACCTTCGGCGCCGCCCCGGCCGTGATCGCCTACGTCTGGGGCCTGCGCGAGCTGCCGCGGATCGGCTGGCTGGTGCCGCTGTTCTTCCTGGTCGCGACCGCGACGCGGCTCGCCCGCTTCAACGTGCAAACCGCCCGGCTCGACAGCCGTTGGTTCGCCGGCCTCCCCTGCCCCGCCGCGGCCGCGGTCGTCGCCTCGTTCCTGCTCATCGCGCCGCCCCCCGACTGGCGCCCCTGGTTGATTCGCGGCGTCTCCGTGGGGCTGGTCGCGCTGGCGCTGCTGATGGTCTCGACGTTCCGCTACTGGAGCTTCAAGAAGGTCGATCTCGCGACCCGGCGCAGCTACCGCGTCGCGCTGCCGATCGCCGGGCTGTTCGTCTTCCTGGCGCTCTGGCCCGAAGCCTTCTTGCCCGCGGTCTCGGTGCTCTACGCGCTGTCCGGGCCGGTCCTCTGGCTAACCGGCCGGCTCGGCGCGCCGGCCGGCGCCACCGACAGCTGAAACCTGAAGAGGGGCCCATGCACTCGATCGTCATCGTCCACCCCACGTCGCTGGTGGGCAAGGAGCTGCGCGAGCGGCTGGAAGCGCGGCCCGACCTCTGTCGGGAGCTGCGGCTGGTCTCGGCCGACGAGGAGGAGGTCGGAAAGCTGACCGAGAGCGCCGGCGGCGCGGCCTTCGTCGGCCGCCTCGACCTGGACTCTTTCGCCGGCGCCGACCTGGTCTTCTTCTGCGGCGGGATCGAGAGCGACCGCCAGGCCCTGGCGCTGCTGCCGGAGCGGGTCCCCGCGATCGTCCTGTCGCGCGGCGCCGGCGAGGGCGACGGCGTGGCGGCGGTGGCCGGCGTCCGCCCCGACGCGATCCTCGGCCTGGACCGGCTGGTCAGCCCCCACCCGGCCGCCGTCGCGCTGGCGCTGCTGCTCGATCCGCTGGCGGGGCTCGATCCCCGCCGGGCCGAGGCCACGGTACTCGCCTCCGTCTCGACCGCCGAGGACGGCGCGCTCGACGAGCTGTTCGAGCAGACGCGCGGCATCCTGGCCTTCGCGGGGCACCCGAAGCACCGGATCTTCCCGACCCAGATCGCCTTCAACCTCCTGCCAGCGCCGGACGACCCGGGCGAGGTCGCGAAAGCGGCGCGGCGGATCCTCGCGGCGGACTACCCGCTGTCGGTCCAGATCGTTCAGGCCGGTGTCTTCCACGGCCTGGCGCTCAGCCTCTACCTGGAGGTCGATCCGAAAGCGACCGTCGCGGAGGTGCGCCGCCGCCTGGTTCGCTCGCCGGCGGCGAGCTCGTTCCGCGATCCGCGCAAGCTCGGGCCGGTGGCCGCCGCCGGCGAAGAGTCGCTGCTGATCGGCGACGTCCGCGCCGCCGAGACGCCGGGGGGGTTCTGGATCTGGGCGGTGATGGACAACCTGCTGCGCGGCGGCGCGCTCAACGCGGTCGCCCTGGCCGAGCGCCTGCTCGCCGCCGGCCCGGCCTCCTGACCGCCGCTCGACCCGCTGAATCCGGGCTCAGGCCCCCTCGGGCTCGCCCTCCGGCGCCTCGCCGCCGATCTGGTTCTCGCCGATGTAGTCCTCGACCAGTAGCAGATTGTCCTCGCCCGCGCGCTCGACGATCGACAGCAGCGTCTCCATGGTGTTGATCTCTTCGAGCTGCTCGTTGACGAACCAGTCGAGGAAGCGCTGCGCGATGTAGTTGCCCTCCGCACGCGCGAGGTCGACCAGGGCGTAGATCTGGTCGGTCACCGTGTGCTCCCACTCGAGCGAGAGGGCGACCGCCTCGGCCGCGGTCGCAAAGTCGGCGCGCGGCGCCGCGATCGCCGGCACCCGCACCCGGCCGCCGACGTCGACCACGAAGCGGACGAACTTCATGGCGTGCGTCCGCTCTTCTTCGGCCTGCCGGTAGAAGAACTGCGCCAGCCGCGGCAGGTTCTCGGAATCGAAATGGGTGGCGATCGAGACGTACTGCATCGAAGCATGCATCTCGCTACCGATCTGCCGATTCAGCGCCCCGATCAACTTCTCGCTGGCGAGACTGCGCCCGCGCGCCGCGGCAGCGCCAGCTCTCTTGGATCCGATCTTCTTGGCCATGCTCGTGTCTCCTTGTCTGCTTGGAAAGGCATTCTAGTGCGACCCACGAAGCCGCGCTGGAATCCCGGCCCGGATCCCGTTGTTATAGTGCTCACCATCCTCGGGCGAGCGGCGAGCGCCGTCCGCGGGAGTCAGCACACCCCAGAGAGGCCGGACAGCCCTGCCGTCGAACGCGGGCGCCAGCGCCGGTGCCTGGCAAAGCCAGACTGAAGAGTCCAGGCAAAGAGAAAAGGACCAAGGACCAGGTAAGAGAAAGAGACCAGATAAGAGGAAAAGACCAGATAGGAAGAGAGGACCAGATAAGGGAGAACATCAGCCGAGTAGGCCTCAGGAACCGGCAGCGGCGATCAGACCAGCGGGCGGTCCACACTCCCTGCCCGAGCCCTTCTAGGGTCTTTTCCTTCTCCGCCGATTCCACCCCCGGGCCGGGTAGCACCGCTGGGGCCTCGAAGCGAGAAGAGAAGAGACCTGATAGGAAGAAAGGACCAGATAAGGAAGCACACCAGCCGAGCAGGGTCCAGGAACCGACAGCGGCGATCGGACCAGCGCGCGGCCCGCAGTCTCCACCCGATCCCTTCTATGGTCTTTCCCTTCTCCGCCGATCCCACCATCGGACCGGGCAGCAACCTGGGGATTTCGGATCCGAGAGAGAAGCACCTGAGAAGAAGAACAGACCAGATAAGGAAAGACAGCACCAGCCGAGCAGGGTCCAGGAACCGACAGCGGCGATCGGACCAGCGCGCGGGCCCGCAGTCTCCACCCTATCCCTTCTATGGTCTTTTCCTTCTATGGGCTTCTTCTTCTTTGAGCTTCTTCTATGAGTGTTGTTTGTCTTCCACGAATGGTGTTCTTCTTCTCTGGTCGTTCCTTCGCTGGTGACACACTCGGGCTAGCGAGCACACTGAAGTTGCAACAGGAGACTCTCGAAGCATGACGACCCCGCAGCAGCCCGCCGTCTCTCACTTTCGCGTCGCCATCCTGGGCTCGGGTCCCGCCGGGCTGACCGCCGCGCTCTATGCCGCGCGCGCCAATCTCGCCCCGGTGGTGTTCGAGGGCACCCAGCCGGGAGGCCAGCTGACGATCACGACCGAGGTCGAGAACTACCCCGGCTTCCCCGCCGGGATCCTCGGCCCCGAGCTCATCGAGCAGATGCGCGAGCAGGTCAAGCGCTTCGGCACCACGGTCAAGTTCGAGACCGTCGAGCGGGTCGAGCTCGACTCCCGGCCCTTCTCGATCGTCACCGACGGCGGCGCCACCTACACCGCCGACGCGCTGATCGTCGCCACGGGCGCGCGGGCGAAGCTGCTCGAACTGCCCTCGGAGACCCACCTGATGGGCTACGGCGTCTCCGCCTGCGCTACCTGCGACGGCTTCTTCTTCAAGGGCAAGGAGGTGGTGGTCGTGGGCGGCGGCGACACCGCGATGGAGGAGGCGAACTACCTCACCCGCTTCTGCTCCAAGGTCACGGTGGTCCACCGCCGCGCCGAGCTGCGGGCCTCCAAGATCATGCAGGACCGCGCCTTCGCCAATCCGAAGATCGCCTTCGTCTGGAACGCGGTGGTCGAGGAGGTGGTCGGCACGCGCGAGGGCGGGATCACCGCCGTCCGCCTGCGCGACGTGGCGACTGGCGCGGTCACCGACCATCCGGCCCAGGGTCTCTTCGTCGCCATCGGCCACGAGCCGAACACGCAGCTCTTCCGCGGCAAGCTGCCGATGAACGAGGTCGGCTACCTCCTGGTCGAAGAGCCCAGCACCCGCACCGGCCTGCCGGGCGTGTTCGCCGCCGGCGACGTCGCCGATCCGACCTACCGTCAGGCGGTGACCGCCGCCGGCATGGGCTGCAAGGCGGCGATCGACGCCGAGCGCTGGCTCGAGGCCGAGGAGCACGGCGCGTGAGCCGGCGGCCGCGGACCGTCGGCGAGCTGCGGGCCTCCGGCTATCGCCCGCGCACCGTGCGCGCGGAGGTGCGCGCCAACCTGAAGCGCAAGCTGGCGGCGCGCGAGACGCTGCTGCCCGGCATCGTCGGCTACGACCGCACGGTGCTGCCGGGGGTGGTCAACGCCCTGCTCGCCGGCCACGACTTCATCTTGCTCGGCCTGCGCGGCCAGGCCAAGACCAAGATTCTGCGCCAGCTGGTGACGCTGCTCGACGACGAGGTGCCGGAGCTCGCCGGCAGCGAGATCCACGACGATCCGCTCGCGCCGGTCTCGACCTGGGGCCAGCGCCGACTCGAGGAGGCGGGTGAGGACGCGCCGGTCGACTGGCTCCCCCGCGAGGCACGCTACAACGAGAAGCTGGCGACGCCGGACGTCTCGATCGCCGACCTCCTGGGCGACATCGATCCGATCAAGGCGGCGACGCGGCGGCTGACCTACGCCGACCCGGAGGTGATCCACTTCGGCATCGTGCCGCGCACGAACCGGGGCATCTTCGCGATCAACGAGCTGCCCGATCTCGCGCCTCGCATCCAGGTCGGCCTGCTGAACCTGCTCGAGGAGCGCGACCTCCAGATCCGCGGCTTCCCGGTCCGCCTGGCGCTCGACGTTCTGTTCGCCTTCTCCGCCAATCCGGAGGACTACACCAACCGCGGCTCCATCATCACGCCGCTCAAGGACCGCATCGCGTCGCAGATCCTGACCCACTATCCGCCGACGGCGGAGCTCGCTGCCGAGATCACCGCGCGCGAGGCCTGGACGGAGCGGGATCTGCCGGAGATCCGGATCCCGGAGCCGGTCCGCCTGCTGGTCGAGGGGATCTCGATCGCCGCGCGCGCGAGCGATCTGGTCGACCAGAGCTCGGGGGTGTCGGCGCGGGTCGCGATCTCGGCGCTCGAGCTGCTGGTCTCGAACCTGGAGCGACGCGCGCTACTGACCGGCGACCGCCCGGTGCTGCCGCGGGTCTGCGACCTGCCGCTCCTGGCGCCGGCGATCACCGGCAAGCTCGAGATGGTCTACGAGGGCGAGCAGCAAGGCGCCGAGGTGGTGGTGCGCAAGCTGACCGGACAAGCCGCCGGCGATCTCTTCCGCCGTCTCTTCCCGGAGCTCGAGCGCGAGGCCGCGCCCGAGGGCGCGCCGCCGGGCCCCTACGCGCCGATCCTGGCCTGGTTCGCGGCCGGCAACGCGGTGACGCTTTCGGACGACCAGCCGTTCGCCTCCTATGAAGCGGAGCTGGCGCGCGTCCCTGGCCTCTTCGATCTGGTGGACCAGAGGGCCGGCGGCGGCGCCGAGGACCGCGAGCTGCGCGCCTTCTGGGCGGAGCTGGTGCTCGAGGGGCTCCACCAGGCGGTCCAGCTGGCGCGCCACGACCTCGACAGCGCCATCTCCTACAAGGAGCTGCTGAAGTTCCAGTTGCTCAAGCCGACCCGCCGCGGCCCACGGCGCGGCGACGTCAACTGACCGCGGCGCAGCGGTCGGCCGGCCGGTCACGCGCGCCTGGCTCCCCTCCAGCTGGCCCCCATCGGCGGGAAACGTCGATCTCCCCTCCGAAGGGGGAACTCGATGCACCACCGCGCTCTCCGCTCCACTCTGACGGCCGCCACGCTCGCACTCTGCGGGCTCGCGCCGACCGCCGCGGACCAGATCGCCCGACTGACCGACATCGGCCCCGGCACGGCCTCCGGCCTCGCGGGACTCGACGCCGCGGTGCTCGACGGGGTCGTCTACTTCGTCGGCAGGCCGGATTCGGAGGGCAATGCCCTCTACCGCTGGAACGGCGTCGATCCGCCGGAGCTCATCCCCGACAGCCAGGAGAGCAACCCCGACGAGCTGATCGCCTTCGGCGGCAAGCTCTACTTCCAGGGAGGCCCCTCCGACGACCGCGAGGTCTGGGTCTACGACCCCGACGGGCCGACGGTCGAAGAGGCGCTCGACGTCCGCATCGGCGGCAGTGGTGTCCCGCAGCGATTCGCGGTCGCCGGCAGCAAGCTCTGTTTCGGGGCCTTTTCCGGCACGCCCGGCTTCGAGCTCTTCTGCTGGGACGGCGTCTCCACGCCCGATCTCTTCGACCTCGCGCCGGGTGGAGGCAGCTCCTTCCCGCGCGACCTGGTGGCGTGGGGGGACCGCCTGGTCTTCACCGCCAAGCCGCAGGACGACGAGCTCGTCTTCGTCTACGACGGTGTCGACACGCCGCAGGCGGTGGCGGCCGCTCCGGGCCAGCCCTTCGACTACCCCTGCTGCTACTCGGTGGTCGGAGACGACCTCACGTTCCAGGCGGAGGGCGCGGATGAGCAGTTCCAGATCTGGCGCTACGACGGCGTCGCGCCGCCGGCACCGCTGTCGACCACGCTCGAGCCCTGGGGCTACCAGGGCGCCTTTCGCGGCCGCGTGGTGGTCGATGGCGCGGACCCCGGCGCCGGGGTCTCGACGCCGGAGCTCTGGCGCGCTACGACGCTCGGCCTCGCCCGGGTCGATCCCGGAGCGGTGGTCGTCGGCGGCGAGGGGCACGTCACCGTCGGCGGCGCGCTCTACTTCTTCGCCTACCCGACCACGAACAGCAACGACGGGATGCTCTTCAAGTTCTGCGGCGCGGGGCCAGTGGCGCCCGCGCACGCGCTGTTCGCGAGCCACGAGGTCGAGGTCGAGAGCCCGCGCCCGCTGGCCTTCGACGGCCGCGTCCTGTTCTCCGCCCGCAGCGCCGGCTTCGGCCAGGAGCTCTGGGCGCTCTCGCCGAGCCATCTCTTCTGCGACGACTTCGAGGCGGGAGACGCTTCGGGCTGGTGACGGAGATCGCTCGGCGCCGAGCCCGGACCGCGCCGCCGCCGGTTTCGCATAGGCTGGGGCGCGGATGCGCCACCGCTATTTCCACCTCGATCCCGATCTGCTCCGCCAGCTGCTGGCGGAGATGGATCTGACGCGGATCTGGAATCAGCTCCTGCTCTCTTCGGGCGGCGATCCGGAGCGGGCGATGGAGTGGATGAGGTACCTCCAGGAGCAGGGGTATCTGGACCCGGCGCTCGATCTCGAGGCGTTCTTCCAGCAGCTCGAGGAGCGACGTTTGCTCGAGCGCGACGAGGAGGGCGGGCTGGTGCTCTCGACATCGGGCGAGCGCCGGATCCGCCGCAGCGCGTTCGAGGAGATCTTCTCTTCGCTGAAGCAAGGCGGCCCCGGCTATCACCCGGTCCGCGCCGCGGGCGAGGGCTTCGAGCCGCTGCCGGAGACGCGGCCCTACTCGTTCGGCGACGAGCCGCACCGCATCGACACGGTCCGCTCGCTCCACAACGCGCTCAAGCGCACGCACGGAGAGCTGGCGCTCGCGGAGGAGGACCTGGAGGTCCAGGAGACGGAGCCGCTGACGAGCTGCGCCACGGTGGTCGCGATCGACGTCAGCCACTCGATGGTCCTCTACGGCGAGGACCGGATCACGCCGGCGAAGACGGTGGCGCTGGCGCTGACGGAGCTGATCACCACGAAGTACCCGAAGGACCACCTGGCGGTGATCCTGTTCGGCGACCGGGCGGAGCGGATCTCGCTGGGCGAGATCCCCTACGTCCAGGCCGGCCCGTACCACACGAACACCCGCGAGGCGCTCCAGCTCTCCCGCCAGATCCTCGCCCGTCAGAAGCAGCCCAACAAGCAGGTCTTCCTGATCACCGACGGCAAGCCGAGCGCCATCACCGAGGCCGGTCGCGTCTACAAGAACCCGATGGGCCTCGACCTCAAGATCGTCAACCGCACCCTCGAGGAAGCCGACCTCTGCCGCCGAGAGCGAGTCGTCATCACCACCTTCATGATCGCCACCGACCCCTGGCTCCAAGACTTCGTCGAACGCCTGACCAAAGTCAACCGCGGCCGAGCCTACTTCGCCAGCCCCGACCACCTCGGGGAGTTCGTCTTCGCGGACTACATCAGGAATCGGCGGAAGCGGGTGCGGTAGCGCTCCGCTTCGATCTGTCTCGCGAGCATGCACCGTAGCGTTGAGGAGGGCGATCCCGGAATCCGGGGCAGCATCAGGAGGGCACGGTATGGCGGGCTTGCCGAGCTTGGAGTGGGTGGGTGGGAATGGGGTGGTGCCGGAATGTGAGCTGTGCGCGGCGGGGGGGATCTGGTCGGTTTCGGTTTGGTTTCCGGGCAAGGGGGAGCTCGATCGGCGGTGTCAGATCGACTATGGGCGGGCCGAGGCGGATTTCGTGGCGGCGCTCGGGGGCGAGATCTCTCGGGAGACGAGGAACCAAGGGGAGCTCTGCTGCGTGCGGGATCTCTACCGGGTGCGCTACGAGCCGCGGCGGACCGCGGGGCGGAACGGCGCGGCGATCGCGCGGGCCATCGATCGGGCGATCGACGAGAAGGTGCGCTCCTCGCCCTGGCTGGCGGCGGTCAAGCTCCACCTCGTCGGCTTCTCGGCCGGCGGCGTCGTCGCGGTGCACGCGGCGGGGGACCTGCGCTGCCGACCGCGGCGGCGGGAGCAGGGGGACTGGTGCGACCGGCGCCTCGACCCGGTGCCGGTGGCGCTCGACATCGTCACCATGGCGGCGCCGTTCAACCTCGGCCACGATTCCGGCCTCGCCGGCGCCTTCCGATTCTTCGCCACCGTCGGTGGCTTCCTGCTGACTTTCCCGCTCTCCCCCTTCTCCTGGTTCCTCCGCTGCCTCGCCTTCTACAGCACCATCCCCGGTTACTACGGCGGCGCGCGCCCGGCCTGCCTGCGCCAGTTCCAGGCCTTCGTCTCCTCGCGCGCCCACGGCGACGACTCCGACGGCGCCGACCAGAACCCGCGCGACGACGAACGCCTGCGCGATTGGGTCACCACCGTCACCCGCTTGGCGCCGGCCTTCGCGCCGGACACCGTGAGCCACGCACAGGTGCCGGCGAAAGTGCTCGAGCGCTTCCCCGAAGTATTCAACCCGGGGTGCCGCCACGTCTGAAGCGCGAATCCGCGAAAGCGCGCTCCAGCGGTTCGAGCCGAGGCTCAGGCGCCGGGTCGGTCGAGCCCGAGGGTCGTGGCCGCGGCGGCGACCTCGCGGAGGATGCGTTACGCCGCCGAGCCCTTGCCGAGCGCCCGGTGCAGGTCCCAGTCGGCTTGGAGGTGCATCCAGAGCTGGGGCGTGGTGCCGAAGCGGCGGCCGAGGCGGAGCGCCGTGTCGGCCGTGATGCCGCGCTTGCCGAGGACGAGCTCGTTCAGGCGGTTGACCGAGATCCCGAGCTCACCGGCGAGCTCGACCTGGGTCAACCCGAGCGGCTCGAGGAACTCCTCGCGCAGCATCTCTCCGGGGTGGATCGCCGGCCCGAGTAGCGCCGGGTCACGCGTGATAGTCCTCGCAGCAGACTTCGTAGGCATGATTCCCTTCCCACCGGAACGCCACCCGGTACTGGTCGTTGATCCGGTCGTCGATCCCGATGCCGTGCCGCCCCCGGCGGTCGCCCCGGAGCGGCTCCAGGCGATTGCCGGGCGGGCTCGCGAGGTCCGACAGCCGGTGTGCCACGTCCAGCCACTCGAGTTTGCGCCTCGCCGCCGGCCAGAGCTCCTTCGGAATGCGCCGGGCGGCGCGGCTATCGCGCTCCGCGAAGAGATCGGCAGTCGTCGCGTCCTCGAACGACTGGAACACCTCGATTCCACGCTAGCCGTGGATCGGTGATTCGTCAACGCCCGCGTCACGAGCGACAAGCGCCAGCCGATTCGCGGCAGCAGGGT
The DNA here is from genome assembly GCA_014584695.1 of Acidobacteriota bacterium. Lineage (GTDB taxonomy): Bacteria > Acidobacteriota > Thermoanaerobaculia > Multivoradales > JAGPDF01 > JACTMI01. Next base: position 46,169 of record JACTMI010000027.1, read on the forward strand.
GAGCCGGCGAAGCTCCGCCACCCCGTGCTCGGGCTCTGATAGGTTGCCGCCTTCACTACGTGGAGGCGGGAGCATGCACCGCACGACGATCTCGATCGCGCTGGGAGCCCACCTCGTCCTGGCCGCCGCCGGGCCGGCGCCCGCCGGCCAGGAACCGAAACCGCTCGTGCTGGTCTTCGACGCCTCGGGCTCGATGTGGGGTGACGTCGGCGGCGAGGCGAAGATCGTGGCCGCGCGGCGCGTGGTCGGCGAGCTCGGCGAACGGCTGGCCGACGGCACGCCGCTCTCGCTCGTCGCCTACGGCCACCGGCGCGACGGGGACTGCGGTGACATCGAAACGCTGCTGCCGACCGCACGGCTCGACCGCGCGGCGCTAGGTCGGGCGCTCCAGGCGTTGAGCCCCAAGGGGAAGACGCCGATCACCGCCGCGCTGACGCAGGCGTTTCGCGAGGCTCCCGCCGGCTCGACCGTGGTCCTGGTCACCGACGGGCTCGAAACCTGCGGCGGCGACCCGTGCGCGGCCGTCCGCGAAGCGAGAGCGAAGGGCGGCGAGCTGGTCCTGCACGTCGTCGGCTTCGACGTCGCCCTGCAGGACGTCTCCTCGCTCGAGTGCGCGGCGCAGGCCGGAGGCGGCCTCTACCTGCCCGCGGCCGACGCCGGCGAGCTCGCGGCAGCCCTGGGCGCGGCGGTCGCGCGCCCGGCCGACGCTCTGGCGGGCTCCCTGGTCGTCCGGGCGACGCGCAACGGCGCCCTGCAGGACATCTCCGTCCGGGTCGAGCCGCTCGCCGACGGCATCGCGGTCGCGGCACGGACCTACGCCAGCGCCGAGACCAATCCGCGGACGATCCCGCTCGCGGACGGACGCTACCGGCTTCGGGTGCGCGCCGTCGGCATCGACGGCGCCGCCGAGCGCGAGGAAGTGGTCGAAATCGCGAACGGTGCGCGCGTGGAGCGCGCCTACGACTACTCGACCGGCGCGGTCTCGATCGGCGCCACCCGCAACGGCGCCCTCTCCGACGTCACCTGGCAGCTGTTCGCCCCGGGCGACCGGAAGCGCGCCGTGGCGACAGGTCGCACATACCGGACGGCGAGCTCGAACCCGGCGCGGGCGACGCTGCCGGCGGGCACCTACGATCTCGTGCTCACCGCGCTCGAGATCTCCGGTCGGCCGACCTGGGAGAGCCACGGAATCGAAGTCGAGCCGAACGGCACGGCGCGGGTCGCGCGCGAGTTCGCCTCGGGCGAGCTCGCCGTCGAGGTCGTGCGCGGCTCGACCCTGGTCGACGCCACGGTCGCCGTCCGCGCCGGCGACAAGGGGATCGACCAAGGGCGCACCTACAAGGCGGCGAGCTCGAACCCGATCCGCTTCCAGCTCGAGCCGGGCGACTACGAAATCGAGGTCGCCGAGATCCGCGGCGCGAAACGGAAGCTCAGCGTTTCCGTGGCAGCCGGAGTCGTCGAGAGCCGTCGTGTGGACCTCGACACGACACCCTGAGCGATCGGGCTCGGAACGTGCCGGAGAAGTGCCAGCCGATTCGCGGCAGTAAGGTGGGCTCTCGAGCGATCGCCGGCTGGGGGCACCTGGGCAGCGACTCGGCTGGCACCTCCCCCACCTTCCGCACCTGCCCCGGAACCGCGCGGGGCCTGAATCAGGGGGGCCCCTGGCCCTCCGCCGGGGGCGTCCGCCTGACATTGGCGTGGTCCATGTCCGAGCGGATCAGCCAGCGGCCAGTGGCCTCCCGGACCAGGGTCAGGGTGAACTTGCCGTCGTCGGGTGCGCCCGGGGCGCTGGCGCAGCCGGCGAGGATGTAGCCGACGTCGCCGGCGAGGCCGAGGCAGGCAGCGACGAGCGCGAGCCTGCGACCGAACGCGCGATCCATCATGGCGGCTCCTTTCAGGCAACCGGGTCCAGCCGCCGTGGCGAGCGCGGCCGCGCCGAGGAAAGGCGGGCGGCGCTTGACCCGATTGCGCGTCTCTGGTGGACTACCTGTCGTTAGCTCCGGGGCGCCGCGTTCGCGGCGTTCGCCCGCCGTCGAGAGGCGCTGCAGCGGATCGACCTCCGTCACGCTCGACGCCGGTTCGGAGAATCAGGGCGCCTTCGAAGAGGTGACCCGATGGTGGATTCTCGGAACGGCAGGCAGGTCGGTCGCGTCGTCGGACTCTATCGCTACCCCGTGAAGTCGATGGCGGGCGAGCCGCTGACCGAAGTCGAGGCGTCCTGGCACGGCTTCGCCGGCGACCGGCGCTGGGCGTTCGTGCGCCCGGACGTGGTCCGGAGCGGATTCCCCTGGCTCACGCTGCGCGAGCGCGGAGCGATGAGCCACTACCGACCCTCCTTCACCGAGGCCGCGCGGCCCGACACCTCGCCGACCGTCGTCCGGACGCCGTCGGGCGCCCTCCTCGACGTGACCGAGCCGGCGCTCGCCGCGGAGCTCGGACCCGACGGCACGCAGGTGATCCGGCAGAGCCGCGGGATCTTCGACACCTTCCCCCTGTCGCTCGTCACGACGCAGACGATCCACCGCCTCGGCGAGCTCGTCGGCCGCCGGCTCGAGGTCCAGCGCTTCCGGCCCAACCTCCTGGTCGAAGCCGCGGCGGAGGAGCCCTTCGCCGAGGATGATTGGATCGGGAGCGTGCTCCGCGTGGGCGGGCTCCGGCTGCGCGTCGACAAGCGCGACGGCCGGTGCGTCGTGATCACCATCGATCCCGCGTCGACCGAGCGCGACCCTGCGATCCTGCGCGCGGTCGCCGAAGTGCGCCAGGGCTGCCTCGGCGTCTACGGCTCGACCGTCGAGCCCGGCCGCGTCGCGCTCGGCGACCCAGTCGTCGTCGAGGCCGGGCCATGAGCCGCGCAGGTGCCAGCCGATTCTCAGCGGCTCTGGCGCGGTGCGGGGGGGTGCGCTCCAGGCCCGCCGACGGACTCCGTGCGGGTCACCTGCTCATGCGGGCGCGGCTCTCCCGGGCGAGCCAGGCGACGAAGGCCGCCAGGGGCACGGACCAGCCGTCGGGGGCGCTGAGGTCCGCCTCCCACTCGCCCTGCGCCTGGGCGTCGAACGGGCGCCCGACGAGCCGCCCGCGCTCCTGGCCCGACTCTTCGAGCCGGAAGCTGCTGCCATGGCGATCCTCTGGAACCAGCTTCAGAATCCTGCCCGCGACGTCCAGCTCGAACTCCACCAAGAAGTGCTGATTCAGCGGCTGATCGGCCTCGAAGGCGTGCATCCGACGGTGCCGAGTCGCGGTCGCCAGCACCTGGTTATCCGCGCAGAGCTGGTAGCGATGGCCGTTCCACGGCGCTGGGAGCTTGAGCTGGTAGTCGAGCCCACCGACTCGTCCCCGCAGGTTGTAGACGAAGAAGTTGACCTTGCGGAAGACCGCCACCTCCTGACCGCCCTCGCCGACCCGCAACTCTTGGGGGCGTTGCCTCCGGCCGTCCGTTTGATAGTCCACCTGGCGCCCTCCCTCTCTCGCGCCGGCCTCACCCCGAGTCGCGCGAGTCGATGTTCGAACGACAAGGCCGAGGGTACCAGACCAACGGAGGCTCGGAGCTTTCAGAAAGGTACCGGGCCGGACAGGTATCGGACAGCTGCCGGACAGATGCCAGCCGATTCGCGGCCCGCGTCGGACAGCTGCTGCACAGGTGCGCTGCACAGGTGCCAGCCGATTCGCGGCCCGCGGCGGACAGCTGCTGCACGGGTGCCAGCCGACTTGCTGCGGCGCGCTGGCCGCGCGCCGGACCCGCTGGCGGGCCGGGACGGCGAGCGCAACTCGGCTGGCACCCGTCCCGCCGGCCCGGCTGAACCAGGCTGCATCTCCAGCGCAGGCCGTGGGCTATCCTCGGCCTCGCGATGGAGGTCCTGCCGGTCCTGCGCGTCCTGACGCTGCGGGCGCGAGCCGACGACTACGAGCGGCTCAGGACCGCGCTCCGTCCGAACGGGGGCGGATAGAATTCCCTCGACCACCATGCGCCGCGTGACCGAGAGCGAACCGATCGCCGTCGAGGAGCTGCGCGCGCGCGTAGGCGGTTCGGCGAGATGGTCAAGGGTCCGGTCGACCTGCGGCGGGCCATCCTCCTCCTCGATGCCGATCTGCACGCGGACCAGGAGGCGGAGTTGCTCGCCGACGGCTCCCAGCAGTCGGATCTGTGGGGAATCGACCTCTATCCCGACTTGCCCGGCGACGACTGGCTCGAGTTCGATTCGATGATCAACCTCCGGCCGTCGTTCGGCAACCGCTCGCGAGGAGTCGATGACCCGGGCACGCGCGAGGCGATCGCCGCGCTGGTCGGTCGTCTGGTGCGGCGATGAGCGCCGGGCATCGCGACCTCGCCGCCGGCCGCTGGTTCGAACTCTCGCACGTCGAGCAGTTGGGCAATGTCGGCAGCGAGGTCGGCCGCGCGGTGCGGCGGTCCCGCAGCAACCCGGCGCTCTCGGAAAGAGCCTGTCATCGGGCGCGCGAGCTGCTCGACCTCACCCTCGACGACCCGCGGCACCGCCGTTCGGTCGCCCGCTTGCGGGAGATCGCCAGGGCGCGCGAGGTCGTGGCGGACTTCCTCGCCGGAGAGAACCGCTATGGGACCACCACCGAGTCCCTGCAGAAGTACTTCGACGCTTTCGCCTTCGCCGCGCGCCGCCGCTGACGCCGCTCCCGTTCAGGTGCCAGCCGATTCGCGGGGAGTCGCATCTCGCGCCTCACTCCCCCTCCTCGCCTTGCCGCCACTCCGGTGGGCCCCAGAACCACCGCAGTATCTGCAAGTCAGGGAACGAGGTAGCCCCACGGGGAGTCGAGCCACCGCCCCCAGCTGAACGGGCGCCGGTCCCGTTCGAGCTCGACGACATGACGGCCCGCTTCGAGCTCGACCGCCGGATAGGCGTAGTCGACCTGAAAGCTCGCCGCCTCGACGCCGTCGACCAGGACGATCCAGCGGTCCCGCAGCGACTCCTGGAGCACCATCCACCCCCCGCCGGGCGCGACACTCACATCGACGAGAAACCGGTCGGGCGCGACCTCGACGCGGTCGACGGTGCCGCCGCCCCCGCGCCGCTCTCGACCGCCGACGACCAGCGCGGCGCGCAGGGGGTCGAACGCCGGGTCGAGCAGCCGCGCGAGGGCGCGATCGACCGGCCCGGCCGGCTCGAGTCGCTCGGCGAGGAAAGCCAGCGGCGGCGGAATCGCGCCCGCGATGGCGAGCCGCGGCAGCAGGCTCCCCGGCCGACCCTCGAGGCGAAAGCCGAGCGCCGACAAGCGCGCCCGCGCCTCCTCGCCCGGGTCAACGAGGAAGAGCGGCGCGCCGGGCGCGAGCGCCCGGTCGTGGGGCGGGAGGCGGAGCGGCGCGACCTCCGCCAGGTGGCGCGCCACCGGTCCGAGCAGAAACGGGGCGTCGAGCGCCGCTTCCGGGACGAGGAGCAGGCCGACACCGGGCGCGCCGGGCGGCTGCGCCCGCAACAGCTCGAAGGTGAGACCCCGCTCGTGTCCGAAGACGACCAGCGCCGAACCGTGCGGCGCTTCAGCGAGAGCCGCAAGGGCGAAGATCTCCCGCTGGCGTGCCGTCTCAGCGGGCTCGATTGGCGCCGACGCGAGCAGCGGCAGCAACGCCAGGCCGGGCAGGATGAGCGCCGGCATCGCCGCTCCCGTCCCCCGAGCGATGGCTCCCGCCGCAAGCTCGACGAGCGGCGTCGCGGCGAGCGCGAGGGCCACGAACGGCGCAAGCAAGTAGGCCTCGAAGTCGGTCACGTCGTAGAGCAGCAGGAAGAGCGCCGAAGCGGCCAGAAAGCCGATGAGAGCTCGGCGCGCCCCGCCGCGCGCGCAGCCGAGCCCCACCAACCCGGCGGGCAGCAGCCACCATCCTCCCGCGAGGGCTGAGCCCGCGAGCTGCGGGATGCGCTCACGCAGCAGCTCGGCGGGACCGGCGCGGGCCAGGTTCCCTCGGAACGACCCGCCAGTCGCCACGTCGGTGAGCTGCGCCACGCTCTGGGCGCGTGCCTCGAGGTAAGCGGCCTCCTCCGTGTAACTCCGTTCGATCAGATAGAGGTAGGGAACTGTCGCGAGCAGCAGCGCTCCCGCGAGCGTCGCAAGTCTCCCCCAGGTCCGGCCGGGCAGTGGCCGGCCGGCGAGTGCGGCGACGAGAGCCGGCACCAGACAAATCGCCGTCGCGTGGTGGGCGAAGGCGGCGCCGGCGCCGAGCGCGGCGACGGCCAGCGGCGCGCTCCGCCCGCTGCGAGCGTACGCGCAGAGCCCGCCGAGCACGACCGCGACGAAGAGGACGTGCAGTGGATACACCTCGGCGACCGCCGCGGCGCCGCGCACCGCCGGCGCCGTGCCGAAGGCGAGGGCGGCCGCGAGCGCCACGCTCGGCCGGGCCCCGAGCGCCCGCGCTCCCGCTGCGACGGCTGCCGCCGCGAGCGCCACTAGCACCGCCGAGAGTCGATTGGTCACCGCCGGCCAGCTCCAACCTGGCGCCATGCGGGCCGCCGCGTGCGAGATCAGGGTGTACAGCGGGTAGCCCGTCGGGTGCGCGGTGCCGAGAGCCGGCCCGACGAGCTGGAACTTCGCCACGTCCCCCTGCCCGGCGTGCGGGCCGGCCGAGGGCAAGTAAGAGACCAGGAAGAGCAACAACGCGACGCCGAGCGGGAGCCAGCGTGCCGCGCGCCCCGGCATTCGGATCAACGCCATCTGAGGCGTCGCTCGAGGCTGGCGCCGGGCAGGACCGGCAAGAGCGGCCGCCCAAGTGCGGGGGCGCGGGAAATCGCTCTCCCAGCTTGCTCGGAGGCGAGGGCCGCGGCGGCTTCGGCCCCAGTGGGAATGCAAACCGACCGGATGGCGATGATCTCCTCTCGGGTTCCTTACAAGTCTATGCTCCCCAGGCGTTTGACCGGCCGCGCGCGCACGGGATTCGGCTGGCACCTTGGCGGGTGACTCGGGTGGCACCTGGTCATCAGGCTGGGCCCAGCCGGAGGTCGGCGTAGAATCCCCCACCGATCCGGAGGGCCGGCATGAGTCCGAGGCACCTCGCGACGCACCTCGTCGTCCTCCCATGTCTACTGCCCCTGAACGGCGCGCCGGCCGCTGCCGATGCGGTGCCCGACTGCCCGGCGGTTTTCCAGGAACTGACCGGTGTGGCGACCTATTACGCGGCCGACGGAACCGGCAACTGCTCCTTCGACGCCGAGCTGACGCCGCTGGTCGCGGCAGTCGCGGCACCCGACTGGAACGGTTCGGCGCAGTGCGGCCGTTGCCTCAGGGTCTGGGGACCGGACGGCGTCGTCGACGTCCGCGTCGTCGATCAGTGCCCAGAGTGCCCGGCGGGCCATCTCGACCTCTCCGCTGAGGCTTTCGAAATCATCGCCGACCCGCCAGCCGGAATCGTGCCGGTCGCCTTCCGCTCGATCGAATGCCCCGTTGCCTCCCCGCTCACGGTCCGTCAGAAGGAGGGATCGAATGTCTGGTGGTTGGCCCTCCAGGTGCGCGACCACCGCTACGCGATCGCTTCAGTCGAGATCCGCCAGGATGGCTTGCCGACTTGGACCACGATGGTGCGACAGGACTACAACTACTTCTTGGTGACCGCGAGCGGCAGTGGCATCGACTTCCCCGTCGACCTGCGCGTCACCGACATCCACGGTCACGTCGTCCAGAACGACGACGTCCTCGGCTTGGTCACGCCGGGGCTCGTCACGCCGCTCGACGCGCAGCTCCCGCGCTGCGCGGGAATCTTTCTCGACGGTTTCGAGACCGGCACGCTCGCGCCCCATTGGACGCTTACCACACCCTGAGCAGTCGCCGACCCGCCAAGGAATCGTCATGCCCCCCGTCTTCCTCGCCTGACGGTTCGCAGGTCGATTTCTACCTGACCCAGCGCGAGAGCATCGGCGTGATCGGCATCGCGCTTTGTCCGTCCGCGCCGCCGGTCAAGCGACGGCGTCCCGTCTACTGGCTCGAAGCCACGGCGATTGTCGCCCTCGGTGTCTCCTGGCTCAGCAAGGGGGAAGCGATCCTCGGCGACCAGCGAGGATGCCTCGCCGACGGGCTAGGACTGGAGCTCGAAGCGCACCGTGAGGAAGTAGTAGACGATGACCGGGCGGCCGTGGAGTGTCGCTGGCGCGAAGCGCCAGCGGCCTACGGCGTCGAGGGAGGCCTCGTCGAGGCCGAAGCCGAGGCCCTTCTCGACGCGCGCCTCGGTCACGCGCCCCTCGCGGTCGATGATCGCGCGGACGATGACGATCCCCTGGATGTGGGCGCGACGGGCGATCTCGGTGTAACCGGGCATCGGCGCCACCAGCCTGCGCGGCGCAACGACCTCGCCGCCGACCGGGATCGGAGCACCGTCGCTCGCCGCCTGCGGCGGCCCTTCCGGAATCACGATCGCCCCCTCGTCGAAGTCGAAGTCGAGTGGCGGCCGCTCGAGCTGGAGCGCCCGCAGAGGTTCGGGCTCTTCCGGCGTCGGGTCGGGCACCGGTACGCGCACGCGGCGCGGCTCGCGCACCAGCTCTCGCGGCGGTTGGGGCGGCTCGAAGCGGTAGCGTTGTAAGCGGATCACCTCCCGCCTCTCGAGGGGTGGCGGCGCCGCCGCCATCAGCCCTGGCAGACGCGCGAGGAGGATCAGCAGATGAACTACGAGCGCGCCCGCCACCGCCCACCGGAGCCGTTCCCGATCCCGCCGCTCCTCGGCGCCGAACAGCTCGGACGAGCTCGTGGCCGCTCTCGCCTCCCTCCCTCTAGGATCGACACTTTGGCTCACCGCTGCCTGTCGCATCGTGGCACCTCCTCTCCCGAGCGTCGCCGCGCGCCGATTTCCCCGGGCTCGCCATCTTGGACCCTCGAGCCGCCTGGGAGGTTCCCGGGAGCGATGGCGCCACAGGCCTTACACCACAGAAGGTGCTGCACCAAGAAGGTGCCAGCCGAGTTGTGAGAGTCTGGCGGTGCGAAATCCGTCTCTGATGGATATGCCGCGTCGCCTGCGCTTCATTCCGCCCGAGTCGCTGGTCGAGGTCACCTGCCGCACCGTGCAGGGGCGGCTCCTATTGCGACCCTCGCCTGTCCTTCGCGATTTGACGCTCGGCGTCCTCTCTCGAGCAGCCCGGCTCTACCCGGTCGAGCTCCACGCCTTTGCCTTCTTGTCCAACCACTTCCACCTGCTGGTGACGGTTCCGGACGCCCAACGCCTGGCCCGGTTCATGAACTACTTGAACTCGAACCTCGCTCGCAAGGCGGGCCGACTGACTCGGTGGCGGGAGAAGTTCTGGGGTCGGAGGTACCAGGCGATTCTCGTCTCGAACGAGGCGGAATCTCAGATCGCCCGCCTCCGCTACATCCTCTCTCACGGCGTCAAAGAGGGGCTCGTCGCCTCCCCGCTCGACTGGCCCGGCGCCCACTGCGCGCGAGCTCTTCTCACTGGTGAACCACTCGAAGGCCGCTGGGTCGACCACACACTCCGCAGCGCCGCCCAGCGCAAGCGACTCAAGTCCGATTCAGGTTCCTTCTCCACGGTGGAGACCCTGTGGCTCGCGCCGCTGCCATGCTGGAAGGAACTCGCTGAGGGCGAGCGGCGCCACCGGCATCGCGAGATCGTCGAGGAGATCGAGCGAGAAGGGCGGTCCCGAGAGCTCAGAACGGGCCGGCCGCCGCTCGGCAGGGAAGTCCTACTCCGCCAGGACACCAGGCACGAGCCGAACCGGATCGACAAGGGCCCCGCTCCGCTCGCTCACGTCGCTTCGTCCGCCGCCAGGGACGCACTGCGGGTCGCGTATCGGACCTTCCTCGGCGCCTATCGCCAAGCCGCCGAGCGGTTGCGCTCCGGCGCGCTCGACGTGATCTTCCCCGAGGGTGCCTTTCCGCCGGCGATGCCCTTCCGGCCAGCTCCTCTTTAGAGTCCGTCGGGTTCTCGGAGCCCATTTCACGGGCGTCTCGCAGAAGCATCCCAGGCGATCGCTCGCTCCATCGAAAACCGCGGCGACCCGGCGCCTTGCTGCTCACCAGAAGAGAAACCGCATCGAGCCGGAGGTGCGCTTGACGGCCCCCTCGAGGAGCGACACCGATGCCTTTGCCGGGCCCTCGGAGGTGCAGTCACTTCCCCGCAGGCACTGACCCCGGCAACTCGGCTGGCACCTATCTACCTCTGTGTCGGAAGGCGTCGCCTTCCGCGCGGAAGACCAGGACGGTGCGGCCGGCGCGCAGTTGGTCGCCGGGGCGTAGCTCCGCGTACCGGACCCTCGCGCCGTTCAGGTAGGTGCCGTTGCGGCTGTCGAGGTCGCGGAGGAAGAACTCGTCGCCGATCGCCTCGATCTGGCAGTGGCGGGCCGACACCGAACGGTCGCCCAGGTCGATATCTGCTTCCTCGCGGCCGATCACAACGAGCGCCGAAGGGAGTGCGAGACGCTCTTCGCCGGCCGGCGCGCCCACCCGCAGCAGGTAGCCCGCCCTCACCGGCGGCGGCAAGCGCGGCGGCTCGTCCGGGCGCGCGAGGGGCTGGGTGCCCGCCGGGCCGCCGGACGCACGCCCTCGAGAGCGTCGTTCCTCCGGCACCTCGAGCAGAGCCCGCGGCTGAAAAAGGGTGCCGTAGTCGACGGTATCCAAGGGGGCTGTCGAGGTGCCAGCCGAGTCGTCCGAGCTCAAGGTGCCAGCCGAGTTGTTCGACAAGGTGCTGTTCGACAAGGTGCCAGCCGAGTTGTTCGAGCTACTTGCGGTGCTGGGCGAGCCGGTCGCCGCCCCGAGTGCCGCCTCGCCGGTTCGCACCTGAACCGCGAGCCCGCAAGCCGGGCACCTGAGCGCCCGGCCTGCGAGCGCCGCCGGCTCAGCGTCGAGCTCGGCGGCGCAATGAGGGCAGTGGAGCGGTATCATTCGGGGACCCACGACAGCTTGACCCGTTCAGAATACGGATTCAAGACGACCCGCAACGTGCGCCGCCCCCCGGCCTCGAACCGCCCGGCGATGGTCGCCGCGGCGTCGACCGCCATCGATCGCCCAACTACCCGCACCTCGATCTCGCGCAGGCCGGCTGGCACGGCGAACGTCTCGACCACTGGATCGCCGAACGTGCGGCGGATGGGGTTCCGGCTGGTGCGCAATTCCCGGCTCCAGACCGGCCGGCCGTCGACACGCACCGAGAGCGTCGCCTCGCCGAGCCGATTGCGATAGGCGAGGTCGAGCTGCGCCGTGCGCTGCGGAGTGGCAGCGGCAACGGAGGGCGCGACCGACTCGATCTCGCGCCCGCGCAGCGGTGGCGGCTCCTCCTCCCGGACTTCGATCGACTCCCGCGCGGGCACCACGGTCGCAGTCTCTCCCGCCCCCGCGGTGGGCGCCGCGGCCGCACCTGCCGCGGCTCGCGGCCGCAGTGGCACCAGCCCCGACTGTGCCCACCAGGCTCCGAGCGCTCCGGCCGCCACCAGGAACAGGCCGCCGGCGACTCGGCGGAAGAGGCGTCGGCGAGCCAGCGCCCGCCGCCGCGAGCGGAATCGCGACGCCCCGGCGCCGGTCGCGACCAGGCCCTCCTCCTCGAGCCTGAGAGTCGCCCCATGCGCCAGCGACGGGTCGCTCGGCGGGAGGACAGCGGCTCCCTCCGGCGAGATCGGCGACGCCGGTCTCTCGATCCCAGCCGACGCGTGCGCCGGACCGGCGAGCGAGTGCGCGACGGCTTCGAGCGCACCCGCCATCTCCTCGGCCGTGCCGTAGCGTTGCCCGGGGTTCTTGGCCATCGCCCGCGCGAGGACCTCGAGCAGCTCCTGCGGCAGACCGAGCGCCGTGTCGATCGGGCGGGGATCGACCTCGACCACCTTGAACGCCACCGTCACCAGCCCGTCGCCCGGGAACGGCAGCTCGCCGGTCAGCGCGCGGTAGAGCACGCCGCCGAGCGAGAACAGGTCGGACCGGCCGTCGACCGCGAGACCGCGCACCTGCTCCGGGGACATGAAGAACGGGCTGCCGAGGACGCGGCCGGCGCGCGTCACGCCGAGACCCCCGAGCTTGGCGATGCCGAAATCGGCGATCTTGGCGGCGCCGTCGTCCGCGAGCAGGATGTTGGCCGGCTTGACGTCGCGATGCACGATGCCGCGCGCGTGGGCGTAGCCCAGCGCGCGCGCCACCCGGGCCGCCAGGTCGACCGCGAGCAGCGCCGGCAGCCGCCCCACTCGCCGCAACATTCCCTCGAGCGACTCGCCTTCGACCAGCTCCATGGCGAGGTACGGCAGCCCCGTGTCGGGATCCGTGCCGGCGTCGTGGACCGCCACGATGCCGGGATGCGCCAGCCGCCCCGCCGCGCGGGCTTCGAGCAGGAAACGCTGCCGCAGCTCCTCGGTCTCTTCGGGATCCTCGCCCGTGCCGGGCCACATCACCTTGAGGGCGACACGCCGCTCGAGGTTCGGATCGAGCGCGAGATACACCCGGCCCATCGCGCCGCGGCCGATCTCACCGACGACCCGGTAGCGGCCGATCCGTTCGGGCAGCGCCTCGGCCTTCATCGCGGCAGATGCTACCCGGATCCGTCGCCGCGCTACCGCCGCTGGTCCGGTCCGCACCGCTCCGGCGGCCGGGCGCTCGAGCTCAGTCGCCGACGCGGGCGCCCTGAACGCGCTTGAGCAGGCTGCCGCGGCCGATCGACGACGCCGGATCGTCGACGCCGTTGAGCAGTGCGACGACGCGCGGGTCCGCCTCCGACGGGTAGGCGCGAAGGAACTCGTCGAAGCTCATCGCGCGGGGCAACTCGACCAGGGCGATCCGCTGCGGCCGGACGTCCAGGTGGCGCCGGTCGGTCAATGGGGCGAAGCCGTCGAGGAAGGCCACCAGCTCGCGCCGTACGCTCGCCGCCCGGTCGGCGGTCGCCACCGCCAGCAGCCGGAAAACGCGGCCGCCGAGCTCGACGAAGGTCGCCGCGCCGGTGATCGAGCTCCCCTGCTGGCGAGCCACCTCGAACGACGCGGTCTCGGCCGGAAGCCCATTGACTTGCGTCCGGCGGGGCCGGTCGGCGGTGAGTCCCTCCTGCCGCACGAAGGCCTCCGCGGCCTCGCCGGCGCTCCGCGCGGGCGACAGCGCCAGCTCGACCTGGGCGATCTGATCCGCGTGCAGCGCCACCACCCGGCTCTTCTCGTTGGCCCGCCGCCAGCCGCGCGGGAACTCGGCACGGAAGGCGAGCTCGGGGTGGTAGAAGACGCCATCCTGAAAGTAGCCCTCGCGCGGATCGGGGCCGAAGACGAGACCGTCAGTGCGGCGGAGGAAGCGCTCGCCCCCCACTTCACCGGGAGCGTAGCCGCGCTCGGCGATCAGGCGGCTGGTCCGCTCCCGCCGCTGCGCCGGCTCGGGGTGAGTCGACAGCCAATTCGGCAGCCGACTCGCGCCGGCGATCTCGCCCACGCCCTCGAGCACGCGGAACATGCTGGCCATTTCGCGCGTCTCGTAGCCGGTCTCGACCAGGTAGCGCAAGCCGAGGTCGTCCGCTTGGCGCTCGTCGTCGCGGCCGTACTTGAGAAATAGCAGCCCGAGTCCCGCCTGGGCGAGCTGGCCCAGCTGCCCCGCCTCCGGCGCCAGTACCATGCCGACCATCAGCCCCCCCACGGCCAGCTGCTGCTTCGACATCTGGTTGACGCCGTGCTGGGCCGTGACATGGCCGATCTCGTGCCCGAGCACGGAGGCGAGCTCGGCCTCCGAGCGCATGTGCGCGAGGATGCCGCGCGTCACGTAGATGAACCCGCCGGGCAGCGCGAAGGCGTTGACCACCGGGTCGTCGACGACGCGGAAGGTCCACGGCAGGTGCGGCCGCTCGGACTTGGCGGCCAGCCGCTTGCCGAGATCGGCGACGTAGGCCTGGAGCTCCGGATCGTCGACCAGACCGAGCTGTGCGGTGATCTCCCGGTCGGCCTGACTGCCGAGCTCGATTTCCTGGGCCTCACTGTAGAAGTTGAGCTGCCGCCGCCCCGTCGCCGGGTTGGTCGCGCAGGCGGCCACCAACAGCCCGCCAGCCATGGCGCCGGCGACGAGCCGGTGGAATCCAGCTCGTCTTCCGTTCCTGCCTGGCACGCGGCGGCCGCCGCCGAGCCGTGTCATTTCGCGCACTTCGCTCCTCGTCGTATTCGCCATGGATTCAGTATAGAGAACCCGGCGCGAATCGCACTGCGCGGGCTCGGAAGTGCGGCGGGAGCAAGGCCGAGGGGCGAGCGAGAAGCGCAAGGCGAAGGGCAAGAGAGCGAGAAGCGAAAAGCCCATAGAAAGGAGGCCGCGGTCGGCGGGGCGCTCGCTGGGCGGCGTGACTCAGGCGCGAGCGGAAGCGCGAAAAGCGAACTGCAAAGCGAAAAACCCATTGAAGGGAGTGTGGCGGTGGGCGGGGCGCACGCTGGGCGGCGTAACGGGCTCGCGGACGGAAGCGCCAATAGCGAGAAGCGAAGAGCGAAAGACGAAAAGCGAAAAGCGAAAAGCGAAAAGCCCATTGAGGGGAGTGTGGGGGCAGGCGGGGCGCTCGCTGGGCGGCTCGATTGAGTCGCGGGCGGAAGCGCGAAAAGCGAAGAGCCCATTGAAGGGAGTGTGGGGGCGGGCGGAGCGCTCGCTGGGCGGCGGCACGGGTTCGGCGGGCGGCGCTGCCCGGCCAGGAGGAGGAGTCTCTCTGGTCCTTTCCTTCTCTGGTCCTTTCCTTCTCTGGTCCTTTCCTTCTCTGGTCCTTTCCTTCTCTGGTCCTTTCCTTCTCTGGTCCTTTCCTTCTTCTGGTCTCAGGCCGGGTCGTTGGCGGTGCTGGCGCCGGGGCCGAAACGTGAAGGCTGGAGCGTGGGGACGAACTCAGGGTGGGGCGTCGGTCTGAGGACCGGGGTCGGCGCGGAGGCGTGCGAGGGCGGCGGCGGCGGCTTGCTGTTGTGCCTCTTTCTTCGTGCGGCCAGCGCCGCGCTCGACGATCTCGCCGCCGACGCGCACCTCGACTTCGAAGCGACGGTCGTGGTCGGGTCCGGTCTCGCCGGTGACCAGATAGACGGGCAGCTCCCAGCCGCGCCCCTGGGCCAGCTCCTGCAGGGTCGTCTTGGCGTCGAGCGTCGCCCCCGGCTCCGCCGACCAGCCCCGCTCGAGGTAGTGCTCGATGACCCGGCGAGCGGCGGGCAGACCGCCGTCGAGGTAGAGCGCGCCGAAGACCGCCTCGAGCGAGTCGGCGAGCAGCGAGGCCTTGGTCCGGCCACCGCTGCGCTCTTCACCGATGCCGAGCCGGAGCCAGGCGCCGAGCCCGAGGCGCTCCGCCTCGCGCGCGAGCGCCGGCGCCGAGACCGCCGCCGACTTGAGCCGCGAGAGCTCCCCCTCGGCCTCGTTCGGCTGCCGGCGGAAAAGCCAGTCGGCGGCCACCAGACCGAGCACCGCGTCGCCCAGGAACTCGAGCCGCTCGTAGTGGACGGTGCCCCCCGTTTCGTTGGCGTGCGAGCGGTGCGTCAGCGCCGCCTCGAGCAGCCCCCGATCGCCGAACTCGTGACCCAGCCGGGCCTCGATCTCGCTCCACCTGTCGGACACCATCGCGATCCTAGCCGTGTGTCAGCGCCATCGAAATCGATCTCATCGCCGGCCGAAACGACGCTCGAGGTCGGCGTCGGACATCGCCAGCACGACCGGGCGCCCGTGGGGGCAGGCGTAGGGGTTCTCGGCTCGGAAGAGCTCGGAGACCAGCGCTTCGAGCTTCTCCGCCGACAACGGGTGGTGCATCTTGATCGCCGCCTTGCAGGCCTGGCTCGCCGCCAACGCTTCCAGCAGATGCGTGCCGAGCGTCTCCGGAGTGGCGTCGCGATCGGCGGCGAGCGTGACCAGCACTCCGCGGGCCGCCTCCGCGCCGAGCTCCGCCGGCGCCGCCACCAGGGCCAAGGTGGCGCCGGAGAGCTCGGCCAGCTCGAAGCCCTGCGTCTCGAGCGCCGGCGCCAGCTCGAGCAGGCGGAGCCGCTCGGCCGCCGACAGCTCGAGCAGCAGCGGTGAGACCAGACGCTGGCTCGCCGGGGCCCGCTGCGCCAGCGACCTCCTCAGGCGCTCGTAGAGGATCCGCTCGTGAGCCACGTGCTGGTCGATCAGGTAGAGGCCGTCGGGCCCTTCGAGCAGGATCAGGGTGCCCTTGTACTGGCCGAGCAGCCGAAAGGGTCGCGTCTCGCCCGTACGGCCCGAGAGCGGGATCGGGCTCCGGTCGAGCGGCGCCAGCGCGGGGACCGCGATTCGCCCTGGCTCTCCGGCCGCGGGCGGCACGTCGGCGGAGGCGCGCCAAGGCAGGTCGACCGCCACGAAGCCGCCGGGAGGAGGCTCGGCGATCTCCCCGCGCTCGCTCGCAGGTCCGCCCCCGTCCCGCCCGCCGAGCCCCCACCAAGCCACCGGCGGCGCGCCCGCGAACGGCTCCGGCGGCCGCAGGGGTGCCGCCTCCTCGCCGCGGGCGGCGGCCAGAGCGATCCGGAGCAGCGAACCCAGCCGCGCCGCCAGCGCGCCGTCGCGGAAGCGCACCTCCGCCTTCTGCGGATGGACGTTGACGTCGACCGACTCGGGGGGCAGATCGAGCATCAGGAAGAGGGCGGGAAACTCGTCGCTGCGCCACTCCTCGCGCACCGCGCGATAGAACGAGGCCAGCACCGCGCGATCGCGAACCAGACGGCGGTTGACGAACAGGAAGCTACGCCGGCCGCGAGCGGTCGCCGGCGAGCCCACGAACCCCCACGCCCCCGGGACCAAGCCGGCGCCGGCCGCCGCGGGGATCTCCGCGAGCTCGCCGGCGAGGCCGGGGCCGAAAATCTGGGCGATGCGCGCCCGCAGCGCGGCCGGGTCGGCTCCGGAGCGGGCGCCGGCGGCCGGAGCGTCGACCACCACCCGCCCTTCGTGCCGGCATCGCAGCGTCACCTCGGGCCGCGCCAGGGCGTAGCCTTCGACCACCTCGAGCGCTCGCCGCAGCTCGGTCTCGCGCGACTTGAGGAACTTGCGCCGGGCCGGGACATTGAAGAAGAGCGACTCGACGTCGACCGTGGTGCCGCGCGCGCGCGCCGCCGGCTCGGCGACCAGAACGCGCCCCCCTTCGATCCTCACGCGGGTCCCTTCGCCGGCGGCCAGCGCGGTCGTCAGCTCGACCCGCGCCACCGCCGCGATCGAGGCGAGCGCCTCGCCGCGGAAGCCGAGCGTCGCGACCCGCTCGAGGTCGTCGAAGACGGCGATCTTCGAGGTCGCGTGGCGGTCGAAGGCGAGCAGCGCGTCGTCGCGATCCATCCCCGCGCCGTCGTCCGCCACCCGCACGCGCTGGCGTCCGCCCCCCTCGAGGTCGATCTCGAGGCGCGTCGCGCCGGCGTCGAGCGCGTTCTCGACCAGCTCCTTTACCACCGAGGCTGGCCGCTCCACCACCTCGCCGGCGGCGATCTGGCTGATCAGCTGGTCCGAGAGGATGCGGATCCGCGCCAT
This sequence comes from Acidobacteriota bacterium, assembly GCA_014584695.1. Taxonomy (GTDB): domain Bacteria; phylum Acidobacteriota; class Thermoanaerobaculia; order Multivoradales; family JAGPDF01; genus JACTMI01. Next base: position 63,533 of record JACTMI010000027.1, read on the forward strand.
GGGCGCCTAGTCTACCGGCGCGGCGGCCGGGCTCACCGGCGCAGCCGCGCGGCCGTGGCGGCGCGAGCCGCGGCGAGATCGGGGCGGCCCTGCCGGCGGGCCACCTCGGCCCAGACGAGCCAGCTGGACTCCAGGAGAATCTGGGCTCAAGAACTGCCGCAACCCAGAAAGCGTAAGCCTGGAGCCACTTCGCGAGGCTGCGCGCCGCTTGACACGACCCGTTGCCGCTGCCGCCAGGAGGGGCCGGTCGCTCTGGAGGGGATCCAGGCGCACTCCCGCGGTGCGTGGTCAAGAAAGTAGTTGATAGGGAACGAGCTGGATGATCGCAAACTGGTGAGAGCTTCCGGTGCGATGGCGAACCGCGATTCGGAGGCTCCAGGTTCGGTCCGAGCTGCGCCAATGCACGAAGTACTGGTCCGTCTGGTCCCAAGGCGGCCCGAACGACTCCCAGCGATCCATGCTCCAGGGCTCCTCCTTCTCCGGCACCTTCTTCCACCCTCGATCAGCAGCCCAATCCCCATAGAACTCGAGAACCTTCGAAGACCGGTGCTCGCACTCGAGGTAAAATGAAACCTCTTGGCTGCCCTCCCCGAGGTCGACGACTTCGACCTCCAAGGCACCCTCGGGGAGTGGCAGCGGCCGCCCGACGTGGGAATCAAGGACCCGCGTCGAGCACCCGAGCAAGAGCGCCGAGAGGATCGACGCAATGGTGCATTGCGCGAGCAATCGCCCAGGTCCGGTCGCGACGATTCTCATTGCCTCAGTCCCAGGCTACAAGCCAGTCTGGGTCGGTTGGTGGCGGATCCCATGGCGAAAGGAGCTGGGGTTCCCACCACCGGTCCATCCTCACGCCAGGCGGGTCATCCTCGCAGATTGGAAGGCGGCACCCAGTCTGAGGTCCTGGACTCCGGCACCAGCACCCATCGCCCGTCGTGATGTCTCGTCCGTCATGCACTGAAAGGCCCCAGTTCCACAGTGGCGCACCAGGCGCAGCGCCTTCATCGCAGGGCTGGCACAACCAACCACAACGACAGCCCCCAGGCGGGATGACGGAGCGCGGTACCCTACCCCCCGGAGGCCGTGGAGCTGCTGGGGCAATCCTCCCTCCAGGGATCAGATTCCGTGCCGTCTGTGGCTTCGCAATGGCTGGTGCCCCTCCCCCTGCGCCCGGATCTGAGACCGGGTCGCCAAGCCGTCCTGCGCCAAGTGGGAACCAAATACCCCTGCACACTACCAAACCCAACGGATCGATCCAGAGGAGTGGATTGCCGTTGCCATACACATATGGCCAACTGAATCGAAGCGGATCCGTTGAAGAGTACATCCCGGTTCCTGGCTCATACCAGCGGTGACAGAAGCGTCCGCGGCCTTCTCGTCGTACGCGTGCTCTTATCCCCGATGCGCGCTTGGAGTTAGCGAGGCGGACCCCTCGAC
>JACTMI010000017.1 GCA_014584695.1 Acidobacteriota bacterium
GCGGCGGCGGCGCTCGCGGCCGCGGCGGCGGCGGCCGGCGCGCCGCTCGTCCGCGCCGCGGCGCTGGTCGCCATCGAGCGCGCCGCGTTTCGCGGCCTCGACGGGCACCGCCTGGAGCTGGCGACCCGGGGGGCGAGCTACCGACTCGACCTCGCGCTCGCCGGCGAGCACCAGGTCGACAACGCGGTGACGGCGCTCGCCGCCGCCGAGCAGCTCGCGGCGCTCGGCTTCCCGGCGCTCGACCGGACGGCCGTCGAGCGCGGCTTCGCCGCCGCCCGCTGGCCCGGTCGCCTGGAAGCCGTCACGGCACCGGGCGGCGCCACGGTGCTCTTCGACGCCGCCCACAACGCCGACGGCTGCGCGGCACTGGCGCGCTTCCTCGAGCGGCTGGGCCGTCCGTTCGCGCTGCTGTTCGGAGCGCTCGCCGACAAGCAGATCGAGGCGATGCTGCCACCGCTCGCCGACCGCGCCACGGCCGTCGTCCTGACCCGCCCCGATTCGCCGCGGGCGCTCGACCCGGCGGAGCTGGTGCGGCGGGCCGGAGCGCTGGCGCGTCCGCCGCGGCTCGAAGTCGAGCCCCGGCGCGCGCTCGAGGTGGCGCTCGCGGCGAGCCCCGGCCTGCTGGTGGTGGCCGGTTCGATCACCCTGGTCGGCCCGCTGCGCGGCGCTCTCGGCGCACCGGAAGCCTGAACGACGATTCCCTGAAATCACAACCGCCGGGCTTCGCAGTATTGTTGGCCCCACCGCACCGCAGTCCGGGGCGCGCCGCGGTCGCGCGCCGCGCCGGTCGAAACGGGCGGATTCCAGAGGAGATCCACCGATGAAGCGCTCATGCGCGGCCGCGTTGGCGGCCACCCTGTTCGCCGCCTGGCTCACCGCCGCTCCGGCGGCCGCCGAGACCCTGGACGAAATTCTCGATCGCCACTTCGCCGCCGTCGGCGGCCGCGACAAGATCGCCGCCGTCGAAACCGCCCGCCTGACCGGCCGGCAGCAGTTCGGGCCCCAGGAAGCGCCGTTCACCATCACCTGGAAGCGGCCCAGCAAGCTGCGCCTCGAGTTCACGCTCCAGGGGATGACCGGCATCCAGGCGTTCGACGGCGAGCAGGCCTGGATGGTGATGCCCTTCCTCGGCAAGACCGATCCCGAAGCGGTCACCGGCGACGACTTCAAGGACATGGAGCAGCAGGCGGACCTGATCGAGGGCTCGCTGTTCAACTGGCGCGAGAAGGGTCACACGGTCGAGCTGGTCGGCAAGGAGGCGGTCGAGGGCACCGAGGCCTGGAAGCTCAAGCTGACGCGCAAGAGCGGTGACGTCTCCTACGTCTGGCTGGACGCCGAGGCGATGCTCCAGATCAAGGCGGAGGGCAAGCGCAAGCGGGGCGACCAGGAGATGGAGTTCGAGTCCACGATGGGCGACTACAAGGAGGTCGGGGGCCTGATGTTCCCGCACTCGATCGAGCAGCGCCCGAAAGGAGCGCCGCAGGGGATGACGATCACGGTCGAGAAAGTCGAGCTCGGCGTCGCCATCGACGACGAGATCTTCCGCATGCCCGCGCCCAAGCCCGCCGCTGCCGCGGGCGGCGCGCGCTGAGGCGGCCGGGAGCCGGACCGCCATGACGCTCGTGCCGCGCTGGAGCGGCCGCCTCGCGGCCGCCGTTTCGACCCTGGTCGGCGCCCTCGGCGCCGGCTCCGCTCCGGCCCAGGTTCCGATCACCTCCGACACCTTCGGTGGCCTCGCCGCGCGCGCCATCGGTCCGGCGACGATGAGCGGCCGCATCATGGCGATCGACGCGGTGGCCGGCGATCCGCTGACCATCTACGTCGGCAGCGCGTCGGGCGGCATCTGGCGCTCGCAGGACGGCGGCGTCACCTTCCGGCCGATCTTCGACCGTCACACCCAGTCGATCGGCGACCTGCGGGTCGACCCGGCGGATCCGCGGATCCTCTGGGTCGGCACCGGCGAGTCGCGCACGCGCAATTCGGTGTCGATCGGCGACGGTGTCTACCGCTCGAGCGACGGCGGCGACAGCTGGGTCCATCTCGGTCTCGCCGAGAGCGAGCGGATCGCCCGCGTGCTGATCGATCCGCGCGAGCGCGACACGGTCTACGTCTGCGCGACCGGCAAGCTCTGGAGCGCGCACGAAGAGCGCGGCGTGTTCAAGACCACCGACGCCGGCAAGAGCTGGCGGAAGGTGCTCTACGTCGACGCCGACACCGGCTGCTCGGACCTGGCGATGGACCCGCAGGAGCCGCGCGTCCTCTACGCCGGCATGTGGAGCTTCCGCCGCTATCCCGACTTCTTCCGCTCCGGCGGCGCCGGCAGCGGGCTGTGGAAGTCGACCGACGCCGGCGCCACCTGGCAGCCGCTCACGGCCGGCCTGCCGGCGGCCGAGAAGGGGCGCATCGCGGTCCAGGTCGCGCCCTCGCGCGCCAGCCGCGTCTACGCGCTGGTCGAGGCGGGCGACGGCGACACCGCGCTCTATCGCTCGGACGACGCGGGCGCGAGCTTCGTCGAGGTCAACCGCTCGTTCAACATCCAGATCCGCCCCTTCTACTTCGCCGCGGTGGTCGTCGATCCGGTCGACCACGACCGGGTCTACAAGCCGGGCTTGACGCTGACCATCTCGACCGACGGCGGCAAGTCGTTCACCTCGCCCTTCCTGGGCGGTTTCGGCGGCCCGCACAGCGATCACCACGACCTCTGGATCGATCCGCGCGCGCCGAACCGGCTGCTGCTCGCCACCGATGGCGGCCTCTACCGCTCGGAGAACCGCGGCGGCACCTGGATCTTCGTCAAGAGCCTGCCGCTCGGCCAGTTCTACAAGGTCTCGGTCGACGGCCAGGATCCGTACCGGATCTACGGCGGCCTGCAGGACAACAGCTCCTGGGTCGGTCCGTCGGAGAGCTGGGGCGGCATCGAGAACAAGGACTGGACGTCGCTTTCCGGCGGTGACGGCTTCGCCACCTTCGCCGACGCGGCCGATCCGAACTTCGTCTACACCACGATCCAGGGTGGCCGCGCCACCCGGGTCGACCTCACCACCGGCGACGCCAAGGACATCCAGCCCTACGCCGGCCGGGGCGAGGCCGAGCTGCGCTTCAACTGGAACACGCCGCTCGTGGCTTCGCCCAACGACCCGGCGACGATCTACATCGGCGCCCAGATGCTGCTGCGCTCGCGCGACCGCGGCGAGAGCTGGGAGCGGATCTCGCCGGACCTGACCACCAACGATCCGCGCCGGCAGCGGCAGAAGCAGTCGGGCGGCCTCTCGATCGACAACTCGACCGCCGAGAACAACACCACGATCTACACCCTCGCCGAGTCGCCGCTCGATCCACGCGAGATCTGGGTCGGCACCGACGACGGCCTGCTCCAGCGGACGCTCGACGGCGGCGCCACCTGGACCGAGCTGTCGAAGGGGCTCGCCGGCGTCACCCCCGGCGCCTGGATCTCGCGCGTGGTCGCCAGCCGGCACGCCGCCGGCACCGTCTACGTCACGGTCGACGACCACCGGCGGGGCGATATGCGGCCGCTGGTCTTCCGCAGCCGCGACTTCGGCGCCACCTTCGAATCGCTGGCGACGCCCGAGCTCGAGGGTTACGCCTGGGTGATCGCCGAAGACACGGTGAGCCCCGACCTGCTCTTTCTCGGCACCGAGTGGGGTCTGTGGATCTCGCTCGACGGCGGCGCGCAGTGGGCGCGCTTCGAAGGCGGCATCCCGCGCCGCGTCGCCGTTCACGACCTGGCGCTCCAGCCGCGCGCGGGAGCGCTGGTGGTGGCGACCCACGGCCGCAGCCTCTACGTTCTCGACGACCTGACGCCGCTGCGCGAGCTGTCGGCGGCGGTGATGGCACGCGATGTCGCGCTGCTGCCATCGCGGCCGGCCGAGCAGCGGCTGCGCGCCACGATCGGCTCCTGGTTCGGCGGCAACGACGAGTTCGTCGGGCCCAATCCGCCCTATGAGGCGTCGATCGTCTACTGGCTGAAGAAGCGGCACCTGTTCGGTGACCTCAAGGTCGAGATCCGCGGCGCCGACGGCGAGCTGCTGGCGACGCTGCCCGGCGGCAAGCGCGTCGGCTTGAACCGGGTCGGCTGGCCGATGCGGTTGAAGCCGCCCAAGGTGCCGCCGGCCTCGTCGGTGCTGTTCGGCGGTTTCGAGGGCCCGCGCCTGCCCGAAGGCCGCTACGAAGTGCGGCTGATCAAGGGGCAGGAGACGCTCACCGGCCACCTCGATCTGGTCGCCGATGCGCGCAACCCCCACTCGGAGGAGGACCGGCGGCTCAAGCAGGCGACCGAGCAGCGGCTCTACCGCGGCATCGAGCGGCTGGCCTACGTCGGCGACGGCCTGGTCGCGCTGCGCGACGCCGCGCGCGAGCGTGCGTCGAAGCTTTCGGGGGGCGCGCGCCAGCGACTCGGCCAGCTCGCGGCCGACGCCGAAACCCTGCGCGCGAGCTTCGTCATGGGGGGTGACGGCTACATCGGTGGCGACGTCAAGCTGCGCGAGCGGCTGGGGGACCTCTACGGCAACGTGCTCGGCTTCGAGGGGCGCCCCAGCCCGTCGCAGCTCGCGCGGCTGGAACTGCTCGACGAGGAGGTGGTGGCGGTCGAGCGGCGGTTCGCCACGCTGCTCGAGCGCGATCTGGCGGCCGCCGCCGCGCTGCTCGCCAAGGCGAAGCTCGACCCGATCGTGCTGCCGACCGTCGACGAGTGGCGCGCGAGAGACCAGGTCGGCGGCGCCACCAGTCCGAGCCCGCGCGAGATCCGCCAGCTGCTCGCGCGCTACCCGGGCCTGCCCACCCTCGCCGCCGACCTGGCCGCCGCCTGGCCGCGCTGAGGCGAAGCCCGTCCTCAGAGCCTGTGAAGGAATCTCCAGTGGGTCGCGCAGCTGGGGCTTACGGCTCGGATCCCAGGCGCGAGGAGGAGGCGATGCCGCAGCATCGTCGACGACGAGCAACGCCGGAGACGAGCCGTAATCCCCAGCTGCCCTTCGGGTTGTGGCCGGCAGACGGCCATCTTCGGCGTTGCAGCTCCTCGACGATGCGATGGCATCGCCTCGTCGCTGCGCCTTGAATCTGGCCGTCTGACGGCCTCAACGCGACCCGCTGGAGATTCCTTCACAGGCTCTTAGCCGAGCGGCCGGCGGGCGCGGTAGGTGAGCGAGCGGACAGAGCCGGCGACGGCCTCGACTGCGACGCCGGTCCGCCGCGACAGCTCCTCGACCTCTTGCGGCGCGGCGGCGAGCAAGCTCGCCAGGTAGTCCCGGTCGGCGAGGATCTCGATTTCGCCGAGCCCGGCCTCGGCCAGGCGCGCGAAGTAGTCGGCGCGCGTCTCGGCGCCGGCGACGCAACCGACGTAGGCCAGCACGTCGCCCGCGATCGCCGCCGGCAGCGCTCGCTCGAGAACGATGTCCGAGATCACCAGCCGGCCGCCCGGCTTGAGCACCCGGGCGACCTCGCGGAAGACCGCGGACTTGTCGGGTACCAGGTTGATGACGCAGTTCGAGGTCACCGCGTCGACCGTCGCGTCCTCGACCGGCAGCCGCTCGAGCCGGCCCTGGCGGAACTCGACCTGCGCCAGGCCGGCGCGCTCGGCCGCGGCGCTCGCGCGGGCGATCATCTCCGGGGTCATGTCGACGCCGATCACGCGGCCTGACGGTCCGACCTGGGAAGCCGCCAGGAAGGCGTCGATGCCGCCACCGGAGCCCAGGTCGACCACGGTCTCGCCGGGGGCGAGCGCCAGGTGCGCGAGCGGCGCGCCGCAACCGAGGCCGAGGTTGGCGCCCGCCGGCATCGCCGCGAGCTCCTGCTGCGAGTAGCCGAGCTCGCGCGACAGGTCGGCTTCCGCCGTGCCGCAGGCGCTGCCGCAGCCGCAGCCCGCGAGCTCGCCGCTCGCGATGCGGCCGTAGCGGTCGCGAACTCTCTCGACCACCGCTTCGGTGGCGGCCGGTGGCGCGGTCTCCGGGGTCGTCGTCGTCGGGGTGCTCATGGAACGCTCTTCGCTTTCTTCGCGCGCGGCGGCGCGACCAGGGGAGCCGCGGGGGCGCAGCCCCCATCGGCGCAGCAGTTCTCGAGCAGATAGCCGAGCAGCTCCTCCATCGCGCGGTAGTCGGCCGCGTAGAGGATCGAACGGCCGCTGCGTGTCGAGGTGACGAGGCCGGCGCGCTCGAGCGCCGTGAGATGGAAGGAGAGGGTCGGCGCCGGCACGCCCAGCGCCTCGCCGATCGCGCCTGCCGCCATCCCTTCGGCGCCCCGCCGGACCAGCCGGCGGAACAGCGCGAGGCGGGTGGGCTGGGCCAGCGCGGCCAGGCGATCGATGGCCTCCTGCTCTTTCATAGTTCTAGAATACTAGAAATATAAGAGGGCGTCAAGCTCGCCGCCCGGCGCGCTTTCAGACCAGCGCGCCGCCGCAGCTCGAGCCGGCGCCCGCGGTGCAGCCGAAGCAGTGGCGGGCGGTCACGATCGCGCGGCGGGCCAGGCGCTCGAGGTCGAAGTCGCGCACGTGGGCCGGCGCCCCGGAGCCGACGCCGAGCTCCAGCATCTGGTTGAAATCGCAGTCGTAGAGGCGGCCGTCCCAGCCGACCGAGAGGGTGTTCCGGCACATCACCCCGCGCGCGGCGGCCGGGTTGAAGGTGGCGAGCAGGCGCGCCAGATAGCCGTCGAGGTGGCCGCCCTCGTGCAGCCACTCCAAGTGGCGCGCGATCGGCAGGTTGGCGAGGCAGTAGAGGGCATCGAAGCGGACGCCGTGCAGGCGCGCCATCTCCCGCCGCCACTCCGCCTCGAGCGAGCGCTGGGCCGGCGGCAGGAAGGCGCCGACCGGATTGGTCACCAGCACCAGCCGCAGCCCGGAGACGCCGTCGCCGTAGCCCAACGCGTTCAGGTCTCGCAGCGCCGCGATCGACTTCGCGAACACGCCGTCGCCGCGCTGGCGGTCGGTGTTGAGCTGTCGGTAGTGCGGCAGCGAGGCGACGATCTCGACCCGGTGCTCGGCCAGGAACTCGGCCAACCCGCGCTGCGACTCGAGCCGCAGCACGGTCAGGTTGCAGCGGTCGATGACGTGGCGGCCGCGCGCGGTGAGCTCGCGCACCAGCCAGCGGAAGTCCGGATGGAGCTCGGGCGCGCCGCCGGTCACGTCGACCGTCGCCACACCCGCGCGCTCGACCGCGGCCAGGCAGAGCTCGAGCGTCGCGCGCGACATCTGCTCCGTCCGCTCGGGGCCGGCGTCGACGTGGCAGTGGCGACAGGTCTGGTTGCACCGCTTGCCGAGGTTGAGCTGGAGGATCTCGAGCCGCTCCGGCGCGAGCGGCCAGAGGCCGTGCTCGGCGAGCTTGTGCTCGAACTCGGCGGCGAGCGGCACGCGCGCGAGCGCCCGCAGCTGCTCGGCCGGCGCCGCCAGCTGGTCGCCCCGGGCGGCGAGGGTCGGCAGGGGCCGGGCGGCAGCCACCGCTCAGGCGCCCGCGCGCGCGGCGTGGCCGCGCATCTGGACGCCGTGCACCAGCGAGGCGCCGCCGCGGATCGCCGCCGCGACGTGCACCGCCTCGGTCATCTGGTCGACGTCGGCGCCCTTCTCGAGCGCGTCGTGGGCGTAAGCGTCGATGCAGTAGGGGCACTGCACGGCGTGGGCGACCGCGAGCGCGATCAGCGACTTCTCGCGCGCCGAGAGCGCGCCGTCCTCGAACACCGCGCCGTACCAGTCGAAGAACTTGCGCGCCAGCTCGGGCACGTTGCGGCCGATCTCGCCGAAGCGGCCGAGGTCACTCGGGTCGTAGTAGCTGTCGGTCATCGCGGCTCCCGGCGCGCCGCCGGGGCGCGCGAAGTGAACCGAGTCTAACCGGGTCAGTGGGCGCCGAGCTTGAAGAAGGTGCGGATGCGGCGCAGGATCGAGGCGCCGTCGGGGCCGCGGTCGCGCCGGATCTCCTCGTGGCGGTGCTCGAAGCGCGCGACCGTGGCGGCGGCCCGCTCGGCCAGCCGCTCCGAGAGCGTCTCGGCCAGCGCCGGGTCCTGCTCGAGCAGCGGCGCCAGGGCCTGCCGGTCGAGGACGAAGACTTCGACCGGGCCGTCGGCGCTCACCGTCGCGCTGCGCGGCTCGCCGGTCAAGAGCGACATCTCGCCGAAGTACTGCCCTTCGCGCAGTACCGCCAGGGTGACCGAGGTGGTGCCGATGGTGCTGCCCGACTTGGTGACCGTCACGGCGCCGCGGGCGAGCACGAACAGCGAGTCGCCGCTCTCGCCTTCGGCGACCAGCCGCTCGCCGCTGTCGTAGTACTGGTGGCGGGCCGCCTCGGCCAGCCGCCTGCGGGTCTCGGGCGGCAGGGTCGCGAACAGATCGATCCGCGCCAACAGCTCCTCGGCCCGGCGGGCGCGCCAAGCGGCCTTGTCGGTGGCGATCTGCTCGGCCGGCTCGAGCTCGACCGCGCGGATCGGGTACGGGATCTTCCAGCCGTCGCGGTGGAGGCCGTACCAGAGCCGGCTCAGCAGCGCGTCGCGCACCCGCGACAGCTGGTGGACGTCGTGGGTCCAGGCGCGGACCTCGTACTGGAGCGAGGAGTCGCCGAAGCCGACCATCAGGGCGACCGGCGGCGGCGCCTCGGCGACCCCGGGCGCCTGTCGCGCCGCCCGCTCGAGCGAGTCCTTGACCAGCCGCGGCGGCGCCCCGTAGCCGAGCCCGAGGCGGACGGCCACCCCGACCGGCTCCACCCCCGAGCCCAGGTTCTTCAGTCGCGCGGTCACCAGGTTGGCATTCGGCTCGCGGTACTCGATCCCCAGGTTGTTGCGCAGCTGGGTCGAGCGCCAGGTCATGCCCAGCACCTGCCGCGGCTCGCCGTCGACCTCGAGCCAGTCGCCGGTGTCGAACGGGTGCTCGGTCTGGAGCGCCATGCCGGCGAAGACGTTCTTGAGCACGTCCTGGAGCGCGAAGCCGAGCACCGCCGTGCCCACCGCCGAGCCGAGCGCCAGCTGCTCCAGCTTCCAGTCGAAGAACTCCCGCCCGGCCACCACCACCGCGACCGCGAGCAGGAGCCAGGTGCCGAGGTCGCGGATCAGCTGCGGGATCGCCGGCCGGCCGCGCGCGTCGCGCTGGGCGGCCAGGACGAAACGGTCGAAGCCACGCCAGGCCAGATCGACGGTCAGGATCGCGGCAACGAAGGCGAAGATCGCGAAGGCGAGCGGCGGCAGCAGCGACTCGTGCGAGAAGGCGACGAAGGCCAGCACGCCGACCGTGAAGACCCAGACCTGGTAGCGCAGGCGGTCGAACAGGCGCGGGAAGCTGCGCCGCAGCACCAGATAGGGCACCTGCAGCGCGGCCATGACGCCGAGCGTCGCGAGCAGGGGCTGGAGCCAGGAGGGGCGCATGGCGGGCGCGGGAACCGGCGCGCAGTCTATCCAGGAACGCGCCCGAGGCGCGAGGCCGGGGTCGCGCCGGTGGCGCGAGACGCCCGCCGCGAGAGGCGCGCGCTATCATGCCGGCAGCGTGCTCCGCTTCGTCCTGCTCGCGATCCCGCTCGCTCTGCTCGTGCTCGCGCTCGCCGCGGTCGCGGCCGACGGCTTCGGCTACGCGCCGGATCTCGGCCCGCTCGAAGCGCGTGGGCTCGCTCGCCCGGGCGGCCTGCCGCCGGCGGTCGCCTGGGCCGCGCTCCTGTTCGAGGCGGTGGCGCTGGTGGCGCTGTTCCTGCTGATCGAGGGGCGCAGCGGCTCCTGGTGGCTCGACGGCCTCGCCACCGGTCTCGCCGCCTGGCTCTTCCGCGGGCCGCTGCTGGTCCTCACCCTGGCGGCGCTCACCCGGCTGCCGACCGAGCCGTTCTGGCAGATGGCGCGCGCGGCGCTCGTCGCCGAGCCGGCGGCGGCGCTCGCGGTCGCGGCGCTGGCGCGGGCGGCCCGCCGGGACCGCCCGCCGGAAGGGCCCTGATGCGCGTCGCCGCGGTCGGCGCCGCCTTCCCGGAGCACTTCTACGACCAGGAGACGCTGGTCGCGGCGCTGCGCGACTACTGGCAGCGCCGCTATTTCAACGTCGACCGGATCGAGCAGCTGCACCGCAACGTCCTGGTCGGCGGCCGCCACCTGGCGCTGCCGCTCGAGCAGTACGCCGCGCTCGAGACCTTCGGCCGCGCCAACGACGCCTGGATCCGCGTCGGGCTCGAGGTCGGCGAGCGCGCCGTCGCCGAGGCGCTGGCGCGCGCGGGCCTCCGTCCCGGCGCGGTCGACGCCCTCTTCTTCGTCACCGTGACCGGCGTCGCGACGCCGTCGCTCGACGCCCGGCTGATGAACCGGATGAAGCTCTCGCCGGCGCTCAAGCGGATCCCGATCTTCGGTCTCGGCTGTGTCGCCGGCGCCGCCGGCCTGGCGCGCGCCGCCGACTACGTCCGCGCCTTCCCGGACCAGGTGGCGGTGCTGCTGTCGGTCGAGCTCTGCTCGCTCACTCTCCAGCGCGAGGACCTCTCGATCCCCAACCTGATCGCCTCGGGCCTGTTCGGCGACGGCGCGGCGGCGGCCGTAGTGGTCGGCGAGCGCCGGCGCGAGCCGGGACCGCGGATCGTCGCCACGCGCTCGATCTTCTATCCGGACTCGGAGCGGGTGATGGGCTGGGACGTCTCGGAGCGCGGCTTCCAGCTCGTCCTCTCGGCCGACGTGCCGAAGGTGGTCGAGCAGCACCTGCGCGCCGACGTCGACGCCTTTCTGGCCGAGCACGGTCTCACCCGGCGGCAGATCGCCTCCTGGGTCGCCCACCCGGGCGGGCCGAAGGTGCTCGAGGCGATGGAGGCGGCGCTCGAGGTGCCGCGCGCGGCGCTCGAGCTGACCTGGAAGAGTCTCGCCGAGGTGGGCAACCTCTCCTCGACCTCGGTGCTGCTGGTGTTGCGCGACACGCTCGCCGCGCGGCGGCCGCCGCCGGAGAGCTGGGGGATGCTGCTCGCGCTCGGCCCCGGCTTCTGCTCCGAGCTGGTGCTGCTGCGGTGGTGAGCGGGGCGAGCCGACGGTGACCTTCTTCGGCCTCGACAGCCGCGCGCTCTATCTGGCGCTGGTCGCGCTGGTCGCCGCCGAGCGGCTGGTCGAGCTGGTGCTGTCGAAGCGCCACGCGGCGCGCACGCTCGCCCGCGGCGGCCAGCTGGCCGACTCGCGCGCGGCCTACGCCGCGATGGTCGCTTTCCACACCCTCTTCCTCGCCGCCGCGCCGCTCGAGGTCGTCGCCGCCGGGCGCCCCTGCCGCCCGCTTCAGGCCGCCTTGATGACGGCGCTGCTCGCCGGCTCGATGGCGCTGCGCTACTGGGCGATCGCGACGCTCGGCGAGCGCTGGAACACGCGCGTCATCGTGGTCCCCGGCGAGGCGGCGATCGACCGCGGTCCCTACCGCTTCCTGCGCCATCCGAACTACGTCGCGGTGGTGATCGAGATGTTCGCGCTGCCGCTCGTCCACGGCGCCTGGGTGACGGCGCTCGCCGCGAGCGCCGGCAACGCGCTGCTGCTCGCCCACCGCATCCGCACCGAGGAGCGGGCGCTCTCGGAAGCGACCGACTACGCGACCCGCCTCGGCGGCCTCGGCCGCTTCCTGCCCACCCGCCGATGACCCGCGACGAGATCCTCGCCGGCATCGCCGAAGTGGCCCGGCGCCACCTCGACCACGAGGGCCCCCTCGCCCTCGACCAGCGTCTGGTCGAAGACCTGGAGCTCGACTCGATCCGCCTCCTCACCCTCGCCGCCGAGATCGAGAACCACTTCCGCGTCACCCTCGACGGCGACGACGAAGCCACCCTCACCACCATCGCCGACCTCGTCACCCTCCTCGCCCACAAACTCGCCGCCCGCTGACCACCCCCACCCGTCTCCCCGTCGCTTCCGGCCCTCACACCCCCACACCCCGGCGCCCAACCACCAAGCCCCCCAGAATTCGGATTAGGCCTGTGACAATGCCCCCTTGCTCCACGAACCCCGCAGGCCTAAACTCGCCCCGAAGTTCTCTTGCAGCAGTCCCTTCGCCCGCCGGGAGGCCCCCATGCCCCGCAGGCTTATGTCCCCATCGTCACACCCAATGGCATCGAGCCATATCGGGTTAAATCGTAGTTAGACGACACTTCGACCAAATGCGTGTTTACCTCGCTCTGCTTGTCCTCGCCGCCGGATGTGCTAGCTCGAACCCCAAGGAGTGCCACCTCTTGCGGGGAGCCGATTTGATCTATGGCAAAGACCTGGTTGAAACCGTCGATCATGATTCCGCGCGTCACCGCCTCTTCGAGACCGCACAGTCTCCGCCCGGTGAGCCCGAGCAGACCCTCGGCAGCTGGTTCGAGAGCGAATGGTCGGCCCTCGTCACGGATCTCCCCGCTGACGCGAGTCTCTATTGGTTCAAGGAGGCCAAGGGTGCGCTGGGCTATCGCCAGGGTGTCGTCGCCGTGAGCCACTGTCGGGTGCTTCGGTCATCCGTTATGGTCGAGGACAATTGAGGTGTCGTCTAACACCTATCAGGCCTCCGGGTGTCAAGGGGTAGAGCTTTCCTGAGGCGAGCTTCGTGGCTTGCCGGTTGTTTTTCGTTGCCGTGGTTCGCTCGTCG
>JACTMI010000024.1 GCA_014584695.1 Acidobacteriota bacterium
CCAGAGAAGGAAAGGACCAGAGAAGGAAAGGACCAGAGAAGGAAAGGACCAGAGAAACTCCTCCTCCTGGCCGGACAGCGCCGCCCGCCGAATCTGTGCCGCCGCCCAGCGAGCGCCCCGCCTGCCCCCACACTCCCTTCAATGGGCTTTTCGCTTTTCGCTCTTCGCGCTTCCGCCAGCGAATCAGCCACGCCGCCCAGCGAGCGCCCCGCCTGCCCCCCCACCCCCTTCAATGGGCCTTTCGCTTTTCGTTTCTCGCGCTTCCGCCCGCGACTCGATCGAGCCGCCCAGCGAGCGCCCCACCCGCCCCCACAGCCCCTTCTATGGGCTTTTCGCCTGCTGCTTTCCGCTTTTCAGGATCCGCCGCCGGCTCAGTCGCGGCCGGTCGGGACCTGGGCGCGGACGTCGGGCTCGCGGAGCAGGCGGCCCCGCTCGGCGAGCAGCTCGCCGGCCCGCGGGAAGAGGCCGAGCGCGGCCTGGATCTGCGCGTCGCCCTCGGCGAGGACCTGGTGCGCGGCCTCGACGCCGAACTTGCTGGTGAAGACCTCGGCCCGAATCTGGCGCAGCGCGTAGTCGCGGTGGGCCGATTCGGAGAAGCCGGCGTCGAGATCGGCCCGCTCCTCGATGCCGCGCTCGATCGCATAGCGAACGAACTCCTCCAGCACCGCGGTCCCGGGCCGCCAATCGCGGTCGATCTCGGGGTGACGATGCGCGTACTCCACGGCGAAAGTGAAGAAGGCGGAGCGCGAGAGCAGGAACTGCAGGAACGGGGCGAGCTCGACCGGAGCCACCTCGACGTCCGGCGTGATCCCGCCACCGCCGTAGACCTTGCGGCCGAGGTCGGTCTGGAACTCCTCGCTCGGCGGCTCGGTCGGCCGCCCGGGCGCCGCGGCGTCACCGGCCGCATCCGCGCGGGTGTAGTAGTCGAAGAACGAGCTGTAGTCGCGCTGGATGAGCCGCCCGGCCGGCGTGTAGTACTTGGCCGTGGTCAGCGCGAGGCCAGCGCCGTACGAGAGGTTGTAGACGGTCTGGACGAGGCCCTTGCCCCAGGTCGGCTGGCCCACCACCAAGCCGACGTCGTGATCCTGAATGGCCCCCGAGACGATCTCCGCCGCCGACGCGGTGCCGCCGTTGACCAGCACCACGACCGGCAACCCGAGCTCGGGGTGATTGCCCGAAGCGGCGAAGGCCTGCTGGCTGTCGCGCACCCGGCCCTTGGTCTCGACGATGGTCGAACCGCGCGGGAGAAACTGGTCGGCGACGTCCACCGCCTGGTCGAGCAGCCCGCCGCCGTTGTTGCGCAGGTCGACCAGCAAGCGCTTCATCCCCAGGCCCCTGAGCTTCTCGATCGACCGCGCGACCTCGCCGCCGGTCGACCGGGCGAAGTCGGAGATCGCGATGTAGCCGGTCCCCGGCTCGATCATGTAGGAGTAGCGGACGGTGTTCTGGGGGATCTCGGCGCGCGTGACGGTCAGCTCGAGCGGCTCCTCGAGGCCGGCGCGGACGATGGTGATCCGCACCTGGGTATCCTTGGGCCCCTTGAGCCGCGAAACCGCCTCGTCGATCGAGAGCTTGTCGGTCGGTTCGCCTTCGATCTTCTGGATCACGTCGCCGGCCCGGATGCCCAGCCGCGAGGCCGGCGTCCCTTCGATCGGCGTAATGACGGTCAATCGGCCGCCGCGCATGCCGACCAGGATGCCGAGCCCGTAGAAGCTCGCCGACTGCTTCTCGCGCATCTGGCGGAAGGCCTGTGGGGAGAGGAAGTTGGTGTGCGGATCGAGGGTCCGCAGCATGCCCTGGATGGAGGCGTAGACCAGCTCGCGGTAGGCCACGTCGCCGCCGTAGCGTTCGCGCGCCGCGGTCAGCAACTCGGTGTAGAGCTGCAGGTTCTCCCGGGTGCCGCTCGACATGGCGAGCAGGCGGGTTCCCGCCACGGCGCCCACGACCGGGCCGAGCAGGAGGGCGGAGAGGGCGATCCAGCGCCAGCGAGTTCTCACGCCGGCGGAAGATAGCACGCACCGTGCCGGCCCGGCGCTTGACTCGGGATGGATCGCGGAAGGAGGATGGGACGGGTCGCCGCGATGTTCGGACCGCTCGGATTCCAGGAAGTCCTCTTCATCGTCGTCCTCGCCCTTTTGATCTTCGGGCCCAAGAAGTTGCCCGAGGTCGGGCGGACGATCGGTAAAGGCATGGCGCAGTTCCGGAAGGCCTCCAACGACCTGAAGCGGACGCTCGATACCGAGCTGCTGCTGGAGGAGCGGCGGGAGAATCCGCCGCGACCGGTGCGGCCCCTGGCGCCCCCGACGCACGGCGCGCCGCTGGAGAAGTCCGCCGGCGAAGCACCCGGGGGCGAACCGAAGCCGGAAACGGATGCCGACGGGCCCGCGAGCTGACACCGACCCGGCCGATGCCCGCACAGCCCGAGCCCCGCCGCGGAGCCGCCGCGCCGCCGCCGCCGGCCGAACTGCCACGGATGTCCCTCCTGGAGCATCTCGAGGAGCTGCGGCAGCGGCTGATTCGGGTGGTGATCGCCCTGTTCGCTGGCATGGCGCTGTGCCTGAGCTGGGCACCCGAAATCTGTCGCTTCCTCGCCCAGCCGGTCTATGCGGTGCTGCCGGAGGGGTCCAAGCTGACCTTCCTCGGCGTGACCGATCCCTTCCTGCTCTATTTCAAGACCGCGCTGCTCGCCGGTGCGTTCGTCACCTTTCCCTACATCCTCTGGCAAGCCTGGCGCTTCATCTCCCCTGGTCTCTATCCGAAGGAGCGCCGTTGGGCGGGGCCTTTCGTAGCGCTCGGCTGGTTGTTCTTCCTGGGCGGGGGGGCGTTCGCCTACTACATCGCCTTCCCACTGACCGTCGATTTCCTGATCGGCGTGGCGGGCGAGGACTTCCAGGCGATGATCACCGCCGAGCGCTACTACGGCTTCCTGCTCACCATCCTGCTCGGCCTGGGCCTGATGTTCGAGTTGCCGGTCGTGCTGGTGCTGCTGGCCAAAGTCGGGTTGGTGACGCCGCGGTTTCTGCTGCGCAACTTCCGCTGGGCGGTGCTGATCATCTTCGTCGTCGCGGCGATCATCACCCCGACCTCCGACATCGTGAACCTGTCGCTCTTCGCGGTGCCCACGATCGCCCTCTACCTGCTCGGCATCGCCGGTGCCTGGGCGGTGCAGCCGCGGCGAACGGAGGAGCCGAGTTAGCTCGCCGGGGGCTGCCGCCGCCAGCGCCGGTGGAGCCAAACCCATTGCTCGGGGACTCGCCGGATCTGGGCCTCGATCCGCTCGGTCATCGCTTGCGTCGCGGCGCGCGGCTCGCCTGGCAGAGCGAGCGCGGGCTGGATGGTCGCCAGGTGACCGCCGTCGTCCAGCCGCTCGATGAAGGTCGGCAGGACGCAGGCGCCGAGCCGGAGCGCAATCTCCGCGGCGCCGACGGGTGTGTAGGCGGGCCGGCCGAAGAAGTCGACCCAGACCCCGTCGACTCGCGTGTCCTGGTCGATCAGCATGCCGAGCGCCCCGCCGGCGCGCAGGGTGCGCAGCAGGTCCCGCGCGGCTCTCGGCGTCCCGCGCACGATGGTGCGCGAGCCGAACCGGGAGCGGAGGCCGAGCAGCCGTGCCTGGAGACCCTGGTCGTCGAGCTCGCGACCGACGACCGCCATGCCCAGGCCGGCGACGTTGAGCGCCGCAGCGAGCAGCTCCCAGTTGCCGCAGTGGCCGGTGACGATCAGGATCGGGCGGCCGCCGGTTCGCGCGCGCTCGACCTCGTCCCACCCTTCCAGTCGGACCCGGCGGCGTATCTCGCGGTCGTCGTGCCCGCCGATCCAGAGCGCCTCGGCCAGCATGGCGCCGAAGTGCGCGAAGCTGGCGCGCCCGAGCCGCGAGCGGGCCCGCTCGCCCAGATGCGGAAAGGCGATCCCGAGGTGTTCGAGCGTCCGCCTGCGATCGCGGCCCGCGAGCCGCCACCCGAGCAGGCCCAAGGCGCGACCGACCGCCTGCGCATCGCGCCACTCCAGGCGGCCGATGGAGCTGTCGAGCCAGCCCGCCAGACGATCGATCGCGGCGGCGCGGAGGGGGTGGCGGAGCGTCGTCTCAGGGACCGGCATCGCCGTCGACGGGCGGCTCGAACGCCGCGAGCGTCGAGGCCCACGCCCCCCGGGCCTCGAGCAGCCGCTCGATCAGCTCGCGCACGGCGCCGTGCCCGCCGGCCGCGCCGGTGACGAAGTCGACCCGCTCCAGCACCTGGCGCGCGGCGTCGCAGGGGGCCACCGAAAGGCCGCACGCGCCGAGCACCGGCAGGTCCTGCAGGTCGTCGCCCAGATAGGCGACGCGATTGGCCGCCGTGGCCCTCCGCTCGAGCAGCTCGCGGAACGCGGCCGCCTTGTCCTGCCGCCCCTGGACGACCTCCTCGATGCCGAGGTCGCGGGCCCGCGCGGTGACGATCTCGCTGGTCCGCGCGGTGAGCAGACCGACTTCGAGACCCGCCGCGCGCGCGAGCTGGATCGCCAGGCCGTCCCGGACGTGGAAGCTCTTGAAGATCTCGCCGGTCGCCGACAGATGGAGCCGGCCGTCGGTCAGGACGCCGTCGACGTCGAGCAGCAGCCAGTCGAGCCCGCGCGCCCTGCGGTCGAGGTCGGGAGTCCAGATCCGGTTGGCGGCGAGGCTCTCCATCGGCGCGCTCAGAACAGCTCGAGCCCCCAGAGGTCGTGGAGGTGGACGATGCCGCGCAGCTGGCGATCGGGAGCGGTCACGAACAGCGAGGTGATGCGGTGATCCTCCATGACTTTGAGCGCGGCCGAGGCGAGCTCGCCGCCGTCGATCGTCCGCGGGTCGCGCTTCATGCACTCGACGGCGGTGCGGCGCAGCAGCGACTCGTCCCGCTCCAGCGCGCGGCGCAGGTCGCCGTCCGAGATGCAGCCGAGCAGCCGCCCGGCGCCGTCGACCACGGCGGTGATGCCGAAGCCCTTGCGCGACATCTCGTAGATGGCGTCGCGCATCGGGGTGTCGGCGGCGACGGCGGGCAGGTCCGCGCCCGAGTGCATGAGCTGCTCGACCCGCAGCAGCCGCTTGCCGAGCTGGCCGCCGGGGTGGAGGCGGGCGAAGTCCTCCGGCGTGAAACCGCGCGACTCGAGCAGGGCCATGGCGAGCGCGTCGCCCAGAGCGAGCGTCGCGGTGGTCGAGGCGGTGGGGGCGAGGTTGAGAGGACAGGCCTCCTTGTCGATGGCGACCGACAGATGGAGATCCGCCGCGCGCGCGAGCGGGCCCTGGGGATTGCCCGACATCGCGATCAGCGTGATGCCCAACCGCTTCAGGGCCTCGACCAGCCGCAGCAACTCCTCGGTGGTGCCTGAGTAGGAGGCCGCCAACACCACGTCGCCCTCGACGATCATCCCCACGTCGCCGTGAATCGCCTCGGCGGGATGCAGGAAGAACGCCGGCGTGCCGGTCGAGGCGAGGGTGGCGGCGACCTTCTTCATCACCAGGCCGCTCTTGCCCATGCCGGTGCAGACCACGCGGCCGGCGGCGGCGCGAATCGTCGCCACCGCGCGGTCGAAGCTCTCGTCGAGCTGCGTCACCACCCCGGCGACCGCCGCGGCCTCGATCTCCAGCACCAGCCGGGCGACGTCGCGGGGGGCTCGGGGCATGCGCTGAGGAGTATACGGCGCGGTCGCGGGCCGCGCGGCTCGGCCGCTCACCCGCCGGCGACGGCCCGGCGGATCGCCAGCAGCGAGGCGAGCAGCCGCTCGGCGCGCTCGGGCGGCAGCTGGGTCTCGCGATCCGAGAGGGCGGAGTCGGGGTCGGGGTGGATCTCCAGGAAGACCCCATCGGCGCCGGCGGCCACCGCGGCGCGGGCCAACGGCTCGGCGAACTCGCGCTGACCGGCGGTGCCGTCGGCGGCGGCGCCCGGCAGCTGCAGTGAATGGGTGACGTCGTAGATCACCGGGATGCCGTCGCGCTGCATCCAGGCGAAGGCGCGCATGTCGACCACCAGATTGTGGTAGCCGAACGAGACCCCGCGCTCGGTCACGGTCACCCGGCGGTTGCCGGTCGAACGGGCCTTCTCGACCACCCGGCGGACGTCGTCGGGGGCCAGGAACTGTCCCTTCTTGACGTTGACCGCCCGGCCGGTGCGGGCGGCGGAGAGGACGAGGTCGGTCTGGCGGCAGAGGAAGGCCGGGATCTGGAGCACGTCGCAGACCTCCGCCGCCGGGCCGCACTGCGCCGGTTCGTGGACGTCGGTCAGGAGCGGCAGGCCGGTCTGCTCGCGCACCCGACCGAGGATCCGCAAGCCCTCGGCGAGGCCGGGGCCGCGAAAGGTCGAGATCGAGCTGCGGTTGGCCTTGTCGAACGAGGCCTTGAAGACGATCGGCAGCGCCAGACGGTCGCGAATCGCCGCCACCGCCCGGGCCGTGGCCAGCGTCTGCGCTTCGGACTCGACGACGCACGGGCCGGCGATCACGGCGAGCGGTGCGCCGCCGCCGATCTCGATGCCCGGCGCCAGCCGGACGCGGCGGGGGCTGGTCAAGCCGGCGCCCCCTGCGCGACGGTCGTCGAGGCCTGCTCCGAGCTCCGGCGGCGCTGGCGCTCGGCGAGCGCCGCGGCGATGTAGGAGACGAACAGGGGATGGGGATCGGTGGGCTTCGACTTGTACTCCGGGTGGAACTGGCAGCCGAGGAACCAGGGATGGCCAGGCAGCTCGACCATCTCGACGAACTTGCCGTCGGGCGACAGCCCCGAGACGACCAGGCCGTGCTCGCGCAGCGAGTCGAGGTACTTCTGGTTGACCTCGTAGCGGTGGCGGTGGCGCTCGGAGATCTCGTCGACGCCGTAGATCGAGCGGGCGAGCGTTCCCGGCCGGAGGCGGCACGGGTAGGCGCCCAGGCGCATGGTGCCGCCCATCTCCTCGACGCCCAGCAGGTCGCGCAGCTTGTAGATCAGCGGCTGCGCGGTGTCGGCGTCGAACTCGGTCGAAGTCGCGCCGGAGATGCCGCAGACGTTGCGCGCGAACTCGATGGTCAGACACTGCATGCCGAGGCAGATGCCGAAGAACGGCACGCCGTGCTCACGCGCGTAGCGGATGGCGCGGATCTTCCCCTCGGTGCCGCGCGCGCCGAAGCCGATCGGCACCAGCAGCCCGTCGACCTCGAAGACCTCGCGCGGCCAGGTCCCGGCCTCGATCTCCTCGGCCGCGATGTAGACCAGCTCGACCTCGGCGTCGTTGGCGATGCCGCCGTGGAGGAGCGCCTCGTTCAGGCTCTTGTAGGCGTCGGGCAGCTCGACGTACTTGCCGACGATGCCGATGCGGACCAGGTGCCTGGGGTTCTTGATCTTCGAGACCAACGCCTCCCAGGGCGACAGGTCGCGCTCGTAGTGGGGGAGACTCAGCTGGTCGAGCAGGATCTCGTCGAGCCCCTCGCGCGCGAACAGCAGCGGCACTTCGTAGATGGTGGCCACGTCGCGCGCGGCGATCACCTGCTCGGGGGCGACGTTGCAGAACAGCGCGATCTTGCGTCGCAGCTCCTCGGGCATGGGCCGGTCGACCCGGCAGAGCAGGAGGTCGGCCTGGATGCCGATCGCGCGCAGCTCGCGCACCGAGTGCTGGGTCGGCTTCGACTTGAGCTCCTCCGCGGCGGCGATGTAGGGCACCAGCGTGAGGTGGACGTTGACGGCGTTGTTGCGTCCGACCTCGAGCCGGAACTGTCGCAGCGCCTCGAGGAAGGGCAGCGATTCGATGTCGCCGACGGTGCCGCCGACCTCCACGATCAGCACGTCGACGTCGTCCGCGGCCCGGCGCATGGCGGTCTTGATCTCGTCGGTGACGTGCGGGATCACCTGAACGGTCTTGCCGAGGTAGTCGCCACGCCGCTCCTTGGTGATCACGGATTCGTAGATGCGGCCGGTGGTGTAGTTGTGGAGCCGGCTGGTGTTGGCGTGGGTGAAGCGCTCGTAGTGGCCGAGGTCGAGGTCGGTCTCGGCGCCGTCGTCGGTGACGAACACCTCGCCGTGCTGATAGGGCGACATGGTGCCCGGATCGACGTTGACGTAGGGGTCGAACTTCATCAGCGAGACCTTGAAGCCCCGGGCCTCGAGCAGGGCGCCGATCGAGGCCGCGGCGACTCCCTTGCCGAGCGAGGAGACGACCCCGCCGGTCACGAAGATGTACTTGGTCGTCATCGCTCCCCTCCCGTCGAGCGGTTCGAGTCTCGCAGCCTGGCCTCCATCGCCGCCAGGTCCTCCTCCGTGTCGACGCCCCAGGACGGCCGCGCGCCGGTCAGCACGCGGATCCGGATGCCGTGTTCGAGCGCGCGCAACTGCTCGAGCGATTCGGAGCGCTCGAGCGGTGTCGGGGCGAGCGCGGCGAGCTGGAGCAGCGTCTCCCGCCGATAGCCGTAGATGCCCAGGTGACGCAGCGGCAACGCCCCGCCTTCCTGGCGCGGAAAGGGAATCCCGGCGCGGCTGAAATAGAGCGCGTAGCCCGCGCGGTCGAGCACCGTCTTGACGGCGCTGGGCGTCGCGAGGTCGCCTGGATCGGCGGCCGTGGCCAGGGTGACGATCGGATCCTCCGGGTGCTCCGCCAAGTGGCGAGCGACCCGGGAGATGTCGTCGGGGTCGATCACCGGCTCGTCGCCCTGGACGTTGACGACCGCCCCGCAGTCCCATCGCCGCGCCGCGAAAGCGATCCGGTCGGTGCCGCTGGCGCAATCGGCCGGCGTCATCTCGACCTCGCCGCCGAAATCCTCCACGACCCGCGCGATCCGCTCGTCGTCGGTCAGCACGACGGTCCGGTCGAGGCCGCGGGCGGCGACGGTCCGCCGCCAGACGTGCTCGACCATGGGCCGGCCGGCCAAGGGGAGCAGCGCCTTGGCGGGGAGGCGGGTCGAGCCGTAGCGGGCGGGGATCGCCGCCACCACGCGGAAACGCGTCGCGGCCGATGCGGGAGACCCCTGGGGGTGCACGGCTCAATCTACTCTGCGGGCTCGGGCCGAGTCAAACTCGCCGCGTGCTAACTTCCCGTCGCCGTGCGCTCCTGGATCCGCTCCTCGAAACGAATCGCGTTGCCGCTCGCGGTGCTGCTGGGCGTGGCGCTCGGAGCCATCGGCCTCGAGCGCTGGGGCTGGGCCGGCCGTGCTCTCTCCGCGGAAGCGCCGGAGCGATACTGGATCTGGTCCGGCGGCGATCCGCGCGACGCCCGTCCCACCGCCTTCTACGCCCGCCACGACTTCGAGCTGGTCGCCCCACCGGCCAGCGCGTCGATCACGGTCCTCGGCGACGAGGAGTACATCCTGGCGCTCAACGGCGTCCGCGTGGGTTCCAACCGCTACGCCTCGCGGGCGCCGCTCGATCGCTACGAGGTCGGACCGCTGCTGCGGCCCGGCGCCAACCGACTGGTGGTCGAGCTGCGCAGCTCGACCTGGACGGGCGGCTTCACCTTACGCCTGGCGGACGCCGCGGGTGCCGTGCTGGTGACCACGGATGGCCGGTGGACCATCCATCGCGAGTACTTCGGCGAGCTGTTCAGTGGCGGCCCGCCGGTCGGCGGCGAGCCGGCGACCGTGCTCGGCAGGGCCCCGTTCGGCCGCTGGGGTCGGCTCGTCGCCGGCTCCGAGCGTGCCCTGTTCGAAGACCGCCTCTCGGTCGACCGGCCGCTCTTGGCGACTCACTTCCGGACCCCCGGCGACGCCGCGAGCTGGCACCCGCTGAGCCAGCGGCCCGGCGGTTCGGTCAGCCTGGGACCGGTGGTCGAGTTCGACTTCGGTGAAGTGATGACCGGCTACCTGCAGCTCAGCGCGAGGGGTGGGCCGGCCACCGGCCTGGCCTTCTTCGGCACCGAGCCGGCGGGGAGCCTTCCCCGCGTGGCCGACGCCCTGGTGACCACGATCCGGCACCGCGGCCTCTGGCAGGACGCCGTGCCGCGGCGATTCCGGTACGTGACGGTTCTCGGTCTCGAGGGGGTGACCTCCGCGGCCGTGCTGCCGCTGGTCGAAACAACGGTCGAGGAGCTGGCGCCGCCGGCCGAGCGGGGCTTGCTCGGCGCCCGGCCGCCGCTCCTACGCTCGCCGGTGGAGGACGTACTCCGGCGCGAGCTCGAGGGCGTCGCGAGCTTCGGAGTCGGGGAACTCCCCTAGGGCCTCGCGCGCCTCGGCGCCGAAGCTCTCGGCCAGCTCCGCGGTCTCGGCGAGCGTCCCTTCGCGGCGGACGATGGCCAGAATCTGCTCCGGCTCGACCCGCGTGAAGGACCGGTCCTCGAGCACCATTTCGATCCGCCGCCGTTCCTCGGCGTCGATGCGGGGCAGCGCCAGCAGCAGCGGGAGGGTCAGCTTTCCCTCCTTGAGGTCGGAGAGGACGGGCTTGCCGACCTCGTCCTCGCGCGCGGTGAAGTCGAGCAGATCGTCGACGAGCTGGAAGCACAGGCCCAGCGAGCGTCCGTAGCGCGAGAGCGGCTCGATCGCTTCCGGCCGAGCGGGCTTCATCAGCGCCGGCACCGCGCAGGCGGCGGCGAACAGCCGCGCGGTCTTGCGATCGATGATCTCGAAGTACTCCTCGCGACCCAGGTCGACGGCGCCGAGCCGGTCGAGCGTCAGCAGCTCCCCCTCGGTCATCCGCAGCGTGGCGTCGCACAACAGGTCGATGATCTTCAAGTTGTCGTGCTCGATCGCCATCTTCATCGCGGTGGTGTAGAGCCAGTCACCCAGGAGCACGGTCAGGTTCGCCCCCCAGACGGAGTGCAGGGTGCGGCGCCCGCGGCGCAGCGCCGCGTGGTCGATGATGTCGTCGTGGACCAAGGTCGCGGTGTGGATCAGCTCGACTACCGCGGCGTAGGTGACCTCCTCGCGAGAGTCGCGCCCGAGCAGGCGAGCGCACAGCAGCAGCAGCGCCGGCCGCATCCGTTTGCCGCCGCCGCGGAAGAGGTATTCACCGGACTTGGCGATGAAAGGGACGTCGGAAGCGAGGCGGGCCGAGAACAGCTCCTCGGTCGCCGCCAGCTTGTCGCTGATCAGCTCGAGGATTCGCGCCGCCGCGGCGCCCTCCGCTGGCCGGGCGGCGTCGACCATGCGGTGGTTCATCCGCCGCTCCCGCCGGTTTCGGGGGAGCGCACGGGCTCGAAGCGCTGCACTTCGGCGAGTCGGCCGTCGAGGAAGCGGTAGACGCGGCCGAGCGAGAAGTACCACCAGGCGCTCTCCGTGCCGCCGGGTCCGGCGCGTCGGTCGACCGAGTCGGGGCGGCCGGCCTCGGCGTAGACCCGGCGCTCGTCGTCGGTGGAGATCGCGGCGACGAACTCCCGCAGCGCGGTCACGAATTTTGCGCTCTGAACCGTCAGGACCGCGAGGACGGGCGAGCCCTGGCGGACGCGGCTCGAGACATCGACCCGGGCCAGCTCCTGCCGGGTCTCGCCCCCGGGGCCCCGCACCGGGACGAAGGCGACCACCTCGAACTGGCGATAGCCACTGACCCACTCCCAGTCGAGCGCGTACTCCCCGCGGGCGTTGGTGCGCGCGGCGACGGTTCGGCGCTCGCCGGTGACCCGGGAGAGCGTGCGCCAGTCGAGACGGCCGCGCGTCGACACCTCCAGCTCGACGTCGAGGTCGGCGATGGCGGTGCCGTCCGGGCCGGCCACGGTGCCGGTGAAGCGGACGAGCTCGCCGTCGCGATAGGGCGAAGACCAAGGCAGCGCCGCCGGCGCGGGGGCCGCCACCGCCAGCGCCGCGACGAGCGCCAGCTCAGCGGTAGTTCGTGAACGAAATCGGGACATCGAGATCCAGGGAGCGCAGGAGGGTGATCACGGCCTGCAGGTCGTCCTTGCTCTTGCCGCTGATGCGGACCGAATCGCCCTGGATCGCGGCCTGCACTCGGAGCTTCGCCTTTTTGACCTCGGCGACCAGGCGCCTACAGGTTTCGGTCGGGATTCCCTGCTGGAAGGTGATCCGTTGCCGGACACGCCCGCCGCTGGCCGGCTCGACCTTGCCGGGGCGCATCGACTTCAGGTGGACGTTGCGCTTGACGAGCTTCGACTCCACGACCTCGCGGGCCTGTCCGAGGGTGAACTCGTCGCTCGATTCGAGCACCAGCGCTTCGCCCTCGAGCTCCAGCTTCGCGCCGACCCGCTTCAGGTCGTAGCGGGTCCCGATCTCGCGCTCGGCCTGGCCGAAGGCGTTGCGGACCTCCTGGAAATCGATCTGTGAAACGACGTCGAAGGAGCTGTCAGCCATCGGACCGCGAATCCTATCAACCGTCTCGTGGCTCCTGCCAGTCGAGACCGGGTGGGGGCGTGAAGGCTTCCGGGTCGTCGAGCGGGCGGTAGCCGGTGAATCGGAAGCTGGTGACGTTGCCCTCGCGGTCGCGATACTCGAGGGAGATCAGCCGCTCTTCGCCGGCGTCGAAGGCGAGTTGGACGGCGACCAGCGGAGAGGCCGGATCGAGCGGCTCGAGCGCGATCTCGAGGCCGCCGAGGGAGCTCTTCTGCGCCGTCGCGCGGTAGCGGCCGCGCAGTTCCGCGAGCGGTAGCAGGAGCAGGTCGAGGCCCATCTCGTGGCGTGCCGCGATCGTCGTCCGCTGCCCCCGTGGCTCGCCCTCCACCCAACTGTGGGCGCGCGCGCCGCAGATCAGGAAGGACTTGGGGTAGGGCTCGAGATAGTCCCAGCGCAGGCAGTCCGGTAGCGCGAGGGCGACTCGCCCCGACTCGGCGTCGCCAGCCGTGAATCCGGCCGGGAGATAGGTCTGGACGAAGTCGGCCCGCAGGGCACCGGCGGCGCTCATCCGGCTCCGCACGCGATCGAGCGAGGTCCAGGGGTCGGGCGTCTCCTGGGCCGCGGCGAAGCCGGCGGTGAGGCCGAGGGCGAAGGTGACCCGGAGGGCTCGGGCAAGCAGCACTCGGGGCCTCGTCACGGGTTCGGGGATCCTGCGCGAGCCGCTGCGAGCCGGTTCACGAGCGGTCAGTGGCGGAAGTGCCGGCGGCCGGTGTGGAGCAGCGCGAGGCCGTGCTCGTCGGCGGCGGCCACGACCTCGTCGTCGCGCTTGCTGCCACCGGGCTGGACGACGGCGGTGACGCCGGATTCGGCGAGCAGATCCAGTCCGTCGCGGAAAGGGAAGAAGGCGTCGGAGGCCGCGACCGCGCCGGCGACCGGCAGCCTGGCCTTCGACAGCGCCAGGCGGCAGGAGTCGACTCGGCTCATCTGGCCGGCGCCGATGCCGACGGTCTGGTCGCCGCGGGTGATCACGATGGCGTTCGATTTCACGTACCGTGCCACGGCCCACGCGAACTCGAGCCCCCGGCGCTCTTCAGCGGTGGGAGAGCGCCGGGTCGGGCAGGTCCAGGCCGCCGAATCGTCCGGCAGGCCGTCGGGCTCCTGAGCCAGGAAGCCTCCGTCGATGGCGCGCAACTCGATGTCGCCAGGTTCGACCACGTACGGCGGACAGACGAGCGCGCGCAGGTTCTTGCGCGCCGTGAGCGCGCTGATCGCCGCCTCCTCGAAGCCGGGGCCGACCAGGACCTCGATGAACAGGTCGGCGACCTCCGCCACGAAGGCGGCGTCGACCGGCCGATTGACGGCGACGATCGAGCCGAAGGCCGAGACCGGATCGCACTCGAGAGCGCGCCCGTAGGCCTCGACCAGGTTCGCGCCTCGGCCCACGCCGCAGGGGTTGTTGTGCTTGACGATGGCCACCGTCGGTTCGGCGAACCGCGCCACCAGCTTGCGCGCCGCGTCGGCGTCGAGCAGGTTGTTCCAGGACAGCTCCTTGCCCTGGAGCTGGGTCACACCGCCGAGCACTCCGGGGCCGCCGGCGTCCGCGTAGACCGCCGCGGCTTGGTGGGGATTCTCGCCGTAGCGCGGCACCAGGTCGCGCTCGAGCCGCAGCGCCAGACTGACCGGGAAGGTGTCCTGCTCGGGTGTGGTGCCGGCCAGCCACTGGCCGATCGCCGCGTCGTAAGCGGCGGTCACCCCGAAGGCCTTGCGGGCGAGCGCGCGCCGCAGCTCGAAGGGTGCCTCGCCGCCGTGCGCGCCGAGCGCCGAGAGCACCTCCGGATAGTCGTCGGGATCGACGACCACGGTGACGCCGGCGTGGTTCTTGGCCGCGGCCCGCAGCATCGCCGGGCCGCCGACGTCGATCTGCTCGAGGATCTCCGCGGGCGTCGCGCCGGGCGTCCCGGCCGTCCGCTCGAAGGGGTAGAGATTCACCACCAGCAGGTCGATCGGCGCGATCTGCTGCGCGGCCAGGGTCTCGAGGTGCTCGGGCCGGGCCCGATCGGCGAGGAGTCCGGCGTGAATCCGCGGGTGGAGCGTCTTGACGCGGCCGTCGAGGATCTCCGGGAAGCCGGTGACCTCGGAGACCGCGCGCACGGGCAGGCCGGCTGCCTTCAGGTGGCGCAGAGTGCCGCCGGTCGAAACGAGCTCGAAGCCGAGCGCGACGAGACCGGTGGCGAGCTCGGTGAGCCCGTCCTTGTCGGAGACCGAGAGCAGGGCGCGGCGAGCGCTGGCCATGATGTCCTCCTGGTTCTGGCCGCGGGGTGGGTCAGTCGGAAGCGCCGGCGGCCGACCCCGAGCCGGCGGGGGAGGGGCGCTCGCCCACCAGCGACGCCACCCGGGTCGGCGGCGCGCCGCCGGCGCGCCAAACGTGCCGGTAGAGGCGGGCGACGTCGGAGACGGCGTGACTGTAGGCGAGGGCCGCGACGGCGAAAGCGGTCGAGCGATCGTCGAAGCGGTCCGCGCCGCGGGCCCAGTCGATCCGCCGGTACTCGCGCCCGATCGCCGGGTAGAGCTGGCGTCCGCGCTCGAGCGCCCGGTCGAGCAGGTTGCGGGTGGCGCCGCGACCCGAGAGCGCCTGATCGGCGCCGTACGAGACGAGCGCGAAGCGCGGCCGGGCGGAGTCGGCATAGAGCGCGAAGTCGACGAAGTAGCGGCTCTCCTCGCGATCGGCCGCCGACGAATTGAGCGGGTTGTTGGCGTCGGCGGCGAAGTGCGCGACCCGGCCGAGCCGCCGCGCCACGCTCGCCCACGGCTCGCCCTTGCGGAGCGCGGTGATCGCGGCCTCGACCTCCTCGACCGCCACCGCGTCGAGTCGCCCGCTGCCGTCCTCGTTCTTCATGTGCCGCCAGCCGTCGCTCTCGGAGATCGGCTCCCGCGCCCCCGCCGCCAGCTCCCGCTGGTGGCGGCGGAGCATCCGCGCCAGGTCACCGGGCGCGAACCGGACGGCTTCCACCGCGATCGCCTCCTGCATGCTCGGGCTCCAGGCGCGAGCCGCCGGCGGTGAGGCGCCCGAGAGCAGGCCGACGACAACGGCTGGCGCCCAGAGCGCCCTGAGCGCTCGCGTCTCCCGCGGTGCCCCGGTTGCCCGCGGCGCTGGAGCCTGCGCGTCCCGGACCGCGGCGGAGGAGGAAGCGGAAGTCCCAGTGAAATCGGAGGTTCGCACGGACTGTGGAATTCTAACAGGCCGCGCCGCCGATCCGAGCCACCTCCCGGCGATCCGAAGGACCCGTGCCTCGCGCGGAGCGCTCCACGAGGGCGAGGAGGAACCGCTGCGAAGGCAGAGGACCATGGCATTGAGGGTCCCCACCAGTTGGTGTGAAACCCTGGGGGGAGGAAAGGACCAGAGGAGGGAGTGGGCGCGCCCGGAACCTGGGCTGATGCGGTCGCCACCATGGGCTCCACGGCACTGTCCAGCGGGTTGACGCCCTCGCCGCACGTGGGGTCTAATTCTCGCCCGCTGCTGTTGCCTACCTCGGCCAGGTAGCTCAGTTGGTAGAGCATGCGACTGAAAATCGCAGTGTCGGCGGTTCAATTCCGTCCCTGGCCACCAAGTCCTCTTCCCCTTTCCGGCAGATCTGACTCGGGCTCCACGCGGTGAGCGCTCCCCCGAAAGAGCGGCGCCCGGCGCCGAGATCTCGCCAGCGAGCGTCGGCGTCTCCCTCGCGCGCGCCGCAGCCGCCGACCGTGCCCGCGGCCGCCCCGGTCGAGGGGACGGGGCCGCTCTGGTGGCTGCGCGAGACGGCGCGGACGATCGCCGGGATCGTCGGGGGGCGGCTGCTCTTCGTCGGCGGCATGGCGTTGGTCGGGCTGGGCGGGACGCTGCTCTCGGCGGCCTGGCGGCTGGGGCCGGAGGCGGCGCTCGAGCAGCGCGGCCGGTCCGCGCTCACCGAGCGAGTCGAGGTCCGGGCGACGCGGCCCTTCTGGCGCTTCGAAGTCGAGCGCGAGCCGTTCACCGGCGAGATCTCCTGGCCGACCCGCGCCGTGGCGGAGCTCTGCGCCGAGGTCGAGCCCGCCGAGCTCGGCGAGTGGGGGAGCGACCGACGGTGGCTCCTCTGCGGCGGGCGCCGGCGGGGTGGCTATGGCTGGAACCTGACCGACGGCTGGCAGCTGGCCGAGGGCGTGCCGATCCGTTGGCCGGTCGACGAGCTCGGCTGGCCGCAGATCGAGCTGCGATTCGCTCCAGAAGTGGCGGCGGAGCTGCGCTCACGGCGGGCGTGGACCTGGCCGCTTTTGGGCCAGAGCGACGAAGCTCGGGACCGGATGACCCAGCCGGGCAGCGAATGGGAGGCGCTCCAGATCGAGCTCGACCGGCCGGTCGAGTGGCTGGTGCGATCGTCGGCGGCGCCCGCCGAAGCCCGCTTCGCGCTGGCGGTCGACCCGCGCCGGCCCGACAGGGTACTGCCGGCGAGTCTGCTCGATTCGACTCCCGATCTCGCCGTCCCGGCCCTCGCCATCCTCGTGCTCGCCGCCGCGGGCGGCCTGGCCTGGACGAAGGGGATCGCGATCGCGTTCCACGGCCCACCGCTCTGGGTTCGGATTGCGATCGGCGTCGTGCCGCTGCTGCTGCTCCCCTGGTGGGGCGAGCGTTTCGCCGAGACCGTACGACGCCTCGCCCCCGGCTTCGGAGAGGTCGGCCTGGCGCTCGCCGCCGATCTCGACGAAGCGGGCCGGCCACCGGTCGAGGTCCGTGGAGCGATCCCAGGAGAGGTCTTCGAACCGGCGATCTGGTCGGTCGAGCGCTCCTACTATCGCGGTCTCCTGCTGCCCCTCGGCAGCCTGCCCACCGGTGCCGGTGCCGGGGCGGACGAGGCGCTGCGGGCGACCTGCGCTGCCTACGCCCGGATGCTCGCCGGTCTGGACTCGGCGGAGCAGGCGCAGTGGCTGGCGCGGCTGGCCTGGGAGGAGCAGCTCGATCGGGGGGCGGCGAGCCTGTTCTTCGCGCCGGGAGCGCTCGCGCTGCTGGAGGATCCCGAGCGGCCGGAGAGCGTGCGGCGCTGGGCGGCAAGCTTCCTCTTCTGGCACGGAGTGACGCCGCTCGGGATCCACCCGGAGCAGCCGGCCTTCGCGGCGCGCCGCGCGATCTGGGAGGCGCTCCACCGCTCCGCCGATCCGGCGGTCCGCAACACCGCGGGATTCCTGCTGGAGCGGCTCACCGGCGGAGCCGTGGGCGCGAGCGACTGAACCCCCGTCGCGCCAGCTCGGAGCTCGGGGAACGCCTTCTGGCTCTGGCCGCCTGGCCGCGCCGGGTGCCGCCTCGCAGCGCTGAGAAGGGGCGGCCACCGGCACCGCCGTTCTTCACGGCGCTGCCATTGTGTCGAGCGGCTCGGAGCCGAGCCAGAGACCGTAGAGCAGCAGGCCGCCCGGAGAGTCGGCGGGTACGCGGACCTCGAAGAACAGCGGTGTCGAGGCCGTCAGCGGGAGCGCGAGCTCCTCGACGCCCCGGACCCGGCTCGGCGCCAGTCGCCATCGCGCGAGGGGCGGATCCGATTCACTCTCCGCGCGGCGGGCTTCGATCTCGCAGGCCGCGCCGAGCCCGGGTTGCGCGGTGGCCACCTCGACCGTGACCTGCAGTCGGCCCGGCTCGAACCGATAGGTCGGTGTCCTGGCGCTCGCTCCCGGCGCGAGCCCGACGCTCTTCGGATTTCGTCCGCTCTCGCCCGCCAGCGAGAGCTGGTCGAGTGTGATCTCTCCCCCCGCGCAGAGCGCGGGGGGAACATAGCCAGCGGGAATCCTCCGCACCCACAGGCCCGGCCGGACGACGGGTGCGTCCAGGCTGAACCCCCGGTCCGCCTCGATGGCCAGGAGCACGGGGCCGGTGGCGGCGATGAGCTGCTCGAACATCGTCTGCTCGCTGCTCGCGGCGCGGAAGTTGGACCACGGGCGGGACGGCACGACGACGGCGGTCTCACCGCGCGGCGCGCAGAGCAGCTCGCGCAGCGGGCGCACCTGGTGCCGGACGCCGAGTCGCGAGAGATCGAGGTCGTGCAGGTTGAGCTCGGCCGCGATGCCCAGGTGCTCACCCGTCGCGACGTCCCCGAGCTCCGCCAACCGGTCGACGAGCTGGCTCCGGGTGTCCGGAGTCAGGCCGTGGTGGGCGGCGGCCAGGAGGCCCCGCGTGCCCGCAGCCAGGGCACCGAAGACGAGAACCAGCGCGACAGCCCGGCTGGCGACCGGTCGCCAGGTGGTGCGCAAGGCCGCCGCGAGCGCCACGCCGAAAGCCACCGCCGCCAGCGGGTAGCAGACGACGACGTTGCGGTGGAAGGGCGCTCCGGTCTGGCTGGTGGCGATCAAGACCAGCAGACCGATCGGCAGCACGATCCAGCCGCTCGCGCGGCGGAGCGCGAGGGCCGTTCCCACGACGGCGCCGGCGGTGACGATCGCTCCGAGGTTGCTGCGCAGCAGCGCGAGGTCGAGACGCAGGTGGGGCCAGCCCGGATCGACCCACAGGGTCGAGCCCTCGACGCCCAGGTAGGCGTGGAGCATCCGGCCGGTGTCACGTAGAAAGGTCGGCAGGTCGAGCAGCGCGAAGGGAGAGGTGGTGAGAAACGCCGCGCCGGCCGCGGCGGGAGCGGCGATCCAGAGCCAGGGCCGGTAGCCGGCCGGGCGGTGGACGGTGGCCACGGCCAGCGTGGCGATCGGGACCAGGCCGACGAGGGCCGAGTTGTACTTCGTCGACACCGCGAGCCCGAGCGCCGCGGCGGCGAGCAGGAGCATGCCGGGACCGCCACCGTCGCGGAAGCGCAACGTGGCCCAGAGGACGGCGAGCGCGAACGCCGCCGCCGGCACGTCGGTCGTCGCCCACGAGGAGTGCTCGATGTGGAACTCGTTCGTGGCGAGCACGAAAGCGGCGGCAAGACCGGCGACGCGGCCCCCCAGCATGCTGCCGAGCGAAAAGGCGAGCAGCACCGACAGCGCTCCGAACAGAACGTTGACCCGGCGCGCCGCGCGATAGAACGATGGGTGGGAGATCCAGTAGGGCTGCGCTCCGGGTGTGGTCGCGAGGCTGTCTTCGCGCGCGCCGCGGTACCGGATCTCCGCAGGCTCTCGGAGCGCCTCGGGGGCGCCGTCGGGGAGCTGGGCGAGGGCGAGATAGGTCGTCACGGACGCCGCGGCTCCGGCGTAGATCAGGAGCGACCCGTAGTTGAAGAACCGCGGGTTGAAGTCCCCGGTGCGCAAGATCTCGAGCGAGCGATGGACGAGGAATGGCTCGTCCCAGTGGTGCAGGTACGGGAGCCCTTGACGGCTCCTCACGTCCCGCGCCACGAAGGCGATCGCGACGATCGCGGCGAGCGCCAGCGCGGCGGCGGCACGCGGTCGGCGGAGCCGCCGCAGCGCCGCTCGGGCGCGAGCGAGCCGAGCTTCGAAGAGAGCCCGGCGGGCTGTACGGGAGGCAGTCGTCTCGGCCACGATGCGGTCGCTCCGGAGGTCTCAGTCTACGGGACGCGAGCGGCAGGCATCGCGGCCCGAGCCGCGTCGGCGCCACCCGGCGCCGCGCGCTGCTCGCCAGCGTGCGCCGCCTGCCCGACCGCTCAGGTCGGCAGCACGACGCGGTCGAGGAGCTTCTGCGCCGCCGAGGAGGCGGGCGCGTGGGTGAGAATCTGCTGGATCCGCTCGATCGCGCGGACGTGGTCGCCGACGCTCTGGTAGAGCACGATCTCACCGTAGAGGTTCTCGGCGAGGACATTCAGGCGCTCGCCGACCGCGCGCACGTGGTCCCCATCCGGAAATCGCTCCAGGTAGGCGTGCCCGGCGGCGAGGTCGGTGTAGGTCGAGGCGAGTTGAACCAGGCGGGCTGACGAGAGCGCTCGCAACTCGGGGTCGCGGTCCTGCGCGGCGAGCTCCGCCAGCGCGGTCAGCTGGGTCAAGCTGGGCGCCAGATTCCGTAGCCCGCGCTGGGCCCGCCGTGCGGCGGCGCTCTCCGGAGCCGTTTCCCAGGCGCGCAGGAACTGGGCCACCGCGTCGGCCTGCCGGGACGAGCGGCTATAGGCCTCGCCGAGCGCGAGCGCGACGTCGGGTGCCTCCTCGGCCTCGGGGTAGTTCGACAGGAAGGTCTCGAGGAAGGGCGTCTCCCAGATGCCGCCGCGCCAGATCTCCCCGGCGCGCGGATAGAGGTTGCGCCGTTCGGTGTCGAGCACGTCGCGTTGGGCTTCGAGCGTCGGCAGCAGCGGTGAGCTCGGGTCGAGCGCTCGCACCTCGTCGGCCTCGGCGACGTAGGCCGCGATCAAGCGGCCGTAGTCACGGGCGATCGGCTGCTGAGCGAGCAGCGCGTCGCGGCGTTCGTGGAGCCGGGCGAGGCGCAGCCGTTCGGCCTCGACGCCGGTCGGCCAGGCGGTGAGCGCCGCCTGCTCGATCAGCTTGCGCCGGGACGGCAGCGGCTTGGCGTCGGTACGGCTCTCCGGGCGCCCGCTCGCGCGCGGTTCCGGCTTGCTCTCCGCCTTCAGATCTGGTTTGGCCGCCGCGGCATAGGCGAGCAACTTCTGCTGCGTCGAGCTGCGGGTGTCGGCCGGGTTCTTCTCGTCGCCGCGCGCCAGGCCCTGGGCGCGGATCCGCGCCGCGGCCGTCCGCTGATCGAAGAAGGGGTGGGTGCGCCAGTAGCCATACTCCTTCGACGAGTCGGGCAGCCGGCTGCCGAGCGCGGACATCAGCTGCAGGGTGCCGTCCGGAGCAAAGCCGGCCGCAGCGGCCCAGCGCTGACCCTCCTCGTCGGCTTCGTCCTCGAAGTCCCGGCTGTAACTGCGCAGCAGCAGCTCCGAGAGGATCAGGCTGGCGGCATAGCTGCCGTAGATGAGGTCGCCTTGCCCGGTGTCGGCCCGCTCGATGCCGTAGGGATCGGGCACTTCGCCCGGGCGCGGGCCGCTGTTGCGTCCCGCATTGACCATCAGCCCGACCACCAGGGCCTGGGTGAGGACGTTCAGCAGCGTCGCCCGGCGCTCCATCTTGAGTCCGTGTCGCAGCACGACGTGGGCGATCTCGTGCCCCAGGAGAGCCGCCAGCTGGTCGTCCGTCAGCCCGATGGAGAGCATGCCCCGCGTGATGAAAATCTGGCCGGCTGGCAGCGCGAAGGCGTTCGGCTCCGGCATGTCGATCAGGTAGAAGGAGATCGGAAACTCGGTGAAACCCGACTCGTGGACGATTCGGTAACCGAGGCTCGAAACGCGGCGCAGCGCCTCGGGGTTGTCCCAGGCGCCGTAGACCCGCAGGGCCTGCGCGGCGGCGTCGAGGCTCTTCTCGAACAGGTCGGCCTGCGGCGGCGGCTCGGTCGCCGGTTTGGCGGCCGGCGACTGAGCGGCCACCGGACCGGTCAGCAACCCGCCGACGAGCAGAGCGATGATCCCGGAGCGGAGGAACCTCGCTTCCGGTCGCTCTCCCCGAGGCCGGAACGGGGCAGATTCCAAGGCAGCGCGCCTCACGCGAAGAACTCTAGCAGGGCGCGTGCCGGACCCCGGCTCGCCGACGGCGCCACTCCCCGAGCTCGCCACCCCACCCCCCTCCCACCCGCCACCTCCCGCCACCCCAGGCCAACGGTCGGGCTGGCTGGGAGAGAAGGACAGTGGCGAGGGGGAGGGCGAGGAAGGACCCGTCGGAGGGGAAGGTCCTAAGAAGACCGGAGAAGGAAAGGACCAGAGAAGGAAAGGACCAGAGAAGGAAAGGACCAGAGAAGGAAAGGACCAGAGAAGGAAAGGACCAGAGAAGGAAAGGACCAGAGCTCCCTTCAATGGGCTTTTCGCTTTTCGCTCTTCGCGCTTCCGCCAGTGAATCAGCCACGCCGCCCAGCGAGCGCTCCGCCCGTCCCCATACTCCCTTCAATGGGCTCTTCGCTTTTCGCCTTTCGCGCTTCCGCCAGCGAATCAGCCACGCCGCCCAGCGAGCGCCCCGCCCGCCCCCACACTCCCTTCAATGGGCTTTTCGCTTTTCGCGCTTCCGCCAGCGAATCAGCCACGCCGCCCAGCGATCGCCCGGCGAGCGCGGCGCTCGATAGACTGCCTGGATGGGCGAGCTGCTGATCGAGGTCGCGACGGCCAAGGCATCCATGGCGGAGGTGCGGGCGGCGCTCGACGCCGCTCTGTACAAGCAGTTTCCCGGCGGCATGCTGCAGCGGCGCTGGGAAGGGGACGTGCTGCGGCTGAGCGGGCCGGGGGCCGCGGGCTCGATCCAATACGACGCCGGCCGGCTGATCGGCCGGGCCGAGCTCGGCCCCCCGGCCAGCCTCATGCGCGGGCTGATCGAGACCAAGATCGGGACGGCGATGCGCGAGGCCGCGGGCTGACGGTCGCTCCTTCGTGCCGATGAGCAGCGGGCCGACGAGCGCCGGGGGGCCGTTGCAGGTCGCCCTCGAGCGCTGGGCACGGGAGAGTCCGGAGGCGCCGTTCCTCTTCTTCCGCGGTGAGCGCGGGCACTTTCGCTGGTGGTCCTTTGCCGCCGCGCTCGCCGAGCTCGACCGCACGAGCGCCACCAGAACCAGCGCAGACACCGAGCCGAGAGCGTTCCTCCTGGGGCTCGAGGCGCTCCGGAGCGCGCCGTCCGAGCAGCTGGGACGCCAACTCGGTGCGCCGAGGCGAGGGCGGGACATCTGGATCTCGACCCGTGCCGTGGACGTGACCTGCGAGGCCCAGCTCGCCCTCTGGGCGGCGCACACCGGCGCGGCGATCGTGCGCGAGCCGGGCGAGCGGCTGCATCCCGAGCTGCTCGCCTGGGCGCGGCCGACCCTCGTCTCGGCGCCGGGCGCAGAGATCGACGGCCTCTTCGGGGGTCTCGAGAACATCTCGCCGCGACTCTGGGCGAAGCGTTGGCGCCGGCGCCGGCTCGCTCGGCTGCGCGCGCTGCTGGTGGAGGGAGCCGGGGAGACCCTCGTACTGGCGCGGCGGGCGGCCGCGCTGGGAGCGCCAGAGGACCTCCTGCTGCTTCCGTTTCCGGGGGCCCGATGGTAGAAAGACCGCGACAAGGAGGGACTCCGATGGCGGAATCCGCCGACCCCGAGCTCGGCCCGCCGCCCAGCCCGCTGCCGCCGCGCAACGACGCCTCCGCCGCCCAGGAAATCGGCGAACGCGCCGACACCGTCCGGACCGGCCTCGGAGTCTCCGGTTTCCCGAGCCCCCTGAAGGTCAGCCGTCAGAAGCTGCGCGGACACAACGGCCGCGCGGCGATCGTCGACGGCTGCCGGACGCCGTTCGCCAAGGCCGGGACCGACCTCGCCGAGCTCGACGTGATCGACTTGGCGGGGATCGCCGGCGGCGAGGCCGTGGCGCGAACCGGCATCGATCCCGCAGAAGTCGACTTCGCGGTGTTCGGTGTCGTGGTGGCGGCCCTCCATGGGCCGAATCTCGGGCGCGAAGTGGTCTTCCGCTCGGCCCTGCCCGCCTCGATCCCGGGCACCACGGTGAACCTCGCCTGCGCTTCGTCCAACCGCGCCATCGTCACCGCGGTCGAGGCGATCCTCCTCGGCGAAGCGGAGGTCGTGCTGGCCGGTGGCGCCGAGTCGCTCTCGAACGTTCCGCTCCAGTTCACGAAGGGCGCCGCGGATCGCTTCATCGCCCTCTCCAAGGCGCGCGGCACTGGCGCGCGCGCGCGGCTCGCCGCTGGCTTCCGGCCGCGCGACTTCGTGCCGGTGCCGCCGGCGATCGCCGAGCTCGCGACCGGCATGTCGATGGGCGAGGCCTGCGAGAAGATGGCCAAGGAGAACGACGTCGGCCGCCGTGCCCAGGACGAGATCGCCTTCCTGTCCCACTCCCGCGCCGCCGCCGCGCAGGCCGAGGGGAGGTTCGCGGACCAGATCGTCGCGGTCTTTCCACCGCCGCGCTACGACCGCGCGGTGGTCGCCGACAACGGCGTCCGCGCCGATTCCTCGCCCGAGGCACTGGCGCGGCTGGCGCCGGTCTTCGATCGCCGCTACGGCACCATCACCGCGGGCAATGCCTCGCCGATCACCGACGGTGGCGCGGCGGTGGTGGTGATGAGCGAGCGGCGGGCGCGCCAACTCGGCCGGCCCCCGCTCGGGTTCGTTCGCTCCTACGCCTGGGCGGCGATCCCGCCGGGCGGCCAGCTGCTGCAGGGACCGGCCTACGCGGCCCCTCTGGCGCTCGAGCGGGCGGGCCTCAAGCTCGCCGACATCGACCTGGTGGAGACCCACGAGGCCTTCGCGGCGCAGGTGCTGTCGAACCTCAAGGCCTGGGCGTCGCCGAGGTTCGCGCGCGAGGAGCTCAACCGGAGCGAGCCGATGGGCGAGGTGGACCTCGCGCGTTGGAACGTCAACGGCGGCTCGATCGCCCTCGGCCACCCGTTCGGCGCCACCGGCGCCCGGATCACGCTGCAACTGTTGCGCGAGCTCGAGCGCCGAAACCTCAAGTACGGGTTGCTCACCGTTTGCGCCGCCGGCGGACACGGCTTCGCGATGGTGGTGGAGCGCGAGTGAGCCCCGAGGTCCGCCTGGAGATTCGCGACTCCCGGGCGGTGGTGACGTTCGACACTCCAGGCCGGCCGGTCAACACGCTCGGCACCACGGCGATCCACGACCTCGAGCTGGCCCTCGACACGCTCGAGTCCCATCGCACGCTCGCGGGCGCGCTCGTGGTTTCGGCCAAGGCGGGGAACTTCCTCTCCGGGGCCGATCTCGACGAGCTCGACCTGCTGCGGGCCCCCGAGGAGGCGACGGTCTGGGTGGAGCGAGGGCAGGCGGCGCTGCGGCGGCTGGAGCGGCTCGCCTTTCCGACCGTGGCGCTGGTGCGCGGCGCCGCGCTCGGCGGCGGCCTGGAGCTCGCGCTGGCTTGCACCTACCGGGTCGCCGCCGAGGATCCGGTGACTCAGTTGGGCCTCCCCGAAGTCCAGTTGGGCCTCTGCCCGGCGCTCGGCGGGACCTGGCGATTGCCGCGGCGGGCGGGATTCGCCGCGGGCCTCGAGCTGTTGCTCTCCGGCCGCCGGCTGGGTGCCCGCGAGGCGTGGGCCGCTGGCCTGGTCGACGAAGTCGTGCCGGCGGAGGTGCTCGAGGCGGCGGCGCTGCGACTGCTCGCGGAGCGGCCGCGGCCACTCCGCGGCGGGGGGGCTTGGCGCCGCCTGGCCGCCGGAAACCCGCTCGGGCGCGCGCTGATCCTCGGCGCGGCGCGGCGGGCGGTGCGGTCGAAGGGCGCCGACCGTCTGCCCGCTCCGGGCGCGATCCTGGCGGCGGCCCGCGCGGGAGCCGCCCGCGGCGGTGCCGCCGCGGAGCGGGTCGAGGCCCGAGAGTTCGGTGCGCTGGCCCTGTCGGAGGCCTCCCGTTCCCTGGTCGCGCTGTTCCGGGCCGCGCAGGCGGCGCGACCCGCGCGCGCGGAGGGGTTCGAGGTCGAGGGGTGGCGGGTCGGCGTTCTCGGCGCAGGCCTGATGGGGAGCGGAATCGCGCAGGTGGCCGCGCGGGCCGGCCACCCCGTGCGGCTGTTCGACCTCTCCGCGGCCGCCCTCGGCGTGGCCCTCGCCGGGGCGGCGAAGAGCTTCGCGTCGGCGCGCCGCCGGCGCCGGTGGACCGCGGCCGAGGAGCGGGCGGCGCGCGCTCGGCTGGCGCCGACGCTCTCGCCGCGCGGCTTCGGCGGTTGCCGGTTGGTCATCGAGGCGATCGCCGAGGACCTGACGGCGAAGCGGGAGCTGCTGGCCCGCATCGCCGGCGACCTGGCGCCGGATGCGATTCTCGCTTCGAACACGTCGACGTTGCCGATCGCCGATCTGGCCGCCGGGCTGCCCGGGCCCGAGCGGGTGGTGGGCCTCCACTTCTTTTCGCCGGTGCCGAAGATGCCCCTGGTCGAGATCGTCCGCCACCCCGGGACCTCGGAGCGGACGATCGAGCTGGCGCGGCGCTTCGTCGCCGGCCTGGGCAAGACCGCCATCGTGGTCCGCGACGGCCCGGGCTTCTACACCTCGCGGATCCTGGCGCCCTATCTGGCGGAGGCGGCCTGGCTGCTGGCCGCCGGGCATACCGCGCCGGAGATCGACGAGAGCGCTCGCGCGCTCGGCTTCCCGGTCGGTCCCCTGACGCTCGTCGACGAGATCGGCCTTGATGTCGCGGCGCGCGCGGCGGCGGTGCTCGCCGAGGCCTTTCCGGACCGGCTGCCCTCGGCCGAGCCGTTCGCCCGGCTGGTCGCGGCCGGCCATCTCGGCCGCAAGAGCGGCCACGGCTTCTACGACTACCGTGGCCCGGTGCGGCGGCCCGACCTCGACGCCACCCGCGGGCTCGGGCTCGAAGCCCCGCGGCGGGCGGCCAGCGCCGAAGAGCTGTCCGATCGGCTGCTCTTCGCGATGGTGGCCGAAGCGGTGCGCTGCCTGGAGGACGGAATCCTCGCCGGCCCGCGCGATGGCGACCTAGGTGCCGTGCTCGGGCTCGGCTTCCCCCCCGACCTGGGTGGCCCGTTCCGCTGGCTCGACCGGATCGGCGCCGCCGCGGCGCTCGGCCGACTCGAGGCGCTGGCGGCGGTGACCGGCGCGCCGCTCTTTCAGGCACCGGAGTCGCTGGTCGCGCTGGCCGCCGACGGCTCTCGCTTTCACGCCTGATCGCCGCGGCCTCGCGACCGCCGCCGGCCGCCGCTATGCTTCGAGGTCATGACCTCGAAAGCACATTTCGTTCTCGGCTGGCTCCTGGTCGTCGCGACGGCCGGCGGCGCGCGCGCGGACGCGGCGCTCGACGCCGTGCCCGCGGAGTGGTTGACGCCGGCCGAGGTCGCGGAGTTCCGCGCCACGCCATCGGCCGCCGAGACCTTGTCCTTCCTCGAGCGGATCGCCGCGGCGCGCCCCGAGGTGGCGCTCACGAGCTTCGGCGAGACCGCTGCCGGCCGCTCCCTGCCGCTGGTGATCCTGTCGCGCGAGCGGGCCTTTACTCCGGAGGCGGCGCGGGCGACCGGGCGGCCGATCGTGCTGGTGCAGAGCGGCATCCATGCCGGCGAGATCGACGGCAAGGATGCGACGCTGATGCTGCTGCGCGATTTCGTCCTCGGGCGGCGGCCGGAGCTGGCGGAGGCCGGCATCCTCCTGTTCGTGCCGATCTTCAATCTCGACGGCCACGAGCGCGTCTCGCCGCACAACCGGCCCAATCAGGACGGGCCAGTCGAAGGCATGGGCTTCCGGACCACCGTCACCGGCCACGATCTGAACCGTGATTTCCTCAAGCTCGACACCGTGGAGGCGCGCGCGCTGGTCCGCCTCTTCAACGCCTGGCGGCCTCATCTCCACGTCGACAACCACGTCACCAATGGCGTCGACCACGACTGGGTGCTGACCTGGCTGGTGCCCGAGGCGCCGCAGATCGCCGAGCCGGTCGCGCGCTGGCTGGCGAGGCGCTTTCCGCGCGTGCTGGCGGCTACCGAGCTCGCGGGGCACCGGACCGGTCCCTACGTCGATCTGGTCGATTCCCGCGATCCTCTGCGGGGCTTCGAAACGCGGCTCGCGGAACCCCGGTATTCGAGCGCCTACTTCGCCCTGCGTCACCGGCCCTCCATCCTGGTCGAGACCCACGCCCACAAGCCCTTCCGGCAGCGCGTGGTCGCCAATCGTGACTTCCTCGCCGCGCTCTTCGCGGAGCTCGCCGCCAGCGGCGCCGAGCTGGTCGGCGCGGTCGCTTCGGCACAGCTCGCCACCGTCGCGGCGGGAGAGCGGGGCGCCGCGCCCAGTCGGCTCACGCTCACCTGGGAGCAGGCCGAACCGGACCGCTACGAGCTGCCGATCCACGACTACCGCCTCGAGACCTCGCCGGTGACCGGACGCGAGGAGCTTCGCTACGGGCCGGGCAGGGTGGCGCCGGTCGAGGTGCTCTGGTGGCACGGTCACCGGCCCGGCCGGCAGGTCGAACGCCCGCGCGGCTACTTCGTGTTGCCGGGGTGGACGGAGGTCGAGCGCCGCCTCGCCGACCACGGGCTCCGCTTCGCGCGGATCGAACGCCCGCTCGAGGTCGAGGTCGAGACGCTGCGCGTCCAGAATCCCGAGCTGGCGCCGGCGACCTTCCAAGGGCGGGTGCGGGTCGCGGCCCAGGTGACGCGCGCGCGCGAGCGGCGGACCGTGCCCGCGGGAGCGCTCTGGATTCCCGCCGCGCAGCCCGATTTCGAGGTCGCGGCGCAATTGCTCGAGCCCGAGGCCCCGGATTCGCTCCTCTCCTGGGGGCTGCTGTCCACGGTTTTCGAGCTCAAGGAGTGGATCGGCGAGGCCGCGCTGGCGGCGCACGCCGCGCGTGCGCTCGAGGATCCGGCGCTGGCCGCCGAGTGGCACCAGGCGCTCGCCGATCCGGCCTTCGCCGCCGACCCCCGGGCGCGTTGGCTTTGGTGGTTCCGCCGCACCCCGTCGTGGGACGAGACGGTCGGGCTCCTGCCGGTCTATCGCGTGCTCGAGGCCCCGGCGGAGCTCCCTTCGGCCAGCCGGTAACGCGCCGCGCGGTAGGAGCGTTCGGCCGCCTCCGCGTAGTCGCCGGTGGCGAGCCGTTCGCGCAGGCGCTTCGAGACCGGCAGAAC
Source organism: Acidobacteriota bacterium (assembly GCA_014584695.1). Taxonomy (GTDB): domain Bacteria; phylum Acidobacteriota; class Thermoanaerobaculia; order Multivoradales; family JAGPDF01; genus JACTMI01. The sequence goes on from JACTMI010000024.1 coordinate 28,686, forward strand.
CATGGCGATCGGGCGCCAGGGCAGCGGCTCGCCCGTCGCTTCGTCGACGACGCCGCCGCCCTCGACGCGCCGGCTGGCTTCGGCGACCGACAGGTCGGCCAGCGCCTCGCGCAGCGCCCGCAGCCGGCCCGCGACGTTCGGATCGAGCGCCCGCATGTCACGCATGGCGACGGTGGCGGTGTGATAGCGGGAGGTGACGACGACGATGCCGTCGAGCTTGAGGCGATCGCACACCAGCACCAGCGCCGCGATCGTTTCGCGCAGCATGCCGAGGCCGGGATGCTGCTGGCCGGGCAGCGCCGGCCGCACGCGATTGAAGCGCGCCCGCGGGTTTTGTAGCAGCAGCCACTCGACGCGCAGCAGCTCGAAGCCGGCGATGGTCGAGCGGTCGCGCCGTACGCGCAGCTCGACCAGCAGCTCCTTGCGGTCGCCCGCGCCGTAGATCCGGAGCGTGTGCCAGGCCGGATTGCCGAGGTCGAGGTCGAGGGTGGGGCGGTCGAAGCCGAGCGCGCGCAGCCGCTCGAGGTAGCCGAGCCGCTCGAGCGCCAGCTCGACGCCGGCCGGCGTGTAGAAGCCGAGGAAGCGGCTCTCGGCCGCGGAGAGGCCGAGGGCACCGGCGAGGTCGTCGGCGGTGAGCAGCGGCTCTTCGCCGCTGGGAGCGCCGAGCGCCTCGGGGGAGAGCTGCTCGGCGATGCCGCGAAAGTGGCTCATGACCATGGCCGAGGTCGAGGGCGGATCGAGGCGCCGGCCGAGCAGCGCGGTCGCGGCGAAGCGCGCCGAATAGCGCCAGGCGCTGTCGCCGTAGCCGCCGGCGAGCAGCACCACGCCCGGGATCCGGCGGCGCGCCAGCTGGCGCGCCACGAACAGGTCGCGGCGCAGGATGCCGTCCGCGGTCATCCGCCAGTCCCCGAGCTCGTCATCGAACGCGACGTCGGAGCCGGCGAGGTAGAAGACCAGCCGCGGGCGGAAGAGATCGAGCAGTGGCGGCAGCTCGAGCTTCAAGGTCTCGAGCAGCTCCTCGTCACCGACGCCGGTGCCGAGCGCGATCGACGTCGATTCGATGCCGTGCCGGTCGTCCCAGGCGCGGTTGTGGATCGAGAAGGTGTGGACGCTCGGGTCCTCGGCGAAGATCGCGCGCGTGCCGTCGCCGTCGTGGAGGTCCAGGTCGAGGACGAGGATCGGCGCGACGTTGCGTTCGTGGCGCAGGGTGGCGATCGCCACCGCGACGTCGTTGTAGAGGCAGAAGCCGGCGGCGCGATCGCGCTGGGCGTGATGGAGGCCGCCGCCCAGGTTGAACGCGAGCCCCCCCGAGCCGAGAGCGAGGCGGGCGGCGAGCAGCGTGCCGCCGACCATCGTTCGCTGCGCCTCCAGCAGCCGCTGCTCGGCGCGGTCGGGGAGGCGCGCCCCCACCGCCCGCAGCAGCGCGCCGGGGCGCTCCAGGGCCTCCAGGAAGTCGTCGGTGTGGACCAGACGCAGCCGCCAGAGCGAAGTCGCTGGAGGGGTGTGCAGGTGGCGCAGCTCCAGCAAGCCCTCCTCCCGCAGCGTCGCGAGGATCCGGCCGGCGCGGAAAGGGTCGTGCAGCCGTCCCGGCAGGTGCACCACGTAGTCGGGAGAAGCGACGATGTCGACCCGGGGCCGGCGCAGGGCGAGCCAGAGCCGGCGCAGGGTGCGACCGAGTGTCCTCAAGGGCATCGCTCCCCATCCTTCGGCGGGTGCGCCGGAGAGTCAAGGGCGCCGCAGATCGGAGTCGCCGGGATCGGAGTCGCCGCGCAACTCGGCCCAGGTGGCGCCCCAGCCGCCGTGCTGGGCGGGCAGGTCGCCGAACCCGGTGACGCGCGGGTCGCGCGCGAGGATCCGCCGGACCGCTTCCCGTTGCACGCCGATCCCCTTGCCGTGGATCAGGCGGACCCGGCGCAGGCCCGCCGCGTGGGCTTCGTCGAGGTAGGTGCGGACCACATCGGCGATCTCGGCCGGCCGGAAGCCGTGCAGGTCGAGCACGTCGGTCAGCTCGACGACGATCAGGTCGGGGTCGAGCTCGCCGCCCGTTTCCGCGTCGGGCTCCCGCGCGGTCGGGTCGTCTTCATCGTCCGGCCGTCGCATTCCCGCCTCAGTCGAAGAGCTTCAGGAAGACGAGGTAGATCGAGACGCCGTCGTCGGGTCCGGCCACCGGGGTGCCGATGTCGATCGCGACCAGCGTCTGCCAGGGCCCGATGAAGGTCCCCTGGAGGCCGACGCCGGCCAGCAGCTCGCGCTTCAGACCCGAGGTCTCGTCGGTCGCCCAGGCGGCATCGCCGACCGCGTCGAGGCGGAGCAGGTTGCCGATCTCGAAGCCGTAAGTCACGTGCGCGGCCCAGGCCTCCTCGGCCCGCACCTTGCCGATCTGGTAGCCGTGCACGCGGTTGCCGCCGAAGAAGCCGAACTGATACTTCGAGAAGCGGTCGAGATCCTCGCCGCCGGAGTAGTTGAGCTCGAGCCCGAACTTGCGGAAGCGGGTCAGGTACCAGTTCTTGGCCGCAGAGACCTCCCAGGTCAGGTAGTCCTTGGCGCCGCGGTCGAATTCGGCGTTGCCGGGCAGGCCCCAGAACTCCCACTTCGAGCGGTCGTTCCAGGCGCCGGTCAGGTTCAGCCGGTAGCCCGCGCGGGCGAACTGCAGGCCGAGCCCGAGCCGCTGGGTCAGGTGGTCGCGCGGCAGCACGAAGTCCGGATCGGTGTCGTCGGAGCGATCGTAGGCGGTCCAGGACAGCTGATAGCTGGAGGAGAGTTTGACGAAGCTGCCCAGCGGGTAGCCCAGGTTGAAGGTGACCCGCGCGGGCTGCTCGCGCACCTCCTCGCGCGGCTGCTCGACTTCTTCGCGGTAGAGCTGGTCGGTGGTCTTGATCGCGAGGCCGAAGACATCCACGCCGAGATCCAGCCGGGTGCCGAGGAAGCGGGGATCGGAGTAGTTGACGATGCCGAGCACGCCGCCGAAGAAGGCGTTCAGCTGCCGCTCGGCCCCGCCGAACTCGAGGTCGAAGTAGTTGATTCCGGCCAACGGCAGCGGGTAGTCGAGCGAGTCGTCGTAGAAGACCCCGGCGAGCGCGAACAGCTTCGAGGAGTCGTAGCCCTCCTTGACCACCCGCTCCTCGCCGGGCTCGCCCGGCACGAGATAGCGCAGGCCGGCGTCGGTGTCGCGCACCATGGTGGCCTCGGAGGCCATCACCGCCGCGCGGCGCGCGTCGAAGTCCGGCCCGTTGACGATGACCTGGGTGAGGACGACCTCTTTCTCGACCACCGTGGCGCTGTTGAAGACCGAGAGCAGCTGCTGGCCGGTGGTGCGCAGCGGCAGGAAATAGCTCTCGGCCGCCCAGGCCGCCGGCTCACCGGCACCGTCGATCGGGGAGTAGTCGAGCACCTCTTCGTTCGAGATCACCTCGCCCTGGAGGCCGAGCTGCACCGCCCGGGTGCGGACGCGGGCGAACAGCTCGCGATCGACCCAGACGCGGCCGCGGTAGAGCGTCCGGCCGTTGGTCGGCACGGTGGGGGCGAAGTCGACCACCCAGCAATCGCGGCCGTTGACCCGTTCGGTCCCGGCGAGCTGGTAGCGGTACTCCTTGGTGAAGAGGATCTCGAGCGGCATCGCCGCCGCCTTCTCGGGCTGGACCAGCGGGATCTCGGGGATCGACTTGCCGCGCCAGCGCACGCCGTTGATCAGGAAGCGCTGCCAGGCCCAGTCGAACGGCTCGCCCTGCCGGGCGAAGATCTCGCCCTCGAAGGTCGCCTCGATCGCCTGGACGCCGGAGGCGGCCTGGAAGCGCAGCGTGGTCGAGTTGACGGCCTGGTAGTGGCGCAGCCGCCGGCGCTGGCCGTCCTCGAAGGCCTGCAGCCGGCGCAGAATCTCCTCGACCGGCAAGGTCCGATCGGTGGCGACGGTGACCTCCTCGGCGAGGCCTTCGAGCTCCTCGATGGTCGCCCGCTCGATGCGCAGGATTTCGACCGGAGCGGGATCCGCGAGCCGCACCAGCAGGGCGTCGGCGGTCCGCCGCGCGGCGCCGAGAGGCACCGAGCCGCCGTCGGGCATCACCCGCGCGGCCGCTTTGAGCTGCGGATCGGGAAACCGCAACGCGAGCTCGTCCGCGCCCGTGGGGGCGGTGACGATGACCCGCAGACCGAGGTCGCTGCCCCGGACGAAGCTCCAGGCCTCCGCGGCGCCGGAAGGCACCGTGGCACGGTCCAAGGAGAGGTCGCCACGGAACTCGTTGGCGAGCCGCTTGAGCGGCGCCAACGACTCGGCGTCTGCACCCGGGGCGTGGAAGAGGACCAACGAGAAACCGGACTCGGCCGCGCGCGCCGCCTCAGCGACGGCGCGCGCCGGCGGCTCGGGCCAGCTCGCGCCATCGAGCGCCACCGGACGCCCCGGGTCGAGCCCGGCGAGATGAGCGAGCGCGGCGTCGAGCGCCGCGCTCTCCGCTGGCGCGAGCGCCACGCCGTCGAGGTACGCGGCGACCTCCTCGCCGTAGAACTCGGTCAACCAGGCGAGGTCGGGCGGCAGGGGGCCGGCGATCACCCGCGCGTCCGGGTCGGCGCCCGTCAGGGCGACCGCCGCGCGCTTGACCAGAAAAGCGTACTCCCGCGCGGACGGGGGTGTCGTGCTCTCGCCGCCGGGCCGCCAGATCACCTGGAAATGCGCGCGTGGCATGCGGGTCGCGGCCAGCGCGGCCGCCACTTCGAGCTCGGCCTGGAGTCCGTTCAAGCGCTCGAGCAGCGGCGCCTCGGCGCGGAAGTGGAGGCGCAGCCAGGGTGTCGCGCCGGCGGCCGCCAGGGCGTGAGCGGCGGCGGGGGTGGCCGTCGAATCGAGGGCGAGGTCCCAGCCGACGAAGAGCCGGGCATCGTCCTCCAGAGAGGGCGCCGCGCCGAGCGGTCCGAGCAGCGAGAAGGGCTCCGGCACCACGATCCCGGCGCAGGGCCTGCAGGGTGGCGAGGCGGCGGCGGCAGGGAGGGCGAAGGCGGGACAGAGAGTGAGCGAGGCAAGTGCCAGCGCGATCGATCGGGGTCGCATGCGGTCAGGGATCTCCTCGGAAAACCGTCGCGCGGACGACGGTCTGCAGGTAACATACCAGCCGCCCACCATGGAATTCTCCGGCCGCCTGGCCTCCTTCCCGATCGGCGACATCCTCCAGTGGGCGGACAACGATCGGCGTACCGGGGCGCTGGTCGTGCGCCGCAACACCTGCGAGAAGCGGATCTTCCTGCGCGACGGCGAGATCGTCGCCTGTTTCTCGGACGACGCGGCGGAGTTCTTCGGCCAGCACCTGCTGGTCCGTGGCTTGATCGACGAAGCCGCGCTGATCCGCGCCCTGACCGACTGTCAGGAGCGTCACGTCATGCTCGGCCGGTCGCTCGACGACCTGGGGATCCTCTCGCACGGCAAGGTGCTCGAGGAGCTGCGCCGGCACGTCGAGGACCAGGTCTGCGACATCTTCCTCTGGAAGAGCGGGGTCTTCTTCTTCACCACCGACATGCTGCCGGCGGAGCAGCTGCTGCCGAGCCCGATCGGCGCGGTCCAGCTGGCCATGGAAGGGAGCCGCTGGTCGGACGAGCTGGCGCGCATCCGCCGCGTCTTCGTGCACGACAACATCGTACTGCGCAGGGGGGCGAAGCCGCCGGCGGCGCCGTCGGCGCTCGAGCGCCGGATTCTCGCCGCCGCCGACGGCGAGATGCCGCTCTCCGAGCTCTACAACGAGGTGCGCGGGTCGTTCTTCCGCTTCCTGGAGGCGAGCTTCCGGCTGACCGTCGGTGAATCGCTCGACGTCGTCGCGGTGGGCGATCACTCGGACAGCCACTCGACCGAGATCAGGCTGGCCGACCTGCTGATCGAGCAGGTGACGGAGGAGCAATCGGTCTTTCTCCGCCGGCACCTGGCGATTCCGCTCGACGCGCTCGAGCGCTGCGTGCCGGCCTGGGTCCACAGCCCGCACCTCGACGATCTGGCGCAGCTTCACCCCTCGGTGCGGGAGATGGCCCAACGCGTCGACGGTGAGACCCACCTCGGTCGGCTGCTCGCCGGATCGTCGCTCGAGGAGCGGACGCGCCGGACGGACTGGCTGATCCTGCAGCTGCGGCGCGGCACGCTGGCCCTGCTACCCGATCCGGTCTCCAAGCTCGAGAGCGCGGCGGAAGCTCGCCGGGCCGGCGCGGGAACCGCCTGGCTCGTGCGATCGCTCGGTCCTCGGGCGGCGAGCTGACGCTCGCAGACCCTGCCTTTCGACCTCTGATCTATGGCCGGCCCTGGATGGCCGTCGGCAAGCTCAGCCCAACCGGCGGCGTCGCAGCAGCGCGGCGGCGAAAAGGCCCGCCAAGAGGAGGGCCGCGCTCCCGGGCGCCGCCCAGCGGGCCCAGGCCGGCCAGACGCGCAGCTCGAGCCTGGCGCGCAGCGTGCCGCTCTTGACCTGAATCTCTCGCCGGCCCGGCCGCAATAGCTCACCGCGGACCCGCAGGATGGTCCGGTCCCCCTCGGTGAGATAGCGACCGACGCTGGCGCCGTCGATCACCACCTGCAGCGCCAGCGGTTGACCCGCCGCGACGCCCGCCTGGCGGACTCCGAGCACCAGTTCCTCGCCGGCGAAGACGGGCCCGTCGACGTGCAGGGAGAGCGGCGGCTCGGCCGCGGCGGCGGGCGCGGCGAGCAGCGCGGCCGCGGCCAGCGCCCAGCCCAGCGCGCGGCGGCGCGCCGCGCCGGTCACTTCGCCACGACCTCCTCGGCCGGCCGCGCCACCGGCAGGTGGAGCACCTGGCGCAGCTTGCCCTCGAGCTCGTCGGCCAGCTCCGGGTTGTCGCGCAGGAACTGCTTGGCGTTCTCGCGCCCCTGGCCGAGTCGGATGTCCCCGGCGGCGAACCAGGCGCCGCTCTTGACCACCAGCTTGTGCTCGACGCCCAGGTCGATCAGCTCGCCGACGCGCGAGATCCCCTCGCCGTAGTCGATGTCGAACTCGGCCTGCCGGAACGGCGCCGCGACCTTGTTCTTCACCACCTTGACCTTGGCCCGGCTGCCGGTGACTACCTCGCCCTCCTTGATCGCCGAGATCCGCCGGATGTCGATCCGCACGGAAGAGTAGAACTTGAGCGCCCGGCCGCCGGTGGTGGTTTCGGGGTTGCCGAACATGACGCCGATCTTCTCGCGGATCTGGTTGATGAAGACCAGGCAGGTCTTCGACTTCGCGACGATGGCGGTGAGCTTGCGCAGGGCCTGGGACATCAGCCGGGCCTGGAGGCCGACGTGCGAGTCGCCCATCTCGCCTTCGAGCTCGGCGCGCGGCACCAGCGCGGCGACCGAGTCGACGACGACCACGTCGACGCCGTTCGAACGCACCAGCATCTCGGCGATCTCCAGAGCCTGCTCGCCGTGGTCGGGCTGGGAGACCAGCAGGTTGTCAATGTCGACGCCGAGCTTCTTGGCGTACTCGGAATCGAGCGCGTGCTCGGCGTCGATGAAGGCGGCGATGCCCCCCTTCTTCTGCGCCTGACCCACCACCGAGAGGGCGAGCGTGGTCTTGCCCGAAGACTCGGGGCCGAAGACCTCGACCACGCGGCCGCGCGGGAAGCCGCCGATCCCGATCGCCGAGTCGATCGCCAGAGAGCCCGTGGGGATGAACTCCATCGCCTGCGCCTCGCGCGTCCCCAGGCGCATGATCGAGCCCTTGCCGAACTGTCTTTCGATCTGGGTCAGGGCCCCTTCGATCGCCTTCAGCCGTTCCGTCTTCGCGTCCGCCATGTAGCGCTCCCCGTCGTGGTCTGATTTTCCGTCCGTCTTACGCCGCTATACTATCGCCTGCCCGCCGGTCCGGAAAGCCGGGTCCGGCCGCTCCGGAGCGTGGCGGGCTCGCCAACAGAGACGAGAATCCCGCTTGCCGGCTCGCATCCCACCCGAACTCACCGGCAGGCTGGCCGGCATCCCCGGCCTGCTCTGCCGCCCGGGGGAGCCGCTCTCCCGTTTCTCGACGCTGAAGATCGGCGGCCCGGCCGAGCTGCTGGTCGAGGTGGCGTCGGAGCGAGCGCTGGCGCGCCTCGTCCGCGAGGCGGCCGCTGCGGGCCTGGCGCTTCATATCGCGGGGCTGGGCTCGAACGTCCTCTACCCGGACGAGGGGTTGTGCGGGGTGGTGGCGCGCCTGTCGGGAGGGTTCCGGCGGGTGCGGATCCGCGGCCAGCGGCTCTCCGCGGGGGCCGCCGCGGTGCTCGGGCAGGTCGCCCGCCGCGCGGCCAGGGCCGGGCTCGCCGGTCTCGAGGCGCTCTCGGGTTTCCCCTCCACGGTCGGCGGCGCGGTGTTCATGAACGCCGGCAGCTACGGCACCGAGATGCGCGACGTGGTCCGCTCGGTCCGCCTGGTGGAGCGCGACGGCCGCCGCCGCCGGGTGACGATGGCCGAGCTGGCGCCAGCCTACCGCCGGACCGCGCTCGCCGACAGCGGGGCGATCGTCACCCGCGCCCTTTTCGAGCTTGCGCCGGGCGATCCGGCGACGCTCTCGGCGAGGATCGAAGAGCTCAACGCGCGGCGCTGGGCGGCGCTCCCCTCCGGGCAACCCAACGTCGGCTCGATCTTCAAGAACCCGCCGGGAGACCACGCCGGCCGGCTGATCGAGGCCTGCGGTCTCAAAGGCGCGGCCCACGGCGCCGCCCAAATCAGCGCCAAGCACGCTAACGTCATCGTCAACCGGGGCGGCGCCCGAGCCGCCGACGTCCTGGCGCTGATGCGGCGCGCCCACGACGAGGTCGCGGCCCGTTTCGGCGTCCGCCTCGAGCCGGAGGTCCTGCTGCTCGGCGGGCTCGGCGCGCTCTGGCGCCAGGGGCCAGATGCCGGCTCAGCCGGCTAGCGCGCACTGGTTCTTGCCGGCTTCGAGCTCGTCGGCGAGCTCGGCGTCGACCTGGACCAGGCCGAGGTTGGCGAGCTTGATCGTCCGGTAGGCGGCGGGGGGTTCGGGGCAGCAGCTCTCGACCCAGGCGGAGAACGCCGCCGCCGACTCGTGCGCGAAGGCCGGGTTCGAGGTCCGGACCTCGCCGAACGGGGCGACGATCGAGCGGTCCTCTCGGCGCTCGCCGTCGGAGGCGAAGTGGGCCGGCAGCACCCGCAGCGACGACGGCCAGCTCGCGGTGGCGCGCTGGAGGCTGGTCCAGAGCTCGGCGGTCCAGCTCGCGGCGCGGCCGCCCAGGTCGGGGCGGCCGATCGAGCCGACGAAGAGGAAGTCCCCGGTCAGCGCGAAGGCGTCGGCGACCCGCAGCGTCACGCTCCCCTCGGTGTGACCCGGAGTCGCCTCGATCGCGATCTCGAGATCGCCGACGGTGATCCGGTCGCCGTCTTCGAGGGGCTCGAACGGGATCCGCGCCGGCCGGCCGTCGAACGGCGAGACGCCGTCGCGCGCAGGAAGGTAGTAGGGGACACCCCAGCGCCGGGCCGCCGCCGGCCCGCCCGAGAGGTAGTCGGCGTGGGCATGCGTGTCGGCGACCGCGACCAGCCGGGCGCCGCTCGCTTCGAGCGCGGCGGCGCACGGCTCGAGGTCGCGCCCGGGATCGACCAGGAGCGCCTCGTCCGCGCGGATCAGGAGATAGGCGAGCGCCCCCTTGGCCGGCCGCTCGAATTGAAGCAGCCGGTCGAGCGGCGCCGGCGCATCGATCTCCCGCACCACCGTCGCGCGCGCCCAGGCCAGCATGCCGCCGGCGACCGAGGCCGCGCGGTACCCGCGCAGCGACAGGAAGCCGACGGTGGCGCGGCTCGAGAAGCCGCGGTCGCAGACCACCGCCACCGGCCGCTCGGGGTCGAGGCCGGCGGCGGCGAGGTCGGCGGTCAAGAAGAGCCGCGAGTTGGGCAGCGCGACGAACGCCGGCGCCTCGATCCGCGCCGCCGCCACCCGCTCCGGCGCGCGGACGTCGAGCACCTGCACCGGCTCCCCCCGATCCAAGAGGCGGGCGAGCTCGGCGGCGGTGATCTCGGGAACGGCGGCCATGGGCGACATCGATCCGACCGCGGAGCTTACGATCTCGGTGCGGCAACCGGGAAAGGGCGTCGCGGAGCCCCCGGGTCAGCCGACGGTCACCGACCAGTTGGCGGTGCTGCCGCGCTCGAAACCGTCGACGAAAATCCCGAGGCATCCTTGCCCCGGCGGGTTCTCCACGATGTTGAAGCCGTACCCGCCCGAGCCGCCGCTGCTGCCGTCCACGATGACCCAATAGTCGACGAGCGGGGAAACCGTGAAGTTCAAGACTTCGCCGCCACCGGCGGCGCTGGCGTCGGAGACCCTCGAGCAAGTCGACGCCAGAGCGGCGCAATTGGTCACCGCATAGAGCGCCAGGTCGATTCCAGCGAACGGGAAGAGATTGATCGACAGCGTGCAGCTCTTCGCGGTCACGAAGTGGAGCACGACGTCCGGGCCGTTGCCGGTGCCCGGCACCTGCGTTCCACCCCCGGCACAGGTCCCGGCGCTGGCGAGGTTGTAGTTATCCACCGCGCCGACGGTGGTCTCGGCGTTCAGGATGAAGGGGAAGCTCTGAATCAGCGGCGCGGGCGGGCAGGTGTCCACCGGCAACTGTCCCGATGCGGGAACGCTGATCGCCACCAACAGCCAGCAGCTCCAGGTTCTCTTCATGGCCGCTCCTCCCTCGGTCGAGTACCGCTCTCGAGCGCCAGCGCCGCCACGGGAACTCCGATTCCGGGGACACGGCCACCGCAGGATCCCAACGACGCCGGCCGCCGACAGAGGCTGATGTCTCGTCGCGGCGCAGCATACGCCGATCCTGGGCGATGGTCAGCCACCTCCTCGCGAGCCTCTGGCGCGCCTGCTGGCCGGAAAGCAGCGAGGCCTCACCGCGTCGACCCCTCCGCTGGCGGCAGGCCCAGCTTCAGAATCTGGATCTCGCCCTGATCGAAGACGACCTCGGCGCGGCCGGTGCGGAGCGCTTCCGCGGTCCAGAGCTCGATCCGGCGGCGGACGATCGCCCCCTCACCGTCGCGGTGGACCACGACATGGCTGACGCCGAGCTCGCGCAAGCGGACGAGGGCTGGGTCACCGGGCATCGGATCGAACAGCTCGCCGATCTCCCAATAGGATGGCGGGATGACCGCGCTGTAGCCGTTGACCAGCGGTTTCCAGTGCCGGGTCTGCAGGTGCATCCGCTCCGTCTCCGACCAACCTGGGTCGAACGGCAGCTCGACGTAGCCGGTCAGCCCGGGAGCAGCGGCGAGCGACGCCGTGTAGGCGGGGAAGTCGGCCGCCGAAGCCGGCACGGGCTGCCAGGGCGGCAGCCGCGGCGCGAGCTCCCAGGCGACCGCGCCGAACAGGGCGCAGCCGACGAGCGCGCGCAGCGCTCCCGGGCGCAAGCGAGCCAACGTCCTCTCGTAGCCGCGACCCGCCAGCCAGCCGACGAGGGGCAGGGCGAGCACGAAGGAGCGATGGGAGACGCGGAAGGAGGCGAGCGGCGGCAGGAGATCTTGCGCGACGGCGAGAGCGAGCGGCAGCGCCAGCAGGGCCCCGGCTCCGGCGACCCACGCGAACCGGCGGAGGCGTTCGTCGGGCAGAGCGAAGGGGGCGCCAAGCCCACGCGCTGCCCGCCAGAACGCGAGCCCCGCGAGCAGCAGTCCGAAAGCGGCGACATAGTAGTCGAGGTGCGAACCATTCCAGGTGACCTGGAGAGCGCCGTAGGTGTGGCGATCCGCCACCACGAGCGCACCGCCGGCGAGCAGGAGCCCAGGCACGGCCCAGCGCCACCGGAAGGCCGCCAGCCAGCGACCGAGCTCCCTGCGGCGGAGCCCTGCCAGGCCGGCGCCGGCAAGCGAGGTGGCGGTGACGCCGAGGAAGAGCGCGCCCCGGTCGGCGGGCGGGAAAATGCCGAGCCGCGCGAGCGGGGAGTGCCGCGAGGGGGCCAGGAAGGTCGAGAGCGTCGCACCGTGCTGCCGGAGCTGGGAGCGCGGCGCGGCGTTCCCCAGCTCGCCCGAACGGCTGGCGTACGGCAACGTCAACGGCAGCGTCACGAGAGCCATGAGCGCAACCGTCGGGAGAATCGTGCGCAGAGCGCGCGGCCGGACGAGAGCGGCCCAGACTGCGCGTCCCCGAGCTAGCAGGAGGACTCCCAGTCCGAGGTGGAGGAGCACCGTGAGGTAGACGCCCGAGCTCACCTGCAGGGCGTAGCAGAGGAGGAAGAGCGCGCCACGCTCCGCCGTCGGCCGGTCCAAGAAGCGATCGAACGTGAGCAGCGCCGCGGCCAGCCAAAGGGAGACCAGGATCTGGAGGTGCGACGCTTCCCACCAGCGCGCGTGGGAAAAGGCCCAGAGCCAGCCGCCGAGCAGGGCGCCGAGGAAGCCGAGACCGCAGCAACGGAGCAGCCACCAAGCCGTCAATCCGCCCAGAACGAACGAGCCGAGGAACAGCAGGTTGTAGGCGGTCGGGGCGGAGACGCCCAGCGCGCCGAGCGCCCAAGTGACCGCCGCCGGCCCCAGCAGGTGGTCCGAAATCGCCAGGGTGCCGGCGGTGGGGTGGAAGAAGGGTGCGTTCCAGAGGTCGGGCAGCCCGAGGGAGAGCTGATGGGCTCCCCATTGCAGCAGGTAGAGATTCAGCCGGGGATCGCCGAGGTCGGGGCCCAGTGACCCTCGCGGGTCGCCGACGAAGGGGATCAGGTAGAGCAGGGTCGCGGCGAGATAGGCTGCCAGCGCGGCGAGCGCTTCGCGTCCACCGGGTGGCGGTGGGGTTGGTATCCTGTCCGGCGCTTCCGAGCCGCGCGACTTCATGGCCACCAAGCCGACCCTCCTCGCCGCCGGGGCGCTCGCGCTGGGGGTCGCGGCGTTCGGGGCCGGGATCTCGCGCGGGGTGTTCGTCTACGGCGACGACGTGCTCATGTTCCAGGTCGCCCGCTCGCTTTCCGAGCGGGGGAGCCTCGAGGTTACCTCGCCCGACGACCGCGGCGCCGTGGCGCGCTCCATTCCGGGGCGCGACGGGCGGCGGTACGCCAAGTACGGGCCGGGGCTCTCGCTGGTCGCCGTCCCCTTCGTCCGGCTGGGCGAGAGCGGTGCGATCCGGGCCCTCGAGTTGCCCGAGACGGTCGACGAAGCAGGCAATGCGCGTGCCGGGGGGAGCGTCTTCGCGGCCGGGCTGGTCAACGCCGCGGTCGCCGGCGCCCTCGCCGCGGCGCTCTTCCTGCTCGCGCTCGAGCTCGGCTACGGCGCGCGGCCCGCCCTCGCGACCGCGCTCCTCGCCAGTCTCGCTTCGCCGATCCCGCACTACGCCGCCGGCTTCCTCTCCGAGCCGCTCTCGGCGCTCTGTCTGGCCCTTGGAGTACTGGCCTTGGCGAGAAGCGAAAAGCTCCATAGAGAGGAGGGTGAGGGCGGTCGTGCCGTTGGGTGGGGGAGTGGGCCGTTGGTCGGTGGCTTCGCGACCGGCCTCGCGCTGCTGACACGGCCCCTGCACCTCTTGTTCATCCTGCCGCTAGGCGCGGGGATGCTCTCGAGCGCCTTGCGCGCGCCGAGATCACGCCGAGCCTCCACCCTTCTTCTATGGGCTTTTCCCGTTGCCGTTGCCACGCTCGGCTTCGGGTTCGCGAACCTCTCGCGCTTCGGTTCCGTGCTCGAGACCGGCTACGGCGCCGAGGCGTCGAGCTTCGGCACGCCGCTTGTCGAGGGCCTGACCGGGCAACTGCTATCGCCGGGCAAGGGGCTGCTCTGGTTCTGTCCCGCGGCGCTGCTGGGCTTGGCAGGTTTTCGCGGACTCTGGCGGCGCTCGCCGCGGGTTTCTGCGACCCTTCTCTCGGGCTCCCTGCTCCTGTTGCTCACAACCTCCAAGTACTACCAGTGGCATGGCGGCGGCTGCTGGGGGCCGCGTTTCCTGGTGCCGCTGCTGCCACTCTGGCTGCTGCCGGCTGCCGAGTTGCTTTCGCGCTGGGGGAGCCTGGGCGGCGCTCGGCGGGCGCTGGTCGTCGCTCTCGTCGCGCTCTCGTTGGCGGTCGCGGCGGTGCCGATCCTGGTGCCGTTCGATCGCCACGCGGTCGACGTCAACGTCGAGCCCGAACGGTTCGCCGCCTCGGTCTGGAGCTGGCGCGCCTCGCCCCTCTTCCTCGCCGCGGCCGAGGCGCCCGCCGCGGTCGGACAGACGCTCCGGAAGCTCGCCGGCGCCGCTCCGCTCGAGGCCACCCACCTGGAGCCGACGCGGCTCCACGCTCCCGACGCCGCGTTCGTCCGCTATGGCTCGCACGCTCTGCTCCAGGTGACGCGCGGCGCCATGGTCCTCGCCGCCCTGGCGCTCGGGCTCGCGATCCTGGTCGTCTGGGGGGCCGAGAGGAGGCCGCCTCAAGCCGGCGGGAAGGCGTTCTCGTCGATGCCGCCGCAGTAGCGGCCGGCCGGGTTCTGGTAGGTCTTGATCTGGCCAGTGATGGTGTCGACCACCCGCAGCGCGTACTCGAGATTCGACAGCGAGCCGTAGATCACCAGGATCTTGTCGCCGAAGTCGAGCGTCTTGATCAGGATCTCCAGATTGGCCGGATCGGTGAACGAGAAGGCGCCGGTCAGCCCCGAGAGCTGGCGCTGCCGGCCCACCCCGGTCGAACCGTCGAACTGATTGCGCCATGTGACCTCGATGGCGAACCGGTTGGCGAGCAGGCAGAGCGTGTCGACGTCGGCGACACAGCTGCCGACGGCCGCCGCCATCGGGATGCCGGTGACGAGCGCTCCGAGACCGTCTCCGAGCGGGCCCGTCGTGGCGGAGGGGAAGGCGTTGTGCTCGATCGCGCCGCACTCGCCTTCGGTGTTCGAGTAGTTCTTGGTCGTCCCGCTGCGGGTGTCGAGCACCGTCATCGTGAAGCGCAGGTTGGTCAACTGGCTGTAGAAGACCTTGATCTCGCTGCCGAAGTCCAGGATCTTGACGATCAGCTCGATGTTGCCCGGATCGGTGAAGTAGAAGAATCCCGACAGGTCGGTGTTGGCGATCGCGCCGCCGGCGCCCGAGGTGTTGTTGAACTGGTTCTGCCAGTTGACGGTGACGCGGAAGCGGCCATTGAGTAGACAGAGGTTTCCCGCCGGACAGCTCGGCGTGCCGCCGCCCCCGCCCCCGCCGCCGCCGGACGAGGGCGCGTAGAGGTAGCGGATGCCGCCGAGATCGTCGCTCCGCAGCGCGGCGCCGCGGCCGTCGTCGTGGGCGCGGAAGTACATCAAGGCATCGCGCAGCGTGGCGTTCGTCTCGCCCTCGTCCTCGCTCGAGTGGCCGAGTCCGAGGCCGTGGCCGAGCTCGTGGCCGAGCACCTCTTCGAAGAACTTGCTGGGACTGGCGGAGCGCGCGATCCGGCACTCGATGCCGTCGTTCATCACGATGTCGGCGCCCGAGATGCGGACGAAGGTCTCGCCGTTGAAGGTCCCGAGATTGCTGGCGCTCGACCAGGGGCCGCCGATCGCCAGCGTGCCGCCGCTGGCGCAGCTGAAGGTCCCGGCGATGTCCTGGTTCGGGTCATTGAACAGCAGCACGTTCTGGTTGTCGAAGCTCTGGAAGCCGGCGGTCGCGGTCGTGGTGCCGCCGTAGACGAGCCGGATCGGCGTCGCCGGCTCGTCGTTCCAGGCGGCGAGGGCGCGCTGGAACTCCGCGAAGCCGCCCCCGCCGAGGCCCGGCTGACCGTCCTGATGAGCGGACCAGGTCACCGAGCCGCCGGTGTCGAAAGTGAACCAGCGCAACTTGCGCCCCCCCGAGTCGAAGAACGAGAACTTTTCGAGGAAGGCGTGGTAGGCGAGCGGCCGCGGCTGGAAGAGGTAGTCCGGAATCCGGCGACGCCCGGCGGCGCGGTCCTCGATCCAGTCGGCGAAGCGGTCGAAGTCGCGCAGCCAGAGCGGCCGGCTGCTCTCCTCGGCGCCGTCCAGCACGTGGACCTGCGACTCGTCGCGGTGGGCGATGACGCGGCCGCCGGCGCGCACGCGGTGGAACGCGCCCTGGAGGAAGTGGAGGATCCGGTAGGTGCCGTCCTCGGCCGGATCGAGGAAGAGCAGCGCCCGGCCACCGGGCGCGAAGGCGGGAGCGCCGTAGATCCGGAGCTCCCGCCCCTCGGCGTCGACCCCGCCCAGGACCCGGACGACCAGCGAGCTCGCGCCGATCGTCCCCTTGAGCACCCGTTCGACCTGCATCAGGTAGTCGGTCGCGGGGCGCTCGGCGGCGGCCGGCAGCGCGCCCTCGGCCGTGGCGACGACGATCAGGCGGGCCTGGTCGATCAGCACCGAGTCCTTGACCGGCACGATCGTGGTCGCGGCGAGCGTCCCGGCCAGGCCGCAGCCCAGCGCCAGGAGCGCGATCGTCCGGTGGGTCGAGGTCGACATGAAGATCTCCTTGGCGGGGCGCCGTCCCTCGGCGGCACCGCCCCCGCGGGCAAGGTAAACCGCGGCCGCCCGTCTGTCAATTCTCATTCGACAGCCCCCGGCGCGGCGGGTAGAGTCGGGGGCTCATGGCGAGACGCTTGTCGATCGTGATCCCGTGCTTCAACGAGAAGGCGACGGTCGAGGAGCTGCTGCGCCGCGTCGCGCGGGCACCGCTCCCGGCCCCGCTCGAGCGCGAGATCGTGGTGGTCGACGACTGCTCGACCGACGGCACGCGCGACCTGCTCCGGGAGCTCGCCCGGCGGGCAGACCCACCCTTCCAGCTGGTCGAGCAGCCGGTCAACCAGGGCAAGGGGGCGGCGCTGCGACGGGGCTTCGCCGAGGCCAGCGGCGACCTGATCGTGGTCCAGGACGCCGACCTCGAGTACGACCCCCGCGATTACCCGGTCCTGCTGGCGCCGATCCTCGAGGACGAGGCCGACGTGGTCTACGGCTCGCGTTTCCTGGGCGGGCCCCACCGGGTCCTGCTGTTCTGGCACTCGGTCGGCAACAAGTTCCTGACCACCGTCTCGAACATGTGCTCCAACTTGAACCTCTCGGACATGGAGACCTGCTACAAGGCCTTCCGCAAGAGCGTCCTGGACGGTGTGCCGCTGCGCTCGAGCCGCTTCGGCATCGAGCCCGAGCTGACCGCGAAGTTCGCGCGGCGGCGGGCGCGCATCTACGAGGTGCCGATCTCCTACCACGGCCGGACCTACGCCGAGGGCAAGAAGATCGGCTGGAAGGACGGGGTCGCCGCGCTGTGGGCGATCGTCCGCTACAATCTCGCCGACTGAGGACGCCATCCGATGAAGAGGTCCGGTTCTCCCTGGCTCCGCGCCCTGACGGCGGTCTGCCTGCTCCTGGCCGGGATCGCCTGCGGCGGCGATCCCGGCGACCGGGTCGACCGGCTGCGCGCGCGCTACTCCGCGACGCTCGGCAGCTTCGTCGTCCGCGACGATCCCGCGAGCGGCCGCCAGGAGATCCTGCTCGACGTGCTGGTCCAGTGGGACGGCCGCGAGCCGCTGCCGGGGCTCACCCTCGACCTGACCATGGCCGACGCCGCCGGACGCGAGAAGGGCGCCCGCAAGCTCTGGGTCGACACCGCCGGCCTGGACAGGGGCCCGGGACGCCAGCTGACGCTCACCGTGGACGATCTGCCCTATCAGGCGGGCGACGGTTTCTTCGTCGAGGTGAGGGTGCCGATCCCCCCGGCCGAGCGGGGGGACTACCGGGAGTTCTCCGGCGGCCGCTAGTGGGGGGGCCCAACCGAAGTCCCGCCCCTTCCGTACCAGGGAGACGATGACCTCCGAAGCCGCTCTGCCCCGCAGCCCGGTCGCCGCCCGCACGCCGCTGCCGGTCCGGCGCCTGGAAGAGAACGTCGCCCGCGCCTTCCGCGGCAAGCCGGAGACGATCCGGCTGGCGGTCGTGGCGCTGCTGGCGCGCGGCCACGTGCTGATCGAAGACGTCCCGGGCGTCGGCAAGACGACCCTGGCGCAGGCGCTCGCCCGCTCCCTGGGCCTCGATTTCCAGCGCATCCAGTTCACCAGCGACCTGCTCCCCTCGGACATCCTGGGGGTGTCGATCTGGAACCAGCGCCGCGAGGAGTTCGAGTTCGTACCTGGCCCGATCTTCGCCTCGATCGTGCTCGCCGACGAGATCAACCGCGCGACGCCGAAGACCCAGTCCGCGCTGCTCGAGGCGATGAGCGAGGGGAAGGTGACGGTGGAGCGGCGGCGCTTCGACCTGCCCGATCCCTTTCTCGTCCTGGCGACGCAGAACCCCCACGAGTACCTGGGTACCTTTCCGCTGCCCGAGTCGCAGCTCGACCGCTTCGAGATGCACTTGCGGCTCGGCTACCCCGGGCGCTCCGAAGAGCGGTCCCTGCTGATCTCCGGTGGCATCCAGGGCGAGCTCGAACGGCTGCCGGTGGTGGTGCCGGCGGAGGAGCTGCGGGCGCTGCAGCGGCAGGTGCCCGAGGTCCGTCTGGCCGACAAGATCGCCGACTACGTCCTCGGCCTGGCGGAGCGGACGCGGCAGGGCGAGGAGTTCCAGCTCGGCATCTCGACCCGCGGCGCGCTCGGCCTCTGCCGTGCCGCCCAGGCGATGGCTCTGGCCGAAGGGCGTGACTTCGTGGTCCCCGACGACGTCCAGCGGTTGGCGGTGCCCGTTCTCGCGCATCGGGTGGTGTTGCGGCGGGGCGCCGCAGGTCTGGACGCGGCGCGGCGGGCGGTCGAGCAGCTCATCGCCGCCACGCCGGTCCCGATCTGACGCGCGGAGGCGGCCGCGCTGGTCCGTCGCGCGATGGCAGCCATCTCGACTCTCTCTCCCGGTCGCTCCGCGCCCGCGCTGCTGCGCAATGCCGCCGCGGCGCTGCGCTCCCGGCTGGCGAAGCGCGGCACCCCGGAGGGGATCCGGATCACCAAGGTCGGACTCTGGTTCGTCCTGTTGACCGTTGTCGTCGCGGTGGCGGCGACCAACACCGGCAACAACGCGCTCTATCTCGTGCTCGCCGCGATGCTGGGCCTGCTCGCCGTCTCCGGCGTGACCTCGCGCTGGAATCTGCGCCGGCTGGAGGTCGGCGTGACACCGCCGGTCGACCTCTACGCCCGGCGGCCGGCGGCCCTCGCCTTCACCGTCCGCAACGGCAGCCCGCGCCTGTCGCGCTGGCTCTTGCTGGTGTCGCTCGCGGTCAAGGGGCAGGTGCGGCTGATTCCGCACCTGCCGCCGGGAGCCTCGGCGCGCGGCACGCTCGACCTGATCTTCGCCCGCCGGGGCCGGCAGCGAATCGAGGTGGCGCACCTCTCCTCGCTCTTTCCGCTCGGCTTCTTCCGCAAGGGGATGCGCTATCCAGTGGGGATCGAGCTGCTGGTCTATCCGGAGATCTACCCGGCGGGGTCGGTCGATCTCGAGCCCTCGGGCCTCTCCGGCGACCGCTCCGCCGCACGGCCGGGCTGGGGGCACGAGCTGCACTCGCTGCGGCCCTTCCGGCAGGGTGACGACCCGCGCTCGATCCATTGGAAGAAGAGCGCCCAGGCCCGCGCGCTGGTCTACCAGGAGCGCGAGACGGAGGAG
This sequence comes from Acidobacteriota bacterium, assembly GCA_014584695.1. Lineage (GTDB taxonomy): Bacteria > Acidobacteriota > Thermoanaerobaculia > Multivoradales > JAGPDF01 > JACTMI01. Next base: position 48,097 of record JACTMI010000024.1, read on the forward strand.
AGTCTGCGGCTGTCCATCTTGTTCGACAACGGCGTCGGCGCGCTCGCCGACGACGCCGCCCGCGACCGCTTCGAGCGCCTGGTTTCGGAGGCGGCGACGGCGGCGGTCGACCATCTCGAGCGGGGATTCGAGGTCGAGCTGGTGACCCGCGAGCGGCGGTTGCCGTTCGCGGCCGGCGGCCGCCAGCGGCGCGCGCTGCTCGAGACGCTGGCGCTGGTCGAACCGGCGCCGCGCCAGCGGCTGCCGCTGGCCGCCAGCGCGCCGGGCGCGCGCCAGCTGCGGCTCTCGATCCCACCGGAGGGGCCGGCGTGACCTTCGCGCGCGAGAAACGGCTCTGGCTCGGCGCCGCCGCCTTCGTGGTGGCCTGGCCGTTGCCGCTCAACGACGCGCTGGAGTGGCCGGTGCTGGCGCTCTTCGTCGTTGGCGTCGCGGCGATCCTCCGGCGGGCCCGGCGCGGGGCCGAGCGCTGGCTCTCGGATCGGGCGCTGAACCTGCTCGGGCTCGCCTACCTGCCGGTGCTGGTCGTCGACGTGGCGTGGATCGGCCGCGCGCAGATGGTCCGTCCGGTGCTCCACCTGATCCTCTTCGGTCTGCTGGCCAAGCTGGCCTCGCTCGGCCGCGAGCGCGACAAGTGGCAGGCCTGGATCGGCATCTTCTTCCTCTTCCTCGCGGCGATGGCGACCAGCGTCCACCCCTCGGTCCTGCTCTACCTGGTGCTCTTCCTCGGCCTCACCGTCGCGATCCTGGCCCGCTTCGTCTACCTGCACATCCTGTCGAGCTTCGGCCACGGGGACTCGGCGGCGCGCGGGCTGCCGCTCGGACGATTCGTGCTCGCGGCATCGCTCGCCACGCTGGTCTTCGCGGCGCCGCTGTTCGCGCTGTTGCCCCGGGTGCGCAGCCCTTACATCCTGGCCGTCGGCCCGGGTGGCGGGGCGGGCAATCCAGCGGCCGGCTTCTCGGACGAAATGAGCCTCGACCTGATCGGCCGGATCCGCGACAACCCCCAGGTCGCTCTGCGGGTCGAGCTGGCAGGCCGGCACCCGAAGCCCGATCTGCTCCGGCTCAAGGCGGCGACCTACGAGCGCTGGGAGGGGCGGACTTGGCGCCGTTCGCCGGGGGCGAGGACGCTGCGCCGGGACCCCCTCCAGGGCAGCTACGCGCTGGCGCCGGGACCGGCGGCCGGCACCGCGCGCATCACCCTCGAGCCGCTGCGGATCACCAGCCTGCCGGTGCCGGTCGAAGCGAACGCGGTCGAGGTCGACGCGCCGATGCTCGAGCTCGACCGGGGCGGAGCGCTGCTGCTCAAGGGGATGCCGGCCGAGGCGCTCGAGTACGTGGCGCGGCTCGGCCGCGAGCCGGCATCGCTGGGCCTGGCTCCGGCGGAAACAGGCGATGGCGCGCTGGACCGCGCCGGCGTCACGCCGCGCATGGCCGAGCTCGCCGCCCGCTGGGCGGGCGAAGGCGATGCGGCGGCGCGAGCGGCGGCGATCGAGCTGCGCCTGTTGGAAGACTACGAATACTCGCTCGAGTCGCTGGGTCGGGGGGGCGTCTCGCCGCTCGAGACCTTCCTGTTCGAGACCCGTCGCGGCCACTGCGAGTACTTCGCCTCGTCGATGGTGCTGCTCCTGCGCGCCGAAGGCATCCCGGCGCGGCTGATCACCGGCTTCTACGGCGCCGAGCAGAGCTGGTGGGATCGCGCCTGGATCGTCCGCCAGTCGAACGCCCACGCCTGGGTCGAAGCGTACTTGCCGGAGCGGGGATGGACGACGTTCGACCCCACTCCGCCCGCCGGCAGGCCGGTGGCGTCGTCGCGGAACGCTTGGCTCTACGCGCGCCAGGCCTACGAAGCCCTGGTCTTTCGCTGGGATCGCTACGTCCTCTCCTACGACTTCTACGATCAGGTCAGCTTCGCCGGCGGGCTGCGCGAGATGTGGGCGCGCTGGATGCGCTCCTGGCGGGGCCGGGACGATGGCCCGCGCGCCGAAGCGCCACGGGTACCGGAGGCGCCAGGCCAGGCCGCGCCGCCGCCCGCGGGCGGCGCCCCGCCCGATTGGCTGCTGTCGTCGGCGGTGGTGTTCGCGCTCGGCGCGGCGCTGCTCGGTCTCTGGCTCTGGCGGCGGCGGGTCGAGTGGTCTTCGGCCGCCGGCTATCGGGAGCTGCGCGCCGTGCTCGCCGGGGCCGGCCTGCCGGTCGCCCCGGCGATGGCACCCTTGGCGCTCGCCGAGCTGGTCCGGCGGCGGCTGCCGGCGGCCGCGGCGCCGGCGGCGCGGATGGTCGCGACCTACCTCGACGAGAGCTTCGGCGGCCGCGCGCTCGATCCCTCCGCGCGTCTCGGCTTCCGCGCCGACCTGTCGGCCGTCGAGGCGGCGGTGCGCGCGCGGCGGCGCCGGCGCCCATCCGGTTCCGTGCCATACTTTCCGCCGCTTTCGAGGACCTAGCCGCAGAGGACACGCCCCAGCCATGAGCCCGATCGAGCGCATTCAATCGTTGCTCGGCGCCGACGCCGAGAGCCTCCTGAGTCACGTCTGCGGCGGCATCCCGAAGGCGGGGATTCGCACGCCGGCGCCCGACCACGTCGACGCCGTCTTCGCGGGGTCGGATCGCCACCCGCAGACCCTCGTCAACCTCCAGCGACTCCACTCGACCGGCCGTCTGGCGGGCACCGGCTACCTGTCGATCTTGCCGGTCGATCAGGGCATCGAGCACTCGGCGGCCGCTTCGTTCGCGCCCAACCCGGACTATTTCGACCCCCAGCAGATCGTCGAGCTGGCGATCGACGGGGGCTGCAGCGCCGTCGCCTGCACGCTCGGCGGGCTCGGCCTGGTGGCGCGCCGCTACGCGCACCGGATCCCGTTCGTGGTCAAGGTCAACCACAACCAGCTGCTGACCTATCCCAACGGCCATCGGCAGACGATGTTCGCGCGGGTCGAGCAGTGCTGGGACCTGGGCGCCGCGGCGATCGGCGCCACGATCTACTTCGGCTCCGACGACGCCGACCGGGAGATCGAGGAGGTCGGGGAGGCCTTCGCCGCCGCCCACGAAATGGGGCTCGCGACCATCCTCTGGTGCTACCTGCGCAATCCGGCGTTCACCCAGAGTGGCGTCGATCATCACACCGCCGCCGACCTGACCGCCCAGGCCAACCACCTCGGTGTCACCCTCGGCGCCGACCTGATCAAGCAGAAGCTGCCGACCCACAACGGCGGCTACCGCGCCTTCGAGAAGTACGGCAAGACCCATCGCCGGGTCTACGGCGAGCTGGTGGCCGAGCACCCGATCGACTACGTCCGCTGGCAGGTCGCCAACTGCTACCTGGGCAAAATCGGCCTGATCAACTCCGGCGGCGCGTCGGCGGGGGAGAGCGATCTCGCCGAGGCGGTGCGCACCGCCGTGATCAACAAGCGCGGCGGCGGCATGGGCCTGATCTCGGGCCGCAAGGCCTTCCAGCGCCCGCGCGCCGAAGGGGTGGCGCTGCTGCACGCCATCCAGGACGTCTACCTCTGCCCGGAAGTCACCGTCGCCTGAGACCCCGGGCGATGCGCGGGTGCGCGCTTCGAGCCGGCGCCGCCACTGCCTGGAGGACCCCATGCCAAAGCGCTTCTCGTTCGCAGGCCTCTTCCTGATCTTCGCCGGCGCCTTGGCCGGCGTTGCCGCGGTTGCCGCGGCGGGACCGGAAGGACCGGACCGCCCGGCGCTCGTGGCGGAGGTCCGGCGCGCCGAGCTGGCCTTCGCCGCATCGGTCGAGCAGAACCGGCCCGAGCAGTTCGCCGGCTTCCTCGACGAGGAGGCGGTGTTCGTCGGCAGCCAGGGCGTGACGCGCGGCAAGGCGGCGATCGTGGCCGCCTGGGCGGTCTTCTTCGGCGAGGGGAGGCCGCACTTCGAGTGGCGACCGGAGATCGTCGAGCTCTCGGGTGACGGTACGCTCGGCATGACGCGCGGCCCTTGGACGCTCCGCTCCTGGCAGCCGGACGGCACCGAGCGCGTCCAGACGGGGACTTTCAACTCGGTCTGGCGGCGCCAGCCGGACGGCGCCTGGAAGGTGATCTTCGACGCCGGCTGCCCGCCCTGCCCGGCGTGCGGCGGCTGACAGCGCTCCCCGGCTCGGGTCCGCTGGGAGGGAGGTCGAGCCGACCGCGCTGGTCGAGTAGACTCGCTCGCCGATGAAACTGGGCTCGTTTCGACTGCGTGTGCTCTCCGACGGCCTCTTCCGGCTCGACGGCGGCGCGATGTTCGGGGTGGTCCCCAAGCCGCTGTGGGAGAAGGTGCGGCCCCCGGACGAGCGCAACCGGATCCGGATGGGGACCAATTGTCTGCTGATCGAAGCCGGCGCCGATCTGGTGCTGATCGACACCGGGCTGGGCGACAAGGTCGCGCCCAAGGAGAGCGACATCTACGCTCTCCAGGCGGGCGTGCCGCGGCTGCCCGACCGCCTGCGCGCCGCCGGCTTCGCGCCCGAGCAGGTGACCCACGTCGTGCTGACCCACCTGCACTTCGACCACTGCGGCTGGAACACGCGCCAGGGTCCCGGCGGCGGCCTGGTGCCGACCTTTCCGAACGCCCGCTACTGGCTCGAGCGGGCCGAGGTCGAGCACGCGCGCGCGCCCAACGAGCGCGACCGCGCCTCCTACTGGCCGGAGAACTGGGAGCCGCTGTTCGAGGCCGGTGCGGTCGAGCTGTTCGACGAACGGGCCGAGGTCGTGCCGGGCATCGAGGCGATCAAGGCGCCCGGGCACAACGCCGACATGTGCCTGGTGACGCTCGACGGCGGCGGCGGCGAGCGCGGCATCTTCTTCGCCGACCTGGTTCCCCACTCGGCGCACGTCCCCTATCCCTGGATCATGGGCTACGACCTCTATCCCCTGACCACGCTCGAGCAGAAGAAGATCTGGATTCCGCGCGCGGCGGAGGGCGGATGGCTGTGCGTCTTCGAGCACAACCCCGACGAGCCCTGGGGCCGCGTCGTCGAGGAGCGGCCGGGGCGATACCGGGCGGAGCTGATCGATCCCGCAGGGCCGGAGGGCCCGGAATGAGGGCACCTCTCGGCCCCCTCGATCCGGGCGCCGCGGCCGCCGCGGAGCGGCTGGCGGCGACCGACCTGCCGAAGGAGCGCCAGCTCGAGCTCTTTCGCCTGCTGCAGCTCAATCGCCGCCTGGAAGAGCGGCTGACCAACCTCTACCGCCAGGGCAAGGTGGTGGGCGGGCTCTACGGCTCGCGCGGCCAGGAGGCGATCTCGATCGGCTCGGCCTTCGCCCTCGAGCCGGGCGACGTCGTCGCGCCGCTGATCCGCAACCTGGGCTCGATGCTGGTGCGCGGCGTGACGCCGTTCGAGGTGCTGACCCAGTACATGGCGCGCGGCACCAGCCCGACCGGCGGCAAGGACTGCAACCTCCACTTCGGCGACCTGTCGCGCGGCCTGGTGTCGCCGATCTCGATGCTCGGCGCGCTGATTCCGGTGATGGCGGGGGTGGCGCTCGCCTCGAAGCTCGAGCGGCGCGGTTTCGTGGCCCTGACCTACATCGGCGACGGCGGCACCTCGACCGGCGACTTCCACGAGGGGATGAACCTCGCCGCCGTGCTCGAGGTGCCGCTGGTGGTGATCGCCGAGCACAACGGCTATGCCTACTCGACGCCCACCGGGCGGCAGATGAAGATCCGGGATCTCGCCCAGCGGGCCGCCGCCTACGGCATCCCGGCGCGGATCGTCGACGGCAACGACGTGCTGGCCGTCCACGAGGCGACCCGGCGCGCGGCCGCGGCGGCGCGCGCCGGCGCCGGGCCCCAGATGCTCGAAGTCAAGACCTTCCGCATGAAGGGGCACGCCGAGCACGACGACGCTTCCTACGTGCCGCCGGAGCTGTTCGACGAATGGCGGGCAAGAGACCCGATCCTGCGCTTCGAGCGCCACCTGCTCGCCGCCGGCACCGCGACGCGCGCGGAGCTCGACGATCTCGCGGCGCGCGTCGACGCCGACCTCGACGCCGACCTCGAAGCGGCGCTGGCGGCGCCGATGCCGCCGCCGGAGCGCGCGCTCGAAGGGGTCTACGAGCCGTGGCCGGGGAGCGGCGCTTGACCGGCGAGACGGTGACCTATCTCGAGGCGATCCGGCGCGCCCTCGGCGACGCGATGGCGGAGGACTCCCGCGTCTTCCTGATCGGCGAGGACATCGGCCGCTACGGCGGCGCCTTCAAGGTCACCGAAGGGCTGCTCGACCGTTTCGGCCCCGAGCGCGTCATCGACACGCCGATCGCCGAGTCGGGTTTCGTCGGCGCCGCGATCGGCGCCGCGATGATGGGACTGCGGCCGGTGGTCGAGTTCCAGTTCATCGACTTCATCGCCAACGCCTTCGACATGATCGTCAACTTCGCCGGCACCAACCGCTACCGGTGGGGGCAGAAGGTGCCGGTGCTGATGCGCGGACCTTCGGGGGGGGGCGTCCACGGCTCGGCCTTCCACAGCGGCAATCCCGAGGGGTACTTCCACCGCGCGCCCGGGCTCAAGATCGTCTATCCGGCCACCGTCGACGATGCCTACGGCTTGCTGCGCGAGGGCCTGCTCGATCCGAATCCGGTGCTCTTCTTCGAGCACAAGTACCTCTACCGCCGCGTCAAGGGCGAGCTGCCGGGCAGCGGCCATCGGGTGCCGATCGGCAAGGCGCGGCTCGCGCGCCCGGGGCGGGACCTGTCGGTCATCACCTACGCGGCGATGCTCCATGTCGCGCTCGAAGTGGCCGAGAAGCTGGCCGCCGAAGGCATCGAGATCGAGGTGCTGGATCTGCGGACGCTCAAGCCGCTCGACGACGAGGCGATCGTCGCGACGGCCGAGAAGACCGGCCGGGTGATCGTGATGAACGAGGAACCGCTGACCGGCTCGCTCGCCGGCGAGGTCGCCGCGCGCGTCGCCGAGCGGGCCTTCTGGAGCCTCGACGCGCCGGTTACCCGCCTGTGCTGCCTCGACACGCCGGTGCCCTACAGCCCGCCGCTCGAGGCCCGCTACCTGCCCGACGCCGCCAAGCTGGAAGCCAAGGTCCGCGAGCTGCTCGCGGTCTGAATCCCGTCAGCGCCGGGGGAGGCGCACGGGTGGGCGGGGCGGCAGGCGGCCGCCGCCGGCGGCGGCCGCGGCCTCGAGCGCGGCGAGTCGGGCCGCGAAGGCCTCCGCTTCCGCCGTCTGGCCGAGCGCGCGGGCGAGGGCCTCGGCGGCCACCAGCGTCGTCTGCATCAGCGGGGAGTCGTCGGGGAAAGCACGCTTCTGGATCGCCAGCGCGCGCTCGAGGTGCCGGCCCGCGAGATCGAAGCGCGCGGCGTGCAGCTCGAGCAGCGCCAGATTCGCGAGCGTGACCGCGACAAGGGGGTGATCGGGGCCGAGCGCCGCCTCCCGCACCCGCAGGGCGCGGGCCCAGAGCTCGCCCGCCTGGTCCACCTTGCCCGCGAACCAGAGGCAGGTGCCGAGGTTGTTGAGCGACAGGCCGGTCAGCGGGTGGCTTTCGCCGAGCGCCGCCAAGCGGACGGCGAGCGCGGCGTGGAACATCGCTTCCGCTTCGGCCAGGCGCCCCTGGTCCTGGTGCACGCTGGCGAGGTTGTTGTAGAGCGTGCCGAGCTCGGGGTGCTGGTCCCCCAGGTGCCGGCGCTTGATCTCGATCGCGCGCTCGTAGAGCCGCGCCGCCTCGTCCGACTCGCCGAGCTCGCGCAGCTGCGCCGCCAGGTTGTTGAGGTCGGAGGCGACCTCGTTCGAATCGGGCCCGAAAGCGCGCTCGCGGATCGCCACCACGCGGCGCAGCAGGTCGGCCGCGGGCCGGAACTCGCCCTTCTGGAAGTGGACGAAACCGAGCGTGGTCAAGCTCTGGGCGACCTGCGGCGAGTCGGGGCCGGACAGGCGTTCGCGAATCGCCAGGCCCTCGCCGATCGCCTCGCGCGCGTCGTCCCAGCGCGCCTGCTCGACGAACACGTAGCCCAGGTCGTCGAGGAGCTTCGCGACCTGCGAGTCGTCCTCTCGGAGCTGGGCCCGCCGCAGCGCCAGCGCTTCGCGGTAGCGCGCTTCGGCCTCGCGCCAGTCACCGGTCTTCTCGGCCAGCCAGCCCAGGTCGTGGACGCTGTTGGCGGTTTCGAGGTGGCCGGGGCCGAGGTGCTCGCGCCGCAGCTCGAAGGCGCCGTGGAGCAGCTTGCCGGCCGGCTCGGCGAGGCCGAGCTGGAGATAGACGGTGCCGATCGCGTCCATCATCTTGGCGCGCACGACCGGTTGGTCGGCGAGCTCCTGCTCGATCTTCTCGGCGCCGCGGTCCAGGATCTCGCGCGCGGTGACCGCGTTGCCCTTCGCTTCCGAGGGATCGGAGACCTCGAACAGCCCGATCAGGAACTCGGTCACTTGCTGCGCGGCGCTCGCCTCGCGGTTGGCGCGCTCGGCCTCGGCGGCGATGCGGCGCGCCTGGAACGCCATGGCGACGCCGAACAGCGTCACCGCGAGGCCGGCGCCGATCGCCACCTTGCGGCGTCGGCGCGCCCGCTCGAGCGCCCGCCGGTCGGCTTCCGCGCGCTCGGCGGCGGCCAGCTCGAGGGCGCGCTCGGCGCGCCGTTGCTCGAGCGAGCGCAGCCGGCGCGCGACGTCGAGAGCGCTCGCCACCCGGCGCTCGGGGCGGCCGTCGACGAACGCCGAGAGATCCTCGCGCAGCAACTCGTCGGCGACGTCGCGCTCCCAGCCGGGCGCCAGCGCCTTGCCGAAATTGCCGACCACGAGCTGGTAGATCAGCACTCCGAGCGAGAAGATGTCGGCCTGGGTTGTCGACGGGCGCCCCTCGAGCACCTCTGGCGCCATGTAGATGCGGGTGCCGGACAGCTGGCTGCCGAGCGTCTGCGGCCGCTCGAGCTCGGTCATGCCGAGCACGGTGATGCCGAGGTCGGCGAGGCGCGAGCCATCCGTGATCATGCCGATGCCGAAGTCGGTGACCCGCGCGCGGGGCTCGCCCGCCGGTCCGGCGGTGACCAGGATGTTGGCGGGCTTGATGTCCTTGTGCAGCACCCCGACCGAGTGCGCGGCCGCCACCGCATCGGCGACCTGGGCGGCGACCTCCAGCCGCACCGCCAGCGGCACCGCGTCGAAGCCGCCGGAGGCCTCGATCCACTCGAGCAGGTTGCCGCCCTCGGTGTACTCGAACTCCAGGAAGTAGGGGGGCTCGTCGAAGTTCCAGTCCAGGATGCGCGCGATGTCGGGGCGATTGCCGAGCGTCTCGCGCAGCAGGCGGCAGACCGTGACCTCGCGCTGCAGCGCGCGCACCCGTTCGAGCTCGAAGCAGAACTTGAACACCCGCCGGTCGTGGGTCTTCTGGTGCCGTGCCAGCCAGACTTCGCCGAAGCCCCCCTCTCCCAACTTGCGCTCGAACGCCCAGTTCGGCCGCTGCGGGACCGCCTGTCCGGGCGCCGGACGCCAGCCCAGGACCGTCTCGTCGCCGCCCAGCCGGCGGGCCTTGTCCGAGGGGGTGGGCGGCACCAGCGGCGCCCAACCCTCGACGCCCACCTCGAAGACCTCCACCGGCTCGTCGAGGCCCTTGAACAGGTAGCTGCCGTGAGCCAGCCACTTCAGGTTCTCGCCGAAGCCCGTCCAACCGGCGGTGGCCCGGCGCGCGAGGTCGAAAGCGCCGCGGGAGAGCAGGGTCTGGCCGCCGCGCGCGAGCGACATCAGGCGCGCCGCGACCGGCTTGGCCAGCCCCTCGACCTCGACCGGTTTCGCCCCCTGGGCGATCTCCGCGGGCGGGTTCTCGCGCAGGAAGACTTCGCCGACGTGGATGCCGGCGCGCGCCTCGAGCTTCACGCCGGTCTCCTGGTCGAGCTTGCCGAGCGCTTCGTGGTAGGCGAGCGCGTAGGCGACCGCGTGGATCGGGCGCTCGAACAGCAACAGGAAGCCGTCGGTCTTGTCGATCTCGCGGCCCTCGAAGCGATCGAGCAGCGCGCGCGCCAGCCGGTCGTGGCGGGCAAAGAGCTCGGCCGCCCGCTGATCTCCCAGCTTCTCGACCCAGCGGGTGGAGTCGACGAGATCGGTGAGCAGCAGCGTCTTGAGCGACGCCGTGCCGGACGTCGAGCTCGTGGGGCCGGTGCTCATCCGGCCGCGATTCCGAGATCGACCAGCGTCTCGTCCCAGGCGAGGCGGGCCCGTCCAGCCTTCTTGGCCAGGTAGAGGCCCCGGTCGGCGCGCTCGAACAGCCCTCGCCAGTCTTCGCCGGCGCGCAGCAGGCCGCCACCGAGGCTGGTGGTGACGCGCAGGTTCTGCGGCGCGCCGGCCAGCTCGAAGCTGGCGAGCGCCGGCGCCAGAGTCTCGGCGCGGCGGGCGGCCGAGGAGCCGTCGATGTCGGTCCAGAGCACGGCGAACTCGTCGCCGCCGATCCGGCAGGGCAGGTCGGTCCAGCGCACCGAGCCGCGCAGCAACTGCGCCACCCGGCGCAGCACCAGGTCGCCGACCATGTGCCCGAGCGTGTCGTTGACCAGCTTGAAGCGGTCGACGTCGACCAGCAGCAGCGCCAGCGACAGGCCGCCATCGCGCGCGCGCTCGACCGAGCGCAGGATCTGCTCCTCGAAGCAGCGGCGGTTGAAGATCCCGGTGAGCTCGTCGGTCAGCGAGCGCGCCTCGATCGTGGTCAGCTCCTCGCGGGTCCGCTGCAGGAAATCGAGCGCGCGCTCGAGGTCGCGCGCCCGGCGCCGCAGGTCGCCGACCAGTCGCTGCTCGGAGGCGACCAGATAGGCGCAGGTCCGCTCCAGCATGCCGGCCAGGACGTCGGGGCGCTGGGCACGCAGCCGCGAGTAGGCCTCCTGGTCGACCACGATCAACCGGAGGTCGGAGGCGGCCAGGGCGGTGGCGGTGCGGCGGTGGCTGGCGGTGAGCAAGGCGAGCTCGCCGAACGGGTCGCCGGGGCCGAGGCGCTTGGCGGGGCGACCGTGCTCGAAGCGGAGCTCGACCTCGCCCGCCTCGACCACGAACAGCCGGTCGCCCGGCTCGGCACGACGGAAGATGGTCTCGCCGGCGGGGTAGGTCCGCACCTGGCAGTAAGGGACGATCGCGGCGACCTCGGCGGGGGCGAGGCGGGCGGGGGTGGCGTCGAGGTCGAGCTCGGCGAGCACGACGCCCGTCTCTTCCCCTGCCGCGAGCTCGAGCGGCTCGAATGGCACGGCCGCGCCGGCTCGTGCGCTGCGCTCCTCGACGCTCTCCGAACGCTCCAGACAGAAGCGCTGGATCGTCGCCCGGACGGCGGGCTGCCGGCCGGCGATCGCGACCACGGCCGAGCGGTCGAGCTCGAGCAGCTCGCACTCGGTGGCGGCGATTACGGTCGCGCTGCGCGGGCCGCCGGTCAGCAGGGAGATCTCACCGAAGAAGTCCCCCGAGGCCAGGCCCCGGACTTCGCGCAGCCGGCGGTCGAGCCCCTGGACGTAGACCCGGGCCTCGCCGCTCGCGAGCACGAAGAGGCTGCCTCCCGGCTCGCCCTCGGCGACGATGACCTGTCCGGCGGCGTAGGTCGCGTGGTGGAGGCCACGGATGACCTCCACCAGCTCGGCGCGCGAGAGCTCGGAGAAGAGCGGCGAGCGGGAGACCTCCTCCGGCACCGGCTGGGTGGGGAGGACCAAGCCCCCCGGCACCGCGGGCACGGCGCGCTGCGCCTGTTCGTCCCGCTCGCGGATGAGGTCGGCGAGCGCCTGCTCGACCTCGCGGGCGTCGGGACGGATCCGCTGCAGTCGCTTGAGGACGGCGATCGCCTTGGCGGTGAAACCGGCGGCGGCGAGCTCGCGGCCGACCGCTTCGAGCAGCGTCGCCGCCTCGGCGCTCTTGCCGCCGAGCGACAGGACGTCGGCCAGGCGCAGGCGCAGGCTGGGCTCTTCGGGCCGCTCGGCGACCGCGGCCCGCAGCAGTTCGGCCGCCCGGTCATAGCGACGCCGGGCGACCAGGGCGTCGACCTCCCGCAGCGAATCGGTGGCACCGAGCAACCTGAGGACCTCTCGCACCTTCCCGTCGACCGCGGCCACCCCCGGGCCGCCGCCGGCGAATCGGCCGCATTATTCACCACCGGCCGGAGAGGTCCAAGCGGAGCGCTCCAGCGCCGCCGGGAGGAGGGCAGGGTGCGAGCTTCGCTTGACAGGCAGGGGCGGCATTGCTCTAATGCGCGGCGCATGAGCCGCCCGAACGACGCCCGCCGCACGCTTCGCGCAAGCGCCCCGCGCTGGCGTCGCTCCGGCCATCACCACGTGGTGAGCTGACGGCCGGGGCTTTCCGTCCCGGCCGAACGGCCCGGGGCGAGGACATCCGAAATCGTTCGTTTCGCGAACCTCCTTCCGGCGCCGGAAGGAGGTTTTGCTCTTGGCTGAACGCGCGACCCTGATCGCATCGCTGGTCGAGCCGCCCTCTTCGGACGGACGGGAGATCGCCGCGCTCGCCGGGCGGGCGGAGATGCTCGAGGTGCGCGCCGACCGGGTCGGCGATCTCGACCCGGACTGGCTGCGCGGCCTCTTCCCCGGCCGCCTCCTCTACACGTTGCGCAGCCGCGCCGAGGGCGGCGAGTTCAGCGGCGCGCGCGAGCGCCGTCGCCGCCGCCTCGCGGAGGCCTCGGCGGGCTACGACCTCGTCGACCTCGAGGGCGATCGCGACCGCGCGCCGGAGCTGCTCGATCAGATCGAGCCGGCGCGGCGAATCCTCTCCTGGCACGGCTCGGCGACCGACTTCTCCGGCCTGTCGTCCCGCGCCGCGCACCTGCTGTCGACGCCGGCGCGGTACTACAAGCTGGTGCCGACCGCCCTCCACTCCGGCGAGGACCTGGTGCCGCTCGCCCTGCTCGCCGAGCTGGGACGGAGCGACGTCGTCGCCTTCGCCGGGGGAGCGCGCGGCACCTGGACACGGCTGGTAGCGCCCCGGTTGGGCGCACCGGTGGTTTTCGCGGCGGCCTCGCAAACTCCGGCCGCCCCCGGCCAGCTCCCGCTCGAGCGTCTGCGGGGCGACTACGGGCTGCCCGAGCTGCCGCCCGCGGAGAGGCTCTTCGGCGTGGTCGGCGACCCCGCGCTCGGCTCGCTGTCGCCGCGGCTGCACAACCGCGCCTATCGTCGGCTCGGCATCGCGGCGCTCTACCTGCCCTTCGAAGTCGATCACTTCGGCGACTTCTGGCTCGAGCTGCTCGAGACCGGGACGCTGGCGCGGCTCGGCCTGCCGCTCGCCGGGCTCTCGGTGACCACCCCGCACAAGGAGGTGGCGTTCGCCATCGCCGGCGCCACCAGCCCGCTCGCGACACGGCTCCAGGCGGTGAACACGCTGACGCCGCGCGCGGGGGTGTGGGAGGGCGAATCGACCGACGCCGAAGGGGTGGTGGCGGCCCTGCGCGCGCGCGGGGTCGACCCGCGCGGCCGGCGCGCCGCCGTGCTGGGCTGCGGCGGGGCCGGGCGCGCCGCGGCGCTCGGCCTGTCGCTCGCCGGCGCGCGGGTGGCGATGGTCAACCGCGGCGCGGAGCGCGGGCTGGCGGCGGCCAAGAGCCTGGGGCTGCCCTTCGTTCCGCTCGCCGATCTCGGCGTCGCCGCCTTCGATCTCTTCGTCCACGCGACGCCGCTCGGGCGCGGGCCCGCCGACGAGCTGCCGCTGCCCATCGCCCGCCTTTCGCCCGGCACGGCGGTGGTCGATCTGGTCTACGGCGAGGCGCCGACCCGCCTGGTGGCGGAGGCGGCGCGACGCGGCCTGGTCGCGGTCGACGGCCGCGAGGTGCTGCTGCGCCAAGCGGTGCCGCAGTTCCGCGTCATGACCGGCCGCGAGCTGCCGGTCGACCTCGGCCTCGAAGCGCTCGGCCTGACGGAGGTCTCGCGGTGAGACTGACGGCGGGCCTGCCGGCGGGGGTCACGGCGCTGCTGTTCGAGTCGGCGCGGCGGCTGCGCCGACTCGAGAGCGACCTGGTCTCCCGGCTCGAGCAGGCCGGTTTCACCGAGGCGATCCTGCCGGTGCTCGATTACTTCGCCCCCTACGAGCCGCTGCTGCCGCCCGCGGCGCGAGCGGAGCTCTACCGCTTCGCCGACCGCGACGGCGAGCTGCTCGCGCTGCGCTCCGACTTCACGCCGCTCTTGGCCCGTCTCGTGGCGCCCCACCTGTCCGCCCTCGAGCTGCCGCTGCGGCTCTTCTATCGCGGCGACGTGGTCCGCTGCCCGGAGCGGGGGAGCCGGCGCGCGGCGGAGATCCACCAATTGGGTGGCGAGATCCTGGCGGCCTCCGGCGCCGCCGAGGCGGGCGAGATCGAGGCGACGGTCGCCTTCGCCCAACTGCTGGCGGCCGCGGTCCCGGGCCAGGCGCGGCTGGTGCTCGGGCTCGCCGGCGCGCTCGACGACCTGCTGCTGAACGCGGTCGGCGCCGAACGGGCGGCGGCGCTGGCGGGGGCGGTGGCGCGGCGCGAGCTGGCGGCGGCGCGCGGCACCAGCGCGGCGCTGGCCGAGATCGTCGAGCGCGGCGCGCCCGCCTCCACCGCGGCGCTCGGGGCGCGCGGCGCCGCGGCGCTCGAGCGGCTGCAGGCGATGAGCGAGCGCGTCGCGGCCGCGGCGCCGGGCGTCGCCGTGAGCATCGACCTCGCCGAGTTCGCCGACTACTCGGCGCTGGCGACGCCGGCGGCGGCGCGGGACTTGAGGCCCTACTACGACGGCCCGGTGTTCCGCGCCTACCTGCCCGGCCGCGGCCGCTCGATCGGCGGCGGCGGCCGCTACGACCGGCTGTTCGCCGCGCTCGGCGCGCCGGTCGCCGCGATCGGGTTCTCGCTGCGGCTCGACGTCCTCGCCGGGGAGCCTGGCGCGTGATCCGGATCGCTCTGCCCAAGGGGAGGACCGGCACCGTCGCGCGTGCCGCGCTCGCCGGGGCCGGGTACGACCTGAGCGGCCTCGACGGCGACGGCCGCAGCTTGCGCCACCGCCTGCCGGCGGCCGGGCTCGAGGTGCTGCTGCTCAAGGACCGCGACCTGCCGCTCTACGTCGAGCGCGGCATCGCCGACTGCGGCGTCGTCGGGCGCGACATCCTCGAAGAGGTCGACGGCGATCTACTGGCGCCGCTCGAGCTACCCGGCAGCCGCTGCCGCCTGTCGCTGATCGGCCCGCGGGGCAGCCGCCCGCCGGCTCCTGGCGGCCAGGTCCGGCTGGCGACCAAGTACCCGCGCACCGCCGAGCGCTGGCTCGCGCGCCAGGCCTGGAGCGCCGAGATCCTCGAGCTGTCGGGTTCGATCGAGCTGGCGCCGGTGCTGGGGCTGGCCGATTTCGTCCTGGACATCGTCGAGACCGGCGCGACACTCGCCGCCCACGGTCTCGAGGAGCTCGTCCAGGTGCGCGAGATCGCCCCCTGTCTGATCGTCCACCGTGCCGCCTGGCAGACGCTGCGCGGCGAGCTGGGGGATCTGATCGGCCGCTTGGAGGGGGCGGAGGTGGGCCGATGAGGCCGGCGCTGCTCGTCGCGGCCGCGGACAGCGCGGCCGGCCGGCGCCTGCGGTCACGCTTCGGCGGCCGCCTCGACGCGGTGCTCGATGCCGCGGTCGAGTGGGCGGCACGGCGGATCTGGCGCGCCATCGAGCGGGGAGGCGATGCCGCGCTGCTCGCGGCGGTCACCGAGCTCGACGGCTGGTCGCCGGAGTCGACCGCCGCGCTCCGCCTGCGCCCGCTGCCCGAGGACGCCGGCTGGCGGGCGCTCCCCGCGGGCTTCGCGGCCGCCTTCGAGCAGGCGCTCGCGGCGGTCGAGAGCTGCCACCGGCACCGCCCGCCGACGCCGCACGTGGTCGAGCTCGACGGCGTCGAGATCGAGCACCGGGTGCAGCCGCTCTCGCGGGTCGGCGTCTACGTGCCGGGCGGGCGGGCCTGCTATCCGTCGACGGCGCTGATGACCGTGGTGCCGGCGCGCGCGGCCGGTGTCGGCGAGATCGTGGTCGCGACCCCGGCGCGGAGCTACCTCGAGCAGCCGTCGCTGCGCTACGCGCTGGCGCGGCTCGGGGTCGAGGAGATCTGGGGCATCGGCGGCGCCCAGGCGATCGCGGCGCTCTCCCTGGGGACGGAGTCCGTGCGGCGGGTCGATCTCGTCGCCGGTCCCGGCAACGCCTGGGTCACCGCCGCCAAACGGCTGGCGCTCGGCCGGGTGGCGATCGACGGCCTGATGGGGCCGAGCGAGGTGGTGATCCTCGCCTCCCCGGGGGCCGAGCCCGAGTGGGTCGCCGCCGATCTGCTCGCCCAAGCCGAGCACGATCCGCGCGCGGCGGCGCTGCTGGTGACCTGGTCGCGGCCGCTGGCGCGGGCGGTGGCGACGGCGGTGGAGCGCCAGCTCGGCCCGCTCTCGACGGCGCCGACCGCGCGCGCGGCGCTCCACCGCTTCGGCGGCGCGCTGGTGGTCGCGGGGCTCGATCAGGCGGTCGAGCTCGCCAACGAGCTGGCGCCGGAGCACTTGCAGCTGGTGGGCGCCGAGGCCGAGGGCGCCGCCGAGCGCTGCCGTTGCGCCGGGGCGCTGTTCGTGGGCGCCTCGACTCCGGAGGTGTTCGGCGACTACCTCGCCGGGCCCAGCCACGTGCTGCCCACTTGCGGCACCGCTCGCTTCGCCTCCGCGCTCGGCGTCGAAACGTTCCAGCGCCGCTCTCACCGGATCGCGGTGCGCGACCGCGCGGTGGCCGCTCGCCTGGCCGGCGCGGCCGAGATCCTGGCGCGCGCCGAGGGTCTGCCGGCGCACGCCGCCGCGGCCGCGCTGCGCGGGGCCGCCGAACGGGGGCGGGAGTGACCGCTCCCCGGCTCGACGCCGGCTCGTTGGCGCGCGCGGAGATCCGGGCGCTCGGCGCCTACGTTCTCGACCTCTCGCCCTGCCGTCACAAGCTCGACCAGAACGAGGTGCCTTGGGAGCCGACGGTTGGCTTCAAGGCGGAGGCCGCGGCGCGGCTGCTCTCGCGCCCCTGGCGCCGCTACCCCGACTTCCATGGCGAGGCGTTGCGCGCCCGGCTGGCGGAGATCCACGGCTGGCGGGCCGACGGCATCCTGGTCGGCAACGGCTCGAACGAGCTGCTGGCGGCTGCTCTCGCGACCGTCGCCGGTCCCGGGCGCGAGGTGCTCGGCCTGCTGCCGAGCTTCGGCCTCTATCCGGTCTTCGCGCGGACGAACGGGGCGCGCCTCCGCGGGCTCGGGCCGCGTCCGGACCTGGCGCTTCCCCTCGACGAGCTCGAGCGCGAGGTGGAGCGCGATCCGACCCGGCCGGTACTGATCGCGGCGCCCAACAACCCGACCGGCGAGGCGGTCCCGGTGGACCGGATCGAGCGGCTGGCGTCGCGGCTCGCGGCGCCGCTCCTGCTCGACAACGCTTACGGCGAGTTCAGTCGCTTCGATTACCGGCCGCTGCTCGCGCGCTGCCCCAACCTCGTCCTCTTCCGGACCTTCTCCAAGGCCTGGTCGCTGGCCGGCCTGCGGGTCGGCTACCTGCTGGCCGACCCGGCGCTGGTGGCCGAGGTCGTCAAGGTGAAGCTGCCCTACAACCTGGGCCACGCCGGGGCGGTGATCGCGGAGCTGGCGCTCGAACCGGCGCACGCGCGGCGAGCGGCACGCGCCGTGCGCGTCCTGGTGGCGCGCCGGGAGAGTTGGCGCCGGCTGCTCGAGCGCTGTGGCGCCGAAGTCGTGCCGTCGGAAGGCAACTTCCTGCTCACGCGCTGGCCCATGGGCGAGCTCGAACGGGTGCGCGAGCGCCTGGCGCGCGTGTCGATCCGGGTGCGCGACGTCTCCGCCGGCGCCGGCCTCGCCGGTTGCCTGCGCTTTTCCGTCGGCGACGGCGCGGCGCTCGTCGCCGTGGCGCGGGCCTTGGGCCAGCCCTCGCCGCGGCGCGGGAGCGCCGGGGGGCAAGTGCCATGAGCGAGCCGCGCCGTGCCCGGGTGGACCGAAGCACCCGCGAGACGACGATCGCGCTGGCGCTCGATCTCGGCGGTGGCGAGCGGCGGATCGAGGTGCCGGACGGCTTCCTCGGCCACATGCTCGAGGCGCTCGCGACCCACGGCGGCCTCGGCCTCGAGGTGCGCGCGAGCGGCGACACGCACGTCGACCTCCACCACACCGTCGAAGACGTCGGCATCGCGACCGGAGAGGCGCTCGCGGCCGCGCTCGGCGAACGGTGCGGCATCGTGCGCTTCGCTCATGCCTACGCGCCGCTCGACGAGGCGCTGGCGCGCGCGGTGGTCGATCTGTCCGGCCGCGGCTTCTTCGCCTGGCGCTGCCCCCCCGAGCTCGAGTCGCTCTGGGTGACGCCGGCCTTTCCGCTCACCCTGGTCGCCGACTTCTTCCAGGCGCTCGCCGACCGTGGCCGGTTGACGCTCCATCTCGAGCTGCTCGCCGGGAGGAACGGCCACCACCTGGCCGAGGCGGCGTTCAAGGCGGTGGCGCTGGCGCTGCGGCAGGCGGTGGCGATCCGCCCTGGCGCCGTCGACGCTCCCAGCACCAAGGGGACCCTGAACGCATGAGCCGGGACGTCCTGATCGTCGACTTGGGCGTCGGCAACCTCGGCAACGTCCGTCGCGCGCTCGCGGCCGCCGGGGGAGAAGCGCGCGTGGCGGCCGATCCCGTCGCCATTTCGCGGGCCCGGCGCCTCGTGCTGCCGGGCGTCGGCGCCTTTCGCCCGCCGCGCGAGCGGCTGCGCGGCGCGCTCGAGGCCGCGCTCGCGCGGGCGCTCGCGGCCGGCGCGACGCTGCTCGGCATCTGCGTCGGCTACCAGCTCCTCTTCGAGCGCGGCGAGGAGCACGGCACGACCGACGGGCTGGGGTTGGTGGCGGGGAGCGTGACCGCGCTGCCGTCCAGCGTGCCGGTGCCGCAGATCGGCTGGAACCGGCTCGAGATCGAACGGTCCCACCCGCTGGTCGAGGGTCTCGATGGCGGCTGCGAGGTCTACTTCGTCCACGGCTTCGCCCCCGAGGGTGTCGCCCGGGAGTCGACCGTCGCGACCACGTTGCACGGCCGGCGATTCGCCTCCGTGGCGGGACTCGGCCGGGTCGTCGGCACCCAGTTCCATCCCGAGAAGAGTGGCGACGTCGGTCTGCGGATGCTGCGCAACTTCCTCGCTTGGGAGGGCGCGTGGAGCTGATCCCGTCGATCGACCTGCGGCGCGGGCAAGTGGTGCGGCTCGAGCGGGGTGACGACGCGCGGGCGACGGTCTATCCGTTCGACCCGCTGGAGCTGCTCGAGCGTTTCGCCGCGGCGGGGGTGACGCGGGTCCACGTCGTCGATCTCGACGCGGCGTTCGGGTCGGCACCGCAGGCGGCGCTCTTGAGACGCCTCGGCGAAGGAGGCGCCGTGAAGAGCCTCCAGTTGGGGGGTGGCTTGCGGAGCGTCGCGGCGGTCGAACGGGCGTTGTCGTGGGGGTTCGAGCGGGTGGTCGTGGGGTCGATGGTGGTGCGGGATCCCGCCGGGTTCGCCGTTCTCGCGGCCGCGCAGCTGGGGCGCGTCGTGCCGGCGCTCGACTGTGCCGCCGGAGTGGTGCGCGTCGCCGGATGGTCCGAGTTGTCCGCCCTGAGTTGGAAAGAGGCTTCGATCGCCCTTCGAGATCTCCCCTGCCCGGCGGTCCTGGTCACCGACATCGAACGGGACGGCATGCTGTCGGGGCCGAACCTCGAGCTGGCGGCGGGGGTGGCGCGGGTGAGCGGGATTCCGGCGATCGTCTCGGGCGGTGTCTCGTCGGCCGGAGATCTCACGCGCGCGTTGGCGACACCCGGGGTCGGCGCGGCGATCCTCGGGCGGGCGTTCTACGACGGCCGGGTGAGCGTGGAGGAGGCGCTGGCGGCCGCCGGGGCGGCAGTCTCGGGAGCGCGTGCGTGAGCGGGCCGGGCCTGGTCGCCGAGCGCGGGGCCCTCACGCACCTGGCGCGGCGGGTGATCCCCTGTCTGGACGTCGCCGACGGCCGGGTGGTCAAGGGCGTGCGCTTCGAGAACCTGACGGACGCTGGCGACCCCGCCGAGCAGGCGGCGCGCTACGCGGCGCAGGGGGCCGACGAGTTGGTCTTTCTCGACGTCGCGGCATCGCAGGAGCGGCGGGGACCGGCGCTCGATTGGGTCGAGCGGGTGGCCGAGCGGGTGTTCGTGCCGCTGACGGTGGGCGGCGGCGTGCGCGGCGTCGCCGACGCCAGCGCGTTGCTCGCGGCGGGGGCCGACAAGGTCGGGGTCAACTCGGCGGCGGTGGCGCGGCCGGCACTACTCACCGAGCTCGCGGCGCGCTTCGGCAGCCAGTGCGTCGTCCTCTCGGTCGACGCGCGCCGGACCGGAGGCGGGCACTGGGAGGTGGTCACCCACGGCGGCCGGCGGGCGACCGGCCTCGACGCGCTCGAGTGGATTCGCGCCGGCGTGGCGCGCGGCGCCGGCGAGATCCTGCTGACCTCGATCGACCGCGATGGCACCCGCGCCGGCTACGACCTCGAGCTGCTCAGGGCGGCCTGCGCGGGGTTGCCGGTGCCGGTGATCGCCTCCGGCGGCGGCGCGACGATCGACGACTTCGCCGCCGCGCTCGAGGCGGGCGCGGCGGCGGTGCTGGCGGCCTCGGTCTTCCACTCGGGCGAGACGACGGTCGCCGCGATCCACCGTGCGCTCGCCGCGCGCGGCTTCCAGGTCCGGCGCACCTGGGAGTCGAGAGGAGAGGTGCCGGCATGAGCGGGACGACGCTGACGCTCGACCTCGACGCGCTGCGCTTCGACGAACGCGGGCTGGTAGCCGCGATCGCGCAGGACGCCTTCACCGGCCGGGTGCTCATGCTCGCCTGGGCGAACCGCGCGGCGGTCGAGCGGACCATGGAGAGCGGCGAGGCGCACTTCTTTTCGCGCTCGCGAGGAGAGCTCTGGCGCAAGGGCGAGACCTCCGGCAACGTGCTGAGGGTCGTCGGCCTCGCCGCCGACTGCGACGGCGACGCGCTGCTGTTGTCCGTCAACCCCGCCGGGCCTGCCTGCCACACGGGCGCGACGAGCTGCTTCGCGGACGCCCCGGGTGGCCTCGACCTCGGCGCCCTCGAGCGGATCGTCCTGGCGCGCGCGGGCGCCGATCCGGGGAGCAGCTACACCGCGCGGCTCCTGCGCGAGGGCGCCCCGAGGATCGCGCAGAAGGTGGGCGAGGAGGCGACCGAGGTGGTCGTCGCGGCGCTCACGGGCGACGGCGGCGGCGATGGCGATGCGGCGACAGCGAAGACTCGGCTCGTCGAGGAGACCAGCGACCTGCTCTTCCACCTGCTCGTGCTGCTGCGGGCGCGGGGCGTCGGAGTCGAAGAGGTCGCGGCGGAGCTCGCCAAGCGCCATCGCGAAGCCGCGAGACAACCCATCGCGCAGACTCCGCAATCACCAGCACGGCCCCGCAAGGTCACCCCCGATCCGGAGGAGACCCCTTAAATGGAAGCCTTTTCTTCTTCTTCTTCTTCTTCTTCTTCTTCTATGGCAGGAGACCTGAAAGCCAAGCCGACATCGCGCCCCCGTCGCGTGACGCCGCACTTGCGGGAGCTGCTGGCCGACACGCTGACGCCTCTCGCCGTCTACGACCGTCTGCGCGAGCTCTCGCCGGTCCGCTTCCTGTTCGAGAGCGTCACCGGCGGCGAGCAGGTCGCGCGTTACAGCTTCCTCGGCGCCGCGCCGTCCGCCCTCTACCGCCTCTATCCGGACCGGCTGGAAGTCGAACGGGGCGGCGAGCGCGCCGCGCTGCCCGGGCCGCCGCTCGAGGCGCTCCGCCGCGAAGTCGACGCGCTTTGCGCCGACGCCTCGCCGGTGCCGTTCACCGGCGGCTTCGTCGGCACGTTCGGCTTCGACCTGGTGCGCCTGGTGGAGAAGCTGCCCGCGCGCCCGCCCGATCCCTGGCAGCTTCCCGTCGCCATCCTCGGCCGCTTCGACGCGGTGGTCGCCTTCGATCACGCGCACCAGCGCCTGTTGCTGATCTCGAACGAGATCGAAGGGGAGATCTCCGCCGCGGAGGCGGAGCGCGGGCTCGACCGGCTGCAGGCGACGCTCGACCGCGAAGTCGGAGTCCGCGCCCAGCGGCTGCCGGCCACGCCGCCGCGCCTCGACCGCGAGCCCGCGACGACGCTCTCCGGCCCCGCCTTCCAGGCCGCCGTGCGCACCGCCAAGGAGCACATCGCCGCCGGCGACATCTTCCAGGTGGTGCTCGCGCGCTGCTTCCGTCTCGCCTCGGAGGCCTCACCGGAGGCGCTCTATCGGGCCCTCCGGCGGGTCAATCCCAGCCCGTATATGGTGCTGGTCGAGCTGCCGGAGATCGCGCTGGTGGGTGCCTCGCCGGAGATGCTGGTCAAGAAGATCGGCAGTCGGGTCGTCGCCCGCCCGATCGCGGGCACGCGGCGGCGCGGGGCGGACGAAGCCGAGGACCTGGCGATCGCGGCGGAGCTCGAAGCGGATCCGAAGGAGCGCGCCGAGCACGTCATGCTGGTCGACCTCGGCCGCAACGACCTCGGGCGGATCTGCCGCCCGGGCAGCGTCCGCGTGACCTCGTTTCTCGAGGTCGAGCGCTACAGTCACGTCATGCACCTGGTGTCGAGCGTCGAGGGCGAGCTGCCGACCGAGCGCGACGCGCTCGACGCGCTGCTGTCGACCTTCCCGGCCGGCACGGTGTCGGGAGCGCCCAAGCTGCGCGCCATCGAGATCCTCGACGCGCTCGAGCCGGAGGCGCGCGGCCTCTACGCGGGAGCGACCGGCTACCTCTCGTTCACCGGCGATCTCGACGCCTGCATCACCATCCGGACGCTGGCGGTGCGGCGAACGGCTGCCGGGCACGAGGTTTCCGTCACCGCCGGAGCCGGTATCGTCGCCGACTCCGATCCCGCCGCCGAGCAGCGCGAGACCGAGAGCAAGGCGGCAGCGCTGCTCGCCGCGGTGGCGCTCGCCGAGGAGCTCGAACGATGATCCTGGTGATCGACAACTACGACTCGTTCACCTTCAACCTGGTGCAGCTGATCGCCGCCGCCGGCGCCGAGTACGAGGTGGCGCGCAACGACGCGCTGTCGGTCGACGAGCTGCTGGCGCGGCGGCCGGACGGCATCCTCATCTCTCCGGGTCCGGGGCGCCCCGAGGAGGCGGGGATCTGCCTGCCGCTCTTGGCGTGCCGGCCGGCGCTGCCGATCTTCGGCGTCTGCCTCGGCCACCAGGCGCTCGGGGCGTCGTTCGGCGCCGAGGTCGGGCGCGCCCCCGAGCCACGGCACGGCAAGACGTCGTGGGTCCGGCACACCGGCGCGGGGCTGTTCGCCGGCGTGCCGAGCCCGTTCGAAGCGACCCGCTACCACTCGCTCGAAGTGCGCGCGGACAGCCTGCCGCCCGAGCTCGAGGCCGTCGCCTGGAGCGAGGACGACGACCTGGTGATGGGCCTGCGCCATCGCGAGCTACCTTACTGGGGGGTCCAGTTCCACCCCGAGTCGGTCTTGACCGTGGCGGGGCCGCGGCTGATCGAGAATTTCCTCGCTCTCTGCGCAAGCCACGCCGCGGCGGCGCCGGGAGCGTCGCGATGAGTGATCCCTCGGTCGCGCTCACCCGTCTGCTGGCGCGCCAGGATCTGTCGCGCGCGGAGGTCCACGAGCTGTTCGGCCAGATCATTGACGGCGAGGTCGCCGAGCCGCAGATCGCGGCGCTGCTGATCGCGCTGGCGATGAAAGGGGAGACGCCGGAGGAGATCGCCGGCGCGGCCACCGCCATGCGGGCGCGGGTGCGGCGGGTGCCGCACGCGGTCGACGGCGTGGTCGACACCTGCGGCACCGGTGGCGATGGCCGCGGGACCTTCAACGTCTCGACCGCCGCCGCCTTCGTCGTCGCCGCCGCCGGCGTCCCGGTCGCCAAGCACGGCAACCGGGCGATCTCCTCGCGCTCCGGCAGCGCCGACGTGCTCTCGGCGCTCGGCGTCCGGATCGAGGTCGAGCCCGAGGAGTCGGGGCGCCAGCTCGAGCAGATCGGTCTCGCCTTCCTCTTCGCCCCCAGCCACCATCCGGCGATGAAGGTGGTGGCGCCGGTGCGCAAGGCGCTCGGCGTCCGCACGGTGTTCAACCTGCTGGGGCCGCTGACCAATCCGGCCGGGGCCCGCCGCCAGGTGCTCGGGGTGTTCGCGCGCGAGCGGGTGGAGCCGGTGGCGCGGGTGCTCGCCGGCCTCGGCGCCGAGCACGCGCTGGTCGTCCACGGCGCCGACGGCACGGACGAGATCACCACGGTCGACCGGACTTTCGTCGCCGAGGTTCGCGGCGGCGAGGTGACGAGCTACGAGCTCGACGCCCGGGACCTCGGCGCGCCGCGCGCGCTGCCGGAGGACCTCGCCGGCGGCAGCCCGGAGGAGAACGCCCAGAAGCTCGAGGCGGTGCTCGACGGCGCAGGGGGCGCGCTGGCCGAAATCGTGGCGGTCAACGCCGGCGCCGCCCTCTACGTCGGCGGCGCCGTCCCCGACCTGGTGAGCGGCTACGAACGGGCCCGCGCGCTGCTCGCGACCGGCGAGGCGCGCGAAGTCCTCGAGCGCCTGCGGAGCTTCCGGTGACCCGCCCCCCCCTGCCGGACATTCTCGCCACCATCGTCGCCCGCCGCCGAGCGCGCTACGGCCTCGCACCGGCGAGCGACGAGAAGCATGAAAAAGGATCCAGAGAAGAGAAAAGCAGAGAAGAGAAAAGCAGAGAAGAGAAAAGCAGAGAAGAGAAAAGCAAAAGCTCCATAGAAGGGGGTGGCCAGGGGGGCGGGCGTGGCGAGGGCGGGGCTCTGGTGGCGGGGGAGGAGGTGGTGCGCTCGCGTCCGGCAGGCGAGGCGGCCCCGCCGGGTCACGGGCGCAGCGCCGAGGAGTCTTTCCCTTCTATGGAGCTTTTCAGCTCCGCGGGCGAGGAGGCCGCTCGGAGTCCTGAGAGCCGCGGCAGGGAGCATTTACCCTCACTGGAGCTTCTCTCTCCAGAAGCCAATGACGTTGCGGATCGGCGGAACCCGTTTTCCGCCGCGCTCTGCGCGCGGCGGGGGGCGGCGGTGATCGCGGAGGTCAAGATGGGCTCCCCGCGCCTCGGTTCGTTGGCCGGCCGCTTCGATCCCGAGCGCCAGGCGGAAGCCTACGCGCGCGCCGGGGCGGCGGCGCTGTCGGTGGTGGTCGAGCCCGACTTCTTCTTCGGTTCCCACGACCTGCTCGCCCGCTGCCGCGCCGCTTCCGGCCTGCCGGCGATCGCCAAAGACTTCGTCGTCGCGCCCGCCCAGCTCGACGAAGCCCGCGCCGCGGGCGCCGACGCCGTGCTGCTGATCGCGGCGCTCTACTCGCGCGAGGAGCTCGCCCGGTGGGGCGAGGAGGCGCGTTCGCGCGGCCTGGTGCCGCTGGTCGAGACCCACGACGAACGCGACCTCGATCTGCTTTCCGACGCTCGCTGGGAGCTGGTCGGCGTCAACAACCGCGACCTGCGGACGTTCGAGGTCTCGCTCGAGCGCTCGATCGCCTTGCGCTCGCGGCTGCCCGCCGGCGCGCTGGCGGTGGCCGAGAGCGCGATTCACTCCCGCGCCGACGTCGAGCGCCTGCGCGAGGCCGGTTTCGACGCCTTCCTGATCGGCGAGGCGCTGCTCGTTTCGGGAGACCCGGGCGCCAAGCTCGCCGAGCTGCTCGGCCGGGAGGGTGGGTGAGCGGCCGAGCGTTGATCAAGGTCTGCGGCGTGACTCGGGTCGAGGACGCGCTCGCCGCGGCGGAGCTCGGGGTGGACCTCGTCGGCCTCAACTTCGCTCGCGCGAGCCCGCGCCGGGTGAGCTTCGATCTCGCCGCCGAGATCGCGACGGCGGTGCGGGGGCGGCTCCGGCTCGCCGGGGTCTTCGTCGATGCACCGGCGGCCGAGATCCGGCGCGCGTTGGACGAGCTCGGCCTCGATCTCGTCCAGCTGCACGGCGAGGAGCCGGCGGAGTCGGTCGCGGCGCTCGGCGCGCGCGCCATCCGGGTCTTCCGGGGCGCGCCGTCCGCGGCGGCGATCGGGGAGACGCCGCAGGCGGGCCTCTTCCTCGTCGACGCTCCACCCGCCCCGGGCGGCCCGCGGGGCGGCGCCGGCCGGACTTGGGCCTGGGCGGAGCTCGCCGGCCTCCGCTTTCCGGCGCCGGTCCTGGTCGCGGGCGGAATCGCGCCCGGCAACGTCGCGCGCGCGCTCGCCGCGAGCGGCGCGGACGGCGTCGACGTTGCTTCGGGGGTCGAGAGCGTGCCGGGGATCAAGGATCCTGAGAAGATGAGGCGATTGGTGGAGGAGGTGATCCGGTATGGGTCGAGCCGGGAAGGCTGAATCGAAGGGACAGTTCGGACCCTACGGCGGGCGTTTCGTCCCCGAGACGCTGATGGCGCCGCTCGACGATCTGGCGCGCGCCTACGACCGCGCGGCGCGCGATCGCAAGTTCCGCGACACGCTCGCCGAGCTGCTCGCCAACTACGCCGGCCGGCCGACGCCGCTCTACTACGCCGACCGGCTGTCGCGCGAGCTGGGGGGAGCGCGCATCTTCCTCAAGCGCGAAGACCTGCTCCACACCGGCGCCCACAAGATCAACAACGCGCTCGGCCAGGCGCTGCTCACCGTGCGGATGGGCAAACGGCGGGTGATCGCCGAGACCGGCGCCGGCCAGCACGGTGTCGCGACCGCGACGGCCTGCGCGCTTCTCGGCCTCGAGTGCGTCGTCTACATGGGCAGCGAGGACATGCGCCGTCAGCGCCCGAACGTCGACCGGATGCGCCTGCTCGGCGCCCGCGTGGTGGCGGTCGACACCGGCAGCCGGACGCTCAAAGACGCGATCAACGAGGCGATGCGCGACTGGGTGACGAATGTCGCGACGACCCACTACATCCTCGGCTCGGTGCTCGGTCCGGACCCCTTCCCGCGCATGGTGCGGGACTTCCACCGGGTGATCGGCGACGAGGCGCGCCGCCAGCTGCGCCAGCGGCTCGGCCGCCCCTATCCGGACGCGGCGATCGCCTGCGTCGGCGGCGGCTCGAACGCGCTCGGCCTCTTCACTCCGTTCCTGGCCGATCGGCGGGTGCGGCTGATCGGGGTCGAAGCGGGCGGGCGCGGCGACGGGGCCGGCGAGCACGCGGCGCGCTTCGGCGCCCATGGCGCGGCGGTCGGCGTGCTGCACGGCACGCGCACCTACGTGCTCCAGGACGCCGACGGCCAGGTCTCGCCGACCCATTCGGTCTCCGCGGGGCTCGACTATCCGGCGGTCGGCCCGGAGCACGCCTGGCTGCGCGACACGGGCCGGATCGAGTTCGTCTCGGTGAGCGACCAGGAGGCGGTGGATGCGTTCCACCGCTTGGCCGAGACGGAGGGGATCCTGCCGGCGCTCGAGAGCGCCCACGCGGTGGCCGAGGCGATGCGGCGGGCGCCGCACCTGCCGCGGCGGCGGGCGCTGCTGGTGAATCTGTCGGGCCGGGGCGACAAGGATCTCGAGAGCGTGCTCGCCTTCGACGCCGCGCGGGCCGCGGCGGAGGATGCCGCCGAGGCGGCGCCGCGCGGACGCGGCGCGCGGGCGGCCCGGCGGCCTCCCGAGAGCGCGGGCGTGGCGCGGCCGCCCGAGCGGGCGGTCGAATCGCACGGACCCGAGCACGAGGATTGGGTGGAGGTGCCGGACCCACCGCGCCTCTTCCGCTGGCTGCGCCGGAGGAAGTCATGAGAAGGGCGAAAGCGCCGGCCGTCGCCGAGCCGCTCCGGCCGGTCGCGGCCGCCTTCGCGCGCTGCCGGGAGGAGGAGCGGTCGGCGTTCATTCCGTTCCTGGTCGCCGGCGATCCGGACCTCGAGGCGAGCGAGGAGCTGTTCGCGGTGCTGGCGGAGGAGGGGGCCGACCTGCTCGAGGTCGGCGTGCCGTTCAGCGACCCGATCGCCGACGGTCCGGTCATCCAGGCCGCCGCCGCGCGGGCGCTCGGAGCCGGCGCGACGCTGTCGCGCATCCTGGCGCTGGTGGCGCGGCTGCGGGGACGGGGCGTCAAGATCCCGATCGTGCTGTTCAGCTACTTCAACCCGATCCACGCCTACGGCATCGTCCGCTTCGCCGAGCACGCCGCGGCGTCGGGGGTGGACGGCGTCCTGTGCGTCGACCTGCCCCCCGAGGCGGCGGCGGGGGAGTACCTGGAGGCGCTCGCCGCCGAGCAGCTCGATCCGATCTTCCTGCTGGCGCCCACCAGCACGAAGCAGCGGATCGCGCGGGTGGCGCGGGCCGGCTCCGGCTTCGTCTACTACGTCAGCCGGACCGGCGTCACCGGCGCGCGCGAGTCGGTGCGCAAGGAGCTGGCGCGCGAGGTGCGCGCGCTCGCCAAGCGGCTGGCGCTGCCGGTCGCGGTCGGCTTCGGTGTCTCGACACCGGAGCAGATCCGCGCCGTGGCGAAGCTCGCCGACGGCGTGGTGGTGGGCAGCGCGCTGGTCGCCGCCGCGGGGAGCTGCCGGAGCCGCAAGGCGTTCGTCGACAAGGTGCGGGAGCTCGCGGCGGCGGTCCGTTGAGCGGCGTGGGGAGCGGCGGTCCATTGGGGGGTGCGCCCTTGAACGGGGCGCCGGCGGTCGAGCGGGTGGTGGTCGAGGCGCGGACGCGCGGCCGCTATCTGCTCCGTCCGGGGTCCGAGGCCGGCGCGGGGTGCCTGGTGATCGGCTGCCACGGCTACGCCGAGTCGGCCGAGATCCACCTGGCCGAGCTCGAGCGGATCCCCGGCGCGGCGCGCCACTCGCTGGTGGCGGTCGACGGCCTCCACGCCTTCTACGACCGCAAGGGGGAGCGCGTGCTGCGCGGCTGGATGACGCGCGACCTGCGCGCCGAGGCGATCGAGGACAACCTGCGCTACGTCCGCTCGATCCTCGACCAGGTCCGCCCGCGCGTCGGCTGGCGGGCGCCGCTGGTCTTCGCCGGCTTTTCGCAGGGGGTGGCGATGGCCTGGCGCGCCGCGGTCGCCGGCGGCCACGGCGCCGCCGCGCTGGTCGCGCTCGCGGGCGACGTGCCGCCGGAGCTGCTCGAGCTGCCGCCGGAGGTCCCTTTTCCCGCCCACGTGCTGCTAGCCCGCGGCGACCGCGACTCCTGGTACGACGCGGGCAAGCTCGAAGCCGACCGCGCCGCCTTGGCCGAGCGCGGCGTCACCGCTGAGACGCTGACCTTCGCCGGCGACCACGAGTGGACCGACCCCTTCCGCGCCGCCGCGGGCCGGCTGCTGGCGCAGCTCGTCGTGTAGAATGCCCGTGGTCTCGGGCCCTTAGCTCAGTCGGTAGAGCTGCTGGCTTTTAACCAGATGGTCGGGGGTTCGATTCCCTCAGGGCCCACCACGACCAACGCCGGCACCTGAGCCCCCGTCGTCTAGCCAGGTCCAGGACACTGCCCTTTCAAGGCAGCGACACGGGTTCGAATCCCGTCGGGGGTATTACCTGAAGACAAAGGGGCCCGCGGGCCGCCCGCCCTCAGCGCTGATCGTCGTCACCTGCCGCAACGCCGGGCCGTGGATCCGGCGCTGCCTGGAGTCGATCCAGAGCCAGACGTTTTGCGACTTCCGCTGCTTCGCCTACGACGACGCCTCGACCGACGCGACGCCCGCTCTGCTCTCGGCCGTTCGGGACGGTCGTTTTCGCGTGCTGCACGGCACGGAGCGATGCTGGGCCGCGATGGCCCGGTGGCGGGCGCTGCGGGCGATCGACGGCGCGCAGCCATCGGATCTGGTGGTCCTCATCGACGGCGACGACTGGTTCGCGCATCCCGAGGCGCTGGAGTGGATCGTCGCCACGAATCGCGAGCGGCGCCTCGCGGCCTCGCACGGGAACTTCGTCGACGAGCGTGGCTCGCTCTGCGAGTGGTCCGCCGATTACCCGGAGCAGGTCAAGCGCGCGGGCGCCTTCCGGAGCCACCCTTGGCTCGCGACCCACCCGCGGACTTTCCGTTTCGGCCTCGTCGAGCACTTGACCGAGGCCATGGTCCGGGACGACGCCGGCCATCCGTGGCGCGCCGCCACCGACATGGCGATCTACCTGCCGGTGCTCGAGCTGGCGGGAATCCACTCCGGCTTCCTCGCCGAGCCCACCTACGTCTACAACACCCGCGGCGGCACCGCAGTCAGCGAGAGCCGCATCGCCCAGCAGAGCGCAGCCGACACCCAGCTGCGCCGCCGGCCCCCGCTCCCGCCGCTCGTCGACGAGGTGATCGAGTCCTGCCTCTGGTGTGCTTCACGGGTGGGAATGGGGCGGACTGCTCGACGCTTCGGCCCAAGAGAACAGACCAGATAGGGAGACAAGACCAGCCGGGCTCACCCGGGAGCCTACCGCGCTGATCGAAGCAGCGGAGGGGCCGGGTGCCCCCACCCCATCTCTGGGCCTTCTTCTCCTGTCGACCCACACCCACCGGTAGAGATCCACGCTTGAGCTCCTGCGGCGGGAGATCCTCGGATCTCGTAGCCGCGCACTCCGCGGCTCACGAGATGGTAGCGCGGCTCATCCGCCGCCGCGGGGCTCAGTCGACCAAGTGCGCGAGGCGGAACCCTCGTGTCTGCGCTTCGCGGTAGGGATAGACGTGCTCTTCCAGGAGGAGATCGGCCGCGTCGGAACCCTCGAGCCCGCGGACGATCTCTGCGAGGTCGGACCAGGCAACGACGGTGACCGGATCTCCCTCGCCGAAGCGGGCTACACTGTCGCGCACGAAGCTCTCTGCCAGTTGGCGTGCCGCCGGCAGATCCGCCAGGTGTTCGGACTCCGTGGCGCCGCGGAAGCGCGCGTAGGCCACTCGGTGATGCTGAACGAGGGCCGCTTCGCGGCTGTCGAGTCCGTAGATCTGGGCGCGCAAGCGTTGGGCTTCGTCCAGGAGAAGGTCGCTCTCTGGGACTGAATAGACATCCGTCAGCCCGGCGAGCGCCTCTAGAACCAGAATCATCTCCCGGCTCTTGGGCGCTGCCTGACCGAGCAGCGTGCGCGCCTCCTCGAGTCGAGCCTGCTGCTCGTGCGCCAAGGCGCGGTCTCGGTCCGTGGTGCTGGCGACAAGGAGCAGAACCCGCCCGCGGACCGCCGGCGCAAGGTCCTCGCCCAGGCAGCCGCTGCGAATCGCCGCATCGATCTCCGAGAGGCGCTCCACCTTGCGGGTGACGCCCCCCGGCACCGCGAGAAGCGCGTGCCGCTGGTCGAGCAGGTCAGCGCATCGCGCGGCGATGTCGTCCTGCTCGCCAGCCCCGGCAGTGCCCGAGGTGGGCGCGCTCCAGAGAAGCAGGGCGACGGTCATGCAGAGGACACAGGCGATGCTCGATCGAGCGAGCACGTTCAGCTCACGAAGGAATCTAGAGCTCGTAAGGATTCGCACAGGCTTCCTCCACGATCTGTTGGATCTGAGCGGTGGTGGGTGGGTCCCCTGGGCCCACCGTCACAGTGAGGTTCTCCATCTGGCCCGCGACGTGAAGCAGCTCGTGGATCATGCGAGCTGGCACGTATCTGTCCCCCGTTCGTCCATGAGGGTAGAAACTCTAGCCGACGGAGGCGACGGGGGCACGCTTCAGGGCGAGACCGCGGACCAGGCGTCGGCGTTGCCGCTCTCGAAGCCGTCCGCGAACAGCGGCACGAGGTACGACAGGACCGCGCCCTTGAACTCGGGACCCCAGTCCGGCGCGCCCACCAGCACGCGCGAGGGCGTCGCGATGGCCAGCGACCAGCCCGCGGTGCCGAACGCGGCGGCGTGGAGGCGGTAGCGTGAGCTCCAAGTGCCGTCCTGGAGCTCGTAGACGTTGGCGGCGCCCTGGAAGCCGGCGTATCCCGGCTCGCCGGCCACCAGCATCGCCCCGCCACCGGTGAACATGCGCAGATCGACTTTCCTGCCCAGGTACCCGGTGGTGGTCGCGCCGCGGAAGCGGGTGCGAAACGTCCAGCCGAAGGTGTCCCACTCGTAGAGCCAGACCGCTCCGGCGTCGACCACCACGCCGCCGCCGGCGAGCAGGCGATCGTGCAGCGGCGCGCCGACGGCGATCCAGTCGCCGTCGGTGGCCAGGGAATGGCCGAAGCGCTCGCCGTTGCCCGAGCCCGCGAGCAGCGG
>JACTMI010000025.1 GCA_014584695.1 Acidobacteriota bacterium
TCGAGCCAGCGCTCGCGCACCGCGGTCGCGACCTTCGCGGGGTCGAGCACGCTCGGGGTCTCGCCGAGCTCCTCGCCGATCAGCCGCTGCAGGCGCCGGGCGAAGCCACGGTTGCCGGTGTGACGAAGGAAGACGATCACGCGCCGGTCGGCGGCGAGCTCGCCGCCCAGCTCGGCCAGCAGCCAGCGCTCCTTGGGCGAGCGCCAGGACGCGGGGAAGGCGATCCCCCGCGCCACCTCCTCTCCACCGGCTTCCTCCGGATAGGCGAGGACGAACTCGCCGCACTCCTCGTTGGCGAGGTCGAGGTAGGAGGGCAGCTCCGACATCGCGCCCCAGAGGAGCCCGGCGCGCTCACTGCCCCGGTCGGCCTGGATCTGCGCGACCAGGACGGAGCGCAGGCGATCGAACTCGGCGAGGAGCTTCGCGTCCAGAAAGTCGTCGGGCGAGGTGTGCACCGAGGTCGGCTCCTCGGTGCACGGCGGCAGCTCCTCGTCGAGATCGCCCTTGTGCATCACGAGCCCGGTGGGCAGGACGTGCTCGAGGATGTAGAGAGGAAGGACGCCGGGCGCCTCGCCGAGCTGGCGGATCTCGAAACCGTCGCCGTCGGTGCGGTCGCTCTGGCGGCCGTAGCTCCGCGTGCCGGGCAGCGGCTTCGCCGCCGCGCGGGTGACGAGGAGCTTCCGGTAGCCGTAGCGGGTGACGAAGGCGGGCTTCTCGTCGAGCTCGAACTGGGCGCGGAAGCGACGCGACAGCGCCCAGGCGTTGGCGAAGAGCGAGCTCGCGTAGCCACCCATGAGGCTCCCGGTCAGCGCGATCACCGGCACGCCGGGAAGCTGCACCAGGCGGTGGGCCGCCTTCTGTTGCGCGCTGCCGCTGGTCGAGAACTCGTGCGCCTCGTCGAGGATCACCAGGTCGAAGAACCGGCGTTTGCGGCTCAGGATGTAGCGCGCCAGCGGGAAGCGCCGCGGCTCGGGGGTCGTCGCGTGGAGCGCGGCGCCGCAGCCGGGAACGGTGGACCAGGTGGCGCCGGCGAGAAGGAGGTCGAGAAGCCGTTCGAGGAGATCGGCGCGAAGCGCCTCGCCCTTCTCCGCCGAGGTGGTGTCGCGCAGCCGCTGATCGAGTTGTTCGGATACCTGGGCGAGCTCGTCGAGCTGGCGTTCGAGCAGCTCCTCGATCGGCTGGAGGTAGAGCCGGGGGTCCATCTCGGCCATCCGTTGCGTCGCGAGCGCGCGGCAGCGGGCGGCGAACGGCTCGAAGGCGTCGAGCACCAGGGCAACGTGCGCGGCGGCCCGGAACGGCTCCCAGAAGCGGTGCTCCCAGTGGGAGGTGCGCAGGAGCGCCGGCCCGACGAGCGCGAGGAGGTGAGCGAGCGCCTCCCCGAGCGCGGCGGCGCCGGCCGGCGAGAGCGCGGCGACCGGCTCGTCCGCATGGATCCGCTGGACCGCGCGCCGATGGACGGCAGGGTGTGCCTCGAGGAAGGGCAGGATCCGCTCGCGCGCCCCCGGCGGCAGCGAGCGCTGGAGCACGAGACCGAGGTCCCGCGCCAGGTGCGCAAAGGCGTTCGAGGGGACGACGACTTCGGCCTGGCAGCGGTGGCGCTGCGCGGCGAAGGTCTCGGGGCTCCCCTCCGGGAGCGGATGACCGCAGTCGGGGCAGCGTGAGCCCCGGACGCCGGCGATGCTCGATCCGAGCTTCGCCGTCTCGCGCGACAGCACGTAGATCGCGGCGGGTCGATCGAGATCCGACGGCGCGCGGACGATCTGCACGGCTGCCTCGGGGAGAACGGCCTGGGCCTGGTCGGTCCAGCTCTGGAGGAGATGCGGCGGGCAGACGATCAACGTTCGCGAGACTGGACGCAGTCGGCGGGCGTCGAAGCCGACGCGCGCGAGCTCGGCAGCGGTCGCCGCGATCCGGTCGGGCGCGAGCGCGCCGGCGATCGAGAGCGCCACGGTGGACTTCCCGGTGCCGACCTCGGCCAGGAGCTGCGGGTTCTCGTCGAGGGCGAGGAGCTTGAGCCCCGCCTGGATCAGCGCGGCCTGCCGCCGGAACGGGCGGCGGGCCAACGCGGGCAGCGCAATCTGCTGCGCCTGATCGTCGGGATCGTGGAGGGCGGGCAGCTGCTCGCGGACGAGGCGAGCGAGCGAGTCGCTGTACTGCTCGAGGAGGTCCGCGGTGTTGAACCCGTCGAGGCCCGGTGCGCCCGAGGGCTCGGTGCCGAGTGCGAGCTGCTGGAAGGTCAGGGTGTCGAGTCGCAGGATGTGAAGGTCGAGCCGGGGCTGCTGGACGCAGACCTCGCCGGTCACCTCGCCCTTGCTGTTGCGGCGGTGGTCGACGGTCTGTAGGGTGCGGGTGAAGGTCCCCTTGGCGAGCAGATGCGGGAGCCAGGATCCATCGTTGGGCGCCAGGCGGCGGCCGTTGAGGAGGCCGGCGGCAAGCGCGAGGGCAATGTGCGCCGGTCGCGGTGGCAGCGCGACCGGAAGCGGCGAACCGAGGAGTTTCCGGGCATCCCGGTCGAACCCCATGAGCGCGGCGCTCGGCTCGAAGGGCCGCGCCCGCGCGAGGAGGTCCTCGACGTCGAGCGTCTGGGCGTGGAGGGTCAGGTGCGCGTGCGGCACACGCACCGTGATCGCCGGCTCGACAGCGGCCGGCGGCAGCCCGGGGAGACCGACCGCGCACTCCGCCGCGGAGCGGAGGCGCTGGAGGGTCATCCGGTCGGCCGGCACCGGCTCGGCCCGGCGCTCGGCGACCACGACCACCTGCTTGAAGATCGCGAAGTCCGGGTCCGGAAAGCGCCAGACTCCGATCCGCGCGTAGCGCGAGGCGAGAAGCTCGGCCGATGCCGAGAGCGCGGTATGCGGCACGACGAAGACCAGTGCCCCGCCCGGCGCCAGGGAGTCGGTGAAGCGCGCGAGGAAGCGCTGCTCGAGCCGCCGGTGCTCGCGGTCGGTGTCGTAGGGCGGGTTGAGGAAGAGGACCGAGGCGCCGGGTGCGGCACCGAGACCGTAGGTGAAGGCGTCGCCGCACCGCGCGCCGCCGTGCGGCAGGCGACGAGCGAGCGCTTCGGCGCGGGTCGCCTCGAGCTCGATGCCCAGGCAGTACCGCGCCGCATCGGCCGGGGCGAGATCGAGGACGGCGCCGGCGAGCGCCACGAGCGCGGCGCCGGTGCCCGCGCAGGGGTCGAAGAGGATCGGTCGGTCGTACCGCTCGCGTTCGAGAGCGACGAGCGACGCGATCGCCGGCACGAGGTGCTCCGGGGTCGGGAAGTAGCCGGCGATGGCCTGGGACTCGGGGCGTGCCATGGACAGGTCTCCTTTCAGGCGGTGAGGAAAGGCTCGGGATGGGAGGCCGAACTGTCGAGGAGAGGTGGCGCGGCAGCAGCCGCGCGGTGGCGTCGGCGAGGAAGTCGGCGAAGAGGCGCTTCGGCACGTCGCAGAGCACCGGGTCGGCGAGCCCGAGAGCGTCGAGCCCGTCGAACGTCAGGAGCTGGCGGTCCTCACCGGTATTGATCCACGGCTCCTCGAGCGCGAGCTGAAAGAGCCCGTGATGGAACGCCGGATCGTTCGCGATCGGCAGCGGCGTCCGCGCGTCGAGCCGGGCGACGAACGCCATCGCGAGCGCGTGGTCGCGGGCGTCCCCGCCGAACTCGGGCGCCAACAGCTCCGCCTGGCGGTCGAGCCACCACCGCGGCGGGGCACAGACGAAGCGAAGCGCGTCGTGCTCCTGGACGCCGGGCTGGAGGTGAAAGAGCTCGGGCAGGTAAGCGATCACCAGCGCCTGCCCCTGCGCGGGCGAGGTGAGCTGGTACCGGTAGCCGAGCGACCGGAGCAGCTCGTAACGGTGGTCGGTGGTCGCCGCGGTCAAGCCGGAGCGGAGGTTGGCGGTGAAGGCGCGGACGGCGCTCGAGCTGCCGGCGTAGGCGAGGAGCACCGGCCGGAGCGTCCCGTTCCCGGCCGGCGGGCAGATGCCCGGTGCCTGGATCGAGGCCACGTAGTGGACGGTGAATGTCCGCCCCTTCGGGTCGTCCTTCCTGCCGATCGTGAGAGATGGAAAGTGCATCGCGCCTCCCGGCGTCGCTGTCGCCGTCGAGCGCCGAGACGCGCGGCCGTGAGGCGCGAGGGGCAAGGCCAGCGCCCCGCGCTGCCCGCAGGGTTGCCTTGCGCCTCGCGCAGGCCGCGCGACGCTGCGCGCGCTGACGGAGGCGGCGATGCCGGGAGGTGAATAAGGGGGTCTACAGGTAGATCAGGTGACAGGCGGGGCGACGATCCGTAGGGGGCCTATCGCAGGTTTCGCCAAACGCGCTCAGCGGGGGCTTGACCCTATACCTTGGTATCGGCTGTACAGTGCTTCCCGGGAGACGAGAGATGAACGGACTCAAGGTCGGCGAGGTCGCCCGGCGAGCGGGGGTCAACCTGCAAACGGTCCACTACTACGAGCGGCGGGGGCTGCTCCCCTCGCCGCCGCGGACGGATGCGAACTATCGGTCGTACCCCGCGGGCGCCGTGCTTCGCGTCCGATTCATCAAGCGTGCGCAAGAGCTCGGCTTCACGCTGAAGGAGATCGAGGAGCTCCTGTCGCTGCGCGCGACGCCCCGGGCGGGCTGCGCCGACGTGCGCGGGCGGGCCGAGGCCAAGGTGCGCGACATCGACGAGAAGATCCGCACGCTCGAAGCGATGCGGCGGGCGCTTACCAAGCTCGTGGGCGAGTGCTCGGGACGAGGGCCGGTGACCGACTGTCCGATCCTCGAGGCGCTCGACACGGAGGGCAGGTCGTGACGCCTCGGGTCGAGCTCATCTACGACGCGGACTGCCCGAACATCGACGCGGCCCGGGCGGCCTTGCTGCGAGGCATGGCGGAAGCCGGCCTCCCGCCGGCCTGGACGGAGTGGGATCGACGGGCACCGGGGAGCCCACGCCACGCGCGGCTCTATGGCTCGCCGACGATCCTCGTCGACGGCCGCGACGTCGCCGGCGCGGAACCTGGACCCGGCGCCGACGCCTGCCGCGTGTACCAGCACGAGCCCGGTGGCTTGAGCGGCGTGCCGCCGGTCGAGCGGATCGCCGCCGCTCTGCGCGGCACGGGTGCGCGGGCTTCGAGCCGCGCCGTTCGCTCCTGGCTACGGCCGCTAGCCGCACTTCCGGGCGCCGGCGCTGCGCTCCTCCCGGTGGGCCTCTGCCCGGCGTGCTGGCCCGCGTATGCGGCCGTCCTCGGGGCGCTCGGCCTCGGCTTCCTGCTCGAAGCGGAGTACCTTCTCCCCATCACCGCTGGCCTCCTGGCTCTTGCTCTGGTCGCGCTCGGCTTCCGCGCGAGCACCCGGCGCGGTTTTCGCCCACTCGCTCTCGGGATTGTGTCCACGGCGACAATCCTGGCTTTCAAGTTCTTCTACCCGGTTGGCCCGCTCGTCTACATAGGGCTGCTGGGGCTCGTGGCCGCATCCGTGTGGAATGCCTGGCCGAAACGGAATCCTGGTGTCGGTTCCTGCCCGAGCTGTGCTCGAGAGGCGTCGGCGCCGCGATGAAGGGTTCGCCTCGAGGAGACTGCGACATGACGACGAAGCGCACGATCGAAGTGTTCAGCGCCGGATGCCCGGCGTGCGAAGACACCATCCGCCTGGTCAACAGCGTCGCTTGCCCGTCGTGCGACGTGAAGGTGCTCGACATGCGGGACGCTTCGGTCGCCCGGCGCGCCAGAGAGCTCGGCGTCCGCTCGGTCCCTGCCGTCGCGATCGACGGGAAGCTCGCCAGCTGCTGCAGCGGGTGTGGCCCGGAGGAATCGGTACTCCGTGCCGCCGGCCTCGGGCAGCCGCAAGCCTGACCTTCGCTGCGGTTTCGTTGGAGGCACGCGCCCGCTGGCGAAACGAGACGGAGGCCGTCGCTCCGCCCGTCGGGTGGCGCGAGTCATGCACACACCTGCGCCACGCGCTCGGCCGAGCCCAGCAGCCTCAAGGCGTTGGCGATCACCAGCAGCGTCGCGCCCATGTCCGCCGCGATCGCGGCCCAGAGCGAGGCGAAGCCGGCGAAGGTGAGGACGACGAAGAGCGCCTTGACGGCGAGCGAGAAGGCGATGTTCTGGCGGATGATGGCGAGCGCCTTGCGCGAGTGACGGACCAGCCAGGGCAGTCGGGAGAGGTCGTCGGAGAGGAGCGCGATGTCCGCGGCCTCGATCGTGGCGTCGGAGCCGGCGCCGCCCATCGCGATGCCGAGGCTCGCGCTCGCGAGCGCGGGGGCGTCGTTGATCCCGTCGCCGACCATCGCTACCTGTCCGTAGCGCCCGACGAGCTCGGCGATCGCGCCGACCTTCTCGTCCGGTAGCAGCTCGGCGCGCACTTCTGTCACGCCGACCTCGCGGGCGATCGTCTCGGCCGTGCCCCGATTGTCGCCGCTCAGCATGACGGTCGCTTCGATGCCGAGCCGGCGCAGGTCGTCGAGCGCCCGGCGCGCCTCCTTTCGCACGCCATCGGCAACGGCGACCAGGCCGCAGACGTGGGTGTCATTGCCGAGTACGACCACCGAGCAGCCCGATGCGGCAATCACTTCCAGCTTTTCGTGGACCTCCGGCGTCTCCTGGCCGCGCTCTTCCAGATAGCGGTGCGAGCCGACCCAGTACTCCCGCCCGCCGACGCGACCCGCGGCCCCTTTCCCCTCCAAGGCGCGGAACTCCTCGGCCGGCGGCACGTCGATGCCACGCTCGGCGGCGTGCTCGCGGATCGCGATGGCGAGCGGATGCTCGCTTCGCGCCTCGAGTGCCGCGAGGCGCTCCAGGACCTCGCGTTCGTCGTGGCCCGAGAGCGGGGTCACTTCCAACACCCGGGGGCGCCCGTGCGTCAGCGTCCCGGTCTTGTCGAAGGCGAAGGCGCGGATCCGTGCGGGCGCCTCGAGAAACAGGCCGCCCTTGATCAGCACGCCGTGGCGCGCCGCCGCGGCGAGACCGGCGACGATCGCGACCGGCGTCGAGACGACGAGCGCACAGGGGCAGCCGATGACCAGGAAAACGAGGGCACGGTAACCCCATTCGGCCCAGCTGCCGCCGGCGACGAGCGGTGGCAGGAGGCCGACGGCGATGGCGACGCCGAAGACCACCGGCGTGTAGATCGCGGCGAATCGATCGACCCACCGCTCGGACGGTGAGCGCCGCGCCTGTGCTTCCTCGACCAGCCGGAGGATCTTGGCGAGCATCGTCGCCTCGGCCGCCGCGGTGGTCTCGATCTCGATCGCCCCCGAGCCGTTGATCGATCCGGCGAAGACCTCGTCGCCCGGTGCCTTGTCGATCGGCCGGCTCTCCCCGGTGATCGGCGCCTGATTCGCCGTGGATCGTCCGGCGACCACCCGCCCGTCGAGCGGCAGGCGCTCCCCCGGACGCACGGCGATCCGCGAGCCGACCGGCACGAGGGCCGGATCGACTTCCTGTTCCCCGGCCTCCGTTACGAGCCGAGCCGTCGGTGGCATCAAGTCGAGCAGCTTGGCGATCGCTCGCCGCGCCCGCCCGATGCTCCAGGCTTCGAGCGCTAGCGAGAAGGCGAACAGGAACGACACGGTCGCGGCCTCGAACCACTCGCCGATGACGATCGCCCCGGCGACGGCGATCGTCATCAGCAGATTCATGTCCGGCCGCAACCGGCGAAGGGCGAGCCAAGCCTTCGGCGCCACCGTGAACAGCCCGGCGACGACCCCAAGTGCGTAGACCAGGCGGGCGGCGAACGGAACCTCGTGACCGTCGCCGAGCCCTTCGGTCCCAACGGCTGCTGCGAGCCCGCCTGCAAGCGCAGCGTGGAGCGCGAAGCCCCCGAGGGCGCCCAGGCCGGACACCAGCGTCGACCAGAATCGCCGCCGCCGCAGACGCTCTGAGGCCTCTCCACCTCCCGATTCGGCCCACGGTTCCGCGCCGAGACCGGCCCGTTTCACGGCGGCCACGATCGCCGTGTCGGGTACGGCCGACGGCTCGGCGGCGACGGTCATTCGGCCGCGGAGGAGGTCGAACCCGAGTCGATCGTCGCCGCCGACGACCGGCCCGACCTCGCGCTGGAGCAGCGCGATCTCCTCGGCGCAGTCCATCCCCGTGATCTTGAACGCGCGGGGTCGCTGTACCGGATCAGAGGACATGATCCCCCTCCTCGCCGGTGCGCACCCGGATCGCCCGCCCGATCTCGCTTACGAACACCTTGCCGTCGCCGGCGCGGCCGGTGCGAGCGGCCTCGACGAGCGCAGTCACGACCAGGTCCGCGAGCTCGTCGCGCACCACGACCTCGAGCTTGGTCTTGCGGGCGAAGGCATGTCCTCCCTCGAACACCGGGTCGTCCGCGCCGGCGGCGCGCGACTGGCCCCAGCCGAGCACCTGCGACACGGTGAGGCCCGGCAGCTCGTCGATCGCGGCGAGGGCACGCAGGACGTTCTCCAGCATGAACGGCTGAATAATGGCTTTGATCTCGCGCATGGCGTCTCCTCGTTCGCTCTCAGATCTCGACTTCGGTTCGCCGCGCCGTGAACCAGGAGTACACGGTCGGCAGGACGAGCAGGGTCAACAACGTCGACGTCACCAGCCCGCCGATCACCACCGTCGCCAGGGGACGCTGCACTTCGGCACCGGCGCTGGTCGCGAGCGCCATCGGGACGAAGCCGAACGAAGCGACGAAGGCGGTCATCAGCACCGGCCTGAGCCGCACGAGGGCTCCCTCCCGGGCGGCCTCGTCCGCGCCGAGGCCGCGCTCGCGGCGCTCGACGATGTAGGAAACGAGCACGACGCCGTTCAGCACCGCGATGCCGAAGAGGGCGATGAAGCCCACGCCGGCCGAGATCGAGAACGGGTAGCCCCGTAGAGCGAGCGCCGCGATCCCACCGCTGATCGCGAGCGGCACGTTGAGGAAGATCAGCACGGCGAGCCGCGCCGAGCTGAACGTGGTGTACAACAGGAGGAAGATCAGCAGCAGCGAGAGTGGCACAAGCAACGCCAGGCGGCGCGAGGCCGACTGGAGGTTCTCGAACTGCCCGCCCCAGTCGAGCGACCATCCGGACGGCAGCTCGACCTCGTCCCGCACCGCGGCCTGGGCGGCGGCGATGAACGATCCGAGGTCCCGCCCGCGCACGTTCGCCTCGACGCTGATCCGCCGGCTGATGTTCTCGCGGCTGATCTGCGCCGGGCCGTCCTCGAGGGTCACGTCGGCGACCTGGGAAAGCGGCACGAGCCGCCGCGGGCCGCCTGCGACCGCCGGCGGCGCCGGCACCCGCAAGTCCCGAATGCGATCGAGGCTGGCGCGAGTCTCCTCCCCGAAGCGCGCCTGGAGCAGGAACCGCTTCTGCCCCTCGAAGACCATTCCAGCGGGAATACCCCCCACCGCCTCGACCACATCGAGAATCTCCTCGGCGTGGATGCCGAGCCGCGCCGCGGCCTGCCGGTCGATGCGCACGCGGAGAACCGGCAAGCCGGTCGTCTGCTCCGCCTTGACATCGGCCGCGCCCGGTACCTTCTGGACAGCCCGGACGACCTCGGCCGCCTTCTTCTTGAGCATCGCCAGATCATCGCCGTAGATCTGGATGGCGACGTCCGAGCGCACGCCGGAGATCAGCTCGGAGACTCGCAGCTCGATCGGCTGCGAGAAGCTGAAGATGGCGCCGGGAACCCGCTTCGTGACCGTCGTCTCGATCGCCTCGATGAGCTCCTCCTTGCTGTCGAACCGCCACGTCTCTGGCGGGTTCAACATGATGTAGGTGTCGCTGATCTCGACCCCCATCGGATCGGTTGCGATTTCGGCTCGCCCGGTCCGCGAGACGACGGTGTCGATCTCCTCGGCGAACTCTTCGCGCAGCACCTTCTCGGTCTGGAGCGAGATCCGGTTCGACTGCTCGAGCGAGATCGACGGGAGCCGCCAAATCTGCATCGCGATCGCGCCCTCGTCCAGCCTCGGGATGAACTCCGTCCCCAGGAAAGGGGTGATCGCGAGGCTGACGAGAAAGACCAGCACCGCGACCCCGACCGTAATCTTGCGGCGGACCAGGGCGCCATCGAGAAGGGGAACGTAGATCCGCTTCGCCCAGCGGAAGAGCCATGGCTCCTTCTCCGAGACCTTGCGGAGGAAGAGACTCGCCAGCACCGGCATCAGGGTGAGCGCCGCGACGAGCGACGCGGCGAGAGCGAACACGACGGTCAGCGCCATCGGCCGGAACATCTTCCCCTCGACCCCGCGCAGCGCCAGGATCGGCAGGTAGACCAGGATGATGATGCCGACCGCGAACACCACCGGGCGGGCTACCTGGTGGGCCGCGGAGCGGACCTTCTCGACGTGCGAGACGCCATGGTCGCCGCGGCGCTCGTGGAGCACCCGCACGATGTTCTCGATCATCACCACCGAACCGTCGACGATCAGGCCAAAGTCGATCGCGCCGAGGCTCATCAGGTTTCCCGAGATCCCGAGCTCCTTCATGGCGATGAAGGCCGCCAGCATCGACAGCGGGATTGCCGAAGCGACGATCAGGCCGCCGCGCAGGTTGCCGAGGAGGAGCAGCAGCACGACGATGACGAGGAGACCGCCTTCCGTCAGGTTCTTCGCCACGGTCCGGATCGTCCGCCGGATGAGGTCGGTGCGGTCGTAGAAGGTGTCGATCGTGACCCCGGCTGGCAGCGTCTCCTGGATCTCGGTGATCCTCTCCTTCACCCGGTCGACGACCACGCGCGAGTTCTCGCCCATCAGCATCATGACGATGCCGACGACCGCCTCGCCCCGACCGTCACGAGTGACCGCGCCCTGACGAATCATCGGCGCGAGCTCGACCGCGGCGACATCGGCGATCGTCACCGGCGTCCCCGCCGCGTCGTGCGCGAGCACGACCGCGCGGATATCGGCGAAGTCGTCGAGCAACGCCTCGCCGCGGATCAGGTACTGCTCACCCTGGTGCTCGATGTACCCGCCGCCGACCGAGCGGTTGCTCGCCCGGAGGGCGTCGAGGATGTCCCCCACCGCCAGACCGTGCGCGGTCAGGCGCTCGGCGTCGAGCGTCACCTGGTAGGTCCTGAGCAGGCCACCGAACGAGTTGACCTCGACAATGCCCGGCACCGATCGGAGCTGGTAGTTGACGTTCCAGTCCAGAATGGTGCGCAGCTCCATCGCCGTGTAGCAGCTGTCCGTATCTGGACCTTCTGGCGTGCACGGCGACTCGGCCTTGACCTCGAACTGGTAGATCTCGCCGAGGCCGGTCGAGATCGGGCCCATTTCGGGCTCGCCGTAGCCTTCGGCGATCGCCTCACGCGCCTCCGTCAGGCGCTCGCCCACCATCTGGCGGCCCCAGTAGATGTCTGTGCCCTCTTCGAAGACGACAGTGACGACCGAGAGCCCGAACTTCGAGACCGAGCGGATCTCCTCGACCTTCGGCAGGCCGCTCATCGCGGTCTCCACCGGGAACGTGACGAACCGCTCGACCTCCTCCGGCGCGAGGCCGGGGCTGTTGGTGAGGACCTGCACTTGAACGTTGGTGACATCGGGCACCGCGTCGATCGGCAGCCCGAGGACGGAGTAGACGCCGGCCGCGGCGACCAGCAGCCAGAGCGCGACGACGAGCAGGCGGTTGTCGAGCGAGAAGTCGATGAGGCGTTTGATCATGGCGGCCTCAGTGACTGTGTCCGCCGCCCAGCTCTTCGCGGGCGAGCTCCGATTTGACGAAGAAGGCTCCTTCGACGACCACCGGCTCGCCGGCGATGACGCCGGCGAGCACCTCGACGAACCCTTCGCCGCGCCGGCCGAGCTTTACCGTGCGCGGCTCGAAACGGCCTTCGCCGAGCGCCACGAAGACGACCGAACGATCGCCGTCTCGCTGGACAGCCGCTTCGGGGACGGCGATCACCTCGACCGCGCCAGGCGCGTCGGCCGATGCGTGAGGATCGAGGATTCGAACTCGGGCGAACATCCCCGGCCGCAGCCGGCCTTCGGGATTCGCCACTTCGATCCGCGCCCGCGCGGTCCGAGTCTCGCTCTGGACGCTGCTGCCGAGGTAGACCACCTCGCCGGTAAAGGGCGTGCCGGGATAGGCGTCGACCTCGATCGTGACCCCGTCGCCCAAGTGCACGCGGGCGAGGTCCCGTTCGTAGACGTCGATCCACACCCAGACGCGCGACAGGTCCGCGACCTGGAAGAGCTGACTCTGAGGATCGACCATCTCGCCCCGCGTCACCTCTTTGGCGACGATGGTGCCGGCGAGCGGCGCGCGCACCTCGTAGATCGAGACGCGCGGCTGGTCGTAGCCGAGTTTCGCCACTTCGTTGTTCGAGATGCCGAGAAGGTGGAGCCGCTCCTCGGCCCCGCGCAGGGCCGCGTCCGCCTCGCGAGAGGCGGCGCGGGCGCTCAACATCTCCTGCTCCGACGACACCCGCTCGCGGAAGAGACGCTCTTCGCGCTCCAGCGTCTCGCGCGCCAGCTCGGCCCGCGCGCGGCTCTGAAGGTAGTCGCCCACCGCCTGCCCGAGCTCGATCGAGTCGATGCGCGCGAGCACCTGTCCGGCGCGAACGGCCTCTCCGAGCTCGATCGGAACGGACTCGACCCGCCCTCCGACGCGAGGGCTCACGTGGGCGAACCGCCGCTGATCGAAGTCTACGGAGCCGGTCGTCTCGAGCTCGGCGCGGAGCCTCCGAGATACCGCCGGAGCGGTGACGATGCCGGCTGTGGCCACGGCCTCGGCCGACAGCTCGATGGCTTCGCCTTCCTCGTGCCCCTCCTCATCGTGGCCCTCCTCCTCGTGAGCGGCCTCCCCGGGCGCGTGATCGTCTTCGGCGATCTTCTCTCCGGCAGCTGTCGGAGCGGGCGATGGACCAGGCTTGCCACAGGCGACGAGCGCCAGGCCGAGCAGCAGAGAAAGCAGTGAAACGTTGTAGCGAGTCGAGAACGTCATCGGGAGAT
Organism: Acidobacteriota bacterium; assembly: GCA_014584695.1. Taxonomy (GTDB): domain Bacteria; phylum Acidobacteriota; class Thermoanaerobaculia; order Multivoradales; family JAGPDF01; genus JACTMI01. The sequence goes on from JACTMI010000025.1 coordinate 12,875, forward strand.
CTCCGAAGAGCGAGGAAGGTCGGAAGTCGGGGGGACAGGGGTCGAGCCGGTGGCGAGACCGAGCTCGATCTGCGCCAGCCAGGCGTCGGCGGCGGCCTCGATCAGCTCGCGTCGGCTGTCGATCAGCTCGCGGCGGAAGACCAGCACCTCGCTGCCGCGCAACTTCCCGGCCGCGAGGCCGCGCTGGACCAGATCGAGGTTCTCCTCGAGCGTTCCGGCGACCGTCTGACGAAAGACCGCGAGCGCGCGGGAGGTCGCCTCTGCGCGGCTCCACGCGGCAGCGACTTCGCGCCGCACCGCGAGCTCGGCCGAGGCGAGTTGGGCGGACAAAACGCCTTCATCGGCACGCGCGGTGGCGATGCCGCCTTGGTTGCGTTGGAAGAGCGGAATCGTGAAGCCTGCGCGCAGGGTGTCGAGGTCCTCGCGATCGGCCTCGCGGCCCTTCGCGACGCCGATCACCAGGTTCGGGGTCGCCAGCGAGCGCTCGAGGCGAATCCGGGCGGTCGCCGCCTCGACCTCGGAGCGCAAGGCGAGCAGGTCGCTCCGCCGGTCGAGCGCGAGGCGCTCGAGCTCGGCGAGCGCTGGCGGCGCCGGCCATGCATCCGGGAGCGCGCCGGCGACGACGGGTAGCTCCGCCACAGGGAGCGCCACAACCTCGGCGAGCGTGGCGCGGGCCGCCGCTTCATCGGCCCGGGCGAGAGCGACGCGGCGCTCCGCCCGCCCTTCCGCGGCGCGCGTGACGTTGAGGTCGATCAAGGTGCCGGCGCCGGCATCCAGTCGACGCTGCTCGAACGCGGCGAGCTCCGCGGCAACCTCGCGTTCGAATGCCGCGAGGGTCGCGAGCTCGCGAGCTCGCAACACTGTAGCGAAGGCCGACGCCACCCGGGTCGCCAACTCCTGGCGCGATCGGTCGAACGCGGCGCGTGCCGCTTCGGCCGCAGCGCTCGCGGAGGCTACTCGCTTGCCGCGCTGGCCGGCGATCTCGATTTCCTGTGAGAGAGCGATCTCGCGGTCGGAAGTGCGCTCGTGCCCGTCGTCCCGAGAAGCGCGCTCGGCCTCGAGGACCGGGTTGAACGGATAGGTGCGGGCGCCCAGGAGGACGCCCTCCGCGAGCGCCACGCGCGCGGCACTCTCCTGGATCCGGGGACTGCGTTCGAAGGCCAGCGCTAGCGCCTGCTCGAGCGTGATCGATCCGCCGCTGGCGAGCTGCGGATCAGGCGTTTGCGCCGCCAGCGGTGCCGCGAGCGCCACCAAGGCAAGGGCGCCAACGCGGCGCCACCGGCGAAGCCGGTTGGGTCGGACGATTGGAAACAAGGTTCGATCTCCGGGAAACGGGGCCACGCGCGCGGCCGGGGCGCACGCATGACGCTGCCGGCAGGGGCAAGGGCTCAGCGCACAGCGCTGATACCCCGGCCTGGAGGAATCCCTCAGGCCCCTGCTTGGCGGCTACCGGAGATCAGGCCCGGGGAGGGCGTTCGGCGCTCTGGAGATCGACGTCGAGCGGCCGGGGCGAGGTGGCGGCGGACGCCAGTGCGCAATCGGCGCCGCCCCCCAGTCGAGCGGCCACCGCGAGGACGCCGGTGACCTGCATGCAGCAGGAGCAGAGGTGGAACATCCCGCCACATCCGTGCTCGGATCCCGAAGGCTCGTGCTGATCGGGGGTCCCCGCTGCATGCGCGGTGTGCCCGAAACCGACCAGATGCACCGCATTCTCGATCGCTTCGCCCGCACCCGGGAAGAGCACGAGAAGAAGCAAGAGCGCGGCGAAGCGGCGAATCCAACTCACGGCGCGCATGATAGCAGGGTCGTCTCGAAGGCCAGCGCGACCAGGGACGAAACCGGCCTGCGGCGCCCTGTCGCCTCGCGACGCTCAAAAGGTGCCGCGCTGACGGAGCGAGACGAAGGCTGGCGCCTCTCCGATGATGATGTGGTCGACGACCCGGACTCCCACGACCTCCCCCGCCTCCGCCATGCGGCGGGTGAAGGCGAGATCCTCGGCACTGGGCGAGGGATCGCCGCTCGGGTGGTTGTGGAACAGGAGGATGCCGGCGGCGTTCGAGAGCAGCGCGGCGGTCAGGATGCCGCGAGGCT
>JACTMI010000043.1 GCA_014584695.1 Acidobacteriota bacterium
CCGCGGCGCTCGGCGGCTCGTCGGCCCGGCGCGGCGCGCTCGCCGCCGAGCGCCACGCGGTCCGCGCCGCGCTGGCGGCTCTGCGCTCCGGCGCCGTGCCGGCTTCGGGCGCCACGCCATAGAATCGACGGCCCGTGCGGCACTTCTTCGGTTCCCTGTACGAATACCGCGAGCTCGCCTGGGAGCTGGTGCGCCGCGAGCTGCGCGTCCGCTACCGCCGCTCCTTTCTCGGCTTCAGCTGGACGATGCTGCAGCCGCTCGCCACCATGGCCGTCCTGCACGTCGCGTTCTCGAGCATCTTCCGCTTCAACGTCGCCAACTACCCGGTCTACGTCCTGGCCGGGCTGCTGTTCTGGAACTTCTTCGCCCAGAGCATCATCCACTCGATGAACAGCCTGCGCAGCAACGCGCAGCTGATCCAGCGCCTGCCGGTGCCGAAGGCGGTCTTCCCGGTCGCCGCGATCCTCTCCGGGCTGATCAACCTCGCCTTCGCCATCGTGCCCCTGCTCGCCATCCTGATGGCCACCGGTCACCCGCTGCGCCCGGCGCTCGCCTTCCTGCCGGTGTCGATCGCCATCGCCGCGCTGTTCACCGTCGGCGCCGGGCTGCTGCTGTCGCCGCTCGCGGTCCTGTTCAACGACGTGGTGGAGCTGGTCCAGGTCTTCCTCCAGCTGCTGATGTTCCTGACGCCGGTCATCTACCCCATGTCGATCCTGCCCGAGCGCTGGCTCTGGCTGGTCCGCTTCAACCCGATCCGCTCCATCCTCGAGGTCTTCCGCGACCCGATCTTCCACGGCAAGGTGCCGCCGCTGTCGCATCTGGCGGTCGCGGCCGGCCTGGCGCTGCTGGTCTTCGCGCTCGGCGTGGTCTCGTTCCGCCTCACCTCGCGGCGGATCAACCTCTACCTCTGAATCGATGCCCGACTCCACCATTCGCCTCGACCGCGTTTCGCTGCGCTACCGCCTGGTGCGCCAGAAGGCCGGCTCGCTCAAGGAGTACGCGATCCACCTCGTCCAGGGGACGCTGCGCTATCAGCACTTCTGGGCGCTCACGGAGGTCTCGCTTTCGATCGGCCGGGGCGAGGCGGTCGGCATCGTCGGCCGCAACGGCGCCGGCAAGTCGACGCTGCTCAAGATCATCGCCAACGTCCTCGAGCCGACCACCGGCACGGCGACGGTGCGCGGCCGCGTGGCGCCGGTGCTCGAGCTCGGCGCCGGTTTCGACAACGATCTGACCGGGCGGGAGAACGCCTTCCTCTACGCGCTGCTGCTCGGCCGGAGCCGCGCGGAGATTCGCCGCAGCCTGGACGACATCATCGCCTTCTCCGAGCTCGAGGACTTCATCGACTCGCCGCTGCGCACCTACTCGACCGGCATGGTCGCCCGGCTCGGCTTCGCGGTCGCCACCGCCTGGATGCCGGACATCCTGATCCTCGACGAGGTCCTCGCGGTGGGTGACAGCGCCTTCACCGTCAAGTGTCTCGAGCGCTACCAGGCCTTCCTCGCCGCCGGCACGACGGTGCTCCTGGTCTCGCACTCGCCGCAGGCGGTCGTGGCCTCGTGCACCCGCTGTCTCTGGATCGACCACGGCCGCCTGGCCGCCGACGGCCCCACCGAGGAGGTCCTGGGCCGCTACCTGGAGGCGACCTCGCCGCTGTCGGCCTGAGCCTCGGCCGCGACCGGCACGGCGGCCGGCACCGCCGGCGAGCGCGGGGTCGACGCCCAGCGCAGCGCCAGCGGCGCGAGCGCCGCGCCGACGAGATCGGCGGCGAAGTCTCCCCATTCGGCGGTGCGCGCTCCGGTCGCCCCCTGGAGCAGCTCGAGCAGGCCGCCGTAGAGCGCGAGCGCCGCGATCAGGACGACCGTCCGCCGACCGCGGGGGCGCGCGTCGACCGCCCGCAGCCAGAGCACCGAGAGGACGAGGAAGAGCGCGCCGTGGACCAGCTTGTCGGCGTGGGGGAGCCCGAAAGGCGCCGGGCCCGTGCCCTCGAACGGCAGCGGCACCAGCAGCAGCGCCCCGACGGCCGCCGTCGCGGCGGCGGCAAGGAGGCTTTCGAAGCGCCGCCCGGGCGGCGAGGCGACCGGGCGATCCGGGGCGGCCGACATGGCCGCAACTCTATCCCCCGGCTCGATTTGGCGCCGCCTCGAGCGATTGACCACCCCCCGGCCGGCGGGCTAGACTTCGCTCTTGCAGCACTATCTCCCTGCAGAGCTCAGACGAACGGGAAGCAGGCTCGTGGAGGTTGGACCATGAGGAGGCCCAAGGTGTGTCGAACGACGAGTTCCTTCGCTGAGCGAGCCGCCCGCCAGCTGCCGCCCGCGGCGCTTTCCCTGGCTCTGCTCGCCCTCCTCGCCCTCCTCGCCGCCCCCGCCCACCCCGGCTCGACCGGCACGGTGCAGCTCCACATGCCCCAAGGCTCCGGCGCCGGCACCGCCATCGGCGACTACATCTCGGCCGCCAACGGCCCCATCGAGGGCCCGTACCGCTACTTCGCCGAAGTCCCGCCGGGCCTCGACCGCCTGATGATCGAAGTCTTCGACGCCGACGTCGGCGCCGGTGGCACAGATGAAGCCGCAGCTGGTCGTGACCGTCAGCGCCCCCCCGGGGGTACCTGGAATACCTCGGTGCTGTACCAAGCGTTCGACCCTTCGGGAAACCTGGTCGGGTCCATCACGGGCAATGCCGCCGGCCCAGGCGACAATGCGTGGCTGCAGCTGTTCGATTCGAGCGCTCCCTACCTCGTCGGCCGGACCACTGCCACCACCAGTTCCAGTGTCACGAACTTCACGATCAGTGTTCCTCCCGGTGTGGCCGCAACGGATCTCTTGGTTGCGGTGATCTCCACCGACGACAATCCGACGATCACGCCGAATCAGCCCGGTTGGACTCAGCGGGACCAGGCCGCGTGCGCTGGGAGCGCTTGCCGCCTCGCGGTCTTCACACGACCGGCCGGCTCGCCGCCAGGGAGCTTTTCCTTCACTTTTGGCAGTTCGCAGCAGGCGGCGGGAGCGATTCTCGCCTATCGGGGAGTCGATACGACGGACCCGAACGCCGGCTCGAATGCGGCCATCGGAAACAACGCAGCCCCCACCGCACCGTCCGTCACTCCAGCCGTTGGCAACACGATGCTGCTTCGCATCTACGCAGCCGACGGCAATCTCCTGTCCACCAGCCCTTACCCCACAGATCACGCCGGCCTTCTGAACATCGCGAGCGCGGGCACCGGAAGCGCCAGTCTGGGAGTCGCCCAGCGACAGCAGGTGGGTGTCGGAGCCACGGGAACCGCGGCTTTCGCACTCTCCGGCACCGAGCAGTGGCGCGCTTTCACCATCGCGCTCCGGCCCAGCGGCACCCCATCCTCCATTCCCGCCGGCCACTGGGAGATCCGGGTCGATTCTTCGGACGCGGTGACGACGGGCGACGACATCAACGCGTTCGGGCTGCGGGCGCACGACGGCGACTCGAGCGCTGGCGGGACGGAGATCAACGTCTACTACGACTCCCACGCGCAGCTGGGCACCAACACCGAGGAAGGAACCGTGGTGCCGCGCCAGCGCGAGTACGAGGTCTACCCCTGGATCACCTCCGGCTGCACCTTCTCCGGCGCCACCTTCGACATCGACAACGGCAATGGAACCGGGCTCGGCGTGGGTGGAAGCTGGGGGCTCTACTCCATGGTGCGGCCCGATTCGACGGTGGTCGACCCACCGACCTTCCCGACCCCGACCGTGACCCACGCGAACGTCGGCAGTGGTTCGCTCTCTGGCAACGACGCCTGGGCGAGGAACCCGATCCCGACCTGGACCACCGATTCCGACGCGCTCCACTACGGCATCTGGCGGACCGACTTCTCGATCAGCCCCTACCTGCCGGTCGGTAACTCGAACTACGCCAACCTCTGGTTCATGAACTTCGAGGTGACGACGGGCGACGGCGCGCCGGCCGCCAATCCGACGGCGAACGCGTTCTGGACCTATCTGCCGACCGACGCGGGCGGGGCGCCGCTCAAGCCTTACCTGGAGCAGATGGTGCGCTGGTTCTCCGGGCCCAATCCGCCGCTCGTCGGGCAGACCAGCCGCTTCACCGTCACCGTCCGCCTGGGCAACCCGACGCCGCACGCGATCACCTTCTCGTCGCCCTCGAACCTGGTCACCACGCCGCTCTCGGGCGCCGCGCAGATCGCCTACGTCGGCGGCTCCGCCGACGTCAGCGTCGGCAGCGTCACCTCGCAGCCGGCGAACGGGGCCTCCTCCGGCAACATCGTCTGGAACCCGGGGAGCGTTCCCGGCGGCACCCTCGCGCTGCTCGAGTTCGACGTCGACGTCACGCCCACCGTCGCTGGCCAGCGGATCCTCGTCGTCGCCACGCCGGCCGCGCCCGGCACGCGCGCCCAATACGTCGACGAGACCGGCAATACGACGCAGGCCCGCGCCACCAAACCGCTCGGCCCCCTGTGCGAGCTCGCGGTGACCGAGAACGTCGCGACCCGCGCGCTGGTGACCGGGCTGTCGGCGTTCGCCGACCGGGGCGGCGTCACCGTCGAGTGGACGACCGCGACCGAGGACGGCACCGCCGGCTTCTACCTCTACCGCTACGACGCGGTCGAAGGCGACTGGGTCGACGTCGGCGACCTGCAGCCGGCCGATCCGCGCACGCCGCACGGCGCGCTCTATCGCGTCGTCGACCCGGGCGCCGATCCGCACGCCGAGCTGATCTACACCCTGGTCGAGATCGAGCGCCGCGGCGGCGCCTCGCGCGGCTACGGTCCCTTCGCGGTCGCCGTGGCGCCGCGCGGCGAGCGGCTCGCCGACGTCGAGGCCGCGCCGCGCGTCGCGGCCGGCCGGCCGGTCGCCGAGCTCGAGCGGCTCGCCGCCGCGCGCCGCGAGCAGGAGCGCGCCGCGGGGGTCGAGCAGGCGCGGATCATCGGCCCGCCGAGCGTGCCGCCGGTCAAGGGCGGCAAGAGCGCCGCGATCAAGGTCTTCGTGCGCGAGAGCGGTCTCCACCGGCTCGGTATCGACGAGCTGGCGGCGACCTGGGGTGTCCCCACCGGCTCCGTGCGCGGCTGGATCCAGTCGAACCAGCTCCGGCTCGAGCACCGCGGCCTGCCGGTCGCGACCCTCGCCGCCGGCGACGGCAGCGCGATCTACTTCTTCGGCCAGCTCTCCGACACCCGGGTCTCGCTCGACAACGTCTACTGGCTGCGAGTCGGCGCCGGCACGCCGATGGCGGGCGCGGCCGTCGCCGCGGCCCCGCCGGGAGCGGTGACCACCTCGCTCGCGCGCCTCGAGGTCGAGCAGGACGTCTACGACGTCACCGCGCTGTCGATCCCCGCGGGCGAGGACTTCTGGTTCTGGGATTTCGTCATCGCCGGCCACCCGACCTTCGGCACCCGCAGCTATCCCGTCCAGCTCGCCGAGGCCGACGGGGCGGGGCCGGACGGCGAGCTCACCGTCCGCCTCCACGGCGCGTCCGACTCCGGCGTCGCCGGCGAGCACCAGGTCGAAGCGCGCTTCAACGGCGCCTCGCTCGGCTCCACCAGCTTCACCGGCTTGACCTCCCACCAGGCGACCTTCCCGCTGCCGGCGGCGCTGCTCGGCGCCGGCGCCGGGACGATCCAGCTGGTCGGCACGGCGGGTCCGGGGGCGCCGACGAGCGAGCTCTTCGTCGACGGCTTCGAGATCGTCTACCCCCGCTTCCACCGCACCGGCGACGGCCAGATCGAGCTGGCGCCGGCGGCCGGCGGAACCGTGGTCGGTGGCTTCCGCTCCGGCGACGTCGAGCTGTTCGACCTCTCCCAGCCGCGGCTGCCGAAGCGGGTGAGCGGCGCCACGCTCGGCCGCGGCGCGGACGGCTTCGAGCTCCGCTTCCAGGGCACCGCGCCGCGCTACCTGGCGGCGAGCTGGAGCGCCGCCAAGCCGCCGGCCGGCCTGCGCCTCGACGTGCCGTCGGACCTCGCCGGATCGCCGGGCGCCGAGTACGTCGTCATCGCGCCTTCGGCGCTCGCCGCGGGCGCCCAGGAGCTCGCCGAGCTGCGTCGGCGCTTCGGCCTCAGCGCGCTGGTCGCCGACCTCGAGGACGTCTACGACGAGTTCGGCCACGGCTTCGCCGACCCGGCCGCGATCCGCGCCTTCCTCAGCTGGGCGCACGGCCACTGGAGCGTGCCCCCGCGCTACGCCGTCCTGGTCGGCGAGGGCACCTACGACTACCGCGACCTGCTCGGCATCGGCGGCAACCTGGTGCCGGCGCCGCTCTTGACCACCGCGAGCGGCCTCTACGCCACCGACGCGAGCTTCGGCGACGTCGACGGCGACGGGCTCGCCGAAATCGCCGTCGGCCGCATCCCGGTGCTGACCGCCGCCGAGCTCAAGGGCTACCTGCTCAAGCTGACGCTGCACGAGACCGGCGCGACCGACGCGAGCTGGCGCCGCAGCGCGCTCCTCGTCGCCGACGACGCCGATCAGGGGACCGACTTCCGCTTCGCCAGCGAGCGGCTGGCCGAGCGGCTCCCTTCCGCCTTCGACCTGACCCGTCTCTACCTCTCCGAGACCACGCCGCAGGCGCTCAAGACCGGCCTCGTCGCGGCGCTCAACTCCGGCGCCGCCTTCGTCCACTACTACGGCCACGGCGGCCTCGACCGGCTGGCCGACGAATCGCTGCTGACGATCGGCGATCTGGCCGCGCTCGACCACCGGGATCGGACGCCGTTCTTCGCCGCCATGACCTGCGCGATCAACCGCTACGAGATCCCGGGCTATCCGTCGCTCGGCGAAGAGATGGTGCGGCGGGCCCAAGGCGGCGCGGTCGCGGTCTGGTCGCCGGCGGGTCTGTCCGGCGGCGGCGAAGCCACCGCCCTCGCCGAGCTGCTCGCGAGCGCCGCCTTCCGCGCGCCCTCGGCGCGCTTGGGCGACGTCCTGCTCGAAACCCAGGGCCACTTCGCGGCCCAGGGGGGCTCGGCCGAGATGCTCCGTCTCTACCTGCTCCTCGGCGACCCGGCCCTCCGCCTGATTCCACCGCAGCCGGAGCCGGTCGCACCCGGTCCCCCGTCGGGCGGCGAGTGAGCTTGCAGTCATGACCCCGGACCCAGGAACCCACATGCGCCTCGAACCCGCTGACGACACCCCGACGGACAAGCCCCTGCCTGCCCGCAGACCCTGGCAACGCCCGCGGATCCTGTTCCGAGAGCCCCTCGAGACCCTGGCCACCGTCTGCGCCCCGGCGCCTCCGGCCAAAGCCAGCCTCACCGCCTGCCCGCGCGGCCCGATCTCCTCCTAGCCGCAGAGCCCGCGCACGCCCCCCCCGAGAGCCGGTCCCGCAAGGACCCGGCTCTCTCGTCTTTTCAGCGGCTCTATTCCGGAGTACCGGCCCGTAGTTCTTGGCTTCTTGCCTTCCTGGCTTCTTGGCTTCTTGGCTTCTTGGTTTCTGGGCTTCTCGACCCGCCATCCCCCGACGTCCCGCCGAGAGGGTGCCGAGAGGATCTCCGGCCGGGAAGCTCGAAGGCCGCGTCACCACCCTCGAGGCGACCACCTCCGCCTCAACGCGGCCGCCGCGCAGGCGCGCGCTCAGGATCCGCCGACCACCAGAAGCGCGCCGGTTCCCGGCCGGAGATCCTCTCGGCGCCCTCTCAGCCCACGACCGGCAAACGGCTTCTCGGCGCCCCCGCCGAAGGGCCAGTCGATGCCCCCATCCCCCGCGCCACCCGCAACTCCCGCAACAACTCCCGCCGCGCCAAAGCCGCCGGATAGAGCGCCGAAGGATCTCCGGTCGCCATCTCCGCCGACCCCGGGCAGAAGTTGAGCAGCGCCGGCTCCTCCCCCGCGAGCTTCGCCGCGATCTCCCCCGACAGCGCGCGGACGCGAGCGAGCCCCGTCGACCTCGCCCAGATCTCGGCCAACGACTGGTCGTGGAGATTGCCCACCGGCCGCCGCCACTGCACGCAGGGATAGACGTTGCCGAACGGATCGATGCAGAGATTCGACGATCCCGCGCCGCAGTGCTTGCCCGGCGCCGCCCCGGTGCCCAGCGCGTCGCCCTGGCGGACCACGACCGGCACCTCGGTGCTCGCCGGGGCCAACGCGCCCCCCGGGCCCAGTCCGATCCGCGCCGCCTCGACCTCGTAGAGCCGACGCAACCCCTCGAGGCTCGCCGAAAGCGCGAGCGGCGAGCGGTCGCCGTCGTCCTTCGGCGTCACTTCGGGATCGAACTGCAATCGCCCGCCGAGCCGGTCCGCCAGCTCGAACATCGCCTCGATCTCGCCCTCGTTCCAGCGCGTCAGCGTCGAGTTGATCTGGAAGCGCAGACCCAGCTCGCGCAGCCCGCGCAGGTTCTCGACCAGCCGCTCGAAGCTGCCCGGCACCCGCGTCTGCCGGTCGTGCGTCGCCGCCGTGGCGCCGTGCAGGCTGACCTCGACCAGGTAGGGGTCGACCTCCTCGGCAAGCCGCCGCGCGATGGCGCCCCTGAGCGCGTGGCCGTTCGACTTCACCCGCACGACGAAGCCCCGCTCGCGCGCGCCGGCGCCGATGGCGAAGAAGTCGGGGTGGGCGAGCGGCTCGCCGCCCGAGAGCGTGAGATGGAGCACGCCGCCTTCCGCGAGCTCGTCGAGCAGCGCCAGCCAGCGCGCGCGGTCGAGCGGCCGGCCGGCCAGCCCGACGTCGTTGTAGCAGAAGACGCAGTCGAGGTTGCAGCGGTACGTCAGCTCGAGCAGCGCGGAGAAGAGCCGGTTCTCGCGCCAGAGCTTGCCGATCAGCTCCGAGTGGCCGCTCAAGATCCGTCCGGCCCCGCCCGCCGGCCGCCCGGATCCTCCGGCTCGACCCGCTCGACCCGCTCGACCACCCCCGCCGCGGCGAGCTCCTCCAGGAAGACCTCGACCTCGCTCGCGATCCGATCGCGGTCGATGTCGTACTCCGCCGCCAGGCGGTCGAGCAGCTCGGCGACCGTCGTCTCGCCGTCGAGCAGGTCGAGGATGCGCGAGCCGACCGGATCGAGCCCCAGCACCTCGGCCGCGCGTTGGCGCACCACCACCGCCTCGCCGTCGAGCAGGCGGTAGCGGACGTCCGGGGCGCGACGAAACGTGGCGGCGGTCATCGTGGCTCGTCAAGGATAGTCCAGAAGCCCGGATCGAGCGCGAAGGCCAGCACCTCGACCGGCACCCGCGCGGTCAGCCGCTCCAGGTTCTCGAGCAGCCGCGCGGAGCGGAAGGGATCGCCGTTGACGAACGGCGACGCCGCGGCGAGCGCCGCCACCGCGCGGGCGCGCGGCAGCAGCCGTCGCGTTGGGACAGCCGCCTGCTCGAGCAGGAAGAGGCCGGCCAGCGGATCGGTCCGGCGCGGCGGCGCGCTCGCCTCGCGTCCGAAGTCGCCGGCGAACGGCAGCCGCTCGACCACCAGCTCGCCGCCCGCGTCGTCGCCCGCTCCGCCCGCCCTCTCGATCACGACGTTGAGCTCGTCCGAGAGCACCTCGTGGCCGCGCGCCGCCGACAGCGCCGCGAGCGTCGACTTGCCGGCGCCGGAGGGGCCGAAGAAGACGAAGGCGCGGCCCCCGGCGGCGATTCCCGCGCTGTGGAGCAGCGCGCCCCCCCGCTCGACCGCGCGGTGCGCCACCAGGACGCGCAGGAAGTTCTCGATCAGCCCCTCGAAGTCGGCGTCGGCGTCCGAGGGGGTCCACATCGCGCCGCCGAGCCGCGGCGCGGCACCGGTGTCGCCCCAGTCCAGCCGCCCGGTGAAGCGCCGGCCCGCGAGCAGCACGGCGGCCGGCCGCGCTTCGAGATCGAAGCGGGTCGTCCAGCCGGCGATCGGAAACTCGCGGAAGTCGCTCTCCGGCGCCCGGAAGAGTCGCACCGACAGGGCCTCGGCCGCCGCGGAAGTGGGCGCCACCGAGGCCAGCGGGCCGAAGCGCCGCGCGAGCGCCGCCGCCTGCGCGGTCGAGATCCCGAGGACCCGGTAGGGCCCGCCCGCGAGGTCGAGCTCGACGGCGACCTCGCCCCAGGGCTCGCCGCTCGGCCGCCCGGGGAAGAGATCCGGCTCGGTCAGGAAGAAGTCGCCGAAGCTCAGCGCCGCGCCCTCTCGAGCAGCCGTCCACCGAGGTAGAGGGCGAAGCGGCCGAGCGCCGCGAGCCGCGCGGCGAGCGACACCCGAATCAGCTCGGCGCCAACCTCGCCCCCCGTCACGCGGCCGATCAACCGCGTCCGCGGCACCAACCCGTCGGCGCGCGCCGCCGCGTCGCCGCGGGTCACGTAGCGCCAGCCGCCGCGGCCGGGCAGCGCGCCGAGCAGCCGGTGGACCACCCGGTCGCCCGCGCCGTTGACGAAGACCACGACGTCGCCGGGCAGGTAGCGCCGGGCGGCGCGGACCTCGAGGCGCGCGCCGTCGGCGAGCGCCGGCCCCATCGAGCCGCCGCGAGCCACCACCTCGAGCGGCGCCTCCGCGGCCAGCTCGGCGAGCGCCGTCGCCACGCGCCGACGATCGCTGTCGTGACCCGCGACGCCCTCGCCGGCGGCGCCGAGGCCACCGGAGGGAGCGGCAACAGGCGAGGCGCTGGGTGTGGACCGCCGCATCGCGGCGAGGATACGCGAAGTCGCGCCTCGCTGAAGCGTCGGCATAGACTCGGCGCTCACTCATGCCGCTGGGGCCGCGCGCGGCGAGGGAGCCGGCGCGGCGCCATCTCGAGGAGGAGAGCCCCGACCGTGAATCGACTCGCCCGCCGAGCCGCCGCAGCCGCCGCCTTCGCCAGCCTCGTTCTCGCCGCGCCGCCCGCCGGCCGCGCCGGCGCTTCGACCCCGCCGCCGCCCGGCCCCGCGCTCCCCTTCACCGGATTGCGCGCCGCGCCGGCGGCGCCGGTGGCGCTGGTCGGGGCGACCGTCCACGTCTCGCCGGAGCGCCAGCTCGAGTCGGCGACGCTCGTCCTGCGCGACGGCCGCGTCGAAGCGGTCGGCACCCGGCTCGACCCGCCGGAGGACGCGACGGTGGTCGAGCTGTTCGGCCGCACGATCTACGCCGGCTTCGTCGAGCCGCTCTCCGAGTACGGCCTGGCCAAACCGGCGGCCGGCGGCCCGACGGCCGGCGCCGCGGCCACCCCCGCCGGCGGCCGCGCCCGCGCCGCCGAGC
>JACTMI010000048.1 GCA_014584695.1 Acidobacteriota bacterium
CCTGCTGCCGAAGAACGCTCCCTGGCTCGAGGTGCACCTGATCGAAGGCCAGCCTGGCGAGCTCATGGTCAACGACTCGCTGGAGGCCCGTCAACGGCCGGTGCGCCTGCCAGTCGAGTTCGATCCGCGACTCAAGGTCAAGGTTCATTCGCGCTCGACCTTCGACCTGCTCGATCACGAGCGCGGCGACCGGCAGATCGCTCGCTTTCGCGGTTACATGAACTGGCTGGACCCGCGCACGGCCACCATTTCTCCTGACGGCAGCCAGATCGGCATCACGGTGGGAAGAGAGGCCTTCGGGAACAACGGACCCCGAGGAATGATGCTGGATCGCAGGTCTGGTAGCCGCCGACTGCTAGCCGACTGGGTCGTGTCGGGCGTCAGGTGGCACCCTTTCCGCCCGGAGGCCTTTGGTATCTCGAAAGAGGTCGACGGCGGTACCGTGCTGATGCGGTGGCGGTACTGATCGACGTTCCTCGCCGTAACGAGGAGGCGAGGCAAGCAGTAGGTATTGCGTGCCTGTCCCCGTTTCTTGGCACCCCACCGACGAGAGCGCCGGGACGTGGGTCGCGATGTCTCCCCGCAGCGCAGCGCGAGGGGTCCCCACACCACAAGAATTCAATCTAACCGTGGGGTGTCGCGGGCGCGAGGAGAGCCGGCGCGAGCCACGTCCCGGCGCGGCGCAGGCCACAAACGAGGCCCTCGCGCGAGGTTACGGGAACGGAAGTCGGGGGGCCCCTCGCGCTGCGCTGCGGGGACGCGATCCGAGCGCCGGTCCGGCGCTACCGACGGTGGTCGCGGCCAAGCTCACCAGGATCCGAAGAATCGGCGAGTGCATGCTGAGGCTCGATTGAAGCAGGACGGAGGAGGTATCTCATTCCGTCGAGCTCGTGATCCGTCGCCTGCGACTCGGTTCCCACCGACACGCTCCCAGTGTCCTCGCTGGCGTGACTTACCCCCGGGGCGATTCGCACGCTTGGTTGCCGGCGCGGCGTCTGGTAGTTTGGTTCTCCGCCATGCAAACCACCGACCTGCAGCAGCGCCTTTCGCGTCTCGGCGACCAGCTCGCCGTGATCCGGGGGTATCTTTGAGGACGCCGGCGTAGAAGAGCAGTTGCGCGACATCGACCGGCAGATGGAGATGCCGGGCTTCTGGGACCGTCCGACGGAGTCGGCCGGCCTGATGCAGAAGCGGCGCGAGCTCGAGCGCCGCGTCGAGACCCTCCAGCGCCTGCGCACCGATGCCGACGAGCTTTCGGCCTGGCGGGAGCTGCTCGGCGACGACGGTCTGGCCGATCCGGACGCCGTCGTGTTCGCCGAGCGGCTGGGCGCCGCGCTGGAGCAGCTCGACCTCGAGCTCAAGCTCGCCGGCCCCGACGACGACAAGAGCGCCATCGTGGCGATCAACTCGGGCGCCGGCGGCACCGAGAGCCAGGACTGGGCGGAGATGCTGCTGCGCATGTACGTGCGCTGGGCCGAGCGCAAGGGTTTCGAGCTCGAGCTGATCGATCGCCAGGACGGCGAGGAGGCGGGGATCAAGAGCGCCACCGTGGCGATCCGGGGCGCCTACGCCTACGGCCTGCTGCACGGCGAGGCAGGCGTCCACCGGCTGGTGCGGATCAGCCCGTTCGATTCCCAGGCGCGCCGCCACACTTCGTTCGCCTCCGTCGACGTGGTGCCCGAGGTCGACGACACGATCGAGATCGAGATCGCCGACAAGGACCTCAAAGTCGACGTCTTCCGGGCTTCGGGCGCCGGCGGCCAGCACGTCAACCGAACCGAGTCGGCCGTCCGCATCACCCATCTGCCGACCGGCATCGTCGTCCAGTGTCAGAACGAGCGCAGCCAGCACAAGAACCGCGCCACCGCGATGAAGGTCCTGCGCTCGCGGCTCTACGAGCGCGAGCTGCGCAAGCGGGCGGAAGAGCAGGCCAAGAAAGAGGGAGAGAAGATGGACATCGGCTGGGGGAGCCAGATCCGGTCGTACGTCCTGCAGCCCTACCGGATGGTCAAGGACCACCGCACCGGCGAGACGGTGGGCGACGCCGACTCGGTGCTCGCCGGCGAGATCGACCCCTTCCTCGAAGCCTTCCTGAAGGGCAAGATCGCCAGCCCGGGGGATGCCGGGCTGACGATCTAGCCACCGCGCCAGGCTACCGCCGCCGAGCCCTCACGGCGCGGCCTGGCTCCAGGCGGCGAAGCTCCCGCTCTCGAAACCGTCGGCGAAGAGAAACTCCACCACCTGCGGTACCCGGACGACGACGCCTTCGCTGCCGACGAGTGGGTGGCGGATCGCGGCGGGCACGCCGAGCGCGAGATCGCGTCCGGCGGCGAACGGAGTGGGCAGGCTGGCGACGCCGTTGCGGTAGCCGCCGAAGCGGACGTTCGCCTGCTCGAGCAGGCCGGCGTCCGCGGGTCGGAGGATCAGCGCGGTGGCGAGGTCGAGGCCGCCCGTCGCGCGCAGCACCAACACGCTGCCGGCGGGCGGATCGCTGCCGAACGCCTCACCTTCGGCGCCGACGACGACGTCCTGGCGCGGGTTGCCGTCGAGGTCGAAGCCAGAGACCATCGAGCCGAAGCGGTCGCCAGCCTCGGCGGAGAAGCCGAACTGCGATTGATCGCGGTTCCAGACCGTTTCGAGGACGGGGCCATCGCCCGTCGCGCGGAAGCGCAAGAGCGCCAGTCGGCCTGCCTCGACCCTGCCGTTGACGGTGGCGTAGGGCTGGCCGACGGCGATCTCGGATGCACCGTCGCCGTCGATGTCGACGGCCGCGAAGACCTCGCCGAAGCGCGAGTATCCTTCGCCGTCCGGAGCGGGGAACAGAGTGCGCTCGACCCGGTCGGGGAAGACCTGGAACGCGGCCAGGGCGTTGGCTCCGGCCGCGCTCGCGAAGAGCGTAGGAGAGCCGGCGAGCTTGCCGACGCCGAGGGTTTCTCCACACCGGCTGTCCGCGGTGGGCTCCGGAGTGCACCGCCGCTCGAAGAATTGCGGGGGGCCCAGCAGGGGGTTGTCGCGGATGTAGAGCAGTCCAGCGTTCGAGTGTCCTTGCAGGGTCCGGCCCGGTGCCGATGCGACGACCACGAGCTCGCCATCGCTCCGGGGAACGATCGCCACGCTCGCGCCGTAGGAGTCGCCGGTCGCCGCCCCGATGATGGGATTCTCGCCGCGGACGAAGGTCATCCCCCCGGCGCCGCCCCGGAAGTAGCTGACGAGACCCTTCGCGCCGTTACGCCCAGGCTCGCCGACGACGAGGTCGTCGCAGCCGTCGTCGTCGAGGTCGATGGCGGCCAGACTGAAACCGAACAGCGCCGCGGGTCTCGTACCCAGGCCGCTCTCGAGGACCTCTGCGAAGCCTGGTCGCTGGATGATCACCGCACCCGCCGTGGGCTGGTCGCCGAGGCCGGCGAAGGGGGCTCCGATCGCCAGCTCTTCTCGGCCGTCGCAGTCGAAGTCACCGCTGACGACGGCGACACCGAGCCGCGCGCCCGGCTCCGTGGTCAGCCCCAGCTCGGGCCAGCCGACGAGCGTGATCGCCGTGGGATCGAGCACGGTGCCGGGAAGCGGGGATGGATGAATGAAGACGGCGAGAGCGAGCGGAATCAGGAAGCTTGAACGCGGCAGTCGCATGGTCGGTTTCCTCCAGGTCGAATGAGGAGCCGGGTGGGAGCGCGCAGGGACGCGCTCGAACCCGCTCGAATTTGCTAGCGGATTCGGCGGCCGAAGAGCGCCATCGCGGCCGCGGCGCGGCGCTTCGAGCGCCCGCGTCGGGTACAATCCGACGCGCTAACGACCGGAAACGACAGGGGATGTGGCGGCCGTGACCCAGGGCGACATCACTTCGTTGCTCGTCGAGTGCCGCGACGAGGCGCGACGCGGGGCGGCGTTCGACCGCTTGGTGGCGCTGATCTACGACGATCTGAAGCGGCTGGCGCGCGGGCAGCTGCGGCGCTGGCGGCCGGGCTCGACGCTCGACACCACCGCGCTCGCCCACGAGGCCTACCTGAAGCTCGCCGGCCGCGAGGGTCTCGAGCTCGCCGACCGTCAGCACCTCTTCCGCAGCTTGGCGCAGGTGATGCGGCGGCTGGTCGTCGACCACGCGCGCGAGCGGCGGGCGCGCAAGCGCGGCGGCGACGTCGAGGTCCAGCCGCTGCCCGACGACGACGCGCTGCCGCCCGAGGCGGCCGTCGCCTGGGATCCCGACCTCGTGCTCGGCGTCGACAGCGCGCTGCGCACGCTCGCCGCCGCCGACCCGCGCGCGGTCGAGGTGATCGAGTGCCGCTACTTCGCCGGACTGACCGAGGACGAGACCGCGACGGCGCTGGGCCTGTCGCGCCGCACCGTGCAGCGCGAATGGCTCAAGGCCAAGGCGTGGCTGCGCGGCGAGCTCGGCGGGACGCCCGCGGCGGCCGTCCACCCGGGAGCATGACGCCCTTCCCGCGCGAGGCGCTCGACCGTCTGCTCGACGCCGCGCTCGAGCGCCCGGCGACGGAGCGCGCGGCGTTCGTGCGCGCGGCGACGGCCGACCCCGAGCTGATCGCGGCGGCGCTCGATGTGCTCGACGCCGGGGCGGCCGGCCCGACGCTGGTCACGGGTGGCGCCTTGCCGCCGCGCGCGGTCGACGAGGCGTTGGCGCCCGGCACCGTGGTCGGGTCGTTCCGCGTCAGCGCGGAGCTGGCACGCGGTGGCATGGGGGTGGTGTACCTCGCCGCGCGCTGCGACGGCACCTTCGAGCAGGAGGTCGCGCTCAAGGTGCTCAAGCGCGGGCTCGACACGGACGACGTTCTGCGCCGCTTCCGGCGCGAGCGTCAGATTCTCGCCCGCCTCCGGCATCCGGCGATCGCGAAGCTCCTCGACGGCGGCGCGGCGCCGGACGGACGACCGTACTTCGTCATGGAGAGGATCGACGGGCTGCCGCTCGACGAGTTCTGCGCGGCGAGCGGTCTCGATCTCGAGGCCCGGATCCGCCTCCTGATCGAGATCGCCGCGGCGGTTGCCCACGCGCATCGCAACCTGGTCGTGCACCGCGACCTCAAACCGTCGAACATCTTGGTCACCCCCGACGGCCGGCCGCACCTGCTCGACTTCGGCATCGCCGGGCTGCTCGACCCCACGGGGGAGCTGGCGGCGACCCGGAGCGACGGCCATTTCTTGACCCCGCAATGGGCGAGCCCGGAGCAGCTCGCCGGGGAGCCCGCGACGACCCTCTCCGACGTCTTCCAGCTCGGCCTCCTGCTCTGCTCGCTCGTCACCGGCGAGCCGCCGGCGGTGAACCGCGGCGGCGCCGGCGGGCGGGGCGGCGCGGCGCGCACGCCACCGCCGCCGAGCGCGGTGATCACCGGGCGTGACGGCGCGGCCAGCCCGCGCGCCCGGCGCGTGCGCGGCGACCTCGATCGCATCGCCTTGCGCGCCCTCGCTCCCGACCTCGAGGGCCGCTACCCGTCGGCCGACGCGCTCGCCGAGGATCTCGAGCGATTCCTCGATGGCCGGCCGGTGCGGGCGCGGCGCCCGACGGTCGCCTACCGGCTGGGCAAGCTGATCCGCCGCCACCGGCTCGCCGCCGCGCTCTCCGGCCTGGTCGCTCTCTCGCTGCTCTCCGGCGTCGCCGGCACGCTCCATCAGGCGGCCGCCGCGCGCCGCGCCGCGGAAGCGGCCGCCCGCGAAGCGCAGGTGGCGCGCGAGGTGCGCGACTTCATGCTCGGGTTGTTCGCCGCCGGCGATCCGATGCTCGCTTCCGAGGTCGAGCCGACCGTCACCGAGCTCCTGGAGCGAGGTGCCGCGCCGCTGCTGGCGGGCAGCCCGCGGGAGCCCGCCGTGCGGGCCGAGCTGCTGACCGCTGTCGGCGGCGCTTTCGTCGAGTCGGGCCGATTCGATCGCGCCGAGCCGCTGCTGCGCGAGGCCGTCGCGTTGCTCGAACGGAGCTTCGGCGGCGGCGATCCGCGCCTCGCCGAGCCCGTGTCTCGCCTCGGCGACGCCGCGCTCTACCTCGGCCGGCCGGCCGACGCCGAGCCGCTGTACGAGCGGGCGCTGGCGCTGCGCGAGCACTCGCTGGCTGCCGACGATCCCGAAGTCGGGATCGCGCTGACCGATCTCTGCGTCGTCCGGATCGAGCTCGACCGCCTGGACGAGGCGTCCCAGGTCTGCCCGCGGGCGGCGGCGGTGCTCGAGCGCGCCGGGCCCGAACGTCGGCGGGATCTGGCGGCGGCCCTGGATCCGCTCGCGCAGCTCCACCTGCTGCGCGGCGCGCCCGAGGAGGCCGCGAGGGTCAGGCACCGAGCCGTGGAGCTCACGGAGGCCGTGTTCGGCCGCGACCACCCGGCGACCGGCCTTCGCCTCAACAACTACGGGATGCTCCTGCTGCGATCGGACGCACGAGCGGCGGAGGAGGTGCTCTCGCGCGCGCTGGCCGTGCTCGCTGGCGCGCTGGGGAGCGACCACCCGCGCGTGGCGACGGTGTGGAGCAACCTCGGCAGCGCCCACACGCGGCTCGGCCGGCACCAGGAGGCTGCCGCCGCCTACGAGCAGGCGCTCGCGATCCGCCGGCAGCGCTTGGGCGAGACCAGCGTCCGGACCGCGTACGCGCAGAGCAACCTCGCCAACGCCTACCACGCGCTCGGCCGTTCGGGCGCCGCCGAGGAGCTGGCCCTCGCCGCCGTGGCGACGGAGGAGGCGCTGCTCGGTCCGGAGCACCCGAGCCTCGGTCCCGCCCTGCGCATCCTCGGCCAGATCCGCCGCGACCGCGGCGACTTCGCCGAGGCCGAAGTCCTGCTCCGGCGCTCGCTCGCCATTCAGGAGACGAGCGTGGGCGCGCGCGAGCACCTGCCCGGGTTGCTCGAGGAGCTGGCCGATCTCGCCGAACGCGCCGGCCGGAACGACGAGGCGACGACACTGCGCGCGCGCGCCGAGCTCGTTGCCGGCGCGCCCCCGACCTGAATCGCGCCGCCCGCCCGCCGTCCCGGTGCTCGAGAGCGCGGGTCGGACTCCGCGGTGGCGCGGGGGGACCGGGCGACGGAGGCGGGGTCTAGAATGCGGGCGCCGTGACGCTCCGCCTCGACTATCTCTCGCCGCTGCCGCCGGTGCGGTCGGGGATCTCCGACTACAGCGTGGATCTGCTGCCGCACTTGGCGGCGGTCGCCGACGTGCGGGTGATCCAGCTGCCCGACCTGCCGCTGGCACCCGAGATGGTGGCGCGTTGGCGGCCGGCCGCGATCGAGGAGACCGGCCGCGGCGGCCGGGTGCCGCTCTACCACATGGGCAACAACAGCTACCACGCCGCGATCGCGGCCGTCGCCGCCGAGCGGCCGGGGGTCCTGGTGCTGCACGATCTCGTGCTCCACCACTTCCTGCTCGACCGCACGGTCGGCCAGGGCCGGTTCGAGCCCTACCGGGCGGCGCTCGAGCGCGACCACGGCTGGATCGGCGAGGCGGCCGCGCGACCGGTACGGTGGGGCGCCTTCGGGCGCGCGGCGCAGTTCTTCCTGCCGGCGCACAGGACGCTGCTGCGCCGGCAGCGGGGCGTCCTGGTCCACGGGCATTGGGCGGCGGCGGTGCTGGCGGAGGAGGACGCCGAGATCCCGGTGCGCGTCGTGCCGATGGGGATCCCGCTGCCGCCGGCCGCCCACCGCGCGCGCGGGCTGGCCTTCCGCAGCGCCCACGGCATTCCGGCCGGCGCTCCGGTCGTCGGCTCCTTCGGCTTCCAGACGCCGATCAAGCGGACCGAGGTCGCCATCCGGGCGCTCGCCGCGCCGGGTCTCGAACAGGTCCAGCTGCTGGTCGCCGGCGAGCTGTCGCCGTACGCGAACTACGCCGAGCTGGCCGCCGAGTTGGGCGTCGCCGCGCGCGTGCACGTCACCGGCTTCCTGCCCTTCGAAGAGCTCGACGCCGCGATCGCCGCGACCGACGTCTGCCTGAATCTCCGCTACCCGTCGGCTGGCGAGACCTCCGCGTCGTTGCTGCGGATCCTGGCGGTCGGCCGGCCGGTGCTGGTTTCGGAGTACGCCGAGCTCGGCGACCTGCCGGAGGAGGTCGCGCGGCCGATCCCGCTCGGCGGGCGGGAGGAGGCGGCGCTCGCCGCGGCGCTCACCGACTGGCTGCTGGGACCCGAGAAGGCGCGCGCGGAGCGCGGAGCAGCGGCCCGACGATTCATCGCCGAGCACCACGAGCCGGCGCGCGCGGCGGCGGCGATCGTGGCGGCGGTGCGCGAGCTGGCCGAGCGCGAGCCACCGGGAGATCGCCCCCCGGCGGTGCCGCCGCGCAGCTCGGCGATCCACGTGCGGCTGCCGGGGCGGCTCGAGGTCGCGGGGCTCGAGGGCTGGCGACCCGGTGAGCGACGCGAGCTGGTCGTCACCGTGACGAACATCAGCCACTGCCGCTGGCTGCCCAGCCACGAGCTGCCCGGCGGCCTGATCTTCGAGGTCCAGCACCACGCCGGCGAACGCGACCTCTTCCGCGGCCGCTCCTGGCTGTCGCTCGCTTCCGCGCTCGATCCGGGTCGCTCGGTCTCGTTCGAGCTCGAGCTGCGCAAGCCGCTCGGCCCGTCGCGCCTGCTGATCAAGCCGACGGTCCAACTGACCAACGGCCATCGGCCGTTCGGGGATTGGGCATGGGATCGATGGCTGTGAGCCGCCCGCGGCTCCTGCTCGGAGCTCTCGGAGTCGCCCTGCTCGCGGGTGCGCTGTCGGGAGCGCCGGCGCGGCCCCCCGCGCCGGGAGCGGCGACGACCTTCTGGCTGACAGCCAACAGCCTGGCGGCGGATCGGGACCTGGCCTACGCGGCGACCGATGCCAATCGCTACGAGGCCCTCTTCGGCGCGCCGCCCGCGGAGGTCGCGGTGGACCGGCAGGGGCGTCTCCAGACACCGGTGCTGCCGGCGTTGACGGCGGCGCTGGGGGCCGCGGTCTCACCGCGCCGCGGGCCCTACCTGGTCCAGGCGCTGTTGCTGGTGATCGCGGCCTGGGCGCTCCAACGCGTTCTCCGGTCTCGGCTGGGGAGCTCGGCTCCCGCCTGGGTCGCCGCCCTGCTCGTGGGCTCGGTCGCTTTTCGCTTCGCCTTCGACCTCGCGCCGGAGACATTCGCCTGCGCCGCGGTCGCGGTGGCCTACGCGTGGATCTGGGGAGAACGGGGAGCGCTGCCGACGGTCGTGCCGGACGAGATCTACCGCGGCGAGCTCACACCGCGCTCCTCGGCGGGCCGCTGGCTGCTCGCCGGCGCGGCCGTGGGCGCGGCCGCGACGGTCGCCCCGGCCTACCTGCTGTTGGGCCTGCCGCCGTTGGGAGCGCTGCCGGCGCTCCGGCGCGCCACCTCCGGCCTCCTTTACGGCGGCGGCGCGGCGCTCGCGCTGGTCGGCGCGGTGGCGCTGGGAGGGGCGCCGTGGGAGCCACCGCAGCTGGTCGGCGACGCGCGGCTCCTGGGGTGGAACCTGGTCTACGCGGCGGCGGGCCGGCACGTCGGCATCCTGCCGTACTACTTGCCGGTGCTCTGGGCGTTGGCGGCTCCCGCAAGGGAAGCGGGGCGGCGCTGGATCGTGCCCGCGGCGGTCGGAGCCGTCCTGGTCCAGGTCGGCCTGGCGCCGTTCGACTTCGCGGGCGCTGCCGCCGGATGGGGGAGCGCGGCCTTTCTGCCGATCTACGCTGCCCTCGCCACCCTCTGCGGGGGCTCGGCGCGGAGCGGTCGGCCCTGGCTCGCCGTCGCCCTCGCGGCGCCCTTCCTGTTGCCCGTCTGGCTGGCCCCCTTCGGCGGGGCGCCGGCCTTCGGCGGACCCGGCGTGCGCCAGCTCCTCGAGGTCCCGAGGCGGCTGCTGCCGTTCGAGACCTCCCTGCGCGAGGTTCCCGGCAGCGTCGAGATGCGCCGCGGTGCCTGGACGGTGCGGACGGTGGACACCACGGTCTTCGCGGCGGCCGGCGCGGAGAGCTTCCGCTTCTTCGGCCGGCGGGGCCGGGTGCTGGTGGCGAGCCCGCGCCCGCTCTCTTCGGTGCGGCTGGCCTTCGGCGCCGATGCCCCCTCGACGCTCGAGGTCCGCGGCGGCGAGGTCGGCAGCACGACGTTCCGGCCCTCGGGGGAGGTCGCCTTCGACGTCGCGCTCGGGCGACCGCTGCGCCGCCACCCGCTCTGGTGGAGCCGCGAGCCGGTGGCGATCTATGCCCTCGACTTCGACCTCGGCAAGCCCCCCACGGCGCCCCTCACTTTCGACCTCGAGCTCGCCCGCCCCGTGGTGCCGGAGTCTCCGGAAGGCGACTCGCGGTGAGCGGGGAAGCGGCGAGTTGGATCGCGGAGGTCCGCGCGCGCCTGGCGAGCCCGCCGGCGGGGCGGTTGCCGGCGAGCGAGAGCCGGCAGGCGGCGGTGCTGGTGCCGCTCTACGTCGAGGCCGGTGAGCTCTGGACGCTGCTCACCCGCCGCAGCGAAGCGCTGCCCCAGCATCGCGGCCAGGTCGCCTTCCCGGGCGGCGGGCGCGAAATCGGCGAGGACGCCTGGGCGGCGGCGTTGCGCGAGAGCGAGGAGGAGATCGGCCTCGATTCGCGTCTGGTGCTGCGCTTGGGCGAGCTCGACGAGGCGGCGACGCCGAGCGGCTTCCGCATCGTCCCCTGCGTCGGCGCGATCCCGGCGACCTTCCGCCCACGTCCCGACCCCGGGGAGATCGACGAAGTCTTCGCGGCGCCGATCTCGGCGCTCGCCAACCCCCGTCTGGTCGAAGATCGCGAGGTCCTGATCAATGGTCAGCGGCGGTCTCTCCGTCTCTACCACGTCGGCCGCCATCTGATCTGGGGCGTGACGGCGCGGATCGTCCAGAACCTGCTGATCCGGCTCGGGATCGAAGGCGGCGAGGCCTACGGCGCTCGAGCGCCGCGGGATGGCGAGTGAGGGGGCGCGACCGCCTCGCGCTGTCGCTGCTGCTGCTCACCGCGGGGACCTACGCGCTCACCTGGGTGTCGCCCTGGACCGAGGCGCTCGGCGCCACGACCGGGGCGCTCTGCGTCTGGCTGGCGGCGCGCTCGGATCCCTGGACCTGGCCGCTCGGCATCGCCAACAACCTGCTCTACCTGGTCGTCTTCTGGCGCTCCCGCCTCTACGCCGACGCGCTGCTCCAGCTCGTCTACGTGGCGATCTCTCTCTACGGCATCTGGCGCTGGCGCTCGGGGCGCGGCGCCGCGCGGGTGCGCCCGGTCGAGCGGGCCGGGGCGGCGGAGCTCGCCCTGGTGGGCGGCGCGGCCGCGGCGCTCGCCGCGCTGCTCTATTCCACGCTCGCGCGCCACACCGACAGCGACGTGCCGGCGCTCGACGCCATCACCACGGCCACCAGCCTCGCCGCGCAATGGCTGATGAGCCGCCGCTTGCTCGAGAACTGGTGGGTCTGGATCGCGGTCGACCTGGTCTACGTGCCGCTCTACGTCTACAAGGGGCTGCACGTCACCGCCGTCCTCTACGGCGTCTTCCTCCTGCTGTGCATTTCGGGCCTCGCCGGCTGGCGCCGCGAGCTCGAGGCGGCGCGCGCCACGACTCCCGCGGCCTGATTCGTCACAGGAGCGCGAGAGCGACGGCCGCCAAGGCGAGCGAGACGAGGGCCACCGGCAACCCGATTCTCGAGTGGTCGCGAAAGCCGATCTGGATGCCGAGCCGCGAGGCCTGTTCGACCACGATCAGGTTGGCGATGGAGCCCACCAGTACCGCGTTGCCCGCCAGCGTGGAGGCCAGCGCCAAGGCGTAGCCCACCTCGGCGGCGGCAGGCAGAAAGCGGAGCAGGATCATCACGGCGGGCACGTTGCCGACGAGAGTCCCGAGCAGCGCCACCGCCGGCACGAGCACCGATCCCTCGGTCAGCGCGAGGCCTGCGCGCGCGAGCGATTCGGCGGCGAGCGCGGTCCAGCCGGAGAGCTCGAGCCCGCGCGTGACCACGAACAGGCCGACGAACAGCGCCAGCATCTGCCAATCGACCAGTCCCAGCATGGTGCGGGTGTGCATTCTGCGGCTGGTCAACACCAGACCCGCGATCAGCGCCGCGGTGAGGTAGGCCGGCACCGGCGACAGGAACAGGACGATGGCAATCGCGGTGAGCGCGAGCGCCTTGCCCGCTTGCCAGCGATCGAGCGTCACAGATTCGATCGCCAGGGTCTCCGAATCCGGCAGCGGCGCTGGCCGGGCGCGAAGCCGCCGCGCCAGGATGCCGTAGGCGGCGACGAGCGAGAGCAGAACCGTCGGCGCGCAGAAGGCCACGAAGGAGGAGAAATCCAGGTCGAGCTGCTGCGCGATCAGGATGTTCTGCGGGTTGCCGATCGGGGTCAGCGCCGAGCCGATGTTCGTTCCCACCGCGACGGCGAGCAGGAAGGGGACGGGATCGAGCGGCGAGGCGCGCAGCGCGACCGCCAGCAGCGGGGTCAGCGCGAAGGCCACGACGTCGTTGGTCAGCACCGCGGCGAGCAGCGCGCTGACGCCGAGCGTCCCGGCGAGCAGCCGGCGCGGGCTCGCGACCCGGACCAGGCGGCGGCTGATGGCGCCGTAGAGCCCAGAGAGCTGATACTGCGCCGACAGCAGCATCATGGCGAAGAGCACGGTCAGGGTCGGCGCGTCGATCGCGGCCTTCGCCTGCTCGAGCGAGATGGCGCCGGCCGCCAGGAAGGCGAGGGCGCCCAGGAGGGCGAAGCCGGTCCGGTCGATGGCGAGACCCGGCAGCCGGCCGAGGGCGAGAAAGAGGTAGGTGGCCCCGAAGAGGAGCAGCGGCAGCAGCTCGGGTGCCGTTTCGGGCGCCATGGCGGGCGCCGATTCTGGAACAAGGCGGCGGCGATTCCCAGAGGCCCTCGGGGGGCCCCGTGCTAGGCTTTTTCTCCGCATGAGCAGCTCCAGGTCTCCGAGCGGCTCCCTGGAGCTCAGCCAGATCTCCCACGCGCCGGTGATCCGCGGCCCGCGCGACCTGCTCAAGCTCTCCCTGGGCGCGCTCGGAGTCGTCTACGGCGACATCGGGACCTCGCCCCTCTACGCCATCAAGGAGTGCTTCGGCGCCGAGTACGGAGTCACGCCGACTCTGGCCAACGTGCTCGGGGTCTTGTCGCTGGTCTTCTGGGCGCTGACCCTGGTGGTGGTCGTCAAGTACATCGTCTTCGTGCTGCGCGCCGACAATCACGGCGACGGAGGCATCCTGGCGCTGCTCGCTCAAGTCACCGAGCAGCGGAGTCACCCGCAGCGGGGAGAGACCGGGCGCAAGCGCCACCTCCTCCTGCTGTCACTCGCGCTGTTCGGGGCCGCGCTCCTGCTCGCCGACGGCATGATCACGCCCGCGATCAGCGTACTCGGCGCCCTCGAGGGACTCGACGTCGCGACACCCTTCTTCCAGCCCTATGTGGTGCCGCTGGCGCTCGTCATTCTCGGCGGACTCTTCCTGCTCCAGCGGAGAGGAACGGAGGGCATCGGGGTCCTCTTCGGGCCGGCGATGATCGTCTGGTTCGGCTCCATCGCGGTGCTCGGAATCCCGGCGATCGTGCGCCATCCGGTCGTCCTCACCGCGCTCGATCCGAGCCATGCGGTGCGCTTCTTCGCCGCCAATGGTCTGCAAGGCTTCCTGATTCTCGGAGCGGTTGTCCTGTGTGTGACCGGCAGTGAAGCGCTCTACGCCGACATGGGCCATTTCGGTCGCAAGCCGATCCGGTTTACCTGGTTCGCGGTCGTCTTTCCGGCGCTGCTGCTCAACTACTTCGGCCAGGGCGCGCTGCTGGTGGGGGCCGGTGACCGCCGGATCGACAACCCGTTCTACGAGCTGGCGCCGGGTTTCTTCCTCTACCCGCTGGTGTTGATCGCGACCGTCGCGGCGGTCATCGCCTCGCAGGCCATGATCTCCGGCGCCTTCTCGCTCGCGCAGCAGGCGGTCCATCTGGGTTACCTGCCTCGCCTGTCGATCATCCACACCTCCGAGCGGGCACGCGGGCAGATCTACGTGCCGGAGGTCAACACGCTGCTGATGTTCGCCTGCATGGCGCTCGTGGTGTCGTTCCGGAGCACTTCGAATCTCGCCGCGGCCTACGGCATCGCGGTCATGGGCACCATGGTCTCGACCTCGGTGCTGATGTTCGCGCTGATGATCCGGCGCTGGAAGTGGCCGGTCTGGCGCGCGACGGCGCTGGCTGGACTCTTCCTCGCCGTGGAGATTCCTTTCCTGTCGGCGAACTTCCCCAAGATCGTTCACGGCGGCTGGTTCCCGCTGGTGATTGGTGCCCTCTTCTTCGCCGTGATGACGACCTGGAAGCGGGGCCGGGCGGCGCTGCGCCGGCAGCTCGAGGCTTCGACGCTGCCGATCGAGCAGTTCGTCGCCGACCTGCCGGTGCGCAAGCCGCACCGGGTCAAGGGCACCGCGGTGTTCATGACCTCGGCGATGGGCGGCGCGCCGCCCATCCTGCTCCACCACTTCAAGCACAACAAGGTCCTGCACGAGCGGGTCCTGCTGCTGACCATCGTCACCGAGGGCGTCCCCCAGGTGCCGAAGGGGGACCGGGTGCGGGTCCGGGCGCTGGGGGAGGGCTTCTTCGAAGTCATCGCCCACTACGGCTTCATGCAGACGCCGAACGTCCCCGAGGTGCTGCGGCGCTGCGGTGAGCAGGGGCTGCAGGTGCCGATCGAAACGGTCAGCTACTACCTCGGCCGCGAGACCCTGCTCACCACCGGCAGGTCCGGCCTGCCGATCTGGCGCAAGAAGCTGTTCGCCTTCCTGACCCGCAACGCCCGCCCCGCCAACGCCTTCTACCGCATCCCCCCGAACCGCGTGGTCGAGCTCGGCGCCCAGGTCGAGCTCTGAACGGGTGGGATCCGACCCACCCCGCAGGGTCTGGCGCGCCTGCCGGCGCCGTGGCTCTGATCCTCCAAACGGTTCTTCCGGAGGTCGGAGGAGTGCCATGAAGAGCTCTGGATCGATGGACACGACGCGATGGCTCTTGGTGGCGGGGGTCCTCGCGGTAATTCCCGCGGGGCTCGGGGCGCAAGTGGGCCCCTTGGAGCTCGTCGTCGAGCGGCTGGAAGCGGATCCGGTCGGCGAGGTGGATCTGATCGTCCGCACCGCGACTGCCGGCGCGCTGGGATCCGGGGCCTTCACGCTGGAGGCGATCGACCGGGACGGTGTGGCGGCGGCTTTTTCCGCGGCGCTCTCCGCGATCGCTTACGCGTCCGCCGGGGACGCGACCGCGACAGCCGCGCTCGACCTCGCGACGCAGCGGATCGAGATCACGTTCGATTCGCCGAGCGGCACCCTCAACGAGGTTGCTGGTCCCTTGGTGATGATCCGACTGGCGCTCACGCCCGGTCTTCAAGAGGACATGCGATTCGAGCTTCGAATCATCCCGGGCACCGAAAACCTTTCCGACCCGTCGGGTGCCTGGGTGCCAGCGTTCTCGGAGCGGGGGCGGCTGCGGCTCAGGCCCGCCGACCCCGAGGCCGCCGACATCGGGCCGACCGGGGCCGAAGCTCCGGCGGGGGAGATCGCGCTGTTCGGACTGGTGACCGGGCGGCCCTTCGCCATCGGCTCCGGGACCGTCGAGGTCGTCTACGACCCGTGGTTGGCCGATGGGCCGGCGACGCTGGTGATCGACCCCCGCTACGGCTCGGTGACGATCGACTCGGTCAGCGAAGACCCGCCCGGCCGGATCGTCGCCACCTTCACCTCGCCCGACGGCGACCTCAACTCTCGACTCTATGGACTGGTCTTCGCGGTCTCGCTGCCGATCCGCGCCGACGCCGAGGTCGGCCAGACCGCAGCCGTCGACCTCGGCGCCGGAACGGTGCTGTTCGATCCCGAAGGGAAACCGTTGGCGATCGAGCTCGAAGGTCCCGACGCGATCGAGATCATCCCGGCGAACCTGGTGCTCGGAGCCGCGTTCGAAGACGGGGATCTGCTGGAGTTCACCCTCACCCAGTGACCACCTGACGCCCACGCTTTCCGTTCGCGTCGCACGGGGTGACCGGGGGGTGGTCCGCGCGCGGGCGTCCGAGACGCTCTTCCTCCCGTAGAGTTCGCTGAGAGCATGAGCGGAGAGACCGAGTCCATCCGGTTGCGCCGGCGCGTCGTCGTCGATCGGCCGCCACGTCCCGAGGGCGAGCTGGTCGTCTACTGGATGACCTCGGCGCGGCGGCTGGGCTGGAACTACGGCCTGGATCGCGCGCTCGCGATCGCGCGCGAGCACCGGCGGCCGCTGGTCGTGCTGGAGGCGCTGCGCGTCGACTACCGCTGGGCTTCCGAGCGCTGCCACGCCTTCGTGCTCGACGGCATGGCGGAGAACGCCCGGCGCGCCGCGGAGAGCCCGGTGCTCTACTACCCGTATGTCGAACGGGCGGCGGGCGAGGGGAGGGGGCTCCTCGCCGAGCTCTCCCGCCGGGCGGTGGCGATCGTCACCGACGATTTCCCCTGCTTCTTCCTGCCGGGCCTGCTCGCGGCGGCGGCGCGGCGCGTCGAGTGCCGGCTCGAGGCGGTCGACTCCAACGGCCTGTTGCCCCTCGCCGTCGGCGACCGGGCCTTTCCCACGGCCTACGCCTTTCGCCGGTTCCTCCACGGCCAGCTCAAGCCCCACCTGTTCGAGCGGCCGGCGGCGGCGCCCCTCGCGCGCGCCGAGCTGCCCCCGCTCGGGCGGCTGCCCGCGGCGATCGAGCAACGGTGGCCGCCGGCGTCGCCCGCGCTGCTCGCCCGCGCCGCGGGCGAGCTGTCGGCGCTGCCCATCGATCACGGCGTGCCCCCCGTCCCCGGCATCGAAGGCGGGAGCGCGGCGGCAACGCGGCGGCTCGAAGCGTTCCTGGAACGGACGCTCTCCCGCTACGCCGAGGAGAGAAACGAGCCCGCGCTCGAGGCTTCGAGCGGCCTCTCGCCCTGGCTCCACTTCGGTCACCTCGCGGTCCACGAGATCCTCGCCCGCCTGGCCGAGCGCGAAGGTTGGGATCCGGCCGACCTGCCCGAGCGGGGAGACGGCGCGCGCGCCGGCTGGTGGCGGATGAGCGCGCCGGCGGAGGCGTTCCTCGACCAGACGGTCACCTGGCGAGAGCTGGGGTTCCACTTCTGCGCCCGGCGCCCGGACGACTACGACCGCTTCGAGTCGCTGCCGGACTGGGCCCGCGAGACGCTGGCTCGCCACGCCGCGGATCGCCGCGAGCCCTGCTACGAGCTCGCGACCCTGGAGCGCGCGGAGACCCACGACCCGCTCTGGAACGCCGCGCAACGCCAGCTCGTGACCGCAGGGCGGATCCACAACTACCTGCGCATGCTCTGGGGCAAGAAGGTACTGGAGTGGTCGGCCACGCCGGAGCTCGCGGCCGAGCACCTGATCGAGCTCAACAACCGTTACGCGCTCGACGGCCGCGATCCCAACTCCTGCTCCGGGATCTTCTGGTGCCTGGGTCGCTTCGACCGCCCCTGGGGCCCGGAGCGGGCCATCTTCGGCACCGTCCGCTACATGTCGAGCCTGAACACCGCGCGCAAGCTCCGCCTCGAGCCCTACTTACGCCGGTACGGACCGAACGCGGCGCCACCCCTCGAGCCCTGAGGTCCGGGCCAGGGGCGGGAGAGGCGGGGCTCCTTTCCTGAGAATCGAGTATCATCTAAGGGTCCTCCGGAGGGAGGCGTCACCAGCCATGATTTCCGTCCGACTCACCGCCAGCCTCCTCTTGCTGGCGCTCGCCGCCGCGGGCGCCGCCGCCGCGCCGTTGCGCGT
Organism: Acidobacteriota bacterium; assembly: GCA_014584695.1. Lineage (GTDB taxonomy): Bacteria > Acidobacteriota > Thermoanaerobaculia > Multivoradales > JAGPDF01 > JACTMI01. Next base: position 17,664 of record JACTMI010000048.1, read on the forward strand.
CGTCGTCAGCGTCGCCCCGCAGGCCGAGCTGGCAACCAGGCTGGGCGGGGAGGCGATCGCGGTCACGGTCCTCGTGCCACCGGGCGCCGACGTCGAGACCTATGCGCCGACGCCGCAGCAGATGGCCGCCCTGGAGAGCGCCGGGCTGGTGTTCAAAGTCGGCCATCCTTCGTTCCCGCTCGAGCGGGCTTACCTCGAGCCCTGGCTGGAGCGCCACCGGGGCATTCGCCAGGTGAGCCTCGCAGCGCACGCGCGGGGCGTGCCCTCGGGCACCTCCGGTGGGCATCTGGAGGAGCACTCCGGCGAGCATGGCGATCCCCACCTCTGGGTCTCGCCGCGGACGATGCGGGGCGCGGCGCGCGAGCTGGCCGGCGCGCTGGCGCTGCTGCTCCCGGCCGAGACGGCCCGGATCGAGGAGCGTTGGCGCCGATTGGACGCCGAGATCGAGGGGCTGGACCGCGAGCTCGAGGCGCGCTTGCGCGCGGCGGCGGGCCGTGCCTTCGTGATCTACCACCCGGCGCTCGGCTACCTGGCCTCCGACTACGGTCTCGAGCAGTGGGCGATCGAGCACGAGGGCAAGGAGCCGAGCCCGGCGCGCCTGGGGCGCCTGATCGCGAGCGCCCGGCGGGAGCGGGTCCGCGTCGTGCTGGTGCAGCCCGGCATGCCGAAGCGCAGCGCCGAGCTGCTGGCGCGCGAGATCGGCGCGCGCCTGCTCGAGGTCGACCCGGTGGCGGCCGACTGGTTGGCCAACACGCGCGCGCTCGGCGCGGCGCTCGAGGCGGCGCTCGACCGTGGTTGAGGCGGCGCTGGTCGCGGCGCGCGGCCTCGGCTTCCGCTACGGCGGCGACGTCGTGCTGGCGGGAATCGACCTCGCGGTTCAGCCCGGCGACCGATTGGCGATCCTGGGCCCCAATGGTGGCGGCAAGTCGACGCTGGTGCGACTGCTGCTCGGCCTGCTCCGGCCGACGAGCGGGCGGGTGGTCTGGAGCCGCTCCCCGCGCGGGCGTCGTCTCGGCTACGTGCCGCAGTTTCCGGCCTTCGACCGCGGGTTTCCGTTGAAGGTGGCGGAGATGGTGCTGCAGGGGCGACTGCGGGAGCGCGGGCCGCTGCGGCGATTCCGTGCCGAGGATCTGGCGGCGGTCGACGCGATCCTGGCCGATCTCGACCTCGAGCCGCTGCGCGATGCCTTCCTGACCGAGCTCTCGGGCGGGGAGCTCAAGCGTGCCCTGATCGCCCGCGCGCTGGTGGGCGAGCCCGAGCTCCTGGTGCTGGACGAGCCCACGGCGTCGCTCGACGAAGCCTCGCGACGGAAGCTGTGGGCGCGCGTCGCCGCGTTGCCGGCCGCGTGCGCCGTGCTGCTCGTCACCCACGACCTCGGGCCCGGCACGTTCGCCCCCGGCCGGGCGGTGCTGGTCGACCGGACGCTCGAGCCCTTGTCGGTGCCCGACCTGCACCAGCACCCGCTGCTTTGCGGCCATGGACACGGCTGAAATGGACTCGATCGCCGGCATGTGGGAGCTGGGGTTCTTTCGTGACGCGCTGCTCGCGGGCGCGCTGGCGAGCGTGCTGTGCGGGGTCGTCGGGACGTTCGTCGTGCTGAAGCGCCTGGTCTCGATCAGCGGCGGGGTGGCGCACGCCGCTTTCGGCGGGCTCGGTGCCGCCTACTGGGCCGGCTGGGAGCCGCGCCTGGGCGCGGTGGCGGTGGCCGTTGCGTCGGCGGTCGGCCTCGGCTTCCTCGATGGCGACCGGGCGCGCCGGCAGGATGCGGCGATCGGCGTGCTGTGGGCGGTCGGCATGGCGATCGGGCTGGTTTTCCTCCACCTGACTCCGGGCTACGCACCGAACCTGCTCGGCTTCCTCTTCGGCAACATCCTCCTGGTCAGCGCAGCGGACCTCTGGCTGGCGGGTATCGCCGACCTGGCCGTGATCCTGCTGCTGGCGCTGTTCGGCCGGGAGCTCGTGGCGGTCGCTTTCGACGAGGAGTGCGCCCGTCTCCAGGGCGTGCCGGTGCGCCTCTTCTCGATCCTGCTGCTCGCGCTGGTGGCGCTGTCGGTCGTGGCGCTGCTGCAGCTGGTCGGCATCGTGCTGGTCATCGCCCTGCTGACCATCCCGCCGCTCGTCGCCCAGCGGCTGGTCCGCTCGCTGCGCGCCACGGTGCTGGTGTCGATCGCGATCTGCCTGGCCTTGACCAGTGGCGGGCTGGTGCTCTCCTACCTGCTCGACTGGCCGAGCGGCCCGACCATGGTGCTGCTCGGCGCGCTCGCCCTGGGCGCCGCGCAACTGCGGCGGCCGCGCGCGGTGCGGACCGCACTGGCAGGCTAGGAGGCGGTCCGGTCGCGGAGGCGCTGCGTCTCGGGCGCCGAGCACCGGGAGCAGCGGCCGACCAGGGTGATGTCGTGCTCCTCGAGGCGGAATCCGGCCGGGATCAGCTGACGCAGGTCCGGCGGACAGGCCTCGACTTCGAAGACGCGGTCGCAGATTCGACAGCGGAAGTGGTGGTGGTGGTGCTTGCCGGCCACCTCGTATCGGCTGGGCGAGCCGGGCAGCGGCACCTCCGCGAGCCAGCCCTCGTCGACGAGATGGCGAATGTTGCGGTAGACGGTGGCGATGCCGAGGCCGGGGACCTCGTGCTGCGCGGCGGCGAGGGCCTCGGCCGGCGACAGCGGCCGCGAGGCCGTTTCGAAGGCGCGGCGCAACGCGCTGCGCTGGACCGTGTTGCGGGCCGGGGCCGATGTCGTCACGGTCGAATTCTATCGGAGCCGGTCGCGGCGCGGTGGCGACGCCGGCGGTCATGGCGCGCGCGGCGGGTGGGCGCTGGAGCTGGGCGTCGCGCCCCGCTAGCATTCCGGCATGGCGCATCCGGAGAGGTCGTGAGGATCGTTTCGCTCTGTCCGTCGCTGACCGAGCTGGTGTTCGACCTGGGGGCCGGAGCCGACCTGGTCGGCAGGACGCGGTTCTGCGTTCACCCCGCCGACCGGGTGCCTGGGGTCGCGATCTGCGGCGGCACCAAGGACCCGCGCCTGGAGCGGATCGTCGAGCTCGCGCCCGATCTCGTGCTGATGAACGAGGAGGAGAACCGGCGTCAGGACGCGGACGCGCTGCGTCGGGCCGGTCTCGCCGTCCACGCCTCGCTGCCGCGCACCGTCGCCGAGACCGCCGCGATGGTGCGCTCGATCGGCGCGGCCCTCGGCCGCCCGGAGGCCGCGTCGCGGATCGCCGTCGACATCGAAGCTCGCGCCGAGCGCGCGCGCGCCACAGCGGCATCGCGCCATCCCTGGAGCTACGCCTACCTGATCTGGCGCCGGCCCTGGATGAGCGTCTCCGACGACACCTTCATCGCCGCGCTGCTCGGGTTGGCCGGCGGCACGAACGTCTTCGGAGGCGCCGCCGAGCGCTACCCGACCGTGACCCTGGACGAGCTCGAGCGGGCCGCCCCCCGCGTCGTCTTGCTCTCCTCGGAGCCCTATCCCTTCGACGAGCGACACGCGGGCGAGCTCGGCGAGGCGCTCGGCTGGTCCCGCGAGCGATTCCGCCGGGTCGACGGCGAGCTGCTCAGCTGGCACGGCTCGCGGACGCCGCGCGGCATCGACTACGCCGACCAGCTGGCGCGCGACCTGACCGGCTAGCCCGACCTTCTCACCAGGTTTCGTCGCGAGGCGTCGCAGATGCCTGTGGCTGCAAGGCGTCGCGACCGAGGCGCGCGCAGGCGGGCCCTACGGCCCGTCGAGCACGCCGACCGAGCGCAACCCCCCATACAGCGGGGGGCACAGCGCAGCAGACATGGGCAGATGCGGCGCCGCAGCAGGAAGCTGGTGAGAAGGTCGGGCTAGCACGCCGCCCCCCCGTTCGGGCGGGGGCCGCCCGGTCGCCGGTCTCTACAATGAGAGGCGCGGGAATCCGACGACGCCCGACGCGTCCGGGGGCCCGATCGATGATCGTCGGTATCGGGATCGACCTCTGCGAAGTCGCGCGCGTGGAGCGCGAGCTGCGCGGTGGCGGCGCCGAGTTCGCGCGGTCGCTGTTCACCGAAGCCGAGCTGGCGAGCTACCTCGGACGCGCGCGGCGCGCGGACCATCTCGCCGCGCGGTTCGCCGCCAAGGAGGCGGTCGCCAAGTCGCTGGCCCTCGACGGCTCGTGCGGGGCGGCGTGGCGGCTGATCGAGATTCTCGACGCGCCCGCGGGCGCTCCTTCGGTGCGCCTGAACGGCGCCGTCGCGACGGCGGCGGAGCGCCTGGGAGTTCGATCGATCCGCGTCGCGCTGGCAGGCGACCGCCGGCTCGCGGCGGCCACCGCGATCGCCGAAACCGAGTCGGGAGAGCGAGGGAGCGAGTGACATGAGCGACGGAACCGCGGGCAGCCTGGCGGTGCGGGTGGAACCCTGGACGGCGGCAGCCGCCGAGCTGGGTCTGGAGCCGGAGGGGCGGGTCAACATCGGCTGGCACGCCAGCGATCGCCACGTCGCCCTCGGCCGCGGCGCGCATAAGGCGCTGCTCTGGGAGGACTTCCAAGGCCGGGAGCGCAGCTACGACTTCGCCGCGCTGGCGCGCCTGTCGAGCACCTTCGCGGCCTACTTTTCGGGCCTCGGTCTCGGCGCCGGCGACCGCGTCTGCCTCTTCCTGGATCGCGTGCCCGAGCTCTACTTCGGTTTCCTGGGGGTGCTCAAGCTCGGCGCCATCGTGCAGCCTCTGTTCTCGGCCTTCGGCGAGGATTCGCTGCACACCCGGCTGGAGGACGCCGGCACCGCCGCCGTGGTGACCCAGCGCAAGCACCTGGCCAAGGTCCGCGCCCTGCGGGACCGCCTGCCGCGGCTGCGCCACGTCGTCGTCATCGACGCCGGCGGGCTCGCGCTCCGCGCCGGCGAGTTGGCGCTCGACCTGGAGCGCCTGGCGCCGGTCGAGGACTTCCCGGTCGCTGCCACCGGCGCCGAGACCCCCTCCGTGCTCCACTACACCTCCGGGACCACCGGCCAGCCGAAGGGCGTGCAACATGTCCACGGCTCGCTGCCGGGCCAGTACCTGACCGCCAAAGTGGCGCTCGACCTGCGTCCGGACGACGTCTACTGGTGCAATGCCGACCCGGGCTGGGTCACCGGCACCTCGTACGGCATCATCGGTCCCTGGGCCAACGGCGTCACCCAGGTGGTGCTCGATTCCGGGTTCAGCGCGGAGCGCTGGTACCGGTTCCTGGAGAAGCACCGGGTGACGGTCTGGTACTCGGCGCCGACCGCCATCCGTCTGCTGATGCGCGAGGGCGCGGAGCTCGCCCGGCAATTCGACCTCGGCGCACTGCGCCACCTGGCGAGCGTCGGCGAGCCCTTGAATCCGGAGGCGGTGGTCTGGTCGCGCGAGACGTTCGGGCGGCCCTTCCACGACACCTACTGGCAGACCGAGACCGGCTGCATCGTGATCACCAACCGCCCGGGCCTGCCGATCAAGGCGGGCTCGATGGGCCAGCCCTTCCCGGGCATCACCGCCACCGTGGTCGACCCGCACGGCTTCGAGCCAGTCGACCGTCCGGGGCGGATCGGGCTGATCGCGCTGCGGCCCGACTGGCCGGCCCGCATGCGCGGCTACTGGGGCCGCCAGGAGGCCTTCGACGCCCGCTTCCGCAACGGCTGGTACCTGACCGGCGACCGTGCCTCGATCGACGCCGACGGCTATTTCTGGTTCGTCGGGCGTGACGACGACGTGATCAACACCGGCGGTCACCTGGTCGGACCGTTCGAGATCGAATCGGCGCTGCTCGAGCATCCGGCGGTCGCCGAATCGGCCGCGGTGGCCAAGCCCGATCCGATGATGATGGAGGTGGTCAAGGCGTTCGTGGTGCTGAAACCGGGCTTCTCGCCCTCGGCGGATCTCGAGCTGGAGGTCATGAACCTCCTGCGCAAGCGGCTGTCGCCGCTCGCGATGCCGCAGGAGATCGAATTCACCCCGTCGCTGCCCAAGACGCGCAGCGGCAAGATCGTGCGCCGCGTGCTGCGCGCGCAGGAGTGGGACGAGCCGCTCGGCGACGTCTCCACCCTCATGGACGAATAGGAGAGTGCGATGGACGAGCTCCAGAAGATGATCCTCGACTACGTGCGGAGGGAGTACCTCGAGGAGGAGGACGACCGGGAGATCGGCCTCGACACCCCGCTGATCACCGGCGGCATCGTCGACTCGTTCTCGATGGTGTCGCTCAAGCGCTTCCTCGAGCGCAAGTGCGAGATCCAGATCCCGGATGCCCAGGCGACGCCGGCGGCGTTCGACAGCGTGCGCTCGATCGCGGGTCTGGTCGAGCGGATCCGCGGCCCGGTGGCCGTCTAGCGACGGGGCCCGAGGAGGCAGCCATGGCCTACGACGTGCGGACGCGGCAGCACTATCGCGACGAGCTCGGCGCCATCGAGGCGGCCGGGCTGTTCAAGCAGGAACGCTTCATCCATGGTGCGCAGGGGGTCGAGATCGAGGTCGAGTTCCCGGCCGGCCAGCCGGCGCGGCCGGTGATCAACCTCTGCGCCAACAACTACCTCGGCCTGTTGAGCCATCCCGACGTCGTCGCCGCCGCGCACGCGGGCCTCGACGCGCGGGGCTACGGCATGTCCTCGGTGCGGTTCATCTGCGGCACCCAGGATCTCCACCGCGAGCTCGAGGGCCGGCTGTCCGGCTTCCTCGGCACCGAGGCGACGCTGCTCTTCCCCTCCTGCATGGACGCCAACGCGGGAGTCTTCGAGGCGCTGTTCGGCGACGCCGACGTGCTGATCGCCGACCGGCTGGTGCATGCCTCGATCGTCGACGGCATGAGGCTGTCGAAGGCGCAGCTCGACACCTTCAAGCACTCCGACATGGCGCATCTCGAGGAGAAGCTCGCCGAGCACATGGACAAGCGCTTCCGGGTCATCGTGACCGACGGCGTCTTTTCGATGGACGGCGATCTCGCCAAGCTCGACGAGATCGTGGCGCTCGGCGACAAGTACGACGCGCTGGTGTTCGTCGACGATTCGCACGCCACCGGCTTCATCGGCGCCGGTGGGCGCGGCACGCACGAGGCGAAGGGCGTGCTCGGGCGGATCGACCTGATCACCACGACGCTCGGCAAGGCCCTGGGGGGCGCCTCCGGAGGCTGCGTCTCCGGGCGCGCGGAGCTGATCGAGATGTGCCGTCAGCGCGCCCGGCCCTACCTGTTCTCGAACTCGGTGCCGCCGGTGATCGCCGCCGCGGCGCTACGGGTGCTCGACCTGATCGAGCAGTCGACCGAGCGGCGCGACCGGCTGGAGGAGAACGCCCGGTATTGGCGGAGACTGCTCGGCGAGGCCGGTTTCGACGTCCGCCCGGGCGACAGCCCGATCGTGCCGGTGATGCTCTACAACGCCCGCCTCGCCCAGGACATGGCGCGGGATCTGTTCGCGCGCGGCATCTACGTGGTCGGTTTCTTCTTCCCGGTCGTGCCGAAGGGGCAGGCGCGCATCCGGACTCAGCTTTCGGCGGCGCACGAGAAGCGCCACCTCGACCGCGCGATCGAAGCCTTCGTCGAAGTGGGCGACGAGCACGGCGTCCTGGGTCTCGGCAAGCAGCAGATCGTCGAGCGCTTCGGCGCCTGAGGAGAGGAGGCGGCATGGCCGATCTCGTCATGGCACCACCGGCGACGACCGCCGAGCCGTCCTGGCGGGCGATCGAGCGCGAGCTCACGGCGCGCGGCTGGGAGATCCGGGCGCGCGAGGTGTGGGCGATCGAGGCGCGGCGGGGCGGCGACTTCGAAGAGGTCCTCGGCACCAGCCGCGAGCAGGCGTACGCGCGGCTGCGCGAGCTGCTGCGCGCCCACGAAGCGGCCCACCTGCCCTGAGCCGGCGCGACTCGTCGCGCGCACCGGTGCCGGTGACATAGGCTTCGGGTCGGAGGGCTGCGGATGAAGCGGAGGCGGCGTCGGTGCGGGCGCGCGTGGGTGGTCTGCGCGCTGGTGGTGTGCTGGAGCTGGGGTGGCGGGCGCGCGGCCGCGGCCGATCAGCTCGCCTTCGGTGGCCTCGAGTTCCTGGGCAAGGCGGAGCTGCCGCGGGGGACGAGCTTCGACGGCCTGCCGGTCGGCGGCCTCTCGGCATTGGCGTGGGACGACGGAGAGGGCGTCTGGCTGGCGCTCTCGGACGATCGCGCCGAGCTCGCGGCGCCGCGCGTCTACCGGCTGCGGATCGACCTGGCAGATGGAGGGCTCGTCGACGGCGACGTCACCGTGGTGGGCGCGCTCGAGCTCACGGATGTCAAAGGGCGCCCTTTCAGCCGCCGCGCGGTGGATCCGGAGGGTCTGGCGGTACTGGGCGACCGGCTCTTCCTCTCCTCGGAGGGCGAACCCTTCCTCGATTTCCCGCCGTTCGTGGCCGAGCTCGGTCGCGACGGCATCGTACGGCGCTACTTCGACCTTCCAGCCCACTTCCTGCCCCGGGGCGAGGCGAGCGGCATCCGCTTCAATCTGGGCTTCGAGAGCCTCGGTGTCACCCCCGACGGGCGCTACCTGTTCACCGCCACCGAGAACGCGCTGGCCCAGGATGGGCCGGTGGTGGATTTCGGCGTTTCGAGCCTGGCGCGCCTGCTGCGGTTCGATCTCGCAGCCGGGGGGGCGCCTTCGGAGTTCGCCTACCGGGTCGAAGGGGTTCGGGCCACGCCGCCGACCGCCACCGCGTTCCGGATCAACGGGATCTGCGACCTGTTGCCGCTCGGCGCCGATCGGTTGATCGCGCTCGAGCGGCAGTTCGTCGACGGGGTCGGCAACGAGGCGCGGCTCTATCGGGTCTCGCTCCACGGGGCCACCGAGGTCTCCGCGGTCGAGAGCCTGGCGGCGACGCCGGTCGAGCCGGTGGCCAAGGAGCTGCTGCTCGACTTCTCGCGACTCGGCTTCCGCGTCGACAACTTGGAGGGGCTCGCGGTGGGTCCCCGGCTCGCCGACGGCCGCCGCGTGCTGCTCGTCGTTTCCGACGACAACTTCAACGAGCGCTGGCAGACGACCCAGTTCCTCGCCTTCGCGATCGATCCGGAGCCGGCGACCATCGCCCGCATTCAGGGGGCCGCCCACCGCTCGCCGCTCGAAGGGCGCTGGGTCTTCGACGTCGAAGGGGTGGTGACCGCGATCGTCGACCGCCGCGACCGACGCGGCTTCTGGATGGAGTCCGAGCGGCCGGACGGAGACCCCGCGACCTCGGAGGGGATCTTCGTCGATTGGGAGGGGGCGGTCACGCTCTCGCCGGGGCGCCGTGTTCGTGTCCACGGCCGGGTCGCCGAGGTGGCCGCCAACGAGCGCCAGCTGCCGGTCACCTCGCTGCAGCTCGAAGCGCTGGTGGAGCTGGAGGGTGAAGGTGAGCTGGCGCCGCCGGTACGGCTCTTCCGCGACGGGCGGCGGCCACTCGACGTCGACGATGATGGTCTCGCCCACTTCGACCCGGAAGAGGACGCGCTCGATCTCTGGGAGAGCCTCGAGGGGATGCGGGTCGAGGTGGATGCGGGGACCGTGATCGGCGCCACGACCGCGTACGGCGAGCTGGTTCTCTTGCCCGACGGTTCGGAGCCGGGGGCCAGGACTTCCCGCGGCGGACTGCTGCGCGCGCCAGCGGGCCCGCCGCTCGAGCGGGCGATCGTCTCCGGCCGGCTGCTCGGCGAGCTGCCGGTGCTCGACGTCGGCGCGCGCATCGACGCGCCGGTCCATGGCGTGGTCGACTACTCGTTCTCCAACTACAAGGTGCTCGCGACCGAGCCGCTCGCCAGCCGCCCGGCGCAGCGTCCGTGCGCGGATCCGACGACGCTGGCATCCGATGCGCGCCACCTGACGATCGGCACCTTCAACGTCGAGAACCTCTCGGTGGCCGGCCCCGCCGAGCGCTTCGAGCAGCTCGGACGCCAGATCGTCGAGCAGATGGGGGCGCCGGCGATCCTCGCGCTGCAAGAGGTCCAGGACGACAGCGGTCCGGCCAACGACGGCGTGGTGACCTCCCGCGCGACCCTCGAGGCGCTGGTGCGGGGCATCGCGACCGCGGGCGGTCCCCGCTACGAGGCCGCCTGGATCGATCCGGAGGATGGCCGCGAGGGGGGACAGCCAGGGGGCAACATCCGAGTCGCCCTGCTGGTCGATCGACTCCGCGCCAAGCTCGAGCGGCGCGGTGATCCGGGGGCACGCGACGAAGCGCGCCTCGAGGAGCGCGGGCGATCGGTGCGGCTGTCGCCGACGCCGGCGCGCGTGGCGCCAGGCTCGCCAGCGTTCCGACTCCCGACCGGGGAGGGGGTCCGGCGCTCCCTGGCGGCGGAGCTCGAGGTGGACGGCCGGCCCCTCTTCGTCGTGGTCAACCACTGGTCCTCGAAGTTCGAGGACGACCGCGACTACGGCGCGCGCCAGCCGCCGGCGCGGCCGACCGGTGCTCTGCGCGAGGCCCAGGCGGCCGCGATCCGTGCCTGGGTCGACGAGCTCCTTCGCCTCGACCCCGCGGCGCGAGTCGTCGTCCTGGGCGACTTCAACGACTACGAGTGGTCCCCCGCGCTCGCGAAGCTCGCCGCCCCGCCGCTCGAGAACCTGGTGCTCAAGCTGCCGGAACCGGAGCGCTACACCTTCGTCTTCGAGGGCGCCGCGCAGGCGATCGACCACATCGTCGTCTCGCCGTCGTTGCGGGAGGGGGCCGCGATCGACGCGGTCCACGTCAATGCCGACTGCGCCGACATACGGCGGGCCAGCGATCACGACCCGCTGGTGGCCCGGCTGCGCCTGCGCCCGGAGCGGGAGCAACGCCGCCCGGAAGGCCGCCGCGAGGGCGGTGGCCCATCGCCGTCGCCGCGGCCCTAGCCGCTCACGAAAGGACGTCCTCCCGCGCGGGGGAGTTGTCCCCGGAGCCGAAGATCATCTAGGGTCGCGGGATGCACCTCGAAGCGAACGGCCGGCCCTGGTACCGGAGGCTCCACTGGCAGATCCTCGTCGCGCTGGTGGCCGGCGTGGTCGCCGGCGCGCTCGGGGGAGCGGAGATGGCGGGGCGCGTCGGCTGGCTCGGCACGCTGTTCATCACGCTGCTCAAGATGGTGGTGGTGCCGCTGGTGCTGGCCTCGATCATCTCGGGTGTCGCCTCGGTCGGCAGCGGTTCCGCTTTCGGCCGCCTGTTCGGCAAGACCCTCGGCTTCTACGTGCTGTCGAGCCTGCTGGCGATCCTGACCGGTCTGGTGCTCGCCAACCTGATGCGGCCGGGGGACGGCATCGATCTCGGCAGCGCCAAGGGCCAAGCCTTGCCCGAGGGTCTGTCGACGCCCTCGAGCGTGCCCGACCTGCTGCTCTCGATGGTGCCGGAGAACATCGTCGCGGCCGCCGCCCGCGCCGACCTGCTGGCGGTGATCGTCTTCTCGATCCTCCTCGGCATCGCGGTGAGCGGCTTGCCCGACGGGCCGCGAAGCACGCTGATCTCGTTCTTCGAGGCGTTCTTCCAGGCGATGCTGCGCCTGACCGGCTTCGTCCTGGCGATCGCGCCGATCGGAGTGTTCGGCCTCGTCACCCGCGCGGTGGCGACCTTCGGGCTCGGCGCCTTCCGCTCGATGGCGCTCTACATGGCGATGATCGCCTTCGGTCTGGCGATCCACTTCTTCGTCACTCTGCCGGTGCTGCTGCGCTTCCTGGGGGGCATCCGGCCCACGGTCCACTACCGGAGGCTCACGGAGCCCCTGACGATCGCTTTCTCCACCAGCTCGTCGGCGGCCACGCTGCCGGCCACGATCGCGGCGGTCGAGGGCAAGGTCGGTGTCTCGCGCAAGGTCTCCTCCTTCGTGCTGCCGATGGGAGCGACCGTCAACATGGACGGCACGGCGCTCTACGAGTGCGCCGGGGTGCTGTTCATCGCCCAGGCGCTGGGCGTCGACCTGACCATCGCCCAGCAGGCGATCGTGGTGCTGACCGCGCTTTTGGCCTCGATCGGCGCGGCGGCGGTGCCCTCGGCCGGCCTGGTGATCATCTTCATCGTGCTCGAAGCGGTCGGCCTGCGCGGGCCGGAGGTCGAAGCGCTGGTCGGCTTCATGCTCGCGGTCGACCGCCCCCTCGACATGGCCCGCACCGCGGTCAACGTCACCAGCGACACCTGCGCCGCCGCCATCATCGCCCGCAGCGAGGGCGAGACCGGCGTCGACATCGAGGACGAAGACGAAGACCAGCGCGACACCAGGCCAGGTGCTGAAGGCTGAGAGCCAAGAGCCAAGAGCCAGAAGCCAGAAGCTAAAGGCTAGAAGCTAAAGGCTAGAAGCTAAAGGCAAAAGCCTCCATTGAAGGGGTTGGCAGTTCGGCGCCCGTGACTTCGGCGTGGCGCCTGGGGTGAGCGTTGCGCCCAGCACCCTGCTTCGGAGTCTCGCCTCCGCCGCGCCTGGCGGTCTTTCCTTCTATGGGCTTTTTGCTTTTGCTTTTTTTTCCCCCCTTCTCCTTCTCCTTCTTCTCTTTCTCGTTCATCCTCTTCGGTTGCTCCGTCGGCCTCGAAGGTGTCGAGAGCGAAGGGCGCTCGGAGCAGGTTCCAGAGCTCGCTGGATTCGTAACCGGTCGGCGACTGACATGGTCACCGGCGGGGGGTAGGCTGGCGGTGGGCGATCGGCGATGGGGATCCGGCTCGAGCAGCTGACCAAGCGTTACGACGGCAAACCGGTGGTCTCCAACCTGACGTTGGAGGTCGCCACCGGAGAGCTCTGCGTGCTGCTCGGGCCGTCGGGGAGCGGCAAGAGCACCGTGCTGCGGTTGATCGCCGGCCTGGCGCCGCTCGACGGCGGACGGGTGCTGCTCGAAGGGCGCGATCTCGCGGACGTGCCCGCTCGCGCTCGCGACGTCGGTTTCGTCTTCCAGAGCTACGCCCTGTTCCGCCACATGAGCGTGGCGGAGAACGTCGAGTTCGCCTTGCGCGTGCGCGGCGAGAGCCGTGCCGATCGCCGGGCGCGGCGCGAGGAGCTGCTGGAGCTGGTCGGGCTCGCCGGCCTCGGCGGCCGCCTGCCGGCACAGCTCTCGGGTGGCCAGCAGCAGCGCGTGGCGCTCGCCCGCGCGCTCGCCCACCGGCCGAGCCTGCTGTTGCTCGACGAGCCCTTTGGAGCCCTGGATGCCAGGATCCGCCTCGAGCTCCGGCGTGCGCTGCTCCGGATCCAACGCGAGCTCGCGGTCACCACGCTGTTCGTCACCCACGATCAGGAGGAGGCCTTCGAGCTGGCGGACCGGCTCGCGGTGATGTCGCACGGCCGCCTGGTCGAACAGGGTCCTCCGGAGGAGCTCTACCTGCGGCCGCAAACCGAGTTCGTCGCGACCTTCCTGGGCGGCGCGAACCTGCTGGTCGGCCAGGCGTCGGAGCGCGGCGTGCGCATCGGCGCGGTGGAGCTCGAGCTGGCCGGAGCGGTCCGGGTCGAGGGGACGGGGCGGCGCGTGCAGGTGCTGATTCGACCCGAAGACGTCGCGCTGGGGACCGGCGATGGCACGGCCGGCCTGCCGACGCTCGGCGAGGGCGTGGTCGAGGAATCCGCGTTCGCCGGCGCCGGAGAGCGGCTGCGGGTCAAGCTGCCCAGCCCGCCCGGCGTGCGGGTGATCCACCCGCCGCGCGCGTTCGGCGATCCGAGCCTGCCGCTCGACGTCGCGCGCGGACAACACGAGGCACGCAAGCTGCCGCTGGCGCCCGGCGCGCGCGTCCGCGTCGGCATCCGGCGCCTCCATGCGCTGCTCCATCCGGGGCTGTCGATCGTGGTCGTCGACGACGGGCGGCCCGAGAGCGAGGCGGCCCGCACGGTGGCGGCCGAGTTGGCGCGCCTCTCCCAGGCGCGGATCGACCGGGTCGAGGCCGGCCGCTCGGACCGGGTCGCGGCGGTGCGGACCCGGCTCGCCCGTGAACCCGCCGATCTGGTGGTGGCGGCGCTCGCGGAGCGTGGCGGTGCCGGCGCCGCGGAGGAGCTGCTCGACCTGCCCGCCCACCTGCTGCTGGTCCGCGGGCAGCGGCCCCTGCCGCCGCGCCGTTTCCTGCTGGCCGTGGCGGTGGGGGAGCCGGGCAAGGAGGACGTCGCCTTCGCCGGCCGATTGGCGCGCCATCTGGGGGCGCCAGCGAGCGTGCTCTCCGTCTTGCCGCTGGCGGGGGGGCAGGTGGAGCGGGCCGCGGCGGAGCGCTTCCTGGCCGCCTGCGTCCAGACCCTCGAGGCTTACGGCGTTGCTGCGACGAGCGAGCTCGTGCGCGGCGAGCTCGCCCCGGCGTGGTCCCGCCGGATGGCCGAGGGTCACGACCTGCTCGTGCTGGGCGCGCCGCTCCCCGACGCCGCGGGCCGCCTGACCTGGGGCTCCGCTTCGCGAGCCCTGCTCGACCGCCCCGGCGATTTTCCGATCCTGGTCGTCCGCGCCACCCGGGGTGCGGGAGCCGAACCTCTGGGGGACCTGACATGAGACGGATCGCCATGGCAGCGCTGCTCGCCGCCGCCGCGCTCGCCCACACCGCCGGAGCACAGAAGCCGGTGACCCTCCTGAACGTCTCCTACGACCCGACGCGGGAGCTCTACCAGGAGCTCAACGAGTCCTTCGCCGCGGAGTGGAAGCGTGAGACCGGGCAGACGGTCACCATCCAGCAGTCGCACGGCGGAGCGGGCAAACAGGCGCGGGCGGTGATCGACGGCCTCGAAGCCGACGTGGTGACGCTGGCGCTCGCTTTCGACATCGACGCGATCGCCAAGGCTGGTCTGATTCCGGCCAACTGGCAGAGTCGGCTGCCGCACAACTCGACGCCCTACACCTCGACCATCGTCTTCCTGGTGCGCAAGGGGAACCCGAAGGCGATCCGCGACTGGGACGACCTCGCGAGACCCGGCATCTCGGTCATCACGCCGAACCCCAGGACCTCCGGCGGGGCGCGCTGGAACTACCTCGCGGCCTGGGGCTACGCCCTGCGCAGGCACGGCTCCGAGGCGAAGGCGCGCGAGCTGGTGGCGGGGATCTTTCGCAACGTGCCGGTACTCGACACCGGCGCGCGGGGCTCGACGATCACGTTCGTCGAGCGGGGCATCGGCGACGTGTTGCTCGCCTGGGAGAACGAAGCGCTGCTCTCGCTCCGGGAGCTCGGCACCGACAAGCTGGAGATCGTGGCGCCCTCGCTCTCGATCCTCGCCGAGCCGCCGGTGACCGTGGTCGACCGGGTGGTCGACCGGCGCGGCAGCCGCGCGGTCGCGGAGGCCTACCTGCGGTACCTCTACTCGCGGACCGGCCAGGAGCTCGCCGCCAAGCACTTCTACCGCCCACGCGACCCCGAGGTGCTGGCCGCGCACGCCACGACCTACCCCGCGGTCGAGCTGTTCACCATCGACGAGATGTTCGGCGGCTGGGCGAGGGCGCAGCAGATCCACTTCTCGGACGGTGGCGAGTACGACCGGATGCCGAAGGGGCGGAGGCGCTAGCCGGCGCGGTGAGGATGGCGGTGACGATCCCAGCCCCGCCGAGCGGCCGCCGAGCGGAGCGCGGACCCCTGCCGGGCTTCGGCCTCGCGATGGGGACGACGTTGCTCTTCCTCGGTCTGATCGTGCTCGTGCCGCTCGCTGCGGTCGTGCTCAAGGCCGCGGAGATTCCGCTCGAGCGCTTCGGCGAACTGGTCGGCTCGCCACGCGCCCTGGCGTCGTTCCGGCTCACCTTCGGCGCCGCCTTCCTCGGCGCCTCGGTCAACCTGGTGTTCGGCGTGCTGGTGGCCTGGGTGCTGGTGCGCTACCGGTTTCCGGGCCGGAGGCTGATCGACGGGCTGGTCGATCTGCCCTTCGCGCTGCCCACGGCGGTCGCCGGCATCGCGCTCGCCTCCATCTACGCCGAGAACGGATGGCTCGGCGGGCCGCTGGCGAAGCTGGGAATCAAGGTCGCCTACACGCCGCTCGGGGTGGCGGTGGCGCTGACCTTCATCGGCCTGCCGTTCGTGGTCCGCACGGTGCAGCCCGTGCTGGCCGACCTCGAACCGGCGCTCGAGGAGGCGGCGGCGACGCTGGGCGCCGGCCGCTGGACCGCGATCCGCCGCGTCATCCTGCCCGAGCTGGCGCCAGCGGCGGCGACCGGCTTCGTGCTCGCCTTCGCGCGCGCGCTCGGGGAGTACGGCTCGGTGATCTTCATCGCCGGCAACATCCCGATGGAGTCCGAGATCACCGCGCTGCTGATCATGGTGCAGCTCGACCAGTACGACTACGCGGCGGCGACGGCCATCGCGCTCGTCTTCCTGCTCGTCTCCTTCGCGCTCCTGCTGCTGCTGAACCGGCTGTCGCGAGGGCGGCGGCAGAGGGGCCCGGGGTGAGGGCCCGCTTCGTCGACCCCCGCGGGGAGCCGGCCTGGGTGCGCTGGCTGCTGATCGCCACCGCGCTCGGTTTCCTCGGCCTCTTCCTGGCGGTGCCGCTCGCCGCGGTCTTCGTCCAAGCGTTCTCGAAGGGCTGGGAGACCTACCTCGCGGCGATCCGCGAGCCGGTGGCGCTCGCGGCGGTGAAGCTGACCCTGCTGGTGGCGGCGATCGTGGTGCCGGTCAACACCCTGTTCGGAGTGGCGGCGGCGTGGGCGGTGACCCGCTTCCGCTTTCGCGGTCGCGACCTGCTGGTGACGCTGATCGACCTGCCCTTCAGCGTCTCGCCGGTGGTCGCGGGCATGCTGTTCGTGCTGCTGTTCGGCGCCCAGGGGCTGCTCGGACCCTGGCTCGTCGCGCACGAGGTTCGAATCCTGTTCGCTCTGCCGGGGATCGTGATCGCGACGCTGTTCGTGACCCTGCCGTTCGTCGCCCGGCAGCTCATTCCGCTGATGGAGGCGCAGGGGCGGGTGGAGGAGGAGGCCGCGGTCACTCTGGGTGCGCGCGGACCACAGCTGTTCGCGTGGGTGACGCTGCCCAAGATCCGCTGGGGGCTGCTCTACGGCGTGGTGCTGACCAGCGCGCGGGCGATGGGGGAGTTCGGCGCCGTATCGGTGGTCTCCGGCCACATCCGGGGCCGCACCAATACCATCCCCCTGCACGTCGAGATCCTCTACAACGAGTACCAGTTCGCGGCCGCCTTCGCGGTCGCCTCCCTGCTCACCCTGACCGCGCTCGGGACGCTCGCGGCCCAGGCGGTGCTCGGCCGCCGCCTCGGTCCTCGCACCTGAGGTAGCGTTTCACCATGAGCGCGCTCGGGTTTCGCGGCGTGCTGGCGACCTGGACCCTGGCGCTCGTGTCGGCGTCTCTGGCCGCGGTGGGCGCGGTCGCCCTGGTCCAGACCCATCGCTTGGCGCGCGAGGAGGCCCTCGACCGCGCCCGCCGCGGATTGGCGCGCGGCTTCGAGGCGGTCCGGCTGGGGCTGCCGCCGGATGGATTCGAGGAGCCCGACGGCGTGGTGCTCTCGGTTCGCCTAAGGGACCAGGTGGACGCCGAGTACGCGGACCCGCGAGTCGCCCTCTGGCGGCAGGCGCTCGACGGCGGTGTCGCGGCGGCGCTGCTCGGCGGCGACATCGGAGCCGTCGCCGTCCGGCCGCTGCCGGGAGATCCCTCGAGCGGCGTGCTCGAGGCACGCGTGCCGGCCGCTTCGATCCGCGCGCGGGTCGCCCGCTTCGCCACCCGCGCGGCGGTCGCGGCCGGGTTGCTGGCCGGGCTCTCGGTCCTCGCCTCTCTCGCGGTCGCGCGGCGGCTGGGGCGCCCCGTGGCGCGCCTGGCGGCCGCCGCGTCCGCGCTCGGACGTGGCGACCTGCAGACCCCGCTGCCGGGCGGCGAGGCGGGGGAGGTCGGGGAGCTGGCGCGCACGCTCGAGAGCATGCGGCTCCAGCTGCTCGAAGTGACCGGCGAAGCGGAGCGCAGTCGGTTCGAGCTCGAGTCGGTGCTGGCGAGCGTCTCGGAGGGGGTGTTCGCCGTCGATCGCGACCGCCGGATCCGGTATCTGTCGCCGCGGGCGGAAGCCCTCCTGGGCGTCGGGTCCGGCGCGGCGATCGGAGCCTTCTGCGGGGAGATCCTGCGGCCCGAGCCGGTGGCGGGCGAACCTCCGTGCGAGAGCCGTTGCCCGATTCTGCAGGCCCGCTTCCGGGGGCCCGTGCGAGCGAGCGAGGTCCTCCGCTGCGGCGCGGGCCCCTGGGTCGCGCGCCTGTCGAGCTCACCGCCGGTGGGCGCGTTGCAGGTCCAGATCCTCCGGCCCGAGACGGCCGAGGAAGCGGCGCGCCGGGCGCGCGACGCCGTGGTCGCCGATCTGGCGCACGAGCTCAAGACGCCGCTCGCCGCGCAGCGCGCGTCGCTGGAGTTGCTGCGCGAGCGACTCTCCGCCGGCGATTCCGAATCGGCCGAGCTGGCGGCGGCGGTCGAAGCCGGCGCGCTGCGGCTGCAGCGGCTGATCGACAACCTGCTGGAGAGCGTCCGGATCGAGGCGGGCGAGCTGGCGATCCGGCGCGCTCCGCTGGAGCTCGACGAGGTGGTCGAGGAGGCGATCGGAACCATGGCGCCGTTGCTCGCCAAGCGCGGCCAGCGGCTGGAGCTGTCGCTGCCTCATCCCCTGCCCGGGCTGGTCGGCGACGCGCCACGGCTGGTCCAGGCGCTGGTCAACGTGGTGGCCAACGCCTCGAAGTTCGCCCCGCCGGGGAGCGAAGTGCGGATCGGCGTCTCGCTCCGGCAGGAGGCGCTGGCGCTCTGGGTGGAGGACGAGGGTCCGGGCTTCGAGCCGGCGGAGCTGTCACGGTTGACGACCCGCTTCCGGCGCGGGGCCGGAGCCGCCGAGCCGCGCGAGGAGGGGAGCGGACTGGGGCTGTGGATCACCCGCTCGATCGCCGAGCGCCACGGCGGGGCGCTCGAAGTGGCACGGCTCGGCGGCCGGACGCGGGTCACGCTCGAGCTGCCTGTAGCAGAATCGGCGGCGTGAAGATCCTGGTCGTCGACGACGACGACGAGCTGCGGGCGATCGTCTGCTTTGCGCTGCGCAACGCCGGCCTGCTCGCGCTCGAAGCGGCCGGCGCCGCCGATGCGCTCGCCATGGCCGAGGCCGAGCGGCCGTCGCTGGTCGTGCTCGATCTGAATCTCGGCCGCGAGGACGGGCTGGAGCTGATCCCCCGGCTGCGCGCGACGAGCGCGGCGCCGATCCTCGTCCTCTCCGTCCGGGCGACCGAGGAGGACGTCGTGCGCGGCCTCGACCTCGGCGCCGACGATTATCTGACCAAACCGTTCAGCCCACGCACCCTGCTCGCGCGCGTGCGCGCGCTGCTGCGGCGCGCCGGCGTCGAGGCGGCGGCGCAGCCGCTGGTCGCGGGTCCGTACAGCCTCGACCTGGAGCGCCGCCTGCTGAGCGTCGCCGGCCGGACCGCCGTCCGCCTGACGCCGCTCGAGCTGCGCCTGATGCAGCTGCTGCTCGCGCACGCCGGCGAGACCGTGCCAGCCGAGCGACTGATCGCGCACACCTGGGGCGCGCGCGGCGACGGCGACCGCCAACTGCTCAAGCAGCTCGTCCACCGCCTGCGCCAGAAGCTCGAGGACGACCCCGCCGCCCCCGTCCGCCTGGTCACCGCGAGCGGCGCCGGCTACGAGCTGCGTCTGGGCTGAGCGGCCGGCTCGGGCTCGTCGCCGTCGCCGGGCTTCGAGCGCTCGATGGTGAAGCCGGTGAAGCCGTAGGTGGCGGAGACCAGGGGGTTGACCAGGTTGAAGAAGCAGAACGGCAGGTAGGTGAAGGTGGCGACGCCCAGGGTCTGGGCCATGAAGGCGCCGCAGGTGTTCCAGGGGACGAGGGCCGAGGTCAAAGTGCCGGCGTCCTCGAGCGCGCGCGACAGGTTCTTGGGGTGGAGGCCGCGCCGCGCGTACTCGGCGCGGAACATCCGCCCGGGCAGCACGATGGCGATGTACTGGTCCGAGGCGATGACGTTCATGCCCAGCGCCGTGCCGAGCGTCGCCGCGATCAGCGTGCCGGTGCCGCGCACCGCCGCCAGGATGCTGGCGGCGATCTTCGACAGCATGCCGGTGGTCTCCATCACCGCGCCGAAAGTCATCGCCGAGAGGATCAGCCAGATGGTGTTGAGCATGCTCGACATGCCGCCGCGCGACAGCAGGTCGTCGAGCGCGGCGTTGCCGGATTCGAGCTTGAAGCCATCGAAGAGCGCGATCCAGAAGCCCTTGAGGAGCGCCACCAGCCGCGGCAGGTCGTTCTCGCCGACGAAGGTGAGCACCGCGCGCTGCTGGAAGACGACCGCGAACAGGCCCCCGACCAGCGCGCCGATCATCAGCGCCGGAAAGGCCGGCATCCGCTTCACCACCAGCAGCAGCACCAGCGCCGCCGGTAGCAGCAGGTGCGGACCGATCTCGAAGCTCGAGGAG
Organism: Acidobacteriota bacterium; assembly: GCA_014584695.1. Classification (GTDB taxonomy): domain Bacteria; phylum Acidobacteriota; class Thermoanaerobaculia; order Multivoradales; family JAGPDF01; genus JACTMI01. The sequence goes on from JACTMI010000048.1 coordinate 37,903, forward strand.
AGAGCGTCGAGGACGACGTGCAAGTCGGGCCGCTCGGTCGTGCTGGGGCCGATCCAGCCGGCGATCGCGAAGCCGATCAGGGCGATCACCAGGCTGGGCGTCGTCGTCCAGAGCATGTGGCGGATGTGCGTGAACAGGTCCGTGCCCGCCATCGCCGGGGCGAGATTCGTGGTGTCGGAGAGCGGCGACATCTTGTCGCCGAAGTAGGCTCCCGAGATGATCGCCCCGGCGGTCAGCCCGAGGCTCAGGTCCTGGGCCGCGGCGATGCCGACCAGCGCGATGCCGATGGTCGACGCCGTGGTCCAGGAAGAGCCGGTGGCGAGCGAGACGAGGCTGCAGATGATGCAGGCGGCGGCGTAGAAAATCGCGGGCGAGAGAATCTGGAGGCCGTAGTAGATCATCGTCGGCACGACCCCCGAGAGGATCCAGGTGCCGATCAGCGAGCCGACCACCAGCAGGATCAAGATCGCCGCCATCGACAGTGAAATGCCGTGGACGATGCCGCCCTCGAGCTCCTTCCAGCGATAGCCGAGGCGCAAGCCCACCACGATGGCGACGCCGGCGGCGAGCAGCAGCGCGATCTGATTGGGACCGCTCGAGGAGCCGTCGCCGAAGAGCGCGACCGACGAGGCGAGCAGACCGACCAGGACGACGACCGGCAGCAGCGCGGCGGCGAGGCCGGGCGTTCTCTTCTCGTCGGGGGCGGGCACGGCCGGCGGATGGTAGCACGCCGGTGGCGCTCCCCGGTCGGCCCGTCAGCGCTTAGTATCTTGCATCGGCCCGCCATGAACCCGTGCCCACCATGAACCTGGCCATCCTGGCGATCGCCTTCCTGGCGCTGCTCGTCAGCGCCTACCGGATCTACGGTGGCTGGATCGCTCGCCGCTTCGAGCTCGACGATCGGCGGCCGACGCCGGCGCATCGGGTCGACGACGGCGTCGACTTCGTCCCGATCAAGCGCAGCTACCTGTTCGCGCAGCACTTCTCGGCCATCGCCGCGGCGGGACCGATCGCCGGACCGATCCTCGCCTGTCAGGCTTTCGGCTGGGGACCTTGTCTGGTCTGGATCGCCTTCGGCGTGGTGCTGATCGGATCGGTGCACGACTTCTCGGCGCTCACGGCGTCGGTGCGCCACGGCGGGCTGTCGATCGCCGAGATCACGCGCGGCGCGCTCGGCCCGCGCGCCGGCCGCGCGATGATCGCTTTCATCTGGATCGCCCTGGTCTACGTGATCGTCGCGTTCGCCGACATCACCGCCGGGACCTTCGTCGCCGGCACCGAGGAGCTGCGCGGCGGCCGTGTCGAGTTCCACCCGGGCGGCGCGGTGGCGGCGGCGAGCGTGCTCTACCTCGGCCTCTCGATCCTGCTCGGCCTGGTCCAGCGCTTCCTGCGGCCGCCGCTGTGGCTGGCGACAGCGATCTTCGTCCCGGCGACTTTCGGCGTCTGTTGGCTGGGCACACGGATCTCGACCTGGCTGGTGGCGCCGCACGTCACTTGGGGGATCGCGATTCTCGTCTACTGCGCCGTGGCGTCGATGATGCCGGTCTGGTCGCTGCTACAGCCGCGCGGCTACCTGGGCGGCTACGTGCTCTACACCGCGCTCGCGCTCGGGGTGGTCGGCGTGCTGTTCGGCGGCTACGAGATCCAGCAGCCCGCCTTCAAGACCTGGGACTCGGGCGGGCTCGCTGGCGGGCTGTTCCCCTTCCTGTTCGTCACCATCGCTTGTGGCGCCTGCTCGGGCTTTCATGGCCTGGTCTGCTCGGGCACGACCTCGAAACAGATCGATCGCGAGAGCGACTGCCGGGCCGTCGGCTATGGCGCCATGCTGTGCGAGGGGTTCGTGGCGCTGATCGCCCTGGTGACCATCATGATCGTCGCCCCCGAGGCCACCCGCGGCCTCTCTCCCGGCACGATCTACGGCAACGGCGTCGGCCGCTTCCTGGCGCTGCTGATCGGCGAGCAGTACCTGCCGTTCGCGATCACCTTCGGCGCCATGGCCTTCTCGACCTTCGTGTTCGACACGCTGGACGTTTCGGCGCGGCTGGGCCGCTACCTGCTCCAGGAGCTGTTCGGCTGGCCGGGGCGGCTCGGCGCGCTGGTGGCGACGCTGTTGACGGTGGCGCCGGCGGTCTACTTCGTCGCCGCTGGCGGGCAGGGGGCGTGGACCAAGTTCTGGACCCTCTTCGGTGCCTCGAACCAGCTGCTCGCGGCGTTGACGCTGCTGGTGCTGACCACCTGGCTGCGGCGACAGGGGCAGAGCGGCCTTTTCACCCTCCTGCCCATGCTGTTCGTCGCCACGATCACGGTCTGGGCGCTCGGCACGCTCGCGCTCGGCAACTGGCGCGCCGCGGCGGGCATCGACGTCGCTTTCTGGAACGGCACCGCCGCGACCGCGCTGATCGCCCTCGCGGCGTACCTGTTCGTCGTCGCCGGGCGCGCGGCCCGCGCGGCGCGGCTCGGAGCCGCCACGGACGGCTAGTTCCGCTCGCCTTACGGTGCGGCGGGGGCGCCTTGGAGCTCGCCCAGGGCCGCGGCGGCCCGGCGCAGGTCGAGGCCGCGCAGGCCGAGCTCGCGAGCTCGAGCGAGGTGGCGGCGGGCGTGGTCGAGCCGGCCGCGGTCGAGCTCGAGCTTCACCCGCGCGGCCCAGACGTTGGCTCCCATCGGCGGAGTGACCAGAGAGAGCGCCCACTCGAACGCCGCGGCGACCTCGGCATCGTCGAGCGCTTCAGCCACGACGGGCCGTTCGAGCTCGGCGACCTCGAATGGCGCGGCGACGCGGAAGACCAGCGATCCGGACGCCGGCAGGTGCAGCAGTGGCTCGAGCGAGGCCCGCAGCCGGAAGCGGGAAAGGTGCACCCACGGCGCGAACCAGTGGGCGAAGTCCTGGTCGATGAGGAGCGAGCTGCCGGGAGAGAGGGCGGGAAAGAAGGCCCGGCGGACGGCGAGATCGAGCTCCGGGCTCTTGGCGGCATCGTGGAAGAGCAGGGCGATCTGTGCTCCCGGCGGCCGGGTCGCCGCCGCGAGGTCGCCCGCGTGCGGGGTCACGAGCGCGGCGAGATCTCCCAGTTGGCGCAGGAACAGGGGCTCGAAGCTGTCCCCTTCGTCGAGGCCGGCGTCCAGAAAAGCCGCCATCCAGCTCTCCCAGCGGAACCGATCGTAGGCGTGGACGCGGCCGCGAGGGTCCGAGCAACGCGGATTGTTGCGCACGCCGCGTGCCAGCGGGATCGCGGACGAGCCGAGCCAGCTGCCGAGATCCACGATCTCGCCCTGACCGTCCCAGGTGCGCTCCGCCCAGGCGCGCAGAAAGGCGCGCTCCTCGAGTGACGTCATTCCGATCGGAGTCGCGTCCTCGGGATCGAGCAGCAACCAGGGCAGAGCCGGCCGCCGCAGCGCGGGCCGGCGCAGCTCGAGCAGCACGCGGTCCAGCAGCGAGCGGAACCCCTCGCGCCGGAGCAGCCGCAGCGCGCGGTCGAAGCGATGGAGCTTCACGGTGCCTCCGAGGGACCCGGACCGGGCACGCGAGGCTTCACCGCCAGTCAGTGGGCGTTGTGTCGGATGCCGTGGCGGACGGTCATCCAGAGGATCTTGAAGTCGAGGCCGAGCGACCAGTTCTCGATGTAGTAGAGGTCGTATTCGAGGCGCTTGCGGATCGAAGTGTTGCCCCGCCAGCCATGGACCTGTGCCCAGCCGGTGATGCCGGCCTTGACCTTGTGTCGGAGCATGTACTGGGGCAGCCGCTGCTTGAACTCGTGCACGAAAGTCGGCCGCTCCGGCCGCGGGCCGACCAGCGACATGTCACCGACCAGGACGTTCCAGAGCTGCGGCAGCTCGTCGAAGCTCCAGCGGCGCAGGAAGCTGCCGAGGCGCGTCCGCCGCGGGTCGTCCTGGACCGCCCAGACCGGGCCGGTGCTCGCCTCGGCGTCGACCCGCATGGAGCGGAACTTCCAGATCTTGAACACCCGGCCGTCGAGCCCCATCCGCTCCTGGCTGTAGAGGATCGGGCCGCGGTCCTCGAGCCAGATGGCGAGGGCGAGCAGCGGGAGGAAGGGCGACAGCGCGAGCAGCCCGGCCGCCGAGAAGGCGAGGTCGAGAACTCGCTTGACCAGGCTGTTCCATCCCTGCAACGGGACCTGCGACAGGTTGATGATCGGCGTGCCGTCGAGGTCCTCCAACGTCGCCTTGAGCGTCGCGTACTGGAGGATGTCGGGGACCAGCTTGATCTCCACGCACTCGCTGCCGGCCGCCTGCAGCACCTTCATCACCTTCTTGTGCGCTTCGAGCGGCAGAGCGACGAAGAGTTGCTCGATGCCGCGCTCGGCGATCGTCGACTCGAGCTCTTTGAGGCTGCCCAGGACCGGCACGCCGCAGAAGCGGCGCCCGGCCTTGCCGGGATCGTCGTCGAGGAAGCCGACCACTTCGAAGCCCAGCTCGCGGTGAGCCTGGAGCTTCTGCGTGACCTCCAGCCCGAGCTTGCCCGCGCCCACGACCAGGATCCGCTGCAGCCGTCCGGCGTGGAGGCTGGCGCTGGCGAGCAGCAGCCGCAGCGCCAGCCGGAAAGCGACCACCAGGATCACCGAAAGCAGCGCGAACAGCGCCAGGAACGGGCGGCTGTAGGTGAAGGGCTCGGTGCTGCCGGGCGACTGGAGCGGCCGATACCAGGTGAAGAGGCCCGACAGCAGCACGGTGGCGAGCACCACCCCGAGCAGCACGGAGACCGCCTCGTCGACGCGGCTGCGGTTGCTACGGCTCTGATAGAGCCCGTGGAAGTAGAAGACGACGGGGAAGAGCAGGAGAACGACCGGCAACAGCTCCAGATAGCGGCCGAACTCCGGTGTCCCCTTGGTCAGGGGGAGGACTTCGACCTCGAAACGGAGAAACCAAGCGCCGAAGAAGGCCGCCAGGGTTGCCAGGATGTCTCCGGCGAGATGGACCGCGGAAGCGATCCGTTGCCGTTGATGGATCAAGCCAGGAGTCCCTCCGCGTCCGGCCAGTAGGAGATCAGCAGCTCCCGAAGCCTGCGGGTGAACCGGTCGGCGGAGAAGGTCTCCGCACGCCCTCGTAGGTTCACGGAATTGAACTCCATCCGGCCCGCTTTGTCAATCGCGGCCGCTATAGCCTCGGGGGTGTCCTGGGCGAAGAAGACCCCGTGGTCGCCGTCGACGACGATGTCGAGGATTCCCCCAGCGCCCAGGGCGATCACGGGCGTGCCGCAGGCGAGCGCCTCGACCGCGGCGATGCCGAAGTCCTCGACGCCCGGCTGCAGGAAGGCGCGGGCGCCCCGGTAGAGCGCGCGCAGCTCGTCGGCCTCGACGCGCCCTGCCAGCCGCACAGCTGGGCCCGCCAAGCGCTCCAGACGGCCCCGCTCCGGGCCCTCGCCGACCACCACCAAGCGGGCGCCTGCCCGTTCGCAAGCCTGAATCGCCACGTCCACTTTCTTGTAGGGAGCCAGGGCGGCTACCATCAGGAGGTAGTCCCCCCGGCTCCCGCCCGGCTCCGGGTGGAAGTAGTCGACTGCCACCGGGGGCGGCAGCACTGCCGCGTCGCGGCCGTAATAGCGCCGGATTCGCTCGGCGACGAAGGTCGAGTTGGCCAGGTAGTGGTCGACCCTCCCCGCCGTGGCCGCGTCCCAGCGGCGCAGCCCCGCCAGCACCCGCCGCTTCGCCCAGCCGAGCGGGCCGCGGTCGGCGCCGAAATAGGCGCCCTCCTGGTCCCAGGCATAGCGCATCGGGGTGTGGCAGTAGCAGATGTGCAGGGCGCCGCGACCCCTGCGGACGCTCTTGGCGACGCAGTGGCTGGTCGAGAGCACCAGCCGATGGTCGCCGACGGGAAGGTCCTCGACGGCGAGCGGAAAGAGCGGCAGGTAGTAGCGGTACCAGGTTTCGAGCCCCGGCGCCCGCTGCAGGAAGCTGGTGACGATCGGATGACGTTCGATCTCGGGGAGGACGGAGCCGGGAAAGTGGAACAGGGTGTACACCGGCGCCGCGGGGAACAGCTTCGCCATCGCCGCGAGGACGTTCTCGCCGCCGCGCTGACCGGTCAGCCAATCGTGCACGAGCGCCACCGGAGAGGTCACGCCGATGCCCCCGGCCCGGCCGTGGTGACTCCGAGCGCGCGGTCGTAGGCGGCCAGCGTCCGGCGGGCGACATCGCTCCACCGGTAGCGAGCCGCGCGCTCGCGGCCCGCCCTCGCGCGGGCGGCGCGCAGCTCCGGCTCGGCGAGCAGGCGGGCAATGCCGGCGGCAATCGCGGCCGGATCGCGCGGATCGACCAGCTCGGCGGCGCCCCCCGTGACCTCGCGGTGCACCGGCAGGTCGGATGTCACCACCGGTGTTCCCGCCGCGAGCGCTTCGGCGAGCGGCAGGCCGAAGCCCTCGGCCAGCGTGACGAAGACGAGCGCCACGGCCCCCTGGTAGAGCGCGGGCAGCGCGTCCTCGCGGACGAAGCCGATCGAGCGCACCTGGTCGCCGAGGCCGCGGCGGCGCAGCTCGCGCTGCAGGCCGGCCGCGGCTTCGCCCCGCGCTCCGACGAGGACGAGGGGTGGCGGCGCGATCGGGCCGGCCTGTAGCCGCTGGTAGGCGTCGAGGAGCCGCGGCAGGTTCTTGTGACCCTTCGGATTGCCGACGAAGAGGAGATAGCCGGGCGCCAGCCCGAGCTCGGCGAGGTCGTCGCTCAGCCGTTCGACGGGCAGTGTCGCGCGGAAGCGCTCGTCGACGCCGTTGGGGATGACGCTCATCCGCCCCGGGGAGACGCCCAGCTCGGCGACCAGCTCGCGTGCGACGGTCTCCGAGACCGTGACGACGCGGGCCGCGAGCCGGGCGGCGCGGGCGAGCATCACCCGCGCATAGGCGAGGGCGAGCGGCCGCGGCAGCAGCTCCGGATGAGCGAGGTGGATGAGGTCGTGCACCGTGACCACGACCGGGCAGGGCGGGCGCAGCGGTATCACGTAGTGGGGGGCGTGCAGCAGCTTCGCCCCGGCCTGCCGCGCCCGCCGGGCGACGGCGAACAGCTCCGCCAGAGAGTAGCCTGGGGCCGGTTCCTCGACCCAGCGGAAGCGCTCGGGCAGCTCGAGACCGGCCCGCTCGCCCGGCGGTGCGAGGACGACGTAGCGGCGTTCCGGATCGATCTCGGCGAGCGCGCCCAGCAGGCCGCGCAGGTAGGTCCCGATGCCGTAGTCCGCCAGTTTGCGGGCGTCGATGGCGATCGGGCCGTTCATCGCGCGGCCACCCCGGCGCCGGCGGCGGGAGCGCCGGCGCGCCCGAGCACGCGATCGAACAGGTCGGCCAAGCGGCGCGCCGCCACCGGCCAGGAATAGCGCCGGGACCGCTCGACTCCCGCGGCCGCCAGGCGAGCGGCCAGGCCGCCCTCCTCGAGCAGGCGCTCGAGGGCGGCGACGAGCGCCTCCGCGTCCTCGGGGTCGACCGTGAGGCCGGCGTCGCCCACGATCTCGGGCAGGCAGGAGCGATCGCTGGTCACCACCGGCACGCCGCAAGCCATCGCCTCGGCGACCGGGAGCCCGAACCCCTCGTAGAGCGAGGGGTAGACGAAGATCGTCGCCGCCTGCATCACCTCGATCAGCTCGGTGGAGGTCAGGCGGCCGAGGCGTCGGACCCCGCGGGGCGCCAGAGCGGCGATCCGCGCCGCCGTTGCCGCGCTCTTCCAGCCGTCGGGACCGGCGAGAAGCAGGGGGAGGGTGGCATCCGGGGCGCGCAGCGCCAGGGTCTCCCAGGCGTCGAGCAAGAGCTCGACGTTCTTGCGCGGCTCGAGCGTGCCCGCGTACAGGAGGTATCCCCGCGGAGCGCCGAGGCGGGCGCGGATGGCCTCGACGCGCGCCGGATCCGCCGGCCGGAAGGCCGGATCGACGCCGTTGGGAATCGCCACCACTTTGCCGCGGGCCGCCGGAAACGCGGCCAACACCTCCGCGGCGACGGTCTCGGACACCGTGACGATCGCCGCCGCGCGCTCGATGGTCGTGCCCAGGAAGGGGAGCAGGCTCCAGCGCACCTTCCAGGTCAGCGTTTCCGGCACGTGGAGCGCGGCCAGATCGTGCAGCGTCACCACGGCGGGAACCGGCGGCCGCAGCGGCAGCGTCAGCAGCGGCGACCAGAACAGGTCGATGTCGCCGCGCGCCAGGCGGCGGGGCAGCACGGCTTGCTGCCAGAGGACGCCGAGTGGCGCCGGCTGGATCTCGACCGGGATCTCCAGCGCGCGCAGCGGTTCGGGCTCCTCGAGCGGGCGATGGGCGAGCCCGAGCAGCTCGAAGCGGCCGAGCCGCTTCAGCTCGCCGAGCAGCGCCAGCGTGTGGACGCCGATGCCGGTCGGACGCCGGACCAGGGCGCGCAGGTCGATCGCAACGCGCGGCGGCGGGGAGGGAGAGGATTCGGACACGAGAGGGCGCACCGCGCCCGCCCGAGTGTACGACAGCGCGCGGCGAGTGCCGGCGGTGAGAGCGAGCGCCGGTGCTAGAGTTCCGCCCGCTTCACGCCATGTCCGAGACACCGCCGCCCCCCGCCGCTGAATCCGACGCCGAGCGCGCGCGGGTCGCCGCCGCGCTCGCGACCCTGCGCGCGGCCGTCCGGCAGCGCCAGGGCGAGCTGGCCACCGCGCGAGGCGGCGAAGGCGACGACCTCGCGCTCGACCTGGCGGAGCTACGTCGACGCGAGTTCGTGGAAGAGCCGGTGCCGGTCTCGCCGCGCCGGTTCGGCCGCGGGCTGGTCCTGCTGCGCAAGCTCTTCTGGCACCTCGGCCTGAAGTGGCACGCGCGCGCGGTGTGGGCGCAGCAGAACGGCTTCAACCAGAGCTCCAGCCGCCTGCTGCAGGAGCTGGCGGAGCGCGAGCGCGCGGCCCGGCGGCGCGTCGAACAGCTCGAAGCTCGGGTGGCGAAGCTCGAAGCCGCGGCGGTCGAGCCGCCCGCGGCCGCTCCACCGGGAGACGAGCGGCGTTGACGGCCTCGATCGTGATCTGCGCCGCGCAGATCCCGTTCGTTTCCGGCGGCGCCGAAGTCCTCTACGGCTCGCTGCGCGACGAGCTGCGGCGCCGCGGTCATGCCGCCGAGATCGTCTCGCTGCCGTTCAACTGGCGCACGCGGGAGGCGATTCTCCGGAGCGCGCTGGCCTGGCGCCTGGTCGACCTCGAAGAGGTCGCCGGCCGCCGGGTCGACCTGGTCATCGCGACGCGCTTTCCGTCCTACGTGGTCCGGCATCCGCGCAAGGTGGTCTGGCTGATCCACCAGTTCCGCCAGGTCTACGAGCTCGAGGGGACGAGCTTCAGCGACTTCGGCGCTCGACCGGGAGACGACGAGGTGGCGCGCATGCTGCGCGAAATGGACCGCCGAGCGCTCGGCGAGGCGCGGGCGCGGTTCGCGATCTCGGACAACGTCGGCCGCCGCCTGGAGCGTTTCAACGGTCTCTCGGCGCGCACCCTCTATCCGCCGCCGCCGCTCGCGCCCCGCCTGCGCGCCGGGCCTTACGGCGACGCCGTGGTCACCGTCGGCCGGCTGGATCCGATGAAGCGCTTCGACCTGCTCGTGCGCGCGGTGGCGGCCGCGGCGACACCGGTGCGCGCGGTGATTGCCGGCGAGGGGCCGGAAGCCGACCGGCTCGCGCGGCTGGCCCGCGAGCTGGGCGTCGAAGAGCGGGTCGAGCTGCCCGGGCGGGTCGACGACCAGCGCCTGGCCGAGCTCTACGCGGACGCTCTGGCGGTCTACTACGCGCCGTTCGACGAGGACTACGGCTACGTCGCGGTGGAGGCGTTCCTGGCCGAGCGGCCGGTCGTCACGATCGCCGATGCCGGCGGCGTGCTCGAGTTCGTCGCCGACGGGCGGACCGGTCTGGTCGCCCCGGCGGCCTCGCCGCGCGAGCTCGCCAGCCGGATCGACCGGCTTTACGGCGACCGCGAGCTGGCGGCGCGGCTCGGGCGGGCGGCGCGGGCACGCGCGGCCGGGATCGGCTGGGACGAGGTGATCGACAACCTGCTGGGCGCGGGATGACCCCGTTGCGCCTGGCCGTCGCGACGCCGCTGCCGCCCTCGACCTCCGGCATCGCGGACTATGCCGTCGATCTCGTCGCCGGGCTCGTCGCCGCGGGCGCCACGGTCACCGCTTACAGCGAGGCTGCCGCGCTCGCGCCCGCGGCTTGGGGCGGCAGCGTCCCCTGCCAGGACCTGGCACAGCTCGGCCCGGCGCTCGACCGGGGTGCCGTCGATCTCGCGGTCTATCAGCTCGGCAACAGCGCGGATCACCACGAAGGGATCTACCGGCTGGCGCTCGAGCGGCCCGGCGTCGTGGTGCTCCACGAGTACATGCTCCATCACCTGGTCCGCGAGCTGACCCTGGCGCGTGGCGACGCGGCGGGATACCTGGAAGAGATGCGCTATGCCGCGGGGGCCACCGGTTGGCGGGCGGCCCGGCGCCTGCTCGACAGTCACTACCCGGTCGATGTCTGGTCGTTCCCGCTCTTCGAGCGTCTGGTCGACCGGAGTCTGGGTGTCATCGTCCACAGCGAGTTCGCGCGTCGGCGGATCTTGGCCAGCCGGCCGGCGACACCGGTCGAGGTGGCGCCCTTCCCCCTCGACCTCGACGCTCTGCGCCCGCCCACGGCGGCCGAGCGCGCCCGCGCCCGCGCGGCGATCGGGGTCGGAAGCGAGGAGCTGCTGGTCGCGACCTTCGGGTTCGTCACGCCACAGAAGCACCTCGAGCCGGCGCTCGCGGCGTTCGCGCGGCTGCGCGCCGAGCGCCCCGGCGCCCGCTTCGCGGTGGTCGGGGAGATCTCGCCCTACTACGATTTCCTCGAGTTGCTGCGGCGCACCGGCGACGCGGGCGTGCACGTCTCGGGGCGCGTGCCGCTCGAGCAGCTCCACGACTGGATGATCGGTTGTGACCTCGCGATCAACCTCCGCCATCCGACCGGCGGCGAGACCTCCGCGACGCTGCTTCGACTGCTGGCGCTGGGGCGCCCGACGCTGGTCACCGACGCGGGCTCGTTCGCCGAGCTGTCCGACGGTGCCGTGGCGCGCGTCGCGGTGGGCGCCGACGAGGAAGCGCAGATTCTCGCCTTGCTCCGCCGGCTGGCCGACGACCGTGAGCTCGCGACGGCGCTGGGCGCCGCGGGTCGGCGCGAAGTGGAGCGCCGGCATGGCTTGGCCGCGGCGGCGGGGGCCTACCTCGATTTCTGCGTCCGCGTGCGGCGCGACATCAGCCCGCCGGAGACGCCAGTGCCGCCGCTCGCCCCCCACCGGCCGGACGATCCGCGCGTCGGGCTGGCATCGGCGCTCGGCGCGGCGCTGGCCGACCTGGGGGTGGGGGAGGGGGATCCGGCGCTGGCGGGCGTCGCCAGTGCCCTGGTCGAGCTCGGCCTCGACCCGGGAGCTGAGTGATGGCGCGGTGGGGTCGCGGCCGGGTCCTCGGCCTCGCCGGGCTGGCGGTCGCCCTCCTCGCCCACGTCGCCTACTGGTATCTGCCGCGCTCCCGGGCCGGGGTGCCGCGACTCGAGCGCTCCCGCGAGCTCCTGGCGGAACCGGGGTGGAGTCTCGTCCTCTGGCTGCCCTACCCGCACCAGAACCTGGGCGCCCTCGAGCAGCGCGTGGGCGACGTGCGGGCCTGGCTGGCGTTGCTCGCCGAGTCGGCCGGTCATCCGGCGCCGAGACTGCCCCGCTTCGGTTTCTGGTCGGTGCCGCCGGCGCGCGAGTGGGTCGTCGCCTTCGGGCCCGCGGGCGAGCTCGAAGCGCAGGCGGCGGTCTATCCGACGGTGGCGGCGCTGGCGCGGCTGGCCGGTGCCGTGGCGGGCAACCCTTGGCTCGGCGGCGGGGAGGTCGCGATCTCCCGGGAGCGCCGGGCAAGGGTGGAGTGGCAAGGAAGAGTCTGGCGGCTGACCACGGAGAGATCGCCGTCGCCGAGCGCGCGTGCGGTGCCCGAGCTGCCGGAGGCGCTCGCGTGGGTGCGCTGGGAGGAGGCGACCGCGTCGCTCCCCGCGGGGCTCTGGCGGGTCCGCGGCACGCCCAACGGCGGCGCCACGGCGGAGCTGGGCTCGGTGCCGGCGCCTCTGAAGAGCGGCCCCCGAGGCGACGCTGTCCAGGTGCCAGCCGCTTGGATCGCGGAGACGGAGCTGGGGCCGATCGGGGGGCCGACCGCGCTCTGGATCTGGACGGAGGAGGGTGTCCTCGAGGGGCTGCCTCGCGCGGCCGTGGTCGAAGCGGATGGCCCCCGGAGGCTGCCGCGCCTCCCGGGTTCGTCGCTCGCCCGGTGGGCCAGGCTGGAGCCGCATCGGTCCTGGGTCGGAGGGGCGCGACTGTCGGCTTTCGACGCCTCGGCGCTCGAGTCCGCCGGCCGCCTCCAACCGTGGCTCGAGGCCAGCTTTCCGCAGCCGAGGGGCGGCGGTGGGCCGTGGCGCGGTTGGGCGGCGGGGGCCGACCCGGACCGCATCGTCGGCCCCCTGGAGCGACTGGCGCGGCATCTCGAGCGGCTGCCGGTGCTCGGGCCGCCGGAAGCGAGACGGTTGCGCGGCGTCATCGGGCTGCTCGCGCCCTGGCAGGGCTGCGGCGAGCTCCGGGTCGAGGTCTGGCGGGAGCCGACGAGCGCGCTGCTGACCGTCTGCGCCGGCGAGTAGTCCGCGGCGATCCGGCGGTTTGAGACATAGCGGCACGTCTGATAGAAGGATCTTCGGCAGCATTCGTCTTCGCCTTCTTCTTTCACGGGAGGCAACATGTGCACGGCGTCGATCGCAGCAGTCTTCGTCCTCGAGGCGTTCGTCTCCGGCGGCGATCTCTTCGGGGCCTTGGGGCACGATGGCGTCGTCGGCCGGGTGAGCCAGGAAGGGGGCCTGGCCTCCGCCGCCACGACGCTGTTCGGCTTCCCGGATGGCATCCACCTCGGGATCCTCTTTCTCTCGCCCGGGAACACGGGGAGCGAGGCCTATTCCGCGCGAGTTCGGGAGCTGCTGGACACGCCGACGTCGAGCCCGGAGTGGGGCCTGCTCCCTGCGCCGGCGGCGCCGCTCGCCGTGCAGCCAAGCCAGACGCAGCCTGCGCCAGCCGGTGAAGCCCCGCCGAAGCCTGCCCGGAGCGGCGTCGCGGGGCCCGAGTTCGGCCTGACGATCACTTCGCCGGCGCCGGGGAC
>JACTMI010000023.1 GCA_014584695.1 Acidobacteriota bacterium
TCGATTCTCCCAGAAGACACGGTAGCCCGTTGCTGCGGACCTTGCGCCAGAAAGCCAGACAACCGGAGCGATCTCGGTTGCCACCGCCTGGGGCTCGCTTCTCTCGACACCCGAAGCGTCGATCGTCTGCGCGATCAGGGAGGCTACGAACGAGCTCTTGCCGACCTCCACCCCGCGGCTCAGCAGGCCCTCTACAAATACCGTTGCCGCAAGGGGGGTGAAACGTGACACTTGGCCCAAGAAATCTCTCGAATCACCGGCTGGGCGGGGTGACCGGTGCGGGGCGCCGGTGGGCGCTTTCACGCTGGAAAAGCGTTCTGTTGAAGGGGGTGGTAGGCATTGCACCCGTGGCGAGTGCGAGACGCTCTCGCGCTCTCCATCGCCGCGCCCACCACCGGCGTTCGGCCTTCCCCACCAGCGGCCGGCACCCGACCCCTTCTATGGAGCCTTTGCTTTGCTCTTCTCCTCTCGCAGGCCGACCCGCCGGTGGGCTCCTTCACGTTGAAGAAGCGTTCTGTTGAAGGGGGTGGAGGGAGGTGCACCCGTGGCGAGTAAGAGACTTCCTCGCGCTCCCCCATCGCCGCGCTGACCGCCGACGTTTCGCCTTCCCCCCCAGCGGCCGGCACTCGACCCCTTCTATGGAGCCTTTTGCTTTTCTTGTATCGCAGGCCGACCCGCCGGTGGGCTCCTTCACGTTGAAAAAGCGTTCTGTTGAAGGGGGTGGCGGGAGGTGCACCCGTGGCGAGTGCGAGACGCTCTCGCGCTCCCCATCGCCGTGCCGACCGCCGACGTTTCGCCTTCCCCACCAGCGGTCTGCACTCGACCCCTTCTATGGAGCCTTTGCTTTGCTCTTCTCCTCTCGCAGGCCGGCCCGCCGGTGGGCGCGCTCACGTTGAAAGAGCGTTCTGTTGAAGGGGGTGGCGGGCCGTGCGGCCGCGGCGACCTCGGGGCGCTCGGGGCGCTCGCGGGGTTCAGGTGGAGGGCTGGGAGCGGCGGAGGACTTGGGAGACTTCGATCAGCTCGCCGAAGTTCTCGAGCGTGATCATGCCCTTGAGGCCCTCGGCGTCGACCACCAGGATCGGTCCGGCGGGCCGGCTCTGCAGCAGGCGCAGGACCTCTTCGAGCGGCGTCTCCGGGTCGACGGCCACCGGTTCCCGGTCCATCAGGTCGAGCACCGCCATGTCGCGTCCCGGCCCCGCGAGGCCGGTCAGCAGGGCGCCCCGGTGCAGCACTCCGGCCACGCGCCCCCAGGCGTCGATCACCGGGAAGTCCTGCTGGTGCGTGGCGAGCAGCAGCTCGGCCGCCCGCTGCAGTGAATCCTGCGGCGCCAGGGACTCGAAGCGCGTCACCATGGCGGCTCGCGCCGTCAGGCCGCGCACGGCCGTCCGCCCGCGCTGGAAGGCCGCCTCCTGGCCGGCGCCCAGGAAGACGAAGATCGCGATCAGGAGCAGGACCGGTTTGATCGGTGGCGGGAAGAAGGCCAGCATGGCGAAGAGGATCGCCATCCCCTGCCCCACCGTCGCCGCGATCTGGGTCGCCCGGTCCTGGCCGATGGCGAGCGACAGCGTCGCGCGGAGGACGCGGCCGCCGTCCATCGGGAAGGCCGGGATCAGGTTGAAGAAGAACAGCACCAGGTTCGCGAACAGCAGCTGCCAGACCACCGGCGCGCCGGTGAGCAGCTCCTCCGCCGAGCCGGGCGCGCGCACCTGGCGGACGACCAGGTAACCGAACAGCAGCCCCGCGAGCACCAGATTGACCGCCGGCCCGGCGAGCGCGATCAGCAGCTCGGCCTTGCCCGAGGGAATCCGCTCGAGCCGCGCCACGCCGCCAATCGGGTAGAGCACGATCTCGCGCGTCTGGACGCCGAACCGGCGCGCCATGGTCGCGTGGCCGAGCTCGTGCAGGACCACGCAGCCGAACAGCAGCAGCAGGAAGACCACGCCGCCGAAGAAGCCGTCGCCCTGGCTGGCGGAGATGGCGCCGAACCAGAGCAACAGCAAGATGAAGGTGAAGTGGATCCGAATCGGGATGCCGCCCACCCGGATCGACCAGGAGCCGCCCCCTTCGGGCGGGGTGCGCGGACGGCGCTGCGCGGCGTCGTTCATGAGCTTTCGGGCGGCCTCCTCACCAGCCGCAGGCCTGACCCTCGTTCTGGACCGAAAGCCAGGCCGAGAGCGGCGCGAAGTAGTCGAGGATCGTCGACGCGTCCATCTCCCGCTCGCCGGTCAGCGCTTCGAGCGCGTCCGGCCAGGGCCGCGACGAGCCCATCAGCATCATCTGCTCGAGCCGCGCGCCGGCGGCCGTCGAACCGTAGATCGAAGCGCGGTGGAGCGGGCCCGTCTCGCCGGCCGTCGCCGCCAGCGCGCGGTGGAACTGGTACTGGAGGATGTGGGCGAGGAAATACCGCATGTAGGGGACGTTGCCCGGCACGTGGTACTTGGCCCCCGGATCGAAGTCCGATTCGCTCCGCGCGCCGGGCGGCGCCACGCCCTGGTACTGGCGCTTGAGGTCCCACCAGGCCTGGTTGTAGCGCTCGGGCGGGATGGCGCCCGAGAAGACCCCCCACCGCCACTTGTCGATGGTCAGACCGAAGGGCAGGAAAGCCACCTTGTCGAGCGCCTGCCGGAGCAGCAGGGCGATGTCGGCCGCGGCGGGCGGCTCGGCGTCGATCAGGCCGGTCCGCACCAGGTACTTCGGAGTGACCGAAAGCGCGATCGTGTCGCCCAGCGCCTCGTGGAAGCCGTCGTTGGCGCCGTCGCGGAAGAGCGGCGACCGCGTGTTGTGCGCGCGCTGGTAGAAGTTGTGCCCCAGCTCGTGGTGGATGGTGTTGAAGTCCTCTTCGTTGATCTGGATGCACATCTTGATGCGCAGGTCCTCTTCCCAGTCGACCGACCAGGCGCTGGCGTGACAGACCACGTCGCGATCGCGCGGCTTGGTGAACTGGGAGCGCGTCCAGAAGGTCTCGGGCAGCGGCGCCAGGCCGAGCGAGGTGAAGAAGCGCTCGCCGGAGCGGACCATCTCCCGCTCGTCGTAGCCCTTGGCCTGGAGCCGCTCGGTCAGCACGAATCCGGGATCCACGACGTCGGCGGGTGCCACCAGGTCGTAGACGTTGCCCCACTGCTGGGCCCACATGTTGCCCAGCAGGTGGGCCGGGATCGGCTGGCCGGCGGGGACGGCGTCCGCGCCGTAGGCCTTCGCCAACCGCGCCCGCACGTAGCAGTGGAGCTGCTCGTAGAGCGGCCGCACCTGCGACCAGAGCCGGTCGAGCTCGGTGACGAAGTCGTCCGCCGGCATGTCGTACTTCGAGCGCCAGAGCGCGCCCAGGTCGGCGAATCCGAGCTCCCGGGCCCCCGCGTTGGCGAGCTCGACGAAGCGGAGGTACTTCTCGCGCATCGGGCGCGCCGTGTCGTGCCAACCCCGCCAGGCCATCTCGAGCTGGGCGGGATCCCGGCTGGTGGCCAGGATCTCCGAGAGCTGTCCGAGGTCGAGGCAGTCGCCGCCGGCGGGCGGACAGAACTTGCCCCGTCCGTACATCCCCTCGAGCTCGGCCGCGATCTGCGTCAGCTCGGCGCGCGCCGCGTCGTCGGAGGGCGCCGGCAGCGTCAGCGCGGTCTTGAGCAGCTGCAGCTTGCGCGCCGGCTCGGCCGCCAGGTCGAGCCCGTCGAAGCGGGTGGCCGCGCGCGCCAGCCTCATGGTGGCGGCGATCGTGGCTTCGTTGGCCTGCGCCACGAGGATCTCCGTGTCCTCGGTGATGTAGGTCGATTGCACCCAGCTCGCGCGCTCGCGCGCGATCCAGAGCCTCAACAGCTCGGCCTCGGCCTGCTCGAGGAAGCGCGCGGCCTCTTCGGCGGTCGGCGGGTTCGATGCCGCCGGCGCCGCCGCCACGGGCGCGGACATCGGAAACAGCAGCGCAGCGAGCAGGGCGAGCGCGGCGGTCGCTGCCGCCGTGCGGTCGGTCGGGAGTTTCGATTTCATGGTCACCTCACGAAAGGCGGGTCGGGACTGCGGTCACGGAGTCGACGGCTGGAGCCATCTCCGCGCGCCCTCAGTTGCGGCGCAGGAACCGCTCCAGCCGCTCGAGCCCGCGCGCCAGCTCGTGCCGCGAGCAGGCGAACGAGATGCGGACGTGGCGGTCGCTGCCGAACGCGGCGCCGGCCACCAGGGCCACGTGGGCCTCCTCCAGCAGGCGCTCCGCGAAGCTGGTCGAATCGGTGATGTCGCCGCGGAAGTGGGCGGAGACGTCGGGAAACGCGTAGAACGCGCCCTTGGGCGGCTGGCAGGTCACGCCGGGCAGCGCCGCGAGCGCGGGAACCAGCAGGTCGCGCCGGGCCTGGTACTCGGCCACCATCGCCTCGATGTCGCCCTCCGCCCCCGCGAGCGCCGCCAGGGCGCCGACCATAGCGAAGGAGGTGGGGTTCGAGGTGGCGTGGCCCTGGATCTCGGCGGCGGCGCGGACCAGCGGCGGCGGCCCGAGCAGGTAACCGACCCGCCAGCCGGTCATCGCGTAGGTCTTCGAGAACGAGCCCACGAGCGCGATCGTCTCCGGATACGCGCTCGCCAGCGCGGCCGCGCTGGCCGCGGTGCCGCCGTCGTAGACGAAGCGCTCGTAGGTCTCGTCGGCGATGACCACGATCCCCCGCTCGGCGGCGGCGGCGACGATCGCGCGCAGATCCTCGGCGGCGATCACCCCGCCGGTCGGATTGCAGGGACTGTTCAAGATGACCGCGCGCGTCCGCGCGGTGAAGGCCCCGACGATCTTCTCGGCGTGCACGGCGAAGCCGTCGGCGCCGTCGGTCGGCACTTCGACCACCCGCGCCCCGGCGAACCGGATCTGCTCGGGGAAGCTCACCCAGGTGGGGGTGTGGAGGATGACCTCCTGCCCTTCCTCGAACAGCGCCAGCGCGATCTCGAACAGCGCCCCCTTGCCGCCGACGGAGACCAGCACCTGATCCGCCGTCCAGGGCGCGCCGTACTGGCGCGCGAAGCGCTCCGCCAGGGCGCGCCGGAGCGCCGGAATGCCGCTGGTGGGGGTGTACTTGGTGAAGCCGTCGGCGAGAGCCTGCCGGGCCGCCTCGACCGCGACGCCCGGGGAAGCGAAGTCCGGCTCGCCCGCGCCGAAGTCGACCACGTCGGCTCCCGAAGCCTTCAATTCGGCGGCCCGGCGCGACACTTTCAGTGTCGCCGACTCGCCGATTCGACTCATTCTGGCCGCTAGGTGCATGTCTTGCATGGTATCATCGCCACGGGCGCCGCACCCTTGGCGGAAGCTCGTCTCGAGCTCATGAAAACGACCCGCTCCGCCTCCGTCGTCGCGCTCTCTCTTACCCTCGCAATCTCTTGGCTGGCCGGCACTTCGACGGCCCCGGCGGCCGCCTCCGAGGCCGTCTGGCACGAGCGCGCGGAGGCCGCCTTCGCGGCCGCCCGCGAGTCGGGCAAGCTGGTCCTGGTCGACCTCTACGCCGATTGGTGCACCTGGTGCAAGGTGATGGACAAGGAGGTCTTCGCGACCCCCGAATTCCAGCGCTTCGCCAGCGATTACGTGCTGCTGCGCGTCGACGTCGAGGACGGCGCGGAGGGCACCGCCATCCAGCGCCGCTACGGCGCCGAGTCGTTGCCGGCGCTGCTCCTGCTGGACGCCCAGCGCGCCCTGGTCGGCCGGATCGACGGCTTTCTCCCCACCGCGCGCCTGATCGGCAAGGTGCGCATGGAGCTCGCCAAGTACGAGGCCGAGGTCAAGACCTACCAGGCGGCGCTCGCGGGCTCGAACGTCCAGCAGTGGGAACGGGCGGCCGCGGAGTGGCACCGGCGCGGCGACGGCCGGCGCGCCGTTCCGCTGTTCGAGAAGCTGGTCGCGGCGCCCTCGGCGGACGCCACCCGCACCGCTTGGCACCGCTTCCTGCTCGCCGACTCCCACCGCCTCGCCGGCGATCTCGCGGCCGCCGCGACGGCGATGGCGGAGGCCGCGGCCGCGGCCGCGAGCCTGTCGAGCCCGCAGCTGACCGAACGGATCGACTGGCTCGGCTTCGCCATCGCCCGCGACGCCCGCGATTGCGCCAAGGCGCAGGGCGCGCTGGCGCGGCTCGAGAGCGGGTATCCGAAGAGCCCGCTGGTGAGCGAAGCGCGCCGGGACTGGACCGCGCTCAAGACCGTCTCGCGGTGCTCGTGAGCCCGCGCACCAGTCGGCGCTGGGCTCGCGCCGCGCTCGTCCTCGCGCTGCTTTCCGGTGGGGCCGCGGCGCAGGAGACGGAGCGGGGGCCGCGCGAGAAAGCGGCGCTCGAGCTCGTCGGCAGTCGCACCGCATACGAGCCGGGAAGCTCGGCTCGCCTGGCCGCGGTCGTCACCGTCGACTCGGGCTGGCACCTCCAGGCGCACGTTCCGACCTACGACTACCTGATTCCGACGGTGCTGACCGTTCGTTCCCCCGCGGGTTGGGGCGAGGCGACGGTCGAGTACCCCGCGCCGATTCAGTACAAGTTCGCCTTCGCCGAGGAACCGCTCGCGGTCTACGAGGGGCGGATGATCGTCCCCTTCGAGCTGGCGGTACCGCCGGCTGCGACCGGCACCGCCACCCTCGAGGCGGAGTTGCGCTATCAGGCCTGCGACGACAAGTCCTGCCTGCCGCCGGTCAACGCGGTCGCCCGGCTCGAGCTCGCGATCGGGCTGGGTGGCGAGGCGCTCTCGGAGGCGATCTTCGCCGGCGGCGCGCGCCTCGAGGGCGTCGAGCGCGCTCCCGCCGCGACTGTGGCCGCCGCGCTGCCGCCGGCTTCGCTCGCGGGGATGCTGCTGCTCGGCCTGCTCGGCGGGTTGATCTTGAACGCCATGCCCTGCGTGCTGCCGATCCTCTCGCTCAAGGCGTTCGGTCTCGCGCAGGCCGCGGGGCAGTCGAAGGGCCAGGTGCGCGCCGGCGCGCTCGCCACCACGGCCGGCATCGTCCTCTCCTTCTGGGGCCTGGCCGGCGCGGCGATCGCCGCCAAGGGGGCGGGCGCGGCGGTCGGCTGGGGCATCCAGTTTCAGCAGCCGGGCTTCGTCGCCTTCCTCGCCGTCGTGGTGCTGTTTTTCTCACTCAACCTCTGGGGGCTGTTCGAGATCCAGCTGCCCAGCCGGCTGGTGACGGCGGCCGAGCGCAGCGGCGCGCGCGAGGGGCTGGGGGGCCACTTCGCCTCCGGCCTGTTCGCCACGCTGATGGCGACCCCCTGCTCCGCCCCTTTCCTCGGCACCGCTCTCTCGTTCGCGCTGGCGCAGAGCGGCGGCATCGTCTTCGCCATCTTCACCGCCGTCGGCCTCGGGCTCGCGCTCCCCTACGTCGCCCTCGCCGTCGCGCCCGGAGCCGCTCGGCTGCTGCCGCGCCCCGGCGCCTGGATGGAGACGCTGCGCGGCGCGATGGGCTTTCTGCTCGCCGGCGCGGTGGTCTGGCTGCTCTATGTGCTTGCGGCGCAGATCGCGCCGGAGCGGCTAGCCACCTTCCAGGTCGCGCTGCTCGCCATCTCGCTCGGCCTCTGGCTCGCCCATCGCGCGCGCGCCGGCTCGGCAGGCAAGCGGCTGGGCTGGAGCGTCGCCCTCCTGCTCGCGGTCGCCTCGGTCGCGCTCGCCGCCCGCGCGCCGCGCGCCGAGGCCCGGGCCGCCGCCAACGTCGCCGGCCCATCGACGATCGCCTGGCTCCCCTTCGACCGGATCGAAGCCGAACGGCTCGCCGCCGAGGAAGGGCGCCTGGTCTTCCTCGACATCACCGCCGACTGGTGCGTCACCTGCAAGGTCAACGAGCGTCTGGTTCTGCACACCCCGGAGATGGTAGCGGCCTTCGCCGAGTACGAGGTGGTGCCGATGAAGGCCGACTGGACCAACCGCGACGACGGCATCGCGACCTTCCTCGCCGAGCACGGCCGCTACGGCATCCCCTTCTACCTGCTCTACCGCCCCGGCCAGCCCCCCCACCTGTTCGGCGAGCTGATCTCGAAGCAGGGCGTAATCGACGTCCTCGCCGCCTCGGCCGGCAACGGCGCCACCTGACCCGCCCCGCCGGCGACGCGGCGCCCCCCCTTGCGCCGGACCTCTCGACGGTTCTAGGCTTTGTTTCAGCGTCGTATCTTCAGAAGAAGCTGAATCGCCTTTTCGTCGCCTCACCCAGGAGGCCGTCCATGCATCGCCCCGCCGCCGCCGGTCTGTCGATCGCGCTCGTCGCCACGCTCGCCCTGCCCATGGCCCTGGCTCCCGACGGCGCCTCGGCGTTTCCGGGTCAACCCACCTACGTGATCGTGCCGCTGGTGCCGGATACGGCCGAGGTCAAGGGCGCAGAGGACTTGCGACCCGCGGCTCCGCCCTACGCCCCGCCGGGGCTGGCTGGACCCTCCGCGCCGCTCGGGCAAGGCTACGTCGTCGAGTCGGAGCCGAACAACACGTTCGGCACGGCCGACCCGCTGGGCGGCTCGAACGTGGTCGCCTGGGGCAACATCTTCCCCAACGCCGACGTCGACTGGTGGTCTTTCACCGCCGCCGCCGGCGACCGGGTCTACGCCGCGACGATGACCTCCTTCTCGGCCAACAGCTCGACCGACAGCCAGCTCCGCCTCTTTCAGAGCGATGGGACGACGCTGATCGAGTTCGACGACGACGACGGGACAATCGGCGGTTTGTCCTCGTCGATCGCCGGCGCCTCGATCCCGGCGGCCGGGACCTACTTCCTGGAGGTGCGGCACTTCAGCGCCACGAACCAGCTGCGCCCGTACGAGCTCCACTTCCGCCTCCAGAGCGGCGCGCCGACGCCCGAGGTCGAGCCGAACGACACCCCGGCCACCGCCAACCCGCTGCCGGCGAGCGGCTGGGTCAGCGGCACGCGCAATCCGGCCGCCGGAACCGAGCAGGACTGGTACAGCTTCACCGCCAATGCCGGCGACACCGTCTTCCTCTCCCTCGACCTCGATCCCGAACGCGACGGCGTGAGTTGGAACGGGCGGCTCGGTATCGCGCTCTTCGGAGACGCCACGAACCAGATCCTCGTCGTGGACGACGGCGGCACGGTCGACGTGATCGACTCCGAAGCACTCTTCATGACGGTCAAGAACACCGGGACCTACTTCGCCTTCGTCGACTCGGCCTCCGCCGCGACCGGCGGCCCGACGGCGACCTACCACTTGAGCGTCTCGATCCACCCGGCGACGGACGAGGGGGTCAACTGCACGACTTACACCAGCACCGACGTGCCGGTGGCGATCGGGCCGGGAGCGGGGCTGGTCAGCTCGACGATCACGGTACCCGGCAACCCGCGGATCGCGGACCTCGACGTCGCGATCGTGCTGAACCATGCGCAGATGGCCGACCTCGACGTCAGCTTGCGCTCGCCGGCGGGCAACGTCAACAGCCTGTTCACGGATATCGGCGCCACCGCGGCCGGCGGCCAGACGCAGATGGACACCGTCTTCGATGACGAGGCCGCCATGCCACCGCTGTTCACCGTGCTCCGTGGCCCATCGTTCAAGCCGGAGCTCGCCTACCGGCTCTCCTGGTTCGACGGCGAGGACGCCGGCGGCACCTGGACGCTCGACCTCCGGGACGACGTCACGAACGCCAGCGGCGGTACCCTCACGGCGTGGAGCCTCCGCATCTGCGAGCCGCCACCGCCGCCCGCCTGCGCGCCCGGCTTCGCGCCGCTGGTGGTCTATTCGTCGGACTTCGAGGCCAACGACGGGGGGTTCACGCACTCCGGGGCGCAGGACGAGTGGGAGCGTGGATTGCCGAGCTTCGCGCCGATCACCACCTGCAACAGCGGCACGAACTGCTGGGTGACCGACCTCGACAATACGTACAACGCGTCGAGCAACCAGGACCTGCTGTCGCCCAACATCAATCTGGCCGGCCTCTCGGCCCCGGTCGTCGTCCGCTGGGCGCAGCGCTACCAGATGGAGAACGCGACGTTCGATCACTACTCGGTCGACATCCGGCAGGTCGGCCCGGTCAACCCGAGCCGGCTGTTCGAGTGGCTGGACGCCACCATGACGGATCTGGTCGGTAACCCCACCGTGACCCTCCAGCAGAGTGCCGGCTGGGGTCTGTTCGAGCGCCGGGCCGACGCTTACGCCGGGCAGAACGTCGAGCTCCTCTTCCACCTCGACAGCGACACCACGGTGCAGCTCGCTGGCGTGGCGATCGACGATGTCTCGGTGACCGCCTGCCGGCCGCTCTCGGCGGACCTTTCGATCACCAAGACCGACGGTAGCGCCACCGAGATCCCCGGCACGCCGGTGACCTACACCATCACCGCCTCGAATGCCGGACCCGACGGCGTCACCGGCGCGACCGTCGCCGACACCTTCCCCGGCATCCTCTCCGGCTGCTCGACCACCTGCGTCGGCGCCGGCGGCGGCACCTGTACCGCCGGACCGTTCGCCGGCAACATCAACGACCTCGTCAACCTGCCAGCCGGCGGCTCGGTGACCTACACCTCGACCTGCAACATCTCCCCGGCCGCCACCGGCACGCTGGTCAACACCGCCACGGTCGCGAGCGCGGTCGCGGATCCGACGCCGGGCAACAACAGCGCCACCGACACCGACACGCTGACGCCGCAGGGCGACCTGTCGATCACCAAGACCGACGGCAGCGCCACCGAGATCCCGGGCACGCCGGTCACCTACACCATCACCGCCGCGAACTCCGGGCCGTCGAACGCGGTCGGCGCGACCGTCGCCGACACCTTCCCCGGCATCCTCAGCGGCTGCTCGACCACCTGCGTCGGCGCCGGCGGCGGCACCTGCACCGCCGGACCCTTCGCCGGCAACATCAGCGACGTCGTCAACCTGCCGGCCGGCGGCTCGGTGACCTACACCTCGACCTGCAACATCTCCCCCGCCGCCACCGGCGCGCTGGTCAACACCGCCACCGTCACCGCCCCCGGCGGCTTCACCGATACGGCGCCGGGCAACAACAGCGCCACCGACACCGACACGCTGACGCCGCAGGGCGACCTCGCGATCACCAAGACCGACGGCCTGGCCACCGCCACTGCCGGCCAGGCGATCGTCTACACCCTCGTCGCCTCGAACCCCGGCCCCTCGAACGTCACCGGCGCCACCGTCGCCGACACCTTCCCGGCGGCGCTCACCGGCATCTCCTGGACCTGCGTCGGCGCCGGCGGCGGCACCTGCACCGCCGGTCCGGTCGGCGGCAACATCAACGACCTGGTCAACCTGCCGGCCGGTGGGTCCGCGACCTACACGGTCAACGCCACCATTTCCGCCGCCTTCTCGGGCACCCTCTCGAACACGGCGACGATCACCGCCCCCGGCGGCTTCACCGATCCCAACGGCGGCAACAACTCGGCCACCGACACCACCGAGGTCAGCGGCCTGGCGGCCGACGTCTCCGGCACCAAGACGGTCGGCGGCGACTTCCAGGTCGGCGGGCTCGTCACCTACACCATCGTGCTGACCAACGCCGGCCCCGGCATCCAGGGGGACAATCCGGGCGACGAATTCACCGACACCCTGCCCGCCACGCTGGCGCTGGTCTCGGCGGCCGCCAGCTCGGGCACCGTCGGCACGGCCGGCAACACGGTGACATGGAACGGCGCGATTCCGGTCGCCGGCTCCGTCACGATCGTCATCGACGCCACGATCCTCCCCGCCGCCGCGGGGCAGACCGTCTCCAACCAGGGGACGATCTCCTACGACGGGGACGGCAACGGCACCAACGAGGCGACGCGGCTGACCGACGACCCCGGCGTCGCCGGCGCCGACGATCCGACGCGGTTCTTCGTCAGCTTGTCGCTGATCGAGATCCCGACGCTCACCACCTGGGGCTTCGCGGCGTTCGCCGGGCTGCTCGCTCTGGTGGCGCTCGCGGGTCTGGCGCGTCGCCGCCGCGCCGCCTGAGCCACGGCCTCACCCGCCGCCGGGCGCTCCGCGATCGCGGGGCGCCCGGCACCGCCTCACGCCTCGTGCGGCCGGCGCTCGGGAATGACGATCCAGAGGATCAGGTAGACGAGGATCCCCGGAAAGGCCGCGGAGAGCACCGACAGCAGCACGTAGAGCACCCGCAGCAGCGAAGCGTCGCGGTCGAAGTACTCGGCGAAACCGCCGATCACCCCGCCCAAGATCCGCTGATTCGGCGAACGGCGCAGCGGTCGTTCGGTCATCGTCGCACCCCTCCCTCCTGATTCCTACGCGGCCGCGCGGCCGCGGTTTCCGCGCCTACCTCGCCCCGGAGCGCCGCGGCGGCTCGAGGCGGTCGGCCAGCCCGGCGAGACGACGCCCGACCGCGGCGAGAGTTTCCGGGCGACGCAAGTCCGCGCCTGCCCGGGCGAGCAGCTCGACCGGCGAATCGGTCGCGCCGGCCCGCAGGAGGGCGGCGAGGTCGCGCTGGGCCGACTCCCGAATCACCGCATCCGGCGAGGAGATCCGCTCGAACAGCGCCGCGGCCGCCGCCAGAGAGAGCCCGTAGCGTGGCATGTAGAAGGGCGCGGTGAAGAAGTGCGGGGTCTCGATCCAGCCGTGATCGTCAGCCGGTTCGAGCTCCAGAGCGCCGCCGTGGAACGCCACTAGACGCTCGCGGTAGAGCTCGCCCAGCTTCGCCCCGTCGTGCTCGCCGCCGAGCGCGTGGACCGCGATCTCGAAGTCGGCGTCGAGGGCGGTGCCGACGAAAGTCCGGAAGATCGTCTGAACCTCGAAATCGGCGGTCGCCGCGGCCACCGCTCCCGAAGCCAGCTCCCCCAGCTGCCGGGCCAGCGCCAGCTCGAAGAGGGCCGCGGCCGTCTCGGAGGCCAGGACCGACGGCCGGGCGGCGGCAAAGGGCTGCGCCTCGAAGGCAAGCTGGTGGTGGACGGCATGCCCGACCTCGTGGGCGAGGCGGAACAGGTCCGCGGTGGCGCCGCGAAAAACGACGCTCACGTAGGGGTGGTCGCGGTAGACGTAAGTCGAGAACCCCGACGGACGCTTGCGCGGCCGCTCGACCGCGTCGATCCAGCCTTCGCGGAACGCCCGCGCGGTGACCCGGCCGATCTCGTCGCCGAGGCCCGCCGCCGCCAGCTCGATCGCGGCGCGCGCTTCGACCCAGGTCCAGTCCGTGCGCAGCCCCGCGACCGGAACCCGGATATCCGCCGTGCCGTAACGCTCGACCGCCAGGAGCGTTCGGCGCGCGGCGTGGATCCGCCCCACCGCCGGACCGGCGGCGCGGGCGCCCTCCACCAGACGAGCGACGACCTCCTCCGGGATCGCCTCCTCGGCCAACGCCGCGGCGACCGGCGAAGCGAAGCCACGCTGGCGGGCATCGGACGCCTCGCGGCGGACGACGCCGGCCAACAGGGCAGAGAGCGATGGCGCGCGCCGGCCGAGCGCCTCCCGCCAAGCCGACTGGGCCCGGCGCCGGTCGACCGGGTCCGCGATCTCGGCAGAGAGATTGCGCGCCAACGCGGGGGTGATCGCGAGACGCTCTCCCGACGCCAGGCCGACCTCGACCTCGGGGGCTTCGAGCAGCGTCAGCGCCGTGTGCAGTTGCCGCGTGCCTCGACGCTCGACGTCGATCAGGCCGAGCAGCTCGCGCTCCCGCGGCTCCAGCCTGCGGGGCGCGGCGCGCTGCCCCGCGCCGAGCGACCAGCGGTAGGGTCGAAGCGACGGCTCGGCCGCCAGCCAGCGCTCGAGAGTTGCCGCCTCCAACGCCGCCACGGCCGCCTCGAAGGCCGGCAAGGCCTCACCTTCCCAGCGGGTGGCGAGCGCCGCCATGCGCGGGCGAAGCGTGGCCGCCATCTCGTCCGTGGCGTCGAAGGCTTCGCGCAGGCCGAGATAGCCGTCTACCTCGGCCGCAGAGCGGTGGACCTCGTCCTTGGCCCGCAGCGTGGCCACCAGCTCGTCCGCGCTCCTCCACGGGGACGCCGAGAGCGCCTTCACCCGCTCGATGGCCGCTGCGAGCGCGTCGGCGCCGTGATGCCAGGCGGCGGCATCGGCGAAGAGCCGGCCGAGGTCGACCTCTGGAGGGGCCGTGGCGACCGGGCTCGCCGCGATGGTGGAGGCGAGCAGACCGAGGGCGCACAGCTCGCGGAGTCGGCGGCGGCGGTTTTCGACGGCAGTCGGTCTCACGGATTCCTCCCCTCCAGCGGGCCGCCGGCGCCGAGCCCCGGCTCCAGCCAGTCGCGAAAGCGCCGCTCGAGCTCAGGCCAGTCCGAGGCCAGCGAAGTGCGCAAGTTTGGGGTGGGACTCTCGCCGCGCAAGGCCTGCGCGGCGAGCCAGTCGCGAAAGCGCGGGGCGAGCCTTGTATCCAGCAGGAGGAAGCGCGCGAAGAGCGCCGACTGCTCGTAGTCGTAGCTGACGGTGCCGCGGTCGAAGCGGTCGCGGTCGAGCGAGACCAACCGCTCGAGCGAATCCGCCCGCCCGGATCGATAGCCGAGCACCAACCGCCGACGGATCCCCTCTACCCCCGCGAAGCCTTCGAACGGCGCGAAGCCGGCGGGACCGGCCGAATCTCCGACCGCATCCGCCAACCCCTCGGCCAGCCACGGCGGCAGCTCCACGCCGAAGGCCCGCCGGTGGGCGAGATGGGCGAGCTCGTGCGCGAGCGTGCGGGCGATCTCCTCCGCCGCGATATCCCCCACGGGCAGCGCGACCAGCCCCCAGGCGGCGAGAGAGAAACCGGCGTAGCCCCCCGGCAGCGCCGGATCGCTCGCGGCATAAGCGCGAAAGCGGCTGCGCTCGGAGAAGAGAACGATCGTGCCCGCCGGCGGGTGATGGAGCGGCACACCGAGCCGCCGCCTGTACTCTGCCTCGAAAGGCTCCGCGATCGCCGCGCACAGGCTCACCCACTCCGCGCGCCGCGCCGCGGCGCTCTCGGTGATCAGTGCATAGGGCCCGCAAGCTTCCCTCTGGACGGGATCCCGCAAGAAGGCCTGGGCGGCGGCGACAGCCCGAGGATCTCCGGGGGAGACGGCGCGGCCCGCAGGCGGTGGTGGCGTCGACTCGAGGCGCGGCCGCTCGCGTGACGGCGCGGGCCGCGCCGCTTCCCGCGCGCCAGCGCGCTCGCGGCCGTCGCAGCCGGCGAGCGTCGCGATGCCCGCCACAGCCGCGAGCGCCACAATCACCCGGTGCCTCGCACTCGCCGACACCGCGCGGCGTCGGCGCGAGCTGGTCTCCCCACGCCGCTCGCCGCCGCTCATCGGCGGGGCTTCTTCGTCCGTGACCGCGCCTCGGCGCGGCGGCGCTCGAGCTCGGCCAGGCGCTCGACGACGCGGGCCTCGACGCCGGCGCCGCCGGGCTCGTAGAAGCGGCTGCCGGCGAGGCTCTCGGGCAGGCAGTCGAGGCCGGCGACGCCGGCTTCGGTGTCGGGCGCGTAGACGTAGCCGGCGCCATAGCCCAGGCCCTTCATCAGCTCGGTCGCCGCGTTGCGGATCGCGAGCGGCACCGGATCCGCGGGCCGGGTGGCGATCGTCTCCCGCACCTTTCCCCACGCCCGATAGACCGACACGCTCTTGGGTGCCAGCGCCAGATAGAGGGCGACCTGCGCCAGCGCCAAATCGCCTTCGGGCGAGCCGAGCCGTTCGTAGGCCTGCCAGCCGGCGAGCGCCCGCTCGAGCGCCGAGGGGTCGGCCAGACCGACGTCCTCGACCGCGAAGCGCACCATCCGCCGGGCGACGTAGTGCGGATCCTCGCCCGCCTCGAGCATCCGGCCGAGCCAGTAGAGCGCCGCGTCGGGATCGCTCTCGCGCAGCGACTTGTGCAGCGCCGAGATGAGGTTGAAGTGCTCCTCGCCGCTCTTGTCGTAGAGCAGGATCTTGCGCTGCGCGACGCGGGCGACCTCGTCGGCGGCGAGCTCGGCGCGGCCGTCGAGGCGCGCGTCTTCGATCGCGAGCTCGAGTAGCGTCAGGGCCTTGCGGGCGTCGCCCGAGGCCTGCGCCGCGACCGCGGCGAGGGCTTCCGGGCCCGCCGCTACGCCCGCACCGGCGAGACCGCGGTCCGCGTCGGCGAGGGCGCGCTCGAGCAGCCGCACGAGGTCGCTCTCGCCGAGCGGCTCGAGCACCACCACCCGGCAACGAGACAGCAACGCCGCGTTGAGCTCGAACGAGGGGTTCTCGGTGGTGGCGCCGACCAGCACGATGTCGCCGCGCTCGACGAAGGGCAGGAACGCGTCCTGCTGCGCCCGGTTGAAGCGGTGGATCTCGTCGACGAACAGCAGGGTCCGTCGGCCGGCGGCGGCGCGCAGCCGCTCGGCGTCGGCCATCACCCGCTTGATCTCCTGAATGCCCGAAGTGACCGCCGAGAAGGGGACGAAGCGCGCCGCGGTCGCCTCGGCGATCAGCCGCGCCAGGGTCGTCTTGCCGCAGCCGGGGGGGCCCCAGAAGACCAGCGAGGGGACCCGGTCGGCGGCGATGGCGCGGCGCAGGAAGCCCGCCGGCCCGACGACCTTCGCCTGTCCCACCACCTCGTCGAGCGTCCGCGGCCGCATCCGCTCGGCGAGCGGCGAAGCGGTTCCGGGCCGCTCGCGCGGCTCGGCGCCGGGTTCCTCGAACAGCGAGCCGGAGCGCTCGTCCACGGCCCCGATTCTGGCATCGCCGGGGCCGTGGCGGCGGCGGCGATCGAGATCAGGTCACCGGGCGCGGCCCGACGGGAACCAGGTAGGTCCGGAACCGTTCGCCGGCGCGCAGCAGCTCGACCGCCACCGGCTCGCGCTCGGCGGCCGCCAGCCATGCGGCGATCTGGCGCCAATGGGTCTGGCCGGTCGGCTGCCCGCCGATCTCGACCAGGAGGTCGCGCGGCCGCCAGCCGGCATGCTCCGCCGGGCTCCCCGCCTCGACCCCGGCGAGGACCACGAGCGTCGAACCGTCCGCGCCGGAGCCCGGCAGAGCGAGAAAGTCCACTCCCAGCCGCACCATGGCGGCCGCCTCCGGCGAGGGAACCGACGCGCGCGGCAAGCTGTCGGCGAGCGACAGGACCAGCCGCAGCCAGCTCGGCTCCTCGACCAGCCGGGGGGACTCCGCCCAAGTCTCCGCGCTCCAGGTGCCCCCGGAGGCCGAGACCAGTTGCACCGCCAGGGACCTGGCACCGTACGCCCAATCCGGAGGTGGGATGCCTGGGGACCGGCTCCCGGCCTGCTCGCGATGGAGGATGTCACCCTCCGACCCGCCGGGGCCGGCGTTGAAGGTCATCTGTTGGGCCGCACCGCCGCCGCGGTCATCGCCCCTGGCCTCTACCTCGGCACCCCGTGAGCGGCCTGGATCGAGCCGCTCGCCGAGCCCGACCTCGACCAGGACATCGGCTCCTCCGCCGGGCTCGGCGCTCCAGCCACGGCGCTCGAGCAGCCCGGCGACGAGCGCTTCGAGCTGCGGCGGCGCCTCCGCGGGCCGCTCGCCGAAGGCGAAGGTCGAGGCGGGGGGCAGGTTGGCCGCGCGGACGCGCACCGGCGTCGACAGCGTGCCCACCGCCGCCGACGGGCTCACCCGGGGCGGCGGCGCGGAACTGCAAGAGAGAGCGAGGAGAGCGACGGACGAGACCAGCGAAAAGGTGCGCATGACGGCCTCCCAGGTTGCCACGCCCAACGGAGTCCAGGCACGAGCATGCAATGCGTGTTCCCGGGCCGCGCCCGTCGCCCACCGTTCGGACCGTCTCCGCGCGAGCTCACCCGTGGGCCGGGAGCGTCTCCGGTCGAGGGCGGCGGGGGCTCAGCGTGGGCGGCCGGCGAGCTCGAGCAGGAAAGCGTACTGGAGGGCCTTGTCGCGCAGGCGGCGGTAGCGGCCGGAGGCGCCGCCGTGGCCGGCGTCGAAGTCGGTGTGGAGCAGCAGCCACTTCGAGCGGTCGGTGCGCAGCGTCCGCAGCTTGGCCACCCATTTCGCCGGCTCCCAGTACTGGACCTGGGAGTCGTGGAAGCCGGTGGTCACCAGCAGGTGGGGATAGGGCTTGGCGGCGACGTTGTCGTAGGGCGAGTAGCCGAGCAGGAAGTGGTAATCCCGCGGATCGTTCGGATCTCCCCACTCGTCGTACTCGCCGGTGGTGAGCGGGATCGTCGGATCGAGCATGGTGGTGACGACGTCGACGAACGGCACCGCCGCGATCGCGCCGTCGAACAGCTCCGGCCGCAGGTTTAACACGGCGCCGATCAGCAGACCGCCGGCGCTGCCGCCGACGGCGTAGGTCCGCCGCGGGTCGGCCCAGCGCTCGCGCTTCAGGTACTCGGCGACATCGATGAAATCGTGGAAGGTGTTCAGCTTGGCGCGCTGCCGCCCGGCTTCGTACCAGGCCCGCCCCAGCTCCTGGCCACCCCGCACGTGGGCGATGCCGACCACGAAGCCGCGGTCGGCGAGCGACAGGATGTTGGCGTCGAAGGCCGGCTCGTTGTCGTAACCGTAAGCGCCGTAGCCCTCGAGCAGCAGCGGCGCCGTGCCGTCGCGCGGCGTGCCGCGCCGGTACAGCAGAGTCACCGGCACCTCGGCGCCGTCGCGCGCCGGGGCGGCGAAGCGCTCGGTGCGATAGGCCGCGGCGTCGAAGCCCCCCAGCACCCGCTCCTGGTGGACCAGGGTCCGCGCCGCCGTCTCGAAGTCCTCTTCGTAGACCGTCCAGGGGGTGGTCATCGACGAGTAGCGGAAGCGCAGCGGCCCGCCGTGCTCGGAGCGCTCGTCGAGCTCGAGGGCGTAGGCGGGCTCGTCGAAGGCGAGCGTCCGCAGCTCGCGCCCCCCGGCGTCGAGCAGCCGCAGCCGGGGGAGCCCGCCGCTGCGCTCGAGCAGCGCGATCCGCCCGGTGAACGCCCGCAAGTCGGCGAGCAGGACGTCTTCGCGGCCGGGCACGAGCTCGCTCCAGCTCTGCCGCCGCGGGCTTGCCACCGGGGCCGCGGCGAGCCGGAAATTGCGCGCGCCGTCGTTGGTGAGGAAGAGGAAGCGCCCGCCATCCCGACCAGCCTGGTGATCCAGCCAGTACTCGTGGCCCCGCCGCCGGGGCTCGACGATCTCGAACTCCGCGGCCGGGCGGTCGCTCGGCAGCACGCGGCACTCCGTCGCCAGCGTCTGGCGCGAGCAGAGCACGAGGTAGCGCTCCGAAGTGGTTTTGGCGAGCGACAGCGAGAAGGTCTCGTCCTCCTCCCGATAGACCACCTCGTCGCCGCGCGGATCCGCCCCGAGACGGTGCCGGAAGGCGCGATCGGCCCGCAGCGTCTCGGGATCCTGGCGCAGGTAGAACAGCGTCCGGTCGTCGGCCGCCCACTCGACCTCCCCGGTGGTCGCCTCGATCGTGTCGGGCAGCGTCTCGCCGGTGGTCGAGTCGCGGATCCGGAGGGTGTAGAAACGCCGCCCCACGGTATCGACGGCGTAGGCGACGTACCGGCCGCTCGGACTCGGCTCGAAGCGGGCCAACGAGAAGAAGGCGTGCCCCCGCGCCAGCTGATTGCCGTCGAGCAGGACCTCCTCGGGCCCCTCCATCGACCCGGCGCGCCGGCAGGCCAGCGGGTAGTCGCCGCCCGGCTCGAAGCGCCGATAGTAGAGCCAGTCCCCTTGCCGCCAGGGCGCGGTCTGGTCGGCCGGCGCCAGCCGGCCGGCGAGCTCTTCGAAGAGACGCTCGCGCAGCGGCGCCGCCGGCGCGAGCACGGCTTCGAGGTAGCGGTTCTCGGCCTCGAGGTAGGAGCGGACCTCGGGGCTCTCACGCTCCCGCAGCCAATAGAAGGGATCGCTCCGCGTCTCGCCGTGCGCCACCAGGTCGAACGGCCGCTCGGCCGCCCGCGGCTCCGCGGGCGCGGCGGCCGGCGCCACCGGCTCCACCGGCTCCACCGGGCCAGGCTGCGACGGCGCGCAGCCGGCGCCGAGCGCCGCCGCGAGCGACCAGCACATCGCCTGTTCCCGTTTCATCTCGTCCATCCGCTCGGGGTTCCGTCCGCTCGCCGCCCGCCGCCTCAGGCGCGGTCGATCGCGCGCACGATCGCCTCGGTGAACTCGGTCGTGGTCGCCGCGCCGCCCAGATCGCGGGTTCTCACGCCCGCCGCCAGCACCGCGCGCAGCGCGCCGTCGACACGCTCCGCCTCCTCGTGGAGGTCCAGGTAGCGCAGCATCAGCACCGCGGTCTGGATCAGCGCCAGCGGGTTGGCGAGATTCCGGCCGGCGATGTCCGGAGCGCTGCCGTGAACCGCCTCGAAGACCGCTCCGGCCTCGCCCAGGTTGGCGCCGGGCACGACGCCCAGGCCGCCGACCAGCCCGGCGCAGAGATCGGAGACGATGTCGCCGTAGAGGTTCTCGAGCAGCAGCACGTCGAAGCGCTCCGGGGTCAGCACCAGCTGCATGCAGAGCGCGTCGATGATCTTGTCGTCCTGCGCGACGTCGGGGTAGTCGGCCGCCACCCGCCGCGCGCAGTCGAGAAAGAGCCCGTCCGAGAGCTTCATGATGTTCGCCTTGTGCACGACCGTGACCCGCCGCCGGCCGTGCGCGCGGGCGTAGTCGAAGGCGAAGCGCGCCACCCGCGTCGAGGCCTTCTCGGTGATCACCTTGAGGCTCTCGACGACGCCCGGGATCACCGTGTGCTCGATGCCGCTGTAGAGCCCCTCGGTGTTCTCGCGCACCACCAGCAGGTCGATGTCGGCGAAGCGCGACGGCACGCCGGGCAGGCTGAGCGCCGGCCGCAGGCTGGCGTAGAGCTCGAGGGCGCGGCGCAAGCGGACGTTGACCGACTGGAAACCCTTGCCCACCGGCGTCGTGACCGGCCCTTTGAGCGCCACGCCGTTGCGCACGATCGAGTCGAGCACCTCTTGCGGCAGCGGGTCGCCGTGGCGGGCGAGCGCCTCGCTGCCGGCGGCGTGCGAATCCCATTCGAAGCGCGCGCCGGCCGCCTCGATGACCCGCACCGCGGCGGCCGTGACCTCGGGCCCGATGCCGTCACCGGGCAGGAGGGTGATGATCTTCATGTCGGGGCTCTCCTCCTGCGGATCGCGGAATCTATCAGGGTCCGCGCCGGCTCGTGCGGGTCGACCCCGAAGCCGCCGCGGTCGCGTCGGCGGTGAGCGGGGCCCATTCGAGCTCGAAGGCCCCCGCCTCCGCGAAGACCTCGTCCAAGCGCCGGATCTTGGCGCCGCGGTGGAAGTCGAGCACCAGATCGGCGGGATCGAGCCGCCCGCGCTCACCCTCGTCCCGGAACAGCACGACGATGCGCGCGCCCCCCTGGACGAGGTCGCCTGGCGCCGCCGCATCGCTCCCCGCGGCGCGGCCGTCGTCCCAGCGGGGTCCATCGGCCGCGAGATCGACGAGTCGCCAGCGGAGGTCTCCAGGCCCGCGGCCCGAGGCCTCCAGGTGGTCGCGCAGGAGGGCGGCGCGCTCGAACGCCAGCTCCGCCGCGTGCAGGGCGTCGACGCGGCGCGCGAGCTCCTCCGGCAGACCCTCCGACGGATCGAGCTGCGGCAACCCGAAGGCGCGCGAGACGCGGCCGAGCGGTGGCGGCAGCGTCGCGGTCGCGGCGGTCACCCGGTCGGGCCGCGCCACGAGCTCGGTGGCGCCGGGGCTCGCCACCCGCTCGGCGGCGGTCAATGCCGACGCCGAGTCGTAGACCTCGATCCGCACCGAGTAGCGCTGCGTCCCGAACGGCAGCGGTCGCAAGGGCGAGGCCGGGTCGAGCTGGACGAGCTTCGGATCGATCGTTCCCTCGGCCGTCCAGGCCGGCCCCCACTCCGGGCGGAAGCTCTCGACGTAACGGAGCCGCTCCAGATCCTCCGGCGCCGAGACGGCCAGATAGGGAGCGAAGCCCTCCACCGTCCACCAGCGGACCTTCACCGTGCGCGCCCCCGCCGGCCAGCGCCGAAGCTGGTTGGCCGGCACCTCCGCCCCGCCCAGTCGCAGCGCGGACGCTTCGGTGAAGTAGACGGTGGCTCCCGTCACCGTCTTCGCCTCGAGCACGGCGAAGAGGCGAAACGGGGTGCCGGCCGCGAGCTCGTGCGGCCCGTCGCCGGCCACCGCCGCGCCCTCGGGCAGCAGCGCGACGTGAGCGGCCACCGGCTGGGGCAGGAACGGGGCCCGCAGCCGTGGCCCGAAGCGCAACAGCGCGATCGCGAGCACCGCCAGCGCCACCACCGTCCAGAGGAGCCGGTTGCGTCGGCGGTCGGCGTCGGGTGCGACGGGGAGAATGGGCTCGAGATCCGAGGCGGGCGTCGTCATGAAGCCGATCTTAGTCGGCCCGCGCGGGCCGCCGCGGTGCCGGCTCGGCCCTGGGCTTTCAGCCGCCCAGCTCTTCGAGCCGGGCCACCACGTCGCGATAGTTCGAGTTGATGCCGTAGATCTCGACGAAGGTCTTGCGCGCCTTCTCGGCCTCCCCCACCACCTGGTAGAGGTTGCCGAGATCGTAGAGCAACCCGAGGGTCGCCTCCTCGGGCAGGTCGGGCACTTCGAGCCCCCGCTGATACCAGCGCACGGCCAGATCCGGCAGCCCCTTGTCGAGGAAGCTGGCGCCCAGGAGCGAGCAGCAGTCGATCAGGTACTTGGGGTCCTTGGCCGCCAGCTGGAACTCGCCGATCGCCTCGTCGAGCAGGCCCATTTCGCGATAGGCGATGCCGAGATTGAAGTGGGTGTCGTAGTCCTCCGCGGAGAGGCTCTCGGCGACCCCCTTCTTGAAGCCCTCGACGATCTCCTCGAGCGACTGCTCCTGGGTCGGAGCGAGGCCGCGGCTGGTCGTGAGCTCCTCCTGGGAGAGCTCCTGCTCGAGCTCGGCCGCCAGGTCGAAGAAGCCCTCCTCGTCCTCGAACAGCGCCTCGTCCGCCGACGCCGCGCCGCCGCGCGGCGTCGGTGCGCGATCGAGCCAGGCCAAGCTCTCGTCCGCGGCCGGCGCTTTCGCGGCGGGCGGCGGCACTGGCACCGCGGGCGGCTCGACGGGGGCGGGAGCCGCCTCCGCCCGGGGGGGAGCCGGCCGGGCGGGCTCGACCGGCGTCGGGGGGGGCGGCGGAACGCGGGCGGGCTTCGCCGTCGGGGCGGTGCGGCCGAGCTCGGCGGTCAGCGCGGCGAGCGGATCCACCTTCGGCTTGGGCTTCGAGGGCTTGGTCGGTGCGCCGAGGCCCACCAGGTCCTCGAGCAGCGCCGAGACCGAGTCCTTCTTCTCGCGCTTCGCGGCCGGGCCCGCGAGCAGGTGGTCGTCCTCGAAGCGATAACCGGCCTTGACGAGCCTCGTCCGCAGGTGGCTCCAGCTCTCGCTCTGCCCGGCCTCGGTCGCGAGCTGGTGCAGCTGCGCGACCCTCGGCACCACGCGATCGTGCCTCCCCTCCTCCAGCCAGAGCGTCAGCTGCAGCGAGAAGGCACCGACATGGCGCGGATTGGCGTGCAGGATCTCGCGCACCCGGTCGTGGGACTTCTCGCGCAAGCCGTACTTGGCGAAGACCTCGGCCTCGGCGAGCAGGTCGTCGAGCCGCCGCGCGACCGGCACCTCTTCCGGCACCACTTCGTAGGAGGTCTTCTCGAGCTCTTCGAGGTCGAGCGGCTTGCGCTCCGCGCTCGGCTGCCGCTCGGGCTCGGCCGGTACCGGCGCGGCGACGGCTGGCGCCTCCGGCAGCTCGAGCTCGAGCTCCGGCTCGGGCTCGAAGTCCCACTCGATCGCCTCCCCCGACACCGGCGCCAGCCCGAACTCGTCTCCGACGAGCGGCGCTGCAGCCCCTGTCGCCGGAGGCGCCGGCGGCTCGACGGCTGGCGGCGGGAGGTCCGCTTCGACCGCCTCGAGGCCCTCGATCTCGATCTCGAACTCGGCGGAGGTGTGCTCGAACCACGGCGACTCCGGCGAGCGTTGGAGCATCTCCTCGGTCGGCTCGACCAGCGAGGAGCCCGGCATGCCCTCCTCCGGTAGGTCGAGGACCAGTTCGTCGTCGAGCGGTCCGATCTCGAGCGGACGCGGTGGCTCCACGCTCGGCGGCCCGCCCCGCATCAGCTCCTCGTCGACGAGCAGCACCTCTCGCGGCGGCTCGGGCGGCGGCGGGGCCGCGGGGAGCGGCCGCTCGGGCGCCCGTCCGGGCGGCTCGGCGATCAGCTCGTTGACCGTGATCGTCCGCGGCCCCGGCTCCGGCAGGTCGACGACGCCGGGACGGTCGCGGCGGCCGAGTCCGGCCAGGCGCGCGATTTTCTCCGCCTGCGGGTTCTTCTCCACCGCGACCGCGAGCAGGCGCGCCGCCGCGGACACGTGGCCGCCGTCCTTGAGGCCGAGCACGGCGTCGGTGATGAAGGCGATGTCGGTCGGCGCCGCCGCCACCGCCTTCATGAAGACCTGGGTCGCCTCGTCGATCCGGCCGTGGCGGACCATCAGGTCGGCGATCGTGCGGTATTCGGCCAGCTCGTTGTCGTGCTGGTCGAGATGGCGGAAGAGATCCGCCAGCTTGACGTGCGGCGACGGATCCTCGGGCTCGAGCTCCGCCATGCGCCGCAGGACGTTGACCGCGGCCGTCGGATTCGAGTGCTTCTGGTAGTAGTCGACCAGGACCTGGTACTGCGTGCGCGCCTCGGTGACCAGTCCCTGCTTGTGGTAGAGCTCGGCCAACCGCTCGTAGACGGCGAGCCGGGTGGGATCGAGCTTGATGATCTTCTTGTAGATCGCGATCGCCTTGACGAAGAAGCCATCCTCCGTGAAGCGATCCGCGATCTGGGTGAACAGCCGGACGGCCTCGTCGATCCGGTTCAGCCGGACGAAGAGGTCACCCAGCCGGTTGAGCGTCGAGGCGTCGTTGGGATTCTCGGCGAGGAGCTTGCGGTACTCCTTGATCGCCGCCTCGACCTTGCCCCTGGCGACCAGCTTCTCGGCCGCCGCGATTGCCGCCTGTCGGTTGAGCGCCATCTAGCGAGCGCGCTCCACGCGGCGGGGAAGGACCGAAGCGAAGGTCAGGCGGTGCAGCGGCGACGGGCCGTGGCGCTCCAGCGCGGCGCGGTGCTCGGCGACGCCGTAGCCCTTGTGCCGAGCGAAACCGTAGTGAGGAAAGTCGCGGTCGAGCTCGGCCATGCGGCGGTCGCGCTCCACCTTGGCCAGGATCGACGCGCAGGCGACCGCGTAGCTCCAGGCGTCCCCCTTGACCACCGGCAGGCAGGGCAGCGTCAGGCCGGGCAGCGTCACCGCGTCGGTGATCACGCAATCGGCCGCCGGCGACAGGCGCTCGACGGCGGCGACCATGGCCAGCCGCGTGGAGCGCAGGATGTCGGTGGTGTCGATGGTCTCGGCGCCGATCTCCGCCACGGCCCAGGCGCGGGCCGAAGCGCGGATCTCGCGGGCGAGCCGTTCGCGCTGTTCGGGAGTGAGCTTCTTGGAGTCGTCGACGCCGGCCAGCGGGCGCTCCGGATCGGGCACCACCGCGGCGGCGACGACCGGCCCGGCCAGGCAACCGCGGCCCGCTTCGTCGACTCCCGCCACCGACCGGTAGCCCGCCAGGGCGAGGGTCTCCTCCAGCCGCCTCATCAGGTCGAGCCGGAACACCTCGCCGCAGAGCTCCCAGATCGTCGGCACCCGCGCCTCCCCTCTCCCGGCTGCCTGGCGTCGTGGTTCTGGCGCCGTTTCAGCCTTCGGTCTTCGCCGGCGCTTCGTCGCGGCGCTCTTCGATGCGCGCCGCCTTGCCACGCAACTGCCGCAGATAGTAGAGCTTGGCGCGTCGCACGCGACCCCGGCGGATGACCTCGATCCGGTCCACCACCGGAGCGTTGAGCGGGAAGATCCGCTCGACACCGATGCCCGAGGAGATCTTGCGCACCGTGAACATCTCGCGGGTGCCGTCCCCCTTGCGCGCGACCACCACGCCCTGGAACGCCTGCAGGCGCTCCTTGTCTCCCTCCACCACGCGCACGTGCACGCGCACGGTGTCCCCCGGCCGGAACTCCGGGACGTCCTGGCGCAGGTAGCTGCGCTCGATCTCGACGAGCTGATTCATGACAACCTCACTTGGTTCCCCTCGGCCCAGCCTCCGACCTCCGGATCGGGACCGTCAATTATCCTGTTTCCCGTCACTTCCGGCAACCCCGCCGGCCCGGAGCCGGTCCAGCTCCCGGCGGTCGGCGGGCTCGAGGGCGGCCGTCTCGAGCAGGTCCGGCCGCTTGGCGAGCGTCGCCGCCAGGGCCGCGCGGCGCCGCCAGCGCTCGATCGCGGCGTGGTCGCCCGAGGTCAGTACCGCCGGCACCCGCAACCCCTCGACCTCCGGCGGCCGGGTGAAGTGCGGATAGTCCAGCAGCCCCGACCGAAAGCTGTCGCGCGCCACCGAGTCCGGCTGCTGCACCACGCCCGGGATCTCGCGCGACACCGCTTCGATCAGCACCATCGCCGGCAGCTCCCCGCCCGACAGCACGTAGTCTCCGATCGAGATCTCCTCGTCCACCACGATTCGACGGACGCGATCGTCGATTCCCTCGTAGCGCCCACACAGCAGCAGCAGCTCGGGGCACTCCGCCAGCGCCCGCACCTTGCGATCGTCGAGCCGGCCGCCTTGCGGCGACAGCAGGATCCGCCGCGGCGCGCCGCCGGCGGCGAGCTCGCGCACGGCCCGGAGCCAGGGCGGCGCCGTCATCACCATCCCGCCGCCGCCACCGTAGGGCACGTCGTCGACGGTCCGGTGGCGATCGGGCGCCCAGTCGCGCAGGTCGCGCACCGAGACCTGGAGCCTGCCGCTCTCGATCGCCCGTCCGACCAGCGAGGTGACGAGGAAGCGCTCGAACAGCTCCGGGAAGATGGTCAGGACCTGGATGCGCACGCTTCGATCAACCCTTCGGGGAGGTCCCAATCCAGGACGCGGCGCTGCCGGTCGTAGCCGACCAGGAACGCTTCGACGAACGGCAGGGCGACCGCGAAGCCGTCCTCGCGCTCGACGCGCAGTAACCAGCCGCCGCCGTCGGCAATCAGGTCGGCGACCGCGCCCAGGTCGCCGGCCCGGCGATCGCGGCAACGGCAGCCTTGGAGCTCGAAGTGGTAGTAGGAGCCGGCGGGGGGGGGCGGCACGCGCGAGCGTTCGACCTCCAGCCGCGCGCCGCGCAGCCCCTCGGCGCCCTCCCGGTCCTCGACCCCCTCGAAACGGACCGCCAGCCCGTGGCGGTAGGGCCGGACGGCCGCCACGCGCACGCTGCGCACCGGGCCGGCGGGCTCGACCAGAGTCAGCCGCTCGCCCGGAGCGAAGCGCCCGGGGACGTCCGACTGGCAGTCGACGATCACCTCGCCCCGCAACCCTTGCGGGCGCAGGACCTCGCCCACCAGCACGCTTTCCGGAGGAAGCCCGGGATCAGTCTTCGAGGAGCTCGACCTCATAGGTCCGCCCTTCGCGGTCGGACCGCACGCGGGCCAGGGCGCGCAGCGCGTCGATCGTCCGGCCGCGCTTGCCGATCAGCTTGCCGCGGTCGTCGGCGGCGACCCGGACCCTGAGCTCGGTCCGATCGCCCACGGGCGCCGCCTCGACCGTCACCCGCTTGGGGTCGTCGGCCAGCAGCCGCGCCACCCCCAGCAGGTCGTCCGCCGCGTCCGGCATCGCCTCAGCCGGCCGTGGCCGACCGCGCGACCAGGTTCTTGACCGTGTCGGAGAGCCGCGCGCCTTTGCCGACCCAGTAGTCGATGCGGGGCCTGTCGATCTGAATCCGCGGCGGGTCCTGGCGCGGGTCGTAGGTGCCGACCTCTTCGATCGCCGCTCCCGTCGTGGCGTTGCGCGAATCGGAGACCACCAGGCGGTAGAACGCCCGGTTCGTGGCACCCATCCGGCGGAGCCGAATCTTCAGCATGACCTTCCTCTCCTCCTGCTCGGTTGCGCTTCGGTCCCGCCCGGGGAGGCCTCCAGGGGCGGGCGTGGAGCCGCGGAGTCTAGCACAACGCCCCGTCTCACCCCCCGAAGGCGCGGCGCAGCCAGCCCCCCTTGAGGCTCTTCATCATCTTCTTCATCTGCAAGTACTGCTTGAGCAGCTGGTTGATCTCCTGGACGCTGGTGCCGGAGCCGCGGGCGATCCGTTTCTTGCGGCTGGCGTTGAGCAGGCCGGGCTGGCGCCGCTCGGCCGGCGTCATCGAGTTGATGATCGCCTCGAGGCGCACCAGGCGCCGGTCGTCGCCCTCGCCGACGCGCGGCAGTCCCTTGAGGGGCCCCATCTTGGGCAGCGCCTCGAGCACGCTCTGGAGCGGCCCCATCTTGCGCACCTGGCGCAGCTGGTCGCGCAGGTCCTCGAACGTGAACTCGTTGCGCGACAGCCGCTCGGCCAGCCGCTCGGCCTCCTTGGCGTCGACCGCCACCTGCGCCTTCTCGATCAGCGCCAGCACGTCCCCCATGCCGAGGATGCGCGAGGCCATGCGGGCGGGCGAGAACAGCTCCAGGTCCTCGGGCTTCTCGCCGACGCCGACGAAGCGAATCGGCACCTTCGCCACCTCGCGCACCGACAGCGCCGCACCGCCGCGGGTGTCGCCGTCGAGCTTGGTCAACAGGACGCCGGTGAGGGCGAGGGTGGCCGCGAACTCCTGCGCGCTCTTGACCGCGTCCTGGCCGGTCATCGCGTCGGCGACGTAGAGGATCTCGTCCGGTCGCACCGCCTCGGCCAGGCGGCCGAGCTCGGCCATCAGCTCGGCGTCGACGTGCAGGCGCCCGGCGGTGTCGATCAGCACGACGTCCCGGCCGCGCTCCCGGGCCTCCCGCAGCGATCGGCGGCCGAGCTCCACCACCGTCTCTCCCGCTTCCGGCCGCAGCACCGGCAGCTCGACGCGCGCGCCGACCTGGACCAGCTGCTCGACCGCCGCGGCGCGCTGCAGGTCCGCCGCCACCAGCAAGGGGTAGCGACCCCGCGCCGCCAGGCGCCGGCCCAGTTTGCCCGCGGTCGTGGTCTTGCCGGAGCCCTGGAGGCCGCACATCAGCACCACCGCCGGCGATCCCGCGACCCGCAGCTCCTGCGCGTCTTCTCCCCCCAGCACGGTGGTGAGCTCGTCGCGGACGATGGCGATCACCTGCTGCGCCGGCGACAGGCTCTCGAGCACCCGCTCGCCCAGCGCCTTCTCCTCGACGCGGCGCAGGAAGTCCTTGACCACGCGGAAGTGGACGTCGGCCTCGAGCAGCGCCAGCCGCAGCTCCTTGAGCGCGGCGGAGAGGTGCTCGGCGGTGATCCGCCCTTCGCCCCGCAAGCGGCGAAAAACTGCCTG
Source organism: Acidobacteriota bacterium (assembly GCA_014584695.1). Lineage (GTDB taxonomy): Bacteria > Acidobacteriota > Thermoanaerobaculia > Multivoradales > JAGPDF01 > JACTMI01. The sequence continues at coordinate 29,031 of JACTMI010000023.1, forward strand.
AAACTTCTCCTGCAAGCCTTCGAACATGGCGTTTGGAGGGCGCCGGGAACGTCCTGCGGCCCGACGCGGAACCAGCAGACTATCAGCTCGGCGGCGGCGCTCCGAGCCGCGCCGGCGGCGGCTTCGCGATAGTCTCTGCCGGCCCGCCGGCGGTTCGCGCGGCGGGCGCCCATGGAACGTCGCGCCAAGATCGTCGCCACGCTGGGCCCCGCCACGGCGGACGGCACGGCTCTCGCCCGCCTGCTCGAAGCCGGCGCCGACGTTCTGAGGCTCAATCTCTCCCACGGCACGCAGGAGTCGCACCGCCGGGCCATCCAAACGGTGCGGCGGGTCGCCGCCGAGCAGGGGCGGCACATCCCCGTCCTGCTCGACCTGATGGGCCCCCGCTTCCGACTGGGAACGATCCCGGACGGCTCGCGGCCGCTGCGCAAGGGCGCCCGCATCCGGCTCGGCGATCCCGCCTCCGACGCCGATCTGCCGGTCGACGATCCGGGCTTCCTCCGCCACCTGCGGGTCGGCGAGCGGGTCCTGATCGACAACGGCCTGGTCGAGCTCGAGGTGACCGGCAAGCGGCGCGGCGCGGTCTTCGCCCGGGTGCTCCACGGCGGCGCGGTCTCTACCCGCAAGGGGATCAACCTGCCCGATTCGCGCATCCCGTTCGCGATCTCGGACAAGGACCGCTCCGACCTCGCCTTCGCGGTCGGCGAGGGCGCCGACTTCCTGGCGGCGAGCTACATCGGGCGCGCGCGCGACGTCGAAGCGGTGCGCGCGGAGGTGCACGCCCTCGGCGCCGACATTCCGATCGTGGCCAAGCTCGAGCGCGCCGCCGCGGTCGAGCAGATCGACGAGATCACCGCCGCGGCCGACGCGGTGATGGTGGCGCGCGGCGACCTCGGCGTCGAGGTGCCGCTCCACCAGGTGCCGGTGCTCCAGAAACGGATCATCGCGGCCGGGCGGCGGCTGGGCAAGCCGGTGATCGTCGCGACGCAGATGCTCGAGTCGATGATGTCCCAGCCGCGGCCGACGCGCGCCGAGGCCTCGGACGTCGCCAACGCGGTCTTCGACGGCGCCGACGCGTTGATGCTCTCGGGCGAGACCGCGGCTGGCCGCTACCCGGTCGAGGCGGTGCGGACGATGGCCCGCATCGTGATCGAGGCCGAGCAGTACAAGCTCGGCGCGTTCCAGTCCGGTGAGACGCCGCGCGACCCGGCGCTACCCGCCGGCCGATTCCCGGCGCCGGCGCCGCGCGTGCTCGCCGAGCCGACGCTCTCGGGGGCGATCGAGATCGCCGACGTCATCGCCGCCGCCGCCGTGCACGCCGCCTCGAAGCTCCAGGACAGCGCCATCGTGGCCTTCTCGCAGGGGGGCTTCACCGCCCGCCGGCTGGCGCGCTACCGGCCGGTGGTGCCGACCTACGTTTTCACCACCGACGTCCAGGTGGCGCGCCGGATCCAGCTGCTGTGGGGCACGCGCCCGATTCACCTGCCGGACGAGGTGCAGCACCGGGACGATCTGATCCAAGTCGTCGAGCGCGAGCTGCTGATCCGGCGCCTGACCCGGCCGGGCGAGTGCATCATCCTGTTGATGGGCTTCCCGATCGCCGAGCGGCCGCTGACCAACCTGTTGCGGATCCACCGCATTCCGCGCGTCCCCAAGGGCTGAACGGCGCGTGATCCCGCTCCGGGACTCGCGCCGCCCGCGCCGCGCCGCGCTCGTCACCTGGTGTTTCGCCGCGCTCTGCGTCGCCGCTTTCGGCTACCAGCTCTCGCTCGGCGCCGAGGCTGCCGGGCTGCTCGACCGGCTGGGGGTCGTGCCCGCCGCTCTGCTCGCGCCGCGCGGACCCGCGGCCGTGCTCGACGCCGCGCTCCGTCTGGTGGCCGCGCTCTTCCTGCACGGCTCGCTGCTCCACCTCGTGGGCAACGTCGCTTTCCTGCTCGTCTTCGGCGACGACGTCGAGGAGCGGCTCGGGCGCCTCCGTTTCCTCGTCTTCTACCTCACTTGCGGCGTCGCCGCGAGCTTCGGCCAGGCCCTCGCCGCGCCCCGTTCGACCACGCCGATGATCGGCGCTTCGGGCGCCATCGCCGGCCTGCTCGGCGCCTTCCTCGTGATGTACCCGAAGGCGCGGATCTCGGGCGTCCTGCCGCTCGGCTGCCTGCTCGTCCCGGCCCGCAGCCCCGCCTACCTCTACCTGCCGCTCTGGTTCCTGATCCAGGCGGCGGCCGCCTTTCTGGAGATCGGCCGCCTCCCGGGCGGCGACCCCCGCGGCGGCATCGCCTGGTACGCCCACCTGACCGGCTTCCTCGCCGGCCCCCCATTGGCCCTCCTGCTCCGGCGGCGGTGAGCGAGTCGTACCGCAGAAGAGCCCCTTGGAACTCCATTGAAGGGGGCTGGAACGAGGCGTCCGTGGCCAGGCCGCGGCGGCGGGTGGAGACCGGCCTCCTCGGCTGGCCTCTCGTCTCGGCGCCTCCGGGCTACAGCGCGTCGATCGAGACGGCTTTGACGTTGACGAACTCGAGCAGGCCGTGGCTGGAGAGCTCGCGGCCGTAGCCGGAGCGCTTGATGCCGCCGAAGGGGAGGCGGGGGTCGGAGGCGACCATGGCGTTGACGCAGACGGTGCCGGTCTCGAGCTCGGCGATCGCTCGCTCCGCCTCCGCCCGGTCGCCGGTCCAGACCGAGGCCCCGAGGCCGAACTCCGAGCGATTGGCGATCGCGATCGCGTGGCGGAGGTCGCGCGCCCGGAACAGGCAGGCCACCGGCCCGAACAGCTCCTCGTCGTGGCCGGGGCTACCCGCTGGCGGCTCGGCGATCGCCGTCGGAGCGTAGAAGTTGCCGGGACCCGCGAGACGCGAGCCGCCGCACAGCAGCCGGCCGCCCGCGGCGACCGTCGCCGCCACCTGCTGCTCGAGCTCGGCCAGGATCGCCGGCGTCGCGAGCGGACCGACCTCGGTCGTGGGCGCCCGCGGGTCGCCGACGCGCAGCGCCGCGAGCCGGCCGACGAAGTCCCGCTCGAAGGCGTCGTAGACGGCGTCGTGGACGATGAAGCGCTTGGCGGCGATGCACGACTGGCCGTTGTTGATCGTGCGCGCGCGCACCGCGACCTCGGCGGCCCGCGCCAGGTCGGCCGACGGCAGCACCAGGAACGGATCGCTGCCGCCCAGCTCGAGCACCGTCTTCTTGATCGCGCGGCCGGCCGCCGCGGCCACCGCGCGGCCGGCGGGCTCGCTGCCGGTGAGCGTCACCGCCGCGATCCGCGGATCCGCGATCAGCCCTTCGACACGGCTCGACTCGATCAGCAGCGTGCGAAAACAGCCGTCCGGGAAACCGGCCTCGCGCAGCACACGCTCGATCGCGAGCGCCGAGCGCGGGACGTTCGAAGCGTGCTTGAGGAGGCCGACGTTGCCGGCGGCGAGCGCCGGCGCGGCGAAGCGAAACACCTGCCAGAGCGGGAAGTTCCACGGCATCACCGCCAGCACCACGCCGAGCGGCTCGTGCCGGATCCAGCTCTCCGCGGCGCCGGTCTCGACCCGTTGGGGCGCCAGGAAGGCCGCCGCGTTCTCGGCGTAGTAGCGGCAGGCCAGAGCGCACTTCTCCACCTCGGCCGTCGCCGCCGAGAGCAGCTTGCCCATTTCCGCGGTCATCGTCGCCGCCAGCTCGCTCCGCTCCGCTTCCAGCCGCTCGGCGGCCCGCAGCAGCAGCCGCGCGCGGTCGGCGACCGGCGTTCGCCGCCAGCTGTCGAAGCGTCGCGTGGCCGCCGCGAGCGCGCCCTCGACCTCGGCCGCCGAGGCGGGCGCGAAGGCCTCGAGCAGCTCGCCGGTGGCGGGATCGACGGCGGCGATCTGCGGCCGGCTCATCGGGCGCTCCCTTCGCGGCGCCAAGCCAGGAACGCCGGCACCACCACCACCGCCACCAGCGCGGTCGCGAGCGTGCCGAGGATCGAGACCACGCCCATCGAGATCAGGCCGGGATAGTGCGAGGTGGCGAGCGAGCCGAAGCCGACGATGGTCGTGAGCGCGGCGAGAAAGACGCCGCGCACGGTCTCCTCGACCGCCGCCCGGACATCGCCGTCGGGTTCCCGCTCCTCCTCCCGGTAGCGGTGGATGACGTGGATGCCATAGTCGACGCCGATGCCGATGATCATGGTGATGACGAAGATGTTCATGAAGTTCATGTGCAGCCCGAGCGCCACCATGGCGCCGATCATCCAGAGCACGCCGAGCGCCAGCGGCAGCAGCGAGAGCAGCGCCGGCCGCCAGGCGCGGAAGTCGATCCACAGCAGCACGACCACCAGCGCCAGGCCGATCAGCGCCGAGATCAGCGCGTCGCGCCGGATCTCGGTGCGCAACCCGCGGCTCAGCACGTTGATGCCGGTCAGGTGCGCGCGCGGCCCGATCTCGTCCGCGATCGCGAGCGCCGCCGCGGGCACTTCGCGCTTGGGCCGTCCCGGCAGGTTGTACAGCTGCACCACGCTCACCCAGCCGCTCGGGGTCTCGCGCAAGTAGCGGCCGAGCAGGGCCTCCCCCTGCGGCAGACCGAGGATCGTCTCGCGGGTCACCGGCTGATCGGCGGCGAGCGCGCGGGCGATCAGGCCGAGGCCCGACTCGAACGGCGCCGAGCGCAGACCCTCGGACTCCAGGGCCGCCAGGAAGTCGCCCCGGACGCGCTCCGGGTCGAGCCGGCCGGACCGCCGCTCGGCGGCGAGCCACTCGAGCGCCTGCTCCTGGCCCGCGAGCGGTGGCAACAGCGAGGTCACGCCGTCGAAGCCGCCCAGCTCGCCCCGGTCGACCGCGCCCCGAGCCGCTGTCGCGGCGCGGTCCGCGAGCGCCAGCGCGCCGTCGAGGTCCGGCGCGTCGAGCACCAGCGTGGTCGAGTCGAAGCCGGCGCCGAAGTGGCGCTTGATCTCGTCCTGGGCGAGGATCCCCCGGTTGCCGGGCGGGCGCAGCGCCTCGACGTTGTCGTCGAACCCGAGCGACGGCAGCGCCGCGAGCGCCGCCAGCGTCAGGAGCGCCGAGATCACCAGCGTGGGCCGCGCGTGGCGCATCGCCAGCCGCGACAGCCTCTCGACGCCGAAGGCGAACAGGTGCAGTGGCGGCTCGCGGTCCCGCTTGCGATGGTGCTCCTCGCTCCAACCGATCAGCGCCGGCACCAGCAGCAGGACCGCGATCAGGCAGAACAGCGTCCCGGTGCCGACGATCAGGCCCATCTGCCAGAGCCCGGTGAAATCGGTGATCAGGAAAGCATAGAAGGTGGCCGCGGTGGTGATGGCGCCGAGAATCACCCCGCGCGCCGTCGCGCCGCCCATCGACCGGATGCCCTCCTCGAACGACAGGCCGCGCTGGCGCTCGTGCAGGTAGCGGCCGTAGAGCACGATCACGAAATCGTTACCCAGCCCGATCAGCAGCGCCGCCACGCCCGCGGTGGTCGAGGCCAGCGTGCCGACGGCGACCGCCGAGAATCCGAACGTGATCGCGAGCCCGCAGGCGAGCGGCGTGAAGACCAGCAGCAGCAGCGAGGCCCGCCGGTAGGCGATCCAGAACAGCACCAGGACGCCGACCAGGGAGGTCGCCGCGTTGACCAGCACGTCGCGCCGGATCAGGCCCGAATCGTCGAGCGCGATCATGTAGCTGCCGCCGAAGAAGACCTCCGGCGCCGGCGCGTCCGTCCCGCCGGTCAGCTCGGGCCACTCGACGCGCACGCGTTCCACCAGCTCGCCCATGCTCTCGGCGAGCTGGCGGCTGAACTCGAGGTCCTGCGGATTGCGCACCGGCTTGCCCAGCACGAGCAGCAGCCGGTGGTCACGCGCCAGATACCTGCCGCTCGTCCAGTCCACGGCGAGCGGCCCGCGCGAGCCGCCGATGCGCTCGAGGAAGACGTCGGCGACGCCGAGCGGATCGAGCTTCATCAGGTCCTTGAGCGCCAGGGCCTGGGGCGTCTCGAGCAACCGGCGCAGCTCCGCAGCGCGCCGCCGGAGCGCCTCGCCGGTGAGCCGTTCGGCCAGCTCGCCACGGCCAGCGCCGTCCAGGAAGAGCACGGCGCGCGGGATGAACTCCGACAGCAGCTCCTCGGGCTCGCCGGTCCGGTGCTCGACCTCCGAGAACTGCCCGTCGGTCGCCATCTCCTCGGCCACGCGGTCGCCGAAAGCGACGTAGGGATCGACCGGCACGCCCTCGGGCACCCGCACGCCGACGACGAAGAAGTCGAGGTTGCCGAAGCGCTCCACCGTGTGACGGAAGATCCGGACGTCCTCGTTGTCGGCCGGCAGCAGGCGGAGCACGTCGGGGTCGAAGTGCAGCTGCGACGCGGCGGCGAGCGCGAGCGCCAGCACCACCGCGGTGCCGGCGAAGATCCGGCGCGGCCGCCGGCCCGCGCCGAGCAGGAGCGCGCGCGTCGCGCGTTGGAGGATCACGGACCCGGCGCCGGGTCCGGGCTGGACCGGGCCGACTCCACCAGGAACCTGCGGTACCGGAGGAAGTAGTCGAGCCCGGACAACAGCGTCACCACCAGAGCGACCCAGAGCGACAGCGGCGCCAGATGCGAGAGCTCACCCAGCTTGTTGTAGATGATCAGCAGCGAGACGGCGACGATCTGCGTTCCCGTCTTCAACTTGCCCGCCCAGGCCGCGGCGATCACCCTGCCCTCGGCCGCCGCCACGGTGCGCAGCGCCCCGACGGCGAGCTCCCGCGCCAGGATGGCGGCGACCATCCAAGCCGGGGTCACCGCCGGATTGAGCTCGACCAGGGAGATGAAGGCGGAAGCCATCAGGATCTTGTCGGCGGCCGGGTCGAGCAGCTGGCCCAGCTTGGTCACTTGACGCAGCCGGCGCGCCAGGAAGCCGTCGAGAAAGTCCGTGAGCGCGGCGCCGAGGAAGAGGGCCAGGCCGAAGAACTCACGCCCCTCGAACTTGGTGAAGAGGACGACGACCAGGATCGGGACGAGCAGGATCCGGAACAGCGTCAGGAGCGTCGGCAGGTTCGGCATGCGAAGCGTTCGAGACCGCGCGCGCCGGATCAGCCGCCGAGACCGGCCGTGGTCATCCGGATGCGGTTGTTCTCGTCGCGTTGAATCAGGACGCGGCGACCGTCGAGCACCTCGCCGCCGTCGTCGCCGCGCAGCAGCCGGTAGACCTTGCGCAGGTAGTTGCGCGTCTCCTCGAAGGGCGGCACACCGGCGTGGCGAACGACCGCTTCCGGGCCGGCGTTGTAGGCGGCGAGGGCGAGGTCGAGGTCGCCGAAGCGATCCAGCATCTGCCGCAGGTAAGCCGTGCCGCCGCGGACGTTCTGCACCGGATCCCAGGGGTCCTCGACCGCCAAGTCCCGGGCCGTGCCGGGCATCAGCTGCATCAGGCCCATGGCGCCCTTGTTCGAGAGCGCCCGGGCGTTGTAACCCGACTCGACCTGGACGACCGCCTGGACGAGCCGCGGATCGAGGTCGCGATCGGAGGCGTGCTGCTCGATCAGGCCGAGCAGCTCGGCGGTCGGCGGCGAAATCAAGCGCTCGGCCAGGCGGCGGGCGCGGGAATCCCCGGGCTCGTTGACCATGACCTTGGTGCCGTCCGCGCGCACCTCGAGCTTGACCGGCCCCGCGGCGAGCGGAGACGCGGCCAGGACGCAGAGCAACGGGGTCAGGAGACCGTTTCTCATCGCGAGAGCCGACATTCTAACCCGGGGCCCCGATTCTCGCCGCCACCCGCCGGGGTCGGCTCAACCGCCGCCGCCGAGGGATTCGACCACCGACGCCACCTGCTCGAGCGCGTCCGAGAGCCGCTCCGGCAGCTTGCCACCCGCCTGCGCGAAGTCGTCGCGGCCCCCACCCGAGCCGCCGACCACGCCGGCGATCTCCTTGAGCAGCCGGCCCGCGGGCACCCGCGCCCGCAGGTCTTCGGTCACCGCCGCGACCAGCGCGACCTTGCCCTCGCCGCGCGCCCCGATGACGACCACCCCCGAGCCCAGACGGTCGCGCAGCCGGTCGGCGAGCTGACGCAGCTCGGCCGGCGGCGCCGGCGGCACCTCGCGGGTCAGCACCCGGATGCCCGCGATCAGGCGCTCCTCCGATCCGCCGCCGGTCGCGCCCGAAGCGATCTGGAGCCGCAGCCGCGCCAGCTCCTGTTCGCGCTCGCGCAGCTGCCGCCGCAGCGCCTCGACCTCGCGCGCCGCGGCGCCCGGCTCGGCCCCCAGCTCCTGCTCGACTTCGGCGAGCGCCGCGTCCCGGCGCTTCAGGTAATCGAGCGCCCCCTCGCCGGTCAACGCCTCGATCCGGCGGACACCGGAGGCGACGCCCCGCTCGTGCCGGAGCACGAAGGGCCCGATCTCGCCGGTGTTGCGCACGTGGCAGCCGCCGCACAGCTCGAGCGAGAAGCCGGGCACCTCGACCGTCCGCACCCGCTCGCCGTACTTCTCGCCGAACAGCGCCATCGCCCCGGCGGCCACCGCCTCCTGGAAATCGCGCTCGGCGGTGATTCGCGTCTCGACCGCCCGCAACACCCACTCGTTGACCCGCCGCTCGACCCGCTCCCGCTCCTCCGTCGAGAGCGGCCCGCCGTGCGTGAAATCGAACCGCAGATGGTCCGGCGCCACCAGCGAACCCGCCTGGCGCACGCCCGGCCCGAGCGCCTCGCGCAGCGCGGCATGGAGAAGATGCGTCGCCGTGTGATTCCGCTGCGTCGGCAGCCGGTGATGAGGAAAAACGAGAAGCTCCATAGAAGAAAAAGGAGCCCGCAATGCTCCTTCGACGACCTCGACCTCGTGGAGGACACGACCGCCGCGGTCCTTCTGCGTGTCGCGAACTCTTGCACGTCCCCCAGGCCAGCGCATTTCGCCTTGATCGCCGACCTGGCCGCCGGACTCCGCGTAGAAAACCGTGCGATCGAGGACGACGATCCCCTTCTCGCCAGCGGAGATCGCACCCGGCGTTGCGGCCGCCTGCGAGTCGGGTCCGGACTCCTCGAGCGCTTCGACCAAGCCACGAACGGCAAGGACTCCGACCCCTTCTATGGAAAGCTTCTCGTACCCTTCGAAGGCTGTCGCCGGCTGGCCCTCCAGCTCCTTCGCCAGGGACTCCTGGAGCCCGAGCTTCCACTTCTTGAGCGCGCCGGTGGCCGAGCGGGACCGCTCGCGCTGCTCGGCGAGCGCCGCTTCGAAGCCGGCCTCGTCGAGCTCCATTCGCTCTTCCTGCGCGACCTCACGCTGCCTGTCCAGAGACAGCCCGTAGGTGTCGTAGAGGCGGAAGACCTCGGCCCCTTCGATGGTCGTCTGCTGCTTCTCCTTCTTGGCCTCGACCAGCTCTTGCAGCCTCGCCAGGCCGGCCGCGTCGGTGGCGAGGAACTTCTCCTCCTCGGTCCGGACGCTCGCGACCGAGGCCGCGCGGGTCGCCGCGAGCTCCGGGTAGGCGCCGGCCATCGCCTCTTCGACCACCGGCAGGAGCCGGCAGAGGAAGGGCTCTTCGAAGCCCAGCCGCATGCCGTGGCGGACGGCGCGCCGCAGCAGCCGCCGCAAGACGTAGCCACGCCCTTCGTTGGAGGGCACCACGCCGTCGGCGAGCAGAAAAGCGATGGCTCGGAGGTGGTCGGCCACCACCCGCATCGAGATGTCCTGGTCGGCGTCGGTGCCGTAGCGGCGGCCGGCGAGTGCCGCGGTGGCATCGAGTAGGGGCCGGAACAGGTCGGTGTCGTAGTTGGAATCGACACCCGCCACCACCGCCGCCACCCGCTCGAGCCCGGCGCCGGTGTCGATCGACGGCGCCGGCAGCGGCGTCATCGCGCCCGCGGCGTCGCGCTCGAACTGCATGAAGACCAGGTTCCAGATCTCCAGGTAACGGCCAGAGTCGGTGCCCTCCTCCCAGCCCACCTGCGGCTCGCCCGGCCGCCGGTCGACGTAGATCTCGCTGCACGGTCCGCAGGGCCCGGTCTCGCCCATCGCCCAGAAGTTGTCCTTCTCGCCGCAGCGGACGACCCGCTCGGCCGGCAGCCCGGAGATCCTGCGCCAGAGATCGAAGGCCTCGTCGTCCCGCTCGAACACCGAAGCGAACAGATGGTCCGGCCGCAAGCCCCAGACCCGGGTGACCAGCTCCCAACCGAACTCGATCGCCTCGGCCTTGAAGTAGTCGCCGAAGGAGAAATTGCCCAGCATCTCGAAGAAGGTGTGGTGCCGGGGGCTCGGGCCGACGTTTTCGAGGTCGTTGTGCTTGCCCGAGACGCGCAGGCACTTCTGTACCGTCACCGCGCGCCGCTGCTCCGGGGTCGCGGCGCCGGTGAAATAGTCCTTGAACTGGACCATGCCGGCGTTGGTGAACAGCAGCGTCGCGTCGCCGTGGGGCACCAGCGGCGAGCTCGGGAAATGCCGATGGCCTCGCTCGCGAAAGTAGTCGACGAAACTCCGCCGGATGTCGGCGCTCCTCATCGCGGGTACTCGCTTTCCGGGTGTGTCGCCCGCCGCGGCCGCCGGGCCGGCTCCGTGCTCCGGTCCCCGCTCACTCGTCGACCGCCTCGAGCTGCTCGGCGTCCGCGGCGAACTCCTTCGAAACACGGAAGATAACATGCCGGTCGTAGCCCTTGCGGTCGAGGTGGCGGGCGAGCGCGGCGACCTCGCCGCCACCCCGCCGCGCCCACTTCGCGGCGGCGGCGCGGGCGCGTTCGAGCTCGGCTTCCGCGTCGAGGCCCGCGAGCGCCGCCGCGACCGTATCCTCGGACGCGCCGCGGCGCCCCAGCTCCCGCCCGATGCCGGCCCGGCCGAGCCCGCGTCGTTCGGCGAGCTCGGCCGCGAAGCTCGCCGCCAGCCGTTCGTCGTCCAGGTAGCCGAGCTCGATCGCCCGCCCGAGCGCCACTTCGGTCTCGTCCGGGTCGAATCCCCGCTCGCGCAGCTTGCGCCCCAGCTCGGCGCGGAAGTGCGGGCGTCTCGACAGCAGCTCGAGCGCCTTGGCGAGCGGCCCCGACGGCAGCTCGGACGGCGGGCGGCGCGGCATTCTCGACCTTCCGGGAGGTGGCCTCAGCCGCGCAGGCGGCGCATCATGCGCCGCAGCGGCGACTCTTCGCCCAAGCGGCGCTCGACCTCGTCGAGCGAGGCCGGCAGCAACACGACGTTGCGGCGCCGCAGCTCGACCAGGAGCATCTCGATCTGATCGGCGCGGGTTTCCGAGTCGCCGGAGAGCAGGCGCCGCAAGGTGGTGCGCCCGTCGATCCCTTCCAGGAACGCGCGCAGCGAGATCGACTGGCCGACCAGCTCGCCCTCCGTCGGCTCGCGCACCCAGACCGGCACCAGGGCCTCCACCGCGTCGAGCGGCAGGATCGCCTTGTCGGCGCCCATCAGCACGTCGTCGCCGTCGAGCCCCAGCAGCACTTCGCGCAGGTCGAGGTCGCGGCTCCGGTCTTCGATCGCCTGACCGGTGCGCGCGACCGCCAGCACGCGTCGGTCGTAGAGCCGCCAGACCGCCTCGAGAAACGGGAAGTGGACGCCACCGGTCTTCTCGTAGAGCTCGCCGAGCGTGATCTCGCCGCCGACCAGCCCGGCGATGCGTCGCTCGAACGGCGGCAGGCCGTCGAGGTTCCAGAACGGCCCCCGCGCGAGCACCACGCCGTCGTCCGGGAAATACTCGCGGATGCGCGCCAGCTCGTCGATCCAGCGCGTCCCCTCGAGCACCAGCTCGCGCGGATCGAGCGACACCTCGAGCGGCTGGCGCGCCGGCTCGCCGTCCTCGAAGTAGAAGACCCCGCGCGTCCACAGCAGGAGGTCCTGCACCGACTCCCGGATCGAGCGATCGAGCGCTTCGGCGACGGCGCCGCGGGGCAGTCGGTCGGACTCGGCGAGCGCGGCACCCAGCGGCAACTTCTTCGCCCGCGCCCGCACCAGCGCGTCGATGACCGCCGGGGCGTCGAGCAAACCGTGCGCGATCAGGTGCTGGCCGAACAGCTCTTGCGGGAAGTTGGAGCGGCAGAACACGACCCGCCCGCGCCGCAGCGCGACCCGCTTCTCCCGCCGCGACCGGCGCACCACCAACGTGCCGGTCGACCGCTCGTGGTCGGCCCACTGGAGGAGATTCGAGGCCGGAAAGGCGGCCAGTCGTCCGGTGAAGTCCACGTCCCTCGAATGCCCGCGCCGCCGCCCGCGCGGCGGGCCGCTAGCGCTTCGGCCCCTCGATCCGCTCGATCTCGAACGGCGAGCCGGCGTCGCCGCCCATCGCGTCCGGGATCTCGAGCGAGGACTCCATCTGCTCGCGCGAGGCGTCGGCGGTGAACTGCACGCCCTGCAGCTTGAGCTTGAACTCGTCGGGATTCGACGCCCGCTTGAGCGCCTCCTCGAGCGTGATCAAGCCCGCCTTGTAGAGCTGGAACAGCGACTGATCGAAAGTCTGCATGCCGTATTGGCTGGTGCCGAGCGCGATCTGCTCGCGGATGTACTTGGTCTTTTCCTTGTTCTCGATGCAGTCCCGGATGTAGGGGGTCACCACCATCACCTCGGCGGCCGGCACGCGGCCGATGCCGTCGGCGCGGGGCAGCAGCCGCAGCGAGATCACCGCCTTGAGCACGGTGGCGAGCTGAATGCGGATCTGCTTCTGGTGGTGCGGCGGGAAGACCGCGATGATCCGGTTGACCGTCTCCGTCGCGTCGAGCGTGTGCAGGGTCGAGAACACCAGGTGGCCGGTCTCGGCCGCCAGCAGCGCGGTCTCGATCGTCTCGTAGTCGCGCATCTCGCCGACCAGGACGACGTCGGGGTCCTGCCGCAGCGCGGAGCGCAGGGCGATGGCGAAACCGCGGGTGTCGACGTCGATCTCCCGCTGGTTGACGATCGACTTCTTGTCCCGGTGCAGGAACTCGACCGGGTCCTCGATGGTGACGATGTGCTCGTTGCGGAACGAGTTGATGAAGTCGATCATCGACGCCAGCGTGGTCGACTTGCCCGAGCCCGTGGTTCCGGTGCAGAGCACCAAGCCCCGTTGCTCCTCGCAGATCCGTTCCAGCACCGGCGGCAACATCAGCTCGCGAATGGTCAGGATCCGGCCCGGAATGACGCGCAGCACCAGGCCGACGGTGCCGCGCTGCTGGAAGATATTGCAGCGGAAGCGGCCGAGGCCGGGCACCGAGTACGCGATGTCGATTTCGAACTCGTCCTTGAAGCGCTGCTTCTGGCGCGCGTTCATCATCGAGAACGCCATCGCGATGGTGTCTTCCTGCATCAGCCGCTTGAGCTCGCCGAGCGGCACCAGCTCGCCGTCGATGCGCAGCACCGGATGCGACCCGACCTTGAGATGCAGGTCGGAGGCCTTTCGCTCCACGGCGATCTTCAGCAGGTCGTTGACGTTCATGTCGCCCCCTCGGCCGCTCGGCCGGTCAGGACATCGCGTGCACCGGCGCCGGCACCGGCGTCAGCCAGCCGAAGCGATCCGCCTGCTCGCCGCGCGTGATGGCGAGAAACTCCGCGATCAGCCGCCGCGTCACCGGTCCGGGCGTGCCGTCGCCGATCGTCACTCGATCGACCGAGCGGATCGGCGTGATCTCGACCGCCGTGCCGGTGAAGAAGGCCTCGTCGCAGGTGTAGAGCATGCCGCGCGGAATCGCCACCCGCCGGACCTCGAGGCCCGACTCCTCGGCCAGGGTCAGCACCGAGTGGCGGGTGATGCCGGGCAGGATCGACGAGGAGACGGGCGGCGTGTAGAGCTGGCCGTCCTGGACCAGGAAGATGTTCTCGCCCGAGCCCTCGGAGACCGAGCCGTTGCTGTCGAGGGCGATCCCCTCGGCGTAGCCGTTGGCGATCGCCTCCATCTTGATCAGCTGCGAGTTGAGGTAGTTCGCGGTCGCTTTGGCGAGCGCCGGCGAGCTGCCCATGCCCGAGCGCCGCCAGCTGGAGACGCAAGCGTCGACCCCCTTCTCGATCGCGTCGTCGCCCAGGTAGCGCCCCCACGGCCACACCGCGATCGCGACCTCGACCGGGCTCTTGAGCGGGTTGATCCCCACCGTCCCGAAGCCGCGGAAGACGATCGGCCGGATGTAGCACTCCTCGAGGCCGTTCGAACGGACGGCGTCGAAGCAAGCCTGGGTCAGTTGCTCGCGCGTGTAGGGGATCTCCATCCGGTAGACCTTGCACGAGTTCTCCAGCCGCTTCAGGTGTTCCTGCAGCCGGAAGATCGCCGGTCCGGCCGCCGTCTGGTAGCAGCGGATACCCTCGAACAGTCCGGATCCGTAGTGCAGGGCGTGCGCCATGACGTGCACCGTCGCCTGCTCGAAGTCGACCAGCCGGCCGTTCATCCAGACGTAACGGATCCCCTCGAACGGGCTCTTCTGCGCGGTCACCTGCCTCCCCCTTCCGGCTCGATGCGGGCATGTTACGGCCCGCCCCGGGGGGTGTCAATCGAAGCGGCGGCGAGCGCGCCGCTTCAAGACGCGCGCCGGAAGCGGAACTCCTCTTCCCGCACCTGGCCGGTCTCGGGGTTGCGCAATTGCAGGTAGAGCTTCAGCGAACCGTCGGGCTGGCGCGCGAATGCCAGGCCGTTGAAGTGGACGACGTCGCCGTCCACCCGCACCAGCGGGAAGGAGACGAAACCGGTCTTCTCCTCCCAGGCCGTGAAGTCGGGCTGGAAGTGCTTGACCTTGAGCACCAGCGAGTCGTTCTCCTCGACCAGCAGCATGAGCTCGTAGAACACCGGCTGATCCTTCTTGACCAGGCGGAACATGCCCATCATCTGGCCGCCGCGCACCGGGCTCCAGACCTCCTCCACTTCGCCGCCCAGACCTTCGCCGATCCAGCGACCGACGAGCCATGCCATCGTTTCGAGCCGCGCCGGCGGCGACGGCCGGCCTTCGAGCCGCTCGGTGTGGAGCACCGGCGCGGGGGCGGCGATCTGGCCCGCCGGTGGCGCCTGGGCGAGGCTCCCGGTGGCGACGAGAATCCAGAGACCGAGCACGGCGATCAGGGATCGGTTCATGGTGACTCCTTTCTGCTCCTGGTCGAATCGACCGGCGGTGGATCGACACCGGCCAGCTCCCGGCACGCGACCGCCAGCACCAGGCCGGCGCCGACCACGGCGGCGGTCTCGACCCGTAGCGCGCGCTCGCCGAGCGACCAGGTCGCGAACCGGCGGGTGGCGAACCCCCCCCGCTCGGCGTCGCTCCAGCCCCCCTCCGGGCCGACCAGGACCACGACGCGGCGAGGCGGCATCGCAGCGGGCGAGCCGAGTGGAGAGAGCGCTCGCGCGAAGGAGGGGGCGTCGCCGCCGTCGAGCACCACCACGGCCGTCGGCGCGCGCGCGAGGAGGTCCTGGAAGCCCTCCCAGTCCGCCTCGCTCGACAGCTCCGGCACCCGTGAGCGTCCGCACTGCTCGACCGCGGCCACGGCGACGCGGCGCAGCCGGTCCAGCTGCGCGGGCGTGAAGGCGCGCGCGGCACGGCCGGTGGCGAGGAAGCGGATGGCGGTGACGCCGATCTCGGTCGCCTTCTCGACCAGCCAGGCGGCGCGCTCGGGCTTCGGCGGCGCCACCGCCAACTCGACCTCGACCGCCGGCTCGTTCGACGCCGCTTCGGCGCCGAGACGCGCCACGGCCTCCCGGCGCCCGATCGACGCGAGCGTCGCGGCGCGCGCGCGGCCGCGGCCGTCGACCAGCCGCAGCGGCGCCCCGGCGGCGAGGCGCTTGACCCGGACCAGGTGGTGGAACGTCTCCGCTTCGAGCGTCACTTCGTCGAGCGCGAGCGCCGCGGGCGCCACGACGACCGTGGTCGGTGCGAGCCCGGTCATCGATCCCGCAGGGCGGCGAAGGCGATCCACTCCGCCGCGCTCCGTTCGGACGTCACTCGGAAGCCCAAGCGCTCGAGCCGCCGCCGCGCGGCGTCGCGCTCCTCGGCCAGGAGGCCGGAGAAGATGGCGCCCGCCGCCGGCCGGAGCGCGGCCACCAGGAGCGGGAGCTCCGGTCCGATCTCCGCGGGGACGACATTGACCAGCGCCAGCTCGAATCCGCTCCTCGCCTCCGCGATGGCGAGAGCGCGGAGCGAGCCGCAGTAGACCCGCACTCGTTCCACCCCGTTCATCCGCCGATACTGTTCACAGAGCAGCGCCGCCGCCGGGTCGAAGTCGAAGGCGACCACTGCCCGCGCGCCGAGCCGGCGCGCCGCGAAAGCCAGGATGCCCGTGCCGGTGCCGACGTCGAGCACGCGGGCGCCCCGGCAGCCGGTCTGCTCGAGCAGCTCCAGGGCGAGTCGGGTCGATTCGTGGCTGCCGACGCCGAAGGCGGTGCGCGCCGGCAGCCTGAGCAGGAAGCGGTCGCCGGGGTCGACCGCCGAGTCGACCTCCTCCGGCTCCCGGGGATCGACGAGGAAGCGCTCGCCGATCGGGATCGGCGCGGCCGACGACCGCCAGGGCGCCAACCAGTCGGCGAGCTCGACCGGTTCGGCCGACCCCACTTCGACGCCGGGGCACCACTCGCGGAGCCGCTCGATCTGCGCTCCGGAGGGCGCGGCGTCGGCGTCGAAATGGAGCCAGCCGGCGCGGCGTCCGGAGTCGGCGGGCGCGTCGTCGAAGCTCACCCCCGTGCCGCCGTTCGCCCACACCCAGCCGGCGAGCGCCTCCTCCTGATCGGCGGCGACCGCGAAGCGGAGCCGCAGGCCGCCGGTCATCCGCCGAACAGGTCCTTGACCCGCTCGAACACGCCGCGACCCTCGCGCGCGGGCCGCTGGTCGAGATCGCCGAGCCGGCGCAGCAGGTCGCGCTGCTCCTCGGAGAGATCCGCCGGCCGGGGAACGTGGATCGCCACTTCGACGACGTGATCGCCGCGACCAGCGCCGCCCAGGCGCGGGACTCCCTTGCCTTTGAGGCGAAACTGGCGGCCGGACTCGGTCCCGCCCGGAATCTCGAGCTTCTCGTGGCCGTCGAGCGTCTCGATCTCGATCTCGCCGCCCAGCACGGCCTGGGCGTAGCCGATCGGCTCGACGGTCAGTACGTGCGGACCCTCGCGGTGGAAGCGCTCGTCACTCTCGACCGAGAGCACGACGTAGAGATCGCCGGCCGGGCCACCGCGCCGCCCGTGCTCGCCCTCGCCGGACACTCTCAGCCGCGCGCCGGTGTCGACGCCCGGCGGGATGCGCAGCTCGACCTTGCGCCGCCTCTCCACCCGCCCTTCGCCGCGGCACTCGCGGCAGGGGTCGGAGATCACGGCGCCTTCGCCTTGACACTGCGGACAGGCGCGGGCGACGGTGAAGAAGCCCTGGGTGAACCTGACTTGACCGCGGCCGCCGCAGGTCGGACAGCTCTTCGGCTTGCCGCCCCCCTGCGAGCCGCTGCCCGAGCAGCTCTCGCATCGCTCGAGCCGCGGATACTCGATCGTGTGGGTGGCGCCGAAGACCGCCTCGCGAAAGGGCACCCGCAGGTCGTAGCGCAGGTCGGCTCCGGGCTGCGGCTGACCGGGGCGACCGCGCGCGCCGAAGCCGCCGAACCCGAACATCTCGCCCAGGATGTCGGAGAAGTCGCCGAAGATCGAGGGATCGAAGCCGCCGCCCGCGAAGGGGCTCGGCCCGGCGTTGCCGAAGCGGTCGTAGCGGCCGCGCTTGTCCGGATCGGAGAGCACCGCGTAGGCTTCGGCGGCCTCCTTGAAACGGGCCTCGGCCTCCGCGTCGCCCGGGTTCTTGTCCGGGTGGTAGCGGACCGCGAGCTTGCGGTAGGCGCTCTTGATGTCCTGGGTGGAGGCGTCGCGGTCGACGCCCAACACCTCGTAGTAGTCGCGGGTACCAGCCGGCATCGCGACGTCAGGCGCCCGGCGACTCGCCGGACGCGGCCTCTCCCAGACCGCCTTCGCCGGCCTTCGACAACATCATCTCGGAGAGCTGCCGGGAGATCGAATTCAGGTCGAACAGCGCCGTCTCCAGGTCCGCGCGCAGATCGCTGCCCAGCGCCACGCGGGCGCGCAGCAGGGCGTCCGAGACCTTCTTGCGCTCGCGCTCGCCGAGGGCGCCGCGGAACTGATTGAAGACCTTCTCGTTGGTGTAGATCAGCCCTTCGATCCGATTGCGCAACCGCCGCAGCTCGCGCTTCTGGGCGTCGGCCTGGGCGAACTGGTCGGCCTCTTTGACCAGCCGCTCGATCTCCTCCTTCGACAACCCGCCGGCGGGGTTGATCTGGATCGTCTGCGACATGTTCGTCGCCACGTCGCGCGCCGACACCGAGACGATGCCGTTCGAATCGATGGCGAAGCTGACCTCGATCTGCGGCACGCCGCGCGGCGCCGGCGGGATGCCGACCAGCTCGAAGCGGCCGAGCGATCGGTTCTCGGCCGCGATCTCGCGCTCGCCCTGGAGGACGTGGATCTCGACCGTGTCCTGGTTGTCGACGACGGTGGTGAAGACCTGCGTGTTCTTGGTCGGAATGGTGGCGTTGCGCTCGATCTGCTTGACGAACAGGCCGCCGTGCGTCTCGATGCCGAGCGACAGCGGCGTCACATCGAGCAGCACCAGGTCCTTGATGTCACCGCGGATGATGCCGCCCTGGATCGCGGCGCCGATGGCGACCACCTCGTCCGGGTTGATGTCGCGGTTGGGCGCCTTGCCGAAGATCCGTTCCACCGTCTGCGCCACCAGCGGCGAGCGGGTCTGGCCGCCGACCAACAGGACCTCGTCGATCTCCTCCGCCGACAGCCCCGCCTGCTCGATTGCGTCGCGGCAGGGTCCCTCGGTGCGCGCCACCAGCTCGGCGACCAGCGACTCGAAGTGGGCGCGCGTCAACGTCCGGGCGAGATGGCGCGGGCCGCTCTCGTCCGCCGAGATGAACGGCAGGTTGACGTTGGCCTCGGTCGCGGAGGACAGCTCGCACTTGGCCCGCTCCGCGGCCTCCTTGAGGCGCTGCAGCGCCATCCGGTCCGATCGCAAATCGATCTCGGTCTCGGCGCGGAACTCGCCGATCAGCCAGTCGATGATCCGCTGGTCGAAATCCTCGCCGCCCAGGTAGGTGTCACCGGCGGTCGACTTGACCTCGAAGATCCCCTCGGAAAGCTCGAGAATCGAGATGTCGAAGGTACCGCCGCCCAGGTCGTAGACCGCGATCCGCTTGCGCCCTTGGACCCGATCGAGCCCGTAGGCGAGCGCCGCCGCGGTGGGCTCGTTGAGGATGCGCAACACTTCGAGGCCGGCGATCCGGCCGGCGTCCTTGGTGGCCTGGCGCTGCGAGTCGTCGAAGTAGGCGGGCACCGTGATGATCGCCTCGCGAACCGGCTCCCCGAGCACCTCCTCCGAGAAGCCCTTGAGCTCGCGCAGCACGAAGGCGGCGATCTCCTCGGGGCTGTGCTCGCGGTCGCGAATCTGGACCTTGACGTCGCCGTTGGCCGCCTCGACCAGGGCATAAGGGAGCAGATCCCGGGCGCGCTGGACGTTCGGGTCGTCGTACTTGCGGCCGATCAGCCGCTTCACCGCGTAAACGGTCTGCTGCGGGTTGGTGATCGCCTGGCGCTTGGCGATCTGGCCGACCAGGCGATCGCCGTCGGGGGTGAAGGCGACGATCGAGGGGGTGGTCCGGGAGCCGTCCCGATTCGCCAGCACGCGGGGGGAGAAGGCCTCGACCACCGCGACGCAGCTGTTCGTGGTGCCCAGGTCGATGCCGATGATCTTGCTCAAGCGCCCTCCTCGTCCGGCCGCTCCGCCGCTCCGGGATCCGCCGGCGTCCCCTCCGCTGGCTCCTGCCCGCGGGGCGCCTCGGGCGGCATCGCCACCTTGACCATGGCCGGCCTCAGGAGCCGATCGTGCAGCAGGTAGCCGCGCTGCAGCTCCGTCACCACGGTCGGTGCCTGGACCGCGGTGGATTCCTCACGCATCACCGCCTCGTGCAGCTTGGGATCGAAGCGCTCGCCGAGCGCCGCGACCGGGGTGAGACCGAAGCGCCGCAGCGTCTCCCGCAGCTGCTTGGCGATCAACTCGACTCCCCGTCGCAGATCCTCGCCGGTGGCCTGCGCCGCCAGCGCCCGCTCGAGGTTGTCGACCACCGGCAACAGCTCCCGCAAGGGCTCGGTGAGCGCGTAGCGCAGCAGCTCCTCGCGCTCGCGCTCGTTGCGCTTGCGGAAGTTGTCGAAATCGGCGCGCAGGCGCAGGTAGCGCTCGCGCAACTCCTCGGTCTCGTCGCGATCCTCCCCGGCGACGGCCGGCGCTGGCCGCGCGGCGGCCTCTACCGGCGGCGGCCGGAGATAGTCGCCGTCGGGCTGGCCCTCGATGTCGAGGATCTCGACCTCCTCGGTCTCCATCTCACTCTCGCGCCCGGGCATCTCCGGCTCGCGCTCGTCCTCCGATTCGTGCATCCGCCAGCTCCCCTCCCTCATCGCGAAGCGCTTTCGACCAGCGCGCGCGACAGCGACTCGCCGAGGTAATCGACCAGCGGAATGATCCGCTCGTACGGCATCCGCGACGGACCCAGGATGCCGAGCGTGCCGCGCGCCGGCCCCTCGGCGCCGAACGGCCGCGCCACCAGGGAGAGGCCCAGATCCGACGTGATCGGGCTGTCCTCGCCGATCACGACCCGGACGCCGTTGCCCTCGAGGCACTGGCTGAGCAGCGCCACCAGGCGCTGGCGTTCGGCGAAGGCGTCGAGCAGGCGCCGGACGCGCTCGACGTCCGAGAGCTCGCGCTGCGCGACCATCATCGCCGTCCCCTCGACCACCAGCTCCGGCGGCGCGCTCGACTCGAAGCCGCGGTCGGCGAGCAGGATCGCGCGCGCCAGCAGGCGGTCGACCTCGCCCCGCTGCTCGTGCAGGTGGACCAGCAGCCGCTCGCGGATCGAGCGCAGCGTCATGCCCCGGAAGCTCTCGGTCAGGTAGTTCGAGATCCGTACCAGCTCGTCGCGGCCGAGCTCCTCGTCGACCTCGATCAGCTTGTTCTCGACGAAGCCGCTGCGCGACACCACGACGCAGAGCACCCGGCGCCCCGACAGCGGCACGAAGTCGACCGCCTCGAGCACCGTGTCGCCGATCGCCGGCGTGACCAGCACGCCGATCTGTCCCGACAGCTCCGAGAGCAGCTGGGCGGTGGCGCCGATCAGCCGCTCGGCGTCGCCGCCCGGACCCTGCAGGTCGACCTCGATGCGCCGCCGCGCCGCGTCCGGAACCTCCTCGGCCTCCATCAGGGAGTGGATGTAGAGGTGGTAGCCGGAGCGGCTCGGCACCCGGCCGGAAGAGGTGTGCAGCTGCTCGAGGAAGCCCCAGTCCTCGAGATCCGCCATGACGTTGCGGATGGTCGCCGCCGACACGCCGTGCCGGGCATGCTTCGCCACCGCGCGCGAGCTGACCGGCTCGCCCGAGAGGATGTACGTGTGGACGACATCCTTCAGGATCTCGCGATCGCGCGCGGTGAGCTCGATGGGGTTCCGGGGCAGGGCCATGGCCGCTGATATAGGTTGCCCGAGGCGCCGACGCCACGCCGGACCTACGCCCACGACGTTGCGTCGCGCTCGGAAACCGCCCTATCTTAACGCAGTGAACGAGATCCACCCTCCCTCCAGGCCGCTCGCGGCGCCGCGTCCCCTGCGGCTGGCCCTGCTCGGACCAGGCCGGGTCGGCGCCAGCCTCGCTCATTGGAGCGCGGCCGCCGGAGCGGAGGTGGTGCGCGTCGCCGGTCGCCCGGGCGCGGCCGCGGCCGGCGACCTCGCGGCGGAGCTGGGAGCGCGCGCGGCCGAAGCGGACCAGCTCGCGAGCGGCGACTGCGATCTGCTCCTGATCACGGTCCCGGACGGCGAGATCGAGTCGGCCGCGCGCGGCCTGCGGGCGCGGCCGCAGGCGCCGGTCGCGCTCCATGCCGCCGGCGCGCTGGGAGCCGAAGCGCTGGCTCCGCTCGCAGCGGCCGGGGTGGCCGTCGGGACCTTTCACCCGCTGCGCGCCTTCGCCCGCCCGTCGCGCTCGCTCGCCGACGCCGCCGGCGTCTTCTTCGCGCTCGACGGCGACGCGGCGGCGGTCGCGCTCGGGCGCCGGCTGGCCCTGGCGTTCGGGGGCTTCGCCGACGCCATCCCCGGCTCCGCCCGAACCCTCTACCACTTCGCCGCCACTCTGGCCGCCGGCGGTGTCGCGACCCTGCTCGCCGCGGCGGCCGACCTCGCGCGCCGCTCGGGTCTGCCCGCGGCCGTGGTGGCGGGCTACGGCGAGCTGGCGCGGGGCGCGCTCGAGGCGGCGCTCGCGGCGAGCGATCCCGCCACCGCCATCACTGGGCCAGCGGCGCGGGGCGACCTCGCCACGGTCGAGCGCCACCTGGCGGCGCTGGCCGAGCAGCCGCCGGAGCTCGGCGCGCTGGCGGTCGCTCTGGCCCGGGAGGCGCTGCGCCAGTGCGACCGCATCGCGGCGCCGAATCCGGACCGGCGGGCCTTGGCGGCGCTCCTGGAGCGCTCGGAAGTCCTTGACCGCCCGAAAGATCGGGTGCTAACTTCCCGGCGCGAGCCCTAGGTCGCCAGAATGGTCTTCTTCAACTACAGCACCATGCAGATGGCGGCCAAGGTCGTTTACTACGGCCCGGGGCTGTGCGGGAAGACGACCAACCTGCAATACATCTACGGCCACACCGCGAACGACAGCCGCGGCGAGATGGTTTCGCTCGAGACCGAAACCGACCGCACCCTCTTCTTCGATCTCCTGCCGATCGACGTCGGCTCGATCGCCGGCTTCAACACCCGCATCCAGCTCTACACCGTGCCCGGTCAGGTCTTCTACAACACGACCCGGAAGCTGGTGCTCAAAGGTGTCGACGGCGTCGTCTTCGTCGCCGATTCCCAGCGCCCGATGCTCGCCGCCAACGCCGAGTCCCTGCGCAACCTGGAAGAGAACCTGGGCGAGATGGGGCTGTCGCTCGATACCCTGCCGATCGTCCTCCAGTACAACAAGCGCGACCTGCCCGACGTCGTTCCGGTGGACGAGCTGAACCGCGCGTTGAACCCGCGCGGCTGGCCCCACTTCGAGGCTTCGGCCGTCACCGGCATGGGCGTCTTCGAGACGCTCAAGGGGGTCTCGAAGCTGACCCTCATCAACCTGAAGAAGCGCCTGACGAAGATGGGCGGCGAGAGCCCGGCGCGCGCGGCCGGCACGGCGCGAACGGCGGCGCCACCGGCGCGCCCGGCGCCGCCGCCACCGCCGGCCGAGCCCAAGCCGTCGCCGGCGCCGGTGGCGGCCGCGAAGGCCGCCGCTCCCGCCAAGGGCCGATCGAGCAAGGTCGACGTGCTCGCCGAGCTCGAGAAGCTGCGCAAGCAGGCATTCCCGACCACGCCCGCTCCGGCGCGCACGCCGCCACGGCCGGCGCCGCCCGCCGCGCGCGCACCGGCCGCGC
>JACTMI010000038.1 GCA_014584695.1 Acidobacteriota bacterium
CCTCCCCCACCTTCACCAGCCACTTCGTGATCGTCCCCTCGGCGATCGACTCGCCCATCTGCGGCATCACGACTTCCGTCGCCATCGCTCGTCTCTCCCCGCCGGGCGCGCTTCCTCGCCCCGTTCGCCTCGACTCCGGCCCTCCGCCGGCCGGCTGCCAACCTTATCCCGAACTCCTCGCCCGGCCCTCCCTCGCGTCTCCCGGGGAGTCCGTCTCCGCCCTCCGGCGCCGGGAATGCAAAGGCCACTTCCGAGGTTAACAGATGTGACAGACTCGCACTCAAGTTCTCAACTTGAGACGGGCCCGTCGTGGGCGAGGCGGAGAGGAGCGGAGCGCTTGGACTACAAAGACTATTACCAGGTCCTCGGCATCGGCCGGGACGCCTCTCCCGACGAGGTCCAGAAGGCCTACCGCAAGCTCGCGCGGCGATTCCATCCCGACGTCAGCAAAGAGCCTGGGGCGGAGAGCCGGTTCAAGGAGATCGCGGAGGCCTACGAGGTCCTCAAGGACCCGGAAAAGCGCGAGAAATACGACCGCTTCGGCGCGGCCTGGAAGGCCCGGGCGCAGGGCGCGCCACCGCCGCCGGGTTTCGAGGAGTTCCACTTCGACTTCGGCGGTCAGTCCTTCGGCACCGGAGCCTCGGGCTTCTCGCAGTTCTTCGAGATGCTGTTCGGCCAGGCCGCGCAGGCCGCGGCCGGGCGGAGCGGCAAGGGGAGCTGGGCGAGCTGGGGCACCGACGGGCGCGGCGGCTGGGCCCGCTCGGGCGCCAATCAGGCGGTGAGCCTGCGCCTGTCGATCGAAGAGGCGGCGCGCGGCGGGGTGCGCGAGCTCGCGTTGCAGACCGCGGACGGCGCCACGCGCAGGATCAAGGTCAATCTGCCGAAGGGGGTCCGGCCCGGCCAGACGGTGCGGGTTCCCGGGCAGGGAGAGAGCGGACGCAACGGCGGCACCTCGGGTGACCTGATGTTGCGGGTCGAGCTCCTCCCCCACCCCCGCTTCCGCCTCGACGGCAAAGACCTCCTGACCACGGTCGAGGTCGCGCCCTGGGAGGCGGCGCTCGGCGGCGAGGCCGAGATCTCGACGCTCGAAGGCTCGGTGCGCGTGAAGATCCCCGCCGGGACCTCGTCCGGTCGGCGCATCCGGGTCAAGGGGAAGGGCTTCCCCGCGGGCGCGGGGGAGCCCGGAGATCTCTACGCCGAGCTCAAGATCGTGGTGCCCGAAGCGCTGTCCGATCGCGAGCGCGAGCTGTTCGGCCAGTTGCGGGAGGTGTCGGCGTTCCGGCCCCGCGGCTGAGTCGCAGGAGAGAACGGAAAGTGACTGGGTCGCCTGGCGGCCCGAGAGGATGCCTGACATGAGCTTCGATCGACTGACCCGGAAATCCCAGGAGGCGCTCGCCGCCGCGCAAGCGCTGGCGGTTCGCCGCGGCCAGCAGCAGGTCGACGTCGAGCACCTGCTGGCGGCGTTGACGGCGACCCCGGACGGGATCGTGCCCCGCTTGCTGGCGCGCCTCGAGCTGCCCGCCGCGACGCTCACCGCGGAGCTCGAAGCGGAGCTCGCCCGGCGCCCGGCGCTTTCGGGCGGCGGCGCCGAGCCCGGCAAGCTCTACGTCACACCCCGACTCCAGCAGCTGCTCGTCGCCGCGGACGACCAGGCCCGCCGGCTCAAGGACGAGTACGTGTCGGTCGAGCACTTCGTGCTGGCGATGCTGGAGGAGAAACCCGAGGGGCCCGCCGGCCGCCTGCTGGCGCGCCACGGCGTGACCCGCGACAGCTTCCTCGGAGCGCTCTCCGCCGTGCGCGGCAACCAGCGCGTGACTTCCGCCGACCCGGAGGCGACCTACGAGGCGCTCGCCAAGTACGGTACCGACCTGGTCGATCAGGCCCGCCGCGGCAAGCTCGATCCGGTCATCGGCCGCGACGCCGAGATCCGCCGCGTGGTCCGCATCCTGTCGCGCAAGACCAAGAACAACCCGGTGCTCATCGGCGAGCCCGGCGTCGGCAAGACCGCCATCGTCGAGGGCCTGGCTCAGCGCATCGTCAAGGGCGACGTGCCCGAGTGGCTGCGCGACCGCGCCATCTTCTCGCTCGACATGGGCGCGCTGCTCGCCGGCGCCAAGTACCGCGGCGAGTTCGAGGAGCGCCTGAAGGCGGTGCTCAACGAGGTCAAGGGCAGCGACGGGCGGGTGCTGCTGTTCATCGACGAGCTCCACACCATCGTCGGCGCCGGCAAGACCGAGGGCTCGACCGACGCCGGCAACCTGCTCAAGCCGATGCTGGCGCGCGGCGAGCTGCACTGCATCGGCGCCACCACGCTCGACGAGTACCGCAAGCACGTCGAAAAAGACGCCGCCCTCGAGCGCCGCTTCCAGCCGGTGATGGTCGACGCGCCGAACGTCGAGGACACGGTCTCGATCCTGCGCGGTCTCAAGGAGCGCTTCGAAGTCCACCACGGCGTCCGGATCCAGGACAACGCCCTGGTCGCGGCCGCGACGTTGTCGCATCGCTACATCTCCGACCGCTTCCTGCCCGACAAGGCGATCGACCTGGTCGACGAGGCGAGCGCCATGATCCGCACCGAGATCGACTCGATGCCGCAGGAGCTCGACGAGGTCACCCGCAAGGTGCTCCAGCTCGAGATCGAGGCCGCGGCGCTCGAGAAGGAGAAGGACAAGGCCTCGCGGGAGCGGCTCGGCGAGCTCCGGGCGGAGTTGGCGGATCAGAAGGAGAAGCTGCTCCATCTGAGGAGCAAGTGGGAGGACGAGCGGGCCGCGATCGGGTCGGTGCGGAAGCTGCGCGAGGAGCTCGAACGGGCCCGGTACGCGGTCGAGGAGGCCGAGCGCGCCTACGACCTGAACCGCGCGGCCGAGCTGCGACACGGCCTGATCCCCTCGCTGGAGAACCAGGTGCGGGAGGCCGAGCTGGCGATCGCCGGCGGAGCCGGCGCCACGGGCGGTGCGCGGCTGCTGCGCGAGGAGGTCACCGAGCAGGAGATCGCCGAGATCGTGGCGCGTTGGACCGGCATCCCGGTCACCCGCCTGGTCGAGGGCGAGCGCGAGAAGCTCCTGCGCCTCGAGGAGATCCTCCACCGCCGGGTGATCGGCCAGGACGAGGCGGTGACCGCCGTGGCGGACGCCGTGCTGCGGGCGCGCGCCGGCATCAAGGACCCGCGGCGGCCGATCGGCTCCTTCCTCTTCCTGGGACCGACCGGCGTCGGCAAGACCGAGCTCGCCAAGGCGCTGGCGGAGGCGCTGTTCGACAGCGAGGAGAACCTGGTGCGGATCGACATGTCGGAGTACATGGAGAAGCACACGGTGTCGCGCCTGATCGGCGCTCCGCCCGGCTACGTCGGCTTCGAGGAGGGCGGCCAGCTGACCGAGGCCGTGCGGCGCAAGCCCTACTCGGTGCTGCTCTTCGACGAGGTCGAAAAGGCCCACCACGACGTCTTCAACGTCCTGCTCCAGCTCCTCGACGACGGCCGCTTGACCGACGCCCAGGGGCGCACGGTGGACTTCAAGAACACGGTCGTGATCCTGACCTCGAACATCGGCTCGCCGCTGCTGCTCGAAGGGGTCAGCGCTTCGGGAGAG
Organism: Acidobacteriota bacterium; assembly: GCA_014584695.1. GTDB lineage: Bacteria > Acidobacteriota > Thermoanaerobaculia > Multivoradales > JAGPDF01 > JACTMI01. Next base: position 3,588 of record JACTMI010000038.1, read on the forward strand.
CTCTCGGAGGCGGCGCGGACGGCGGTGATGCGCGAGCTGCGGGCTCACTTCCGCCCGGAGTTCCTGAACCGCCTCGACGACGTGGTGCTCTTCTCGCCGCTCACCCTGCCCCAGATCGAGCGGATCGTCGAGCTGCTGACCGCCGACCTGCGCCGGCGGCTGGAGGATCGCGGCATCGCCCTGACGATGACGGCAGCCGCCCGCGAGCACGTCGCCCGCCAGGGCTACGACCCGGTCTACGGCGCGCGGCCGCTCAAGCGCTTCCTCCAGCACCAGATCGAGACCAGGATCGGGCGGGCCCTGATCGCCGGCGACGCGACCGCGGGCTCCACCGTGGCGATCGACGTCGGGGCGAGCGGTCTCGAGGTCGCGATCCTGCCGCCCAGCCCGGTCGAGGCGTCCGGCGCGGTGGCCGCCGGCGCCAGCTGAAAGCTCAGCCGCCGGCGGCGAGCGGCGGTTCGGCGGCCGAGGGAGGCGGGGCCGCCGCGGCGCGGAAGCCGACCATCGTCCGGCTCTCCTCGTCCCAGAGCTTCAGGCCGATGCAGCGCAGGCTGTCGCGCAGCGTGAGGCGCGTCACCCGGTGCAGCGCCGGGTTGTCCCGGAAGCACGCGGCGAGCCGGTAGTTCGGGATCTGGCTGGCCAAGTGGTGGATGTGGTGGTAGCCGATGTTGCCGGTCAGCCAGTGGCCGATCGGCCCCAGGTCGTAGAAGGAGCTGCCGTGCGCGCCGGCGCGGTAGAAGTCCCAGGCCTGCTCGCGCTCCCAGTAAGTGTCCTCGAACTGGTGCTGGACGTAGAAGAGCCAAACCCCGAGCGCGCCGGCGACGAGCACGATCGGCAGGTGGACGAGGACCACGGTCTGCCACCCCAGCCCCCAGGTCAGAGCCCCGAAGACCAGGGCGATCGCCAGGTTGTTGCGCAGCACGCTCTGCCACTCCCGCTTCCAGGCGAAGGGGAGGTCGAACGGGAACCGGTGCTTGAGCACGAATTGATACAGCGGCCCGACGCCGAACAACACCACGGGATGCCGGTAGAGCCGATAGGCGAAGCGCCCCCAGCGCGAGAGCGCGCGGTACTCGCGCACGGTCAGGGTCGAGATGTCGCCGAACTCGCGGTCGTCCAGATTGCCGGAGGTGGCGTGGTGGATGGCGTGGGTCTTCTTCCAGTAGCCGTACGGGAAGAGCGTCAGGACGCCCAGCGCGCCGCCCAGCAGGTTGTTGGCCCGCCGGGAGGGGAAGAACGAGCCGTGGCCGCAGTCGTGCTGGATGATGAACAGCCGGACGAAGAAGAAGGCGGTCGGGAGCGCGAGCGCGACCGTCAGCGGATAGGACCGCCCGCTGGTGTACGCCATCAACGCCCAGAGCGCGGCGAAAGGCAGAGCGCTGTCGAGCAGCTGGAGCAGGGCGGGGCGCCAGCTCGCCTTCTTGTAAGGCGCCAGCAAGGCGCGCCAGGTGGCGTCGTCGGTCGTCAAGTTCGTCATGGCGGGCAAGTATGTCGCCGCCGGGAGCGGCGCGCGGTCAGGATTTCGTCAGGATTCCGGCCGCCGGCCGACCCCCTCCCCCCCGGCTCGCCGTAACATGCGCCCGTGCGCCACCGCCGCTCCGCCCGCCTGATCACCATGTACGTCCTGTCGCTCGTCGCGACCGTGGCGCTGCTGGTCGTCTGGGTCGTCTTCGCCGTCCGCGCCGGCTCCCGGCTGGCCGACCTCGGCCGCGGGCTCGGCTTGGCCGGCGAAGGGATCAACTGGGCGCTGCTCACGGTCGGGTGCGTCCTGCTCTTCTTCCTGATCGTCGGCCTGACCTACCAGCTCGCCCAGGCCCTCGCCGCGCGCCACTATGCGCTCAAGCAGGAGGAGTTCCTCTCCAACATCACGCACGAGATGAAGTCGCCGCTGGCCGCGATCAAGCTGCACGCCCAGACCCTGCTCCAGGTGGGCGAGCCCTCGCTTGCGGAGCGGCGGCGCTTCCTGGAGACCATCGCGCAGCAGGCGGATCGGATGTCGGCGCTGGTCGACTCGGTGCTCGAGAGCACCCGGCTGCTGGCACGCAAGCGCCATCTCGACCTCGTCCCGGTTCGCCTCGATCTCTTCCTCGGCCGCTACGCCGCCGAGACCGCGCCCGGCTTCGAGGGCCGGGGCGTGCGGCTGCGCTTCGAGTCCGGCGGCCCGATCGAGGTCGCCGCCGACGAAGAGGCGCTGCGCCGCGTGCTCGACAATCTGATCGACAACGCCGCCCGCTATTCGCGTCCCGGCGGCGAGGTCCGCTGCCGCCTCGCCCGCCACGGCGCGCGCGCGCAGCTCGCGGTCGAGGACGACGGGCTGGGCATCCCGAAGCGTGACCTGCCGCGCATCTTCGACCGCTTCTACCAGGCCGGCGCCGAGAGCGAGCCGCACCGGCGGGGCACCGGGCTGGGCCTCTCGATCGTCGCCGGCCTGGTGCGCGCCATGCGCGGCTCGGTGGCCGCTCAATCGCAGGAGGGCCGTGGCACCAGGATCGTGGTCGAGCTGCCGGTCGCGCAGAGCGTGCCATGACCTCCACGCCGGCCGCGCCCCGCTTGCTGGTGGTGGAGGACGACGAGGCGATCGCCCAGGGTCTGGTGTTCAACCTCGAGCGCAAGGGCTACCGCGTGGACCTCGCCGGCGACGGCTCGGGCGCGCTCGAGCGGGCCCGAGCCGACCGTTACGACCTCATCGTCCTCGACGTCCGCCTCCCCGGCGTCGACGGTTTCGAAGTCTGCCGGCAACTGCGCGAGGCCGGAGAGCTGACGCCGATCCTGATGCTGACCGCCCGCGCCCAGCCGCAGGACCGCGTGCACGGGCTGCGGACCGGTGCCGACGACTACGTGGTCAAGCCGTTCGATCTGGCCGAGCTGCTGGCGCGAATCGAGGGGCTGCTGCGCCGCCAGGCCTGGTCGCGGCGCGCCAGCGGCGAGGAGGCGGAGGGCGAGCGCCGCCGCGCCTTCGGCGAGTTCTGGATCGACTTCGACTCCTTCGAGGCGAAGACCCGCCGCGGCACCGTGCAGCTGTCGCAGAAGGAGATCGCCGTGATGCGGGTCTTCCTCGCCCGGCCGGGACAGGTGGTCGCCCGGCGCGAGCTGCTGGCCGAGGTCTGGCAGCTGCCACATCACCCCAACGAGCGGGTGGTCGACAACGTCATCGTCGCCCTGCGGCAGCACTTCGAGGAGAGCGCCACCAAGCCGCGGCACATCCTGAGCGTCCGCGGCGTCGGCTACCGCTTCGTCGTCTGACCCCGGGGCCGGTGGCGCTGGCATCGTCCGCGGCCCGGTAGACTGTCCGGGCGTGCCCGAAGCGCTCCAGGTCTACATCGCCCTCCAGCTCGCGGCGCTCGCCGCGCTGCCGCTCGCGCTGCGCCTCGGCCGCACCTTTCCGGACCGCGGCTGGGCGCTCGCCAAGCCGCTCGGGGTCTTCGCCCTCGCCACCGCCGACCGCTGGCTCTTCGCCTCCGGACTGGTCGAGCTGTCACCGCGCGCGCGGACGCTGCTGGTGCTCGCTGCCGGGCTCGGACTGGCGGCGCTGCTCTGCTCGGGCGTCGGAGGTCGCAGGCGCCGGGCCGAGCTCACGGTCCTGCTCGCGCGCCGGCGGCCCCGGCTGCTCGCCATCGAGGCGCTGTTCGCCCTCGCCTTCGCGCTCGGCCTGCTGTTGCGCGCCGCTTCGCCGGCGCTCGAAGCGACCGAGCAGCCGACCGACCTCATGCTGCTCGCGGCCGAGCTCGACGCGCCCGCCTGGCCGGCTGAGGATCCATGGCTCGCCGGTGTTGCCGTCGGCTACTACACGCTCGGGCACGCCGCGGCCGCCGTCCTGGCGCGCATCGCCGGCCTGCCGGCGGCGCTCGCCTACAACGTCACCTTCGCGCTCTGGATCGCCCTCGCGGCGGTCGCCTGCTCGGGCCTGGCGGGCGCGCTGCTCCCCCGCTCTGCCCGCCGTCGCCGGTTCGTCTGGCTGGGCGCCCTGCCGCTGTTCTGCGTCAATCCGGTCGCGATCTCCGATGCGCTGCGCCAGCTCGCGGGGCGCGCCGCGGCCTCCCCCGCGGGGGCCTGGTGGTGGCGGTCGAGCCGTCTGCTGGTCGACGAGCAGGCGGTTGCGGGCTCGCAAGAGGTGATCTCCGAGTTTCCGCTCTTCGCCGTCGTCGTCGGCGACCTGCACGCCCACTTCCTCGCGCTACCGCTGGCGCTTCTGGCGGCCGCCCTCGGAGTGGCCCTGGCGCGCGCCCCGCGCTTGCGCGCCTGCCATTTCGGCGCCGTCGCCGGGGTGACCGGCGCGAGCGCCGCGACCAACAGCTGGGACCTGCCGCTCGTCCTCCTGCTGCTCTGCGGCGGCGCCGCGCTCGGCGCCTCGGGGTCCACCGGCGGGCGGCGTCCGTTCGACGGCGCGTTGCACCGGTGCGGCATCACGCTCGTCGCCGCCTGCGCCGGCGGAGCGCTGGTCGCGCTTCCGCATCTGCTGGTCGCGGAGACGCCGGTGACCGCGCTGGTGGTCAACTCCCGCACGGCCAGCTCGCCGCTCGAGCTCGCCACCCTCTTCGCCGTCGTCCTCCCCGGCTTGACGCTGCTCGGGCTGCGCGCGGCGAAGGTGCTCGGTCCGCCGGCGTGGCGCGGCGTCGCGGCCGTGGCGGCCCTCGCGGCGGCGCTCGCGGTGCTCGCCCCCGCCGCCTTGCATGGCCTCGCCGGTGCTCCCGGCCAAGGCGGCCTGGAGCGCCCCGACGCCGAGCTCGGCCCTGGTCTGCTCGACGCGCTCGCGGCGCGCGGCCCGGGCGGCGCGCTCGCGGGGGCCGCCGCCTGGGCGGCCGCGGGCGGCTTCGGTGTCGCCGCGCTCGCGCTGCGCCGGCGCGGCGAAGCTCGTCTCGCCGCCGCCGCGGGCCTCGCCGCCGTCGGCGTCGTCCTGATCGGCGGCGCCGAGCTGTTCTACCTCCGCGACGGCCTCGCGACGCGGCTCAACACCGTTTTCAAGCTGCACTTCGGTGCCTGGCCGCCGCTCGCCCTCGCCGCGCTCGCGGGAGCGCTGCCTTCGGCCACCGATCCACGGGCTCCGGCTCCCGGCGTGACGGCCGCTCGCGTCGCCTCGGCGGCGGCGCTGCTCGCCATGGCCTCCGGCGCGCTCTACGGTCTGGCGCGCGCCGGCGAGCTCGCCCGCACGCCTGGCTATCGCGGCCTCGACGCCCTGGCCGCGCTCGCCCTCGCCGAGCCCGATGAAGCGGCGGCACTGCGCTGGATCTCGGACCAGGTGCCGCGAACGGCGACCGTGCTCCAGGCCCCCGGCGAGAGCTATCGCCCGGAGCAGAGCCGCGTCGCGACCTTCACCGGCCGCGCGACGCTGCTCGGCTGGCGCGGGCACGAAGTGCAATGGCGGGGACCGCGCTATGCGGCGCTCGCGGCGGGTCGCGAACAGGTGGCCGAGGAGATCTACCGCGCGCCCGACGCCGAGAGGCGGCGCCGGGCGCTCGAGCGCTACGACATCGAGCTCATCTGGGTCGGGCCGGTCGAGCGCGCCCGCTACGAGCTCTCCGAGGCCGAGGAGAGCGGGCTGGCGGAGGTCGCCGAGCTCGTCTTCCAGCGCGGTGAGATCTCGATCTGGCGGCGGCTCGAATCGTGAGCTCCGAGCACCGGTTCCGCCGCCGCGCCGAGGCCGCCGCCTGGCTCGCCCTGGCGGCGCTGGCGCTGGTCTCACGCTTCGCCGGCCTCGATCACCGGGCGATGAGCCACGACGAGAGCTTGCACGCCTACTATTCGGCCCGCTACCTGGAGACCGGCGAATTCCGGCACGATCCGCTGCTGCACGGGCCGCTGCTGTTCCACGGTCAAGCCCTCGTCTACGCGCTGGTCGGTGTCGACGACCGGACGTCGCGGCTGCTGCCGGCGGCGACCGGGGTCCTGCTCGTGCTCGCGCCCTGGCTCTTCCGGCGCGAGCTGGGTCGCATCGGTGCCCTTGCCGCGGCGGCACTGCTGCTGCTTTCGCCGGCGGTTCTCTTCTACTCCCGCTACCTGCGCAACGACGTCTGGTGCGCGCTGTTCGCCCTGCTCTGGGCGCGCGCGCTGCTCGACTACCGGGCCCGCGGCGAGCCGGCGACGCTGCCGCGGCTGGCGGCCGCCATGGCGTTGTCGTTCGCCGCCAAGGAGATCGCTTTCCTCACCGGCGCGGGTTTCGGAGCCTGGTGCCTGCTCGCGGCCCACTCGGAGCGCCGACGCGGCGATGCGAGCGGGGCGGCTCGGTGGCTCGACCTCGCCTGGTTCCAGCTCGCCCTGGTCGCGCCCTACCTCTCGGCGCTCGGCGTCGCCGCCTCGGGTCGTGACCCGGCCGACTTCGACGCGCCCGGCGCCGCCGCCAGCGCCGCGCTCTGGGGGCTCGGACTGGGCGCCGCGGGCCTCGCGGCCGCGCTCGCCCGCACGCGCTCCCACCCCGGCCCGCGGCGCGCGATGCTGCGCGGCTTCGCCGGCTTCTGGGCGCTGCTGCTGGCGCTCTACACCAGCCTGGGTACCCGCATCCCGGGCGGTGTCGCGAGCGGGGTCGCCGGCTCCCTCGGCTACTGGCTCGCCCAACACGGCGTCGAGCGCGGCGGGCAGCCGGTCTACTTCTACGCCCTGCTGAGCGCAATCTACGAGCCGCTGCTCTGGGCGCTGTCGCTGGCCGCCGTGTGGCCGATCGTCCGCTTCGCCGGCGCGGCGACCCGTCCGGCCCGGGCCACGCTCCCGGCTCGCCGCGTCGAGGTCGCGCGCTTCCTGGCCTTCTGGTGCGCCGCCGCCTGGCTCGGGTACTCCTGGGCGGGCGAGCGGATGCCCTGGCTGCTGGTGCACATCATGGTTCCGAGCGCGCTGCTCGCCGGCACGGCGCTCGATCGCTGGCTGCCCCGGCTGCTCTCGGGCCTGCGCGCCGCCACCGTGGGAGGCGCGGCGGCCGCGCTCGCCGTGGCCGCGCTCCTGGCGGCCGACCTGGTCGCCCGCCGCCCGCTCGCGCCCGCCGGCACGCTGCGGACGATCCTGCTCGCCGGCGTGTCGATCGCCGCCGCCGCCGCCGTCGGCCGGGTGTGGCGCGACGGCGGGCACCGCCGCGCCGCGCGTTGCCTGCTCGCCGCCCTGCTCGGCGCCTGGTGCCTGCTCGGCGCGAGAACCGCGCTGCGCGCCGCCTTCCCCCACGGCGACCTCGCCGTCGAGACCCTCGTCTACGCGCACGGCACGCCCGACCTGAAGCCGGCGCTGGCGGCGCTCGAAGCGTTCAGCAGGGCACGAGCCGGCGGGCTCGACGTCGACCTCGCCTACGACCTGGAGACCAGCTGGCCGCTGGCCTGGTACCTGCGCCGCTTCCCGCGTGCGCGCGGATTCCATGGCGCGCCGGCTGATGCCGAGCTGGCGCAGCCGGCGCTCGTGGTCGCCGCCGAGCACGACGCCGCGGCGCGCGAGCACCTCGCTTGCAGCCACGACCGGCTCCCCTTCCGTTTCGTCTGGTGGCCGCTCGACGGCTATCGGCGCTGGACCACCGCGGACTTGGCCGCGCTCGGCACCGCCAGCGGCTGGCGCGCCCTCGTCGGTTTCTGGTTCTTTCGCGAGATTCCGGACCTCGTGACCGAGCCGTGGCCGCTGCGAAGGGAGGCCGTGCTCTACCTCTCCCGCGCCCCGGCCCCCTGCCCCGCGCCGACTCCCGAGCTCAGCCCGGCGCTCGCGGCCGCGCCAACGCCCCCGAGTTGACCCAGTCGGGGCGCTCGAGCGTGGGCTCGTCGCCCTCTCCCAGAAGGCGCTCGACCACCTCGACGCCCTGCTGGAAGCTGTGGTCCTGGTTCGACACCTCGTATCGCCAGGCACCGAAGCGCCCGCGCGAGAAGACGCGCTGACGCTCGAGCGCCGGCTGCAGCACGGCGAGCGCCGCGTCGCGCCCGAGCGAAGGCGTCGGGTAGCCGTGCTCTTCGCGCCGGTGCCAGAGGGAGACGATGCAGGCGCCGGCCGGAATCAGCTGGTCGGCTCGCAGGGCGTCGACCACTTCGGACGGGATCCGGCCGGCGTCGACCGGCCGCGAGCCGGTTTCGCAGACCTCCGCCATCAGCGACCAGCAGTGGGGCTCGGGCACGTGCGCCGGCGAGTAGTTCGAGAACACCGTGACCCGGAAATAGGGGCTGTGGTCCTCCGGGAAGTACATCCAGCACTTGTGGGCGAGAGCGGCGGGCCGCTCGCCCGCCAGGCCGACGCCGACGACGTGAATCGCGCTCTTGACCAGCCTCGCCGCCGCCTCTCGCGCCGCCGGTTCGAGCCCGCGCGCGAGGTCGGCCAGGCGGTCGAGCGGCAGCGTCGAAATCAGCGTGTCGTAGCCGAGCCGCTCCCCGCCCGCGGTCCGGAGCGTGCGCCGGTCGAGGTCGATTTCGACCACCGCCTGTCCGAAGCGCAGCTGGTCCGCGGGCAGGCTCGCGGCGACCGCGCGCCAGATCGCGCCGGTGCCGCCGCGCGCGGGGAAGCGGAAGCGCCGATTGGGTCCCCAGGAGACGTCGTCGCGCCCGGCGGCGACCTGCTCTCGGATCCGCGCCAGGTCGGGCAGCGCCACGCGGTCGCCGAGCCAGGAGAGCCCGAGCGACTCGAGCGGATGTCCCCACACCTTGAGGTTGTAGGGACGCAGAAAGAGCCCGGCGATCCCCTCGCCGAAGGTGGCGTCGATCCAGGCCCCGAAGTGCCGCGGCGCAGCCGCCGGCGGCGCCGCGGCCGCCCGCTCGAGGCCGGCGAGCGCGCGCTCGCGCTCCGCCGGTGGCAAGCGGTGGAGGTTGTTCTGGAACGGGTAGGGCACGAAGCGGCCGCGGATCCAGATCCAGGACTCGCGCTCGTGCCAGATCCAGGCATCTCCCAGGGCGCGGTCCAGGGCATCGTCGTAGCGGGCGTAGTGGCTGAACTGGACGTGCCCACCGATGTCCCAGGTGAAACCCCGGGGATCGACGTCGCTCGCGGCCAGTCCGCCCGGGCCCTCGCGCGCCTCGAACAGGCGCCAGTCGCCGTGCCCCGCCGCGGTCAAACGGAGCGCCGCGCCGAGCCCCGTCGGCCCGGCGCCCACGATCACGACCCGCCCGGGGTCAAGCAGCGGAACCGCTCCCGCGCACGGCTCGCACGGTCTCGAGCAGCGAACGCGCCGCCGCGCGCGCGAGCCGGCCCGCCACCAGCGACCCGGCGTCGGGGCGTCGGGAGACGAACGGCACCGGCACCTCGATTACCTCGAGCCCGGCGCGGATCGCCAGCGCGCAGAGCGCGACGTTGGGCGCGAACATCTCGTCGGGGAGCCGCTCGACGAGCGGCGCCAGCACGGATCGGCGCATCAGGCGGAAGGGGACGTTGACGTCGCCCGGCGCGCGGCCGGCGAGCGCGCGCACGGTCGCCCGGGCCGCCAGCGAAACCAGGCGACGACCGAGGCGCCGCGGCCTGCCGACGCGTCGGCCGAGCAGGAGATCGGCGCGCTCACGCCGCCGCCAGAGCTCCGCGAAGGCGGCGGCCGGAATCTCACCGTCGCCGTCGGCCTGCGCGATCCACTCGGTATCCGCCTCGCGGTAGCCGCGCAGGATCGTCGGGCCATGGCCTCGGTTGAGATGGCTCGTCCAGCGCAGCCGCGCGAGCTCCGCGGCCAGACGCGCGAGACGATCGGGCGTGCCGTCGCGCGAGCCGTCGTCGTAAACCCGGATTTCGGCGGCGATTTCGAGCTGGGCCAGCTCGTGGTCCCACTCCCGGACCACCGCTTCGATCCGCTCGGCTTCGTCGAAGACCGGGATCACCACCACGAGCTGCGCCGCGGACACCGGCCGCAATCTAGCAGAGGGTCCCGCCCCTCCGGGTGGCGCCGCGCGGGCCCTCTTCCTGTCAGCATGTCGGCGTTGGACGGCCCGGGAGGTGACCCATGCTCGTCCGGAAGATCCTCTATCCCACCGACTTCTCCGAGGCCAGCCGCCACGCGCTGGAGGCGGCGCTGTTCTGCGCCGAGCTGTTCGACGCCGAGCTCGTCGCGCAGTACGTGCTGGTTTTCCGCAACGCCGATCTGTGGGCTCCCGAGGCCCACTTCCCCAACGCCGAGGAGCTGTTCGAGAAGCTGCACGAGCTGGCCAGCTCCGACCTGGGCGCGCTGACGCGGGGCCAGCGGGACAAGCCGCTGCGCGTGCGCGAGGTGATCGACCGCGCCCCCGAGGCGGTGCGCGGGATTCTGGATCGCGCCGAAGCCGAGCCCGCCGACCTCATCGTGCTCGGCACCCATGGCCGGACCGGCGCGGCTCACCTGCTGCTCGGCAGCGTCGCCGCAGAGGTGCTGCGGCGTTCGCCGTGCCCGGTGCTGACGGTCCCGGCCTCCGCGGGTTCGCGCTCGCTCGGCAAGCTGCGGCGGATCCTGGCCGCGGACGACTTCTCCGCGCCGGCACGGCGAGCGTTGCAGCACGCGGCCGTGTTCGCCAGGCGGGTCGGCGCGGAGCTCGACCTCGTGCACGTGCTGGGCGAGGTCGAGATGCCGCTGCCGCCCGGCGGCGCTCCCGTGGCCTGGGGCGCGAGCTTCGTCGAGGAGCTGCTCCCCCACGCGCGGCAGGCGCTCGCCGACGATCGCGACCGCTACGCCGCCGGACTCGCGGGCAGGGACCTCGTCCTCCGGGGCGGCGGCGCCGGCATCCTCGTCGACCACCTCAAGACCGCCGAGGTCGACCTCGTCGTGCAGGGCACGCAGGGCCGCCGCGGGCTCGACCGCCTGCTGCTCGGCAGCTTCGCCGAGCGGATGGCCCGCCTGTCGCCCTGCCCGGTGCTGACCATCCCCGCGGGAGAGGCAGCGCGAGCCGGCAGCGGCTGAGCCGAGATTCGGAACGGTCCTCCCGTCGTGGGAGCGGCCGCCGCCCCGGTCGCCGTGGCGCCCACGCCCGCCCCGGCCGCCGGGGCGGTTTGTTCTCCAGCGATCCCCGGCCGAGGAGTCGAACCGGTTGGCGGCGAGGCAGTCCCGCCGCGGCGCGCCGTCGAGGCTCTCGAAGGGCAGATACCGATCCCACTCGACCGTGGCGCGCGGCTGTTGACTTGCCGAACGGCGCTTCGGGATCGGGATTCAGGGCTCGCCAGCGCAGGCGCTCGCCCGGGCGAGGAGGTAGGCGCGTTCCCGCGCGTTGCGGGTCAGCGCGGCCGCGGCCTCGAACTCGGAGCGTGCCTCGGCCAGGCGGCCGGCCCGGAACAGGAAGTCGCCCCTTGCCGCCGGCAAGGGCGCATAGTGGCGGAGCGCGGCGGCGGCGGCGATTTCGTCCAGCAGTCGAAGGCCCGCATCGGGCCCCGAGGCCATGCTGTGGGCGATCGCGCGGTTGAGGTCGACCACGGGCGAGGGCGCCACGACGCGCAGCCGGTCATAGAGCGCGGCGATGCGCGGCCAGTCGGTATCCGCGGCACGGCGCGCGCGGGCGTGGCAGGCGGCGAGCTCGGCTTGCAGCAGATAGGGTCCCCAGTCGCTCACGGGGCCGGCCAGTGCTTCGGCGCGGACCAGCGCATCGAGGCCCCGCCGGATCAGCAACCGATCCCAGCGCGCGCGATCCTGCTCGGTGATCGGTAGGAAGTCACCGTCCGGCCCGGTGCGCGCCGCGAGGCGCGAGGCCTGGATCTCCATCAGGGCCAGGAGGCCCAGCACCTCGGCATCCTCGGGCATCAGCGCGGCCAGCATGCGGCCGAGCCGTCGCGCCTCCAGGCACAGGCCCGGCCGCACGAGGTCATCGCCCGCCGTGGCCGCATAGCCTTCATTGAAGACGAGGTAGATGACCTCGAGCACCGACGGCAGGCGCGCCGCCCGTTCGGCGCCCCGCGGCACCTCGAAGGTCAATCCGGCCCTGGCGATCGCCTTCTTCGCGCGGACGATCCGCTGCGCGATCGCGGTCTCGCTCGACAGGAAGGCGCGGGCGATCTCCTCGGTCGTGAGGCCGCCGACCACCCGCAGGGTGAGCGCGGCGCGGGCGTCGGGCGACAGAATCGGGTGACAGGCGGTGAAGACGAGACCCAGCAGCTCGTCGCCGAGGTCATCGTCCATGGCGGTCTCGAGCGCCTCGGCCGCGTCGTCGAAGGCTCCGTGCCGTGTCCGCGCGATTTCCTCGTGCTTGCGCTCGCGCATCTTGTCGCGCCGGAGGATGTCGATGGCGCGCCGTTTGGCGACGGCCAACAGCCAGGCGCCCGGATTGTCCGGAACGCCGCGCTGCGGCCATTCGGACAGCGCGACGACCAGCGCGTCCTGCGCCAGCTCCTCGGCAAGGTCGACATTCCGAACCAAGCGGGCCAGGCCCGCGATGAGCCTGGCCCGCTCGAGGCGAAAGGTCGCTTCGATCGCCCGGTGCGTCTCGCCTGCGGTCACGCCGCATTTTCGGCCAAGGCCGCAGGAGAGACAAGCTGGGGTCAACCCGGGGTCTGGACGAGGCGATCAGGCGACGCCGAGCTTCCCCCGCTCTCCCTTTCTCGGTTCCGCGCGCTCCTCGGGGGTCACGAACTCGCCCAGGTCCTCCGCCTCGTAGAAGGCGCGGATCTCCATCTCGCTCCGGCCCGGCATCGCGTTGGGAGCGCGCTTCGCCCAGGCCACGGCTTCGTCCATGTCCTTGACCTCCCAGATCGAGAAGCCGGCAATGAGCTCGCGGCTCTCGGCGAAGGGCCCGTCGGTCACCGTGCGGCTGGCACCCTCGGAGACGATGCGCTTCGACTCGGGGCCGTTCTTCAAGCCCGCGGCGGCGATGAAGACCCCGGCCTGCACCAGCTCCTCGGTGAACTTGTCCATCGCCGCGAACGCCTCCAGCATCTCGGGCGTCGGGTTGGCCATACCTTTCGCCATCTCCTCGTTGGACTTCGCGAACACCATGACGCGCATCGTCTCTCTCCTTGTCTGAGCCGGTCTGTTATGGCCTCTCATCAGGACGACGAACGAACCGGTCGAGAATCGACACCGTCCCTGTGAGAGGTCTTCTACTTCCGAGGTGCGGGGAAAGCGCGCTGGACGCGCCCGCCGGTGCCGTCGCGGTCCGAGCCCGCGTCTCGATGCTCGACGGCATGGCCAATCCGGCCGGCGGCGGGCAGGCGTACGTGGCTGCCGGCCCACGGAGCCTCCGGGCTTGCGAGAGTCGACGCGACCTTTCGAGCGGCGCCAGGTCGCGGCTGGTGCGTGAGCGGCGAGGTGGTGGCTTCGCGTCGCGCACGTGGAGGCCGGAGCGAGTCCAACTGCTGGAGGCGCTGACGGAGATCTCGTCGGACGGGCGCCTTGACGAGTGGAGCGGTTCGCGACAGGATATTGAACGATGGTTCGAAACCCTCCGCCACCGCGCCCCGAGGCCTCCGGGCCGGCCGCAGACGAGCGGCGCGGCCAGATCCTGGCGGCGGCCTCGCGGCTCTTCCGCTCCCGCGGGCTGGGTGGCACCGGCATGCGCGAGATCGCGGCGGAGGCCGGCATGACCGCTGGCAATCTCTACTATTACTTCGGCTCGAAAGACGACCTGCTCGCCTTCTGCCAGGAGGTCTCCCTGGCGGACTTGAACGCACTGGCCAGACGCGCGGTCGCGCACGCGGCCCGCGCCGACGCGCGGCTGCACTGGCTGCTGGTCGGCCACGTGCGGGTGCTCAACGAGCTCCACCCCGGCTCGCTCGCCCACCTCGAAATCGAGGCCCTGCCGGAGGCTCGCCGCCAGCCGCTGCTCGCCCGGCGCAAGGCCTACGAGCACGCCTTCCACCAGCTGATCGATGCCGGTGTGGCGGCCGGAGTCTTCCGTCCGGTCGACGCCTCGCTGGCCACCCTGGCGCTGCTGGGGGCGGTCAACTGGACCGTCCGCTGGTTCGACGCCAGCGGCCGCATGCATGCCGACGAGGTGGGCCGTGAGTTCGCGGACCTGCTGGTGCGCGGCCTCCTGGCGCCTGGGGTCGAGCTCGAGACGCTGGCCGACGACGCCTTGTCCGCCGACGCTCCGCCAGAGGCCCTCGAGCCGTGAGCGCGGGGATGCGCACGGCGACGCTGCGGGTCAACGGCGAGCCGCGGACGGTCGCCTTCCCGGCGCACCACACGCTGCTCGAAGTGCTGCGCGAGGAGCTCGGCTTGCCGGGCACCAAGCACGGCTGCGAGCTCGGCGAGTGCGGGACCTGCACGGTTCTCGTCGACGGCCGGCCGGTGCTCTCGTGCCTGGTCCTGGCCGCGGAGGTCGAAGGCCAGGCGATCGCCACCGTCGAGGGCCTGGCGAGCGGCGGCGACCTCCATCCCCTGCAGGCCTGCTTCGCCGACCTCGGTGCCGCCCAGTGCGGCTACTGCACGCCGGGCATTCTCATGGCGGCGCGGGCGCTGCTGGCGGAGAACGCCGCGCCGACCCGCGACGAGATCCGCGCCGCGCTGGCGGGCAACCTCTGCCGCTGCACGGGCTACTGGAAGATCCTGGAGGCGGTCGAGGGCGCCGCCGCGCTCCTGCGGGGCGAAGCCTGGCGGCCCCGTCCCGAGACCCTCTTCGGCGCCAGCGTGGAGCCCTCGGAGGCGGACGAGTGAGCGGCCCGGCCTACGTCCGGGCGCCGAGCAGCCGCGCCGGCAGCATCAGCACCGCCTTGAGAAAGGCGAACACCCCCTCGACCGCGATGCCGAGCAGCCGGAACGGCAGCAGCAGCAGCCAGACGAGCGGGTACAGGACGAGCGCGAGCAGCGCGAGCGGCCAGCAGAGGACGAACACCAGCAGCCAGAGCAGGAACGTGAGCATCGGCGGGTTTCCACCTCCCCGTCTCCAATACGTCGGAAACTGCGGAGAGTTCCCGCGGTGCAACCGGCGAGCGGCGGGGCGCCGGCCGTGACCGGCGCCGGCGACGGTGGCGCGGGCGGCTGGATCGGCCGGCCCTTCCGGCGCGTCGACGGCCACGCCAAGGTGACCGGCGAGACGCGCTTCGCCGACGACCTCGCCCTGCCGCGCCAAGCCTTCCTCAAGCTCGTCCGCTCGACCGTCCCCCACGGCCGGATCCGCTCGATCGACACCGCGCGCGCCGCGGCGCTGCCGGGCGTGCTGGGCTTCCTCACCGGCCGCGACCTGCCGACGCCGTTCGGCATCCTGCCGGTCTCCCAGGACGAGCACGCGCTGGCCCTCGAAGTCGTCCGCCACGTCGGCGATCCGGTGGCCGCCGTCGCCGCCACCAGCGAGGATGCCGCCCAAGCCGCCGCGCTCGCCGTCGAGGTCGACTACGAGCCGCTGCCGACGATCGCCACCGTCGAGGAGGCCATCGCGACCCCGGAGCCTCAGCTCCACCCCTACGCCGACCGCGGCAACCTGCACAAGGTGCTGTCGATGGAGTTCGGCGACGTCGAGGCGGGTTTCGCCGCGGCGGAGAGGATCTTCGAGGACCTCTTCTTCTACGACGGCAACACCCATCTGCCGCTCGAGCAGCACGCCACGGTGGCGGCGCCCGAGGACGGCGGGCGGCTCACGGTCTGGTCCTCGACCCAGACGCCGCACTACCTGCACCGCGCGCTGACCAAGGTCCTCGGGCTGCCGGCTGCGCGGATCCGCGTCGTCGCCAGCCCCAATGGCGGCGGCTTCGGCGGCAAGTCGGATCCGTTCGGACACGAGATCGTCTGCGCCGCGATGGCGCTGCGCCTCGGGCGGCCGGTGAAGATCTCGCTCACCCGCGAGGAGGTCTTCGCCTGTCACCGCGGCCGCCACCCGGTCGCGATGCGGTTGAGAACCGGCGTGCGGAGCGACGGCACGCTCACCGCCCAGACGCTGCAGACCGCCCTCGACGGCGGCGCCTACGGCAGCTACGGCGTCGCCTCGACTTACTACACCGGCGCCCTGCAGACGGTCACCTACCGGCTGCCGAGCTACCGCTTCGAATCGGTCCGCGCCTTCACCAACAAGCCGGCCTGCGGCCCCAAGCGGGGCCACGGCACGCCGCAGCCGCGCTTCGCCTGGGAGGTGCAGCTCGACAAGATCGCGGTCGAGCTCGGCCTCGACCCGGCCGAGCTGCGGCGGCGCAACCTCGAGCAGCCGGGCGCGGTGACCGCGAACTGGCTGAAGCTCGGCACCGTCGGCCTCGGCCGCTGCATCGACGCCGTCGTCCGCGGCTCGGACTTCCAGCGCCGCTGGGGGCGCCTGCCGCCCGGCCGCGGCCTCGGGCTCGCCTGTGGCTCGTACCTGTGCGGCGCCGGCCTGCCGATCTACTGGAATCACATGCCGCAGTCCGGAGTCACCCTGCACGCCGACCGCGGCGGCGGCGTCGCGGTCTTCTGCGGCGCGGCCGAGATCGGCCAGGGCTCGGACTCGGTGCTCGCGGCGGTGGTCGCTGACTTGCTCGGCCTCGAGCTCGCGGACCTGCGCCTCTGCGTCGCCGACACCGCCTTCACCCCGGTCGACCTCGGCAGCTACTCGTCACGGGTGACCCTGATGATGGGACACGCGGCGCGCGAGGCCGCCGAGCGGCTCCGGTCGCGGATCGCCGAGGCGGTGGCCCAGCAGCTCGGAGTCCCGGCCGAGCGGCTGACCTTCGCCGAGCGCCGGGTCTTCGACGCTGCCGATCTGGCGCGCGGTCTGGGATGGGAGGAGGCGGTGATCGCCACCGAGGCCCGCTTCGGCACGCTGTCGAGCTCGGGCAGCTATACGCCGCCGCGCTCGCCGGGCAGGTATCGCGGCGCCGGCGTCGGACCGTCGCCGACCTATTCCTACTCGGCGGCGGTGGTCGAGGTCGAGGTCGATCGCGAAACCGGCGTCTGGCAGCCGCTCCACGTCTGGATCGCCCACGACATCGGCCGCGCCATCAACCCGGCGCTGGTGATGGGTCAGGTCGAGGGTTCGGTCTACATGGGGCTGGGCGAGGCGATGATGGAGGAGTCGGCGTTCCGCCGCCTCCCCCGCTCGCGCTCGCGGGCGCTGGTTCACAAGTTCCCCAGCCTGCTCGAGTACAAGAGCCCGACCTGCGCGGAGATGCCGCCGGTCACGACCTACCTGATCGAGGAGCCCGACCCGGCCGGTCCGTTCGGCGCCAAGGAGGTCGGCCAGGGGCCCTTGCTGCCGATCCCGCCGGCCTGCGCCAACGCGATCTTCGACGCCGTCGGCGTCCGCGTCGACCAGGTGCCGATCCACCCCCACCTGGTGCTCAAGGGCCTCGAGGCCGCCGCCAAGGGCCAGCCGGCGCGGGTCGGCCCGACGCGGTTTCCCGAGGTCGACTTCGGCTTCACGCTGAAGGTCCCGACTCCCTGGCAAGGGGGCGACGGCAAGGCCAGCAACGACGCCGAGTTCGAACGGGCGACCGGCCGCCGCGCCGAGCGGGGCACCATGGCCGAGCGCGAACAGGCCCTGCGCGCCGGCAGCGTCGAGGCGCTGACGACGAAGCTCGAAGGCACGCGAGGCGACTGACGTGCTCCGGCTCCCGCCCTTCCGCCTGCACCAACCCGCGACGATCGAGGAGGCGGCTGCGATCCTCGCCGGCGAGGGCGACGCCGCGCGCCTGGTCGCCGGCGGCACCGACCTGTGGCCGAATCTCAAGCGTGGCCACCAGCGCGCCGAGCAGGTGATCGCGCTGCGCGGCATCGCCGGGCTCGGCGGAATTGCCGGCATGGGCGGCATGGACGGCGGCGCGGAGCTGCGCATCGGCGCCACCGCCGCGCTCACGGAGGTCGAGCGCCACGCCCTGGTGCGCGACCGCTTTCCGGCGCTGGCGAGCGCGGTCGAGTCGATCTCCTCGCCGGTGCTGCGCAACATGGGCACGCTCGGCGGCAACCTCTGCCTCGACACCCGCTGCACCTACTACAACCAGACCGAGGAATGGCGGCGCGCCATCTCCTACTGCATGAAGGCCGCGGGGTCCGTCTGCTGGGTGGCGCCGAGCTCGCCGCGCTGCTGGGCGGTGCAGTCCGCCGACTCGGCGCCGATGCTGGTGGCCCTCGGGGCGAGCGTCACGCTGGTCTCGGCCGCGGGCGAGCGCGAGCTGCCGGTCTCGGCGCTCTACCGCGACGACGGCATGGACTATCTCGCCAAGCGGCGCGAGGAGATCGTGACCGAGATCCGCCTGCCGGCCGCAAGCGCCGCTCCGCGCTGCCGCAGCGCATTCTTCAAGCTGCGCCGCCGGGGCTCGATCGACTTCGGCGTCCTCTCGGTCGCGGTCGCGCTGTGGCTCGACGGCGAAGTGGTGAGCGACGCCCGCATCGTGCTCGGCTCGATCGCCTCGCTCCCTTCGCCCGCGACCGCGGCCGCGGCGGAGCTGGTCGGACGGCCGCTCACCGAGGAGGCGATCCGCGCCGCCGCCGAGCAGTCCCGCGCCGCCGCCACGCCGATGGACAACACCGACCTCGACCCCCGCTGGCGCGGCCAGGTCACCCCGGTCTACGTCGCCCGCACCCTGCGCGCCGCCGC
This sequence comes from Acidobacteriota bacterium, assembly GCA_014584695.1. Taxonomy (GTDB): domain Bacteria; phylum Acidobacteriota; class Thermoanaerobaculia; order Multivoradales; family JAGPDF01; genus JACTMI01. The sequence goes on from JACTMI010000038.1 coordinate 21,899, forward strand.
CGGCCTGCCGGCGCCAAGGTGACCGGGCCCCACAGCGAGAAAGCTCGAGCCGTCTCGAGCGCGCGACGGTGTCGACCTCGCGAGGCTGGAAGAGCCCATCGAGAGAGGAAGCCGCTGGCGAGGCATCGCCTCCGGCGAAGCCCCCGTGGGCCACGAGAAGATGCTCGACTTCGCCGACTAGCGCCGCGCTCACCTTCTCCCCTCGATGGCGGCTTTTCAGAACGTCTCGATCTCGCAAGCGCCTCGCCTGGAGAGCTCGTCGGATTCGTCACGCGCTAGAGTTCCGTGCCATGCCGCCGCGCTTCGACTCCCTCCGCTGCCTCGCCCCGCTCGGCCGATTTCTGGCCGTCACCTCGCTGCTCTTCGTAACTTCAGTTGCCCACGCCTCCGAATGGAGGGAGCGCCCGGAGTGGGGGCGCTTCTTCTCCGCGGCCGGGGTCACCGGCACGATCGCGGTCGACGACCGGCGGTCCGGGGAGCGTTCGGTCTGGAATCCGGGCCGCGCCGCGACCCGTTTCCTCCCCGCTTCGACCTTCAAGATCCCGCACGCCCTGTTCGCCCTCGAAGCGGGGATCGTGCGCGACGAGTTCCAGGTGTTCCGCTGGGACGGCAAACCCCGCGAGATCGCCTCCTGGAACCGCGACCACGACCTGCGCTCGTCGATGCGCAACTCGGTGGTCTGGGTCTACCAGGACTTCGCCCGCCAGCTCGGCGACGAGCGCGAGCGGCGAGAGATGGCCCGCATCGGCTACGGCAACGCCGACACCTCGGGGGGCGTCGAGCGCTTCTGGCTGGACGGCGGGCTGCGGATCTCGCCCTACGAGCAAATCGACTTCCTGGCGCGCCTCTATCGCAACGAGCTCCCCTACGCCCGCGAGCACCAGCGACTGGTCAAGGACATCCTGATCGTCGAGGCCGGCCGCGACTGGATCCTGCGCGCCAAGACCGGCTGGGCCGCGCGCGTGCAGGTCGCCCACGGCTGGTGGGTCGGCTGGGTCGAGCACCCCGCGGGCCCGGTCTTCTTCGCGCTCAACATCGAGATGCCCAACGGCAGCGCCGACGCGCCGAAGCGCGAGGCCATCGCCCGCGAGGTCTTGCGCGCCGCCGGCGCGCTGCCCTCCAAGCCCTGATTCCGAGCGACCCGGCGAGACCGATGCGACCCGAGCAGATCCGAGCCCTCGCCTACCTCCGGCGCCGCGGCACCGAAGCGCCCGTCGAAGAGGTTCGCGCGCGGGTGGCGGCGACCTACGGCGCGGTCGAGGCGCTGATCGATGCCGTGCCGGCGGCGGTTGCCCGCGAGCACCGGCCGACCTCCGGCTGGTGCATTCAAGAGGTGGCCGACCACCTGCTCGAGAGCGACCGGCCCGCGCTCGGGCAGCTCGCTCGCCTGCTCGCCGGCGAGAGTGTCGATGCGCCCATTCCGGCCAGCCTGCAGTCGGCGCGGCCTCACGATCGCGACTGGTCCGAGCTGCGCGCCGAGCTGCGCGCGCTCCACCGCGAGCTGCTGGCTCTGCTCGAGCGCGCGCACGACGGCATCCCGCAGAGCGCGACCGGCGCGGTCCAGATGGTGGTCCCGTGCGCGCGCGCGGACGGCTCACTCGAGCCCGTCTCGTGGGTCGAGCGGCTCGACTGGAAGGCCTTCGCGCTCGTCCTCCACGCCCACAACCGCCAGCACATCGACCAGATCGAGCGGATCCTGGCGGCACCGTCGGACGGTTCCGGAGGCTGACCACCCCGCTGGGGGGTGCGACGGCGGCGGGGCGGAAGGCAAGATCACCGGTGAGCCTCCGCGTGCAGGCCGAAGAGACGCTGGGCGGGGACGGGAGGGCGAGATGGAGCTCGGGACGCGGTACCTCGGACTCGACTTGGAGAATCCGCTGGTGGTCGGTTCGTCGCCGATGGCGTGCGATCTCGATCTGGCGCGGCGTCTGGAGGATGCCGGGGCGGCCGCGATCGTGATGCCCTCGCTGTTCGAAGAGCAGCTGCTCGGGCAGCAGCTCGAGGCCGGCCTGCCGATCGACGAGCCGGCGGCGCAGTTCCTCGGCGTGCGCGAGCAGTTGCCCGTGCCGGAGAGCTACGCGCTCTCGCCGGACGACTACTACGAGCGGATCGCACGGCTCAAGCGGACTGTCGCGATCCCCGTCATCGCCTCGCTCAACGGCCACTCCGCCGGCTACTGGCTCGAGGCCGCCGGCTATCTCGAGTCGGCCGGAGCCGACGCCCTCGAGCTCAACGTCTATCGGGTGGCGACGGATGCGACGCGCCCCGCCGAAGCGATCGAGCGCGAGACCGCCGAGGTCGTGCGCGCCGCCCACGAAGCGGTGCGACTGCCGATCGCCGTCAAGCTCTCGCCCTTCTACACCTCGCTACCCCACGTGGCCGCGCGGCTGGCCGGCGCCGGCGCCGAGGGGCTGGTGCTGTTCAATCGCTTCTACCAGCCGGATATCGATCTCGAGACGCTCGCCGTCGAGCGGCAGCTCGCGCTCTCCGACCCGGCCGAGCTGCTGCTGCGGCTGCGCTGGCTCGCCATCCTGCGCGGGCATCACGGCCTGGCGCTGGCGGCGAGCGGCGGTGTCCACTCCGCCGCCGACGCCGCCAAGGCGCTGCTCGCCGGCGCCGACGTCGTCCAGCTCGTCTCGGTGCTGCTGCGCCACGGTCCGACGGCGCTCACCCGCATCCGCTCCGAGCTCGTGAGCTGGCTGGCCGAGCGCAGCTTCCTCTCGGTCGACGAAGCGCGTGGCCGCCTCTCGCTCGCCGGCGCCACCTCGCCCGACGCCTACGAGCGCGCGAACTACCTCCATTTCCTCCAGCCCCCGAGCACCGGCTAGCCCGACCGGCTCCGCGCACGTCGCGCGCGTCGGTGGCATCCGGTCTTGCTCCGTCAGGAGCGAAAGTGGTGGTCGCGGGCGAAGACGATGGCCTGGGCGCGGGTCCAGACGCCGAGCTTGTCGAAGAGGTTCGAGACGTGGTTGCGGACGGTCTTGTCGGCAATGCCGAGCCGTCCGGCGATGTCGGCGTTGCCGAGGCCCTCGGTGATCAGAGCCAGGACCTCGCGCTCGCGCGGGCTCAAGCTCGCGAAGGCGGCGGCCTCCTCGCCGGGGCGCGGCTCCTGCCGCGGCGTGACCCCGGTGAAATCGAGCACCGCCTCCCGGAACCGAGCCCAGGCGGGCTCCGCCTCGAGCAGGATGTGGTTCGCCGAGTCGAGCTCGACGAACTCGGCGCCGGGGATCTCGGCGGCGAGGGTCCGCCCCGACTCGAGCGGCACGACTTCGTCGGCGCGCGCGTGCAGGACGAGCGTCGGTACGCGCAGCTCGGGCAGCAGCGCGCGGACGTCGACCTCGGCGCGCGAGCGCAGAAGGTGGACGGCGTTGCCGGGCGAGGTGGTCTTGAGGCAGAGCTCGTTGAACCAGTCGAGCTGTTCGTCGCTGCCACCCGGGATGAAACGCGAAGTGAACAGCTGCCGGAAGACCGGGTTCGGCCGCCCCCAGCCGTGGTCGATCAGCTCGATCATCGCCCCGTAGCGGCGCCGGTCGGTCTCCCGCCCCCGCTTGCCCCAGCCCTCGGCGTAGCTGCCGTAGAGGATCAGACCGCGCACGCGCTCCGGGTGCCGAACCGCGTACTGCACCGCCGGCGCTCCCCCCTGCGAGATCCCGAGCAGCACGATCGGCTCCGGGCAGCCCGCGGCGTCGACCACCGCTTCCAGGTCCCCGAACCAGCGCTCGCGCGAGAGGTCGCCGACCACCCAATCGCTCATGCCGCAGCCACGCTCGTCGTAGCGCAAGAAGCGGAAGTGGGAGGAGAAGAACTCGATCCAGTGCCGCCAGACCGGGCTCTCCCACTCGAGCTCCAGGTGGGTGAGCCAGTTCGCGGCCTTGACCAGGGTCGGACCGCGGCCGGCCTCCGCCCAGGCCAGCCGCACGCCGTCCGGGGTTCGGAGGTAGCGGATCGACTGGCGGGCGCGCGGTTCGGTCAAGTCGGGGTTTCCCTCCGGGGACACGCGGTCCGGGACAGATGTCCGGGGGTTCGGGGGTTCGATTGTAGCCGACCCGGGACATCCGCCCGATGACGCGCGCGGTCCCGGCGGGCGATCCTCCCCTCGACGCGGCAAGGCGGGCATCGGGCCCGCCGGACCCGCGCCGAGACTCCGGGCGCAACCGCTGAGCGCGGCCGCCTTCCGACCGAGGAGGACCCCATGAGCCGGACGATCGAACAGCGAGCCGAGACCAGAACCGCCGCGCCCCTGAACGGCGTCGACACCCCGACACTCTTCGCCACCATCGACGCGGTGCGCGCCCAGCCCGAGCTCGCTCGCTTCACCTGGCGGGCGAGCAACCGCTGGCTCGAAGGGACCCACAGCCGCAGCCGCGCCGAGACCTTCAGCGGCGCCGGCGGCGACCACGCGCACGCCACCACGTTCCACTTCGACGGCGACCATCCGGCGGTGCTGGTCGGCAAGGACCAGGGGCCGACGCCGGTCGAGTTCCTGCTCTACGGCCTGGCCGCCTGCCTGACCGCCGGCATCGCCAACATCGCGGCGGCGCGCGGCGTCACCCTCACCGCGGTCGAATCGACGGTCGAAGGCGAGATGGACCTGCGCGGGATCCTCGGCCTCTCGGACGAAGTGCGCAACGGTTACCAGGGGATCACCGTCCGCTTCCGGATCGCGGGCGACGCGCCGCCCGAGAAGCTGCGCGCGATCGTCGAGCAGTCGCGCTCCCGCTCGGCGGTCTTCGACGTGCTGACCAAGGGCACGCCGGTCGAGATCCTGGTCGAGGCCGCCTGAGGCGCGCGGCGGACCGGGGCCCCGGAGGAGAGCGCGCGCGATGCGCAGGATCGACACGGTCGTCGTCGGCGGCGGGCAAGCCGGGCTCGCGATGAGCCGCTGCCTCACCGCGCACGGCATCGAGCACGTCGTGCTCGAGCGCGGCCGGATCGGCGAGCGCTGGCGCAGCGAGCGCTGGCAGAGGCTGCGCCTGCTCACTCCGCGCTGGCAGAGCCGCCTCCCCGGCTACTCCTACCGGGGTCCCGACCCGCACGGCTACATGACGAAGGACGAGCTCGTCGGCCACCTCGAGCGCTACGCCGGCAGCTTCGCGGCGCCGATCGAGGAGGGGGTCGCCGTGCGCGGCCTCGCACCGGGGCCCGGTGGCCTCCGGGTCGAGACCGCGCGCGGCGACTGGTCGGCGCGCGCCGTGGTGGTCGCCACCGGCTGGAGCGACCGCCCGGCCGTGCCCGCGCTCGCGCAGGAGCTGCCGCGGAATCTCCTCCAGGTCGTGCCGACGCGCTACCGGGAGCCCGCCCAGCTGCCGGCGGGCGGCGTGCTGGTGGTCGGCGCGTCGGCGACCGGCGTGCAGCTCGCCGAGGAGATCCACCGCTCCGGCCGACCGGTGACCCTCGCGGTCGGACGGCACAATCGCCTCCCCCGCCGCTACCGCGGCCGCGACATCCTGGCGTGGCTCGACGCGCTCGGCATTCTCGACCGGCGGATCGAGGACGTCCGCGACCTCGAGCGCGCGCGGCGGCAGCCCTCCTACCAGCTCGTCGGCCGGGCCGACGGCGGCACGCTCGACCTCGGGGTCCTGCGCCGCCTGGGCGTCCGCCTGGTCGGCGGCGTCGAGGGGACCCGCGAGGGACGCGTCGAGCTCGGTGGCGATCTCGCGGCCTGGATGGCGCGCGCCGACGACGAGCTCGCGGACCTGCTGGCGCGCATCGATCGCTTCGTCGAGCGGGCCGGCCTCGGGCCCGAGGTCGGGCCGCCCGAGAGCGTCGCACCGCTCGATGCGCCAGCCGCGCCGCGCTCGCTCGACCTCGCGGCCGAAGGAATCCGCACCGTGGTCTGGGCGACCGGCTTCCGGCGCGACTGGTCCTGGCTGCGTTTGCCGGTGCTCGATGTCCGGGGCGAGGTCGCTCACCGTCGTGGCACCACCGCGGTGCCCGGGCTTCACGTGCTCGGGATGCGCTTCCAGTGTCGGCGCAACTCGAGCTTTCTCGACGGCGTGGGCGCCGACGCCGCGGAGCTCGCCGGGCGGATCGCGGCCGACCTCGCGCCGGCGGCGGCGTGAACGGGAGCTCGGCCGCGCTCGCTCCCGCGCTCCCCGAGCGGGTCGACGTGATCATCGTCGGCGCGCGGGCGGCGGGCGCGGCCACCGCGATGCTCGCCGCCCGTGGTGGGCTCGACGTGCTCGCGGTCGACCGCGGCGGCTACGGCACCGACACGCTCTCGACCCACGCGCTGATGCGGGGCGCGGTCGTCCAGCTCGCGCGCTGGGGCCTGCTCGACCGGCTCGAGCGCGCCGGCACGCCGCTCGTGCGGCGCACCACCTTCGCTTACGGCGCGCTCGAGATCCCGGTCGAGATCCGGCCCCGCGGCGGGATCGAGGGCCTGTGCGCGCCGCGACGAACGCGGCTCGACGCGCTGCTGGTCGACGCCGCGCGCCAGGCGGGCGCGACGGTCGCGCATGGGCTGCGTTGCGCGGGGCTCGTACGTGGCCCCGGCGGGCGCGTCAGAGGCGTCGAGCTGGTCGACGGCGCGGGGCGCGCGCGGCGGGTGCTCGCCGACCGCGTCGTCGGAGCGGACGGATTGCGCTCGGGGATCGCGCGCGAGACCGGCGCCGCGATCCGGCGCCGGGGCGCGCACGCGAGCGGCGTCGTCTACGGCTACTGGCGCGGGCTCGGGATCGAGGGCTACGAGTGGCGCTACGCGCCCGGCGCCTCCACTGGCGCGATCCCGACCGACGACGGCGCCACCTGCGTTTTCGTGAGCTTCGCGCGCGAGCGCTTCCGGGACGAGCTCGCGCCCGACGTCGCGGCGGGCTTCGCCCGCATCGTCGCCGAGGTCTCGCCCGGGCTGGCGGCCGCGCTCGGTCGGGCGGAGCGCCGCGGTGGGTTCCGGGGCTTTCCGGGCGTGCCCGGCTGCCTGCGCGCCGCGCACGGGCCCGGCTGGGCGCTGGTGGGCGACGCCGGCTTCTTCAGGGACCCGATCACCGCCCACGGCATCACCGACGCGCTGCGCGACGCCGAGCTGCTGGCGCGCGCGCTCGCGACCGGCCGGGAGCGCTCGCTCGTCGACTACGAGCAGGAGCGTGACGCGCTCGCGGTCGAGCTGCTCGACCTGAGCGACGCCGTCGCGGCCTACGACTGGAGCCCCGAGCGCGTGCAGGAGCTGCATCGGCAGCTGTCGGAGGTGATGAAGCGTGAGGTGCGGGGGCTCGAGGCGATGGCGCGAGCGGCCGAGCCCGACGCCGCGGTGGCGGCCCTCGCTTCGGGCGCAGGGCCGCTTCAGGAGAAGACGAAGTAGAGCTGGGCCATGCCGGCGAGGCCGCCCAGGGCCGCGCCGAGGAGGATGAGGGTCCACTCGTCCTCCTTGAAGCAGGGGCGCAGCAGGTCCTGGAACTCCTCGGGTGGCAGCTCCTCCATCCGCTCGCGCAGGATGGCCTCGATGACCTCGGCGCGCTCCTCGTTGAAGCGCTCGTCCTCGAACGGATCGGCCGAGACCTCGATCGCCTTGCGGCCGAACGTCTGCGTGATCTTCTGCAGGTCGCCCGGCTGGATCGCCATCTGGGCCAGCGGGCCGACCGCGGTCACCGCCTGGTCGACGACCGGGCGCAGGTGCTCGACGATCTTCTGGCGGGCGAGGTCGCCGTGCGGACCGTTGATCATCGAGGCCATGAAGCGGCGGATGGTCAGGATCTCGCGCGTCACGATCCGGCACCATACCTGCGCCACCTCCTTCTGCCGGCGCAGGAAGAGCCCCTGCACGAACCAGGGGCCGATCCGGATCGGGTGAAGCGGCCGGAAGACCAGATTGAGCGCCACCCAGTTGGTCGCCCAACCGACCGCCACGCCGTAGAGCGGCAGCTGCCAGCGCCCCGGCACCAGCAGCCAGGTGGCGAGCTGGATCAGGCCGAAGAGGAAGCCGAAGTAGAGGCCGGAGAGGATCAGGAAGCGGAACTCGCGGGCGCCGCTCTCGAGGAACAGTCGGTTGAGCAGCCGGCGGTCCTGGACCAGCCGGGTCACCACCATGTACTTGAAGTCGAGCAGCTGCTCGAGATGCTCGCCGACGTCGCGCAAGGTGTCGCGCACCAGCCTCGGCAGCTGGCCGCGCACCGCGCCGTAGACTTTCTGCTTGACCCCCTTGGGCGCCTGCTCCCACACTTCGCCCTTGCTGGCGATCATCACGTCGTCGGTGTAGTGCTCGAGGCGGGGCTCGAGCACGCGCTCGATGTGGCGCGCGATGACGTCGGGCTCCATGCCCTGGAACAGCTCGGGCACCGAGCCCAGCCGGCGCATCGAGGAGTCGACGAAGATGCGGGCCATCTTCTCGGCCTTGCGCGGGATGATCCCCTGCCAGCCGAGCCAGGGCGGGATGCCCAGGAAGCGGAGCGGATGAAAGGTCATCCAGATCGCGATCCAGTTGGTGAGCCAGCCGACCACGGCGGCGGTCGCCGGGATGCTCGCCAGCCGCCAGAGTTCGTAGCTGTCGAGGAACTCGGTCATGGCCTGGGGTCGCCGGCAGCGGCGCAGCGCAACTTATCAGGAAGCCCTCGCGCCCAGGGGCGGCTTCGGGTACCATGAACCGGGTCTCCGGACGCGCGCCCGAACGACGCCGGCCGACGCGTCCCCCGGCGGACCGCGCGCGATGACGACCGACCCTGCCCCCAGGATGGACGAGCCCTCGCCTCCGCCGGAGCCGGCCCTCGCCACGTTCGAGGTCTACGTCGAGCCGAAGCCGCAGGGCCTGCTGCGCCGGCTGATCACCACCTACCGCCACGCCCTCGGCCTGCTCGCCGGCGGTCTCGCCGCCCACCTGCGCGACCGGACGCCGCTCCAACGCCACGGCATTCGCTACCGCCTCGAACGGCTCGTCAACGGGGTGACGCGGCATTTCGTCGACCGCGACCTGGTCGGCCTGCCCTTCGCGGTTCAGCTGCGCCGCCGCATGGAAATGCTGGGCGCCACCTACGTCAAGCTCGGACAGCTGCTCGCGCTGCGCGAGGACCTGCTGCCCGAATCCGTGACCCGCGAGCTCGCCAACCTGCTCGACCGCTTGCCGGCGATTCCCTACCCGCGCTTCCACGAGCTGGTCGAAAAGGAGCTCGGCCGCGACCCGTTCGAGGTCTTCTCCTACATCGAGACCAAGCCGCTCGGCTCGGCCTCGATCGGTCAAGCCCACCGCGCGGGGACCCGCGACGGCCAGGCGGTGATCCTCAAGCTGGTCAAGCCGGGCATCCGCGAGCAGCTCCGGCGCGACATCACCCTGCTCAAGGGCGTCGGCCGGCTGCTCAACTGGCTGCTGCCGCGCTTCCAGCCCCGGCGCGCGATCGAGGAGTTCAGCTACTACATCCTGCGCGAGGTCGACCTCGAGATCGAGGCCGACAACGCCGAGGTCTTCGCCGCCAACTTCGCCGATGACCCGAACGTCGTCTTCCCGCGCATCCTGCGCCAGTACAGCACCTCCAGCCTGCTCTGCATGGAGTTCCTGCGCGGCGTCAAGCCGTCGAGCGAGGAGGCGCGCCAGCTCGCCGACGCCGACCGGGCGCGGGTGATCGACACCGGCGCCTCGGTGGTCATCCGGATGCTCTACCGGGACGGCTTCTTCCACGCCGACCTGCACCCGGCGAACGTGCTGGTGCTGGCCGGCCCGAAGGTCGGCTTCATCGACCTCGGCCAGGTCGGCCGCTTCGACGAGCACCTGCGGCGCCACCTGCTGCTTTACTACTACTGCCTGGTGATCGGCGACGCCGAGAACGCCGCGCGCTACCTGACCGGCATCGCCCGGCCGGGCCCCAAAGCCGACCCGCAGGGTTTCAGCCGCGACGTCGCGGACATCTCGCGGCGCTGGCGGCGCCATTCGGGCGACGACTCGAGTTCACTCGGCCACCTCATTCTCCAGTCGGTGGGACGCGGCGTCCGCTACCGGATGTACTTCCCGGTCGAGCTGGTGCTGATGGTCAAGGCGATCGTGGCGTTCGAGAGCGTCGGGCGGATGCTGGAGCCCAATCTCGACGTCGCCGCCGCCTCCCAGCGGCACTTGAACGCCGTGCTGCTCCACCAGGTCAACCCGCTCCGCCTGGCCCGCGAGGGGCTGCAGGGCGCGCCCGAGCTGATCGACACGATGGTCAAGATTCCGATGCTGATCAGCGCCGGGCTGCGCGCGCTCGAACAGGCGACCGCGCGCCCGCCCGAGAACCCGTTCGCCGGCATGCGGGCGACGATGTTCGCCGGCTTCTGCCTGGTCGCCGGCGCGATCGTCGCCGCCTTCGAGGGCCCGCCCGTCCTCTGGGCCTCCCTCTTCACCGCCGCGGTGCTCCTGGCCATCCGCCGCGGCAAGTAGCCGCGCTCCGGCTCGCTGGAGCCGCCGCTCTCCCTCCAGCCGGTCAGTCCTTCGAGTGGACGGGCAGGCCCATCTCTCGCAGCAGGTGGTGCGCGCGGTCGACGGCGTCCATCACCCATCGCATGTAGACGGCGTCGACGTGGATGGTCCGCGTGCGGCGGGGATCGAAACCGTGGTCGCTCCCCACCCCCTCGAAGTTGCCGTCGAAAGCGAGGCCGACCAGCTCGCCGCGTCCATCGAGGGTCGGCGAGCCGGAGTTGCCGTTGGTGATGTCGCAGGTCGACAGGAAGTTGACCGGCAGGTCGCCGAGGCGGGGATCGAGGTAGGCCGCCGGCACCGACGCCGACGCCTCGAGCAGCGCGCCCGGCGAGGCGAACGGCGGCTCGCCGCGGTCCTTGGCGAGCAGGCCAGCGAGCGTGGTTCGCGGCAGGTACTCGACGCCGTCTTGCGGCGAGAAGCCGTCGACCTCACCGAAGGTCACGCGCAGGGTCGAGTTGGCGTCCGGATAGAGCCGTCCGCTGGCGAGCCGTTCCAGGCCGCGCAGGTAGCGCGGGCGCACGCGCAGCATCGCACCCAGGTGGGCGCGCTCGCGCTCGCGACGCTCGGTGAGCAGGGGCGAGAGCGCGCGCGCGAAATCGAGCAGGGTGTCGCCGCGCGCCAGCAGCTGCTCGGTCGACTCGGCGGCCATCTGCTGGCGTGTCGCGAGGTCGGCGACTCGGGTGCCGGCGTAGAGCGCGTCGAGGAGGCCTTCGAGCCGCTCGGCCTCGGTCGCGCCGCGGCTCGCCGCCAGCCGCGCGTCGATCACAGCGAGGCGCTGCTCCGGCGGCAGCGCCAGCGCCAGCTCCAGCGCCCAGCGGAGCCCGGCGCGGTCGCTCTCCGGCTCGAGGCCGCGCTGCGTGCGCGCGAGCGCCTGCCGGAAACGCGGCAGATCGCGGTCGCGGAAGCCCTCCTCCCGCTCGAGATCGGGCTTCGGCCGCTCCTCGGCCAGCCGCCAGAGCTTGATCGCCTGGGAGAGCATCGGCGAAGCGCGGTCCAGCCAGGTGAGGACGAGCTCCTGCTCTTCACTCGCCCGGCGCGCCGCTTCCAGCCGCGCCAGTTCCGTCAGTGGATCCCCCAGCTCGGCGGCGAGCTTCGGGTCGCGGGCCAGCAGGTCACGGAGGGCCGCTTCGCGCTCGCGTCGCGCCGTCGCGACGCCGCCGTCGCGCAGGCCGAGCAGGGTCCCTTCGAACTTCTTCTGGTAGTTGGCGTTGCCGCGGATGCGGCCGTAGTTGGCGAGCGCGACCGCCTTGCCCCGCTGGCTCTCGGCCGCGAGCAGCGCGTTGAGCTCGCGGGCCAGCTGGACGAACCTCGGCATGGTGAAGGTGGCGGCGGTCTCGAGCTCGTCGGCGGTCCGGTGGCGGAAGGTCCGCCCCGGGTAGCCGGGAATCCAGACCAGGTCGCCGGCGCCGACGCCACGGGTCGAGACCCGCAGCCAGTGCCGGGGCCGGTAGGGGACGTTGCCGGCGGCCGGATCGGCCGCCGCACCGTCGGGTCCGACGTAAGCGCGCAGGAAGGCGAAGTCGCCGGTGTGGCGCGGCCACATCCAGTTGTCGATCTCGCCGCCGAAGGTGCCGATGCCGTCCGCCGGCGCGTAGACGAGCCGCACGTCGCGCAGCTCGCGCTGGGTGATCTCGAGGAAGAGCGCCCCCTCGAAGAAACTGGCGACGCGGCAGCGCACGCCCCCCGGCCGCTCACAGGCGTCGACCAGCTCGCGCTCGCGGCGCTCGACCTGGCGCAAGTAGTCGAGATCGGAGAGACGCGCCCTCGGGTCGCCGACGACTTCGGCGGTGACGTCGCGGATCGCGCTGGTGACGTAGACGTAGCTGCCGGGCGCGGCGGCGAGCTCGTCGGTTCGCGTGGCGGCGAGGAAGCCGTCGGCCAGCAGGTCCCGCTCGGGGGTCGAGTGGTACTGGATCGTGCCGGTGACGCAGTGGTGGTTGGTGACGATCAGCCCCTCGGGCGAAACGAACGAGGCGGTGCAGCCGCCCAGCGAGACGACCGCGCCCAGGGGATCCCCGGTCAGATCGGCGAGCCGCGCCGGATCGAGCTCCATGCCCATGGCGGCGAGCTCGGCGGCCAGGCCGGGGATCTGACTCGGCATCCACATCCCCTCTCCGGCCAGAGCCGGCGAGGCGCCGATCGAAGCGCCGATCGAGGCGCTGATCGAGGCGGCGAGCAGGAGACACCATCCGAACCGCCGCGACTGACGAAGTTGCAAAACAAGACTCGAGCGCATGGCTCACCATGATACCGACATCGCCGCCGGAGCCCACCACCGTGACACCTGTGAAGCGGTTGTGACCTCGAGACAAACGGAAAAGCTCCCATAGAAGGGGGTGGTGGGCGTGGCGGCGGTGGCAAAGGTCGAGCGACCTCTCCTCCGCAGCCGAGGCCACGCCGAAGGCACCTTGGGCACATCGGTGCCAAGCGCGCTTCTTCCATCTATGGGCTTCTTTTCAGTATCTCCCCTCGCGAGGTCGGGCCAGTCGTGACCTCGAGACGACCTGAAAAGCGTCCATAGATGGGGGTGGTGGGCGCTTCACTGGTGGCGAAGGTCGATCGACCTCTCCTCCGCGAGCGAGGCCGCGCCGAAGGCACCACGGTGCCGAGGAAGCTTTTTCCATCTATGGGCTTTTCTCTTTGCTTCTTTCTTCTTTCTTCTCTCTTCCTTTCTCTTTCTTCTTTCTCCTTTCCTCTCTGCTTTTCCTCTTACTTCTCTCCCCCCTCCTGCCTCTTGCTTCGGGTCTTCACTGCTGCCTCTTGCTCTCTTCGCGCGCCCGCTAGGTCAGCTCGTGCGCGTGTGGGGCGCGTGGGGCTTTTTCTACCCAGCGGGCGCGGGGGTGCGTGGTACGATTTTTCGGCCTCGGCGGGGCGATCGAGTTTCTGCCTCGAACACCTGGCCTGGCCTAGCTTGGTTGGACTTGGTTGGGCTTGGTTGGACTTGGTTTGGCTTGGCGGGGCCGGGCGGGGCGGGGTCGAGGGGAGCGGCGAATGGCGGCGAGCGAGCGCGAAATCCTGGAGATGGACGTGTTGTTCGTCGGCGCCGGGCCGGCCAGCCTGGCTGGCGCCTGCCACTTGGCGCGTCTGCTGCGGGCCCACAACGCGAGCGCCGCGAAGAAGCTCGAGCTCTCGATCGGCGTGCTCGAGAAGGGGGCCGAGATCGGCGCCCATGCGCTCTCGGGCGCGGTGGTCGACCCGCGCGCGCTGGCCGAGCTCTTCCCCGAGCGGCAGGCCGAGATCCCCTACGAGGCGCCGGTCGGGCGCGAGCACGTCTGGTGGATGACGAAGCGGCGCGCGCTCGCGCTGCCGATCCTGCCCCCGCCGCTGCGCAATCGCGGCAAACATGTCGCCTCGCTGGGCAAGCTGGTCAAGTGGCTGGCCAAGGAAGCCGAAGGGCTCGGAGTCGACATCTTCTGCGAGTTCCCGGGCCGCGAGCTGCTTTTCGACGGCGACCGCGTCGCCGGCGTGCGCACGGGAGATCGCGGGCTGGACAAGCAGGGCGCGCGCAAGGCCAACTACGAACCCGGCGTCGACGTCCAAGCCCAGATCACGGTGCTCGGCGAGGGACCGCGCGGCACCCTCGCCAAGCAGCTCGAGCAGCGGCTGGGGCTCGACGCGGGCAGTAACCCCCAGGTCTACGCCCTCGGCATCAAGGAGGTCTGGGAGCTGCCCGCCGGACGCTTCGAGGCGGGCGAAATCTGGCACACCATGGGCTGGCCGCTGTGGCCGAACCTGTTCGGCGGCGGCTTCGTCTACGGCATGCGCGACAACCTCCTGATCGTCGGCCTGGTGGTCGGCCTCGACGCCGAGAACCCGTGGACCGATCCCCATCTCGAGTTCCAGCGCTTCAAGACCCACCCGGCGCTCGCCCGGCGGCTCGAGGGCGGCAAGATGGCCTACTACGGCGCCAAGGCGATCCCGGAGGGGGGCTACTGGTCGATGCCGCGCCTGGGTGGCGACGGCTTCTGCCTGATCGGCGACAGCGGCGGCTTCCTGAACGGCGAACGGCTCAAGGGGATCCATCTGGCGGTCAAGTCGGGGATGCTGGCGGCGGAGTCGATCTTCGCCGCCGCCCTGGCCGGCCGCCCGCTGGGCGAGGCCGGCCGCGATTTCCCGGTCCGCTTCGAGGCGAGCTGGGCGAAGCGCGAGATCTACTCGAGCCGAAACTTCCACCAGGGTTTCGAGCGCGGCGGCTTCGACGGGCTGGTCAACGCCGCCCTCGCTTCGGTCACCGGCGGGCGCGGCTATGGCCTGTTCGACCGCCTGCACGCCACCGCCGGGCACGCGCGCATGATCCGGCTCGACGTCGACCGTTCGGACCTCCGGCCGGCGCCGCCGGTGGCTGCCGACGGCGTGCTGACCTTCGACCGGCTGGCCGATGTCTACAACTCCGGCACCGGGCACGAGGAGGACCAACCGGTCCACCTGCTGGTCGCCGACCCGTCGATCTGCGCCGACCGCTGCGTGCGCGAGTACGCCAACCCCTGCACGCGGCTCTGCCCGGCCGCGGTCTACGAGATGGTCGCGGACGCCGCGACGCCCTCCGGCAAGCGGCTCCAGATCAACGCCTCGAACTGCGTCCACTGCAAGACCTGCGACATCGCCGACCCGTACCAGATCATCACCTGGGTGCCGCCCGAAGGCGGGGGCGGACCCAACTACGGCCGGATGTAGCGCCCTCGCGGCGCCGCCGGCCGCGGGCACGGAGGTCTCCCTCATGCGCCGATTCCAAGCTCTCGCGCTCCTCGTCTCCCTGGCCTCCGGGACCGCGGCTCTCGCCGCGGAGGCGCCGCCTTTCGAAGCGCTCTTCGCCGAGTCGCTGCAGTGGCGCAGCCGCGACGCGAGCTTCCGCCCGGACGGCGCCTGGCTGAGCTACTTCTGGCAGGAGGAGGGCGCCGAGTCGCTGCGGGCGCTCGACACCGCGACCGGGGCGGAGAGCTGGCGGCTCCCCTTCGCGGAGCTGGTGCCCGAGGGCGAGACGGCCGCGATCACGCCCAAGAGTCACCTCTGGTCACCGCGCGCGAACGCGCTGCTGCTCGACGACGGGGACGACCTGTTCTTCTACGACCTCGCGGCGCGAAAGCTGCGCCGGTTGACCAGCTCGCCGGAGCGGGAGGAGCACGCCGCTTTCTCGCCGGACGGCCAGCGGATCGCCTTCTCGCGCGCCGCGGATCTCTGGACGATCGATCTCGCGACCGGCGGCGAGTCGCGCTGGACCACGGACGGCGCCCCCGACGAGATCCTGAACGGCACCACCGACTGGGTCTACTGGGAGGAGATCTGGCACCGCCGCGCGCGGGCGCTCTGGTGGTCGCCCGACGGCAGCGCGATCGCGTTCTACCGCTTCGACGTCCGCCACCTCGATCGCTATCCGCTGCTCGACGAGCGGGAGACCTATCCGAAGATCCGCTGGCAGCGTTACCCGAAGGCCGGCCGTCGCAACCCGGCTGTGCAGGTGGCGGTGGTCGATCTGGTCGACGGGACCATCCGGCCGCTCGAGACCGGAGACCCCGAAGCGAGCTACCTGGCGCGGGTCGACTGGCGGCCCGACGGCCGCATTCTCGCCGTCCAGCGGCTGAACCGTGAGCAGTCGCTGCTCGAGCTGCTCTTCTGCGTGCCGCGCACGGGGAGCTGCTCGGCGGTGGCAACGCAGACGTCGCCGACCTGGGTGAATCTCGCCGACGATTTTCGTTTTCTCGCCGACGACGGCTTCCTCTGGGGCTCGGAAGAGTCGGGCTGGCGGCGGCTCTACCGGCACGACGAGCTGGGGCGGCGGGTGAAGGCGGCGACGCCCGAGGAGTATGCGATCGCGAAGCTCGACGCGCTGCTGGGTGAAAGTTCGATCGCCGTCACCGCCTTCCGCCCGGGCGGGCTGGGACCGGCGCGCCGGCAGGTGCTGCGGATCGACCTCGACACGGGCGCGGTGACGCCGCTCAGCGCGGAGGGGGGCTGGCACGGCTCGGAGTTCGATCCCACCGGGCGCTTCCGGCTGCACGAGTGGAGCGACGCCAGGACGCCGCTGCGGCGGACGCTGGTGTCGGTCGACGGTCAGATCGTCGCCCCCCTGCCGGGCGCCCCGGAGATCCCGGCCGAGCTCGCGGCGCTGCCGCCGGTCGAGCTGCTGGAGATCCCCGGCCCGGGCGGCTCCCGCCTGCCGGCGCGGCTGGTCCGCCCGGCCGGATTCGATTCGGCGAAGCGCTACCCCGTGCTGATGTACCACTACGGCGGGCCGGGCTCGCAGGTGGTCCAGGACGCTTACGACACGCGGCGCGGGCTCTGGCTCTGGCACCGCTGGCTGGCGGCGCGCGGCTACGCGGTGCTGGCGGTCGACAACGAGGCCTCGACCTTCTTCGGCAAGCGCGGCGAGGACCGTCTCCACCGCCGCTTCGGACCGCTCGAGCTGGCGGCGCAGAAGGCCGCGGTCGATTTCCTCGGCACGCAGGCCTGGGCCGACACGTCGCGCCTGGCGCTCTGGGGTTGGTCGGGGGGCGGGTTCCACACCCTCCACGCCCTCTTCCACTCCCCCGGCACCTGGCGCGCCGGCATCGCCGGCGCCCCGGTCACCGACTGGCGTTTCTACGACTCGATCTGGACCGAGCGCTATCTCGACCACCCCGACGCCAACGCCGAGGGCTACCGCGACTCCTCCCCCATCCACGTCGCCGACCGCTTGGCCTCCGCCCTCCTGCTCGTCCACGGCACCGGCGACGACAACGTCCACCCCCAGAACACCCTCGCCCTCTTGGACCGCCTCGTCGCCGCCGGCAAGCCGGTCGAATCCGCCCTCTACCCGCGCGAGAAACACACCTTCACCGACCCCGCCTGGCGCCACTTCCTCGCCCGCATGACCGACTTCCTCGACCGCCAGCTCGAGCCTCGAGGGCAACCCGGCGTCGGCGGATTCGCGGCTGGCAGGCCCTAGGGACCCGACTGCCCCTCGAGGGTCTTCACTCCTCAGGCGCGCCCTCGAAACGAGGGAGCGCCTTCCCAGGTGGCCGAAGAGCGACTTGGACCTCGTACTGCGCCCGCCTTGCAGCAGCGCGCAGCAGCCAACTCCACATCCCGCCAGCAACAGACCGCAGATGAACAGGGGCGGCCTGTAGCGGATCGACAGCTTCGAACCCGAGCCGGCCAGGTCGACGGCAAGAAACGATCCCTCGGCGATGAGAGCCCGCTGCCGCGCTCCGTCTCGCTCCGCGGACCAGCCCGGGACCGCCACTACGGAAGACGCGAGGAGCCCCAGCGCGTCGTCCTTCACCGTCAGATCGTAGCCGTTCGGAACGGAGGAGATGGACTCGATGCCAGCCTCTGCGAGCAGAGTCGGCGGCGCGCACTCCCCGGAGTCGACGAGCGCGACGGCACGCGGGTCGGAGGCGCTACGCACCCACGGCACGAGCTCGTCGGCCGGGATGCAATCGATCGACGTCGGAGCAAAGAAGAGCGGCAGGGCGGTAGGGACCTCGACCAGTGAGAACCGCTCGGCGGAGCCGTCGGGTTCGCGCGTGAGGACGTAGCGTACCGAAAGGCGCTCGAGCGCGGCCTGATTCGCGGGGTCGAAGGGCGAGAAGTAGCGCTCGCGGGTCGTCGTGAAATCGAACGCTGCCGAGAGATAGCTGCGATACCCTTCCGCCGTCATCGGGTTGTGGGGCCGGGGATCGGGAATTCCATACATGGACATCAAGTTCGGGTAGGCACCGAAGCCAGCTGCCACGACCCGTGCCGGATCGTGAAGGCCGACCGAATCGCGCAGCTCTTTCGTGAGGGCCGTCTTGGGGTAGAAGACCTCTTTCGGTGACGCGGGCAGGAACCTCCAGAACCAGGGGAGCAGCTCCATCACAACCACGAGAAGCAGAACCGCACCCGCCGCCGATCTTCGAGCCAGACCCAGGCAAGGCAGCACGATGACCCAGAAGAGCATGGCGGATCGCGACGGCGCGAGAGCGAGGCACACGCCCGCGAGAGAGCCAACGATGACGATGAGCCTGACGCGATTTCGTGAGCGGAGCGCCTGCTCCAGTCCCACCACGCCTGCCAAGGTGACCAGGAGCGCGGTGAGCGGCAGCAGGCGGTTCAGGGCGAGCGGCCTCAGGAGCGGCAGCGCATCCAGCAGCACGATGAGAGGCCGGAACTTCGCCGCCACCAGCAGACTCGCGAGAGCGCCGAGCGCGAGGGCCCGCGCGACACGGGATCTGCCGCCGATGGCCGCCACGAGCCATCCTGCGAGGCAGACGATTCCCGCGTAGCCGGCAGTCGCTTCAGGCCAGCTGTAGGGGCCAGAGAAAGTGCCGGAGTACGGTTCTCCAAATACCGTGGCCCCGAGCGGGGAGAGCAGGAATCTCCAACTCCCCGGGTCGAAGACCAGCGCCAGCGGGCCTGCCTCGGGCACCCACGGAGCGATCAGAGTGTCGGCCGAAGCCTCCACGAAACGCTGGCTCGATCGCGCGACCGCCAGAAACGGCAGCAGAACCGGAGCCGAGAGAAGGAATCCGAGCGCTGACATCGCCGCCAGCCTGCGGGCGACGAAGAGAGAACCCAGGCTCTTGCGCCTCGCGTACCAGGCGAGCGCGCCGGCGATCGCCGCGGCAAAGAGCGCGGTCTCGGGGTGCCCGCTCGCCGCCACGAAGGCGCTGATGATGCCGGCGCCCAGGAGGGGCCTCCCTCCCGTCCGGCGACCGACGGTCAGGCACGCGAGTAGCAGCCAGGGCGCCCACGCGATCACACTCGTGAGGGGAAAGAGCGCCCAGGAGGCCATGCTGCCGCCGAAGGCCACGGAGGCCCCTGCAATCACCGACAGTCTGCGCCGAGCCCCCAATCTCGACGCGAGCAAGGTCGCGCCCGTGAAGGCGATCGTGACCTTGATCGCCAAGGCCGCCAGCAGATGATGCTCCAGCGGAAAGAACCGCGCCAGGAGCGCCACGGGAGAGAGGACCTGAGCCTGCGGGTTGGTCCACAGCGGCTCACCCGCCGCGATTCGATCGGACCAGAACGGCATCGCCCCGGCTCGGAGCAGCCTCCTGACCTCGCTCTCCCAAGGAATGAGCTGCAGGGCGACATCGCTCAGTACCTCGTACTCCCCTGGACCTCGATCGAACGTCGCCCCCGGGACGATCGATGGATCCAGGCCCGGGAACAGAAGACGATCGGTCGTGAGGAATGGCGCGATCGACAGCATGCCGGCCAGAGCTCCGAGCGTGACCTGCGGCAGCAGCCGGCCTCGGGCCCGCAGCAGCCGACCGAGCCCGTGGAGCCCGAGACCGACGAGGGCCAAGGTGCAAGCCAGCAACAGGGCCAGGATGGGCCCGAATGCGGCGAGCTCGCGATCCATGGTCGAAAACTACTTCACTGCCGACGCGGCACGGGCGCGGATGCGATCTCCTGGCTCAATTGCCGCGCGACGCTCTCGACCGGGTCGGTGGACAGGTTCCCGATCCGCTCGAGGGCCAGCTCGGAGGCTTCCCTTGGCCAGCCTTCGACCGACACTTGACACGCGGGCCGATTTACATAAACATTCGGTTATGGTACTGCACGGTTATCTACGGAGAACCGAGGAGACGCTGAACGCGACGTTCGGGGCGTTGGCGGATCCGACGCGGCGGGCGATCCTGGCGCGGTTGATCGAGGGGGAAGCGTCGGTGGTGGAGTTGGCGGCGCCGTTCGAGATGTCGCAGCCGGCGATCTCGAAGCACTTGCGGGTGCTCGAGCGGGCCGGGCTGATCTCGATCGGTCGCGACGCCCAGCGGCGGCCGCGGCGGCTGGAGGCGCGGCCGCTGGGCGAAGCCGCCGAGTGGCTCGAGGGCTACCGGAAATTCTGGGAGGCCTCCTACCAGCGCCTCGATGCCCTGCTCGAGGAAACTGGGCCTCGAACCGGATCCGATGCCCCGTCCCCCTCTCAGTCCTCTTCGAAGTTCGGGCGCTCTACCGGTCGGAGTGGGCAGCGTAGTCGGAAGTTGGAGCTCGGGAAGAAGACCAAATGAGGGACAGAAGCCTTTCAGACAGGGCCTTGGAGCCCATCGTGGCGACCGGCCCAGCACACCTGCCATGCGCGCTCACCCTCTTCTCTGGGCTTTTCTGTCCGTGGAGACCAACTCCCACTGGTGAAGACCCGAAGTTCAAGACCTGATCGCAGTCCGAGTCCGAGACCCGAAAGACCCCCACTGCCCGCGGGCGGAAAGGAAGCCGTCGATGACACGCGCTGGAGAGCTCTCGATCACCACCCCCACCGACTGCGAGATCGTCATGACCCGCGACTTCGGCGCCTCGTGCGAGCGGGTCTTCGACGCCCATACCCGGCCCGAGCTGGTCCGGCGTTGGCTGCTCGGCCCCGGCGGCTGGACGATGCCGGTGTGCGAGATCGACCTGCGCGTCGGCGGTCGCTACCGCTACGTCTGGGAGAAATCGGCGGGCGGCGAGAGCCATTCCATGGGCATCGGCGGCACCTACGTCGAGATCGACCCGCCCGGGCGCTTGGTCTGGACCGAGCGCTTCGACGAGGCCTGGTACCCCGGCGAGGCCGTCAACACCCTGCTGCTCGAGCAGCGGCCGGGTGGCGGCACCCGGCTGACCCTCACCTCCCTGTTCGAATCGCGCGAAGCACGCGACACCGCCCTGCGCTCCGGCATGGAGACCGGCGTCGAAGCTGGCTTCGACCGTCTCGAGCAGCTGCTCGCAGAGGAGACCTTCGCATGAGCGCGAGCAATCACCGCGCCACCCCGCCCGCGAGCAGCCTGGCTGATACGTCCGGCCGAAGCAGGAGCTCGAACCTCGTTGCATTCGCCGCTGTCGTGCTCGCCGCCTCCTTCGCGCTGCCCATACCCGCCACGGAACCGCCGCCACCTGCCGCCCCGGGCCAGGAGACCGCCCTGGCTCAGCAGCCAGCCTCCGCAGCCGTTCCCACGGAGGAGCGCGACATCGTCCTCGCCCGCACCTTCGACGCTCCCGTGGAAGCCGTCTGGCGTGCCTGGACCGACCCCGAGCAGGTCGTTCGCTGGTGGGGGCCCAAGGGCTACACCAGCCCGTCCGCGAAGATCGACTTTCGAGAGGGCGGCCGCTACGTCTTCGCGATGCGCGCGCCAGAAGCGCAGGGCGGGAACGTCATGTACACGGCCGGGACGTTCGGCAAGATCGAGCCCATGCAGCGGATCGAGCTCACCCAGCATCTCTCCGACGCCGAGGGGAACCCGATCGACCCTGCTTCGCTCGGCTTGCCGCCCGATTTCCCCGCCCTGATCCCGACCGTCGTCACCTTCAAACCGGTCGCCGGCAAGACGACGGTGACGGTGGTCGAGTCCGGCTGGACCCCCGGCCCGATGTTCGACTACTCCGAGGCCGGCATGAGCGAGTGCCTCGACAAGCTCGCGCAGATCCTGCCACCGCGGTGAGCGGGCTCTCGCGCCGGGAAAAGCCAGAGTCCCGAGGTCACACACCGAGAAGAGACCACTCATAGAAGGAGGGTCTTCATCCGTGGGTGTGGGTCACCAGGGAAAGAAAGGACCATAGAAGGGACTGTGCGCACCTGGCGCCTGCGCTCCAAGGACCGTCACGCTGGGCTCCAAGGCCCTGTGCCGCAGTCTCCGCCGGTCAGAGCTGGCCGGAGATCGGGAGCAGGCCGAGGAGCTTGGACTTGAGCTTGCGCCAGGGGCCGGCGCGGGGCTCGGAGCGGCGCAGGCGGGTGCCCGCCGGGGACTCTTCGATCCAGACCAGCTGCCGGGCGAGGTTCGCCGGGGCCCGCGGGTCGACGTCGCCGCGGAGGCGGACGCGCCAGGCGATGCCCGGGCGGCGCCCCTCGGCCAGGAACGCGGCGACGCGCGCGCCCAGCTCGGGGCTCTCGACCACCAGGCCGATCTCCGTGTTGATCACCACCGAGCGCGGGTCGAGGTTCATCGAGCCGATGTAGACGACCCGGCCGTCGATCAGGATCGTCTTGGAGTGGAGGCTGGCGCCGGAACCGCTGGGCGGCGCGAAGCGCCGGGCCGGCCCTCCCGCGGGGCCGTCGGGGCGCAGCTCCCAGAGCTCGACGCCGGCTTCGAGCAGCGCCCGGCGCGTCGGCACGTAGCCGGCGTGCGCCGCGACCACGTCGTTGGTGGCGAGCGAGTTCGTCAGCACGCGGACGGCGACGCCGCGGGCGACCAGCTCGCGCACGATCTCGATCCCCTCGCGCGGCAGGATCAGATACGAGACCTCGAGCTCCACCTCGCGCTCGGCACCCCGCACCAGCTCGAGCAGGCGCAGCGCCGGAGGCGGCACCCGCGGCGCGAGATCGAGCTTCTCCGGCCGATCCACCAGCACCTCGCCGCGCGCCGGGACCAACTCGGAGCCGCCGAGCGACGCCGCGAGATCGGCCTGGCGCGCAGCCGCCCGGGCCAGGTCACCGCCCCGCGCGACCGAGCGCCCGATCCGGGCGCGCAGCCGCTCGAGCGCGGCGGCCTCGCGCGCGGCCGAGGCCAGGTGCCGGAGCGGCACCGCCCAGCCGCTGTTCCAATAGAGATCGAAGGCCGCGCTCGTCTCCGTCGCCACCGGCCCGACGGCGAGCAGGTCCAGATCGCGGAAGTTCGAGACCTCGTCGAGCAGGAAGTAGTCGGCGGCGACATTGCGCCCGCCGACGATCGCGAAACCGCCGTCGCCCACCATCAGCTTGTTGTGCATCCGGTGGTTCAGGCGGCCGAAGTCCGTCAGGTAGTCGATCAGCTGCTCGACGTAGGAGGGTTGGCGGACCCGGAACGGATTGAACGCCCGCACCTCGATCGCCGGGTGCGCGTCGACCGCCAGCCACTCGGCCTCGTGGGAGTGCACCGTCGTGTCGTCGAGCAGCAGCCGGACCCGCACGCCGCGGTCGCCGGCGGCGAGCAACCGGCCGAGCACGAGCAGGCCGGCGGCGTCGAAGTCGTAGATGTAGGTCTGGAGGTCGAGCGAGCGGCCCGCGAGGTCGGCGAGCGCCAGCCGAGCGATCAGCGCCTCGTCGCTGTGATCGAGCAAGTGGAAACCGGAGAGCCCGTCGGCGGCGCCGAAACCGGCGCGAACGAGCTCGCGGTCGAGCTCCGTCTCGGCGCTCACCGGCCGCGGCGGCGCCAGCTCGACCGGCCCGCGATGCGGCTCGAACGTCGCGCAGCCGGCCGCGAGCAGGAGCGCCGCGAGCCACGGAGCCGGCCGGCGCACGCGCGCCCCCGGTTCGCGAGTCAGGCGAAGCGGCGCATCAGCAGCGCGCCGTTGGTGCCGCCGAAGCCGAACGAGTTCGTCAGCGCGACCTCGATCCGGCTCTCGCGTGGCGTGTGGGGGACGAAATCCAGGTCGCAGCCCTCGCCGGGCTCGGCCAGGTTCAACGTCGCCGGCATCACCTGATCCCGGACCGCCAGCGCCAGCAGGCCGCACTCGAGGCCCCCGGCGGCGCCGAGCAGGTGCCCGGTCGAGGACTTCGTCGACGACATCGCGAGCGTGCGCGCGTGGCCACCGAAGACCTGGTGCACCGCCTTGACCTCGGCGAGATCGCCGAGCGGCGTCGAGGTGCCGTGGGCGTTGATGTAGTCGACGCTCTCGGGCGGCAACCCGGCGTCGGCGAGCGCGTTGCGCATCACCGCGACGGCGCCCCGCCCCTCGGGGTGCGGCGCCGAGATGTGGTACGCATCGCCGCTCATGCCGTAGCCGGCCACCTCGGCGTAGATCGCCGCCCCGCGCCGGCGCGCGGCTTCGAGCTCCTCGAGCACCAGGATGCCGGCGCCCTCGCCGATGACGAAGCCGTCGCGGTCCTTGTCCCAGGGCCGCGACGCCCCCGCGGGATCGTCGTTGCGCGCCGACAGCGCCCGCATGACCGTGAAGCCGCCGACCGCGATGGGGGTGATCGAGGCCTCGGCGCCGCCGCAGATCATCGCGTCGGCGTAGTCGTGCTGGATCATCCGGAAAGCGTCGCCGATGGCGTGCAAGCCGGTCGTGCAGGCGGTGGCCGGCGCCGAGTTCGGGCCGCGCGCGCCGAAGCGGATCGAGACCTGGCCGGCCGCCAGGTTGACGATCACGCCCGGGATGAAGAACGGCGAGATCCGGTCGGGGCCGCGCTCGAGCAGGATCGAGTGGGTCCTCTCGATCATCGGGAAGCCGCCGATGCCGGAGCCGATGACGACGCCCACGCGGTCGGCGTTGGCGTCGTCGATCACCAGCCCGGAGTCGTCGAGCGCCATCTGGCTCGCGGCCACGCCGTAGTGGATGAAGGCGTCGGACTTCTTGACCTCCTTCTTCTCCACCCAGCGCTCGGGCTCGAAGCCCTTGACCTCGCCCGCGATCTTGACGTCGAAGGCGGCGGTGTCGAACTTGGTGATCGGCCCGATGCCGCGCTCTCCGGCGAGCAGCGCCTGCCAGGTCTCGCGCGTGCCGACGCCGAGCGGGGACACCAGTCCCACGCCGGTGACGACGACGCGGCGTCGGTCGGTTCGGGCCATGATCGTGATCTCGGCGCGGCGCCCAAGGGCGCCGCCGGCAGGGTCAGTTCTTGGCGCCCGCGTGCTGCTCGATGTAGGAGACGGCCTCCTGCACGCGGCTGATCTTCTCGGCGTCCTCGTCCGGGATCTCGATACCGAACTCCTCCTCGAACGCCATCACCAGCTCCACGATGTCGAGCGAATCCGCGCCGAGATCGTCGGTGAAGCTGGCCTGCGGGGTGACCTCGTCGGCCTCGACACCGAGCTGCTCGACGATGATGCTCTTGACCTTCTCAGCAACCGAAGACATGGTTCGGTACCCTCCTAGGGGGAGCGCCTCGCGGCGCCCGAGTTTCTAACACAATTCTCCGAAGCGAGTCCAACCGCTACGCGCGGCCGGACCCCCGAACGATCGGATCCTGGATTCAGACGTAGAGCCCCCCGCTGACGTTGACGACCTGGCCGGTGACGTAGCCCGCCTCGGGGCTCGCGAGGTAGGCCACCGCCGCCGCGACGTCGTCCGGCGTGCCCAGCCGGCCGGCCGGGATCTCCCCGAACATCTTGCGGCGCACCTCCTCCGACAGGACGGCGGTCATCGCCGTCTCGACGAAGCCGGGGGCGACGACGTTGGCGGTGACGCCGCGACTCGCCAGCTCCTTGGCGACCGACTTGGTGAAGCCGACGAGGCCGGCCTTGGCGGCGGCGTAGTTGGCCTGGCCGGCGTTGCCCATCAGGCCGACGACCGAGGAGATGGTGACGATTCGCCCCCAGCGCCGCTTGAGCATTCCGCGCGCGATCACCTTGGTCACCGCGAAGGTGCCGGTCAGGTTGGTGTCGAGCACGGCGCGCCACTGCTCGAGGCTCATGCGCAGCATCAGGTTGTCGGCGGTGATGCCGGCGTTGTTGACCAGCACGTCGATCTCCGCGAAGCCCTCGGGCAGCTGCTCGAGCCGCGCCGGGATCTCCTCGGCGCGCGCCAGATCGAGCCGGTGCGCCACGGCGCGCGCGCCGGCGTCCGTGAGCTCCGCCGCCAGCGCCGCCAGCTTCTCCTCGTTGCGCGCGCAGAGCACGACCGCCGCCCCCTGGGCGGCGAGCCGGCGGGCGATCGCCTCGCCGATCCCCTGCGAGGCGCCGGTCACCAGCGCGGTCCTGCCGGTCAGCTCGAACATCGTCGGGTCTCTCCCTGAGCTCTCGGGGCGGTGGCTCGGGTCGGAACGGGATCGCGGCGCGGCATCGTCGGTCTCATCCCAGCAACCGGGCGAGCCCGTCGGGCTCGGCGAGCGAGAAGGCCTCCGCCTCCGGAGCGATCCGGCGCACCAGGCCCGAGAGCACGGCTCCCGGGCCGACCTCCACGAAACGGGCGACGCCGAGCTCGCCGGCCAGCACCCGCACCGACTCCACCCAGCGGACCGGCCCGTCGATCTGGCGGACCAAGGCGTCGCGCGCCGCGGCGCCGTCCCCGACCGGCCGGGCGTCGACATTGACCACCACCGGCACCCGCGGCGCCGCGAACGTCGTGGCCGCGAGGTCGGGCGCGAGACCAGCGCGGGCCGGCGCCATCAGCGCGCAGTGGAAGGGCGCCGAGACCGGCAGCGGCAGCGCCCGCTTGGCGCCGCGCTCCTTGGCCAGCGCGGCGGCCCGTGCCACGGCGCCGGCGTGGCCCGAGATCACCGACTGTTCGGGCGAATTGTAGTTGGCGACCGAGCAGATCTCCCCGCACTCGGCGGCGGCGGCGGCGGCGACTTGGGCGACCATCTCCGGGGCGAGGCCGAGCACGGCCGCCATGGCGCCGACGCCGACCGGCACCGCCTCCTGCATGAGCCGGCCGCGGCGGCGCACCAGCCGCGCGGCATCGGCGAGCGTCAGCGTGCCGGCGACGACGTGCGCCGAGTACTCCCCCAGGCTGTGGCCCGCGACGGCGTCGGGGGCGAGCCCGCGGGCGGCGAGCGCGCGGGCGATCGCCACCGAGACGGTGAGGATCGCCGGCTGGGTGTTCTCGGTCAGCTGCAGGTCGCTCTCGGGGCCCTCGAAGCAGAGGCGCGCGAGGTCGAGGCCGAGCGCCGCCGAAGCCTCCTCGAACGCCGCGCGCGTCTGCGGGGAGCTCTCCGCCCAGGCGCGGCCCATGCCGACTTTCTGCGAGCCCTGCCCGGGGAACACCCACGCCGTCTTCATGCCCGCTCTCGCCTCCCCGCGCGCGGCCGCTCGCCGGCTGACGCGCTGTCGATCTCGAGATCTCGGTGGATCGGGGCGCGGCCGGGGGTGGCGGCGCCGAGGGGACGGATCTTACTCCCACCCCCCGCCAGGCGTCTCCCCCGGGACTTGACTTTGATCGTTTTTACGCTCTATTTTCGCCTTTGGGCGGGCCTCGAAACCGAGGCGGGGGAGGCGCGGGAGATGGAACCCTCGAGAGCGGACGCGGCGGTGCGAGCGCTGCTCGGCCGGATCGACTCGCCGCTCGGCGGCCGGTTGCGGACCGCGAGCGAGATGGCGGCGCTGCGCGGCCACGCCGTGGCGACGGCGGCCTGGAGCCGGGCGCTGCCGGCGCTCGCTCCCCTGCTGCCCGGCGGCCTGCCGCGCGGCGAGATGACCGAGCTGGTCGGCCGGGCCGGCAGCGGCCGGGCCGGGCTCGGCCTTTCCCTGCTCGCCGCCGCCACCGGCGCGGGCGAGTGTGCCGCGCTGATCGATCTCGGCGACGGCCTCGAGCCGGGCGGGGCGGCCGCCGCCGGGGTCGCGCTCGAGCGGCTGCTGTGGGCCCGCCCGCGCCGGCTCAAGGAGGCGCTGCTCGCCACGGAGGCGGCGCTCACCGGCGGTTTTCCGCTCGTGCTGCTGGAGCTCGGGCTGCCGCCGGTGCCCGGCGGGCGGGGCGCCGAGGCGCAGTGGCTGCGGCTCGCGCGCGCGGCCGTCGAGCCGGCGAGCGCGCTGGTCGTTTCGGCTCCCTACCGCGCCACCGGCGTCGCCGCCGCGGTGGTGATCGAGCTGACACGCCCCCGCGTCCGCTGGCTCGGCGGCGGCGCCGAGCCGCGCCTGCTCGACGGCGTCGAGCCCCGGCTCGAGCTCGCGCGCGCGCGGGGTCTCCCCTCGTCGCTCCCCGCCCGGCGCGCGGTCGCCGTCTGAGACGGAAACGCCGCCGTGCCCCGCATCGCCTGCCTGCACGTCCCCCTCTTCCCGCTCGCCGCTCGCCTGCGCGCCGAGCCGGAGCTCGCGGCGGAGGCGGTCGCCGTCGTCGACGGCAGCGGACCGGCCGCGCGCGTGGTCGCCGCCACCCGCGCCGCGCGGCGCGCCGGCGTG
>JACTMI010000044.1 GCA_014584695.1 Acidobacteriota bacterium
TCCTTCTCTGGTCCTTTCCTTCTCTGGTCCTTTCCTTCTCTGGTCCTTTCCTTCTCTGGTCCTTTCCTTCTCTGGTCCTTTCCTTCTCTGGTCCTTTCCCTTTCCCGGCCCTCCTGGTTCGGGGGCGGTTGGGGTGGGAGGCGGGCCGCCTGTCGGTCGCCAGAAAGGCCGAGAGCCGGGCGTGGTGCCCGGCTCTCGGTTCGGCAGCGGACCGGCCGGGCGCTCGGGCCCGGTGGTCGTGTGGTGATCGTGCCTACGGGACTTCGTTGCGGATGGTGAAGTACCGCTCGCCCAGGACCGACGATGCGCCCAGCTGGTCGATCGCCACCGCCTGGAGGTGGTGCTGGCCGTCGGAGGTCACCGTGGTGTCCAAATTGAATGTCCAGCCCGGCGCCGCGCTGTTCGGATAGCCGGGGTAGTGCGAGGTGACGTCGGGCCGCAGCTGGCCGTAGGTCGCGGTGCCGACGAAGTGGCCGTCGAGGTAGATGCGCACCGAGGAGATCCCCTCGGCGTCGAGCGCCCAGCCCCGGACCGGCGTCACGCCGCTGACCAAGAAGCCATTGTGCGGCTCGTCGATGTAGCCGAACGAGCCTTCGTTGCCGGTGAACTCCGTGCAGGTGAAGATGACCGGCATCTCGGCGACGTTGGCGACCTGACCGGCGATATCGCCCACCCGAATGGTCAGTTGATGGAAGCCGATCGAGTAGCCGAACTCGATCAGGTAGCCGACGTCGAGCACGAACCGGAAACGCGCGTGCGGCGAGTTGGCGATCGTCGGGAACAGCGACTCCACGTCGAGGCTCGGCAGGCCGTAGCAATTGCTGTAGCCGCCGGTCACCGGCGAGAAGAAGCAGTTCAGGTGGGTGTTGGCGTAGATCGAGCCGTTGATCAACAGCTCGACGTACTTGACGCCGGTGTCGCCGATCTCGATCCCCTGGTCGAGCGCCCACCCTTCGATCACGCTGTAGCGGCGGGTCGGATCGTTGAGATCGCAGTTGCCGTAGAGCTCGGCGCTCGGGTTCGGATAGGTGATCTGCCCGAACGGCACCAGATTGTGGGTCGTGTTGTTGATCTGGATCTGCTTGCCTTCGAGCCAGGTCTGCTCGCCGGTGTTGCTGGTCACTCGTGCGGTGATCGTGTAGAGATCGTTCAGGTAAGGCGTCGAGTCGAGCAGGATGCCGAAGCCCGCCTTGCCCGCGTCCGGATAGCCGGGAAAGACGAGTTGCACGTCCGGGCGATTCTGACGAATGCCCGCGATCCCGGCGATCACGCCGTTCACGTAGATGTCGACCCGCTCGATGCCGTCGTCGTCGAGCGCCCAACCGGTGAGCGGCAGGATGCCGCCGCCGGCGTTCTGGCCGCGGGGCAACCCCTCGAAGACTCCGAATGGCAGCGCCGCCTGTGCGGGGAGGGCCGCCACGGCGAGCAGAGCGATGCCGATTACCCAGCCTTTTTCGAGGCGCATCAGGTCTCCTCCGTTCGAAAGCGTCCGTAGTGTGCGCTGGAGTGGGGAGAAAGTCAAGTGATTACAGCATATTGCGAAGATATCCGCGGACCAGCTCGGGGAGCGCGGCGAGGTCGTAGCCGCCTTCGAGCACCGACAGGACGCGGCCATCGCACCGGCGTTCGGCGAATGTGCGCAGCCGATCTCCCCACTCGGCGAAGCCTCCGGCGGTCACCCGCATGCCACCCAGCGGATCGCCCTGCCACGCGTCGAATCCGGCCGAGACCAGCAGCAGGTCCGGGGCGAAGCGGTCGAGCTCCGGCAGCAGCCGCTCGTCGAAGGCGCGTGCGTAGTCGGCGTCGCCGCTGCCAGCCGGCAGCGGCAGATTGAGCGTGGCACCCGCCCCGGCTCCCCTGCCCCGTTCGTTCGCCGCGCCCGTGCCCGGATAGAAGGGCCACTGATGCAGACTGGCGTAGATGACGTCGGGCCGCTCCTCGAACAGGTGCTGGGAACCGTTGCCGTGATGGACGTCGAAGTCGACGATCGCGACGCGCTCCAGGCCGTGCCGCCGTCGCGCCCGCTCGGCGGCGATCGCCACCGTGTTCAGGTAGCAGAAGCCCATCGCCCGGTCCCGCTCGGCGTGATGCCCTGGCGGCCGAACCGCCGCGAAGGCCCCGTTCCCACGGTCCGCCAGCACGTGCTCCAGGGCGGCGAGAGTCGCCGCCGCGGCCGCTCGCGCAGCCCCCAGCGTTCCCGCGCCGAGCGGATTGTCGGCGCTGTCGAGGAGACCGTCGCCGCGCTCTACGGCACGAGCGAACCGTGCCAGATAGTCCGGATCGTGGACGGCCGCCAGCGCCTCGTCGAGCCCGTCCACCGGCGGTGCCGCGACGACGTCGATACCGTCGGCGCCGGTGAGCCCGGCCAGCACGCCGGCGACGCGCTCTGGACGCTCCGGGAAACCGGCCGGAGCGGGATGCTCCAGGCAGCGCGGGTCGGTGTAGACGCGGATCACCGCGGCAGTTTATCCGCGCCGGGCACCCGGCCGAACCGGACAGGCCTCGCCGGCCGCGAGCAGCCGGCGGCGCAACCGGTGCAGCAGGCAGTCGACCGCGCTGCGGGTCCAGCGACCGCCCATCTTCTCCGCCACTTCGGCGCTCGAGAGACCGCGCATCCAGGCGAGGCGGATGACGCGGCAGCGCTCTGGCGTTGCCCGCCGCCCGAGGATCTGCCGACACCGGCGCAGAAACCCCTGCGCCCGCTCACGCGCCAGGAGCCGGGCTTCGGGACAGGCCCGGCGGTCGGCGAGCCCCGCCGAGCCGTCGTGGAGATCCGCGAGCGAGGTGGGGTCGAGCGGGGGGCGCCGCTTGTGCGCCGCCGCGGCACGCAGCGCGTCGGCGACGACCGTCGCGGCGATCCGGCGCAGGTACTGCCCCGCCTCACCCTCCGAGGCGCCGCGAAAGATGGTCAGGGCTCGCCGGTCGCGTTCGAGCAGGCGGCAGAAGACCTCCTGCTCGAGATCCTCCGCGAGATCGCGCGCCGGGAAGGCGCCGGCGGCGAGGAGGGAGTTGCGAACAGCGGCTCGGATGCGCGGCGCCGCGGCGAGCAGGAACGCCTCCCACTCCACGGCCTCCGAGGGGGCCTCGGCACAAGCTCTCAGCAGATCCGGCGCGACATCGGGTTGAAATCTGGAATGCACTCTCCACTCCCTTCGAAAAAGGAGCGGAGGCACCGAGAATGCGCGAAGGGCCGGGCGAAGGCCCGGCCCGTTCAGCGACGGTGCCGGGCGAAGGCCCGGCCCGTTCAGCGACGGCGCCGGGCGAAGGCCCGGCCCGTTTCGAGACGAAGGGCCGGGCGGTGAACCCGGCCCATCAGGACATCGTGAAGCTAGCAGGCCCGGAATCCGGGGTCAAGCGGGCCGGGAGAGAGCCGCTCGGCGCTCGACAGCTGCCGCCGCGCGGCTCGCCTCCCGTGCGATGGTCTCCAGGTCCAGCCGGGTCAGCCGGCCCCCGGAGACTTGCAGCTCGCCGTCCACCACCACGTCGCGGACCGCGGCGGGCGAGCCGCCCAAGACCAGCCGGTCGTGCGGATCGACCCCGGGCGCGACGACCAGCTCCGGGCGCTCGAGCGCCACGACGATCAGATCCGCTCTCTTGCCCAGCTCGAGCGTGCCGATCTGGTCGGCCAGACCGATCGCGCGTGCCCCCTCGGAAGTCGCCAACCGGAGCGTTTCGAGCCCGCCCAGGGAACCCGGGCCCGCCCGCAATGTCTGCAGGCGCAGCGCCAGGCGCATCTCCTCCCAGGCGTCGAGCCGGTTGTTGCAGGGGGCGCCATCCGCGCCGATACCGACGGGAATCCCGGCGCGAAGCAGGCCCGTGACCCGCGCGATACCGGAGCCCAGCTTCAGGTTGGCGCCCGGACAGTGGACGACGCTGAAGCGCCGACGGGCGAGGCCGGGCCAGTGCCGGGGCCGGAGCCAGACGCCGTGGGCGATGCGCAGGTCCTGGTCGAGCAGCCCGAGATCCCGGAACAATTCGATCTCGTCTCGCCCCTGATTGGCCCGCCGCACCGCCGCGGTCTCCTCGCGCTGCTCGAGCGCGTGGGTGTGGACCGGCAGCCCGCGGCTCTCGGCGAGCTCGCGGATGCCCGCGAAGAGTGCGGGCGAGCAGGAGAGGGCGAATCGGGGGTTGAGCAGGTAGCCGACCCGCCCGGCCGCGGCGCCGTGCCAGCGCTCGGCCAGCGCGGCGGTCTCGGCAAGGCAGTCGTCGGTCCGTTCGGCGAGCCGCGGCGGCAGCCCGTCGCCGGTGTCCATCAGGCACTTGCCCGCCAACGCCCTCAGGCCGGATTCGGCGATCGCCGCGAGCAGGGCGCCGGCCTCCGGCCCCAGACCGATGTCCTGGACGGTCGTGGTGCCACCGAGCAGACACTCGGCCGCGCCGAGCAGCCCCGACCAGTACGCGGACTCCTCGTCGTGCGCGGCTTCGAGCGGCCAGATCCGCTCGCGCAGCCAGGGCAGCAGCCGCCGCTCTTCGGCGAGACCGCGAAAGAGGGTCTGGCCGAGATGGATGTGCCCTTGAATCAACCCCGGCAGCACCAGGCAGCCGCGGGCATCGAGGATCTGGGCACCGGGCGGCGGCTCGATCGTGGCCGCGAGGCCGGTGATTCGCCGCCCTTCGACCAACAGGTCCCAGCCCGACCGCACCGAGGCCGCCGGATCGAGGGTCAGGATCGTGCCGCCGCGAACCAGCAGGGCGCCGGGAGGTTCGGCCGCCGGAGCGTCTCTGCTGCCCTGGCTCACTCCGCCCTCCCCCGAAAAGAAAAAGGCCCCGGCTGCCCGGGACCCTTCTCCGACCGCGGCCGCAGGCAGCGATCCGCTCTCAGCGCAGCTTCTCCTCGACGAACTCGACGTGCTTGCGCGCCTTGGGGTCGTACTTCTTGAGGCGGATCTTCTCGCTCGACGTCTTCTTGTTCTTGGTCGTGGTGTAGAAGTAGCCGGTGCCGGCCGAGGAGACGAGCTTGATCTTGTCGCGCATGTCGTGAACCCTTCTCTTGCCTGCCGGCCGCGCCGGTTCCGGCGGCGGGGGCAACGTCCAGGAAGCGCTACTGGCGGGGCCGACGGGACTCGAACCCGCGACCTCCGGCGTGACAGGCCGGCGTTCTAACCAACTGAACTACGACCCCGCTGGCGACGCTTCCAATTCCGCGGCGGCCGGTCGGCCACCCTCGAAACCCTCTCCGAACGCCCGCCGACCCTGCGGTCGGTGGGAGGTGAGGGATTCGAACCTTCGACCCCCTGCGTGTAAAGCAGGTGCTCTACCGCTGAGCTAACCTCCCCGGCCCGAGCCGAAGGATCGTATGCGACGCGAGACGGGCAAGTCAACGGCGCACTGTCGGCTGCGGCCTGCCGCCGTGAGCTGGCGACGGGCCGCCATTCCGCAACCCGGTCCGCCGCCCGTCCTGGACACTTGCGGCGGCGATTGGCACAATCAGCCACGACGCGAAAGGAGTCGTCTCATGCACGAATTGCCCAAGCTTCCCTACGCTTTCGACGCGCTCGAGCCGCACATCGACGCGCGCACCATGGAGATCCACCACGGCAAGCACCACCAGGCTTACGTCGACAACCTGAACAAGGCCGTCGGGCAGGCGCCCGAGCTCGCCGGCAAGGCGGTCGAGGAGATCCTGCGCGGTTTCGCCGCGGTGGCCGAAGCGGTCAAGGGCGCGGTGCGGAACCACGGCGGCGGCCACGCCAACCACAGCCTGTTCTGGGAGGTGATGGGCCCGGGGGGCGGCGGCGCGCCGGCGGGTGACCTCGCCAAGGCCATCGACACCGAGGTCGGCGGCATGACCGCTCTCCAGGAGAAGCTGACCGCGGCGGCGATGGGCCAGTTCGGCTCCGGCTGGGGCTGGCTGGTGGTCGCCGACGGCAAGCTCGAGGTGATCGCCCGGCCCAACCAGGACAGCCCGCTGATGGAGGGCAAGACCCCCATCCTCGGCGTCGACGTCTGGGAGCACGCCTACTACCTCCACTACCAGAACCGGCGCGCCGACTACCTCAAGGCCTGGTGGAACACGGTTCGCTGGGACAAAGTCGCCGCACGGTTCGCGGCGGCGCGGGGCTGACCCGCGCGGGCCGGCCGCCGCAGCTCCATCCGGCGGCGGCGGGGTCCCGAAGGAAGCCATCGTTCGCCGTATAATGCGGCACTCCGCCCGGTGCGGTCCGGCCTCTTCGATGGTTGGCCGCGAGCGATCGGCCGAGCGCGCAAGGCCGTCACTCCATCCGGCGGTGTAGCTCAGGGGTTAGAGCGAGCGACTCATAATCGCTAGGTCGGTGGTTCGAACCCACCCACCGCCACCACGACGATTTCCAGCACGAGGAAAGGGCCGGCCGTTGGAACGGCCGGCCCTGGTGTGCGCTCCCTGGTGCGGCCCTAGGGCCGGCGTGGAGCTTCTCCGCTCGCGGACTATCGCGTCAGCGACACCCGGCGGCGCGCGATCCAGATCGCCGCCGTCGCGCCGAGCAGGAGGATCATCGCGACCAGGCCCGTGCGGCCCATCGTCGGGATGTCGAGTAGCACGTTCTCGGCCGGGCAGACCGGCGCGGCTCCCGTGCAGATGTCGCTGATGTCCAGGTTGCCGTTCGAGTCGAAGGTGACCGTGGCCCCGACACCCAGCTGGTCCTCGAGGTAGACGCCCAGCCCGGCCGCTCCCTGCAACACGGGCTCGGTCTGCTGGTGGACCAAGCAGTAGTTGTGATTGCCGCCGTTCCCGGGGAAGCTGAGCGGATAGCCGCCGCGGTAATTGCCGTCGTCCCACATGTTGATCGCCGCGGTCACCTCGACCCCCACGTTCGGCGTGGCCACGGTGCCCATGATGAGCGCGTAGCAGCCGTTGACCACCAGGATCTCCATCGTGCCATCGGTGATCGTTGGCCCACCCTCCGGGCCCGCCGGGGCCAGCGGTCCCCGGTTCCCATCCGCTTGCACGGTCGGCGCGAGCAGCATGCTGCCGAGAACAGACGCCGCGATTACGAGCCTGCGCATACGAACTCCTTCCTCTTCTGAGCGCCGAGCGCCCGACGGTACGCAACTGCTGATTTGCTCGTATTCTAGCTCATTCTCGGCGCTACGCGCCGGAGACCGAGCCCCGACCGATGCCGCCGCCGCCGCCCCCCTGTTCAGAATTGGTCGCGGTTGCCCGCGCCGAGTTGGCACGGGGCTCGCGGGGACCCTGGCTCGTCGCCTTCTCCGGCGGACCCGACTCGACCGCGCTCGCCACCGCGCTCGCCGGGGCAGATCCAGCGCTCGGCCTCGTTCTCATCCTGGTCCACGTCGACCACGGACTCGACGCCGAATCGTCCGAGCGAGCTGAGCGAGCGGCATCGATCGCGCGCCGGTTGCGCCTCCCCTTCCACCTCGAGCGGCGCGACGTGCGGGCGCAGCGCGGACGCGGCGAGAACCTCGAGGCGGCGGCCCGGAGGGTGCGCTACGCCACGCTCGAGGCGATACGCCTCCGGCTCGGCGCCGACCGGATCCTCACGGCTCATCATCGCGACGACCAGGTCGAGACCGCGCTCATGCGGCTGCGCTCCGGCAGCGGGATCTTCGGACTGGCGGGGATTCAGGAGCGGTTCGGGGCGGTCTGGCGTCCGGCGCTCCGGCTCCCTCGCGCCGCGCTGCGCGCCGCGCTCGACGAGTCGAGCCCCGTGCCGATCGAGGATCCCACGAATCACGATCTCACCCGCGACCGCAACCGGATCCGACACCGGCTGCTGCCCCGCCTCCTGGCGGTGGAGCCAGAGCTCGAAGCCGCCCTCGCGGCCCTCGCCGAAGCAGCCGCTCGGGCTCGTCCGATGGTCGCGGGGCGGGTCCGGTCGAGCTACGAAATGCGCTCGAACGGCGCCTGGACAGAGCTGTCGGTGGAGGCACTTCGTCGCCACCCGCAGCCACTCAACCTGCTGGCGCTCCAGGTGCTCGAGGAAGAAGCCGGCTTCCCGACCCCGTCTTCGGCTCGGTCTCGCGCCGAGCTGATCCGCCAGGTTCTGGCGGCGACGGTCAACGAGCTTTCGGGAGCCGGAGGGCGCCGGCTGCGCCGCCTCCAAGGAGGCCGCCTGGCGCTCGCGCGCCCGGGCGCACCCCCCGACTCTCCAGGTTCGTTCTCGTATACTCTGAGCGCGCCGGGTGAGGTCGCGGTGACCGAGCTCGGTGGGGTGATGCGGCTCACGCGTCGCGCGGTCGAACCCTGGATGTCGAAGGGCGAGCCGGATCGCGCGGCGCTCCGTTTGCCGGAGTCGGCGCCTCGCGGCCTCGAGGTGCGCAACCGCCGTCCAGGGGACCGGTTGCGACCGCTCGGAGCGCCGGGAATGCGGCGGCTCAAGGAGGTGTTGATCGACCGGAAGGTCGCGCGCGCGGAACGCGACCGGATTCCCTTGCTGATCGTCGACGGACGGATCGCCTGGGTGCCGGGGATCACGATCGACGACGCGTTCCGGCTCGCGGACCCGGTCGGGAACGCGGGGTCCGACTGCTGGGTCGCCGAGTGGCGATTCGACCATCAGCCGCCGGTTCCACGTAGTACATTCCAGCGGACGGCCTGCAACGGCCCGGAGGACGAAGAGACTTGAACTCGACTTTGCGCACCCTGCTCCTCTGGATGGTCATCTTCGTGGTCGTCATCCTGCTCTGGAACACGTTCCAGGCGGGTAAGAGTCAGAGCCACGACCTGACCTACAACGAGTTCACCGAGCAGGTCGAGCGGGGGCACGTCAAGACCGTCACCGTGCGCAACCAGTCGATCGAAGGCGAGTTCCGTCAGGGCGGCGGCTACAAGGACGGCGAGCCGTTCAAGGTCGAGCTGCCCTTCCGCCCCGAGTCCGAGTTCGTCGACAAACTGCTCGCCGCCAAGGTCGACGTCAAGGCGGAGCCGCCGAAGGACAGTCCGCTGTTCGCGATCCTGGTCGGCTGGGCGCCGGTCCTGCTGCTGATCGGCCTCTGGGTCTTCTTCATGCGCCAGATGCAGTCGGGCGGCAACAA
Source organism: Acidobacteriota bacterium (assembly GCA_014584695.1). GTDB lineage: Bacteria > Acidobacteriota > Thermoanaerobaculia > Multivoradales > JAGPDF01 > JACTMI01. The sequence goes on from JACTMI010000044.1 coordinate 8,974, forward strand.
GGCGATGTCGTTCGGCAAGTCGAAGGCGAAGCTGCTCTCGGCCACCACCAAGAAGGTGACCTTCAAGGACGTCGCCGGAGTCGAGGAGGCCAAGGAGGAGCTGCAGGAGATCGTCGAGTTCCTCAAGGACCCGCAGAAATTCCAGCGCCTGGGCGGCAAGATCCCCAAGGGCGTGCTGCTCATGGGCCCGCCGGGCACCGGCAAGACCCTGCTCGCCCGCGCGATCGCCGGCGAGGCCAACGTGCCGTTCTTCTCCATCTCGGGCTCCGACTTCGTCGAGATGTTCGTCGGCGTGGGCGCCAGCCGCGTGCGCGATCTGTTCGAGCAGGGCAAGAAGAACGCGCCCTGCATCATCTTCATCGACGAGATCGACGCCGTCGGCCGGCACCGCGGCGCCGGGCTCGGCGGCGGGCACGACGAGCGGGAGCAGACCCTCAACCAGCTGCTGGTCGAGATGGACGGCTTCGAGACCAACGAAGGGGTCATCCTGATCGCCGCCACCAACCGGCCCGACGTCCTCGACCCGGCGCTGCTGCGGCCGGGCCGCTTCGATCGCCGGGTGGTGGTCGACCGCCCCGACCTCAACGGGCGGCTCGGCATCCTCCAGGTCCACGTCAAGAACGTGCCGATCTCGGAGGACGTGGAGCTCGAGGTGATCGCGCGCGGCACCCCCGGCTTCGCCGGTGCCGACCTGGCGAACCTGGTCAACGAGGCGGCCCTGATCGCGGCGCGACGGAACAAGAAGAAGGTCGAGATGGCCGACTTCGAGTTCGCCAAGGACAAGGTCCTGATGGGCGCGGAGCGCAAGACCCTGGTGCTCACCGAGGAGGAGAAGCGGGTCACCGCCTTTCACGAGGCCGGCCACGCCCTGGTGGCCGCTTTTCTGCCCGGCCACGATCCCCTGCACAAGGTGACGATCATCCCGCGCGGACGCGCCCTCGGCGTCACCATGCAGCTGCCGACCGAGGACAAGTACACCTACACGCGCACCTACGTCGCCAACCAGATCACCATCCTGATGGGCGGCCGGGTGGCCGAGGAGCTGACCCAGAAGGACATCACCACCGGCGCCGGCAACGACATCGAGCGGGCGACCGCCATGGCCCGCCGGATGGTCTGTGAGTGGGGGATGTCCGAGCTCGGTCCGCTCGCCTTCTCCGGCCAGGACGAACCGGTCTTCCTCGGGCGCGATTTCGCCCAGCGCGCCTCCTACAGCGACGACACCGCGCAGCGGATCGACGAGGAGGTCCAGCGCATCGTCGAGCGCGGCTACCAGGCCGCGCGTGAGATCCTCAACGCGCACCGCGCGATTCTCGACCGACTCTCGGCCGAGCTCCTGGACCACGAGTCGCTCGACGGCGCGGAGGTCTACCGGATCATCGAAGAGATGTCCGGCCAGAAAGTGGCCCCGGTCCACGCCCCGCGCCCGAAGGACCCGGGCGCCGCCGAGCCGCGGGCGGACTCCCCGGCGCCGGACTCCCCCGACTCCCCCACCGTCGAACCCGGCCTGTCCGCCAGCCCCAGCCCCGCCTGAGCGCCTCGTCATCGCGCCCTCCCCGTGAGGCCCCTCCGGCGGTACCGGCGTGGCATCGTCTAGACTTGGCCTCGGCCGAGACGACCTCGCGATGACCGCCCTCGACGCCCTCGACAGCCGCCTGACCTTCTCGCTCGCGCTGCCGCGGGGCCGGCGGTTGCCTCTCGAGGCGGGTCGGCCGGCGCTCATGGGGGTGGTCAACATCACGCCGGATTCCTTCAGCGACGGCGGCCGCTTCCTCGCTCCGACGCGAGCGGTCGAGCACGCGCTGCGGCTGGTCGACGAGGGCGCCGACCTGCTCGACCTGGGGGCGGAGTCGACGCGACCGGGCGGTGGCGTCTACGGCACCGGCGCGAGCTGGATTCCCGCCGAGCAGGAGCTCGACCGGCTGCTGCCGGTGCTCGAGACGCTGCGCGCCCGGACGGCGGCCCCGATCTCCGTGGACACCCGCAAGGCGGCGGTGGCGGCGGCGGCGCTCACCGCCGGCGCCGACCTGATCAACGACGTCTCCGCGCTGGCTGATCCGGCGATGGCGCCCCTCCTCGCTTCGGCGGGCTGTCCGGTGGTCCTGATGCACGCCCGCGGCGAGCTCGCCACCATGCAGCGCGACATCGCCTTCACGGACGTCGTCGCGGAAGTCACCCACGAGCTCGCCGAGGCCCGGGCCCGCGCCGTGGCCGCGGGGATCCCCGCGGACCAGGTCCTGCTCGACCCGGGACTGGGTTTCGGCAAGACCGCGGCGCAGAGCCTGCGGCTGCTCGCGAGCGTCGACCACCTGGCGGCGCTCGGTTCGCCGGTGGTGATCGGCGCCTCGCGCAAGAGCTTTCTCGGCGCGGCGAGCGGAGCGGCGGTCGAGGACCGCCTTCCCGCCAGTCTGGCGGCGGCGGCCGCGGCCGCCGGCGCGGGCGCCGCGGTGCTGCGCGTCCACGACGTCGCCGCCACCCGGCAGTTCCTGGCCGTCCGCCGCGTCCTCGCGGAGGCGCGGGAGTGAGCGTCCAGGAGTTCGCCGAGCTGGTCACCTGGCACGACCTGGTCGACATCGTGCTGGTCGCCATCCTCTTTTACAACCTCCTGCTCCTCATTCGCGGCACCCGCGCCGTGCAGATGGTCACCGGCATGTTCCTGGCGGCCGGCGTCTACTACCTGGCCCGGCTGGGCAAGCTGGTCACGGTCTCGACCATCGTCGAGAAGTTCCTGATCTTCCTGCCGTTCGCGATCATCGTGCTGTTCCAGCACGAGATCCGGCGCGCGCTGGCCAACTTCGGGCGCCAGCCCTTCTTCCGGGCAAACCGCCAGAAGCTCCAGGCCTCCCACAACGACGCGGTCCTCGCCGCCGCCACGCTCGCCTCGCGGCGCATCGGCGCGTTGATCGTCTTCGAGCGACGCGAGGGGCTGCGCAACTACGCCGAGAACGGCATCCCGCTCGACGCGCTGGTCTCGTTCGATCTGCTGATCAACATCTTCGCGCCCGACACGCCTCTCCACGACGGTGCAGTGATCGTGCAGGGGGAGCGGATCGCCGCGGCCGCCTGCTTCCTGCCGCTGTCCACGGATCCCGAGCTATCGAAAGAGCTCGGATCGCGCCACCGCGCGGCGCTCGGCATCAGCGAGGAGACCGATGCCCTCGCGGTGGTCGTCTCGGAGGAAAACGGCAAGATCTCCCTGGCGGTCGGCGGCAAGCTGCTCCGCGACCTCGATGCCAAGCGGCTGCGCGGCCATCTCCAGGAGTTGCTGGTGGAAGCGGCGGAATCCGCGCCCGCCGGCCGCGTGAAGGAGGCACCATGACCACCTCGACGCAGCTCTGGGGCCTCCGCCTGCTGGCGGTCTTCGCGGCGGTGGTGGTCTGGTTCTTCGCGTCGGTCGGCAAGCGCGAGCGGCTGTCCGAGAAGCAGATCGACGCCGCGCTCACCTACAACACGCCGCGGGGTCTGATCCTCCTCGATCCGGTCCAGTCGGTGAAGGTCCGGTTGCGTGGTCCGGATCGGAGGATTCGCAACCTGGCACCGTTCGTCGTCGACGTGATGGTCGACCTGACCGGCTACGAGCCGGGCGCGGCCGACATTCACCTGGCGCCGGAGAACGTGCTGCGGCCGGACGAGATCGACGTGCTGTCGGTCGAACCGAACAGTCTGCGACTGCGGCTCGACCGGGAAGGCAACCGCCAACTGCCGGTGGTCCCGCGCATCGTCGGCGAGCCGGCCGGCGGGGCGGTGCCGGGCACACCGCGGGTAATCCCCGAGCTGGCGAACCTGCAAGGACCGCAGAGCCTGCTGGCCGACTTGGCGTCGGTGACGACCAGTCCCATCTCGCTCGACGGCCACGCGCTCAGCTTTTCGCAGACGGTTTCGATCGTCCCCCCCGATCCGCTGCTGCGGGTCCTGGAGCCCTCGGTGGTGACCGTCCAGATCCCGATGGTCACACCGGATGCCGACCAAGAGCCGGAGGAGGAGGAGTCCGGCCGGACGCGGACCGAGCGCTCGAGGAGCCCGTCCTGAGCGCGGCGCTGTTCGGCACCGACGGCATTCGCGGACACTTCGGTGCAGAGCCGCTGGTCGAGCCGACCGTGCGACGGATCGGCGCGGCGCTGGGCGAGTACCTGGCGCGGAGGGCTCCGGGCCCGCGCGTGCTGCTCGCCGGCGATACGCGGGCCTCGAGCCCGGCGCTCGCCGCCTGGATCGCCGCCGGTCTCGCCGCCCGCGGGGCGGTCCCCATCGACCTCGGCACCCTGCCGACCGCAGCCGTGGCGCGGCTGGTACCGGCGACCGGCGCCGCCGCCGGCGTGGTGCTCTCCGCCAGCCACAACCCGGCCGCGGACAACGGCATCAAGCTGGTCGGAGCGGATGGCTTCAAGTGGCGCCCGGAAGAGGAGACGGAGCTGGCGCGTCGGATCGCGGCGAGCTCGACTCCTCCGGCGCTCGCCGGAGCCGTGGAGATCGACTCCAGCGGTCGGCGGCGCTATCTCGAGGCGTTGCGCGCCGAATTTCCTGGGCGGCCGTTGACCGGCATGAAGGTGGCGTTGGATTGCGCGAACGGCGCCGCTTCCGGCCTGGCAGCGGAGCTGTTCGAGACGCTGGGCGCCAGCACGGAGACGATCTTCGACCAGCCCGACGGCACCAACATCAATGCCGGTTGTGGCTCGACCCACCCCGACGCCCTGATCGAGCATGTTCGGGCGTCGCGTTTCGACCTCGCATTCGCCTTCGATGGTGACGCCGATCGGGCGCTCCTGGTCGACGGCAACGGAGCTCTGCGCGACGGCGACGCGATGCTCTACCTCTGGGCGGCCGATCTGATGCGCGCCGGCGCCCTCGAGCCCGCCACGATCGTCGCCACGTCGATGAGCAACCTCGGCCTCGAGCACGCGCTGGAACGGCTCGGCGTCGGCGTGATCCGCAGTGGCGTCGGAGATCGCGAAGTGGTGGCGACCCTGCTCGAGCGTGGCTTGCGCTTGGGCGGGGAGCAGAGCGGCCACCTGGTCGACCTGCGCCGCGCCACCACCGGCGACGGCCTGCTCACGGCGCTCGCGATCGCCGATCTGGTCGCACGCTCCGGGCGGCCGGTAACCGAGCTGCTGGCCGGATTCGTTCGCTACCCACAGCGGATCGAAAACGTCCGGGTGGCGCGCAAGCCGGCCCTCGATTCCCTGCCGCGGGTCGTCGCGGCCGCGCGCGAAGTCGAGCGCCGACTCGGCCACGACGGCCGGCTGGTGCTCCGCTACAGCGGCACGGAGCCACTCGCCCGCATCATGCTCGAGGGCCCGGAGGAGTCGCTGATCCGCTCCCTCGCCTCCCAGCTCGCGGAGGCCATCCGCGCCGAGATCGGCGCCCACTGACCGGCACGCCCGCCGCGCCAGGAGCTCTGGTGGCGAGAGAGGCGAGAAGACGATCCCCGAGCGGTGCGGCAGCGAGCCTCCAGGTGACGATTCCGCCCGCGGAAGCGTCGGGGACCGGCCGCCAACGCATTCCCGTCTCCGTCCTCTCTGCTCGGGGCGGTGGTTGCCCGGAAGCGTCGGCAGGAGCCGCGCGGCGAGAGGATCCGGAGCGCGATCAGGCGCCAGGAGCCGGAGCCAGCGCGGCGAGGTAGGCGCGGACGGTGGCGGCGAGGCCGCGCTCGAGGGCGTCGGAGATCAGCGCATGGCCGATCGAGACCTCGGCGAGGCCCGGCAGGTGCGCCGCCAGATGGGGCAGGTTCTCGAGGTCGAGATCGTGGCCGGCGTTGATGCCGAGGCCGGCCGCGCGGGCGCTCTCGGCGGTCGCCCGGTAGCGCGCGAAAACCTCGTCTCGTCGAGAGGTCGGAAAGGCCCGCGCGTAGGCCTCGGTATAGAGCTCGATCCGGTCGGCGCCGGCCTCGACCGCGCCCGCGACCTCCGCCGGATCGGGATCGAGGAACAGAGAGACCCGGCAACCCGCCGCGCGCAGCCGCGCCACCACCTCCCGGAGCCAGGCCCGGTCGACGCGGGCGAAGCGCCAGCCGGCGTTCGAGGTCAAGACGTCCGGAGGGTCGGGCACCAGGGTCGCCTGCGCCGGCCGGACCTCCTCGGCCAGCGCCAGCCAGGGCTCGGCCGGATAACCCTCGATGTTCAGCTCGACCGGCAGCCAACCCGCCAGCTCGAGCACGTCGGCGCGCCGGATGTGCCGCTCGTCGGGCCGCGGATGCACCGTGATGCCATGACAGCCCGCGCCGATCGCGATCTCGGCCGCGCGCCGCACGCTCGGGCGGTCGCCACCGCGCGCGTTGCGCAGCGTCGCCACCTTGTTGACGTTGACGGAGAGCCGGATCATCGCTTCGAACCACCGCGCGCCGGCGCGCTCCGGCCGGACGGGTTCAGCGTTCGACCTCGACCGAGAGGCCCGGAGTCTCCTCGAGCTCGGTCGACAGGACGAAGGTCTTGGCGATCGGCAGCAGCGCCCGCCGGGGACCGGCGGCGGTCTGGAGATTCACCTCGTAGTAGCCGTGGGGGCTGATCGCGAGCAGCCGCGCGCGCTTGGCTTCCCCGGCGATCTGATCGAAGTAGAGCAGCACCTCGGTCGGCGTTTCCATCCGCTTTCACTCCTCGAAGAAGCCCTGGTCCTTGTACTCCTTGAGCTTGCGCTGCAGCGTCCGCAACCCGATGTCGAGCAGCCGCGCGGCCTCGACGCGCCTTCCGCCGGTGCGCTCGAGGGTCGAGAGGATCGCGTCGCGCTCGATCTCGGCCATCGTCCGCGGGCCGCTGGCGCCCCCACTGGCGACCGCGGCCGGCGGCGCGGGGGGCGCCGCGCGCCCTTCGATCCCGAGCACGGCACGGATCTCGGCCGGCAGGTCCGCCGGCTCGATCGCGTCGCCGCGGTGGAAGACCACGATCGACTCCATGGCGTTCTTGAGCTCGCGCACGTTGCCCGGCCAGGGATACTCCTGCAGCAGCGCCACCGCCTCGGCGGTCGGCCGTCGGAACTCCCGGCCGTGCTCCTTGAAGAACTGGCGCAGGTAGTGCTCCGCGATCAGCGGAATGTCCTCGCGCCGTTCGCGCAGCGGGGGAATCCTCAGCGTCACGACCTTCAGCCGGTAGTACAGATCCTCGCGGAATCGGCCCTCGGCGATTTCCCGGTCGAGGTCCTTGTTGGTCGCCGCCACCAGCCGGAAGTCGACCTCCAACAGCTCGGAGCCGCCGACTCTCATGATGCGCCGATCTTCGAGCACGCGCAGCAGCTTCACCTGCAGCTCCGGATAGAGCTCGGAGATCTCGTCCAGGAACAGCGTGCCCCGGTGGGCCAGCTCGAACTTGCCGATCTTGCGGCCGATGGCGCCGGTGAACGAGCCGCGCTCGTGCCCGAACAGCTCGCTCTCCAGGATGTCGGAGGGGATCGCGCCGCAGTTGATCGCCAGGAATCGCTCTTCGCGCCGCGGGCTCGCGCGGTGGATCGCGTTGGCGACCAGCTCCTTGCCGGTGCCGCTCTCGCCCACGATCAGGACGCTCGAGCGCGTCGGCGCGACCAGCTTCATCTGGTCGAACAGGGCCTCCATCGCGGCCGAGCGGCCGACGATCGACTCGAAGCCGAAACGCTTGTCGAGCTGCGAGGAGAGCTCGGCGACCTTCTGCTGGAGCTGCCGCTTCTCGAGGTGGGTGGTCACCCGCTGGCGCAGCTCGTAGAGATCGACCGGCTTGGTCAGGTAGTCGTCGGCTCCGACCCGCATCGCTTCGACCGCGGACTCGATCGAGCCGAAGCCGGTGACCAGGAGGAGAGAGAGATCGAGGCCCCGCGAGCGAATCTCCGACAGGAAGCCCAGACCGTCGAGACCGGGCATGCGCAGATCGCAGATGGCCAGCTGCGGCGAGCTGTTCTCCTCCAGGTACTCGAGCGCCTTGCGCGCGTCGTCGAACGTTCGCACGACGTAGCCCGCCTTCTCGATGGCGATCGCCATCGATTCGCGGGAACCGGTTTCGTCGTCGATGACCAGAACTTGCGGATCAGCCGCCATGACCGGCCATTCTGGCACAGGCCCGGGCCGACCGGACGGCTGCGAGCCGCCTGATCAGCCGCCCGGCGCTCCGCAGGGGAAGGCCGAGGTGTCGGTGACCGCCGGCGCGGCGGTCCCCAGCGCGTTCAGGTAGAGGCGCACCTCGCCGGTGGCGGTGTCGGTGACCCGCAGGCGGTATCCGACATCGGTCGTCGCGGCCGCGAAGAACCAGAATCGGTCGTTCAGGCCGCAGCCGTCGAGCACCTTGACCAGCAGCTCGAGGTTGGCCGGGGCGAAGAACCAGAACAGCCCCGAGTCGGCTCCCCTCGGCAGCGCACGGCCGCGCCCGGTTCCGCCCTGGAAATCGATCCACTCCACTTCGACCGCGAAGCGTCCACCCTGCAGGCAGAGCCGCTCCAGCGACGGGAAACAGCTCGCCGGGTCCGCCGCCAGGAATTCGTCGAGGCGGACGAGCGCCCGGTCCGCCTGCAACACGCCGTGGCCATAGATCGGGTCGAACCCCGGAGCGCCGCGATCGAGAGCCGATTCCTCGAGCGCGCGCCGAATCTGGTAGCGGTTCGCTTCCGGCCGCCGGGACCGCAGGAGCGCCGCGGCGGCGGCCACGTGCGGCCCGGCGAACGAAGTCCCCTGCCAGCGGCAGTAAGCGAAGGGGAGAGCCGGCAGGCAGATCCGGCCGAGCGTCTCCTGGAGGATGCCGTCGGGGTGGCCGTCGCCATCGCGATCGACCGTGGTATCCCCGCTCGGAGCGGCGAGCGACAGCGCGCTGCCCCAGCTCGAGTAGACGGCGCGCAGCAGTTGCGCGTCGACACCCGCGACACCGAGGACGTCGGGGTGATTGGCGGGGAACCCGATCCGATCCTGGGCGGCGTTGCCGGCGATCGCGACCACCACGACGTCGGCGGCGGCGGCACGCGCCAGCGCGTCGTTCTCGATCGCGGTCGAACACTCCGGCCAGTCCTGCCCCGGACAGGCGAAGCCGAGCGAGAGCGTGATCACGCCCGCCCCGCGCTCGACCGCCCAGTCGATCGCCCGGGCGACGTCGGAAGCGGCGCAGGCGCCGTCGTCGGTGCACGCGCGCACGGCGAGCAGCCGGGCGCCGTGCGCCAGCCCCGCGGCCCCTTCGCCGTTGTCTGTGCACTGGGCGACGATGCCGGCAATGAAGGTGCCGTGGCCGTGCCGATCGACGGCAGCCCCCGCGCCCTCGAGGTCCACCACCGCGTCGTACTCCCCCGCCAGCGGCGCGCAGCGCAGGTCCCGGCCGCCGGTCGAGATGCCGCTGTCGATGACCGCGACCGCGACGCCGGTGCCGCGGGAGAGCTCCCACGCCGCCTCCGCCCCGACTCGCCGGTGATGCCACTGCTGCGGGAAGAGCGGATCGTTCGGGGAGCTCGCGGTCGCCGCGGGCGCCCCGGGGGCCAGCTCCGAGAGAGCGGGCGGAGGTTCGAGCCAGTAGGTCCGGTCGCCCTCGAGCTGGTCGACGCCCGGCTTGCGAGCGAGGTGCGCCAGCGCTCCCTCCCGGCGATCGGCTGACGGCAGGGAGAGCCGGTACCAGTCGCCGAAGAGGTGCTCGACGCCGTCGCCCAGCACCGCGCGGAAATCGGCTCCCGGGGAGAGGCGGACGAGCACGCGACCCGCCGCGCCGGCTCTACCCTCGCCTGGAGCCGGAGAGCTCCGGTCCGGAAGCGCGGCGCTCTCGGCCCGGACGGCGGGGAGGACCGCCGGCGCGGTGGCGCCGATCAGCGCGAGCGCCAACGCCCGAGTGCGCGCGTTCACCCTCGGCCCCGCGCGCTGTTCAGCTCATGCCGACGATCTTGCCGTCGACCAGGTCGAGCGACTCGGCGAGCGGCCGCTTCGGCAGGCCCGGCATGCGCAGGATCTCGCCGGTCAGCACCACCACGAACCCGGCGCCGGCGCTGATGTGAAGCGACCTCACGGTGACTTCGAAGTCCTGCGGACGGCCGCGCAGCTTGGGATCGTCGGAGAGCGAGTTCTGGGTCTTGGCGATGCAGATCGGGAGCTTGTCGTAGCCGAGCCGCACCAGATCCTCGAGGTCGCGTTCCGCCTGCTTGGTGAACACCACCTCACGCGCGCCGTACATCTTGCTCGCCACGGTGAAGATCTTGTCCGGGATCGACGCCTCGACCGGGTAGAGGGGCTCGAACGGCTTGTGATCGCTCTCGGCGAACTCAATGACCGCCCGGGCCAGCTCCTCCGAGCCCTCGCCGCCGCGGGCGAAGTGGTCCGAGAGCGCGAACGGCACGCCCAGATCGGCGCAGCGCCGGCGCACGACCTCGATCTCCTCGTCGGTGTCGGAGGCGAAACGGTTGAGCGCGACGATCGGCTGCTCGCCGAAGTGCCGGATGTTCTCGACGTGCTTCTCGAGGTTCGGCAGGCCCGCCGCCACCGCCGCCGCGTCCGGCCGGGTGAGCGTCTCGAGCGCCGAGCCGCCGTGGAACTTGAGCGCCCGCACGGTGGCGACCAGCACCACCGCGGCCACGTCGAGCCCCGCCGACCGGCACTTGATGTCGAAGAACTTCTCGGCCCCGAGGTCGAAGGCGAATCCGGCCTCGGTCACCGCCCAGTCGGTGAGATGCAACGCCAGGCGGGTCGCGATGACGCTGTTGCAGCCGTGCGCGATGTTGGCGAACGGGCCGCCGTGGATGAAGGCGGGCACCCCCTCGGCGGACTGCACGAGGTTGGGTTTGAGCGCGTCGGCGAGCAGCGCCAGCATGGCGCCCGAGCCGCCCAGGTCGCGCGCCGTGACCGGCTTGCCGTCGTAGGTGAAGGCGACCAGCGTGCGGTCGAGGCGGGCGCGCAGGTCGTCGCCGTTCTCGGCCAGGCAGAGAATGGCCATCACCTCGGAGGCCGCGGTGATGTCGAAGCCGGTCTCGCGCGGCACCCCCTCCTTGTGGCCGCCCAGCCCGATCACCGCGCGGCGCAGCGCCCGGTCGTTCATGTCCAGGCAGCGCCGCCACAGGATCCGGCGCGGGTCGATGCCGAGCGGATTGCCGAAGTAGAGGTGGTTGTCGATCAGCGCCGCCAGCAGGTTGTTGGCCGTGGTGATGGCGTGGAAGTCGCCCGTGAAGTGGAGGTTGATCCGCTCCGCGGGCTGGACGGTCGCCGCGCCGCCGCCGATCGCTCCCCCCTTCATGCCCAGGCAGGGACCGAGCGAGGGCTCGCGCAGCGCCAGCGCCACCGACTGGCCGAGGCGCGACAGGCCCTGTGCCAAGCCGATCGAAGTCGTGGTCTTGCCCTCGCCGGCGGGCGTCGGCGTGATCGCCGAGACCAGGACCAGGCGTCCGCGCCCCGGCCGTGTCCGGAGGCGGCCGAGCGCCTTCGGTTCGACCTTGGCCACGTGCCGGCCGTACGGCTCCCACTCCTCCTCGGCGAGCCCGAGCCGGGCCGCGATCTCCGCAATTGGTCGCATCGCTCTCTCCCTGGATGTTCCGTCCGTGCGCGCGATCCTCGCACGAGGCGCCGCGCCGGCAAAGGCGGGCTACTTGACCAGCAGCACAGGGCAGGGGGCCAGCAGCGCGACCCGGTAGCTCATCGACAGCCCCTCGGCGAAGGGGCGTTGCGGGTCGACGCGATGGGAGGCGAGGACGACCAGCTCCGCGCCCTCGCGGTCGACGGCGGCGAGGATCTCCTCCACCCGCCGGCCGAAAGTCACTTCGGTGCGCGCCACGGCGCCGGCCGTGCGAGCCCGCTCCGCGAGCTCCGCCAACGCCGCCCGCGCCCGGCGCTCGAGCAGCGCGTAAAAGGCCTCGATCTCCGGCGCGTCGTCGTCGAGCTTCTCGACCACGTGCAGCAGCAGCAGCTCGCCACCCGCCGCGAGCTGGCGACAGGCACCCGCCACGGCGAGCTGGCTCTTCGCTGTCAGGTCGACCGGTACCACGATCCGATGGAACATCGCAGGCCCCCTTTCGCCCACAAGGAAGACGGCCGCCGGTGCCCGAGGGCCCCGGCGGCCGCTGGACCGCGCCGACCTGTCGGGAGCGCCGCGCCCGTCAGAGACGGAGCTTGAAGCGGAGCCCCACGACATTCGCCGTGTAGTCACCGTAGTTGCCGTTCAGCAACAGGGCGCCCGGCAGATAGTAGGTCAGGCCGCGGGTGATGAAGCTCGATAGCGAGTAGTCCTCGTAGCGGTAGTCGAGACCCGCCGAGAGGTTGGGCGTCAGCTCGTAGTCGAGCGCCATCTTGAAGCTCAGGATCTCGATGTCCTCGTAGTCGTCGAAGCCGACCGCGAGATTCGGAGCTCCCCCCGGCGGGCTGAACATGTCGGCCAGTCCGTCGGACTTGTTCCAAGTCCCCTTGAGGTCGAGCTTCCACTTGCCGGAAGTCATGTTGTAGCCGAGGCCGGCGGTGTCGTTGGCCTCCTCGAAGGTCACGTCCCAGTCGTCGAGCGGATTGGTCGAGGGTGTGGCTCCCGACTGCCGGGAGCGCTGGAAGACCTCGCGATCCGAGCGATGGTAGAAGACGTACAGATTCGACCCCTCGGCGATCGCGAACGACAGCTCGGCGTCGTACTGAATCAGCTCGTCGCCGACCAGGCCGAAGCGGCTCTTGGTGTAGTCGTCGTCGCGGCTGGTGACACCGAAGGCGAGGTCGACGCGGTCGCTGATCCACCAGTGACCCCGCACCGAGAAGGCGTCGTATTCGCGCGCCGCCTCGTCGTACTTGCGCAGGGCCGGCAGGTTGTTGATTCCCTCCGGATGGATGAAGGTGACTTCCTGGGCCTCGGTCGAATACTCGCCGATCGACTTGTCCCCCATCTCGTAGGCGAACCTCAGGTCGAGGCGTCCGAGCTTGGTGTCGTAAGTCAGCCGCAAGATGTCCTCGTCGCTGGTTTCGATCTCCCGGAACTTGCGGTCCCAGCTCTGCCGGGCGACCATCAGGCCGAGGCGGCCATCCTTGCCGATCGAGTAGCCGAGATCGGCCGAGTAGTCCTCGATCGTGTAGGCGTACGGCACGGTGACGCGGCCGATCTCCTCCCACACGCCGTGGTAGCGCACGTAGCCCGGGAAGCGGATGGTGGCCGACTTGTTGTCGTAGTCGTAGTACTTGACCCGGAAACCGAGCGTCCAGTTGTCGGCGAACCGGGTGTTGGCCGAGCCGGTGAAGGTCAGCACGTCGACCTTGCTGTCGGCGTTCGACACCGGCAGGGCGCCGCGCGAGGTCGCCGCGAAGGTCTGGCCGTTGAATCCGACGCCGACGATCGCGGTGTTCTCGGTGTAGGCCTGGAGCGGGTCGTTCTGCTCCATGGTGCCGAAGGAGAGCGCGCCCGAGAGGTTCCAGGTGCCCGCCTTCATCCGGCCATTGACGAACATCCAGCTCGCCTCGTTGTCCGGGGCGAGCGCCGCGAGCCCGATCGCCGAGCCACCGACCGACGCGGTGCCGGGTGCCTGGTAGGCGGAGGGATCGGTCGAGCTGGTGATCCGGAACGGGTTGTCCCAGATCATGGCGGCGAGATCGTTCTCGAACTTCGAGTAGCGGTAGCCGAAGGTGAGGCCGCCCTTCTTGCCCTTGAGCTCGCCCGAGATCTGGGCGTCCGAGGTCTTGTAGTCGATCGGCTCGGGCAGCTCGACGACGCTGCCGAAGCCGAACGCGGCTCCGTAGGGGCGGTTGCCGTACCGGTTCTCCTGCTTGTACTCGAGGTTCCAGGCCATCCGCCCCATCTTGCCGAGATCGAGCTTCGCCCGGGTGCGGTCCCGCTGCAGCCCCAGGTCGAGGGTGTTCGATGCGGCGAGGAAGGGGCGCAGCAGGTTGTTCAGGTAGGCGTAGTTGATGGCGTTGCGGTTGGCCGCGAACTGGTTGACGAGCGTCGTCTGGAGCGCCTGCTGGATGGTGTCCGACAGCTCGAACCGGCCGGGAGCGGTCTCCGTCAGGAGCAGCTTCGCGTTGTTGCCGAAGTGGTGGGGGATCTTGTTGTAGTCGATCTGCATCCCCCACCGGCCGGAGACGCCGTAGTCCAGGGTGTAGCGGGCGTCCCGCCGGCCGACCCAGCTGGAGCGCAGCGACAGGTACCTGCCGGTCTCGGCGTCGCCGCCCGTGATCACCATCTTCGGAATGGCGAAGCCGGTCGTCCAGTCGGAATATTCGTTGAACTTCGAGGAATCGGTGTCGACGTCGACGTCGTAGACGGCGAGGTCGAGTCGGTCCAGGTTGAGCTGGAATCCCGTGGCCTTGTCGTCGGCGGCGAGCGGGCCGCCGAACAGAGCGAGGGCCGCGGCGAGCGTCACGACGAAACGATGTTGCGCACGCATGGCCTTGGCTCCTAGTAACCCAGGTACGGGCTCGAGGGGTGGTTGCTGCCGTGGATCGTCGCGTGGCAATCCAGGCAGGCGCGGTTGAAGATCCGGTTGCTGCCGGTCTGCGGCGCGTCCGGGCCCGGCAGACGGGTGTTGTCGTACAGCGTACCGGGGTGCCGGGTGTTCGAGTGGCACTGCTGGCAGATGTACGGCACCGAAGTCTTCTGCAGCTTGATGTGGTTGGAGCCGTGCGGGGTGTGGCAGTTCAGGCAGTTCTCGCGCACCGGCGCGTGCTCCCACAGGAACGGCCCGCGCTTCTCCGCGTGGCAGCTGTAGCACATCTCGTTGACCGACTCGGCGGCGATCAGCTTGGCCGTCTGCGTGCCGTGCGGGTTGTGGCAGTCGGCGCAGGCGATCTTGCCCTCGCGGATCGGGTGGTGCGAGTTCTTCCACAGCTCGGCGCGCACGTTCTTGTGGCAGGACAGGCACGACTCCATCGCGTTGCGCGAGCTGAGCAGCGCGACCTCGGACTTGGGGGCGTGGACCGAGTGGCAGTCGGCGCAGCTGACGCCCCGGGTCTGGTGCATGCTGCCGTGCCAGAAGAACTGCTTGCCGCCATCGTGGCAGCTCTGGCACATCGCGTCCTTGTCGGCCGCCTTCTTCCCGGCGAGCGACGGCCGCAGCGCCTCGTTGTCCGGATCGTCGGCGTGGGCCGAGCCCGGACCGTGGCAGCTCTCGCAGCCGTGAGCACTGAGTCGGCCGAAGGCCGGCGAACCGTGGGCGGTGCCGGCGACCTGGTCGACGACTTCCTCGTGGCAGGTGGCGCAGGTGTCGTTGCCGACGTAGGTCGCCCCGGGCGTCTGTGCGGTCGCCGAGACGCCCCAGGCCAGCGCGACCGCCGCGACGGCCACCGAGGTCCCGAGTCTCCAATTCATGTGGTCCCTCCTCTGGATCCGATGTTCCCGGGGAATCGAGCGCGGAGGCGTTCGCCACCCTATCTGGACTCTCGGATCTTCAAATGGGAGTCTAGGGTATCCGGGATTCGGTTGGCCACCCCGTGGGGCGGGGCGGCGCGGTCTCGTCGAGCGGGATCCTCCAGACCACCCGGAGGGTTGCCCGCGCCGGCCGACCGCGTAGGATCGCGGCGCAGGGACCGGACTCGAACCAGAGGAGGCAAGACCATGAGAATGACGACCCGTTGGATCGCCGGCGCCGCCGGCCTCTACGCCTTCGCCGCCATCGCCACGGCCGCCCCCGCCGCCGACGGCAAGGAGGTCTTCCTGGCGCAGAAGTGCAATGTCTGCCACGCGGTCTCGACCGCCGGCATCGAGGCGACCACCAAGTCCGAGAAGATGAAGGGGCCGGACCTGGTCGGCACCATCCAGGCGCACGGTGCCGACACCATGGTCAAGTACCTGAAGAAGGAAGTCGACCTCAACGGCAAGAAGCACCCCAAGGAGATGAAAGCGACCGACGAGGAGATCCAGGCGATGATCGCCTTCCTCGAGGCGCAGAAGAAGTGAGCTCCCGAGCGCTGCGTCCGGCCGCCGGCGGTCTTTTCCGAGAGCATTCCGGCGGCCGGCGCGGCGCCGCCCGGACCTTCGGCTCGGAGGGTCTGCCGTGAGCGTGAAGAGCTTCTTCGCGGCGCTCACACGCCATCCCCTGAGCTTGACCGGCACGGCGATCGCCACCGCCGCGGCGATCCTCTTCCTCTTCCTCTTCTCCCTCGACGCGCTCGGCCTGCACGGCCACCCCTACATCGGCATCCTGTCGTACCTGATCGTCCCGGCCCTGTTCGTCCTCGGGCTGGTGCTGATCCCGATCGGGCTGCGCCGCGCGCGCAAGAGGCACGGCGCGGCGGCGCCGCTGCCGGTGATCGACTTCAACCTCGAGGCGACGCGCAACCGCTTCCTGGTCTTCCTGGCGCTCACCGTGGTCAACGTGGTGATCGTCGCGCTGGCCACCTACAAAGCAGTCGAGGTGATGGACACCACCGCCTTCTGCGGCGAGGCCTGCCACTCGGTGATGGCGCCCGAGCACACCGCCTTCCAGCGCGGCGCGCACGCCAGCACGCGCTGCGTCGACTGCCACATCGGCCCTGGCGCGGGCTGGTTCGTCAAGTCGAAGCTCTCCGGCTCCTGGCAGGTGGTCTCCGTCGCCCTCAACCTCTACCCGACGCCGATTCCGACCCCGGTCCACTCCCTGCGGCCGGCGCGCGAGACCTGCGAGCAGTGCCACTGGCCGCAGAAGTTCGTCGGTGACCGTCTGCGGGTGATCACCAAGTACGACGACGATGAGGCGAGCACCGAGCGCAAGACCGTCCTGCTCATGCGCGTGGGTGGCCTCGTCGGCCGGGCTTCGCAGGGGATCCACTGGCACGTCGATCCCTCGCACACGATCCGCTACCGCTCGGACGCGTCGCGCGAGACGATCTACGAGGTCGAGATGACCGACCTGCGCGGCGGCGAGGTGGTCCGTTGGTACGCCGACGGCGCCGAGGAAGGGGGCGCGGAGGCGACCACCGGCATCTGGCGCACGATGGACTGCGTCGACTGCCACAACCGTCCGAGCCACACCTTCCGTCCGCCGGCGGTGGAGATCGACGAGGCGATCGCCACCGCGCGCATCGCGCGTGACCTGCCGTACGTCCGCCGCGAGGGCATGAAACTGATCACCGCCGACTACGCCGACCGCGAGGCGGCGCGCCTCGCCATCCGCGACGGCCTGACCCGCTTCTACGTCGACGAGTACCCCGAGGTCGCCGCCGACCGCGCCGCCGACATCGACGCCGCGGCGACGGCTCTGTTCGAGGGCTGGGCGGGCAACGTCTTTCCCGGCATGAAGGTGAGCTGGGGAACCTACCCGAACCACATCGGTCACGAGCAGGCGCCCGGCTGCTTCCGCTGCCACGACGACGCCCACTCGACCCCCGAAGGCAAGGCGATCTCGCAGGATTGCGAGACCTGCCACTCGATCCTGGCGATGGAAGAGGTCGAACCCGAGATCCTGGCCACGCTCTCGCCCTGAGCGAGCGCTCTTGACGACCCGCCCGCGCCGACGGAGGATCGCCGCGATGACCCCGCGCCCGCTCGCTTCGCTGGTTGCCGCTTCGGCCCTGGTGGCCACCCTGACCTGGTGCGCGCCGGCGAGCGCCCAGGAGGACTGCCTCTCCTGCCACGCCTCGGCCGACGACGTCGGGGACGAGAAGCTCGCCGTCGCGCCGGCGGCCTGGGAGCGGACCGTGCACGGGGCCCTCGGGCTGGCCTGCTCCGACTGCCATGCGGGCAAGGAGGAGTACCCCCACGCCGAGAGCGACCCGAAGTCGACCTGCGCCGACTGCCACGGCGACGTGCTCGACGCCCTCGCGGCGAGCGCGCACGCGCCCGGTGGCGGCGGCGCCGAGCGGCCCAGCTGCTCGGCCTGCCACGGCTCCGTCCACGCCATGGTCGCCGCGGACGATCCGGCTTCGCCCATCCACCCGCTGCGCATGACCCAGACCTGCGCCGCCTGCCACGCCGATCCGAAGCTGGGCGAGGCCGCTGGCCTCAAGCTGGTGCAGCCGATCGCCGCCTACGCTTCGAGCGCCCACGCCAGGGCGGTCGAGCGCGGCGAGCACGCCGCGACCTGCACGGCTTGCCACGGCGGCCACGACATCCTCTCCGCGCGCGAGCCGTCGTCGCGGGTGAACCGCCAGAACGTCGCGGCGACATGCGGCGAGTGCCACGGCGAAATCGCCGAGGTGTTCGCCGCCAGCGTGCACGGCATCGCCTCCGCGCGCGGGATCCGCGAATCCCCCACCTGCACCGACTGCCACGGCGAGCATCGCATCCTGGGTCCCGGGGACCGCGGCTCGCCGATTTTCGCCTCGAACGTCGCCAACATGACCTGCGGCCGCTGCCACGGCGATCTCCGGGTGACCGAGAAGTTCGGTCTCAAGGCGACGGCGGTCAGCGCGTTCCAGGACAGCTTCCACGGCCTCGCCGGTCGCGCCGGCAGCGTCTCGGTGGCCAACTGCGCTTCGTGCCACGGCGTGCACGACATCCTCCCCTCGACCGACCCGCGCTCGCACATCCACCCCGACAACCTGGCCGCGACCTGCGGCTCCTGTCATCCGGGGGCGGGCACGCGCTACGCCATCGGACCGGTTCACGTGCTGCCGCAGGACCGCGGTTCTGCCCACCCCGCGGTCTGGTGGGTGCGGATCAGCTACCTGTGGCTGATCTGGCTGACCATCGGCGGCATGGTGCTGCACAACCTGCTCGATCTCCGGCGCAAGGTGCTGTCGCCCGCGCCGCGGCCGGTCGTGCCGGTGGCGCAGCGGCGCCAACGCATGTCGCTCGGCTTCCGCATCGCCCACGCGGGGCTGTTCACCAGCTTCGGCGTCCTGGTCTGGACCGGCTTCGCGCTCAAGTACCCGGAGGCGACCTGGGCCGCGCCGCTGCTCGCCTGGGAGGAGCGCTTCGGCTTCCGCGGCTGGCTCCACCGCGGCGCCGCGATCGTCATGCTGGCGGCGTTCGCCTACCACGCCGTCCACCTGGTGATCGACCGCCGCGCGCGGGCCTGTATCGGCGGGATGATGCCGAACCGCCACGACCTGCACGAGCTGCGCGAGAAGGTGCGCTGGTTCCTGGGCTGGCGCAAGGACATGCCGCAGGCCCCGCCGCTCGGCTACGCCGAGAAGGCGGAGTACCTGGCGCTGGTCTGGGGCACCGTGGTCATGGCGGTGACCGGTTTCCTGCTCTGGTTCTCCAACTGGACGCTCACCTACTTCCCGAAGTGGGTCTCCGACGTCGCCACGGTCGTCCACTTCTACGAAGCCGTCCTGGCGTCGCTCGCGATCGTGGTCTGGCACTTCTACTTCGTGATCTTCGACCCGCTGGTCTACCCGATGGACACCGCCTGGCTGACCGGCAAGGAGGCTCCGGGCCGCACCCTGGAGCGGCTGGCCTCGGTCATCGAGCCGAAGCCGCAGGCGCCCAAGGTGGCCAAGAATTCCAAGCGCGACTCCGGCCCGGCCCCGGGCTGACCAGGCGAACGGCCTCCAGGCCCTTTTGCCCGTCCCGGCGGGGAGGAGCGCCGAGGCGATCGGCAAGTCACGAAGTGTAGGATCGGGGCCTCGTCCGGCCATCGATCGTGATCTACCGCTTCGACGGTTTCGAGCTCGACCCCGCGGAGAGCCGCCTCACCCGCGACGGTCGCCACGTCGAAGTTCAGCCGAAAGTCCTCGAGGCGCTCCGGTACTTCCTCGAGCGGCCAGGGCGCCTCATCGCCAAGGACGAGCTGGTGGCGGCGCTGTGGCCCGGCATCCATGTCGGAGACGAGTCGCTCACCCAGCTGGTACGCAAGCTCCGCATCGCCTTGGACGACGACAGCAAGACTCCGCGTTTCGTCCAGACCGTCCTGAAACGAGGCTACCGCTTCGTGGCGGCCGTCGATGCGGTCTCTCCGATCGCGCGCCGTCCAGCAGCTCATGGCCTCGGCACTCCGCTGGCCGGGCGCCGACTGGCGGCGCTCTTGGCGGTCGCCGTCAGTGGGTTCGGTCTCGTCCTCTACATCGTTCGCGACCGCGCTCGGCCGGAGCGAGGTACGGGCGCGGCGCTGGCGGGCTGGCGCGAAGTCCGGCTGACCACGACTCCGGCCCGCGAGAGCTACCCCGCGCTGGCTCCGAGTGGCCAGCGTTACGCCTTCGTTCGTCCTACCGAACCGGACGGTGAGTTCGATCTGTTCGTGGCCGACCTGGCCGGCGCCGAATCACGACTCACGGCGACCCCGGCGTCCGAGTTCGCGCCGCAGTTCTCGCCCGACGAGCGGTGGATCCTCTACTCGCACCGCGATCGCGTCGGCCCATCCGTCTGGCGGGTGCCGGCCCTCGGCGGCTCGCCGGAGCGGCTGTTCGACGACGGCGAGTGGGCGACCTGGTCACCGGACGGCGCGAGAGTCGCCTACATCCGGCGCGATCCGGGCCGGCGTTGGACCGTGCGTCAGCGCCGCCTCGCCGACGGCGCCGAGGAGTCGCTGTGGACGACCGCGGTTCCCCTCGAGGCGCTGGTCTGGTCTCCCGAAGGCTCGAAGCTGGCCGCCGTCGCGGCGGATCGGATCCTGGTCGGCGAAGCTCGTGCCCGCGCGGTGCCGCGACCGATCGGGCCATCGTTCGAGTACGTCCGCTCGCTCGCCTGGCAACCCGACGGCGCTGCTCTGGTGACGGACGGACGCTGGTCGGGGTCCGGTGGCAACCTCGTCCGGCTGCCCCTCGATGGCGGTCCGCCGGAGCCGCTGACCCGGGGCTCGGCGGGCCTCTTCCACCCCTCTCTGTCGGGAGACGGGAGCCACCTGCTCTATGCCGCCGAGCACAAGGTTCGCCAGATCTGGCGCTTCGATGCCTCGCTGGCCGCCGTGAAGGCTCTGCCGCTGCCGACCGGTATCGAGTGCTTCGACGTTGCCCCCGACGGCGAGCGGCTCGCCGCCTCCGACTGGCTGGCGGCGAGCGGCGAGACGCTCGCGCTCCTGAGTCTCGAGGGTGGTGGACGGTCGCCGCTCGGCGCCGGGCTCTGTCCCGTCTTCTCCCCTTCGGGCGGGCAGATCGCCTTCCTCGGTCATCGCGCCGGGGAGACGGGTCTGTGGCTGCTCGACCTCGCGTCGGGCGAGCGGCGTCGCCTCGCTGACGATCAGGGCGCCGTCGGTCTCACCGAGCGCAATTCGGCTCGCAAACCCGCCTTCTCGCCGAATGGCGAGCGCGTCGCCTTCGAGGGCACGACCGGCTCCGAGAGCGGAGTCTTCGTCGTGGAGCTCGCAGCGGGACGGAGGCGCCTGCTGGCGCCTCAGATCCTGGGCAACCTGGCCTGGTCGCCGGACGGCCGCTGGCTGGCCGTTTCCGGATCCGGTGACGCCTCGGGATTCGCCCTGATCGACGTTCTCCGCGGCGGCGCTCGGCGCGCTTTCGAAGGGACCTCGTTCCGCGCCAGCCCGGTCTGGATCGACGCGCGGCGCGTCGCGTTCCTGGTCGACCAGCAAGCGCGGCCGGCGCAGGTCGTCGTCGACGCCGAGACCCTCGTCGCCGAGCCACGCACGCCGATCGGCCGGGCACCAGACGCGAGTTTCTGGGGGGTCTTCGAGCTGCTGCCCGACCGGCGGGGCGGCTGGATCGGCATCGTGGAGCGCTACGAGAGCGACCTCCACCTGTTGATCCGAGAGCGCCGTTGACCGGGCGCGCGGCGTTCGTCGTCCGCGCGAGCGGCAACTCGATCGCCACCTCTGCCAGCAGGAACTCCGCCTCCAGGTGCCGACCGCGGCTCGTGGGATCAGGGACCGATCCTCCAACCGAGCAGCGTTCCGCTCTCGAAGCCCGACGAGAAGATCCCCCGCGTCACCAGCCGATGGAACCTGATGCCCAAGGGCATGTCCTCCAACGTTTCCAGGAAGATCGCTTGCTGGCCCACGGCTGGAAGCCACCGGATGCCGATCGGCTTGTTCAGGAAGGTCCCGGTGTACTCCGGTGTGACCAGCACATTCCAAGAGCTGTCGCCGAGGTTCAGGAAGGTATCCGGGCCCACGGTGTTGGCGCTGGTGCTGACGATCCAAATGTAGGCGGTCACGAACGGAAACATGGTGCAGCCCTGGAAGCAGACGAAGAACCGCAACCCGGCCGGCATCGTCGCTTGATCCTGCGTGAACACCGTCCAGCGCGCCGATCCGGAGTCGTACCAGACTCCGAGGTAGTGGGGGAAGCCCACGGTCGGGGCGTTCAGAGTTACGCTCAGGTGCGCGCTCGGATTGCCGTTGAGGACGGGGTGGTCGAGGACGGTCAGATTGAGGACCACGTTGGCGCTCGTCGTCTCGTGAACGAAATAGGCCGGGATAGATGTGGTGACCTCGGGCACCCAGATGCCGAAGCCCGTGCCGAGTGCGTGCTCGCCGGCGTCCGCGTTCTCGATGAGCCAGCGGGATCCGTCGTACCAGACGTCGACCGGGTGCGGGTGGAGGGTCGGCGTGGCTCCCGGTGGATTGCGCAGATGCCTGACGAAGAAGATCGCTCCGGCTCGGTTGTTGAGCAGAGGGTGGTCGATGACCGTCTGCGCCGGATGGACCCGGTTGGCGACCGTGACGACATGGAGGAAAGCGGCAGTCTGTGCTTCGAGAGGCGCCGAAACCAGGCCAACGGCCCACAGACCGACCGCCACACCGAGCCAATCTCGTCGATACCTGAGCAGCGCGCGCATCGAGCCTCCTCCTCCGGGACCGGAACCGGCGCCAGGATCCACGGCGGGCGAGCCTCGAGTCCTGATCGCTTCCTGATCCGAGCGTGAATTCTCGAGAATCAGGCACGACTTCGGGCCGTTAGCCGGCCCTCCGGCCAAGGCGGCGCCTCCTTCGGGGCGAGGAGCGAAGGCCCACGCAGCGAGTAAGATCCGCCGATGCCGTCGCGTCGATTGCTGATCTGGGTTGCCGCGCTGTACGCGGCGCAGGGGCTTCCCTACGGCGTCACCTCGAAGATCTGGCCGGTCTGGTTCCGGACGGCGGGAGTCTCGCTGACCGAGATCGGGCTGATGAGCCTGCTCGCGCTGCCCTGGTCCTGGAAACCGCTGTGGGCGCCGCTGGTCGACCGCTTCGGGGTCCGGCGCGCCTGGATCGTCCCCTGCCTCGGATTGCTCGCCACCCTGGCGGCGATCTTCCCGTTCCTGCCGGCGGATCGGGTCGGACCGCTCCTGGTCGCGGCCATGTTGACCTTCACCGTCGCCTCCGCGACCCAAGACATCGCGATCGATGCCTGGACGGTCGACGTCGCCGCCGGCAAGGACCTGGGCTGGATCAACGGCATCCGCGCTTCCGCCTTTCGCGTCGCCGTCATCGCCGCCGGCGGCATCGCCCTGCTGATCGCCGACCACTGGGGCTGGACCGCGGCGTGGTGGAGCATTGCGGCGCTGTTCGGCGTGCTCGGCGTCAGCGCGTATTTCCTGCCCGAACCCAGGCGGATGGCGGACGAGGAGGGGCGCGCCCGCCAGACCACCCGCGAGCTGCTGCGCGCCTTCTTCGCTTGGCTGCTACGGCCAGAAATGCTGCCGGTGGCCCTGTTCGCGCTCCTGTTCAAGATCGGCGACCAGGCGATGTCCCGCATGCTGGAGCCCTTCTGGGTCGACAAGGGGATGACCCTGACCGAGATCGGCCTGGTGTCGAACACTCTCGGCATCGGGCTGACCATCGCCGGCGCCCTTTCGGGCGGCGCTTTCATCTCCCGCTTCGGCCTCTTCCGGGGTCTCCTCTGGCTGGGCCTGGGCCAAGGGCTGTCGAATCTCGGCTACACGGCGGTGGCCGCCCTGACGCTGCCGCGCGAGTCGATCTACGTCGCCTCGGTCATCGAGTCCTACACCCAGGGGCTCGGCACGGCGGCGCTGCTCGCCTTCCTCACCGCCTGCTGCCGGCGCGAGAACGCCGCCACCGAGTACGCGCTGCTCTCGGCGTTGTTTTCCTTCTCGCGCGAGATCGCGGGCGCGGCCTCCGGCTTCGGCGCCGAGCGCCTCGGCTACGCCGGCTTCTTCTTCTTCACCACGCTGCTCGCGGCGCCGGCGCTCTCCCTGCTGCCCTGGCTGCGCCCCCAGATCGAGGCCGCCGCGCCCGCGCGGGCCACCGCTGCGCCGCCCTCCTGAAACGCGGCGCCTGCCGGCGCTGCTACACTGGTCGCGGGACCGACCCCCACGGAGGCGCACCCATGCAAGAGCTGTCTTGGCAGGCTGCGGTGGCGGCGATCGCCCCCTACGTGATCAAGATCTCGACCCCGGAGCACTCCGGCACCGCTTTCCTGTTCGCTTTCGCGGCCGAGGGGGGGATCTGCGGCTTCGCGACCGCCGCCCATGCCCTGGCGCACGCGAACCTCTGGGAGTTGCCGATCCGCGTCGAGCACTGCAGCAGCGGCTACACGCGGATGATCCACGCCCACGAGCGCGCGATCGTGATCGACGACGACACCGACACCGCGGCGCTCGTCTTCCTGCGCGACGAGGCCCCGTTTCCGCGCGTGCTGCTCGACACCACGCCCGAGACGACCAACCTCCTGACCGGCCACGAGGTCGGCTGGGTCGGCTATCCCGGCGTCGCCGCCGCGCGGGACATGCTCTGCTTCTTTTCCGGTCGGATCAGCGCCTGGGTGCCGGCGAAAAAGGCCTACCTGGTCGATGGCGTCGCGATCAGCGGCGTCTCGGGCGGTCCCGCCTTCCACGTCGACGACGGCGGGCGCCCAGTGGTGATGGGCGTGGTCTCGGCCTACCTGCCGAACAAGGCGGCCGGCACGCCGCTGCCAGGCCTCTCGCTGGTGCAACACATCGGCGAGCTGGCCAACGTCGTTCGCGATCTCAAGGAGCTCAGGTAGCCGGCGGCGGGCTCGTTCCGGGCTCAGCCCGGAAACCTCAGTTGGGTTCGTCGCGAGAGGCCGCAGCTGCCGGAGAGGACGGGCGCTCGCAGCCCCGAGAAGCCGAGGCGTATCCGACGATACGCCGCAGGCTTCGACGGGCGAGAACACACGTCAGCTCCGGCAGATCCGGCCTCGCAGTAGAAGCCAACTGAGGTTTCCGGGCTCAGCGCCGGCCGCGACCGGCGAGGACCGCGTCGTGGCGCTCCGCGGTCCAGCGGGAAAGGGCGGTCCCCTCGCGCACGATCGTCTCCTCGCGGCGCGGGCCGGTCGAGATGAGGGCGACCTGGGCGCCGACCAGCTCTTCGATCCGGGCGACGTAGTCGCGCGCCGCTCGGGGCAGATCGTCGTACTCGAGCAAGCCGACGGTCTCCTGCCGCCAGCCCGGCACGGTCTGGTAGACGGGCTCGGCCCCTTCGAGCGTCTCGAGGCAGGAGGGGAAATCCTCGAGCACCTCGCCGCGGTAGCGGTAGCCGACGCAGACCGGGATCTCCTCGAGGGTGTCGAGCACGTCGAGCTTGGTCAGCGCGAGCGCGGCCGGGCCGTTGACTCGCACTGCGTAGCGGACCGCCACGGCGTCGAACCAGCCGCAGCGACGCGGCCGGCCGGTGACGGTGCCGAACTCGTTGCCTCGCTGGCGCAGGTACTCGCCGGTCGAATCCGTGAGCTCGCCCGGGAAGGGCCCGCCGCCGACCCTCGTCGTGTAGGCCTTGACGATGCCGAGCACGCCGTCGATCGCGGTCGGCGGCACACCCGATCCGGTGCAGGCGCCACCCGAGGTCGGGTTGGAGCTGGTCACGAACGGATAGGTGCCGTGGTCGACATCGAGCAGCGCGCCCTGGGCACCCTCGAACAGCAGGCTCTTGCCCTCTTCGAGCCAGCCGTGCAACAGCCGCTCCGTGTCCGTCAGGTAGGGCTCCAGGCGATCAGCCCAGAGGCGGCACTGGTCCGCCAGCCGCGACGGCTGCAGCGGCGCCCCGGCGCCGAGGGCCAACAGCTCGGGCTCGAGCCGCACCAGCTGGGACCGCAACCGGGACTCGAGCAGGGGCGAAGCGAGCTCCGATAGCCGCACTCCGAAGCGCGCGGCTTTGAGCTCGTACGCGGGCCCGATGCCTCGGCCCGTGGTGCCGACCATGCCGGAACCGGCACCCGCTTCGCGGGCCCGGTCGAGCTCGCCGTGCACGGGCAGGATCGCCTGCGCCCGGTTGGAAACCGCCAGCCGGCCCTCGGTCCGGACGCCCGCCGCGTGCAGCTGATCGATCTCCTCGAACAGCGCGTCCGGGGCCACCACCATGCCGTTGCCCATGACGCAGCGGGTGTCCGGGTGGAGAATGCCGGAGGGGATCAGCCGGAGCGCGAAGTGGTGGTCGCCGAACCTCACCGTGTGGCCGGCGTTGTGCCCGCCCTGGTAGCGCACCACGGCATCGAAGGCCGGGCAGAGCAGATCGACGATCTTCCCCTTGCCTTCGTCTCCCCACTGCATTCCCACCACGACGACGTTGGGCATCCGCCTCGCTCCTGGCACCCGGGCCGCCGCATCGTAGCACGCGCGCCGGCGCCGGCGGGTCGCCGCGCTGCGGCGCATCGCCGGTCCCGCCGCGGCTCTCCGGCGCCGGCCCGTGGGGGTCGGCGATCACGGTAAGCTCTGCGGCCACGCCACGAGTCCGGGGAGGTCGCGCGCATGCTGTTCAAGATCCCGTCGCTCCTGCTCAAGCAGCTCTACACCTTCGGCAGCCTCGCCAACTCCGACGCCGGGGTCACCTTCGCGCTCAAGAACCGGCTGAGTGACGCGACTCTGGTGGGTGTGCGGCGAATCGCCGTCGACGGCGCCGAGGTCCCTCGCGACCGGATCCGGCTCTCTTTCGGCGCCGAGCCCCCGACGCCCGCGGCGCGGATTTCCCCCGAGCATCCCCTCGAGCTGCCGCTGCGCAGGGTCCTGACCCTCCACCTCGACGGTCTCGCGCCGCTCGCCAAGGGCAGCCACGAGATCGAGCTCGCCTTCGAGGCCAAGCCCTTCGGCGCCCTGGACTTCAAGGTCAACGACACGATCGGCGAGGACAACGGCGGCCGCATCAGGATCCCCTACGACAAGGAGAACGACCACTCGCGCGAGTGGGCGGCCAAGCGGCGTCAGTTCCTTTCCGAGCGCACGGGTGTCGAGCTCGAGCACGTCGACAAGTTCTCCTTCGACCCGGCCACCACGCGCGGCAACGTCGAGAGCTTCGTCGGCGTCGCCCAGATCCCGATCGGCCTCGCCGGACCGCTGCTGGTCAAGGGCGAGCACGCGCAGGGCGAGTTCGTGATCCCGATGGCGACCACCGAAGGCACGCTGGTCGCTTCCTACAGCCGCGGCATGAAGGTCCTCAACCAGTCCGGCGGCGTCACCTGCACGGTGATCGGCGACGCCATGCAACGGGCGCCGGTGTTCGTCTTCGATTCGGCGCGCGAGGCGCGGGAGTTCTCGGTCTGGATCGAAGACAATCTCGCCGCCATCCGCGAGAACGCCGAGGCCACCTCCTCGGTCGCGAAGCTGCTCTACATCGATACCTACCTGGCGTCCAAGTTCGCGTACCTGCGCTTCAACTTCGTCACCGGCGACGCCGCGGGCCAGAACATGGTCGGCCGAGCGACCTTCGCCGCCTGCTCCTGGGTCCTGGAGCAGCCCTGGGTCAAGGAACGCTGCCGCAAGTTCTACCTCGAGTCCAACCTGGCCACCGACAAGAAGGCGTCCCAGGTCAACATCATGCGGACGCGCGGCAAGCGCGTGGTCGCGGAGGCGACGATCCCGCGCGACGTGCTGGTCCAGGTCATGCGGGTGGAGCCGGAGCAGCTCCACTACCACGCGCAGATCGCCAACGTCGGCGCCTTCCTGTCGGGCGCCAACAACAACGGCGCCCACTCGCCCAACGGCATCACGGCGATGTTCATCGCCACCGGCCAGGACGTCGCCAACGTCTCCGAGTCCTCGGCAGGCATCGTCTATACCGAGCTGGGCGCCGACCGGTCGCTCTACATGTCGATCACGATCCCGTCGCTGATCGTCGCCACCCACGGCGGTGGCACCGGGCTCGCGACCCAGCGCGAGTGTCTCCGGATCCTGGGCTGCACCGGCCGCGGCTCGGTACGGAAGCTGGCCGAGATCACCGCCGGAGTGGCGCTTTCGGGCGAAATCTCTCTGGCTTCGGCGATCTCGTCGCTCGACTGGGTGTCCAGCCACGAGAAGTACGGGCGCAACCGCTGAGAGGTGTCGCGCGGCGCGGCGCCGGCCTCAGGCCCGCGCGGCGCGCCGCAGCAGCTCGTCGAGCTCGGCGTGGTAGCCGTCGACGATTCGACCGGGGTCCGGCACGAGGACGGCGTCGGTCCCGACCCCCATCCGCACCTGGCCGTCGTAGCTGAAGATCGAGACGCCGAGCCCGAGTCGGCCGGCCTGAGGGACCCAGAAGTAGATGTCCCGGATCGGCTTGCCGGCGAACCAGATGGTCTGCCCGGGCCCCGGCACGTTGGTGAACACCGCCGTCGCCTTGGAACCGAAGATCTTCACCAGCAGCCGCTGGCCGGCCTCCGGGAGCCGGCCGGCCAATCCCAGCAGGCCGAGCACCACCAGCGGCTCGGCCGAGCTGCGCAACGCCATCGACCGCCGGCGGATCTCCTCCAGACGGCGCAGCGGATCGGCGACCCCGACCGGCAGTGACAGGAAGACCAGGCCGAAGCGGTTGCCGAGCGCGGCCATCTCCTCGAGCGGGCGCAAGTTGACCGGCATGGCACAGCGGAAGGCCAGGCTCTCCGGCGGCTCGCCCGCGCGCGCCAGGTAGCGCCTCAGTCCGCCGGCCATGGCGGTGTTCAGCAAGTCGTTGAGCGAGCATCCGAGCCGCCGGGCGGCCGCCTTGATCTCCTCGACCGTCGTCGCCTCCGTCCACGCCACCCGCTTCTCGACCCCCAGCTCGCCCTTGAACGGGCTCTTGGGGTCGCGCGCCCTGCCGACCAGGCGGCCGAGCGCCGCGGTCGCGCCGATGCCGCGCACCACTGGATGGATCCGGCCGTAGGCCTCGACCGGCGCCACCATCAGCCGGAAGGTCTCGGGCAGCCAGCGCTCCGCCGCCGCGCGGGCCACTTCGAAGGCCGCCGCGCCCCGACTCTGCAGGATCTCGAGAAAGGGGTTCCCCGACGGCGCCTCGGTCGTCGTCGGCGTCTCGACCAGCGCCGGTCCACCCGCCGCGAGGTCGGTCATCGCGAGCAGGACCACCATCAGGGCGACGCCGTCGCCGATGGCGTGGTGGATGCGCGCGAAGACGACCGTGTCGCGGCCGCGGTAGCCGCGCAGGAAGCGGAACTCCCACAGCGGCCAGCGCCGGTCGAAGGGGCGGCTCAAGTGCACCGCGATCGCGCGCGCCAGCTCACGATCGCCGCCCGGCTCCGGCAGCTCTTCGTCGACGATGTGGTGGGCGAGGTCGAACTCGGAGTCCTCCACCCAGACCGGCCCCTCCGGTCCGATCGCGACGCGTTGGTGGAAGCGCGGGATCTGCCGCAAGCGGCCGCCGAGAATCGCGGCGCCACGCTCGCGGTCGACCTCGCCTTCCACCACCAGGACGCCGTGGATGTGCATCAGGTTGGCCGGATCGTCCATGCGCAGCCAGGCATGGTCGACCGCCGACAGCGGCGCGCCTCGCTCGCCCCGCCGGAGCGGGTGGAGCACGAACGGCGGCAGGCCGCCGCTCGCCACACCGCTGTTGGGCGTGCTTTCGCTCACGATCGTCGTACGATAGAACACAAGCCCGGCCGCTGACCCGGCATTCCGCGTGCGCCCTCGTCCCGATCCCACCCACCGCTTCGCCGACCGCGTCGCCGACTACGAGCGCGGCCGCCCGGGCTATCCCGCCGCGATCCTCGACGCGCTCGAAGCGGCCGGCGCGCTGCGCCAGGGGCACCAGGTCGTCGATCTGGGCGCCGGCACCGGCCTCTCCTCCGAGCCCTTCCTCGCGCGCGGCTACGCGGTGACCGGGGTCGAGCCCAACGAGCCGATGCGCCGGGCCGCCGAGATCCGCCTGGCCGAATATCCGGGCTTCCGGTCGGTCAGCGGGCGGGCGGAGGCGACAGGCCTCCCGGCGGCGAGCGTCGATCTCCTGGTCGCCGCTCAGGCCTTCCACTGGTTCGATGGCGCGGCGGTGCGCGCCGAAGCGCTGCGCATCGTGCGGCCGGGAGGCCACGCGGCGCTGATCTGGAACGCTCGGCGAGCCACCGGGACGCCGTTTCTCGCCGCTTACGAAGCGCTGCTGCTCGAGTTCGGCACCGACTACCGGGAGGTGGGGCACCGCGGCGTCTCCCCCGCCCAGCTGGCGGGATTCTTCGGCCACCGGCCCGTGCACCGGCGTTTCGCCAGCTTCCAGTCGCTCGACGCCGCGGGTCTGCGCGCCCGGCTGCTCTCCTCGTCGTACACCCCGGGCGAGGGTGACCCCCGGCGCGCGCCCATGCTGGCGGCCCTGGACGAGCTCTTCGCGGCGCACGCCGAGCTCGGCCGCGTCACACTTCACTACGACACGGACCTGCACTTCGCACCCCTGCGCGGCTGACCGCCAGGATCGATTTGCGCGGCTGACCGCAATGACCGATTTGTGCGGCTGACCGCAATGACCGACTTGTGCGGCTGACCGCCGCGGGCGTGCCGCGCGGCGCGATCAGCGCAGGAGGTTCGTGAGACGGTCGAGCGCGTCGTCGAGACGGGCCAGGGTCTGGTGTGCCGGCTCGCGGCGCGCCTCGGCGGGCAGCCCCACACCGCGCCAGAGATCGCGGTGCGGGTCCTCCAGAATCCGGCGGTTCAAGCGCACGCCGTGCCGGCGCAGCATCGGCTGCAGATCGTCGAAGCGGGCCAGGAGATCCCGGCGTGTCGCCTCGTAGGCGTGCGCCGCCACCGCCCGCCGCGCCGAGAAGCTGAAGATGTTGGTGAAGAACATCCGGTAGTCGTCGCTCGAGGGCTCGATCAGCACGACGTCGGCGTCCTTGTAGCGGGTCTCGTAAGCCGCCAGGCCGACCCGCAAGCGCGAGTGAATCAGCGTCCGGAACGTCTGCGAGAGCACGGTCGGGAGCCCTCGACGGACCAGTTGGCGCTCCGTCAGGCCGCCCAGGCCCTCGGCGTTCGAGAGGTCGACCGGGACGATCGGGTTGATGCAGAACAGCAGCTTGGCGCCGGAATCGAGAGCGACCGAGGCGTGAAGCGTCTTGAGCAGGACGCCGTCGACGTAGAAGCGGCCGTCGATCTCGACCGGCGGGTAGACACCCGGCAGCGCGGTCGACGCCTGAACCGCGCGCGAGATCGGCACGTGGTCCCACCCCGGCTCGCCGAACCGGACGGCGCGACCCGAATCGAGCTCGGAGGCGACCACGAACAGCGGGTGCGAGAGCCGCCGGAAGTCGTCGGTCCGCCCCTTTATGGTGTAGATGCTGCGCAGGTAGCTGCGGATCGGCTCGTTGTCGAAAGCACCGACCGGCAGCGCGCGGGAGAGCCGGGTCAGCGAGTCGAGCAGGCTGCGGTCGTCGGGATTGCGCGCGAACTGGGCCAGGGCCTGGCTCAACAGGCGCGGCACCGAGAGACCCCGGCGGACGAACTCACCGACCGCCGGGGTGAAGAAGGTCTCGGGGACGAACGGGTGCTCGCCCGGCTCGTGCTTGACGATCGCGCGGCACATCTGCGCGGTGGTCAGGCCGTTGACCAGATTCGCGGCGATGAAAGCACCGGCCGAGACGCCGACATAGACCGCCAAGTCGTGGAGGTCGGCGCCCTCCAGGGCCTCGTCGAGGGCCCGCAGCGCGCCGATCTCGTAGATGGCTCCCTCGGGACCTCCCCCCGCCAGGGCGAGGCCGATCGAGCCCGACTTGCTCCGGCGCGCCGCGGGACCGGCCACGGGATCAGCGCGTCCGACGGGCGGCGGTGGTCTTCCGGGCGGCGGTCGGCGTGGACTTCTTGGTCCGCGACCGGGCGCCCTTCTTGGCCTTCGACTCGACCAGCGCCGTCAACTCCTGGACGCGGCGCGTCAGGTGGGCGATCTCGTCGCGGCTCGGCACGCCGATCCGCTTGAGCGTCGCGGCGACCCGGTTGTCCCAGGCATCCTCGACCTTGTCCCAGGCACCCACCGCCTGGTGCTTGGCCTTGCCGGCCGCGTCGCCGATCTGCTCGCGCAGACCGTCCAACTTCCCCTTGGCCCGGCTCTCGTAGGCCTGACCCTTCTTGATCAGGCTCTTGAACACCTTGCCGCCCTCTTCCTCGGCTGCCGCTAGGGCCCCCAGGCCGGCCAACCAGACCTTCTGCGCCGACTCCTTGACGTTCTTCTGCAGTTCCTCGACGTCGAGCTTCTTCTTGGCCATCTTCGTTCTCCTCTGTCCGCCTCGGCGGTTGTGACCAGACTCGCCCGCGCCGTCAGCGCAGGCTGGCGGCGAGCGACTCGACGCGGCGGGTCAGCTCCTGCACCTCTCGACGCGTCGGCACGCCCAGGCGGCCGAGCACGGACGACACCTGGCCCTCGACCGCGGACTCGACCTTGGCGCCGACCTTCGCCGCGCGATGGCGAGCGCCGGCCAGAGCCTTCTCGGCCTCGGCGACCGGAGCGAAACGCGACTTCTTGCCCTTGGCGACCATCGAGTCGAAAGTCTCCGTCGCCGTCTCCTCGACGGTGGCGACGACTCCCAGGCCGGCCAGCCAGAGCTGGCGTCCGAAAGCCGCGGCATCGCTGCCCAGGTCGCGGACCGAACCCGGCAGCTCGCGGAAGTTCTGCGGAATGTCGATGTGGATCATCGAGACTCTCCCTTCTTGCGCCGTTCACGGCGCGGGCGTTGGGTGGGGCTGGACTCTTCGCGCGACGCGGCGCGGGAGGCCGTGGACTTGGTGTTGCCGCGGTCGGACTCGAGACGCGTCAGGGACGACTCGAGCTCCTCGAGCCGGCCCCGCAGGCGCTCCATCTCCTCGCGGGCGCGACGCACCGGGCCGAGCCGATCGATCGAAGCCTGGACGAAGCGGTCGACCTTGTGCTGAACCTGCTCGACTCCGCTTTCGACGGCCCGCTGGCCGACCCGCACCAGCTCGTGGAGCAGCTCGCTGGGGAGGAAAGCTGCCCCCCGGCGCCCCTCGTCGAGGATGATCTGGGTCAGGGTCTGGGCGGTCACGTCGGCACCGCTGGCATTGTCCAGGACCCGCACCTCGGTGCCCGTGCGAATCCACTCGGCGAGCTCGTCGAGGGAGACGTAGCGGCTCTCTTCGGTGTCGTAGAGCTTGCGGCTCTCGTAGCGCTTGATCAGACGGGCCATGGTCTCCTCGCTCCGGCTCGTGCCGCACTGCGGCAGGCTCGCCCGCAGTATTCCGCGCTGCGGCAAGAAAGTCAAGACCTTGCCGCGATGCGGCAAGAGCACCCCGGGGCGCCGTGCCGTCCGTCGCACGAGATTCCGACCGCCGAGTCCATCGCGCGCGCTCCGGTGCCGGGCCGCTGCGCCGGCTCGCTCGCCAGCGCCCGCGATCCGCTCCAACTCCCGTTGAGACGTCCCTGGGGGAGCCGCTACAATGGCCGCGAGCGTCCGGCTCCAGTGCCCGGGCGGCGAAAGGACGGAGGGGAATGACTCACATCATCACCGAGCCCTGCATCGGCGTGAAGGACACGGCCTGCGTGGATGTCTGCCCGGTCGACTGCATCTACGGCAAGAACGAGGAGTGGGAGCAGCTCTACATCCACCCGGAAGAGTGCATCGATTGCGGGCTCTGCATCGACGCCTGCCCGGTCCAGGCGATCTTCCCAGCCGAGGAGGTGCCGGACAAGTGGAAGCAGTTCACCGCCAGGAACTACGAGCACTTCGGCCTGACCGCACCCTGAGGCGGCGCGTGGCGTGACACTCGCCCGGGCCGTCACCCTGGCGGGCTGGAGCGCGGCCGTGTTCGGCGTGCTCGGTTTCGCCGCCAGCCTCGGCCATGGCTGGCTCGGGCTGGCAACCGGGCTCGCCCCTTTCCTCCATCCACTTCTCGGACTGCTCGGCGCCGCCGCCGCGGTCGCCGCCAGTCGCAGAACCGAACAGATCGATCGCCAGCGCTTCGAGATCGCGACGGCGCCCGCGGTGACTCGCGGCGAGCGGGAGCTCGCGCACCGCGAAGCGGAGCGCCAGATTCGCACCGCGACGACCGCGCTCGTCGCCGCGCCCCTGCTGCTCGGCTACTGGCTCGCCTACGAGCTGCCCGCCGGCGTGGGCCCGTGGGGACGAGCCCTGCCAGCGACCGCCCTCGCCGGCTTCGCCGTGGCTTTCTGGCTCGGACGCAAGTCGGCGGGCTGAGCTCCCCGTGGACACGACCCCGAAGTCGATCCGCCGCCCCCGCCGCTGCGCCCGCTTCAAGCGGGGGCTTCGGCGGCCGGGGTGAGCTGGGCGACGAACACCGTCACCGCCCGGCCCGCCAGCACCACGCGGCGTCGATCCGGCTCGTGCCGGACCCGCACCACCCCGCCGCGCCGGGAGGCCTGGAATCCGGTCAGCTGCCGTCGCCCGAGGCGCTCCGCCCAGTAGGGCGCCAGGCCGCAATGGGCCGAGCCGGTGACCGGATCCTCCGCGATGCCCACCGCCGGCGCGAAGAAGCGCGAGACGAAATCGTGGGGCGCGCCTTCGTCCGCGCGCGCGGTGACCGTGACGCCGCGCGCGCCCACGGCCGCGAGCGCGGTGAAGTCGGGCGCGAGGGCGCGCACTGCTCCTTCGGTGGCGAGCTCGACCAGCAGGTCCTCGCCCGCGATGGCGGTGGCGATCGGGCGCGAGCCCAGCGCCTCGGCGAGCCCGTCGGGAGGTGCGCAGGCCTCCGGCGAACGCTCCGGGAAGTCGAGCTCGATCCAATCGCCGGCCCGCGTCGCCGTCAGGATGCCGCTGCGGGTAGCGAATCGGATCGAGCTCGCGGCGTCGCTCTGCCCCGTCTCCCAGAGCGCGTGCGCCGAAGCCAGCGTCGCGTGACCGCACAGCGAGACCTCGACCGCGGGCGTGAACCAGCGCAATCGCCAGATCTCGTCCGATTCCGGCCACAGGAAGGCGGTCTCCGAGAGGTTCATCTCGGCGGCGAGCGCGCGCATCCACTCCTCGGGCCGGGGGCCATCGAGCAGACAGACCGCCGCCGGGTTGCCGCGGAACGGTCCGTCCGCGAACGCGTCGATCGTGAACAACGGGGTCGCCATCCTCCCTCCCTCCGTTCAGGCCTCGCCGGCCCGCCGGTGCCCGGCGCGCGCCGCGATCCGGGCGGCGATCGCGAGCGCCGCGGTCGCGGCGGGTGACGGTGCGTTCAGCACGTGGATCATCCCCTCACCTTCGGCGAAAACGAAATCGTCCACCAATCGGCCCGCGCGGTCCAGCGCCTGCGCGCGCACGCCGCAGCCGGCGCGCACCAGATCGGCTTCGCCCACCGCCGGCACCAGGCGACGCAGCTCCGCCACGAAGCGGCGCCGGCTGAAAGCGCGGCGGTACTCGGCCCACCCGACGCGAGCGTATCGCGGCGCCATGCGCCAGAAGCCAGGATAGCCGAGTGTCGCCGCGGCGTCGCGCGCCGAGAACGAGAACCTGGAGTAGCCGGCCCGCTTCCAGGCCAGCAC
This sequence comes from Acidobacteriota bacterium, assembly GCA_014584695.1. Taxonomy (GTDB): domain Bacteria; phylum Acidobacteriota; class Thermoanaerobaculia; order Multivoradales; family JAGPDF01; genus JACTMI01. Next base: position 44,200 of record JACTMI010000044.1, read on the forward strand.
GGCGTTCGGACCCGCCTCGACCTCGCCATCGACCCGGCGGGTGAAATGAACGCCGAGGAAGGGCAGCTCGGGGTCGGGCACCGGGTAGACCAGGTGGCGCACCAGCGCTCGGGCGGACGGTGCGAGGCGAAAGTAGTCGCCGCGAAAGGGGACGATCCGAACCGACGGTGCCAGCCCCGCTCGCCGCGCCACGCGGTCGCTTTCGAGACCGGCGCAGGCGATCAGGAGTTGCGCCGCCACCGCGCCTCGGCTGGTCTCGATGACGACCCGCCCGGGCGCGGCGCGGATCCGCCCCGCCCGGGCGTCGAGCCACACCTGGCCGCCAGCGGCGATCAGGTCGTCGTGGAGCGCCCGTGCGACCGCGCGATAGTCGACGATGCCGGTCTGCGGCACGTACAACCCCGCCGTGCCGGCGGCGCCCGGCTCGTGGCGTGCGAGATCCGTGCGATCGAGCCGCTCGAGCCCGGAGAGCCCGTTGGCACGCCCTCGTCGCTCGAGCTCCTCGAGCGCGGGCAACTCGCGCTCTTCGACCGCGACGACCACCTTGCCGCAGCGCTCGTGCGCGATGCCGTGCTCCGCGGCGTAGGCGAAGAGCGCCTCTCGCCCCGCGGCGCAGAGGGCGGCCTTGTCCGATCCCGGCCGGTAGTAGAGCCCCGAGTGCACGACGCCGCTGTTGCGGCCGGTTTGATGTTCGGCGATTCCGCGCTCGGTCTCGAGCACGAGCACCTTCGCCCGGCGCTCGACGGCGAAAGCGCGGGCGGTCGCCAACCCGACGATGCCCGCGCCGATGACGACGACGTCCGCGCCCCCCACGGCTCGCCATCCTCGCACGCCCACCAGCTCGAATGCACTGCTCCATTGCGGCATTGGCGGCCGGAAGTCGTACACTCCCGGACCACGGACCCGCGGCTCGACGCGGGCACGGTAAGCCGCGCCGAGGAGGTGGCCATGTGGAAGCGAGACAACGAAACGGCGCCAGCGGGATCGGCGCCATCGCCGGCGCCCGCGTTCAGGAACGATCCCGAGCCCCCTCCCGCGCGGGGCGGCGAAGCGGGCGGCCGCGCGGTCATCGGGCCGTCGATCCAGGTCAAGGGCGAGCTCACGGGCAGCGAGGACTTGCTGATCGAGGGCCGGGTCGAGGGCAAGATCGGGCTGGCGCAGAACGCCCTGACGGTCGGCACCAAGGGGCGGGTCACGGCCTCGGTCCACGCGCGGGCCATCCACGTCGAGGGCGAGGTCGAAGGCGACCTGACCGCGGAAGAGCTGATCCTGCTGCGCAAGAGCGCGCGGGTGCGCGGCGACCTCACGGCGCCCCGGGTGGTGATCGAGGACGGCGCGCGCTTCAAGGGCGCCATCGACATGGAGGCGAAGAAGGGCGCTCCGGCCACCCCGCGGCCGGCGCCGGTGGCCGAAGCGAAGTCTGCGGAGACGCCCGCCAAGCTCGCGTGAGCGGCCCATGAGCTGGCTGTACAGCCGTCGGCGGGCGGAGGCGGAACCGGCTCCGGCGCCACCCCCGCCGGCGCCCGAGCGGCACGCCGCGCCCGGGCTCCTGGAGGCCCTGGCGCGACTCGACAGCCGCCCGCGCCGCATTCTCGACCTCGGCCCGCCGCTGCGCGCCAACGTCGCCCGCCTGGCGCGCCTGACTCCGCGGCTGGCGATCGCCGACCTGCGCGCCGAGCTCACCGACGGCCTCGCACCAGCCGCGGCGGTGGATCAGGTCTTCACCCTGCTGCCGCCCGGCGGCGCGGCCGAGCCCTACGAGCTCGTGCTCGCGTGGGACCTGTTGGACCACCTGGGCCGCGAGACGCTTCCCCGCTTCGCCGCGCTGCTCGCTCCCCGCTGCGCCGAGCGGTGTCAGCTCCACGCGCTGCTCGCCACCGGCAAGGCGATGCCCGCGCTGCCCCGCCGTTTTCGGATCCTGGACGACGACACCCTCGAGCAGGAGACTTCGTCGGCCGAGGAGGTCCCGGCGCCACGCCTCCAGCCCGGCGAGCTGGACCGCCTGCTGCCCGGCTTCGTAGTGGAGAAGAGCCGCCTGCTGGCCTACGGCGCGCAAGAGGTCGTGCTCGCCCGCACCGACCACGCCGAGACACCGATCACGCGCGTCGCGCCGGTTCCTCGTTCTCAGCGGCGCACGCTGCCGCGCGGCCGGCAGCCGCTGCCGGGGCGCTCCTAGCCTGAACTTCTCACCAGCCTTCTACCGCGGGTCAGGTCGCGGCGGAAGCGGCGCCGAGCCGCGCCTCTTCGGCGTGCAGCTCGGCGACTTTGGCGCGGATCTTCTGGTGGAGCTCGGCGGCGCAGAACTCCTCGGCGCGCCGGATGGCGCTGCGGACCGCTTTCGCGTTCGAGCGGCCGTGAGCGATGAAGCAGCCCCCCTCGACGCCGAGCAGGGGCACGGCGCCGAACTCCGTGTAGTCGGTACGGCGCTTGAAGTTGACGAACGCCGGCCGCGCGAGCCAGCCGCCGATCCGCGTCCTGGGATCGCGCAGCAGCTCCTCCCGCATCATTCCCACGATCAGCTCGGCCATCGACTCGGCCGCCTTGAGCAGGACGTTGCCGACGAAGCCGTCGCAGACCACCACGTCGGCGTCGCCGCTGAAGACGTCGTGTCCCTCGACGTTGCCGACGAAGTTGAGCCCCGTGTTGGCGAGCGCCTGGAACGCTTCGCGGGTCAGCTCGGTGCCCTTGCCGGCCTCCTCGCCGATCGACAGCAGCCCGATCCGCGGCCGGCTGGTGCCGACGACCTCCTGGGCGTAAAAATGCCCCATCACTGCGAACTGGCGCAGGTGCTCGGGGCGCGACTCCACGTTGGCGCCGACGTCCAGCACCACGGTGCGACCGTGGCGGTTGGGGAAGGTGGCCGCCAGAGCGGGCCGGTCGACTCCGGGAATGGCGCCGATCCAGAGCTTGGCCGCCACCATCGCCGCGCCGGTGTGCCCCGCCGAAACCATCGCCTGCGCTTCTCCGGCGCGGACCAGCTCGGCGCATCGCGCCACCGAGGACTGCCGCTTCTTGCGCACCGCCGTCGCCGATTCGTCCATGGCGACGACCTCGTCGGCATGGACGATCTCCATCCGGCGCGGCAGCGCACCGAGCTTGGCGACCTCGCGCTCCAGGCGCTCCCGTCGGCCGACCAGGAGAATGTGAGAGCCGTCCTCCGCCGCCTGCCAAGCCCCTTGGACCACCGCCCGCGGCGCGAAGTCCCCCCCCATCGCGTCGACCGCGATACGGATGCGACCCGGAGACGACGTCGGGGCTCGACTCAACGGAACCTCGACGGGGCTGCGGGGGTCAGACCGTGGACTGGACGTCGATGACTTCGCGGCCCTTGTAGCTGCCGCAGCTCGGGCAGGCGCGATGCGCCAGCTTGCGCTCGCCGCAGCTCGGACAGAGCGAGCTGCCGGGAGCCACCAGAGCGTCGTGAGCCCGCCGCTTGTCGCGCCGGGCCTTGGAGTGGCGTCGCTTGGGATTGGGCATCGTCGAATCCTCTTCCTTCGCAGGTCATTCGCCGGCCCGCGAGCCGGTCAGCTTCGATCGCAGCTCCGCGAGCCCACCCCACCGGGGATCGGCCGCGGGCGCCGGGCAGTCGCACGGCCCTGCGTTCCAGTTCTTGCCACAGCGCGGGCAGAGCCCGGCGCAGTCCTCCCGGCAGAGGGGATACGCGGGCAGGTTGAGCTGCACCTGCTCTTCGACCACCGGCGCGGTGTCGAGCGTCCCGTCAACGACCTCCAGGACGCCGAAGTCCTCTTCGGTCAGCTGGCGTTCCCCGCCGTCGGCAGCGTTCCGCTCCGCCTTCCGCGGCCGCTCCGGCCGCCCCTGCCGCTCCGATCGCGCGCGCACGATCAGCAGCTCGAAACCGCTCTCCACCTCGCCCTCGACCGGCGCCAGGCAGCGCGCGCAAGGCACCGTCTGCCGGTAGCTCAACCGCGCGGTCAGCCGGAAGTTGGGCGACACTGGCTCGAGCGTGCCGTGCAGCTCGATCGGCGAAAACCCCACGCCGTCTTCGAACGCCGGCTGGGCGGCGCGGATCGCGACCGTTTCCTGCCAGACGAAAGGCTCGAAGCGGGCGGAATCCAGGCGGATCTTCATCCTTCGAGCCCCTCCGAAGGGCCGCGGAAGGGTATCGGATTTCCGAAGAGGGGTCAACGCGCGGTGGGTTGCCGGGTGTACGTCACGAGATTGAGGGGCTGGGAAGCGCGTCGGCGGGGACTGAGTTGTTGGCGACAGACCACCAGCTCGGCGAAACCTGAGTCAAGCGCTGTCGTCCGCCCGAGCGGATGGCTCGGCGATTCTCGAACTCGTCTTCTCCAGTCAGTACCGCCACCGCCGCAGCGCCGTCCCGCCCTCGGCCCCTTTCGCGATGACGAAGGCCTCCGGACGGGACGCGATGCCTCTCACGCCCTGCTTCAATCGAGTCTCAGCATGCACTCGCCGATCTTACGGATCCTGGTGAGCTTGGCCGCTACCACCGTCGGTAGCGTCGGACCGGCCCTCGGATCGCGTCCCCGCAGCGCAGCGCGAGGGGCCCCGCGCCGCCAGAAAAGAAATCCAGAGACCGCGGGGTGTCGCGGGCGCGAGGAGACCCGAGCCGAGGGCCGGTTCGACGCGGCGGCCGCCGACTTCCGTTCCCGTAACCTCGCGCGAGGGCCTCGTTTGTGGCCTGCGCCGCGCCGGGACGTGGCTCGCGCCGGCTCTCCTCGCGC
>JACTMI010000002.1 GCA_014584695.1 Acidobacteriota bacterium
CGCCACCCCCCGCTGGCTCGGCGGCTTCGAGCCCTACGGCCACGACTGGCAATCCGGCGCCGCCTCCGCCACCGCCAACGGCATCCCCCTGCGCCTGCCGGGACAGTGGTCCGCGCCCATCTGGGAGGACGCCACCCTCGGAGCGGAGCTGTTCTACAACCTCCACCGCTGGTATGAGACGCAGACGGGGAGGTACGCGAGCGCGGATCCATTGAGCCTTGGAGTTCTCGCGTCCGGGCGCGCGGTTGGCGGCCTCGGAGCATTCAAGGCGTTTGCGATCGCCAACTTCAGGCTCGCCAACCCGTTGTTCGAATCGCCATTCGTTTACGGAGCAAGCAATCCGATCGGCATCATGGATCCCGACGGCCAGGCGTCGTTCTTCGGTTGGATCGGTCCGACGCTGTTCTTCTATGGATGGACTGAGGTCTTGACCTGCGAGGAGGAAAACGAAATCTGCAGGAATGTCTGCGAAACGCAGAACTGCCGCGGTTGCTTCCCGCTACGAGGGAAATACGATGCCAGGCACCTCGACAGGGATAGGTGCTTCAGGGACTGTCGAATGGCCTGCGAAGGCGAGCTGCATTGCTTCTGGAAGGTCGTGAAGATCCCGCTCGAGCACCTACCGCTGCACTGGTTCGGTAAGTGGAGAGGCCTGCACTGATGAGCGAATCGATAAGACAAGTGATCACGCTGGGGTTCCTGCTTTCGCTGTACGCATGTAACCGGCCAATGCACGAACTGCGACCGGGGGGCGCCGGATTCAGGATACTTCTGCCCGGAACGTATGTTTGTGGGCCATGGCAGGATGGGATAGGACCTCACTCACTCAAGGGCCACTCCTGCACAGTCCAACTGATTGCTTCGACCCCAACCCTACGCCGTCCGTCGGCTCAGGTCTCTGTATCTTGGGCATCTGTATCTCCTAGCCTGGACATCGATAACCTCGCTGAGAGCCTCCGCGAGTCTTACAAGGGGCTAGTACCTGCGACAGAGAGGATTGCGGAACGAACCGCGGACCTGGGCGAAGCAACGGGCCGAGAGTTTGAGGCCGTCGTCCTCGCAACGGAGGCGCCAGCTGCGGCTATCACCATCCGGGCGCGTTACGTGATTCATGACGGCCGGCTCTACGAATTGCGAATGAGCGGAGTCTTCGACCGAAACGTTGAGCGGCTCTGGGATGAAGTACTCGCGTCGTTTCGGTTTGTCCATTGAGTCGCACTCCTCGTCTGCATCACGAAGTACTTGGCGTCTGTCGGTTGTGGAAACTACTCGGGCAGCAGGAACCTGTACTGCTTGACAGCGGACTTGCCGAGCGACTGAAGCGCTCGCTGCCAGCCGAATCGAGGAGAATCGACGAGTCGATTCACACGGTGATGGAGCGATGGCGATCTCCGCGACCAAGACGGATCGGGTGCTAGAGCGCTGGGCAGTGGTGGCGCTCGTCGCGCTTGTCATGATCGGCTGCACCTTGCGGCCTGGGGAAACCACCGAAGAGCCCTCCATGCCGCTCCCGGAAGGCGCGTCCGAGATTGAGGTCATCGACCTTGGCCAAGGCAGCCGAGAAGTGGGCTTTCGCCTAGAGTGTGAGTACCGTTCTCGGGCAATCGTCGACTTCTACGGCGATTGGGCCGAAGACCTTGGCTGGGAGAAAGTGCCAGAAACGGAGGAGTCTTGGAGCATGGATCGCTGGGACCAGTTCGGCCCGCCCTGGGACCAAACGGACCAGTACTTCGTACACTGGCGGAGCCCTGACCGGAAGTGGAGCCTGCGCATCGTCGCTCGTCATCGTGCCGATCGTTCTCACCAGGTTGCGGCGGTTCAATTGGTTCCCTATCAGATCCTGCCTTGACCGGCGCCACCGAGAGGAGGCTCCACTCGACGCGCCAGCTATTGCGATCTCGGTCGGCGCCATGAACTATCAGGTAGAACACCGTTCTCGCGGGCGCACACCTGGGCTGAGAGAGGACTCTGCCGACTGGGACGGGTTCGCTGCGGAGAGGCTCCAGGGCCTGTTGCGTCAGGCGGGTAGCGATCCACCGTCTGCGCCTTAGGGTGGGCGATGTCTCATCCGCAGCCCTGAGATGCCTCCCGGAGGAATCGATGGTTCGTGACACCCTGTTCGCCACTCTCGTCGGTGGGTTGGTGCTCGCGCCGCTGCTCTTCGTCGTCGGGGCGATGGGTGCTTTGGGCGGCATGGGCGATCTCGCTTTCAGCTGGATCCTCTATTCGGCCGGGGCGCTCACCGCGGGACTGCTCTCGTTCCGAGGAAGGCGGCCACCTGCCGTGGCGCTTGGCGTTGCCATTCCCTTCCTCATCCTGTCGGCGGTAGCGGTCGCCAGCCTGGTCAGCAACATCCCGAGCCTGCGAGCGAATCCAGTTCTCTGGCGGGGCTTCGGCACCAGCGCTCTCGCCATGCTCGTTCTCGCATGGCTCGCTGCGCTGCTTGGCCGGTTCCTCGCTACTCGACGCGAAGCTCGCGGAGCGGAGAGAGGTGACTCAGGCCACGACGTGCGGCCACTCTAGCTCGAGCCCTCTATGGCCTCCTTCGCTCGCCGACGACGCTGTTCCTGCGCAGCGTAGCCAGGGGGAGAGGACCTGCTCCCCCTCGGCCGTTGGGCCGGTCGGTCCTATCGGGGGCCTCGGTGCCTCGGTCGCCCGCTACTCCTGCTTCGCCCTCCTCAGCGCCGGGCTCGTTTCCTGCCCGCTTCGATCGGTGCCGTGAGCGTCGAGTGGACGCTGCCGACCATGTCGGAGACGGTGACGGCGAGGCGGTAGTTGCCTTTGAGCAGCTTGAGCTCGAACGAGTAGCCGAGGCTCTGCGCGCGCGCCGGCGCGAGCTTCTCGGTCGGGATCTCGACCGGCAGCTCGCGCGGCTCGAGCCGGCGGTAGCCGCCGTCCGGAGCTTCGACCACGAATTGGAAGGCGAGGCGGCCGACGTGGCGCTCGCCCTGCTCGAGCAGCGTCAGGCCGCCGATCGGCACGCGCAGCGTGACCGGCACGCGCAGCGCGGTGCCCACCTTCCCCGCTGCGCTCTCGCCGATTTCGACCGTGATGCCGAGCGGGTTGTCGCTCGGATTGTCGCCGGTGGGCGGCGCCAACAGCGCCGCGAGCGTCTGCCCCTCGGCGCGCTGCTCCTGGCTGCGGCCGCGTAGCGCCGTCCGGTGGCGGACCCGGAGCCCCTCGCCGCGGACCTTCACCTCGAGCCGCTGCACCGCGGCCGAGCTGCCCGCGGGCGGGCGGTAGCCGAGCGAGTAGTAGGTGTCGAGGTCGCCGCGGGCGCGCTCGAGCCGTTCGGCGAGATCGCCAGCGCCGACGAAGGCGAGCCCGCCGGTCTCGCGCGCGAAGGCGGCGAGCGTGCTGCTCCCCTCGGGGGTCGCCGCGTCCACTTCGTAGGCCAGGTTGGCCTCGAAGTCCGGCTCGTCTTCCTTGGCGTTGTCGGCGGTCACCGGCGGGAAGCGCTCCGGGCCGGAGTAGATCGAGTACATCGTCACCCGGCCGGTGTTGGCGCGCTCGAGCAGACGGCGGTAGTCGGTGGCAAGCACCGGGCGGCGGTCCTGCGCGACCCCGGAGAGATCGATCCCGCCGCCCACCAGCAGCAGCGCCACCCGCCCGTCGATCGCGTCGACGATCGACAGCAGGTCGCGGAAGGCGCCGAGCTGGAGCTGGAGCGCCAGCTCCCGCTCCTGCTCGCTCGCGGCGCGCTCGAAGGGATCGGCGTCGAGCGGCACGTTGCGGCCGGGGATGACCGCGCGCCCCTCGAGCTTCTCGAGCGCCCGGCTGGCCGCGGCGGCGGCACCGAGCGCGCCGTGGACGCGCAGGGCGCGGGTGTCGAAGCCGAGCACGAGGACCCGCTCGTCGGCGCGCACCGCGCGCTCGAGGAAGCGGCGCGTCTCACGCGTCGACTGGACGCGGGCGAAGTGGCGCAGACGGGAGAAGTCGACGTAGACGACCCAGGTCGCCGGCGGCGGCGCCTCGACCGCCGGTTGCATTCCGGTCGCCGCGCTCGGCTCCGGCGCCACGTCAGGCTCCGGTACCGCGACCCGCGCCAGCGCTTCGGCCGGAGCGGCGTCGAACCGGTAGGCGGCGAAGTGGGTCAGCTCGGCCGGCCGGCCATCGACCAGGACCGTGAAGTCCTCGCGCGCGAGGCCGAGGATCGGCCGCCCCTCCCGGTCCTCCACCACCACGTCGACGTTCGCGAGCTCGACCGCGATCGCCTCTCGAAACGTCGCGGCGATCTCCTCCTGCGCGCGCGCCGGCCCGGATCCCCAGACGACCCACGCTCCGAGAAGTACCGCGAACGCCATCCGTCGCTGCCCCAGCCGAGACCGACCGTCCATCCCGCCTCCCCGGGGAGCCGCACCCGATCCTTCAACGGACGGCTGCCCTTGGGGGCGAATCTAGCAACTCGGATGCCCTACCCCCCAACGGGGGGCAGCGCTCAGGCGCCGGCGGGCGGCGGCAGCGCGGCGAGAACGCGGGCGGCGAGCGGCGCCGCGGCTTCGATCACGGCGTTCATGGCGACGCCGCGGTAGGACTGCCCGGCGACGAAGAGGCCGGGGTGCGCGGCGAGGCGCGCTTCGATCCGCGCCAGCCGCGCGAGGTGGCCCGCCGGGTACTGCGCGATGCCGAGACGCTGGCGGAAGAGCCAGGTCCTCTCGGGCGCGGCGGTGATCCCCATCGCACGCTGAAGCTCGGCGCGCACCGTAGCGACGAGCTCCGCTTCGTCGAGCGCCGCGGCCTCCGGGTCGAGCGCGCCGCCGATCATCGCGCGCAGCAGCACCTTGCCGGCCGGGGCGCGCCCGGGGAAGAGGCTCGAGTCCCAGAGGCAGCCGAGCAGGCGGAGGCCCTCGTCGCGCGGCGCGAGGAAGCCGAAGCCCCGCGGCGCACCGCCGATCGCCGCGGCGTCGTAAGCGAGCGCCACCACGGCGAGCGGCGCCGACGGAATCGCTGCGAGCTCGCTGCCGAGCTCCGCGTCGAAGCCCGTCGCGAGCGGCGCCGCCCGCGGCGCCGGGAGCGCCAGGACGACCGCGTCGGCGTCGAGCGTCGCGCCGGTCGCGAGCTCGAGGCGGAACCGTCCCGAGTCCGCGCCCGCGGGCAGCGCGCGCAGGGCGCGGACGGCGACGCCGGTCGCGAGCCGCGGCCCCAGCGCGCGCGCCAGCGCCCGCGGCAGCGCCTCGATGCCGTCCCGGAAGGAAGTGAGCGTCCCCGCCGGGCCGGCCGGACCGCCGGGACGGGTGAGCTCGGGGGCCGCTTCGCCGCGCGCGACGAGCTCCTCGTGGCGCCGCTTCGCCGCGCGTCGCAGGCGTCCGCGCGCCAGCATCGCTCGCACCAAGCTGCCGTGCTCCGCCTCCATCTCGGCCATCCTCGGGAACGCGGCGGCGAGCGACAGGTTCCGCGCGTCCCCGGCGAAGACGCCGGAGACCATCGCGCCGACCAGGACGGTGGCCGCCTCCTCGCCGAGGTGGCGGGCCGCGAAGTCGTGGACGCTTTCGTCGACTTCCGGCGCCGGTGGTCTCGTCCACGGCTCGGCGAGGACCCGCAACCGGCCGCCGAGCGAGAGCATGCCGCTGGTGAAGAACGAGAGCGGTCCGCCCGGCAGCAGGTGGAGCCGGCCGCGCCGGAAGAGATAGCGGCGGGCGGCCGCGGCGTCGGCGCGCACCAGCTCATCGTCCAACCCCAGCCGCCCGACCAGGTCGAGCGTCGCCGGCACGCTGTCGAGGAAGCCGTTCGGTCCCCACTCGACCCGGTAGCCCCCCTCTTCCTCGGTGCGCAGATTGCCACCCGGGCGCGGCGCCGCTTCGAGCACGGTCAGCTCGAGCCCGTCGCCGCCCCGCTCGGCGAGCTCGAAGGCGGTCGCGAGCCCCGCGACCCCGCCGCCCACCACCACCACCCGTGGCCGCCGCCCGGAACCCACGCCGCGTCCTAAACCGTGCGCGAGAAGACCGGCCGCTCGGCGGCTGTCGCCGCCTTCGCCGCGAGATAGCGGTCGAAGGCCATGCAGACGATGCGGACGAAGAAGCGGCCGGCGTCGGTGACCGTGAGGCGTTCGGCGTCCTCGTGGACGAAGCCCGCCTCGCGCGCCTCGGCGAGCGCCGCGAGCGCGCTTCCGAAATAAGAGTCGAAGTCGACGCCGAAGCGCTCGGCGACCGCGTGCTTGTCGACCGCGAAATTGCACATGAGTTGGCGGATCACCCACTGACGCAGGCGGTCGTCGTCGTCGAGCAGGTAGCCGCGCTGGATCGGCAGGCGGCCGGCGTCGAGCGCTTCGTAGTAGGTCGAGAGCTTGCGCTCGTTCTGGAAGAAGCCCCCTTCGACCTCGCCGATCCCCGACACGCCGAAAGCGACCATCGCCGGCGCCGCGCGCACCGTGTAGCCCATGAAGTTGCGGTCGAGCCGCCCGGCCCGCGCCGCGCGCGCCAGCTCGTCGCCGGGCAGCGCGAAGTGATCCATGCCGATCGCCTCGTAGCCGGCGGCCGAGAGCCGCGAGAGCGCGGCGAGGTAGAGGGCGAGCTTGCCCTCGCGCTCCGGCAGCGCCGTCTGGTCGAGCCGCTTCTGGCGCGGCCGGATCCAGGGGACGTAGGCGAAGGAGTAGAGCGCGACCCGGTCGGGGCGCAGCTCGAGCAGGCGGTCGAGGTTCTCTTCGAACTTCGGCTCGGTCTGCTTCGGCAGGCCGTAGACCAGATCGAGATTGATCCCCTCGCGGAAGCCGACCTCGCGCGCCGCGGCCACCAGGTCGCGCGTCTCCTCGAAGGTCTGACCCCGCCCGATCGCCTCCTGCACCTCGGGGGTGAAGTCCTGCACCCCCATCGAGAGCCGGTTGAAGCCGAGCCGCGCCAGCGTCTCGAGCTGCGCGCGCGAGGTCACCCGCGGGTCGACCTCGATCGCCACCTCGGCGCCGGGCAGGAGCTGGAAGCTCGACGTGAAATGGCCGAACAGGATCTCGAGCTCCTCCGGCGCCAGATAGGTCGGCGTGCCGCCGCCCCAGTGGAGCTGCACGACGTCGCGGCGGCGGGCGAGCCGCTCGGCGGCGAGCTCGATCTCGCGGCGGACGTAGTCGAGGTAGGTCTTGGCCACCTCGTAGCGGGGGGTCGCGATCACGTGGCAGCCGCAGTAGTCGCAGTGCTGGATGCAGAAGGGGACGTGGGCGTAGAGCGAGAGCGGCTGCTCGGGGTGGCCGTCGGCCGCCGTCAGGCGCTCGGCGTAGGCCTCGGCGCCCACCCCCTCGTGGAACTCGACCGCGGTCGGATACGAGGTGTAGCGGGGCCCCGGCCGGTCGAAGCGGCGGACGAGCTCGGGGTCGACCGGGAAGGGCGCGCTCATGGCTGCTCTCCTTGGGCGCTGCGTCGGTGGACCCGTTCCACCATGCGGGCCACCTGGCCGGGGTCGGTCGCCGGCTCGACGCCGTGACCGAGGTTGAAGATGTGCCCCGGGGCGGGACCGGCCTCCGCGAGGACGCGGTCGATCGCCCGGTCGAGCTCGGCGGGCGGAGCGAACAGCGCCGCCGGATCGAGATTGCCCTGCACCGCGATGCCGGGGCCGAGGACCGCGCGCACTTTCGAGAGCGGCAGCCGCCAGTCGACCGCCACCACCTCGAGCGGCAGCGTCGCCACTTCGCCGAGCAGCGTCGCGCCCTGGTGCGGGAAGTAGATGCGCGGCACGCCAAGGGGCCCGAGCGCGGCCAGGATCTTCTCGACCGGCGGGCGCGCGAAGCGCGCGTAGTCGTCCGGCCCGAGCAGGCCGGCCCAGGAGTCGAACAGCATCAGCGCGCGCGCGCCGGCCCGCGCCTGGCCGGAGAGGTAGTCGATCGCCGAGTCGGCGAGCCGGTCGAGCAGCCGCGCCGCCGCTTCCGGCTCCGACCAGAGGAAGGCCTTGGCGCGCGCGAAGCTCTTGCTCCCCTTGCCCTCGACCAGGTAGCAGAAGAGGGTGAAGGGGGCGCCGCCGAAACCGATCAGCGGCGTCGTCTCCGGCAGCTCAGCGGCGAGCGCGCGGACCGTCTCGAAGACGTAGGGAACACTCTCCGCGCTCGAGACCGTGGGCAGCCGGTCGACGTCTGCGGCCGCGCGGATCGGCCGCTCGAGCACCGGTCCGGGGGCGAAGGAGAGACCCAGGTCCCACCCTTCGATCGGGGTCAGGATGTCGGCGAAGAGGATCGCCGCGTCGAGCGGGAAGCGCCGCAGCGGCTGCAGCGTCACCTCGGCGGCGAGCTCCGGCGTCCGCATCAGCGTCAGGAAGTCGTGCCGCTCGCGCAGCGCCCGGTACTCGGGCAGATAGCGCCCGGCCTGGCGCAGCATCCAGACCGGCGTGCGCTCGACCGGCTCGCGCCGGCAGGCGGCGAGGAAGGGGGGCGCGAGCGCGACCGCGCGGTTCACGCGCCCTCCTTCAACCAGGCCGCGGCGCGCGGCGCGAAGTAGGTGAGGATCAGGTCGGCGCCGGCCCGCTTGATGCCGAGCAGGCTCTCGAGCGCCACCCGGCGCTCGTCGATCCAGCCGCGCTCGGCGGCGGCCTCGATCAGGCTGTACTCGCCCGAGACCTGGTAGGCGGCGACCGGCACCGCGAAGCGCTCCTTCACCCGGCGCACGATGTCCAAGTAAGGGCCGGCGGGCTTGACCATGACCACGTCGGCCCCCTCCTCGAGGTCGAGCGCCACCTCGCGCAACGCCTCCTCGGCGTTGGCCGGATCCATCTGGTAGCCCTTGCGGTCGCCGAAGGCAGGCGCCGACTGCGCGGCGTCGCGGAAGGGTCCGTAGAAGGCCGAAGCGTACTTGGCGGCGTAGGCGACGATCGGCGTCTCGGCGCAGCCCGCGCCGTCGAGCGCGGCGCGGATCGCCCCCACCCGCCCGTCCATCATGTCGGAGGGCGCGACCGCATCGGCGCCGGCGCGCGCGTAGGCGACCGCCGCGCGGGCGAGCAGCGGCAGCGTCGCGTCGTTGTCGACCCGGCCGGCCGCGTCGAGCAGGCCGCAGTGGCCGTGGCTGGTGTACTCGCACAGACAGACGTCGGCCCAGACCTGGAGCTCGGGGCAGGCGGCCTTGAGCGCGCGCGTCGCCTCGGGGACCAGGCCGTCGTCGGCCCAGCCGCCGCTCCCCTCGGGGTCCTTCTGGTCGGGCACGCCGAACAGGATCACCGCCGGCACGCCGAGCGCGTGGGCGCGCCCGGCTTCTTCGACCAGCCGGTCGATCGACAGCTGCGCGACGCCGGGCATCGAAGCGACCGGGCGGGCGACACCCGAGCCGGGAACGACGAAGAGCGGGTAGACGAAGTCGGCGGCGGCAAGCTCGGTCTCGGCGATCATCTTGCGCCAGACCGGGGTCGCGCGCAGCCGGCGCGGGCGGTTCGCGGGGAAGCTCATCGGTTCGGCTCTCCAGAGACGGCGCCGAGTGCGACGGTGGCGCGCGCGGCGCGGGCTTCGAGGGCGCGCTCGAGTGCCGCGGCGAGCCCTTCGAAGGTGGTGGCCGGGGCCTCGGCGTCGGGGGGTCGGCCGAGCGCGGCGAGCGCGGCGCTGGTGGCCGGGCCGATCGAGGCGACGGCGAGACGGGCGAGCAGCGCGCGCAGGTCGTCGGCGCCGAGCGCGGCGGCGAGCGGCTCGAGCGACGACGGGCTGGCGACGGCGAGCGCCTCGACCCGGCCCTCGGCGACGTCGGCCAGGATCGCTTCGCGCTGGAGCGGACGGAGAAGCGTGCGATAGCCCTCGACCCGTTCGACCCGAGCGCCGAGCGCTTCGAGACCGCGCTCGAGCACCTCTCGCGCCCGGTCGCCGGCGACGAACAGCACGCGCGTGCCAGCGACTCCGGTGAGCGCACGGAAGCGCTCGACCAGAGCCTCGGCGCCCGGGCCCGGGCCGACGAGGTCGACACCGAACCCCTCGGCCTCGAAGGCGGCGGCGGTCGCGGGGCCGACCGCGGCGACGCGCAGGGTCGCGGGCCGCGCACCGCCGCGCACCGCCGCGGCGGCGCCGTGGGCGCTGGTCGCCACCAGCCAGTCGTAGCTCTCGAGCGCCGCGCGCGCCCGCGCCAG
>JACTMI010000018.1:0-45000 GCA_014584695.1 Acidobacteriota bacterium
GCGCACCACGTAGAACGCCGCGCTCGTCCCCTCCTCGAGCTGCAGCCAGAGCGGGCGGTCCATCTTGTCGTAGGCGGACGTCGCCAAGAGGTTCCCCGGGTAGGTCGTCGTCAGACGGTTGCCGTTCTTGTCGTAAGTGTAGACGAGTCCGCTCTCGGTGAGCACCTCCCCGAACGCGTTGTACGTGTAGTCGACCGACTGGCCGTCCCGCGCGACTGACAGCAGCCGCCCCTTCTGCCACCCCGACGCGCTCGTGCCGTAGGTGGAAGCGACGTCCAGGCTCGAATCCGGGTACTCGACCAGCGTCACCCGGCCGGCCGCGTCCACCGTCCGCGCCACCGTCACCAGGCGGGCGTCCGTCTCCTCGACCAGCTCGCCGTGCTCGTTGTAGCCGTAAGTCAGCCGCCCTCTGGTGCGGTGCGTACCGGCTCGAGGCGGTCGCTTTCGCGGTGGAGCCAGTCGGGGAGCTCGATCGAGGCCGATTTTTCCCAGGCGGTGGCGAACAGGCGCGCCAGGAAGAGCGCGGCGGCGCGGTAGCGCTCGCAGGTGAAGGCCACGACCTCCGGATGGCGGTGGCCGTGCGCGCTTTCGAGCAGCGGCTCGAGGCGGTAGGTGGCGTCGAGCCGCGCGTGGCTCGCCGCGAGCTCCGCGGTCACTCCAGCGAACAGATCCTCGAACGGGCGGACGTCGAGTCCGGCGAGCGTCGCCTCGTCGTCGAAGTCGACCCGCTCGAACAGCGCGTCGACCCGGCGGTGGAATCCGGTCAGGGGCGAGCGACCGTCCGGCAGCGCCCAGCCGTCGTGGTGGATGGTGGTGTGCAGCGGCTGCGCCAGGTCGGCGCCGTAGTGGGCGAGCAGGCCCGCGAAGACCAGGCACTTGGCGCGCACGTGCGGGTTGCCCGGCCAGCGCCGGTGCTCGGCGAGACAGATCGAGAGCCGCTCGGTCCCCTCGATCACGGCGTAGGGGAGATAGCCGAGCTCGGCCGGAGAAAACCCGCTCGAGAGCCGCAGCTGGTCGAGATCGACTCGCCGGGAGGGCAGCGGCCTGCCGCCCAGCCGCTCGACGTCCAGGTAATGCTCGACCTCCTCGCGGCGGCGCAGCTCCGGCGTGCCGGGATTGCGGTAGAGATCGGGATCGACGGACAGGTGCGCGACCGTCGCCGCTCCGGCGCGCAGGAAGAGCGGCAGATCGCCGCCCAGCCGCTCGACCGCGGCGAGCGTCAGCCGCCGGTGACCCGGCGTCAGCCAAGCTCCGCCCGGAGCCGGCGCCAGCAGCCCGAGCAGGAGGATCGCGGCGAGCGGAATCCGTGGACGTCGCATCCGCTTCAGGCTATCGGAATCGGTCCGCGGCCGCCCGCCGTGGCATTCAGGCGAAAGGGAGCGCGACCACGGTTGCTCGACCGCCGCCTTCGACTCCGATCTCGACCGGGGGCTCGCCGATCCGCCGATGGAGCAGGGCGAGGCCGATCGGGCCGCAGCGGGGCGAGAGCGCCCGGCTGGTCAGCCGGCCGGCTTCCCGCCCGTCGTGGAGGAGCGCCGTGCCGACCGGCGGCGGACCGCTCTCGAAACGGAGACCGCGGCCGATCCGCTGGACGCCGCCGCGGTAGTGGATTCGCGCCACGACTTCCTGGCCGAGGTAGCAGCCCTTGGTGAAGCTGATCGCCCCGTCGTCGCCGCTCTCCTGCGGGAAGGCGTCGATGCCGAAGTCGACGCCGAAGGCGAGCTCCCCCGCTTCGATGCGGGCGACCTCGAGCGCTTCGGCGCTCCCCACGCGCCAGGATTCCGGCGCGCCGGCGCGCAGCCGCTCGAGGCCGGCGGCGAGCGCCGCCGCTTCGCCCCAGAGCTCGAAGCGCGGCGGACCGCCCCGCTCCATCCGCGCCAGCCGCAGCGTCGCCGCTTCCACCGGTGCCGAACCGTGCTCGCCGGGCGCCGGCGGCGGCCAGCCCGCGCCCGCGACCAGCGCTGGCGCCGCGGGTCCGCGCAGCGTCCAGCGCTCGAGCCCCGGTTGCGGCACGAGCTCGACGCGATCCGCCAGCAGGTACTTGCCGAGATGCGCGGCGATCGACTCCGAAGCGCCTTCCGGCAAGCGGAGGCGGAGGCGATCGTCGAACGCCAGCAGGTCGAAGTCGGCCAACACCTGGCCCTTGAGCGCGGTCAGGAAGCCGCGGGTGAGCCGTCCGGCCGGCAGCGACTTGGTGTCGCAGGTGACATAGCCGTTGAGGAAGCGGCGGGCGTCGGGGCCGACCAGATCGAGGAAGTCCGCGGCGGGCGCCGGAGCGGCGAGCGCGCTCTCGGCGAGCGCCGCGAGCGCCTCGGCGAGCGGCAAGGGCGAGGGCGGATTCGGGTTCGACATCGACAACCTGCTCTCGGCAGCCGGCGGGCTCCGGCCCGGCGCTCAGGCGGCCAGCATCTCCTCGAGATCGGGGCCGGCCAGATCGGCGACGACCCGCTCGGCGCCGGCGGCCGCCAGGCGGTCGGCCGGCGTCCAGCCGGTGGCGACCGCCAGACAGCGGATGCCGTGCGCGCGGGCGCAGGCGACGTCGAGCGGCGAATCGCCGACGATCAGGGTCTCGGCGGGCGTGAACCGCCGGCCGACCGCGGCCTGCGCACGTTCCCAGGCGACCGGCGGCAACTCGTCCCGGTCCAGCCGGCCGTCGCCGAAGGCGCCGAAGCGGAAATACTCCTCGAGGCGGTGGCTGCCGAGCTTGATCCGGGCGCCGCGCTCCCAGTTCCCGGTCAACAGGCCCAGGACCACGTCCGCGCGCGCCGCGAGCTGCCGCAGCCGCTCGACGACCGCCGGCAGCAACCGCACCCGCGCGGGCTCGAGCGTCCGCGCGAACCGGTCGAGATAGTGGTCGCGGACCGCGTCGAGGCGATCCAGCACCCGCGCGGCCGGCACCCCGGCCGCGGTCATCAGGTCGAGCACGATGCGGGGGTCGGTCTTGCCCGAGAAATCGTAGCCCGGCAGGTCGCCCCGGGTGCCGAACACCGCCTCCAGGGCGTCGCCGAACGGCTGCCGAGTCTGCCCGCCGCAGTCGACCAGGGTGCCGTCGATGTCGAACAGGACCAGCTTCATCACGCCCCGCCAGCGTATCACCGCGCGGCGGCCGCGCCGCCGCTCACTCGCGCCAGCGCGGCGGCTGCTTGGTCGCCAGAAACGTCGCGATGCCGTGGCGGCAGTCGTCGGTAGCGCGCGCCGCCGCGTTGGCCTCGGCGGCGGCGTCGAGGCGCTCGTCGAAGCGCAGCCCGGCCAGGCCGAGCAACAGCCGCTTCGTCCGCGCGATCGACTCCGACGAGCCATTGGCGAGGATCTCGGCGGCGAGCCGCTCGCCCGCCGCGGCGAGCTCGGCGGCCGGCACCACCCGGTTGGCCAGCCCGATCTCGAGCGCGCGGGCGGCGGGGACGAACTGCGGGAACAGCAACAGCTCGCGCAGGTCGCGCCCGCTCACCCGCAGCGGCAGGAAGGTCGCGACCAGGGCCGCCACGAAGCCGATCCGCACCTCGCTGTAGAGGAAGCGGGCGTCCTCGGCGGCGATGACGAAGTCGCAGGCGGTGGCGAGCCCGCAGCCGCCGGCGACGCACGAGCCCTGGACCAGGGCGAGCGTCAGCGCCTCCTGGCGCAGCACCGCCTCGAACAGCTCGCGCAGGCGCCGCGAGTCGAGCCGGTTGTCGAGCTCGGAGGCCGACTGGAGCGCCGCCAGGTGCTCGAGGTCGGCCCCGGCGCAGAAATGGCGGCCGGAGCCGGCGAGCAGCACGGCGCGCACCCCCTCCGCGCGCAGATCGCGCCGGTAGAGAGCGGTGAGAGCGACGGTGAGAGCAGGGGACAGCGCGTTGGCGCGCGCCGGATCGTCGAGCGTCGCGAAGAGCAGATCGCCGCGCCGCTCGACGCGCAGCCGAGAGTCGGAGGAGGTCGCCTCGGTCACCGTCGGTCCGGATCGTCGCGGTGCCCGCCCGGCGCGGAGAGCGGCAGCCTCGCGACCCACTCCGCGGGCAGCTCGATCTCCATCTCGAGCAGCCCCTGGCCGTGGGTCTTGCCCTGGGCGTCGGTGGCCAGCGAGGCGGTGCCGCCGCCGCCCAGGGAGTCGTGCAGCAGAAAGTTGAGCGCGCGCAGGTTGGGCACCTCGAAACGCTCGACCTCGCCCCGGCAGATCGCCGCGAAGTGCGCGCGCACCCGCTCGGCGGTGACCTCGCGGCGCAGCACCTCGTAGAGCTCCGGAGTGTCGGCGATCAGGCCGACGTTCGAGCCGTCGCCCTTGTCGCCCGAGCGGGCATGGGCGAGCCGCGCCAGCTTCACTCTCATCCGATCGACTCCACCGAGACCTCGAGACCCGGCTCGACTTCTCGCCGGTCGAGCAGCGCCGGCCAGTAGGCGACCACCTCCTGCGCCTTGGGCCGGCCGCCGGCGAAGCCGGTGACCCCCGGCGGCCCCGCCGTCACCAGCGGGGCGATCTCCTTGCCGAAGCGGTCGACCTTGGCGCGGTCGGCGTCGCGGACGGCCAGGCGCAGCACCACCTCCGGCGGCGCCGCCGGCGCGGCGAGGATGCCGGGCAGCACGCCGGAGACCCCGAGCAGCTCGGTCCGCCGATCGCCCTCGGCGAAGGTGACGCCGGCGCGCTCGAGCCGCCGCCAGACGATGTCGGCGGCGAGCCGCGCCTTCTCGATCGCGCGCGGCCCCGACACCGTCACCTGCCCGGCGGCCTTCCAGCCGTCGAGATAGGAGGCCGAGAGCTTGAGGAACGGCGTGTTCGGCCGGCCGCGGATGCCGCGAACCGCCACCCGGTCGGGACCGGCCGGAGCGAGCTCGATCGAAGTGAAGTCGGCGGTCACGTCGGGCGTCACGTAGCCGCAGGGCGCGCCCATCTCGTAGAGCAGCTGCTCGGCGACCGTGTCGACCGTCACCAGTCCGCCGGTGCCTGGATGCTTGGTCACCACGAAGCTGCCGTCCGCCGACATCTCGGCGATCGGATAGCCGACGTTCCACAGGTCGGGGACCTCCCAGAAGCGGGTGAAGTTGCCCCCCGTCGCCTGCGCGCCGCATTCGAGCACGTGGCCGCAGATGGTGCCGGCGGCGAGGCGGTCCCAATCGTCGCTCGCCCAGCCGAACTCCGCCACCAGCGGCCCGAGCGCCAGGGCGGTGTCGGTCACCCGCCCGCAGAGCACGATCTGGGCGCCGTCGCGCAGCGCGCTCGCCACCGGCTGCGCGCCGATGTAGGCGTTGGCCGAGGTGACCTGCTCGAGCACCGACGACAGCGGCGCGCCGGTGTCGAGGTTGGTCATCGGATGGCCGGCGGCGACCAGCTCCGGCAGGCGGCCGAGCAGATCGTCCCCCTCGACGATGCCGACGCGCAGATCGCCGATCCCCAGCTCCCGCGCGATCGCGAACACCCGCTCCCGGCAGGCTCTGGGGTTGAGGCCGCCGGCGTTGGTCACCACCTTGACGCCCTTGGCAACCAGCAGCGGCAGGGCGCGGCGGACGAAGTCGAGGAAGTCGGTGGCGTAGCCCGCGCGCGGGTCGCGCAGCTTTTGGCGCATCATGATCGACAGCGTCACCTCGGCCAGGTAGTCCAGACCCAGGTAGTCGATCGGGCCCCCGCGCAGCAGCTCGAGCGGCGCGTCGACGCTGTCTCCCCAGAAGCCCTGGCCGTTGGCGACGCGAACGCTCTTCATGCCCGGCCGGGAGCCTAGCACCCCGCCCCTCGGCCGGCCGGTGCGCCGGGTCGCTGACGCCGCCGGCGCGAGCGCGCCACGCCGCGGGGCGGGGCGGCTCCGCGCCCTGGGTTGATAGCGTTCGCCATCGGAAGGGAGGCCGCCCGATGGCGAAACCCAAGCGCTCCGACAAGCCCACGACCAAGGCCCTGATCGCGGGCCTGAACCTGGACCTCGCGCACGAGTACGCGGCGGTCATCACCTATCGCACCTACGCCAGCCTGGTCCAGGGACCCTGGCGGCTCGAGCTGCGCGAGTTCTTCGAGGCGGAGATCCCCGACGAGCTGCTCCACGCCCAGACCCTGGCCGACAAGATCGTCTCGCTGGGCGGCCTGCCGACCACCGAAGCGGCGCCGGTCGAGGTGACCGAGGATCCGCGCAAGATGCTGCAGAACGCTCTCGCCGACGAAGCGGCGACGATCGAGCGCTACGTCGAGCGGCGGCGCCAGGCCGAAGCGCTCGGCGAGCACGGCCTGGCGATCGACCTCGATGCCTTCATCTCCGACGAGACGAAGCACCGCGACGAGATCCGCAAGCTGCTGAAGCGCTGGAGCTGACCGGCAGCTACTTCTGCTGCTCGAGCCAGCCGAGCAGGGCCTGGACGTCCGCCTCGGACAGCTTGGTGATGTCCTTGGCGTGCTTCTTGCCGTCGTGGTCGACCTCCTTGCGCAGGTACTTGGTCGTCCACTCGACGCCCTTCTCGGCGACCGCTCCCTTGAGGTCCGGACCCTTCATCTTCTCGGACTTGGTGGTCGCCTCGATGCCGGCGCTCGAGACCGCGTGGCAGGTGTTGCACTTCTGGCCCAGGAACACCTCTTTGCCGTCGGCCGCCGCCGGAGCGGCGCCGAGCAGGAAGCCGAGGGCGAGGGTGCCGAGGGCCGGGATCATCGTGCGGCGGAAGCTCGTCGTCATGGCTTGATTCCCTTTCTGCGGGCGAGATCCACGCTCGCCCAGCTGTGGTTTCGTACTGCAAGGACCCTACCAGCGCGGGGCGCGAGGGCCATCGCGCCCGGTCGCGCACGGGTCAACGCTCCGCCGCCGGCACCGCCGTCAGCGCGAGCGGCAGCAGGATGGTGAATCTCGTGCCCGTCCCGGGAGCGGTCTCGAGCTCGATGGCGCCACGGTGCGCGCGCACGATGCCGAGCACCGCCGCCAGCCCGAGGCCCCGGCCGGTGAATTTGGTCGAGAAGAAGGGCTCGAAGATGCGCGGCAGGGCCTCTTCGCCGATGCCGGCGCCGTCGTCGGCGACCGACAGGTAGGCGTAGCGGCCCTCTTCGAGTGCCCGGCCCATCTCCGCCCGGTCGAGGCGATCGCGGTCGCAGCTGCATTCGCCGGTCGCGACCGTGATCGTCCCGCCCTCGCCCGGGATCGCCTCCGAGGCGTTGAGCAGCAGGTTCAGGACGACCTGCCGGATCTGGGTCGCGTCCCCCTCGAGGCCGGGCCCGGGCCGCGCCAACTCGAGGTGGAGCGTCCGCGTCGCCGGCATCGCCACCCGCACCAGCTCCGCCATCTCGCGCACGATCTCGTTGAGTCCCAGCCAGGCCACCTCGAGCTGGCCGCCGCCGGCGAAGGCGAGCATCTTCTGGGTCAGCTCGGCGGCGCGCTGGGCACCGACCAGGATCTCGTCGAGCAGCGGGCGGATCGGCGAGGCGTCGCCGGCCTTGCGCCGGGCGAGCTCGGCGTAGCCCTGGATGCCGGTGAGCAGGTTGTTGAAGTCGTGCGCCACGCCGCCGGCCAGGCGGCCGAGCGCATCCAGGCGCTGGGCGCTCTGCATGTCGCGCTCGAGCCGGCGCCGCTCGGCCTCGGCGGCGCGCTGCTCGGTCACGTCCTCGGCCAGCACCAGCAGGCAGGCCTCGCCGTCCATCTCGATCCGCATCGCGGAAATGAGCGCCTGCCGCGGCTCGCCCCGCGCGCTGCGGACGCGCGCCGGCAGCCGCTGGACGAAGCCGTCCTGGAGGACGGCCGCGATCACCCGCTGGCGCTCCTCGGCGCCGTCCCAGAGCCCGAGCTCGGCGCCGCTCTTGCCGATCAGCTCCTGCCGCGGCAGGCCGATCAGGCGGGCGAAGGTCTCGTTGACGTCGAGGAAGCGGCCGGTCGCGAGCGAGCTGATCGAGAGGCCTCCCGGGTTGACGTGAAAGGCGGTCGCGAAGCGGCGCTCCGACTGGCGCAGCCGCTCGAGCATCTGCCGCTCCTCGGTCAGGTCCCGCTGCTTTCCCCACGCCGCGACGAGATGTCCCTCCTCGACGACGCCGACTGCGGAGTTGAGGAAGATCCGCTCGGCGCCCTGGCGGTCGACCTCGACCGATTCGACATCCCGATAGCGGTAGCCGCCGCGCACGAAGGCGTGCAGCGAGCTCTGCGTGATCGGGTTGTCCACCACCAGCATTTCGGAGACCGCCCGGCCGATCAGCTCCTCCTCGCTCGCGAAGCCGTACATCCTCGCCATCGCCGGGTTGGCCGCGGCGAGGCGCCCGGAGAGCAGGATGCGGCGCACCTGCTCCGCCTCGTCGAGGTCGAGCGGGATCGGCGGCGCGAAATCGAGCCGGTAGATCCCCTCGCCGCTCGCCGCGACGAGCTCTCGGTAGAAACGGAGCTCCAGATCGGCACGGAGCGTATTCGAGGTCTCGACTTTCACGGGGACTCCAATGAGTCTGAAGCCGGGACGGCTCGGGCGTCAAGAGCGGCCGGTCGCGGGCTGGCGGCGCGCCGCCGGACCTCCGGCCGAGCTTCCGGTAATCTCCCCCTCGCCGAACCCGGGAGAGAGCGACATGCCGGAATCCCCCCGCTTCGCCGAGGACCGCTCGCGCTGGATCGTCCTGGTCGCCGCCACGGCGATCGCGGTCTACCTGTGCTGGAAGATGCTCCAGCCCTTCCTCTCCGTCGTGCTCTGGTCGAGCATGCTGGCGCTGCTCTTCTCGCCGGTGCAGCGGCGGCTGGCGCGCCGGCTGCCCGCGAGCCTGGCGGCGACGCTCACGCTGCTGCTGGTGCTGGCGACCGTCATCGTGCCGCTGGGCGCGGTGACCGGCGCGCTGGTCAACGAGATCTCGGAGTTCGTCGGCACCGCCCCGGAGCGGCTCAAGCGGCTGCTCGAGGATCCCGCCTACGGCGGCCGGATCCAGCAGGGCCTCGACCTGCTCGACCAGCATTTCGACCTGCGCAAGAACCTGACCCGCGAAGCCCTGCAGGAGCACCTCGGCGGCGCGGGACAGTCGCTGGTCAAGGGCACCTTCAACGTCCTCGGCGGCGCACTGGGAGCGCTCGTCAACCTGGCCTTCATCCTGTTCGCGCTCTTCTTCCTGCTGCGCGACGGCGAGCGCTTCCTGGCGGCGGTGCGCGGCTACCTGCCGCTGGCGCCGGCCGAGAGCGACCAGATGTTCGAGCGGACGCGCGAGATCATCCAGGCCAGCGTCAACGGCGTGCTGCTGATCGCGGCGCTCCAGGGGCTGATGGGCGGGCTCGCCTTCGCCGTCCTGGGCCTCCCCTCGGCCCTGCTCTGGGGTGTCGTGATGATGCTGCTGTCGATCCTGCCGATGGTCGGCGCCGGCCTCATCTGGCTGCCGGCGGCGCTGCTGCTGGTGGCGCAGGGGGCCTACGGCAAGGCGATCGTCCTCGTGCTCTGGGGCGCGCTCGCGATCGGCTCGGTCGACAACTTCCTGCGGCCGCGCCTGGTCGGCCAGCGCGCGCGCATGCACGAGCTGGTGATCTTCTTCGCCGTGCTCGGCGGGCTCAGGGTCTTCGGCGTGCTCGGGCTCTTCTTCGGGCCGGTCGTGGTGGCGGTCACGACCTCGCTGTTCGAAGTCTTCCGGCGCGGCGGCGGGAGCGGCCAGCGCCCGGACGCGGCGCCGCAGCCCTCGGTGCCCCCCGCCGCCGATCCGCCGCCGGTTTGACTCGCGGCCCGGCGCGCGTCACACTTGGCGCGTCGGAGCCTAGGGGTGGCCCTGGAGAGCGGGGCCTGAGATCACACCCTCAAGACCTGATCCGGTTCGTACCGGCGTAGGGAAGGCCAGCGGCGAAGTCGCCCGCCCCGTCTCGATCTCACGTCCCGAAGGGTTCCGCTACCCGCGGCTCCGGACCCGTGCCGGAGCGGGAGGCGAACATGACCCGTCACCGATTCCGATTCCTCGTCGCAACCGCCTGCGCCGCAACCCTGGCCGCGGGCGCCACCCGCGCCGACGCCGCCCGGGTCGAGGGAACCGTGCGGGCCCTCGGCGGCGGGCCGGTCCCGGCCGCGACGGTCTCGACCTCGACAGGCGTCTCGACCTGGACCGACGCCGAGGGCCGCTTCGAGCTCGACGCCGAGCCGGGCCGGCTGCGCCTGACGGTGGTCGCGGAGGGCTTCGCCCCGCTCGCCCTGCCCCTCGCGCTCCCCCCCGAGGGGCTGCGCCTCGAGCTCCAGCTCGAGCCCCCGGCCCGTTTCGTCGAGGAAGTGGTCGTGGCCGCCGTGCGCGTGGCGCAGGATGCCCCGTCGGCGGTTTCGGAGATCGCGGGGCTGGCGCTCGAGCGGGCCGACTACGGCCAGGAGATGCCCTTCCTGCTCACCGCGACGCCCTCGATCGCGAGCTACTCGGAGACCGGCCTGCAGCAGGGCGGCGGCTACTCTTACTTCACCCTGCGCGGCCTGCCGCAGTCGCGCGTCAGCATGACCCTCGACGGCGTGCCGCTCAACGATCCGGAGGAATCGGCGGTCTATTTCGCCAACTTCGGTGACTTCACGAGCGCGCTCTCGGCGGTGCGGGTCGAGCGCGGCGCCGGCACCGCCGCGCTCGGCTCGGCCGCCTACGGCGGCGCCATCCGCTTCGAGAGCGTCGCCCTCGGCGAGATCTCCTCCGCCAGCGTCGAGGCCGGCCTGGGCAGCTACGGCACCGGCCGCGCCGCGGCCTCCTGGCAGAGCGGGCGGCTGGCTTCGGGGCTGGCGCTGTTCGGGCGCGTCTCCTACCAGGAGACCGACGGCTGGCGCGAGCGCTCCGGCGTCACCCAGCGCAGTCTCTTCCTGGGCGGAGACTACCGGGGTGAGTCGACCTACTACCGCTTCTTCGGCTTCTCCGGCCGCGAGCGGACCCAACTGGCGTTCCTGGCGGTCGAGCCCTGGATCCTCGAAGTCGACCCGCGCGCCAACCCGATGCAGCCCGAGGAAAAGGACGCCTTCGGCCAGGACCTGTTCTACCTCCAGGTCGCGCGGACGCTGGGCGGCGGCGCCGAGATCGCCGCCCAGGCCTACTACAGCGGGGCACAAGGATCGCTGCGGCTCTACGATGACCCGGTGACCCGCACTGGGCTCGCGAAGTACGGCATCGACGGTCACACGGTCGGCCTGTTGCTGTCGGGCCGGGCGCGCGGCGAGCGCTGGCGGCTCGACGCCGGCCTGCACGGGCTCGACTTCGAGCGCGATCACTTCGCCTTCGCCGAGAGCGGCGCCCGGCTCTACCGCAACACCGGCGCCAAGCAGGAGCTCTCCGGCTTCGCCAAGCTGGCCTGGGAGGCGACCCCCCGGCTGCGCCTGTTCGGTGACCTCGAGCTGCGGTGGGCGCAGTTCCGCTATCGCGGCACGGTTGACCTGCCGGCGGTCGACTGGGGCTTCGCCAACCCCCGCGTCGGTGCCCGCTTCGCCGCCACCGAGCGGCTGGATCTCTGGCTCTCGGTCGGCCGCGCCGGGCGCGAGCCGGCGCGCAACGACCTGCTCGAGGGGCAGGACGACCTCGGCGCACCGGTCGATCTCGAGCGGGTTCGCCCCGAGCGGGTGACCGACTACGAAGCCGGGCTCGACTGGCGCTCGCCGCGGGCCACGGTCTCGGCGACCCTCTACGCCATGGAGTTCGAGGACGAGATCGCCGCCACCGGCGAGCAATCGGATCTGGGCTACGCCATCCGGCGCAATCTGCCCGAGAGCTCCCGGCGCGGCCTCGAGCTCGAGGCGAGCTTCCGGCCGAGCGAGCGCTGGCGACTCAGCGCGGTCGCCAACGTCTCGCGCAATCGGGTCGAGGTCTGGAGCCAGGCGCTCGACGTCTACGACGAGAGTGGCTACGCGGGAACCGCGCTGGTCACCGTGCACGACACGCCGACCGCGCTGTCGCCCGAGACCATCCTCGGCGCCGCCGCCGACTGGAGAATCGCCCCCGGCCTTGAGCTCGCGCTCTCGGCCCGCTGGGTCGACCGCGCGTTCCTCGACAACCTGGGCGAGGCGAGTCTGGCGACCCCCTCCTACGGTTGGGCGGACCTCGCGCTGCGGGTCGAGCTCGGACGCTGGATCCGGGCCGGCGCGCCGGCGCTCTCCCTGCGCGTCAACAACCTGCTCGACGAGCGGCGAGCCTGGCCATCGGGCTACAGCTACCCCTATCTGGTGCGCGCGGGCGGCAGCGAAGCGCTCCACGGCATTCCTTACTTCTATCCGCTGGCGCCGCGCCACCTGATCGGCGCGCTGGAGCTGCGCTTCTAGGCGCGCCGCGATGGATCCGCTCGAGCTGGCCGGCGTCGCGACCGGCGTCGTCGCGGTGGCGCTGACCGTGCGTCAGAACCCGATCTGCTGGCCGATCGGCATGGTCAACGTCGCGCTCTTCGCGGTGGTCTTCGCGCGCGCCCGCCTCTACGCCGACTCGGGGCTGCAGCTGGTCTACTTCGCGCTCTGCGCTTACGGCTGGTGGCAGTGGCGGCACGGCGGCGCCGGTGGCGGTGCGCTCGAGGTCGGACGGACTCCGCCGCGCGCCGCGCTGGCGCTGGCCGCCGCCGCCGTCGCTGGCGCGCTCGGGCTGGGCGCGCTGCTGCACCATTCGACCGACGCCTCGTTTCCCTGGCTCGACTCGGCGCTCGCGGCGGGCAGCCTGGTCGCGCAGTACCTGCAGGCGCGCAAGTGGATCGAGAACTGGCTGCTCTGGATCGCCGTCGATCTCGCCTACGTCGGCATGTACGTCGCCAAGGCGCTGTTCGCGACCGCGCTCCTCTACCTCGCCTTCACCGCGCTCGCGGTCTCCGGCTGGCTCGCCTGGCGCCGCTCGCTCGCGGCGCGGCGGCTCGCGGCGGCGGCGCACCCGAACGCATGAGCCGCTCGGTTCCCCTGCGCGCGGTGCTGACCGGCCCGGAGTCGACCGGCAAGACCTGGCTCGCCGGCCGGCTCGCCCCCCGCTTCGGCGCTCCGGTCTCGGAGGAGGCGGCGCGACGGGTCGCCGAGGCGCGCGGGGGCGCCCTCGACGCCGCCGACATCCATGACGTGGCGCGGCTCGAGATCGAGCTCGAGGACCTGGCGGAGGCGAGCGCGCGCGCCCGCGGCGCACCGCTCGTCCTGCACGACACCGACCTGGTCTCGACGGTGGTCTACGGCCGCCATTACAACGGCAGCTGTCCGCCCTGGATCGAGCGCGCCGCGCGGGCGCGGCGCGCCGATCTGTACCTGCTGCTGCTGCCCGACGTGCCCTTCACTCCGGAGCCGGGCCTGCGCGGCAACGAGCGGGATCGGGCGGCGCAGCTGCCGCTCTTCCGCGCCGCGCTCGCAGAGCTCGGCATCCGGCCGGTCGAGATCGGCGGTGGCTGGCAGGAGCGCGAGCTCGCCGCGCTCCAGGTGCTGGCGCGGGCCCTGCGCGCCTGATCGGAGCCGCGGCGCCCGGCGCGCCGGCCGCTCCCCGGGGACCGCGCCTCGCGATAGCCTCCCCCGCCCGTGCACTCCGCGCTCCCCACGACCGACCGCGAGGCGACCTTCCGCGCGCTCCTGCTCGCGGTCTTCCTCTCCGCCATGGAGGCGACGATCGTCTCGACCGCGCTGCCGCGCATCGTCGCCGACCTGGGCGGCCTGTCGCTCTACGGCTGGATCAGCTCGGTCTACCTGCTGGCTTCGACCGTGACCATGCCGCTGGTCGGGCGGCTGGCCGACCTGCGCGGTCGCAAGCCGGTCTTCCAGGCGGGTCTGGCGCTCTTTTTCGCCGGCTCGGCGCTCGCCGGCTGGGCCACCTCGATCGGCTGGCTGCTCGCCGGCCGGATCGTCCAGGGTCTGGGCGCCGGAGCGATCCATCCGGTCGCGATGACGATCATCGGCGACCACTACCCGGTCGAAGAGCGGGCGCGGGTGCAGGGCATCATCGGCTCGATCTGGGCGGTGGCGGGGGTCACCGGACCGCTGCTCGGGGCCCTGCTGGTCGAGGGTCCCGGCTGGCGCTGGGTGTTCTGGATCAACCTGCCGTTCGCCGCCGCGTCGGCGTTCGCGCTCCAGCGCGCGCTCCACGATCCTCCCGCCGACCGCGCCGCCGGTTCGCTCGACTGGATCGGCGCGGCGCTGCTGGTCGGCGCTTCGGTCGGCGTGCTGCTCGCGGTCGAAGGGCACTTCCCGCTGGCCGCCGGCGGGGGCGGCCTGCTCGCGCTGGCGCTGTTTGTGCGGGTCGAGCGCCGGACGGCCCATCCGCTGGTCCCCTTCGCGCTGCTCGCGCGGCCGGAGGTGTCGATCTCCTCCGGGGCGTCGGCGGCCGCCGGCGCGATCCTGATGGGGTTCGTCGCCTATCTGCCGCTCTACGTCCAGGGGGTGATCGGGCGCGGACCGGCCGCCTCGGGGGTGGTGCTCGGGCCGCTGCTGGTCGGCTGGCCGGTCGCCTCGACGCTGTCGATTCGCTGGGTGCGCCGGGTGGGCTTCCGGCGCGTCGCCGTGACCGGCTCGCTCGCCATCGCGGCGGCCATGGTCGCGCTCGCCCTCGCCGCGGCGGCGCGCGCCCCGCTCTGGCTGTTGGGCCTGGCGAGCGGCCTGGGGGGCATCGGCCTCGGACTCGCGGTGACCTCGCTCATGGTGGCGCTGCAGGTCGGCGTCGACGTCCGGGAGCGCGGCATCGCCACCGCGACCAACCTCTTCGCCCGCTCGCTCGGCAGCGCCCTCGGCGTCGGTCTGCTCGGCGGCCTGCTGGCGCGCGGGCTCGGCACCGGCGCGGTCGCCGAGCAGGTCCGCCTGGCCCTCTCGCCGCTGCCCGGCGCGCCCGCCACGGCGCTCGATCCGGTGGCGGTCGCGGTGCTGGATGCCGCCCTCGCTCCCGTCTGGGCCCTGCTGGTCGGTCTCGGTCTCGTCCACGCCTGGATCGTCGCCCGCTATCCCCGCGACGCCGGCCGGGCCGGTGGGGGCTGAGCGCCGCGGCGGCGGGTGGCCGCGTGGAGTACGCTTGAAGGATGACGCCCGAGACGCTGCCCTCGATCGCGCGCGCCATGCTCCGGCCCGGCGCTCCCCTCTTGCTGGCGGCTCTGCTGGCCGGGCCCGCGGTCGCGCGCGCGGAGGTCCCGGCCGCCGCCGGCCCAACCCCGGAGACCCCCGCGGCACCGACCTACGCGGAGCTCGGGGAGTTGGTCTATGCCGGCATCGCGACCGAGCCCCTCGCCTTCTCCAGCGGTCGCTGGCAGGGCCCACCGGCGGCGCCCGGCCAGCCGAGGGTCGAGGCGCGGCTGCTCGAGGCGCCCTGGGCGAGCGGCGATCTCGACGGCGACGGAGTCGCCGAGAGCGCCGCTCTGGTCGCGACGGCGGGCGCCGAGGCGGGTTCGTTTCGTCACCTCGTGATCGTCGGCCGCCGCGGCGGCGAGCTCGACAACTGGGCGACCTTTCCGCTCGGGGACCGGGTCGAAGTCACCTCGCTCCGCTTCGAGGAGCGCGACCTGCTGATCGATCTGGTGTTCCCGCCGGCGAGCGAGGGGGAGCAACCCAGCGCGCGGTCGCGGCGCTTCGCCGCCTCGGGCGGCGCCGTCCGCGAGATCGCCCCGCTCGCGGCGCTGGGAGACATCTACTGGCATCTGGCCGCGATGGACGGCCACTCGCTGGCGCTGTCGCGGCTGCCGCGCACGCTCGGCCACGGACCCGGACTGCTCGCGGGCAACTCCGGCTGCAACGCCTACCGGGCGCCGGTGGTCGAGGAGCGGGGCCGGATCCGGGTCACCGGCCCGATCGTCAGCATGAAGCGTGCGTGCGCCTCGGGAGTGATGGCGATCGAACGCTCCTTCCTCGAGACGCTGGCCGGCGCCGAACGACTCGAGTACGCCGGCGAGGAGCTCGAGCTGATCTGCCGCGATCAACGCGGCGAGCGTCGCCTCCGCTTCAGCCGCTTCGCGCCGAAGGCGATCCTGCCCAAGCCTGCTCCGCCGCCGCGCGGCCGGGGCGAGCCCTCGCCCAGGCTCCCTTCGACCTCGCCCTCTCAGCCGCCGACGCCGCCCCCGGCGCCGCGCTGAAGCGCAGGCAGAGGGCAGCCGATTGCGCCGCTGGTCAGGGCTGGCCGTCGCGCAGCGCGGCGAGGTCGGCGTCGCTCGCGGCCTGGGTCCCGAGCTTCGGGTTGAGCGCCAGGGCACGGTCGAGGGCGGCGCGGGCTCCCCGCCGGTCGCCGTTGGCCAAGCGGATCACCGCGACGTCGTAGAGCAGCTCCGGCAGGACCTCGGCGCCGATCGCCTCGGCCTGGACGAGCGCGCGCTCCTGCCAGGTCAGGTCCTCGCCGCGGCGGCCGTTCATGAACGCCGCCCAGCCGCGGTTCCAGAGATCGTTGACTAGGGCGAGGCCGACCAGGCGGCCGAGCTCGACGATCGGCTCCGAATGATCGTCGACTCGGATGTCGATCGCGCGATCGTCGAAACCGCCGTAGCCGCCGCCGGCGCGCGCGACCTGAAGCGACGCCGACTGCTTGCCCCGGCTGTCGCCCCCCGCCGCGTCGCCCGCCGCGAGCGCGGCGTAGAGCCGCTCGGCGAGCGGCTTGCCGGCGCTGTCGACGAACGCCCGCTCCATCGCCACGACCACCGGCTCGCCGGCGAGGATGTTGCCCTGGACCGCGTAGCCGGGGCCGCTTCGACCCCCCGCCCAGGCGTTGCACTCGGGACCAGTGAAGGTCGCCGCGGCGCCGGAGGCCGCGACGACGCCAGCCTGCCGCCGGCTCCGGTCGCCGTCGTCGCGGGTCAGGATGCCGAGCGCCTCCTCGGGCGTCACGCCGCGCGCCAACAGCTCGAGCGCCCGCGGTCCGTAGGAGGTGTTCGCCGACGCCTGGGTCGCGACGGCGCCGACGCCGGCCGCGGCGAAGGGGACCACCGCTCCCACCGCGAAGAAGCGGCTCGCGACCGCGACGCCGACCTCGCCCGCCGCCGGATCCGCGGCGACGATCGAGAAGGTCGCCGGCTCCGGCGGCCCGGCGAGCAGCGGCGAGGTGAGGCCGAGGCTGGCCACGAAGGGAACGAGAGAGCGGGCAATCCGAACGCTGGCGCTGGCCATGGCAAACCTCCTTGCGGGGCGACGTAGCGCAGCCTAACCGAGGAGCCCGTCGGTCGACCGTCGCGGGACTGCCGCCCGCGCGGTCCGCGCCCGTCCGCCGCCGGCGCCCCGAGCCCCTCCCCGAGCGGCCCGCTCCTAGCCGGCGCGGGCGCGGCCGCCCCGGCGTGGTCTCTCGCCGAGCAGCTGCTGGACCAGGCTCGACTCGCGCTGGAAGAAGCCCTCGGTGTGGAAGGTCTCCGCGAAGCGGTAGAGCTCGTAGTCGAGGTGGTGGAGCAGCTCGTGGACGAGGGTGCGCAGGAAGCTGCGGAAGGCGACCACCCGCCGCTTGGCCGCGGTGCGCATCCAGAGCGTGATCTGCGCCGGCGGCGGCTCGGGCTCGTAGAGGCCGTGCAGCTCTTCGTGTGGTCCGCTCGGCCGCGCCGCCCGCACCCGCACTTTGACGGGGGGCACGCCGAGCGCCGCGCAGATACCCGAAGCCAAGCGCCGGCACGTCGCCTCGACCGCCCGCCGATCCGCCGCCGCGAGCGCCCGCTCGAGCTCCTCCGCGAGCGGCCGCAGCGCCTCCGCCCCGGGCAGCTCGACCGCCACGATCGCGTCGCTCGCCCGGTAGATCTCCTTCTGCCGCGCCGACAGCCGCGCATAGTAGGGAAAGGGCACGCCGTCATCCTGCCACGCGGCGCGGCGTCGCTTCAGGTCTGCAGCACTCCGGTCCTGAACGTCGGGATCTCGGGGTTCGAGGCCGCGGCTTCGAGCGCGCGCGCCAGGACCTCGCGGGTCTGGCGGGGGTCGATGAGGGCGTCGACCCAGAGGCGGGCGGCGGCGTAGCGGGGGTCCATGGCGGCGGCGTAGCGCTGCTGGACGTCGGCGAGGAGCGCCTGCTTCTCCTCCTCGCCGACCTCGTGGCCGCGGTTCTTGAGCTGGA
Organism: Acidobacteriota bacterium; assembly: GCA_014584695.1. Taxonomy (GTDB): domain Bacteria; phylum Acidobacteriota; class Thermoanaerobaculia; order Multivoradales; family JAGPDF01; genus JACTMI01. The sequence goes on from JACTMI010000018.1 coordinate 17,822, forward strand.
TCGCGAGCAGCGTGCGCGAGGCCTGTTCGCCGCCCATGACCGCGATCTGCGCCGAGGGCCAGGCGAACAGGAAGCGGGCGCCGTAGGCCTTGCCGCACATGGCGTAGTTGCCGGCGCCGTAGCTGTTGCCGACGAACACCGTGATCTTCGGCACCACCGAGTTGGCGACCACGTTCACCAGCTTGGCGCCGTCCTTGATGATGCCGCCGCGCTCGGCGCGCGAGCCGACCATGAATCCGGTCACGTCCTGGAGGAAAACGAGGGGGATCTGTTTCTGGTTGCAGATCTCGACGAAGCGCGCCGCCTTGTCGGCCGAGTCGCTGTAGATCACGCCGCCGATCTGGAGCTCCTTGTCCCTGTCCCCGAGCCCGGTTCGCTTCTCGACGATCGAGCGCTGGTTGGCGACGATGCCCACCGCGTGCCCCTCGATCCAGCCGGTGCCGCAGACCAGCGTCCGGCCGTGGCTGGGCTTGAACTCGTCGAAGTCCGAGTCGTCGAGCAGCCGGGCGAGCAGCTCGTGCGCATCGTAGGGACGCGAACGCTCGACCGGCAGCAGGCCGAGGATCTCCTCGGCGTCGTGGCGCGGCGGCCGCGCCTCGCGGCGCGCGAACGACGCCCGCGGCGTCGAGGCGAGCTTCTCGAACTGCGAGCGGATGGTGGCGTAGCAGGCCGCCTCGTCGGCGTGGCGGTGATCGACCACGCCGGAGATGTCGGCCTGGACCACCGCGCCGCCCAGCGCTTCGTTGTCGATCCGCTCGCCGATCGCCGCCTGCACGAGGTGGGAGCCGGCGAGAAAGATCGAGCCGATTCCCTCGACGATGTGCGTCTCGTCCGACATGATCGGCAGATAGGCGCCACCGGCGACGCAAGAGCCGACGATCGCCGCCGACTGGAAGACGCCCGCGGCCGACAGCCGGGCGTTGTTGAAGAAAATCCGGCCATAGTGCTCGCGGTCGGGGAAGATCTCGTCCTGGAGTGGCAAGAAGACCCCCGCGGAGTCGACCAGATAGACGATCGGCAGCCGGTTTTCGAGCGCGATCTCCTGGGCGCGCAGGACCTTCTTGATCCCGACCGGGAACTTGGCGCCGGCCTTGACCGTGGCGTCGTCGGCGACCACGACGACGTCGCGGCCGTGGATTCGCCCCAGGCCGGCGACCACGCCGGCCCCCGGCGCTCCCCCCCACTCGCCGTACATGCCGTACCCGGCCCACAGCCCCAGCTCGAGCCAGGGGGCGCCGGCGTCGCAGACCGCGGCCACCCGCTCTCGCGCCGTCCGCTTGCCCTGGGCTCGCTGCCGCTCCTGCGCCCCGGCACCGCCGCCCAGGGCCAGCGCCGCCTCCTGCCCGGCCAGCCGTTCGAGCTCGGCGCGCCAGTGCGCCCGGCGGTGCTCGTACGTCCCGTCCTTCTCCAGCGTCGATTCGAGCTCGGCCACGGCTCCTCCCGGTGCGCCCCGGGGCCGGAGCGCGGCGCTCGATCTTACTCGCAGCGAGGGCTTGGATCGTCTGGTCGACGAGCGCGCCGACGAGTGCGCCGTCGCCGGTGGTAAGTTGTCGAGGTGAAGATCCGTTTGCTCGCTTTCGCCACCGCCGCGGACGCGCTGGGCGCGCGCGAGACCGAGCTCGCCCTGGAGCCCGGCACGACGGTCGGCGCGCTGCGCGCGGAGCTGGTCCGCCGCTTTCCGCCGCTCGCGCCGCTCGCGCCGGCGCTCGCGGTCGCGGTGGGCGGCGCCATCGCACCGGCCGGGCGGCCGCTCGCCGACGGCGACGAGGTCGCGCTCCTGCCCCCCGTCTCGGGAGGCTGAGCCGGCGTGCGCGCGCGCGTCGTCGAGCAGCCGCTCGCGCCCGCCGAGCTCGCGGCGGCGGTGGCCAGCCGCGCCCGCGGCGCCGCGGTCCTCTTCGTCGGCAGCGTCCGCGATTCCCATGCCGGCCGCGAAGTCGCCGGCATCCGCTACGAGGCCTACGTGACGATGGCCGAGCGCGTGCTCGCGGCGATCGAGGCCGACCTCGAGCGGGCTCATGAAGGCCTCGCCTGCGCGATCGTCCACCGCGTCGGCGAGCTCGCCGTCGGCGAGGCCTCGATCGCCATCGCTTGCGCCTCGCCCCGGCGCGAGGCGGCGTTCGCCGCCGCGCGCGAGGCGCTCGAGCGGGTCAAGCGCGAGGCGCCGATCTGGAAGCTCGAGCGCTACGGCGACGGCGCCTCGTCCTGGCGGCTCGAGGAGCCGCTCGGCTCGCGCTGAAAGCGCGCCCGTGCCGGAATCGCGGCCGCCGCGAACCGGCGCTGGCGCTCGGCGGCGACCCAGAGCGCGAAGCGCGACTCGAGCTCGAGCGGCGGCACCCCGAGCAGCTCGAACAGGCGCTCGCCGCCGGCCGACTCGCCGCGCGCCACGCCGGCCAGGAACTCGCGCGTGCCGCGCGCCAGGAGCGGATCCCCCGAGTCGAGCAGGAAGCGCAGCAGGAAGAGGCTCTGCGCGTAGCGCAGCGATCCGTGCACGCCGACGAAGGCCTCCCAGTCCATGGCGGTCAACGCCGCGAGCGACGGCAGCTCGCCCCGCTCGATCGCCGCCACCAGCAGGTCGAGCCCGGCGAGGCCGCCGCGGACCAGGATCCTCCCCCCGTCGCGCTCGACGTCGGCGCGCAGCTCGCCGAGCGCGAAGCGCTGGCGACCGGCGTCGAACGGCGTCTGCGCGAGATCCTCGGCGAGCCCCTCGTCGAGCCAGGGGGGCAGTGCCGGCCCCAGCGCCCGCCGGTGGACGAAGTGCGCGAGCTCGTGGACGAGCGTCGCCTCGACCTCCGGCGCCGAGCGCCCTTCGACGTACATCGCCGCCAGACCGGCGGCGGCGTGTCCGCTGGCCTCGAGCCCGGCCAGCCGCGATTCCTCGCGCTGGAGCTCCCGGTAGGCCGCCACCGACTCGAACAGCGCGACCGTCTCGGCGGGCTCGCCCAGCGGCGCGAGCCCGGTGCGCTCGGCGAAAGCGGCGTCGAGCGCGGCGGCGAGCTCCGACCAGCGCGCGAACGAGCCGGCCAGCCGGGCGTCGGCGACCAGACGATAGGGGCCCAGGCTCGAGTGGACGAGGCGCCCTTCGAGGAGCGCCTCGGCCCGCGCGACCCGCGACGGCTCGGCGGCGAGAGCCGGCAGCGGCAGCGGCGGCTCGACCTGGCGGCCGCGAAAGGGCTCGACGACCTCGCTCGTCGCGCTCGCCCGGGTGGCTCCGTCGGACAGCGCGACCGGGCCACCGTCCATCTCTGGCGGCGGCGGCAGCCAGAGGATCACGACCTCGGGTGCCGACGGGTGGGGCTCGGGAGCCGGCGGCGGCGGCCGCCACCGCGCGCGGAAGCGTTCGGCGAGGGGTCCCACCAGCGGCCAGCCGACGGCGCGGTCGACGATCGGCGCCTCCGGATGCCCGGTCAGCCAGGCGAAGCCGCCGAGCGCCAGGACCAGCAGCGCCAGCGCGCCCCACACGGCCCGCTCCCGCCAAGCGGCCCGGGCCGCGCGCTCAGGCATCCGGCTCCTCCGCGCGCCCCCACAGCGCTCCGGCCGCCACCGTCGCGAACAGCAGCGGATAGAGCATCAGCAGCAGGCGCGCCGCCAGCCAAGGCAAGTCGCCGCTCAGCGCACCCCGCAGCGCAGCCGCCGCCGAGTCGGCGTAGAAGGCGGTCGCCGTGAGCGCGAGGGCGAGGCCGAGGATCCAGCGGCGCGGCAGCGCTGGCAGAGCGACGAAGAGGAGGATCGCGGTGTGATCCCAGACCTGCGGCACGGCGAGCAGGGCGACCGCGAGGCCGCAGGCGAGCAGCCGCTCCGGCTGGGCGCGCAGACGCCAGCTCGCCCAGACGAGCGCCGCCAGACCGGCGACCAGCACCGCTCGCACCAGCTCCGCTGCCACCGGCTCGCGCGGCGAAATCCAGGCCGGCGGCGGGGTGACGAAGCGGGCGAAGCCCGCCGCGAGCGAGACCTTGTTGTAGAACGGCGTGACGCCGCGCTCGGTGAAGCGGACCATCCCCTCGGCCCAATCCGTCCAGGCGGTCAGACCGACCCAGGGCAGCGACAGGATCGCCAGGACGGCACCGAGGGCGGCGGCCCAGGCCACGCCGCGCCAGAGTCGCGTGGCGGCGAGCGGGGCGACCAGCAGCGCGACCCAGGGCTTGAGGTGGAGCGCCAGCGCGAACCCGGTGCCCGCCGCGGGTCCCGCGGCGCGGAGGCGGGCGGCGGCCAACGCCACGCCAGCGAACATCACGAAGCTCCAGTTCAGGAAGACCAGCTGGACTCGCGCCGCGTGGCTCGCCGCGAAGGCGGCCGCGACGGCGAGCTGGAGCCCCGGCGCCGGCAGGCGCACCAGAACGCAGGCGAGACCGAAGCCGAGCAGCAGGACCGCCACCAACCGGGAGGCTTCGACCGCCGCCTCGCGCGGTAGCGCCGCGAGCCAGGTGGCCGGCGCCAGGAGGAGCGGCGAGTAGAAAAATCCGCCGACCCGGCCCCCCTCGGGATGGAGCTCGCGGTGGGCGGTGGCGAGCGCCGCGGCGTCGTACGCCGCGGCCGGCGTGTCGCTCCGTGCGGCTCGACCGGCCGCGAGATAGCTGCACAGGTCACCGCAGCCGAGCCGCGGGGCGTGCAGCAGCAGCGAGGCCGCGCCGAGCAGGCCGAGCAGCGCCGCGCGCAGGCGGCGCGCGCCCGCCGCCGGTCCGAGCAGCGATGGCGCGCTCGCGGGAAGGGTCACGGCGGAAGGCTAGCGCACCCGGACGGACCGCCGCCGCCGGCCGGGACCGGACGGCGGCGGCGGCGACGCGCCCTCAGCGCGCCGGCTGCAGGGTCAGCGGATCGCGCGGCGGCAGGTGCTCGACCCGGCCGCCGAACAGCTGCTGCATGCTGGCGCGCCCATCGGCGTCTCCGGGCCCGATCTCCTCCCACTTGCCGACCACCAGCATGACCAGCTCGTCGGGCCGCAGGTACTTCTCGGCCACCGTCCGCACCTGCTCCGCAGTCACCGCGCCGATGCGCTCCCGATAGCGGACCCAGTAGTCCGGGGCCCGGCCGATCACTTGGTCGTTGGCGAAGGTGCGCGCGATCTGGGTCGGCGACTCGAAGGAGCGAGGGAAGGTGTCGACGAAGGACGCCTTCGACACCCGCAGCTCCTCGGCCGTCGGCGGCTCGCGCCGGATCCGGTCGAGCTCTTCGAGCGCGATGACGCTGGCGTAGGCGACGGTCGGGTTCTTCGAATCGAAACCCATCTGGAAGATGCCGGGCCAGAAGGTGCCGATGCCGTAGCCCGAGCCGGCGCCGTAGGCGAGCCCTTCGTCGGAGCGGATCCGCTGGGTCAGGCGAGAGGTGAAGCCGCCGCCGCCCAGGATGTCGTTGGCCACCATCAGGGCGTACATCTCGGGATCGCTCCAGTCGCGCCACTGCGACCCCAGGTGCCCGATCCGGACCTTGCCCTGCGGGATCTCCTTCTCGACGTGGTAGAGGCCCGGCTGGAGCGTGTGCTCCGGTCCCGCGGGCGGCCACGCCGGCGGCGCGCCGGCGGCGCGGAATCCCGCCAAGCGCCGGCCCAGATCGGCCAGGATCGACGCCGTGTCGACATCGCCCGAAACCGCCAGGACCAGATTCTCGGCGCCATAGGTGTCGCGGTGGAAGGCGACCAGATCGTCGCGTCCGATCGCCTCGAGGTCGGCGCGGGTCATCTGCCGGCTGGCGAAGTGGGTCTCGCCGCGCATCAGGAAGGTCCACTCCCGCGCCACGATGGCGCCGGCGTCGTCGTTGCGCTGCTTCATCTGCTCGAGCAGGATCCCCTTCTCGATCTCGAGTCGGCGCTCGTCGAAGCGCGGCTCGCGCAACATCTCGAAGAAGAGGTCGAGGCCCTCGCCGAGCGCCGGGGTGATGACGTCGAGGGTCGCCGTGGCGCGCACGTCGGCCGCGGTGGAGCCGATCTGGGCGGCGAGGAAATCCGCCTTCTCGTCGAACTCCTCCGGTGTCAGGCCGCGGGTACCCCCCTTCCGGAGCAGCGACGCGGTGAGCGCGGCGAGGCCGGTCTTGCCCGCCGGCTCGCGGAAGGCGCCGGTGCGGAAGGTCGCCTGGAGCTTCACCAGCGGCAGCGCGTGGTCCTCGACCACGTAGACGACCACGCCGCCCGGCAGCTCGTGGCGCAGGCGCGCGGCCTCCGGAACCTCGAACCGGAGCGCGCCGAAAGTCAGCGCCTCCGGACGGGCGGGAATCGCCGGCGACTTGGCCTTCGCGGGCTTGGCCGCCAGGACCGGCGCGGCCAGCGCCGCGCCGGCGGCGAGGGCGAGAGCGAGAGTGACGACAGCGGTCGGACGACGGCTCACGGCTGGCCCTCCTCGGCGGCGCGGGCGAGCGTCTCGAGGCGCTCGCGCACCTCGCGCTCGACCACGTCGACGATCTGCTGGAACTCGGGTGGCAATTGCGACCGCTGCGCGGCGAGCTGGCCGAGCATCTGCTCGAGCCGCTCCGCGTCGGTGCTCTGGCGAATCTGGCGGATCTGGCCCATCACCTGCTGCTGCAGCGGGCCGGGCAGGTCGGCGAGCTCGGCGGGCACCGGCTCCGCGGCGGAGCCGGCCTTGCGCAAGTAGGTCGCGACCGTGCGGTTCTCCGGCGTGAAGTACTTGCGCGCCACCCGCTGGACGTCCTCCGCGGTCACGGCGAGGGTCTGCTCCGACCAGGTGTTCAGATAGCTCCAGTCCCCCCAGCCTTCGTAGAAGAGGAGTTGGAGCAGAAGGAAGAACGGACTCTCGAGGTTCCGGAACGAGGTCGCCGCGATCTGGTTGTTGACCTTGGCGAGCTCTTCGGCCGGGACCGGTTCGTCGCGCAGCCGCTCGATCTCGGCCCACAGCGCCGCCTCCAGGTCGGCCGGCGTGGCGTCGCCCTTGGTCTCGGCGGAGAGCGAGAAGAAGCCGTTGTAGCGCCACGACTGCTGGCTCGAGGAGGCCGCAGCCGCGATCTGGCTATCGAGCACCAGCCGCTTGCGCAACCTGCCGGTCTCGCCGTTGAGCAGCCCCTCGACGATGTCGAGGACGTAGCTGTCCTTGTGTTGGAACGGCGCGGTGTGGAACTGAACAGCCAGCTGCGGCTGGCAGTCGCACTCGGCGTTCATCCGCTTCTCGGCGAGCTGTGGCACCTCGAGCGTGACCACGTCGGGCACCGGCTTCTTGCCGCGCGGGATGCGGCCGAAGTAGCGCTCGGCGAGCTGCCGGACCTGGGCGGGATCGAAGTTGCCCACCAGGGCGGCGGTCAGGTTGTTCGGCGCGTAGAAGGTCGAGAAGAAATCCTCGGCGTCGGCGAGCGACAGCATGCGCAGGTCCGACATCCAGCCGATGGTGTCCCACTTGTAGGGGTGGGAGGTCCAGAACATGGCGTTCAGCTGCTCGTCGAAGGGGCCGGTCGGCGTCGAATCGACCCGCAGCCGCCGCTCCTCCTGGACCACGTCGCGCTCGGCGTAGAACTCGCGGAACACCGGCTGCAGCAGCCGCTCGGACTCCATCCAGAACCAGAGCTCGAGCTTGTTGGCCGGCACGGTGATGAAGTAGATCGTCGAGTCCCAGTTGGTGGTCGCGTTGAGCCCCGAGGCGCCGGCCTCGGTGTAGATCCTGTCGAACTCGTCCTTGACCATCAGCTGCCGCTGCTCCTCGACCAGCGTCTGGAACCGGCTCTCGAGGTCGACCAGCTCCCGCGGCCGCGCGGCCGGGTCGAACGGGTCGTCGATCTCGCCGCGGCGGTAGCGCTGCCGCTGCACCGCGTAGAGCGCGCGGATCTGCTCCTGCAGCGCCTCCTGCTCGGCGATGATCTGGGCGTCGCGCGCGGCGTTCGTGGTGCCGATCACGCGCGAGCCCTTGAACATCATGTGCTCGAAGAAATGGGCGACGCCGGTGATGCCGGGCCGCTCGTTGGCCGAGCCGACTTTCGCCACCCAGCCCCCCATCACCGTCGCCTGCTCGGGCCGGGGCACGAGCAGGAACTTCATGCCGTTGTCGAGCGTGAACTCCTGGACCGGCACCTCGGCCCGCGGCGTCTCGGCGGGAACGGGCGCGAGCCCGAACCCGGCGGCGAGCAGCAGCGCGCCCGCCAGCCGTCGCGTCCTGCGTCGCGCGGCATCTCTCATCTTGAGCTCTCCATACCCAACCTCTCCCGGGAAGACAGACCTCGCGGTCGGGGAGCCACTCCCCGCACCTCGCCTTCTACGTCGGGGCGACGGGCTGGGTTTCCGCTCGCCCGCGGCCCCGGACGGCGCTCAGCCCTCCGGTTCGGCCTCGAGGCGCTGGACGATCTGGGCGACTTCGAGCTCGGCCTTGCGGATCTTGCCCCGGCAGAGCTCGAGCAGCTCGGCTGCGCGCGCGAGCTCCGCGGCCAGCCGGTCGACGTCGACCTCCTCGCTCTCGATCCGGCCGAGGATCGCCTCGAGCTCGCGAATCGCCGCCGTGAAACCAGGGCCCTCGGCCTCGGCGCTCTTCCTGGCGCTCATCGCCTCTCCTCCACCCGGCTGGCGATCTCGCCGCCGGCCAATTGCGTCGTCAACCGTTCGCCGGGCGCGACCTCCGACGGCGCGCGGAGCGCGCGCCCGGACGGCCCACGGGTGACGCTGAAACCGCGGCGCAGGGTCCGCTCGGGCGCGAGTCCCGTGACCAGCCGCGCCATGCCCCCGAGGCGCGCCGCCGCGAGCGCCAGCCGGCCACGAGCGGTCACCTCCAACCGGACGGCCAGCTGCCGCCACTCGCGCTCGGCGCGGTCCAACCCGCGCGGCGCCTCGCGGCCGAGCCGCTGCGCGGCGAGCCGCAGCCGCGAGCCGGCCGCCCGCAACGCCCGCGGCGGTGCCCCGCCGAGGGCCCGCGACAGCGCCGCCAGGCGGGCGGCGAGCTGCGCCAGCCGGGCGCGCGCCCCGAGGGCGCGGCGCTCGGCGACGGCGAGCGCCGTGGCGGCGCGGGCGAGCGGCAGCCGACTGGCGGTGGCGAGCCGCTCCCGCAGGCGTGCGACCGCGAGGTCGGCCCCTTGCATCCGGGCGACCAGGAACTCGGCGACCTTGGTCGGGGTCTTGAACGCCTGGTAGGCCACCCGATCGGCGACCGTCTGGTCGATCTCGTGGCCCAGGCCGGTCAGCACCGGCAGCGGCGAGCGCGCCACCGCGAGCGCGATCGCCCGGCTGTCGAAGGCCGCGAGGTCGCTCCTGGCGCCGCCGCCGCGAACCAGGGCCGCGCAGTCGGCCCCCGCGGTGGCGACCAGCGCCAGCGCCGAGGCGACGGCGCGCTCGGCTTCCGACCCCTGAACCGCGGCGTGGACGAAGGTGACGCGGAAGCCGTAACCGCTCTCGGCGAGGGTGGCGAGGAAGTCGTGATAGGCGGCCGAGCCCGCCGAGGTGACGAGCCCGACGTGGAGCGGCAGCGCCGCGAGCGGCCGCTCGCGATTCGCCTCGAGCAGCCCGGTCGCGGCGAGCTCGGCGAGCGTCTCCTCGCGGCGCCGGGCGAGCTCGCCCAGCGCGAACACCGGATCGACCTCCTTGACCTGGACCTGGAGCTTGCCGTGCGGCGGATAGAAGTCCAGCGCGACCCGGCAGCGGATGGCGAGCCCGTCCGCCATCCGCTGTCCGTGGCGGTCGAGCAGCGTCCGCACGCGCGCCGCGTCGCCCCGCCAGAGGACGGCGTCGAGTTTGCCGACCACGGCGTCGCCGTCGCCCTTCTCGACCAGCTCGAAGTAGACGTGGCCGCTGGCGTGGGTCTTGAGCCGCTGGATCTCCCCGGCCACCCAGACGCTCGGCAGCGCCGCGCGCAGCAGCCCCTGCAGCTCGCGACCGAGCCCCGAGACGGTGTAGGTCTCCGGGTCGAGCCGCTCGGTCGCGGGCGCGCGCGGCATCATCTCAGTGGTAGCTGCGCAGCTCCTTGGCCGACGCGAGGGGAATGCCTTCCGCCCACTCGACCACCTTCTTGTCCCCGCCGGTCCGCTTCTTGAGGAAGGAGACGGCCTCCTTGCGGTCGGAAAAGAGCCGCCAGATGAAGGTGTGGCCGGCCGGAGCGGTGAAGTACGTATAGTCCTCGGCCTGCGAGGAGAGCTCGAAGCCGAGATCGGCTTCGCCGTTGACCCCGACGCAGGCGGCGGCGATCGCGCGGTGCGCCAGGGCGAGCGCCTTGATCGCATCCTCGAAATCGGACAGTTCTTCCTTCGACTGCACCGAGTGGAGCAGCGAAATGCGTCCGGCCTCCTCCTCGGCGAGCAAGTTGTAGGGGATGTCGTGCCGGTCCATCGCCTCCTTCGTCTCGGCGGTGGTGACGAACACGTCGTCGGTGCCGACCACCTTGTAGGCGATGCAGAAGGCATCCTGCTCGAATTTCGGGAAGGCCTCGGCGAGAATCCCCTCGTCTTCGACGGTAAAGTAGTAGAGCCGGTTCAAGAGTCGGCGAGACGACATGGTGGCGTACCTCCAGGGCCGAACCTTCTATCACAGCGCGGGCGCCGACGCCGGAGCGGCGGCTTGACCGGCGCTTCACCGGCCCTGCGCCTGCCCGCCGGGCTGCTGCGGATCTGGGTCGACGGGCCGGGTGCTGCCCGGCTCGGCCAGCTCGACCTGGCCGGGGTCGGGGTCCATCAGGCCGAGCCGGGAACCTGGGTCTTGCCGGCGCTGCCGGGCGATCCCGCCGTGTTCGACCGCGCCGCCCGGCTCGGCCAGCGGCTGCTCGCCGCGCTCGCCGCCGAGGTGGGCCAGGGCAAGACCCGCGCCCTGGTCGCCCCGGCGGCGCTGCGCCTCGAGGCCGACCGGCTGGAGCTGATCGCCGACGCCCTGATCCAGGAGCTCGCGCGGCGGCCGCCGGCGCTCTCGCCCGACACCCTGCACCTGACCGGCCACGCCGTGCGCGGGCTCGAAGGGCGCTGGGTGACGGCCGCCGGGCCGAACCTCCAGATCGGCACCGGCCGGGTCGTGCCGACCGCCGTCCTCGGCCCGGCCGCGCCGGGCCTGCCGCCCTGGCGCAATCCCGAGGTCCTCGCCCGCGCCTTGCGCTGGGTGCCGCGCGGCGACGCCGGCGACCGGCTCGGCGAGCTGCTCGCCCAGCCCGGCTGCCGCCTCACCGGGCCGATCGGAGTGGGCAAGACCCGCCTCGCCTGGGAGATCCTGCGCGCCAGTGGCCGAGCTGCGATCTGGCGGCGGGCGGGGGGCGAGCCGGTCGAGCCATCGCTGCCGCTGGACCGACTCTTGCGCGGTGAGAAGACCCGCCCGCTGTGGGTCGTCTTCGACACGCTGGAGTCGGCCGACGCCGGCGTCTGGCAGGAGATCCTCGACCTCGCCGCGCGGCCGGACTTCGGCGCCGGGCTGCACGCGCTGCTGATCGGCCGCTCTGCGACCCCGTGGCACGAAGCGCTCGGGCCGCTGCCGCTGGTCGAGCTCGAGCCGCTCGCAGGGGAGGCCTGGGAGCGCTTCTGTTTCCAGGCCTTCCACGGCCTGGCGCTGCCGCTCGGGGTCTCCGAGCGGCTGGCCGAGCGCGCCGGCGGCAACCCCTTCGCGCTCGAAGAGGCGCTGCTCTACCTGGTCCGCGACCGCCAGCTGCGCCAGGTCTTCGGCTCGTTCTTCTTCAGCGGCACCGAGGACCGGGCCGAGTTCCAGCCGTCGAGCCGGCTGCGCCTGCACGCCGAGGCGGAGGCCGCTCGCCTCGGCAATCCCACCCCCCTGCGCCTGCTGGCGCTCGCCGGGAACCCGACGCCCGCCGCCGAGCTGGGCGCGGCCACGTTCACGCTCGGCGCGCCGACCCTCGGCGCCGATTGGGAGGAGCTGCCGATCCAGGCCGGCCTGCTGGTCCGGCGCGAGGGGCCCTGGGGCGAGGGGCTGGTGCACCGATTCCCGGCGATCGAGCTGGCCCTCGCCGGCGCTTTCGAGCCCGGGGTCGCCCTCGAGGCCAAGCGGACGCTGGGCGAGCTGCTGGCGGCCCGCAGCTCGACCGGCCCGGAGCTCTGGGGCGCCTGGCCGCTGCTCGCCGGCTCGGAGGACGGCGCCCAGACGGCGCTGCGCGCGGCCGCCGCGCCCGGGGCCAGGATTCCGCGCGAGGAGCTCTTCGCCGCGCTGCGCGGCGAGCTCGCCTCGCTCGGCGAGCGGGGCGGAGACCCGACGCTGGAGCTCGACCTGCTCTGGGCGCTGCTGCCGATCGCGCGGCGGCTCGGCCGCCTGCACGAGCTCGAGGCCGCCATCGCGCGCGGCCTCGAGCTCGCCGGCGCCCGACCCGAGCGCTTCCTCGCCGTCGCCGCCGTGGCCGCCGAGCTCCAGCAGAAGGCTGGACGGCTGCGCGAGGCCGAGGCGACGCTGCGCCGCGCGCTCACCGCCGCCCACGCCACCGAGGAGAAGAAGAAGGAGCTGCTGCTGATCGAGCTCGGGCGGGTGATCGTGCGGCTCGGCCGACGCCCCGAGGCCCAGGAGCTCTTCCTCAAGACCCTGCAGTTCGCGGAACGGGGCGGACGGGCCGCCGTCGCGGCCACCTGCGAGTTCCATCTCGGCAACATCGCGCTCCACGAATTCCGACTCGACGATGCGATCCGCCACCACGAAGCGGCGCTGGCGCTGCGCCGCCCGGTGGGCCCGGCCGGTTCGGTGGCGGCGTCGCTGTCCGCGCTCGGGGCGGTCGAGCTGGCGCGCGGCAACTTCCCGGGCGCCCTCGCCCGCTACCAGGAAGCTCAGGCGCAGGTGGCCGACGGCGGCGACGGGGCCGATCAGGCCTGGACGCTGCTCGGCATCGGCAGGTCCTTGGCCGGGCTGGGCGACTTCGCCGGCGCCATGCCGGTGGTCAAGAGGGCGCTGGCGCTGCGGGAGGGGCGCGACGACGCGGTCGGCGAAGCGATCGCGCGGGTGGAGCTGGCCGAGCTGCAGCTCGAGCTGGGCCAGCTCGACGCCGCCCACCAGGAGGCGCGCAAGGCGCTGTTCGCCCTGTCGTTGGTGGCCGAGCACGACGCCCTCGCCGACGCCGAGCGGGTGCTGGGGCAAGTTTTCGTCCGCTCGCGGCGGCCGGCCGAGGCGATGCCCCGCTTCGCCGAGGCGGAGCGCATCTACCGCAACGCGGGCAACGAGCTGGCGGTCCTCAACATCCTCGCCTGCCGGTTGGATGCGGCGATCGCCGCCGGCGAGGTCGCCGGGGTCGAAGCGGCGTTCGCGGCGCTCGCCGAGGAGCGCCGGCGCCACCCGCAGATCTTCTCTGGCGCTCTCCACGACTACCACCTCTACGTCGGCGCGCGCTGGCTCGAAGGCCACCGCGGACGGGGCGAGGATCCCAGACCCTATCTGGAGGAGGCCTACAGCGAGCTGCTGCGCCAGACCGGCTACCTCGAGCCGGCGATGCGGCAGCGCTTCCTGTTCCAGATCCCCGGCCACGCCGCGATCCTCGAGGCGGCGACCCGCGCCGGGCTGCCGATGCCGGGTTGAACCCGGAAGCCTCCCTCGGGCTGAATCAGGGGCGCAGGCTGGCGATCAGCGCGTCGAGGGCGGCGCGATCCGCGTCGCCGAGATCGCCGTCGGACAGGAAGTGGTCGACCTCGGGCGGCAGCCGGACCGCCGGGCGCGAAAGCGCCAGGGCGAGCGGCCCGCAATCGAGCGCACCGAACGACAGCACCGCCGCCGTGTCGCACAGCGACAGCGCGTCGTTGATCACCCGCGACTGGATCGCCACCTCGACCCGGCGCGGCAGGCCGTCGGCGAGCACGCGGTAGCCGCCCTCCACCCGGCTCAGCCGGACGCGCGCGTCGAGCCGCAGCGTCTGCGGCGGAATCACCACCTCGTCGCTCAGCTGACGGCGGACGCCGCCGACCTCGAGGTCGGCCAGCAGCGCCCCCTTGCCCAGCAGCTCGATCTCGAGCTGGCCATCGAAGGCGCCGTCCGAGCGTGGCGCCATCCGGGCCCGGTGCGAGCGGACGTGGACGGTCTGGCTCGGCGAGCGCAGGGTCAGCCGCACCGGATCGGCGACGAATGGCGGCAGCTCACCGACCAGGTCGGTGTAGGTCCGGTTGAGCTTCGAGAGCGTGAGATCCCGCGCCGGCAGGCTGCCGGCGCCAGCGGCGGCGGCGAGGAGCAGGGCGGTGATCCGGACGAGCGCGGCGCGTGGCATGGTTCAGGGAGTGTAGCCGCGCGCCGAGCGGGCCTTCAAGCCGGAGCCACGCACTTTGACCTCGACCGCGTGCCGCTCGCCCTCGCGCGGCGGCGGATTGGGCGAGAAGGCGAGCAGGTACTGGCTGCGCAGCTCGCGTTCGATCTGCGCGTAGACGGCCGCCAGGTCCGTCGCCTGGCTGACGTAGAAGACCCGGCCGCCGGTCTCCTCGGCCAGCTTCTGGAGCTTGCCCCGAATGCCGAGGCTACCGGCGCCGACGCCGAGGCCGATGGTGTAGATCGCGGCGCCGCTGCGCTGCGCGAAAGCGAGCGCGTCGGCGAAGGGCACCAGGCTGCTGGTGTCGTCGCCGTCGGAGAGCAGGACCAGAGCCTTGCGCCCGCGCACACCGCGGAACTGGTAGAGCGCGTACACGAGCGCGTCGTGGAGCGACGTGTTCCCCATCGCCAGCAGGTCTCGGAAGGCGATCTCGAGCGCGCCGCTGTCGGCGGTCATCGGCATCAGAAGTGAGGGCCGCTCCGAGAACGAAACCACGAAGCCGCGGTCGCGCGGGGTCATCACCTGTCGCAGGAAGCCGGTCGCGGCCCGCTTCGCCTCGCCGATCGACTCGCGCATCGAGCCGGAGGTGTCGATCGCCAGACCGACGGTCAGCGGCAGGTCCCGCACCAGCTCGAACTTCGAGATCCTCTGCGGCCGGCCGTTGTCGAGCACGGTGAAGTCCGCCACCGAGAGGCCTTCGACCAGCTCGCCGGCGCGGTCGGTGACGGTGGCGTAGAGCTCGACCAGGTCGACCTCGATCTCTTCCAGGAAATCGCTCGAGCCCAGGATCCGGAAGTCCTCGACCGTGGTGCCGTCCGCGTAGCGGGCGGTCACGGTCAGATAGACGACGTCGTCCGCCGGCGGCGCGGTGAAACGGGTCTCCCAGGGGGGCTGGGTGAGGGTCGCGAGCACCTCGTCGTTGAGCTTGAACTCGACCGACGTGACGCTCTTGCCCTCCGGGACCACCACCGCCGCGCGGGCGAGGGTGCTGCCGACCGGGTGCCGGCCGCGCGGCGGCGCGAGCAGCTTGACCCGCGGCTCACCCTGCGGCTCGTTGAGCAGGATCTCGTCCGCCGCCACCAGGCCGCCCTTCTCGTCGTAGCCCTCGGCACGGATCACCGTCTCGGTCGGGATGTTGGGCAGCCGCAGCTCCGCGCTCCAGGGCGGCGCCCCGCGAGTCAGCTGGGCCCTGCCGTCGACGAAGAACTGCACCTTCCGGATCCGGCTGCCGGCAACCAGCGCCTCGGCCCGGAAGAGACCGAAGACGACGTCGGCGCCCGGTGGCAACAGGATCAGGGTGTCGCGGCCGCTGGGCCGCGCCAGACCGACGTCCTGGCCGACCACCACGCCTGAAGCGGGCCCGCTCTCCTCGAGCGGTGTGGGTTCGGCGGGCACCACGAAACCGCGATCGAGCCAGGCCCCGCGGCCGGAGACCTCGTCGGTCAGCCGGACCCGGACGACGAAACGCTGCTTCGGCCGCAGCGCCCGCTCGAGCTCCAGCACGACCGGCACGTCCGCCGCCGGCGGCGGCAGGACGAACCGCGTCCGGAACTCCTCGAACACCCCGGCCTCCTGTTCGACGCGGCCAGCGGCCGTGATCCGCACCTCCCGCCCCCCTCCCGCCTCCTCATGGACGCCGAGCGGCGCCCCGGCGGGCAGCTCGACGCGGACCCGGGTCACCAGGCGCTGGTCCCGCCACTCGGGGAAAGCGAATCGGACGGCGCCGATGGGCAAGAGCTCCCCGGCCGCCGCCGGCTCCGCGGCCGCCGCGCGGGCCCAGCCCGCGAGATCGGCGGGCGGTTCGAACAGCGACTGCACCTGGGCATCGCTCATCCGCTCCCGCTGGAAGCCGAACAGCCCTTCGACTCCGGTCGTCCGGTCCACTCGGGGCGTGTCCTTGCAGAGCTGGAGATCGGGCCGCTTGCCTCGGATCCTGCCGCGCAGCTCGTCGAACTGCTCGAGGTAGTACTCCATCTCCTCCTCGTAGAGGCCGCGCTTGGAGTCGGTCGGGATCCAGGCCCGGAAGGCCGACTCGTTGCGGGGGCGGAAGAGCACCGCGGTTCTCGCGCCCGGCCCGATGCCGTAGGTCCAGATCTCGAGCGGCCGGAACACGCCGCTGCACTCGACCTTGTAGCGCTCCGTGGGGACGCCGCGCAGGAACAGGAGCCGGGCCCGATCATCGAACAGCGACAGGCCCTCCGCCCGCAGCAGCGCGCGGCGGCGCTCGATGCCGAGGGCGAGCTCGTTTTCCGGGGTCTCCGGGATCGGGTCGCCACCGAGCCAGGCCGCCGCCGCGCCGATCCGCTCGGGCTCCGGAAGTGCGGCCAGCCGCTCCCGCTCGGCTGCGGGCAGGAGCAGCGCCGGGCCGTCCTCGAAAAACGACCGTGTCCGCTCGACCGCGGGATCGACCTCGATCCAGGCCGCCCGGAGCGCGGCCGGCGAGGTCGAAAGCCCGACCAGCAGGGCGGCGAGCGGCGGCAGGATGGCGAATCGGCGCATGGTGGAGCCTCCCCGCTGCTGGCGCGGAGCAAGCTCCGGACCAACCCGGCGCCGCGACTATACTTTCGCCGCGATGTCCCACGTGATCCGCAATCGACCGATCGCGACCTGGAAGGCGGGCGACCTGGTCCAGGGATTCGCCTTCCTGCGCCGGCGGGAGCTGCGGCAGGACAAGGGGGGGCGCGACTATCTCGACCTCGAGTTCGCCGACGCCTCGGGCACCATCAACGCCAAGGCCTGGTCCGACTCGGCGGCGCTCTCGGGCGAGTTCACGGCGCCCGGCTACGTCAAGTTCCGCGGCACCGTCCAGAGCTACCGCGACCAGCTCCAGCTCAAGGTCGAGAACTGCCGCGCGGCGGGCGCGGCCGACGCCGGCGACGGCTTCGACGAAGCCGCGCTCGTGCCGTCCTCGAAGCACGACCTGGGCGAGCTCTGGCGGCAGCTCGAGGAGACCCTGGCCGGCCAGCTCCACCGGCCCGAGATGCGGCGCCTGGCCGAGGAGACGCTGGCCGCGCACGGCGCCCGGCTGCGCGTCCACCCCGCCGCCAAGGCGATCCACCACGCCTTCCGGGGCGGGCTGCTCGAGCACGTGGTCTCGATGCTCGGGCTCGCCGTCCGCGTCGCCGATCACTACGCCGAGCTCGACCGCGACCTCTTGCTCCTGGGCGTCCTCTTCCACGACCTCGGCAAGCTCACCGAGCTGGGCGCGATGCCCAACAACGACTACACGCGCGCAGGCCGGCTGGTCGGCCACATCGTGATCGGGCGCGACCTGCTGCGCGAGCGTGTCGCCGCGATTCCCGACTTTCCCGCGGACCTGGCGCTGACGCTGGAGCACCTGGTGCTCTCGCACCAGGGCAAGAAGGAGTTCGCATCCCCGGTCGAGCCGATGACCCCCGAGGCCATCGCGCTCCACATGATCGACGACCTCGACTCCAAGCTCGCCGTGCTGCGCGATCTGGCCGCGACCGGCACCGGCTTCGTCTGGGCGCGCAGTCTCGA
The DNA here is from genome assembly GCA_014584695.1 of Acidobacteriota bacterium. Lineage (GTDB taxonomy): Bacteria > Acidobacteriota > Thermoanaerobaculia > Multivoradales > JAGPDF01 > JACTMI01. Next base: position 35,425 of record JACTMI010000018.1, read on the forward strand.
CCGCTTCGTCTGGCTGGGCGAGGAGGGCCCGGGGAGCGCGCCGACCGACATCGAGCCGGAGGCCCGCGCCGACGGGCCCGCGGAGGATCAGAAGTCCATCTGGTAGAGCATCCAGTAGACCGCCACACCGGTCACCGAGACGTAGAGCCAGATCGGCAGCGTCCAGCGCGCGATCGCCCGGTGGCGATCGAAGCGGCGGGCGAGCGCGCGGGAGAGGGTCACCAGGGCGAGCGGCGGCACCGCCGCCGCCAACACGGTGTGGGTGAGCAGGATGGCGAAGTAGAGGGTCCGCACCGGCCCCTGGCCCTGAAAACGGACCGAACCGACCTGGAAGTGGTAGATCAGGTAGGAGATCAGGAAGACGGTGGAGCAGCACAGAGCGCTCCACATCGCGCGGCGATGCGCTTCGACGCGCCCGCGCCGGATGAAGCTCCAGCCCAGCAGCAGGCAGATCGCCGCGGCGACGTTGAGCGCTGCGTTCAGGCTGGGCAGATCGCCGAGCGAGGGATCCATGGCGGGGGCGCTCAGCGCTGGCGCTCGGCTTCGACCGCGGCGAGGTCGGCGAGCAGCCGTTCGAGCCCGTCGGGCTCGAACGCCTCGTAGGTGCCGCGCAGCCGCCCCTCGGCGTCGACCAGGGCGAACCGGTTGCTGTGCAGGATCGGCATGGCCACGTTGTCCGGATCGTCTTCGACCGGCAGCAGGAAGCCGTGACGGACGAGCTCTCGGATCTCGACCTCGCCGCCGGTGAGCAAGAGCCAGTCGGCGTCGTCGCCGATCCCCCACTTCGCCGCGTACTCGCGCAGCACCTCGGGCGTGTCGTGCTCGGGGTCGACCGAGATCGAGACCCGGCGAACCCGCGCGCGAGCGGGGAGACGCTCGCCGAGCTCCTGCATCCGCGCCGTCAGCCGCGGGCAGTAGACCGCGCAGCGGGTGAAGAAGAAGTCGGCGACCCAGGGCCGGCCCAGCAGGTCGGCGCGCGTGACCGGCGCGCCCGAGCGCTCGACCAGCGTGAATTCGGGTACCACGGCGATCAGCGGCGGCGGCGGCGGTCGGTGGATCCATTCGAACAGGAACAGCACGGCGACCGCGGCGAAAGCGCCGGCCAGCAGCCCGATGGCCAGGGCGCGCCTCACGGCCCGAATCCCCCGGCGGCCAACCGGTGGTCGGCCACCCAGGCCGCCAGCACCGCCGGCAGGTAGGCGACCGATGCGAGCAGCAGGCGGCGGGCGCTCGACCGGCTCGGACGCCGGCCGAACAGCGCCGCGGCGGCCAGAAAGGCGACACCGAGCAAGCTGGCGCCGACCAGATAGAGCGGCCCGGCGAGGCCCACCGCCGCCGGCAGCAGCGAGACCGGCAGCAGCGCCACCGCGTAGAGGAAGGCCTGACGCGTGGTGCGGCCGTAGTCCGGATCGTCGATGGTCAGCAGGTGGAGCCCCGCGGCGCGGTAGTCGTCGTGGTAGAGCCAGGCGATGGCCAGGAAGTGGGGGAGCTGCCAGAGGAAGAGCAGCGCGAAGAGCAGCCAACCGCCGAGACCGATCTCGCCCGCGGCGCCGGTCCAGCCGAGCAGCGGCGGCGCCGCGCCCGGGACGGCTCCCACCAGCGTCGCCAGCGAGCTCCGGCGCTTGAGCGGCGTGTAGACCCAGACGTAGGCGATCAGCGTCGCCGCGGCCAAGAGCGCGGTCAGCGCGTTGACCGCCAGCGCCAGCTCGAGCAGACCGGCGGCCGCGAGCAGCGCCCCCCACAGCAGCGCCGAATCGGGCTCCAGCCGCCCCGCCGGCAACGGCCGCTGCGCCGTGCGCCGCATGCGGGCGTCGGTATCCCGCTCCAGGTAGTGATTGAGCGCCGCCGAGCCGGCCGCCACCAGCGCGGTGCCCACGATGGTGTGGAGGAACCGGGCGAGGGCCAGCTCTCCGGCCGGCGCCGCGACCAGGAACCCGGCGGCGCTGGTCAGGGTGACCATCAGCGTGATCCGCGGCTTGGTCAGCTCGACCAGATCGGCGGCGCGCGAAGGCGCGGAGGCGGCTCTCGGCATCCGGGTAAGTCTATCGTCGCCGTTGGCGTTCGAACCGCCGCGCGGCGCCCGCCTCGCGTAGCATTCGATTCACCATGGCGGGCGAACGACGGTGGCGGCTCCGGCTGATGAACTGGTGGCCGCCGTTCGCCGGCGCGGGGGTGCGCGCCCGGGTGATCCGCCAGGATCCGCTCGCCTTCGAGAGCCGGCTGGCGCTGCGGTGGTGGAACCGCAACTACGTCGGCACCCACTTCGGCGGCTCGCTCTACGCGATGACCGACCCCTTCTACATGCTGATCCTGGTCGAGGAGCTGGGTGCCGGCTTCGTGGTCTGGGACAAGTCGGCGCGGATCCGCTATCTGCGCCCCGGGCGCGGCACGGTGTCGGCGCGCTTCGAGATCGCGCGCGAGAGGATCGAGCAGATCCGCTCCGAGGCGGCCGAGCGCGGCCGCCTGGAAGTCGAGCTGGGCGTCGAGGTCTTGGACGAAGCCGGCCAGGTCGTGGCCGAGGTCGAGAAGCGGCTGAGCGTGCGCCGCCGCGACCCCGCCGGCTGAGTCCGCAGCCCGCTCAAGGGACGGGTTCGGCCAGGCGCTCCTCGAGCGCCGCTTCGAGCAACGCCGCGAGGTCCTGCTGCAACCGCTCGACGCCCGCCGCGACTTCGGCCTCGATCTCGGCGCTCCAGCGCGCGATCTCCCGGCTCTGGGCGTCGAGCTCGGCGCGGCTCCGGTCGAGCTCGGCCTCGACCCGCGCGAGATGTTGCTCGATCTCGCGCTCGACCGCGACCTCGAGAGCCTCACGGTCCTCTGGGCTCGGGCGTCGATCCTCGCGTTCGAACCGCTCGGCTTCGCGCGCCGCCGCCTGCGCCGCACGCCGGCTCTCCCGCGCCGCCGTCCGCGCCGCCTCGGCCGCCAGCCGGGCGGAGTCCCGCGCCAGCCGCGCCTGGTCGCGCGCCGTGCGCAGGGCGACTTCGCGCTCCGCGCGGTCGTGCTCCAGCAGCGCGCCGAGCCGCGCCAGCCAGGCCGGGTCCCGGACCACCCACTCCCGGCCGTCGCGCACGAACCAAGCCAGCGGCTCGTTGCCCCGCCGCAGCGACTCGGCTCGGGAGTCGCCACCGGGCCCGGAAGCGAACGAGTATCTGCGTCCGTTCTCGATCAGAACCAGCCAATCGATGCCCAGCTCCTCGAGTCGTGCGCCCAGGGTCGGCGGCGCCGGCGGTGCCGGCGGTGCCGGCAGGGCCGCCGGAATCGGCGGCACGGGGGGTGGAGCCTCGGCAGCCCCCCGGAACCGCGGCGAGGCCGCGACGGGCCGGGCGGCGGGAGCCGGTGGCAGCGGCGTCACCGCCGGCGGCGCCCCGGAGGTGCGCGGATATGCCGCCTCGGCGGCGGGCGCCGTCGGATGGACCGGCGGCCCCGCGACCAAGCGGATCGGCAGCGCGAGGAGCAGCGCGGCGGCGAACGCGATTGCCGCCGCCAGCCGGCGAGCGGGAGAGGGGGTGGTGCGAGCGAGCATGTCGAGCCTCCTGGCGAGGGTTGAGTGGGCGAGCGGCCAGGCCGTCGCGAGCCGTCCGGGCAGCGAAGGGGGCGCCACCATCCGCAGCAGCAGGCGCCCGTAGAGGTCCGGGGGCGCGCCGGAGCGCCGCAAGACTTCGGCATCGCAGGCGGCCTCCACCGACCAGGCGAACTCGCGGACGGCGCGCCGGACCAACGGATGAAAGAAGAACAGGCGCTCGGCCAGCGCCGGCACCAGCGCCAAGAGCGTGTCGCGGCGCTCGAGGTGGACCCGTTCGTGGAGCAGCGCCAGCGCGAGCTGCTCCGCGGGCAAAGCGAGCGCCCGCTCGGGCAGCAGGATCCGAGGGCGGAGCCAGCCGATCGCCTGAGGAGTTCCGACCCGGCTCGACACGGTGACCTCGATCGGCCTCCGTCCAGGTTCGGTCACCATGCGTCGAGAGCTCACCGGGATCGACGCCAGGTCGAGCGGCCGCGCGCTCCGGACGGTCCGGCGCAGGCGCGTCAGCGAAGATCCGAGCGCGACCGCCGCCGCTGCGAGCCCGGCGAGCCAGAGCGCCGCCGCCGCCGCGAGCGCGAGCTCGGGCCAAGAACGGGCCGGCCGCGGCTCGGCACGGTCCGCGCTCGCGCTCGGAATCGTCGGCACTGGCGCCGGAGTGAGCGCCGCCCACGCCGGATGCGAACGCTCCGGCTGCGGCTTGGCCGTGGCGGGCGGCGTTGCCTGCAGCCATGCCAGCTCGAGAGCCGGTGCGCCCGCCAGCTCGGCGAGCGCGCGCGCCAGACCGAGCCAGAGCACCAGTGCGCGCGATCTCGACCAGGCCGGCGGCAGGGCCCGCGCCAACAGGAGCGCGACGCCCAGGATGACCACGGCCGCGAGCGAGGCGGCGAGCAGTCGGTCACCGAGCTCCGTCAGGCCGGCCGCCGCGGCTGCCGGGAATGGCATCACGGCTCCCCTCCCCGCCGCTCCCGTAGCCGTTCGAGCAGCCGCTCGAGCTCGGCCAGCTCCGCGGCGTCGAGGCTCTCCTCCTCGGCGAGGTAGGCGACCAGCGGGGCGATCGAGCCGCCGAGGGTCCGCGCCACGAACGACCGCACGGCGCCGCGCTCGACGCTCTCCGGCCGCGCGACGGGCCGGTAGCGGTAGACGCCCCCGGCCTGGCGGCGGCCGAGCAGCCCCTTTTCGCGCAGCCGCTCCATCATCGTCAGCACGGTCGAACGCGCCAGAGAGTGCGCGGCGCCGAAGCCCTCCGCCGCTTCGCCGACGGTCGCACCGCCACGCTCGTCCAGCCAGCGCAGCAGCGCCAGCTCTCGATCCCCGATGCCGCTGCCTCGACCCATCGGCGCCCCCCGTGACGACAACTGTAGTCATAATGCCCCATGACGACAACTGTCGTCAAGAGGTACGCTGGGCGGGCGGAAAGGTTCGATCGCTGGCGCCGGCTCAGCCGGGCACGGACCGCACCCGCAGCGTGCGGCCGATGTCGTCCATCATCGCCCGCAGCTGGTCGTAGTCGGGATGGCGCAGACGAAACCAGGCGTTGGCGAGGTAGCCCTTCTCGATCGGCACCGTGCGGCGGCCCGGCCGCGGCAGGTCGCTGGCGAAAACGAAGGCGCCATAGCGGGCGCGCACCTCTTCGAGACCCTGGTAGCTGGCGATCTTGCCATCCCGGTCCGGGCGGACCTGGACCGAGCCGGTGGCGTAGCGCCGGCTCGGTCGCGCCGCGCTGCGGCCGTGGACGATCGCCTCGGCCCACTCGCGGTAGAGATCGATCTCGTTGCCGACGCAGTAGAGATCCCAGAGCCGCTCGCCCGGCGGCCGGGCCCCGATCTCCGAGACCTTGAGCCCCTTGGGGCCGAAGAACCACTCCATGTGGGTCGCGGACGTGCCGATACCGAGCGCCCGGATCACTCTGCGGCCGGTGTCGAGCAGCTCGCGATAGCTCGCCGCCTCGACCCGGTTGGTGGCGGCGATCTGGGGCGAGATCTCGCGCCGCGTCAGCGCCTCGAGGACGCTCGGAAAGTAGTGCGAGACGAACTCCAGCCGGGGCTCGCCGTCGATCGACAGCGTGTCGTAGAACCCCTCGTGCCCTTCCACGAACTCCTCGACCGCGGCCTCGCCGCCGCGGCCGAGACCGAGCGCCGAGGCCGCGGCTTCGAGCTCGCGACGGCTGTCGGCGCGGAAAGTCTTCTGCGAGCCGAGGCCCGCGCGCGGCTTGACGATCAGCGGCCACCCGACCCGCTCGGCGAACGCGGCGAGGTCCTGGGGCGTCGCCACCGCCGCGGATTCGGCGCAGGGGATCCCCGCCCGCCGCAGCGCCTCTTTCATCGCCGGCTTGTCGCGGCACAGACGCGCCGCGGCGGTCGAGAGCCCGGGCAAGCCGAGCTTCTCGCGCGCGAGCGCCGCCGGCTCGATCAGCCGCTCCTCGACGGTCTCCAGCCGGTCCACGCCACGCTTTCGACTCGCCCGCGCGACCGCGCGCGCCACTTCGGCGGCATCGAACGGCGACGCCACCGGCTCCCAGTGGTCGAGGTGTCGCTTCAGGCCCGCCCGCAGCCGCGCCGTGGGCGTCGCTCCGATGCCGGTCACCCGCGCCCCACTGGCCTTGAGGGCGCGGGCGAAGTCGTGGAAGGCCGCGAACAGGTCGGGGCCGAGCAGGGCGATATGGAGGCTCAACCTTTTTTCAGCCTACTACGCGCGCCGCAGCGGGGCCCGTGGGCTCTCCGGGTGGCCTGCGCGACCCCCGGCCGCCGCGTAATGGCGGGAACTGCTCCGCCTCGCGTAGCTGTGGGGGACGAGCTCCCCGGCCAGTCGGGCGATTCTCGAACAGGGGCGCAGGGCGCCCAGTCCAGGAGACAAGACCATGCAGACCCTCGAAGCGAAGCGCGAGCGGGTGCCGCTCAACGGTGTCGACACCCCGAATCTGCTGGGCACCATCAACGCCGTCGGCGGACAGCCCGAGCTCGCGAAGTTCCAGTTCCGCGCCACCAACCGGTGGCTCCGCGGCACCCACAGCCGGACCCGCCTCGAGCCGTTCGCCGGCGCTGGCGGCGTCCACCCGCAGAGTGGCGACTTCCAGTACGACGCCGACCACCCGCCGGTGCTGGTGGGCGCCGGCAACGGCCCGACACCGGTCGAGTTCCTGCTCCACGCGCTCGCCGCCTGCCTGACCGCCGGCATCGGCAACATCGCCGCCACGCGCGGCGTGACGCTCACCTCTGTCGAGTCGACGGTCGAAGGGGACATCGACCTGCTCGGCATCTTCGGTCTCTCCGACACCGTCCGCAACGGCTACCAGAAGATCCGCGTCAGCTTCAAGATCGCTGGCGACGCTCCTCCGGAGAAGCTGCGCGCCATCGTCGAGCAGTCGCGCGCGCGCTCGGCGGTGTTCGACGTGATCACCAACCAGGTGCCGGTCGAGATCTCGGTCGAGGCCGCCTGAACCGACTCGGCACGCGACGGCCGGTCTCGGGACCGAGGCCGGCCGTCGCGCCCCTTTCCACCTTCCTCCGCGGGCAAACGAGATGCGCAAGACCGAGGTCGTGATCGTCGGCGCCGGCCAGGCCGGGCTCGCCATGAGTCGCGCGCTCTGCGTCCGCGGCGTCGATCACGTCGTGCTCGAACGGGGCGAGGTCGGCGAGCGCTGGCGTCGCGAGCGCTGGGACTCGTTGCGGCTGCTCTCCCCCAACTGGCAGAGCCGGCTGCCCGGCTATCACTACCGCGGCGCCGATCCGCACGGCTTCATGACTCGAAGCGAAGTCGTCGCCTACCTCGAAGGGTACCAGCGCTCCTTTCTCCCCCCGGTCGAGACCGGCACGGCGGTCGAGACGATCGGGCGCCGCGGCCCCGGTTTCCGCGTCACCACCGACCGCGGCTCGTGGCTCGCGGGCGCGGTGGTCGTCGCCACCGGCTTCTGCGACTCCCCCGCGGTGCCGGCCTTCGCCGGCCGCCTGAGCGGCGATCTCCTGCAGGTGACGACCTCGCAGTACCGGAGCCCGGCCGCGCTGCCCCGCGGTGGCGTGCTGGTCGTCGGAGCCTCCGCCTCCGGCGTTCAACTCGCCGAGGAGATCCACCGTGCCGGCCGTCCGGTGACCCTCGCCGTCGGCCGCCACGTCCGGCTGCCGCGGCGGTACCGGGGCCGGGACATCCTCGCCTGGCTCGACGCCACCGGCATCCTGGACGAGCGCGCGGAGCAGATGCGGGACCTCGAACGGGCACGGCGTCAGCCTTCGTTCCAGCTGATCGGCTCGCCCGAGCACCGCACGCTCGACCTCGGCGTGCTGGCGGCGGCCGGCGTTCGCGTGGTCGGCGGCGCCGCCGACGCCGCTGGCCGCCGCGTCCGCTTTCGTGACGATCTGGCCGCGACGACCTTCACGGCGGACGACAAGCTCGCCCGGCTGCTGTTGAGGATCGACCGCTTCGTCGAGCGCGCGGGGCTGACCGCCGAAGTGGCGCCGCCGGAGCCTGTGCCGGCGATCCGGCTGCCCCGCGCGGCCACCGAGCTCGACCTGCGCGCGGAAGGGATCGAGACCGTGCTCTGGGCCACCGGCTACCGACGTCGCTACGACTTCCTGCGCGTGCCGGTTCTCGACCACCGGGGCGAGATCCGTCACCGCGGCGGCGTCACCGCCGTCCCGGGTCTCTACGTCCTCGGCCTGCGCTTCCAGCGCCGGCGCAACTCGAGTTTCCTCGACGGCGTCGGCGCCGACGCCGAGGCGCTCGCAGAACAGATTGCCGGCGCCGACGCCCGCGCGGCGGCTTGAAACCAGATCTCCGGAGCCCGCCATGAGTCCACTCCGCCTCCCCACCTCGCCGGTCGACGTTGTCGTCGTCGGCGCCCGTGTCGCCGGGGCCGCCACCGCGCTGCTGCTCGCGCGCCGCGGGCTCGACGTCCTGCTGGTCGACCGCGGCCGCTACGGCAGCGACACCCTTTCCACCCTCGCCCTGATGCGCGCCGGCGTGCTCCAGCTGCACCGCTGGGGGCTGCTCGAGTCGATCGTGGCCGCCGACACTCCGCCCGTGCGCACCACGACGTTTCACTATGGCGAGGCGGCGGTGGAGGTCGCGATCCGGGCCGCAGGGGGCATCGACGCCCTCTTCGCGCCGCGCCGGACCGTGCTCGACGCACGCCTCGTCGACGCCGCGCGGGCCGCGGGAGTCCGCGTCGTCCACGAGGTGCGGGCGCTCGATCTGCTGCGCGGCGAGAGCGGACGGGTGAACGGTGTGCTGCTCGAGGATCCGCTGCTCGGACCTCGCCCGGTGCGGGCTTCGCTCGTCATCGGCGCCGACGGCGCCAACTCTCACGTCGCGAGGTGGGTCGACGCCCCGATCGAGCGGAGTGCCCGCAACGCGAGCGGCGTCATCTACGGCCTCTGGTCCGGGCTCGACCTCCAGGGCTACCACTGGCACTTTCGACCCGGCGTCTCCGCGGGCGTGATTCCGACCAATGACGGACTCTGCTGCGTCTTCGTCGCCACCACCGCCGGGCGCTTCGAGCGCGAGCTGCGGGGCAATCTCGAGGGCGGATACCACCGCCTCCTCGCCGAGACGGATCCCGGGCTCGCGGCCAGGATCGCGACCGCGCGCCGGGTCGGCGGTCTGCGCGGCTTCGCCGGCCGGCCCGGCTTTCTCCGCCGCGGCTGGGGACCCGGCTGGGCCCTGGTGGGCGATGCCGGGTACTTCAAGGATCCGATCACCGCGCACGGCATCACCGATGCCCTGCGCGACGCCGAGCTGCTCGCCCGCGCCGTCGCCACGGGCGGCGATCAGGAGCTCGCCGGATATCAGGAGAGCCGCGACGACCTGAGTCGGGACCTGTTCGAGCTGACGGACGCGGTCGCGGGCTACGATTGGGACCTCGTCGAGGTGCAACGGCTCCACCTGGCCCTCAACGAGGCGCAGCGGCGCGAGGTCCGTCATGTCGGCGCTCTCGATTCTGCCTGGGCTCTGCCGCGCTCGGCTTGACCTCTCGATGCCCAGGAAGGGAGATACGCGATGAGCCGGCCCCGTACCGCAGTCTGGCCCCAGGGCGTGCCGCAGGTCGGGGATCGCGCCGAGCGGACCCG
>JACTMI010000018.1:50000-91540 GCA_014584695.1 Acidobacteriota bacterium
GGGCAGTTTCCAAGGCAGTTCCTCGGTTGAGCCGAGGGATTTCACCTTGGACTTGCCCAGCCGCCTACGCGCCCTTTACGCCCAATAATTCCGAATAACGCTCGCCCCCTCTGTATTACCGCGGCTGCTGGCACAGAGTTAGCCGGGGCTTCCTCTAGAGGTACCGTCAAGCTTCCGGACTGTTCGCCCGAAAGCCTTCGTCCCTCTTAACAGGGGTTTACAATCCGAGGACCTTCATCCCCCACGCGGCGTTGCTGGATCAGGGTTGCCCCCATTGTCCAATATTCCCCACTGCTGCCTCCCGTAGGAGTCTGGACCGTGTCTCAGTTCCAGTGTGGCCGATCACCCTCTCAGGCCGGCTACTGATCGTCGCCTTGGTGGGCCATTACCCCACCAACTAGCTAATCAGCCGCGGGCCCCTCTGGGAGCGGTAGCTTGCAAGCAGAGGCCACCTTTCCTCCCGAAGCCGTAGCCTCGGGAACGTATGCGGTATTAGCCCGAGTTTCCCCAGGTTATCCCCCACCCCCAGGCAGGTCACCCACGTGTTACTCACCCGTTCGCCGCTCTACTCAGGGCCGAAGCCCCTTTCGCGCACGACTTGCATGTGTTAAGCACGCCGCCAGCGTTCATTCTGAGCCAGGATCAAACTCTCCAGTTTGAATCCGGCTGTGAGCCTCCGACGGCCGGCTAAGGACCATCGGAAGCGACAAAACTATTGTTTCGGTCGCCCGTTCGAAAACGAGCGGAACCGACGTTGGCTTTTCTTCCTCTATTCAGTTTTCAAAGAACCGGCGCTCCCTGACGGATCAGCTAGCGCGGATTTTTAACACTAGCGAAACCCCGAACCGGTGTCAAGAGCAGATCGGATCGATTTCGATCCGAAAAGCGACCCGACCCTGGTGACTCCAGCTGCTGTTCCGGGGGGCCCTCGCGGGCCTCGGGGACTGCGGCAGCGACTTCGGGTTTCGCCGCGCCGCGCCGTGACTGCTGGCGCGGCGGGAGGCGAAAGATACGAGAGCCGCCCGACCCTGTCAACCCCCCGTTGGGGTGGGGCGCGAGCCGGGCGTGCTGCCCGCGGCTCGGATCAGAGAGCGAACAGGACCCGACGCCCCTCGAGCCGCCACGATTCGGTCAGCAGACGTCGCAGCGCCTCCGGATAGGCCCGGTGCTCTTCGGTCAGGATGCGCGCCGCCAAGGTCTCCTCGCGGTCGTCGTCGAGCACCGGTACGGCCCGTTGCACCACGATCGGGCCGCTGTCGAGGCCCTCGTCGACCAGGTGGACGGTGCAACCGGAGATCTTGACCCCCGCCGCGATCGCCTGCCGCTGCGGGTGGAGCCCCGGAAACGCCGGCAGCAGGCTGGGGTGGATGTTGAGGATCCGGTGCCGGTAGTGGGCGACGAACGCGGACGAGAGCAGGCGCATGTAGCCGGCCAGACAGATCCACTCCGCTCCGCACTCCGCGAGCGCTGCGAGCAGCTGCGCCTCGTGACTCTGACGCGAAGCGTCCGCCCCGTGGGGGATCGCGACCGCCGCGAGGCCGCGCTCGCGAGCGCGCGCGAGCCCCGGCGCCTCTTCCCGGTTGGAGATCACCCGCACGACGCGCGCCGGCACCTGCCCGCGCTCGATCGCGTCGGCCAAGGCGACGAAATTGCTGCCCCGGCCCGACAGCAGAATCGCGACCCGCGCCGGAGCGACGCCGCCGTCGTCTGGTGCCCGCTCCCGCATGGTCAGATCGCGGTCGGCTCGTCGCCGGTGCCGCCGAGATCGTAGACCACGCCGCGGCCGCCCTCGCGCACCGTGCCGATCGGGAGCGCGCGCTGGCCGCTCGCGGCGAAGCTCTTCGAAAGCGCCGGCAGGTGGGCCGGATCGACGATCGCGACCATGCCGATCCCCATGTTGAAGACGCGGAACATCTCCTCGAGCTCGACGTCGCCCTGTTCCTGGAGCACCTGGAACGGCGCCGGAATCTCCCAGGCGCCGAAGCGCACTTCGGCGCTCAGGCCGGCCGGGAGGACCCGCGGCAGGTTGTCGGTCAGGCCGCCGCCGGTGACGTGGGCGAGCGCGTGCAGACCCGGGTGCTCGAGCAGCGGCTTGAGGGGGGCGAGATACGACAGGTGGGGCGCGAGCAGCCACTCACCCACCCGACGCTTCTCGGGATCCCCCGGAATCCGGTCGCGTAGCGACAGCCCGAGCGTGTCGAAGAAGATCCGGCGCGCCAGCGAATAGCCGTTGGTGTGGAGGCCCGCCGAGGGCAGGCCGAGCAGGACGTCCCCGGCGCGGACGCGCGAGCCGTCCAGCACCTTGGCGCGATCGACCAGACCGACCACGAATCCGACCAGCTCGTAGTCGCCCGGCGCGTAGAAGCCCGGCATCTCTGCCGTCTCGCCGCCGAGCAGCGCGCAGCCGTTGGCGCGGCAACCGTCGGCCACGCCCCGCACCAGCTCGACCAGCTGGGCCGGCTCGAGCTTGCCGGCGCCGACGTAATCCAGGAAGAACAGCGGCAGCGCCCCCTGCACCAGGATGTCGTTGACGCAGTGGTTGACCAGGTCGCGGCCGACGGTCGAGAAGTCCCCGGCCATGCGGGCGACGGCGAGCTTCGTGCCCACGCCGTCGGCCGAAGCGACCAGCACCGGCTCGGCGAAGTTCGTGAGGTCGGGCCGGAACAGGCCGCCGAAGAGGCCGATCTCCGAGAGCACGCCGGGCGTGAAGGTCGACCGCGCGAGCTTCCTGACCCCTTCCAGCCCGCGCTCCTGGGCCGCGATGTCCACGCCCGCCCGCTGGTAGGCCCCCGATTCGCTCATCGCGAGCATCCTAGCCCAGGGCCGCGGGCGGGACGCGTCACGCGCCAGATCGCCGGCGCCCCCCCTCGCCCGTTCGGGCGGGGCGCCGGCGCGCCCAGCGCGATACCGTGCGGCCGTGAAGACCATCATCGAGCCCTTCCGCATCAAGTCGGTCGAGCCGATCCGGATGTCGACCCCGGGCGAACGCGAAGCGCTGCTCACCGCGGCCGGTTACAACCTCTTCCGGCTCCCCTCCGATCACATCGTGATCGACCTGCTGACCGACAGCGGCACCGGCGCGATGAGCGCCCAGCAGTGGGCGGCCATGATGCAGGGCGACGAGTCCTACGCCGGCAGTCCGAGCTTCCACCGCTTCGAACACGCCGTGCGCGACATCTTCGGCTTCCGCCACGTCATCCCGACCCACCAGGGGCGGGCCGCCGAGCGGATCCTGGCGGCCACGCTGCTCACGCCGGGCGACGTCGTTCCCAACAACACCCACTTCGACACCACGCGCGCCAACATCGAGGCGGTGGGCGCCACGGCCCTCGACCTGCCCTGCCCCGAGAGCGCCGACCTGGCGGCCCAGCATCCCTTCAAGGGCAACATCGACCTCGGCCGGCTGGAGCGGCTGCTCGAGCGGCCGCCCGGACCGATCCCGGTCGCCTTCGTCACCGTGACCAACAACGGCGGCGGCGGTCAGCCGGTGTCGATGGCCAACCTGCGCGCGGCCTCGCAGCTGTGCCGCGCGCGCGGCGTGCCCTTCTACGTCGACGCCTGCCGCTTCGCCGAGAACGCCTACTTCATCCGCGCGCGCGAGCCCGGCTACGAGGACCGGCCGCTGATCGACATCGCCCGCGAGATGTTCGCGCTCGCCGACGGCTGCACGATGAGCGCCAAGAAGGACGGCATGGCGAACATCGGCGGCTTCCTGTGCACCAACGACGACGCCGTGGCCCGCCACGAGGAGGAGCTGCTGATCCTGACCGAGGGCTTCCCGACCTACGGCGGCCTGGCCGGCCGGGACCTCGAAGCGATCGCGGTCGGCCTCTACGAAGCGCTCGACCTCGCCTACCAGGAGTACCGCCACGCCTCCGTGCAGTACTTGGGCGAGCACATCACGGCCGCGGGCGTGCCGATCGTCCAGCCGCCGGGGGGTCACGCCATCTACATCGACGCGGCGAGCTTCCTCGACCACCTGCCGCGCGAGCAGTATCCGGGCCAGGCGCTGGCGATCGAGCTCTATCGGCGCGCCGGCATCCGCAGCGTCGAGATCGGCTCGGTGATGTTCGGCAAGCGCGATCCGGTGACCGGCCAGGAGAGCTACGCCGATCGCGAGCTGGTCCGCCTCGCCATCCCGCGCCGGGTCTACACCCAGAGCCACATCGACTACGTCGTCGAGTCGCTCGCCGAGCTCGCCCGGGACCGGCGCCGCATCCGCGGCGTGCGCATCGTCGAGCAGCCGCCCGCGCTGCGCCACTTCTCGGCGGTCTTCGCGCCGGTCCCGTAGGGATCCCGCCGGCGGCGTCTACGGCTCTTCGGAAGCGGCGGGGAAGAGCTCGGCCTGGCGGCGGTCCTCGCCGGCGATGGGGACCGGGTAGTCGCCGGTCCAGCAGGCGGTGCAATAGCTGCCGGGCTGACCCGACAGGGCTTCGAGCAGCCCCTCGACCGAGAGGTAGGCGAGCGAGTCGGCGCCCACGAATTCGCGGATCTCCTCGAGCGACTTCTGCGCCGCGATCAGCTCGCGCCGCCGCGGCGTGTCGATGCCGTAGTAGCAGGGCCAGGAGGTGGGTGGCGAGGAGATCCGCAAGTGCACCTCGGCGGCGCCGCCCTCGCGCACCATGTGAACGATCTTGCGCGAGGTGGTGCCGCGGACGATCGAGTCGTCGATCAGCACCACCCGCCGGCCGCGGATCAGCTCACGCACCGGGTTGAGCTTGACCTTGACGCCGAAGTTGCGGATCGACTGCTTCGGCTCGATGAAGGTGCGGCCGACGTAGTGGTTACGCGTCATGCCGAGCTCGAACGGCAGCCCCGATTCGCGGCTGTAACCGAGCGCCGCGAACAGACCCGAGTCCGGCACCGGCACCACCAGGTCGGCGACCGCCGGGGCCTCGCGCGCCAGCCGCGCGCCCAGCCGGCGCCGCACCTCGGCCACCGAGTCGCCGAACGCCACGCTGTCGGGGCGGGCGAAGTAGACGTGCTCGAAGGCGCAGCGGCGCGGCGCCGCCGCGCGCGGCACGTGGTAGCTGACGCGCCGGTCCTCGCGCACCACGACCACCTCACCCGGCGCGAGCTCGCGCGGCGCCTGGGCGCCGAGCAGGTCGAAGGCGCAGGTCTCCGAGGCGAAGCAGCTGGCGCCGTCGAGCTCGGCGAGCGAGAGCGGCCGGAAGCCGTTCGGATCGCGCGCCGCGATCAGACCCTCCTGGGTGATCAACAGCAGCGAATAGGCCCCCTCGACCTCCGCGAGCGCCACCAGCAGTGAATCGACGACCTCGGCCCGCGGGTTGCGCGCCATCAGGTGGAGGATCACTTCGGTGTCGCTGGTGGTCTGGAAGATCGAGCCCTCCGCCTCGAGGCGATTGCGGATCGAAACCGCGTTGGTCAGATTGCCGTTGTGGACCAGACCGAGCGGCCCCATCGAGGTTCGCACCACGATCGGCTGCGCGTTGTCGACCACCGAGGAGCCCGAGGTGGAGTAGCGGGTGTGGCCGATCGCACGGCGCCCCGGCAGGCGCGCCAGCACGCTCGCACGGAAGACGTCGGCGACGTGCCCCATGCCGCGCTCGAGCCGCATCCGCTCGTCGCCCCAGGCGACGATGCCGGTCGACTCCTGGCCGCGGTGCTGGAGCGCGTAGAGCCCCAGGTAGGCGTGGTTCGCCGCGTCCTCGTGGCCCTCGATGCCGAAGATGCCGCACATGCCGCCGCCTCAGAGCCCCAGCGCCTTGGGCAGCGCGGTGCTCCAGATCTCGCGCAGCCGCGCGACCTCGACGTCGATGCCGCCGCCGTCGGCTCCGATCACCAGCCGGTCACCACCGGTCTCGCCGACCTCGACCGCCGGCACGCCGTGGCGCTCGGCCGCCGCCAGGAACCGACCGGTCTGCTCGGCGACCACCGCCACCACGGCGCGGGCCTGACTCTCGGAGAACAGGTCGCGCGGCGTCAGCGGGACCGTCAGCCGGGCCCCGACGCCGGCGCCGAAGGTCGCCTCGGCGAGGGCGACCGCGAGCCCCCCCTCGGCCACGTCGTGCGCCGTGCGGACGATGCCCCAGCCGATCGTCTCGCGCAGCAGCTGCGCCAGCCGGGCTTCGGCGTCGAGATCGACCGCCGGCGGCCGCCCCGTCTCGAGGCCGTGGAGCAGCCGCAGGTAGGCCGAGCCGCCGAACTCGCCGCGATCGACGCCGAGCAGGATCAGCCGCCGCCCCGCGCGCCGGAAGTGGGAGGCCGGCGCGTCGCCGAGGTCGGGGATCACCCCCACCATGGCCACCGTCGGCGTCGGCAGGATGGAGCGGCCGTCGGTTTCGTTGTAGAGCGAGACGTTGCCCGACACCACCGGCACGTCGAGCGCCCGGCAGGCCTCGGCCATGCCGCGCACGCACTCGCGAAACTGCCACATCACTTCCGGGTTCTCCGGGTTGCCGAAGTTCAGGCAGTCGGTCAGCCCGACCGGCTCCGCGCCCACGCAGGCCAAGTTGCGCACCGCCTCGGCCACCGCCTGGCCGCCGCCGCGGCGCGGATCGAGGCCGCAGTAAACCGGGTTGACGTCCGAAGTCAGGGCGAGCCCGTTCGGCGTCCCCTTGAGCAGCAGGACCGCGGCGTCGCCGCCGGGCCCGGTGGCGGTATTGGTACGCACCGTATGGTCGTACTGACGCCAGATCCACTCCTTGCTGGCGAGATCCGGCGTCGCCAGCAGGCGCTCGAGCGCCGCCCCGGGGTCGTCCGGCTCGGGCACCGCCGGTGGCTCCCAGCGCCGGGCGAGATCACCCGGCTCGGCCACCGGACGCCGGTAGACCGGCGCCTCGTCGGTGAGCGGCGCGATCGGCAGCGACGCCTCGATCTCACCGCCCTTGCGGATCTCGCCGCGCGCCTCGCCGGTGATCTCGCCGATCGTCGCCACCTCGAGCCCCCAGCGGCGGAACACGCGCGCGACCTCCTCCTCCTTGCCGCGCCGGGCCACGATCACCATCCGCTCCTGCGACTCCGAGAGCATGATCTCGTAGGCCGACAACCCCGGCTCACGCAACGGCACCCGGTCGAGATCGAGGCGGAAGCCGATGCCGCCGCGGGCCGCCATCTCGAACGTCGAGCTGGTGAGTCCGGCGGCGCCCATGTCCTGAATGGCGACGATGGCGCTCGAGCGCATCGCATCCAGGCAGGCCTCGAGCAGGATTTTCTCGGTGAACGGGTCGCCCACCTGCACGGTCGGCCGCTTGCGCTCGCTCTCGGCGTCGAAGGAATCGGACGCCATGGTGGCGCCGTGGATGCCGTCGCGGCCGGTGCGCGAGCCGACATAGAGGATCGGGTTGCCCACGCCGGACGCCTTGGCCCGGAAGATCCGCTCGCGGCGCGCGATCCCCAGCGCGAAGGCGTTGACCAGGATGTTGCCGTCGTAGGCCGGGTGGAAGCCGGTCTCGCCCCCCACCGTCGGAATGCCGACGCAGTTGCCGTAGTCGCCGATGCCGCGCACCACGCCGTCGACCAGCGAGCGCATGCGGGGCGCGTCGATCGAGCCGAACCGGAGCGCGTCGAGCAGCGCGATCGGCCGCGCTCCCATGGTAAAGACGTCGCGCAGGATGCCGCCGACGCCGGTCGCCGCCCCCTGGTAGGGCTCGATGAAGCTCGGGTGGTTGTGGCTCTCCATCTTGAACGCGGCCACCCAGCCGTGGCCGATGTCGACCACGCCGGCGTTCTCGCCCGGACCCTGCAGCACGCGGGCGCCGCTGGTCGGAAACTCCTTGAGGTAGACCTTGGACGATTTGTACGAGCAGTGCTCGGACCACAGCGCCGAGGTGATGCCGAGCTCGGTCAGGCTGGGCGCGCGGCCCAGGAAGCCCTGCAGCCTCTCGAACTCCTCGGCCGTCAAGCCGTGCTCGCGGGCGACCTCGAGGTCGACCGCCGTCGCGCTCACGCCGCTCACCGGCGGGCCCCCGCGAGGCGCGCCGCCGAGCTGCGCAGCAGCCCTTCGAACAGCGCCAGCCCGTCGGTGTTGCCGAGCACCTCCTCGGCGGCCCGCTCCGGGTGCGGCATCAGGCCGAGCACGTTGCCCGCCGGATTGCAGACGCCGGCGATGCCGCGCGCCGAGCCGTTGAAGTTCCAGCGTTCCTCGGGCTCACCGGCCGGCGACACGTAGCGCAGCACCACCTGTCGCGCCGCCTCGAGCCGGTCCAGCTCGGCGTCGAAATGCTCGAAGTTGCCCTCGCCGTGGGCGATCGGCATCCGGATCACCTGCCCCGCCCGGTAGCCGCGAGTGAACGGCAGATCGTCGCGCTCGACCCGCAGGTGGACGTCGCGGCACTCGAAGCGCAGATCGCGATTGCGACGCAGCGCTCCCGGCAGCAGCTTCGCCTCGGTGAGCACCTGGAAACCGTTGCAGATGCCGAGCACCAGACCGCCGCGCTCGGCGTGCTGGCGGACCGCGGTCATCGCCGGCGACAGCGCGGCGAGCGCGCCGCCGCGCAGGTAGTCGCCGTAGGACCAGCCGCCGGGCAGCACCACCAGGTCGCAACCCTTGAGCGTCGGCTCCTCGTGCCAGAGGAAGAGCACCTCCTGGTCGAGCACGTGCTTGAGCACGTGGTAGACGTCGTGGTCGCAGTTGGAGCCGGGGAAGACGACGACACCACACCTCATGCGTTGCGGACCTCCAGCAGCTCGATCTCGTAGTCCTCGACCACGGTGTTGGCGAGCAGCTTCTCGCACATCGCCGCGAGCAGGTCGCCGGCGCGCTGGGCGTCGTCGACTCCCAGGTCGAGCTCGAAGCTCTTGCCGGCTCGAACTTCGTGGACTTCCGCGAAGCCGATGCGCGCCAGGGCGCCGCGGATCGCCTTGCCCTGCGGGTCGAGGATCTCGCGGCGCGGATATACCGTCACGCGTGCCTTCACGTCGTCACCTCCAGCCAAGCAGTGGGTTCGAACTGGTTCGAGAGCACGATATCGGCCGCCGAGCCCTCGCGCGCCAGCGGCTCGGCCACCGCCGCGGCGGCGAGCGCCGGCAGGTTGTTGGTGCGGGAGAGGTGGTAGAGGACGACGAAGCGGAGCCGCGCCGAGAGCAGCTCCGGCAACCCCTCGCCGGCGTCGTGGTTCGACAGGTGGCCGTGCCGCCCGGCCACCCGCTGCTTGAGCGGCCAGGGGTAGGGGCCGCTGCGCAGCAGCTCGAGGTCGTGGTTGGTCTCGAGCAGCAGCAGGTCGAGATCGGTCAGACGCCCCCAGGCCAGCCGGCTGCGGCAGCCGAGGTCGGAGAGCAGGCCGAGCCGACGCCCGGCGCCGTCCTGGACGACGAAGCCCACCGGCTCGCGGGCGTCGTGCGGGATGGCGAACGGCTCGACCGCGAAGCCGCCCCCGACCTCGACGACGTCGCCCGAGGCGAAGACCTGGAGACGGGCGGCGACGTCCGGTGGCAGCGCGCAGCCGGCGATCGTGCCCCGCGTGGCGTGGACCGGGATGCGGTGCCTGAGCGCGAAGCGACCGGCGCCGCGGACGTGATCCTCGTGCTCGTGGGTGAGCAGCAGCGCCGAAATGGTGGCGGGGTCGACCCCCACCGCCCGCATCCGCCGCTCGAGCTCACGGCAGGAGAAGCCGGCGTCGATCAGCAGCCGGCAGCCGCCGGACTCGACCACCACGGCGTTGCCGCCGCTACCCGACCCGAGGACGACCGCCCGCAGCGGCGGGGCCGAGGCCTCGCTATCTTCGAATGGGAGCGCTGCCTGCACGGCGGCGCCGAGTCTATCGCAGCCCCCCGGCCGACCAGCGCGCCCGGTGGCTCAGAGCTGGTAGGCGCGGCCCTGCTCGAGGAAGGCGATGTCCGGGTTGCCCAGGGCGCGCACTTCCGCTGCGATCTTCTCGATGCAGGGGGGCTTCAGGTGATGGAGCAGGATCGGCGTCCGGCGGGTGAGCTGCTTGAGCTCGGCGGCCAGGGTCTGCGGGGTGAGGTGGCCCGAGACGTCGGCGATCGGCTGCATCGCGTTGTCGAAGCTGGTGTCGATCCAGATCCCCTTCAGCCGCTCGGTCCGGTTCGCGACCTCCCACAGCCGCTTGGTCGGACCGGTGTCCGAGGACCAGAGCAGCGCCGCGCCGGCGTCCTCGATCAGGTAGCCGAAGGTCGGCACCGGGTGGTTGACGGGAATCGGCGTGAACCGCAGGCCGCCGATCTCGACCGGCTCGCCCTCGACCAGCTCGTGGAAGCGCATCACCGGCAGCAGATGGTTGGGCAGCCGGGTGAAGTCGGGCCAGACGTCGTTGTTGAACAGGTTCTTGCGGATGGCGTAGATGGTCGCCGCCGAGGCGTAGATGTCGACCGCGTCGCGCAGCTTGCCGTAGACGTTCTCGATGAAGAACGGCAGCGACGAGGTGTGATCCATGTGGGAGTGGGTCAGCACGATCGACTGCACGTCGCGCTGGCGGGCGATCGGCAGCGACTGCGACAGCGAGCCGGCGTCCAGGGCGACGGTGTCGTCGAGCAGCAGACACGTCATCCGGCAATCCGGGCTCTCCCCGCCGTAGCTGCCGAGCACCTCGACTTTCATGGGCTACCAGTGATTGTACTCGCGGTCCAGCCGGGCCGACAACAGAACCAGCAACTTCTCGCCCGCCGCGACGGTGAACTCGCCGCGCTCGAACAGCAGGTCGAACGCCGCCACCACTTGCGGGCAGAGGTGATTGCCGGCGACGCGGCGGATCTCCGCGGCCGCAGTCTCCCGCGGCAGCGCCTTGCGGTAGGGGCGGCTGGTGGTCATGGCGTCGAAGGTGTCGGCCACCGCCACGATGCGCGCCGGCAGCGGAATCGACCCCGCCGAGAGCCCGTCGGGATAACCGCGGCCGTCCATTCGCTCGTGGTGGTTGCGCACGATCGGTACCTGCGGGCGCAGGCTCTCGATGCGCGAAACGATCGCGGCGCCGTCGGCGGCGTGCCGGCGCATCACCGACTGCTCGGCGTCGTCGAGCGGCCCGGCCTTGAGCAGCACGCCGTCCGGCACGCCGATCTTGCCGATGTCGTGGAGGGTGGCGCCGAGCCGCAGGCTCTCGAGCTCGTCGACCGAGAGGCCGAGCTCCTGGCCGAGCACCAGGGAGTAGGCCACCACCCGCTGCAGGTGACCGCCGGTATAGGGATCGCGCTTCTCGACCGCTTCGGCGAGCGCGGTCACCGTCTCCAGGAAGATGCGCTGCTGCGCGGCGTAGAGCTTCGCGTTCTCGAGCGCGTGGGCGAGCGGGCCGGCGAACAGCCGCATGCGCCGCAGATCGTCGTCGTCGAAGCGTTCGCGGCCGACCGGATTCAGCAGCTGCAGGACGCCGATCACCCGCCCGCGGGAGACCAGGGGCACCGCCAGGATGGCCCGCGTGTCGAAGGCCTCGGAGCTGTCTCCGCGCCAGCGCGGGTCGGCCGCGACGTCGTGGATCAGCTCCGGCCGGCCGCTCGCCGCCACCGAGCCGATGCCCTGCCCGACCGGGATGCGCAGGTCGCCGATCTCCGGCGCCGCGCGGCCGCGCACGATGCGGAAGAACAGCTCACCGGCGGCGGCGTCGAGCTCCCAGATCGAGCTGGTCTCGGCCGAGCAGATCCGCTCGGCGTGCTCGAGCGCCACCGAGAGGACGCGGCGCAGGTCGAGCGTCTCGGCGAGCGCCAGGCCGACTTCGAGCAGGGTCTCCTGCTCGGCCAGCCGCCGCTCCTGGCTCTCGCCCTCCACCGCTGGCCTCTAGAACCGCGCGCCGATCCAGAACGAGGTCCGGTAGCCGCCCGGCAGACCCTCCTTGAAATTCCATTGGCGGGCGAAGTCCCAGTTGAGATCGAGCCCGGAGAAGCGGAGGGTGAAGCCGTAGCCGTAGGAGGAGAACGCGTCCTCGAGCCGGTTCTCGTCGCTGTTCCAGAGCTCGAAGTCCTGCCCCAGGGAGTCGAACCAAGCCCCGGCGATGTCCAGGAAGACCCGCCCCCGGATGCCGCGAAAATCGAACACCGGCGTGATGAAGGCGTCGACCAGCGGGAAGCGGTACTCGATGTTGAAAGCGAACGCGCGATCGCCCTGCAGCGATCGGTAGTCGATGCCGCGCAGCGTGTCGAGGCCGCCGATGTAGTAGAAGCTCGGCCGGTTGCCCTCCGCGTAGCCGGCGAACAGGCGGATCGCCAGGTGGCTGCGCTGCGAGACAGGCAGGTACTGGCGCCAGTCGAGCTCGGTATTCCACGAGACGGCGCCACTCTCCTCGGTGTCGAAGCCGTAGGTCGAGCGCAAGCGCCAGCGGCGGCCGCTCAATGGCCCGTACCAGGCGTTGACGGTCGAATCGCCGGTCATCGCCGCGAAAACGAGCGGAATGTCGTCTTCGAAGCGGAACCAGCGGTAGTTCTCGGGGCGGGGCGGGATGCCCGGGATCGGCGGGTTGTCGGGGTTCTGCACGGGGAACGCATAGCGGCGCTGCAGGTAGCCGCCGCCCGCCTCGACCCGGTGGTAGAAGTCGATCGGGTAGATCCAGGAACCGATCAGGCCGGTCTGGCGCAGCGCCTCCTGGCGCACCACGGGCCGCCCGTCGAGCTGATCCTGGAAGGTGTAGTAGTCCCGGTCGTCGAACAGCCGCAGCGCCCATTGCCAGCGCCGCGAGGCGTCGATGTACTGGATGTCGAAGTTCGAGAAGGTGTCGACCGAGGACAGCAGCAGGTTCAGTCGGCGGTCGCCCAGGTAGTCCGAGAAGAACAGGTAGGCGTAGCCCAGCACCAGCTGGTCGTCGGTGATGCCGACCGAGCCGCCGGCGTCCTCGAGGAAGAGCTTGAAGCCACCGTACTTGCTCTTGTTGGCGTCGTCGAGGGTGACCCGGATGTCGGGCTCGAAGCGCGGCAGCTCGGTGTGCTCGACCGGCTCGGTGGGCAGCGGCGTCACGGTCGGCTCGCCGACCGTCTGCGTGAGATCGGTCAGGTAGAGGTCGAAGCGGCCCTTCCAGAAACCGGCGAAGACCACGCGGTCGGGCTCGCCCTCGGTGCGCAGCGTCGCCGGCATCAGGCAGCCGGTCACGGCGTTGGTGATCTGCAGCGTCCGGCCGGTGGCGAGGTCCATCGCCCAGATGTTGTCGTTGCCGCTCCGGTCGGAGGTGAAGACCAGCCACTTGCCGTCGCTGGTGAAGACCGCGTCCTTGTCGCTCCACTCCCCCTCGGTCAGGCGGTAGCGCCGGGTCGGATCGGCGAGGTCCAGGCGGAACAGTTGCGCCCGGTCCTCGCCGATGGTCGAGGAGTAGACGATCGAGGCGCCGTCGGGCGAGAAGACGGGGGCGCCGTCGTAGATCTCGTCGTCGGTCAAGTTGACGATCTCGCCGCTGTCGAGGTCGTAGGTGAAGATGTCGAAGCGGCCGCCCCGGTTACCGGAAAAGGCGATCTTGCGCCCGTCCGGGCTCCACGCCGGGCCGTGCTGCTGCTCGACGTCCATGTCGATGAGGCGGGACAGCTTGCGCGAGAGCACGTCGAAGACCATCAAGCTGCGGCCCCGCTCGCGCTTGGCGAAAGCGGCGAGGTGATTGCCATCGGCGGAGAAGGCGAGGTCGCGGCCCATGCGCGCCTTCGAGGTGATGTGCTGCGCGGTCAGGTACTGGTAGTCCCGGCTGTAGCCGCGGGTCAGGTTGGCGATCGGGCGCCGCCGTCGGGCGTCGAACAGCACGATGTCGAGGTCGCCGCGCGCCACCGCCAGCGCGGCGACCAGATCCCCCGAGGGCGACACCGCCGGCGAGATCGCGTCGCTGACGTTGCCCTCCTCGTCGCGGAACGGCCGGCCGAAGTCCGACGGCTCGCCGGTTTCGACCAGCTGCGGCAGGTACTCGCGCCGCAGCCAGCGGCGGAAGTCGAGGTCGAAGTCCTCGGCCTCGATCTTGAGCGCGCGCTCGAGCGCCCGGTCGGCCCGGGAACCGAAGGTGTTGCGGAACTCGTAGAGGAAGTCCCGGAAACCCTCCTTGCCCCAGCGCTCCTCGATGTAGTCGAAGGCGGCGTGGCCGAAACGGTAGGCGAGGAAGCCCTGGACGCCGCGCTGGACGATCGACGGCACGCGGTCGTTGACCACCGCGTCGCGCAGGAACATCTTGTCGGTGGTCGATTCGTCTTTGGCCATGTAAGAGGCCATCCCCTCCATGAACCACTGCGGCGGGTTCGAGGTCAGGCCCTTGCCGAGACGGCCCTGGAAGAGGATGTGGTACTGGAAGATGTGGGTCAGCTCGTGCAGGATGAGCTGGAACAGCTCGCCGTCGGGCAGGTCGATCGGCAGCACCATCCGGTTGCGCACCGGGCTCGCGAACGCGCCGACGCCCTCGGGGATGAAGTTGAAGATGATGTTGTTCTGTTCGAAGGCCGAGTGGGTGAGGTAGTAGATGAGCGGCGTCGGCTCCTGGATCTGGAAATCGAACTCGCGCGACAGCCGGTCGTAGGCGCTCTCGGCGAACGAGGCCACCTTCTCGAGCTGGCCCGCGGCCTCGGTGTAGTAATAGATGTCGAAGTGCGGCGAGCGGTAGATCTTCCAGTCGAAGTCCCGGTACTGGATCTTGTTCTTGCCGAAGTAGTTGCTGTACTGGGCGTCGAGCGCGCCGGCGCCCAAGGCCAGCGCGACCAGGCACGCTCCGGCGGCGCGCCGGAGGAAGAGAGAGCGGATCACCCGAACCTCCTTTTCAGTCGGTAAGGAGCACGCGGGTCGCCTCGACCGTCTTCTGGACGAAGACGCCGACGATCCGGTCCTCGAGCGAGATCAGGTTCTCGAACATCCCCTTCAGGGGGTCCGCCTTCTCGCCTTCGAACTGCTTGAAGTCCTTGAAGTTGTCGAAGTACAAGCGCTCGCCGGTGCGGCCGTCGAAGACCATCAGGACGATGTCGTACTCGAACCCGGTGTGCTCGACCAGGACCTGCCGGTAGTAGGTGCGACCGTCGAACGGCGAGACGTACTCCTCGGTCCGGTAGCCGCTCTTGTCTTGGACGTCGAAGTCGAGGCTGCCGGCGATGACGAGATCGGTCTGCAACCGCTCGCCGAGCGCGCGCCAGAAGTCGCGATTGCCGGCCAGCAGGTCGAGATCGAAGGTCGGATAGTCGACCGGGCCGCTGTCGAGGATCTTGAGCCGCGTCTCGCGCCGGAGGACCTTCAAGAGGTAGCGCTCGAACTCGCGCTGGACGTCGATCGACGTGCCGCGCGGCGACTCCCGCGAGCCCTCCCGGCTGAGCACCAGGAAGGGCGCGACCGCCACCGTCTTGCGGCCCTCGAGGTCGAGCCGCGCGCGCACCGGCAGCCGCAGGCGGACTTCGACCGCCGCCTCGAGCGCCGGGGCGGCGGCGAGGGCGACCAGCAGCGCCGCCAGGGCCCGGCGGCCGGTCACGACGCTCCTCCCGCCGGCGGCGGCGCGGGCTCCGGCGCCGGGGAGGCCGGCGCGGGTGGCTGCGACGCGGTGGCCGGTTTGGCTCGATAGGCCTGGTAGAACTCGAGGAAGCGGGCGAAGTTCTGCTTGAGCGCCCGGTTGTTGGGGTCCGCCTGCGCGGCCAGCCGGTAGGCCGTGAGCGCGTCCTCGAAGCGGCCGACCGCCTCGTAGGAGACCGCTAGGTTGTTGAGCGCCCGGGTGTCGTCGGGGGAGAGCCTGCGCGCCTGCTCGAAACGGAACAGCGCCTCGTTCCAGAGCCCGCGCTGCGCCATCTGGACGCCGAAGGTGACCTGGGCGGCCACCGAGTCGGCGGGCGGGCGGCTCGAACAGGCGGCCAGGGAGGCGGCGACGAGCAGCGGCGGCGCGAGGCGCGCCAGGGTGGTCCGGATCATTCTCCCCCTTCCTCCCCTTCTCGGGCGCCAGCGGCGCCGACACCCAGCGACCGCCGGCGTCGCGCGGCGGCCGGCAGTATATACGAGCGATTTCGGCCTTCCGGCCGAAGCGAGAGCCCGCTCTCTCGGCTTCCGTCTCTCCGTTCCCAGGAGGCCGAGAGACGGTTCATGCCCACCCCCCGCGAGCTGCTGATCGCCCTCAACGCCGACCCGGAGCTGTCGCGCGCCGCCGCCTGCCGGCTGGCGCGGACGCTCGAGGAGTGGGCCGGCGCCCGCCACGCCGGCGACGTGCCGGCGCTCGGCCTGCCGGCGCTCGCGCTCGAACGGGCGCTCGCGCTGCGTCGCACCGCCGCGGCGGCGGCGCGGCGCGAGGTGGCGGCGGCCGACCGCGCCGGAGCCCTCCTGGTGACCCGGGCCGACGCCGACTACCCGCCGGCGCTGCTCGATCTCGCCCTGCCGCCGCCCGCGCTCTACGTCGCCGGCGAGCTCCCGGAAGCGCCCGCCGTGGCGATCGTCGGCGCGCGCCGCGCCAGCCCCTATGGCCTCGAGATCGCCACCTGGTTCGGACGTTCGCTGTCCGCGGCCGGGGTCACCGTCGTCTCCGGCTTCGCGCTCGGCGCCGACGGCGCCGCGCACCGGGGTGCGCTCGCCGCCCCCGCGGGACGGACGGTCGCGGTGCTCGGCTGCGGTCTCGACGTCGACTACCCGCGCGCCCATGCCCGGCTGGGATGCGAGATCCGCGCCCGCGGCGCCCTGGTCACCGAGTTCCCCTGCGGCGTCGCGCCCGAGCCCTGGCGCTTCCCGGTGCGCAACCGGCTGATCGCCGCGCTGGCGCGCGCCGTGGTCGTGGTCGAGGCGGCGCCGCTGTCGGGCTCACTGGTCACCGCGCGGCTGGCGCTCGACCTCGGCCGCGAAGTGTTGGCGGTGCCGGGGCGGGTGACCGACGAGCTGGCCGTGGGGACCAACGCGTTGCTCGCCGACGGCGCCGCGCCCGCGCTCGCGCCGGAGGACCTGCTCGCCGCGCTCGGGCTCGAGGGCGGCGCGCGGACCCGTCCGGTCTCGCCGCTGCCGGCGGGGTTGTCGCCGCCGGCGCGCCGCCTCGCCGAGGCCGCCGAGCCGGGCCGCCAGACCGCCCCCGAGGAGCTCGCCGCGCGCGCCGGGCTGGCGATCGAGGTCGCCCTCGGGGCGCTGCTCGAGCTCGAGCTGGCCGGCGCGCTGCGGCGCCTGCCGGGCGGGCTCCTGGTGCGCGGCGAATGAGCGCCGACCGGCCGTCGCCGCCCGGCCCGTCCCGGCCCCGGCGGGGGGCCTGTGGTAGGGTCCGCGCCCTGCCGGGACCGGGGGAGCGACCGCTCCCCGGGAAGAAACCGAGGCTCCCGGCGGTTCCCCCACACCGCGACATGGCGAAGAACCTGATCATCGTCGAGAGCCCCGCGAAGACGCGCACGCTCAAGAAATTCCTCGGCCGCGACTGGTCGGTCGAGGCCTCGGTCGGGCATATCCGCGACCTGCCCAAGAAGGACATGGGCCTGGGGGAGAACTACGAGCCGCGCTACGCGGTGCTGGCCGCCAAGAAAGAGGTGGTCAAGAAGCTCAAGGAGGCGGCGAAGAAGGCCGAGCGCGTCTACCTGGCGCCCGATCCGGACCGCGAGGGCGAGGCGATCGCCTGGCACATCGCCGAGGTGCTCGGCCGCGAGGGGCTCGCGCTCCATCGCGTCACCTTCAACGAGATCACGAAGAGCGCGGTGCAGAAGGCGCTCGAGCATCCGGGCACGATCGACCACCACCTGGTCGACGCCCAGCAGGCGCGGCGGGTGCTCGACCGGCTGATGGGTTTCAAGCTCTCGCCGCTGCTGTGGGACAAGGTCAAACGCGGCCTGTCGGCGGGGCGGGTCCAGTCGGTGGCGCTCAAGATGGTCTGCGACCGCCAGGCCGAGATCGACGCTTTCCGCCCCGAGGAGTACTGGGTGATGGGAGCGCGCCTGGCCGCCCAGGCGCCGCCCGAGTTCGTGGCGCGGTTGCACCAGATCGACGGCAAGCGCGCCCGCGTCGACAACGGCGAGCAGGCGGCGGCGATCGAGCGCGATCTGGCCGCCGGCGGCTTCCGCGTCGCCGCGGTCGAGCGCAAGGAGTCGAAGCAGCGCCCGTCGCCGCCGTTCATCACCAGCCGCTTGCAGCAGGAGGCGGCGCGCAAGCTCGGCTTCTCGGTCAAGCGGACGATGGGCATCGCGCAGGGGCTCTACGAGGGTCGCGCGATCGGCGACCGCGGCCAGCTCGGTCTCATCACCTACATGCGCACCGACTCGACGCGCGTCGCCGCCGAGGCGATCGACGGCGTCCGCGATCACATCCGCGCCACTTACGGCGCCGACAAGCTGCCCGACAAGCCCAACTTCTACAGCTCGCGCAAGGGCGCCCAGGACGCCCACGAGGCGATCCGGCCGACCTACTTCGACCTGCCGCCGGAGGCGGTCGCGCCCTATCTCGAGCCCGAGGAGCTGAAGCTCTATCGGCTGATCTGGGATCGCTTCGTCGCCAGCCAGATGTTGCCCGCGCTCTTCGACGTCACCCAGGCCGACGTCGAGAACGGCCGCTACATCCTGCGCGCCACCGGCAAGGTGCTCAAGAGCGCGGGCTTCCTCGCTGTCTATCAGGAAGCGGTGCTCGACGACCGCCCGGCGCGCGCCGACGAGGCGGACAACGGCGCCGCGCTGCTGCCGCCGCTCGAGGCCGGCCAGCGACTGACCCTGCTGGCGCTCGAGAAGGAGCAGAAGTTCACCCAGCCGCCGCCGGCCTACAGCGAAGCGACGCTGGTCAAGGCGCTCGAAGAAAACGGCATCGGCCGCCCGTCGACTTACGCCGCGATCCTCGCCACCCTGACCACGCGCGACTACGTCGAGCGGATCGAGGGGCGCTTCCGCCCCACGCCGCTGGGCGCGGTGGTCAACCGGATGCTGCAGCAGGGCTTCAACGACATCCTGAACGAGGGCTATACCGCCGAGCTCGAGCTCGAGCTCGACCAGGTCGAGGAGGGCAAGCTGCCGTGGAAGTCGGTGATCGTCGACTTCGACCGCAAGTTCGACCGCGACCTGGCCTCGGCCGCCGACGTCATGCCCAACGTCAAGGTGGACGGCTTGCCGGTCGACGGCGAGTGCCCCAAGTGCGGCTCGCCGCTGGTCATGCGCTTCGGCCGCTACGGCGCCTTCGTCGGCTGCAGCGCCTACCGCAACGATCCCCCCTGCGACTACACGCGCGATCTCGCCGCGCCCGCCGGCGCTTCGACGCCGGCCGCGGACGAGGAGATCGCCCCGTGCGAGAAGTGCGGCAAGCCGATGGCGCTGCGCCGCAGCCGCTTCGGCACTTTCCTCGGCTGCACCGGCTATCCGGAGTGCAAGAACATCCGCAAGCTGGGGCCGGCGCCGGCCCCGCCCAAGGACACCGGCGTGCCGTGCCCGCAGTGCGAGCAGGGCACGATCCAGGAGAAGAAGTCCCGCCGCGGCAAGATCTTCTACTCGTGCAGCCGCTATCCCGACTGCAAGTTCGCGCTCTGGAACCCGCCGGTCCCCGGGCCCTGCCCGAAGTGCGGCTATCCGCTCCTGACCGAGAAGACCACCAAGCGCCGCGGCACCGAGCGCCTCTGCCCCAACGAAGGCTGCGACTACAAGGCCGGCATCGAGAGCGCGTAGCGCTCCCGCGGGACGCGAAGGACCCCGCCCGTGGGCGGCAGCCCGCGGGCAATCTGGATCAGATCTCGGACTCGCGCTCGCCGGCGCGCGCCGTCCCGCGGGTCGTCGAGTCCCACGAAGGCGGGCCCGGCGGATCCTCGCGCGGCTCGGCAACCTCCAGCGCCGAGGCGACGGGCGTGGCGCCTGCCGGCCGCGCGAAGGCCGCGTCCAGCGCCACCGCGCCGATGTCCAGCCGGAGGCCGAGCGCCCTGCACATCTTGACCATGGACCGCAGCGTCAAATTCTGCCCGCCGCGCAGCGCGCGCGAGACCTGGGCGGGCTGCCAATCGAGCCTTCTGGCGAGCTCGACCTGGCTGATCTCGTTCGTCCGCAGGTGAGCGCGCACGGCAGCGATGAACTGGAGACGAGCCAGGTTCTCCCAATAACTGTCCCGCCCCTCCACGTCCTTCCAGAGACGATCGAAATCCGCATGGCTGCGGCGTCCGCGTGTCTCATTCGAGGTACTCATGGCTCTCCTCGCTGAATCGCTGACGAAGCTGATTGAGTCGCTCGACGCGCTCCCTTCGCTCCCTCATCCCCTGCTTGCGCCACAGCTCCAGCAAGATCAGCTCGCCACCAGGACTCCAGAACCAGGCCATCCTGAAGCTCCCCCAGCGCCAGTGCAGCACGTCACCGAGCTTCGTGCATTCGTCGGCGACGTCGCGCGGGTCGACGCCATCGGCGAGCAGCTCGAAGGCGGCGCGGATCCTCTCGACAACGGTGGGATGGGTCCGCCGAGTCTCCGTGAGAGCTCTGTCGAGCTCGGTCGGCACCGCTGGCCGACCCGGCGTGAACAGACTCAGAACCCTCCCGCGCAGCACCAGCCTCAGTCGCATATTAACTCATAAGATAACAAATCACTGCACCCCAGTATCAAAAAGATCGATTACCGCCGATTTTACGTCCCAATTGCGTCACGACCTCATCTCCAATCACTGACCACCTTCCCACAGCCACGGACAGGCTAGCTGGATCCTTCTGCCAAGTTCAGCGCCAGCAAACGCTCCAGAATCTCCTCGTCCGGCAGCCCACCCGGCCAGCCGTACGCCGCGAACACGGCCTCGTCGAGCGCCTGGTGGGCGTTGGCGAGCCAGGCGGGGCGCTCGTTGTAGAGGTTGGTGAGGGTACGCCTGGCGAGTTTCTTCTCGTGCTCGGCGTCCTTCGCCACCGTCCTCGACCAGCGCACCGTACCGATGCCGTCCGCGTTGGGCGCCACCACGAACCGCCCCCACGGTCCGTCGACCGCCCCGGGGAATTCCAGCACCTCCTCCTTCATCCATTCCGGCGGATTCAGCCACCGCTGCCGGAGTTCGTCCAGTTCCCGGGCGGCGCCAGCGATTGCAGCGCTGCGAGAAGCGTCCATAGAAGGGAAAGGGAACGTCTCGAACGCCGTAGACGGCGTGTACCTCGACCCGCTCTCCTTCTCTCGAAGCTGAGTGCCGAGAGCACGGGCCCAGGTTTGGTGAGCACTGGCGGAAAGGATTCCGAAGAGGGTGTCGTCCGAGCTGGTGAATGCGACGAGAGCATTCGACGGCAAGAAGACGCCACCAAGGCGCACGACGAGGTGATGCTTGGCGGTCATCGGCACGGCGAGGTAGCTCGCCAAGTTCCTCGACGCCGCACGAAAGCCCTGCCGGGTCTCGCCGAATCTCCACCACTCCAGGCGGTGACGATCACGGCGGATGGCATCCCGCACGGGCTTCACTTCGGCGACGACGTGCGCGAAGGGCTGCGCGTAGAGTGCTGCGCGCTCTGCCTCCAGCTCGTCGAAATCGATGATCCACAGTCCCGCCGACCTTCCGGTCACGTCCGCTGCATTGAGAAACGGGCGCAGCACATCAGAGTTGGGGCGGTCGTGCGGGTTGGGTGAACGGAGCAGGCGCAAGGCCACCTCCTCCGTCACCTCGAAAGACCCGCTCTTTTGAATCCCGATGAAGCCGAGCCGGGCGTTGGCTTCGAGACGCCGTGCTCGAGCAATGTCAGCGCCGGCCGACAGGTTCGCATGGATCGTTCGTACGTTTCTTCCATCCAGCTCTCTCGTCGCCTCGGACCCGTCGTCGAAGCCCACCATCGAAACATGGACGTTCGCGCCGTCGAGAACCCAGTCGCGATCGCTGATCGCCCAGAAGATGTCTCCCGTGTTCTTGATTCGAGCCAGTACCTGGCGACTGGCGCCGCCACGAATTCCCTGAGTGGCGAGGAGGCCCGCACGGACTGACCTTCTCTCTTCTATGGAGCTTCTTGTCTTCTCGAACCAGTAGCAACACAGGTCGCTGAACCTGGGCAGCCGGCCGGCGTAAACCGCTGTGAGCTTCTCGAAGTAGTCGTGGCCACATTCCCCACGGATCTTCTTCCCGCCAAGAAACGGCGGGTTGCTGACGATGAAGTCGACTTTGGGCCAGGTGGGCTCCCTGGGGTGGGCGGGGTCGGTGAGGTCGAGGACCGCGTCCTTGTTCTCGATGTTGGACATCGCCTGGAGGATCGGCTCCTTCCAGGTGGTGGTGCCGTGCTGGCGGAGCCACTGGAGATAGCCGATCCAGACGGTCATCTGAGCCAGCTCGTGGGCGTACTGGTTCAGCTCGATGCCATAGAGCTGCCAGGGGCCGACGCCGAGGCGCAGCGGCGCCTGGAGACCTTGTTCGAGCAAGAAATCGTAGACCTCGCTCTCCAGCTCCTTGAGCTTCCACAGGGTCACGTACAGGAAGTTGCCCGAGCCGCAGGCCGGGTCGAGCACCTTGACCGATTCCAGGCGCTGCAGGAAGCGCTCGAGAAGCTGCGCCGCCTCGAGCCGCGCCTTCTTCGCGGCCGCCGCCGAAAGCGCCTTCACCGGTTCCGGCCCGCCCACTTTCCCGCCGGTCGTCATGAGGCGACGGACCGCGGCCATCGTTTCCGCCCACTCCCGTCGCAGTGGAGTCATCACCACCGGCTCGACCAGCGTCTCGATGTCCTCCCGGCTCGTGTAGTGCGCGCCCAGTTGCGAGCGCTTCGCCGGATCGAGGCCCCGCTCGAACAGCGTGCCGAAAATCGACGGGTCGATGTGGCTCCAGTCGAGCTGCGAGACCTGGTAGAGAGCTCCGAGCTCGGCCGCGCTCAACGGCAGAGTGTCGGCATTGTCGAACAGGCTGCCGTTCACGTGCGGGATCCGAAGGAGGCCGAAACGCCCGCCCGCCGACATCTTCTCGAACAGGTCGGCCGAGAGCGTCGGAAACTCCTCCGGCGCTGAGCGGACCTGCTCGAGTAATCTCGAAACCAGGCGGTCGGGCAGGATTCCGACGTCCTCCGCGAAGAAGCAGAAGACCAGGCGATCCAGAAAGCGCGCCACCGTCGGCGGCGGGATGCCGCGCCGCGCGAGGTCGTGAGCGAGCGCGCCGAGCCGCTGGGCCGCCTCGCGCGTGACCAACGCGCTGACCGCGCCCGGCCGCAGCCTCTCGGGCTCGAAGAACGCCGCGCGCAGAACCTCGAGGCTCGTGGGATCGGCGATCGTCTCCAGGCGAATCTCGTGCAGCACCGTCCGCGTGCCGGTGAAGTTCGTGCGCACCAGAATCCGGTCAAGGTCCGACACGATCAGCAGAGGCGGGTTCTCGAGCGCCTCCCGGTACTGCAAGAGCTGCCTGTACGCCGCGTCGAGATCCCGGCCCTTGCCCTTGTACTCGAAGCCGAAATGGCCCCGCTTCCAGGCGTCCGCCCAGCCCTCGCCGCCGTCCTGCTTGGCGGCGCCGCGCTGGAAACAGAAGCTCTCCCCGGTCGGGTCGGCGACCTCTGGCGACGGATGCCCCACTAGCGAGCAAAGGTCCAGAAAGTGAGCCTGGTAGGCCTGCAGCTCACCCAGCTGGATCTTGCTCCACTTCGTCCGGAACTCGGCAGGAGTCATGGCCAGGATCCTAGTCCTTCGCCGCCCTGGCGGCACCGGTTGGCGGCTGAAAACGGTTTCGTCGGCCGAGGCGGGTTTCCTCGACGCGTACCATCGCCACCCGTCGACGGCTGGTCCAGGTGCCGTCCGCAGGCCGAGGTCCGGCGTAGACTCCGGCGCCATGGTCATCTCCTGTCGTTTCGCGGCGCTGGTGCTCGCCGGCGCGATGGCAACGCCGGTGGCGGCGGTCGAGAGCTCGCCGCTCGGGGGCTCGGTGCGGTTGGTGCGCGAGAGTGGCGAGCGCTTTCGGGCCGAGTACTGCCTCGCGCGGGAGGTCACCGCGCTCCGCTTCGAGCGGCCGATCGAACGGCTGCGCTCGAGTCACTGGCGCGCGAGCGACGACGCCCTGGCGCTCGAAGTCGCGCCCGACGGCTCGGCCGAGCTCGCGCGCCGGGACGGCGCGCCCTTTCGCTGCGCCACGCTCGCCCTCGGCGTCTTCACGGAGCGCCCCGAGGCGAACTACTACGCCTTCTCGCCGTTCAGCGACGGCGGCCTCTCGGTTTATACCGGTTACCTGATCGCCCACGCGCGCAGCGATGGTGAGTGGCGCGCGACCGAGCTCGCGGCGACCTACGTCGGCCGCGACGGCGAGCGGATCGTGACCCGCGCGCCGGACGCCCTCACCGAGCAGTTCGTCTACTTCGGCCCGCAGGCGCCGGTCGCGAGCGGCGGCCTCCGCGCGCTGGTCGACCCGGCGATGTCGGCCGCGGCGCGCGACCGGCTGCTCGAAACGCTGCCGGCGGTCGACGAGCTGCTCGGCGAAGTGTTCGGTTTCCGGCCGGCCGCTCCCTACCTGCTCTTCCTCGCGACCGAGCTCGACGCCTTCGACGGCTACTCGATCAACGGGGGCGCGCTACCGGGTCAGATCCTGTTCACGGTCAAGGGTCGGGAGGCGGCGGCCGAGATGACCCGCGACCCCCTCCGCCAAGCCCGCCTCGCGGCGCACGAGCTCCTCCACCTCTGGCAGCAAGAGGTCTGGTTCGGCTCGCTCGGCGTCGACCGGCCCTGGGTGCACGAGGGGAGCGCCGAGGCGCTGGCGCTCGAAGCGCTGCGCCGCACGGGTGCGCTCGATCCGGCGGGGTACGCCCGGAGCTGGCGCGAGATGGAGTCGAGCTGCGCCGAAAAGCTCGAGCGCAGCAGCGTCCACGCCGGCCCGGCGGCCGGCAACTTCGACGTCGTCTATCCCTGCGGCGCCCTGTTCAACCGGCTGGCTGGTGAGCTGCTCGACCCGGTCGATCCGGGCAGCGGCCTGGTCGGTCTCTGGCGCGCCCTGGCCGGGCGGCCGGAAGCGGAGCGGAGCGGCCCCAGCGAGCCGCTCTTCTTCGACGCGCTCGGCCGGCTCGGCGTCGCCGCCGAGAGAGTCGCCGCGCTCGCCGCCCTGCTCGACTGGACCGGCGACCGCGCGAGCTTCGCCGCTGAGCTCGCCGCGCTGCGCGCCCGGCCCGAGCCCGCCGTCGACCCATAGTCGCCGGAACGGGGGACTGGAGGGGAGGGCACGCGCCCTCCCCTCGGCCGCCGGAGTGAATCCGGCGGCCTCACCCCGCCGCGGTCGCGAGCCTGGCGGCTCGCTCCGGGGGGGCTCATTCACACGGGAAAGGGGAGGGCTCGCGCCCTCCCCTCGGCCAGCGGAGTGAATCCGCTGGCCTCACCCCTCCGCGGTCGCTCGCCTGGCGGCTCGCTCCGGTGGGGCTCAGGTGCGCGGGATGCGCACGGTCATGCGGGCGAAGTAGAAGGCGCCGTTGAAGCCCATCTGGACGTTCTCCCAGAGGGCGCCGTTCTCGGTCTCGTCCGGGTCCTGGCGGGTCGGCTGGACGTCGAAGACGTTGGCCCCGCCGACGGTGAGCTCGACCCGCTCGGTGAGCCGGAAGCCGAAGTCGAGGTCGACCGTGGTGCGCGGCGAGTAGCGCTGGCCGGGCAGCGTCGGGTCGTCGAGCTGCGACCAGATGCCCGAGGTCACGTCGCCGAAGTAGCTCAGCCGCCCGCCGGCGCTCCAGCGGCCGCGCCGGAAGGAGAGGCCGGCGGTGCCCTTGATCTCGGGCGCCGAGCCCTCGACGAAAAGCCGCTCGCGCTGGTTGAAGTAGACCTCCTCCTTGCCCGCGAGGCCGGGCGCGGTGTTGACCTTGCGCACGTCGGTCTCGTTCCAGTTGAGCGCCACCAGGCCGGTCAGGTGGCCGCCCCATGCCGGGCGGCGGTGGCTCAGCGTCAGGTCGACGCCGCGCGTGCGGGTGTCGATGGCGTTGGTGAAGAAGCGGGCCTCGACCAGGTTCTCGGCGGCGATCAGGTCCCCGATGTCCGGGTCGTCGGTGGTGAAGCCGCCGGTCAGGACGATGCGGTCGTCGATGTCGATCTGATAGGCGTCGAAGGTCAGCTCGACCGTCGTCGCCGGCACCCAGGTGAAGCCGACGGAGACGTTCTGGGAGGTCTCCTCCTCGAGCTTCGGAATGCCGACCAGGCGCGCCAGCTCGCTGTCGTTCGGCGCCAGCTTGACGTCGGCGGCCTCGCCGGCGATGAAATCGGTGAAGGTCGAGCTGAAGAAGCGCTGATGGAGCGAGGGGGCGCGGAAGCCGGTCGAGGCCGAGCCGCGCAGGTGGAGCGCGCCCAGCGCGTAGCCGAAGGAGAGCTTGCCGTTGACCGTGTCGCCGAAGTCGCTGTAGTGCTCGCCGCGCAGGGCGACGGTGAACAGGAAGCGCTCGGTCGCCTGGATCTCGACGTCGACGTAGGCGGCGACGCTGTCGCGGCTGGCGTCGACCTCGTCGACCGGCTGGAAACCCGGGAAGCCCTGCGAGCCGGCGTTGCCGCCGCCGGGGCCGTCGAAGTCGGCCCAGGAGCCGGGCTCGCCGGCGAAGATCTCGTAGGTCTCGCGCCGGTACTCGAGCCCCGCCGCGATGCCCAGGCCGTGCCAGCGCTCGGTGGTGAAGCGCGACAGATCGAGGTTGGTGGTCTGCTGGGTGAACTCGAAACCGCCGGCGCCGAAGCGGGTCGGCGAGAGGCCGTTGTTCAGCGTCGCGATCGAGGCGTTCAGGGTGTCGCTGATGAGGTACTCCATCCGGTTCGAGCCGAAGCCGGTGGAGACGTCGAGCGACCAGTCGCCCACCAGGGTGCGGTAGCCGACGGCCGCCGACAGGTCCTCGATGTCGGTGCCGATCGAGGGCACGAAGCCGTTCGGGTACATCTGGGCCGAGTTGCGCGAGGGGATGTCGTCGGAGCCGACGCCGTCGCGGTACCAGGCGCCGGCCAGCCCGTCGCGCTGGTTGTAGCCGCCGTGGGCGTAGAAGACCGCGCGGTCGCCGACCGGCAGGTCGAGGTTGACGAACAGCGTCGCGTTGTCGGTCTCCGCGTCGCCGATCACGCGCGGCTCGTCGGCGCTCGAGCGGTCGGTCTGCTCGCGCGTCAGCAGCTCGCCGGTCAGGTTGAGCGAGCCGCCGCGGCCCACCTCCAGGCCGTAGTTGACGGCGACCTGGCCGGTCTCGCCGTCGCCCGCCGTGTAGCCGCCGGCGGCGACGACGACGTCGAGTCCGGTGCCGCGCTTGAGGACGATGTTGACGACGCCGGCGATGGCGTCCGAGCCGTACTGCGCCGAGGCGCCGTCGCGCAGGATCTCGATCCGCTCGATGGCGGCGACCGGGATGGTGTTGAGGTCGGTGCCGACGTTGCCCCGCGCGCGCGTGCCGAACAGGTAGACCAGCGAGGAGGTGTGGCGCCGCTTGCCGTTGACCAGCACCAGGACCTGGTCGGGGCCGAGGCCGCGCAGGGTGGCGGCGTCGACGTGGTCGCTGCCGTCGGAGCCCGACTGCCGGTTCGAGTTGAACGACGGCGCGGCGTACTGCAGGAGCTGGCCGAGATCGAGCTGGCCGCTCGCGGTGGCGAGCTCCTCGATCGGCAGCACGTCGACCGGGACCGGCGTGTCGGTGCGCGAGCGCTCGGCGCTGCGGCTGCCGACGCTGATCGTCTCGCTGAACTCCGGCGCCGCCTCGGCCTCGCTCTTCGCCTTGGCCTCCGCTTCGCCGGGCGGCGGCTCGGCCGCCGGCTCCTGGGCGCGCGCGCCCGCGGTGGACAGGGTGAGCAGAAGGGCGGCGATCGGCCACCCGGCACGACGGCGACGGTGGAAACGAGCCATGGCAGGCACCTCGGGACGGCGCTTCCCGCCGACCGCACGCGCACCGCCCGGCCCGGAGCACCCTCCGGACCGGCCGCCGATCCACCTGCGGGGGAAGCGGCGCGACTCTACTCCCGCGCCGCAGGCTCGCCAAGGGGGGCGGCGAGACCGTGCCGCCGCGAGCTCGCCGCCGCCCACCCGTAGAATCCCGCCGTGAGCGCTCCCGTCCAGGTCGTCGGCGCCGGCATGGCGGGGGCGGAGTGCGCCTTTCAGCTCGCTTCGCGCGGGGTGCCGGTGGTGCTCCACGAGATGCGGCCGGAGCGCTCGACGCCCGCGCACAAGACTGGCGGCTTCGCCGAGCTCGTCTGCTCGAACTCGTTCCGCAGCGACGACGCCCACCATCCGGCCGGGCTGCTCAAGCGCGAGATGGAGGCGTTCGGGTCGCTCCTGATCGCCACCGCCCGCGCCCACGCCGTCCCCGCGGGCAGCGCGCTCGCGGTCGACCGGGACCGCTTCACCGCGGCGGTGACCGCGCGGCTCGAGGCGCTGCCGGGGATCGAGATCCGTCGCCAGGAGGTGACCGACTGGCCGCCGGGCGACGTCGTGGTCGCCACCGGGCCGCTCACCTCGGACGCGCTGGCGGCGCGGCTGCGCGAGCTGGTGGGCGGCGAGTACCTCTACTTCTACGACGCGATCGCGCCGATCGTCGAGGGCGAGTCGCTCGATTTCGACCGGCTCTTCTGGGCCTCGCGCTGGGGCAAGGGCGCGGGCGACGACTACTTGAACGTGCCGCTCGACCGGCCACTCTACGAGGCCTTCCACCGCGCCATCGTCGAAGCCGAGACGCTGCCGCTCCACGACTTCGAGCGCGCGCTGTTCTTCGAGGGCTGCCTGCCGATCGAGGAGCTGGCGCGGCGCGGCGTCGACACGCTGCGCTACGGGCCGATGAAACCTGTCGGGCTGCGCGGGCCGGACGGCCGCCGCCCCTGGGCGGTGGTCCAGCTGCGCCAGGAGAACCTCGCCAAGAGTCAGTTCAACCTGGTCGGCTTCCAGTCGCGGATGAAGTGGCCCGACCAGCAGCGGGTGTTCCGCATGCTGCCCGGGCTCGAGGCCGCCGAGTTCGTCCGCCTCGGCCAGATCCACCGCAACACCTTCGTCAACGCGCCGCGCCACCTCGACCGGCGCTACCGCCTGCGCGCGGCGCCGCGCTTGCGCCTGGCCGGCCAGATCACCGGCGTCGAGGGCTACCTCGAATCGGCGGCGACCGGCTTGGCGATCGCGCTCGACCTGGTCGCCGAGCGGCGCGGCGCCGAGCCGGAGCCGCTGCCGCCGACCACCGCGCTCGGCTCGCTGGTGCGCCACCTGACCGAGTCCGATCCGGAGCACTTCCAGCCGGCCAACGTCAACTACGGCCTCTTCCCGCCGCTCGTGCCGGAGCCGAAGAAGGCCGATCGCCGCGCCGCCCACGCCGCGCGGGCGGCCGCCGATCTCGCCGCCTGGAGGGCGCGGTGCGGGCTCTGATCGACGCCTTTCTCGGCCACCTCGAAGAGGAGCGCAACCTCTCGGCGCATACCGTGCGCGCCTATCGCGGCGACCTCGAGCGTTTCCTCGACTTCCTCGGCCGCCGCTTCCTCGACCAGGATCCGGCGACGGTGCGGCCGGAGCAGATCGACCCGCTCGCCGTCCGCTCCTTCCTCGCCGCCCAGGCGCGCGACGGGCTCGGGCGGCGCAGCCAGGGGCGCGCGCTGTCGGCGCTCAAGAGCTTCTTCCGCTTCGCCTGCCGGGTGGGCGCGCTCGCCGCCAACCCGGCCGCCCGCGTGCCGACGCCCAAGGCGCCGAAGACGCTCCCCCGCCACCTGCGCCCGGGCGAGATCGAGACCCTGCTCGAAGCGCCGGCGGGCGACGGCGCGCTCGCCCGGCGCGACCGCGCCCTGCTCGAGCTGCTCTACGCCACCGGCGTCCGAATCGCCGAGGCGATCGGCCTCGACTGGCGCGACCTCGACTGGGCGGGACGGACGCTGCGCGTCACCGGCAAGGGGGACAAGGAGCGGATGGTGCCCTTCGGCCGGCCGGCGCTCGAGGCGCTGCGCGCCTGGCGCGAGCTCTGGCCGGAGCTGCGCCGCCGCAGCTCGGACCACGACGAGCCGGTCTTCCTGAACGCGCGCGGCGGCCGACTGACCGACCGCTCGGCGCGCCGGATCGTCGACCGCTGGGTCGAGGCCGCGGCGCTGGCGCGCGGCGTCCACCCCCACACCCTGCGCCACACCTTCGCCACCCACCTGCTCGAGGCCGGCGCCGACCTGCGCGCCATCCAGGAGCTGCTCGGTCACGCCTCCCTCGCCACCACCCAGCGCTACACCCACGTCGACCTCGACCGCCTGCTCACCGTCTACCGCGAAAGCCACCCGCGGGCGCGGGCGGGCGAGGAGTGATGCCGATGGACGTCGCGCTGGTCACTTACGAGAAGCTGCCCGAGCTCGATCCGGACGATCGGCCGCTGGCGGCGGCGCTCGCGGCGCGGGGGCTCAAGGTCGCAGCGGTGCGCTGGGACGATCCGGGCTTCGACTGGAGCTCGACCCGGCTCGCGCTGCTGCGCAGCCCCTGGGACTACTTCCACCGCCTCGACGAGTTCCTGGCCTGGGCCGAGCGGACGAGCCGGCTCACCCGGCTCGAAAACCCTTTCGCCCTGGTGCGCTGGAACCTCGACAAGCGCTACCTGGTCGAGCTCGCGGCGGCCGGGGCGCCGGTGGTGCCGACGACGCTGCTCGAACGCGGCGCGCGGGCCGATCCGGAGGCGCTGCTCGCGGCGGGGGGTGAGGCCGGCGTCATCCTCAAGCCGGCGGTCTCGGCCGATTCCTGGGAGACCGTCCACGTCGCCCCGGGTGACCTCGCGCGCGCCGCCGACTACCTCACCCGGCACCTGGCCGAACGGGCGCTCCTCTGCCAGCCCTACTTCGAGTCGGTGGAGGGGTACGGCGAGCGCTGCCTGGTGGCGATCGACGGCGTGCTCTCCCACGCCGTGCGCAAGAACGCGCTCACCCGCGGCGGCCGCTGGGCGGGGCTGCCGGAGGGGGCGCCGGTCGAGATCGCGCCCGAGGAGCGCGCCGCGGCCGAGGCCGTGCTCGCCGCCGCCGCGGCGGCGACCGGCCTCGGCGTTCCCCTCTACGCCCGCATCGACCTGGTCCGCGACGGCGAGAACCGGCCCCGCCTGCTCGAGCTCGAGCTCGCCGAGCCCACCCTGTTCCTCGCGACCTCGGCGAGCGGCCTCGAGCGAATGGTGCGCGCGGTCTCGGCGCGGCTCGACGGAGCCACCGCCGCGCCCTGATCGTTCGGGGGATACCCAGCGGCGCGGTTCCCGGGTAGTGTCGGCCCGACCGCAGCCAACGGAGCCCCGGGATGGACGAAGCGAAGTCCGCGACCGAGTCGGAAACCCCGTACCGGGTGGCGTTCGACAACAGCCACGAGGCGATCGTGATCGCCCAGGATGGACTGTTGAAGGTCGCCAACGCCGCCGCCCGGCGGATGACCGGCTACTCGCTCGACGAGATGGTCGCGCTGCCCTTCCTCGACATCGTCCACCCGGAGGATCACGAACAGACGCTCGACCGCTACCAGCGGCGCCTGGCGGGCGACGACAGCGAGCGCAGCATGGTGCTGCGCATCCGGCGGACCGACGGCTCCTGGTTCTGGGCCGAGGCGCACTCGATGCCGGTCGACTGGGGCGGCCGTCCCGCGGTGCTGGTCTTCCTCGCCGACGTCTCCGACCGCGAGGAGGCGCGGCGCGAAGCGGCCGAGAAGAGCCGCCTGGTCGAGCGCATCGCCGAGCTCGCCCCCTACTTCCTCTTCATCTACGACTACGATCTCGGCCGCGACGTCTACATCAACCGCTCGGTGCCGCAGGCGCTCGGCTACTCGGAAGCCGAGGCCGCGGCGCTCGGCGACTACCCCTTCCTCGCCCTCTGCCACCCCGACGATCTCGCCCGCTCGCTCGCGCGCGACGAGCGCTGGCGCGGCGTCGCCAACGGTGTCGCCGACGTGGTCGAGTTCCGGATCCGCCACCGCAACGGCGAGTGGCGCTGGTTCCGCTCGCACAACCTGCCGTTCCAGCGCGACGCCGACGGGCGCGTGACCCGGATCCTCGGCATGTCCCAGGACGTCACCGAAAAGAAGCGCAGCGAGCAGCTGCTGCGCCAGAACGAGCGGCTGGAGAGCCTCGGCCTGCTCGCCGGCGGCGTCGCCCACGACTTCGCCAACCTGCTGACGCCGATCGTCGGCCACATCGAGCTGCTGCTGGCGCGGCTGCCGGAGGACTCGCCCTTGAGGGAGCGGGCGCGCGCCATCGAGACCGCCGCGGCGCGCGCCACCGAGCTGGTCGACCAGCTGCTCGTCTACGCCGGCCGCGGCGAGATCGTCCGCCGATTGGTCGACCTCAATGCCCTGGTCGAGGAGGCGGTCCGGCTGCTCGACCGCCGGGGCGAGACGCCGTCGATCGAGCTCTCGCTCGAGCCCGGCCTGCCCGCCGTCTCGGGCGACGCGAGTCAGCTCCGGCAGGTGGTCATGAACCTGCTCGCCAACGCCCGCGACGCGCTCGCGGGGCGCCCCGGGGGGATCCGCCTGGCGACCCGCCGGGTGGAGCTCGGGCCCGCCGAGCTCGGCGGCCTGGTCCTGGCCGAGGAGCTCCGGCCCGGCCCCGCCACCCTGCTCGAGATCGCCGACGACGGCGTGGGGATGGACGCCGAGACCCTGGCGCGGCTCTGGGAGCCCTTCTTCACCACCAAGCCGAACGGCCGCGGCCTGGGGCTGCCGTCCGCGCTCGGCATCCTGCGCCAGCACGGCGCCGGGCTGTGCGCCGAGTCGACCCCCGCCGTCGGCAGCCGCTTCCGCATCTATCTCCCGCCGCCGCCCGAGCCGCCGGCGGGCCGGTGATACGCTCGCCGCTCCGATGGAGCGGACCCACGCCACCACCGTGCTGCTGGTGCGCCGGGGCGGGCGTGTCGCGATGGTCTCGGACGGCCAGGTGACGCTGGGCGCCACGGTGGTCAAGGCGACCGCCGCCAAGGTCAAGCGCGCCGGCCGCGGCCGGGTGCTGGTCGGATTCGCCGGTGGCGGCGCCGACGGCTTGGCGCTGTTCGCCCGCTTCGAGACCAAGCTCGAGGAGTCCAACCAGAACCTCGAGCGAGCGGTGGTCGAGCTGGCCAAGGACTGGCGCACCGACCGCGCGCTGCGCCAGCTCGAGGCGGTGCTGCTGGTCGCCGACGCCGAGCGCAGCTTCCTGGTCTCCGGCCAGGGCGACCTGCTGCAACCCGACGACGAGGGGCTGCTCGCCACCGGCTCGGGTGGCAACTTCG
This sequence comes from Acidobacteriota bacterium, assembly GCA_014584695.1. Taxonomy (GTDB): domain Bacteria; phylum Acidobacteriota; class Thermoanaerobaculia; order Multivoradales; family JAGPDF01; genus JACTMI01. The sequence goes on from JACTMI010000018.1 coordinate 82,822, forward strand.
CGCTGGCGGCGGCGCGCGCGCTCCAGCGCCACACCGAGATGTCGGCGCGCGAGATCGCCGTCGCGGCGCTGCAGATCGCCGGCGAGCTGTGCATCTACACCAACGACCGCCTGACGATCGAGGAGCTGTGAGCGTTCCGGCGCCCGCCGAGGCGCGCCCCGCCGTGGGCATCGAGGCGCTGACGCCGCGCCAGATCGTCGCCGAGCTCGACCGCCACGTGGTCGGCCAGCGCGCCGCCAAGCGGGCGCTGGCGATCGCGCTGCGCAACCGGTGGCGGCGCCAGCGGCTGCCGCCCGAGCTCGCCGAGGAGGTGGTGCCGAAGAACATCCTCATGATCGGCCCCACCGGCGTCGGCAAGACCGAGCTGGCGCGGCGGCTGGCGCGGCTGGCGCGCGCGCCCTTCCTCAAGGTCGAGGCGTCGAAGTTCACCGAGGTCGGCTACGTCGGCCGCGACTGCGAGTCGATGGTGCGCGACCTGATGGAGATCGGCGTCGCGCTGGTGCGCGAGGAGCTGCGCGCCGAGCTGGCGCCGACCGCGGCGGCACGCGCCGAGGAGCGCCTGCTGGCGCTGCTGGTGCCGACCGCGGCCGGCTTCGGCCCGGCCTCGACCCAGGGCGCCGAGGAGCTGACCTCGACGCGCGAGAAGCTGCGCGAAAAGCTCCACGCCGGCCTGCTCGAGGAGCGCGAGGTCGAGGTCGAGATCGAGGAGAGCGGCGGCCCGTCGCTCGAGATGGTCGGCCCGCAGGGGGTCGAAGAGGTCGGCATCAACATCAAGGAGATGATCCCCGGTCTGTTCTCCCGCAAGCGGCGCCAGAAGCTGCGGATCTCCGAGGCGCGCGCGGTGCTCGAAGCGGAAGAGGCCGAGAAGCTGATCGACCGCCAGAAGGTCGCCCGCGAAGCGCGCCTGCGGGTCGAGCAGACCGGCCTGATCTTCCTGGACGAGCTCGACAAGGTGGCCGGCCGCGAACGCGGGCAGGGGCCGGACGTCTCGCGCGAGGGGGTGCAGCGCGACCTGCTGCCGATCGTCGAGGGGACGACGGTGTCGACCAAGCACGGCCCGGTGCGCACCGACCACATCCTGTTCGTCGCCGCCGGCGCCTTCCATGTCGCGCGGCCGTCGGACCTGATCCCGGAGCTGCAAGGCCGCTTCCCGATCCGGGTCGAGCTCGAGGCGCTCTCGGAGGAAGATCTGGCCCGCATCCTGACCGAGCCCGAGGGCGCGCTCTCCAAGCAGTACACGGCGCTGCTCGGCGCCGAGGGGCTGTCGGTCGAGTTCCTCCCCGACGCCATCGAGGAGATCGCGCGCCTGGCGGCCGAGGTCAACCGCACCACCGAGAACATCGGCGCCCGGCGGCTGGCGACGCTGCTCGAGCGGCTGCTCGAGGAGGTCTCCTTCGAGGCCCCCGGCATGGCCGGCGTCGAGCTCCGGATCGACGCCGCGTTCGTCCGCCGCGAGCTCGGCCCGCTCGCCGAGGACCAGGATCTCTCCCGCTATGTGCTCTGAACCGAAGCTCCGGGCGCTCGCCGCCCTGCCGCTGCTCGCGCTCGCGCTCGCTGTCCTGCCGCTCGCCGCCTGTGGCAAGCGCGGCGATCCGACGCCGCCGCCGCGCACCATTCCGCAGCCGATCCGCGACTTGACGGTCGGCCAGCGCGGCGCCGAGGTGGTGCTCGAGATGGGTCACCCGAAGTCGACGCTCGCCGGCCTCGCGCTGCCGGCGCTGGCCGAGGTCGCGGTCTACCAGGTGACGCGCCCGGCGGCCGCCGACGGCGGCGCCCCGGCAATCTCGGAGACCGAGCTCGCGCTCGCCGCCAAGCCGCTCGCGACGCTGCGCGGCGCCGAGCTCGCCGGCGCCCAGCGCGGCGACCGGATCAGCTTCCGCTTCCGCCTCGAGGAGAGCGCGTTCGAGCCGCCGGCGACGGCGCGCTATTTCGCCGTGCGCACGCGCGCCGCGGTGGGCGAGGTCTCGCCCTGGTCGAACGCGGTGGCGCTGGTGCCCAGGCGCCCACCCGAACCGCCGGCGCGGCTCGAGGTCGGCGCGCGCCAGGAGGGCATCGAGCTCTCCTGGGCGAGCCCCGCCGCCCCGGTCGAGGGCTACCACGTCTACCGGCGCGAGGCGACGGTGCCGAGCTACGGCGCGCCGCTCGCCCGCCTCGGCGCCGAGGCGGTCGGCCATCTCGACACGACGGCGACCTACGGCCAGCGCTACATCTACACCGTCTGCTCGCTCGCCGCGCGCCAGCCGCCGATCGAGAGCGCCCCGGCCGGCGAGCGCGAGATCGACTACGAGGACCGCTTCGCCCCCGCGCCGCCGCCGGCGGTGCGCGCGCTCGCGAGCCCGAACGAGGCGCGGCTGCTGTGGGAGCCGAGCCCGGATCGCGACGTCGCGGGCTACGTGGTCTTCCGCGCCGATCCGGGCCAGGAGTGGCGCCGCGTCAACGCCGAGCCCGTGACCGGCCAGGAGTTGGTCGACACCGGGCTCGGCTCCGGATTGACCTTCCGCTACCGGGTGGCGGCGATCGATCACGCCGGCAACCTCGGCGAGCCCTCGGAGGTCGCCGAGGCCCACGTCCCTTGATCCTCCGGCGGTGACCGAGCTGCTCAAGGTCTCGGGCGCGGGCAACGATTTCCTGGTCCAGCTCGAGCCGGAGCGCGACCCGACGCCGGACGAGGTGCGCGCTTGGTGCGCGCGCGGCTTCGCCTTCGGCGCCGACGGCCTGTTCGTGCTGCGGCGCGAGAGCCTCGGCCTGGTCCGGATGGAGCACTGGAACGCCGACGGCGGCCGCGCCGAGCTCTGTCTGAACGGCACCCGTTGCGCGGCGCGGCTCGCCTTCGAGCTCGGCTGGGCCGGCGACGAGGTGACGCTCGCGACCGGCGCCGGGCCGGTCACCGGCCGGCGCGGCGAGCGCCCGGCCGAGGCGGCGATCGAGGTCCCGGGCCCCGCGGCGCCGCCGCGCGCGCTCGCCCCCGAGCTCGCCGGCCGCTCTCACCCCGGCTGGCTGCTCCGCTTCGGCGTCCCGCACTTCGTCCTGCTCGCCGAGGACTCGCTCGCCGGCGCGCCGGTCGCCGAGCTGGGGCCCGAGCTGCGACGCCACCCGGACGTCGGGCCGGCCGGGGCCAACGTCAACTGGATCCGCTTCCCCGACCGCCAGACGCTCGAGATTCGCACCTTCGAGCGCGGCGTCGAGGCCGAGACGCTCGCCTGCGGCACCGGCATCCTCTCCGCCCTCGCGGTCGGACTCCATCTCGACCTCTGCGATCCCACGATCACCGCTCGCGTCCTCGGCGGCTTCGCCCTCCGCGCCACCGCCCGCCCCACCGCCGCCGGCGCCGCCACCTTCACCCTCGCCGGCGACGCCCGCTACCTCGGCCGCCTCACCCTCGCCCCCGACGCCACCACCCCGCTCCCACCCCCGCCCCGCTGGAGCTGAGGGGCCCCTGCGCACCGCGACGCCGACCACTGTCGCATGCCGCTCGCCCCTCCCGCCCGAGACTCGACCCTATCTCTGGGCTTTCAATCGGGGGACGACTCCGAGGCGGAGCCGGCGAGACCGGCCCCGAGCTCGAACACCTCGAAGGCGCCGAAGCGGTGGGCGGCGCGGGTTCGGGGCGCCGCCCAGTCGCGGACCCGGGGGAGGGTGTCGGGAGTGACGCCCATCTGCGTGCCGCCGTTCTCGACCACCAGGTAGTGCACGCGCTCGCGCTCGAGGCGGCCGATCAGCTGCTCCTGGAACTCGACCGTCGCCGTCTCCCCCCGCCAGGGCACGGTCAGAAATGGATGGAACCAGAGCACCGGGCTCGTCGAGCAGCGACCGGCGAGACCGTAGATCAGGCTCGAGTCGCCGAGCAGGAAGAACCGCTCCGGGCGATCGCGGAGGAATGCGACCACGCCGCGCAGCGACTCGCCATCGGTCGCGGTGAACGCGGGCGTCACCGGATCGAGGCCCTCGAGCCCGGGCGGCACCGGCTGCGCCGCCAATCGCCCGCGCAGGTCCAGCAGGAGGGCGCCGCGCCGCTCGTTGACGACGACGTGGAAGAAACCGAGCCAGGCGACACAGGCGAGCCCGGCGATCACCCCGGCGATCCGGATCCGCCTCGCGGCGCGCGGGTCGCGCGCTCCGGAACCTCGCTCCATCGCTGCCGATAAGCGCCGGTCGGCCGGTGCCCAGGCCAGACCCCACGCGAGCGGCAGCCAGCCGAGCGAGGTCCAGCCGCTGCGGAAGGTGAGGCTGGCATAGAAGAGACTGGCGAGCAGGAGACCGGTGGACAAGAGCCGGTCGCGCCACGCGGCGCTGCGCTCGGCGTCATCCTGCTCGGCGCCTCGACCGGCGCTCCAGGCCGCGAGCCCGCCGACCAGCAGCCAGAGTGGCAACGGCACGGACCAGGCCGGCGCCACCACGGCCCTCAGATGGGCCATCGAATCGGCGTGGAGGCGAGTGATTCGCCCCTCACCCACGGTGAGCAGCCACCGCAGGCCCTCGAGATAGCTCCCGCCGTCGACCCCGGCGAGGCCCAGCGTCGCTCCGCCGGTAACCAACGAGCCCGCGACGAAAGCGGAGAGCGCGCGGGAGAGCGGCCGGGCACCCGCCTCCGGCCGCCGCAGGAGGAAAACGACGAGGGGCAGGGCGAAGGCCGCTGGAATCGGTTTCGCCAGGAACGCCCAGGACCAGCTCGCGCCCGCGAGCACCGCGAGGAGCGTCGCCGCGCCGCCGCGCCGCGAGCGCGCACGGTCCGCCGCGAGCAGCGCCAGCCCCGAGAACAGGAACGAGCCGTGGTCTGGATACGGAACGCCGATCGGTGGCAGGAAGACCACCGCGGTCGCCGCCGCCGCGGCGAGAGGAAGCCGCGCCGTCGCCGCGCGCGGGCGGAGCAGCCCGTAGGTCGCGAGCGCGCCCAGCGCGGAGAGCAGGGCTCCGTGCAGCAGGTACGCGCGCCAGCCGACACCGAGGATGGCGAACAGGGACCGTTGAATCAGGAAGAGCGGCAATCCGGCCGGCGCCGCGAGGTCGACGAACGGTACCCGGCCGCAGCCGAGCGCGTGCCCGCCCTCGAACACGATGGCCTGATCGAGCGGCAAGAGCCCGCGCCCGCCGGCGCGCACCGCGAGCAGCGCGGCGAGACTCACCACGCCCAAGGCTCCGATCCGCTCGAGCCATCGGCTCCGGTCGCGATTTCGCATTCTTCCCGATCGGCCAACCAGGGCGCGCATCACATCCCGACCCCCCCGCCGGCCGCGTGGATCAGCATGCTCCATCTCACTCTCGTGCCGCGAGCATCAGCCCACGGTCCGCGGCCCCTCACGCAGGTCACTCCAATCTGGGATGGGGGTCGCGATCCCGAGAACGGACCCCAGACTTCGCTCCACGCCGCACCTCTGTTCACTCGTCGCCGTCCCGAAGTCCATCGATGCTCCAGACCCTCGCCTCGAGGTGCCGAGACATTCGCTCCAGCGTCTCCTCGATTCGACCGTGGGTCTACTGTTGTTTCGCATCGAACGACTCGACCTCTCGAACCTGCTCGGCGAGCAGGTATGCGCGCACCGTATGCGGCCGCAACGCCCCGGATGCCAGCGTCGGTGTTGTCGAGGTTGTCTGCCTGGCGGCCTCGCTACGGTGCTCGGACCTGGCGGGAGCGCCGAGTTCTGAGCCAATGAATGGTTGATGCTAGGCCCGTCAGAAGGACGATCCAGCCGGCGAAGTTCGAGATCAGAAAAGTTGCCAAGATCGAGGAGATGGCAGAGGGGGCAGCATCTGGAATCCAGAACTCCGGCTGACAATCGAGCAGCGCGCAAACCGAGATCGCGGGCGTGGCAAGGAGGCGGACATCTCCAAGCCGTGCACGGGCCTCGCTGGCAGCGAGTGTCCCATGGTCCGAAATAACGCGAAGTGCTGCCCAGTACGCGAGTGGTAAGACGGTGAAGAACAGGCTGGCCCAGGCAACCGCCGGCGTCAGCTTGATGTCTCGCAGTGACATTAGTGCTTCTCCCGAGTGAGTGGTGAGAAGGGTGGCTTGGCAAGCAACTCTCGATGCAGATTCTCGTAGCGCAGAGCGAACGAATCGGTGCTGCCTGGCTGAAGGGGATTCGCTCCTGCAGCGAAGTAGCCGAAGGCGTGGCCGAGCTCGTGGACCACCGCGGTGCCGAGCGAGTATGGGAGCCCGACTTTGACTCCGGCGAAGGGACCACTCGTCGGGGTGCCAGTCAATGCCATGCTTGTCACTTGGCTCGGATTGATCAAGATCTTGATCTTATTGGCATAGGTGGGGTCAGTCCTGGCACCCTGCCACTTGGCGAGATCGCGACTCGTGACCTCGAGTTCGACCCGCTCCTTGGCCGCGATGGCACTGCCAATCAGCCGAGCGGTGGGATTCTCCGATTTCGTGAGATCTACGTCGCCGCTGGAGAGGTGGGTCTCGGTAGTTGTCCATTTCAGGCCGAGGAGGGAGTGGGTGACCTCGACCTCCTCGAGTTGCAGCGTCGCGGTATCACCAGCCTCGACCAAGGCCTCCCGGAGGCCCTCCAGCCCCTTGTCTGAGGTGACAACATAGAGCCCCGTCGGATCCACGTACGCGAGCGGGTTGCTCAGGGCGTACGAATAGCGGTTCCAGAGCTGTGGCATCCGCTGCGCACGGCCGACCTGCAGGACCGGATCGACTGACAGAAATCTCCCGATCTGCGGGTTGTGCATCCGCGCGTGCATGTGGTCGAGGTCGTCGGCGGTGCTGGTCGGGTCGCCGAGGTCTCGTTCGTGGCCGGTGAACTTGTAGCGGATGAGGTTCTGGGTCGCGCTGGTCGCCTCTTCGCCGTAAGGGAAATAGGCGTGGAAGGCGACCTGCGCGCCGGCGTGGTCGGTCAGCAGCCGGGGGGTTCCCAGGTGGTCGACGTGGAAGTGCGTCGTCTGGAGCGGGCCCTGCGACCTCAGCAGCGGACCGCCGGGGCCCCGGTGGACGTTGTCGCGCTCGACGACGCCCGTCGCCGTCGGCCGGTCGTAGACGAACTCCCGCAGCACTTGGTTGTCCAGCCCCCGCAGCGTCCAGCGGATCTTCTCGGCCCCGCCCACCTGCCAGGAGAGCAGACGCTCGTCCTGCGCCGTGTAGGCGTGGAGCCACTCCTGGTTGCTGGTTTCCACCCGCCAGACCTCGCCGAAGGGGCCGAAGTCGTATTCGTTGCCATTCCATCGGTCGAGGTTCCCGGCCGCGTCGTAGTGAATCATCATCCCCAGCAGGCGATTCGTCGCCGGGTTCACCGGGATCTCCCGCCCCGGGTTACCCACCACCTCGATCAGGTTCCCGAACGGGTCATAAGCGAACTGCTGCACGCGCTCCGGCGGCGGCGGCGTTCCGCCCCAGGCCGAGGTGTCCCCGCTCTCGAAATCGTCCGCGAAGATCAGATCCAGCAGCCGCGGCCGCGCGCGCGCCGCGACGCTCACCCGCGACTCCGTCACCCGGCTCACCCGGTCGTACAGGTAGCTCGTCTCGCCGATCTCCACCACGTTGCCCGAGCCGTCGAACCGGTAGGGGCCCGACGTCCAGTTGCCGGCGGCGGAAACCCCCGTCGTCCCGATCGACGCCGGGCGCAGCATCCCGTGCGGGTCCAGCCCGTGCGTCACCGTCACCCCGTTGCCGTGCTGCACCTGGGCGACCATCCCGTTCGGATGGTACGTCACGTTGCCGAACAGGATCCCGGAGGGTGTCCGTACCGTCGTCAGCCAGCCCTGCGAGAAGAGAAATTCGACCTCCGGGAAGGCCGCTCCGTCCAGGCACCCGCCCGCCTCGCAGTGCGGGTACTCCAGCAGGTCCACCACCCCGAGCGGCGTGTACTCGAAGCCCTGCGTCCACCGGTCCGTCGGCCCCGCGCCGTCGAGGTAGACCTCCGTCGTCCGGCGAGAGACGCGCCCGCCGCGCCCGAAGTGCTCGTAGATCTCACGCACCTGTGCCGTCACCGGCTGACCGGAGAGCAAGACGTGGTTGAAGCGGCTCGCCTCGACCAGCTGGCCCAGGCTCGGGCCCGGCGTCGGCGAGTAGAAGAACTCCTTCAGGGTCCGCGCGCCGCCGCCGGTCTCTTGCACCCGCGTCAGCCGCTCCGCCCGGTCGAAGTGGTAGGTGAGGTCGTGAGGCCCGTCGACCTTGCGCGTCGCGTGGCCGCGGGCGTCGAAGCCCGAGTAGGTGACCATCCCGTTGCCCGACTCACCCTTCTCCGGATGCTGCTCCGAAAGCAGCAAGCCCCGCTGGTCGTAAGTCCAGAAGCGATTCTGCGTCACCGTGCCCTGGCCGATCGGGGCCGCCGTCGACGCCTGTCGCAGGCGGTTGCCGACGTCGTAGCCGTAGGTCGTCGTCGCGGTCGCGCCGCCCGCGCCCGAGGGCTCCACGACCTCCCCCAGCCGTCCCTGCCGGTCGAAGCGCTCGATCGTCACCGACGGCACCTCGATTGCCCGCCCGGCCTCGCCGGCGATCGCGCCGACCCAGGAGCGGCGCAGCAGCTGGCGATTGCCTAGGTATTCGAGCTCGATGCGATGGTCGAAGCCGTCCGGTGGCGTGATGGTGGCCGGCCGGCCGAAGGGGTCGTAGCCCTCGAACAGCGTCCGCTGCGCGAGGTGGCCCCATTCCGAGATCGAGGCGCGCCAGCCGTTACCGTCGTAGCGCGTCTCGCGGGTCGACCAGACGCTCCCCCCGGGCATCCGGCGGGACTCCCGCCAGAGCCTGCCGAAGCCGTCGAGCTCGGAA
>JACTMI010000042.1 GCA_014584695.1 Acidobacteriota bacterium
AGGCTGGTCAACAGCAGGCCGTGCCCGAAGTTGCTGGAGATCTTGGAAATGGGATCCGGGCGCGTGTACCTTCCGGTCTGGGGTTCATACCAGCGGTGAAGGTTGTAGAAGAGTCGGCTGCTTGGGAGTTCGAGGAAGGACCACTGGCCGGGCAGGCCGGTCTGGCCGTAGTCGCCGAGCATGCCATTCTTTGGCCAGTCGATGCCGAAGGGCTCGAGGCCGAGGCCGGCCGTCGATCCCATGTAGCCCACGCTCGCGCCGAGGTGATCGAGAGAAAAGTAGTCGACCGGTCGCCCGCCCCAGAAGGAGTTCGGATTCCACCGCGCGATGCGGAAGCCGGCGAAGTAGAACTCCCACGCTGCGTCACCGAACAGGGCGCCCGGAAAATTCGTGGCCTCGCGGAACATCAGCTTTCCATCGGACGAATACACCAGCCGCTCCTCCCCGCGCCGCTTTCCCCCCAGCGAGGGGTTGCCCACGCGAACGAGGAAGCCTCGGCCGTCGTACTCGAACTCCGCCGAGGCCGAGCCTTCGGTCCATTGCGACATGAGACCAGCAGCGTTGATCGTGAACGTCCTCACGGAGGTTCCCCCGCTGGACTCCTGCATCACGTTGCCCACGGCGTCGTATGCATAGTCGAGCGCACCGCCGCCGCCGAATACGATCTGGTCGAGCTTGGCGGTGGCGTTGCCCCCCGAGAGGACATAACCATAGGAGTCCGCCAGCCCGTCGCGGTTCTCGGTCAAGCGATTGCCGACTCGGTCATAGGTCCACTGGAGCGGTTGGCCGCCGAGTGGATCGCAGGCTGTACCTCCCGCCGCCCAGGGACCGGCGGCGCACATCAGGTAGTACTGGAAGTCCTGATAGCGATACTCGCGGTCCTCGTTCGACGGGAGGAGATCATCGATGGCGAGCACGTTGCCGACGTCGTCGGTCGTGTACTCCCAGTCCATCGCGCCACCCGAGACTGACAGCCGAGACGGAAAGTAGCGCGCGTCGTGGTCTCGAGTGACCGTGTTGCCATTGCCCAGAGTCATCGACGCGAGCGGGCCGAATGGCAGGTACGAAGCGCCAGTCACGACCGGCGGGCTCGAGGCCGTGCCGCTCACGTCGAGAGTCGACTGGCGGTCGGCGAAGTCGTGGGTGTAGGTCGCCACGACCGAAGCGCCCGGGTACACGATCTCTCTCACGTTGCCGTTATCATCGTATTCGAATCCGAGCTGCCCATCCACGATCATCCGTCCGTACCGGTCGTACTCGTAGTGGTGGTCGTTCGCGGCACCCCGCGAGATGCGCACTAGGCGGCCCTTCTCGAATGCCGCGGCGTTGGTGCCCCACGATTGCGACACGTCGAGAGCGGAGGTCGGATATTCGATAGCGGTCAGTCTGTCGAGAGCGTCGTAGGTCCGCGTTACGAGAATGCCGAGTGCATTGAGCGAGCTCGACAGGTTCCCGTGCGCATCGTAAGTGTGCAACGTCGCGCCACTGACCGGTGAGGCCTCGTCGGTTAGCAGGCCACGATCGCTGTAGACGTAGTCGGTCGTCACGCCGTTGCCGTCGGTGACCGAGATCAGGCGGTCGTGAACGTCATAGCCGTAGGTCGTGGTCACCGTTCCACCGCCGCTGCCGCCCCAGGGCTGCGCAACCGTCGAGACACGGTTGAACACGTCGTAGCCGTAATCAGCGGTCGCTGGCGCGGTCTGGCCGGCCGAAGGGTGGTTAGCGTCCCAGACCTTGTCAAGGTTGCCCGCGCAATCGTAGGCGTACTCGGTCGCCCTCCCTTGAGCATCGATGATCTTGCCAAGCTGGCAGCGCGAGGCGTACTCGAACTCCCGCATGTAAGCAGTGTCCCAGCCGCCACCGTTCCAGCTCTGGAAGGACTCCGACGTGCGGCGGCCGAGATCGTCGCGCTCGTACAGGATCCGCTCGCCCGGGGTCGACGCGTCGGACTTTCGCTCGACTGTCTTGATCCAGGAAGCAGCCTGCGGATCGACCGACGTGGCGCCGCGACCATACTCGATGACATTGCCGCGAGGAAGAGTGATACGGAGCAGATCACCCCAATCATTGTAGGAATAGCTCGTTACGAGGTCGTCCGGAGACGCCCCCTGGGTCACGCTCGTGACTCGGTCCAACTCGTCGTAGGAGGTGACCTTCGGCACGCCGTTGTAGTCCCAAATCGCTTCCAGCCGGTTGAACGGATCGTGATCGTACTCGAGGACGTGCGTTGTGCCGCCGATCATGGGGTCGACGCGGCTCGTGGGGACGAGGTTCCCGCGGGCACCGTCGTAGATGAAGGAAACGATATCGTTTCCGCCGGCTGGGTGCGGGTCGATCGACGTGACCTTACCTGCGGAGTTGAAGCCGTAGTGCGTCGCGTAGGCATAGGCGGCGCCACCCTCCGAGCCCTCCTCGAGCACCTCCGTGCGGTTTCCAACACCGTCATAGGTGAAGGTCGTCCTTGATTGGCCCGATCCGTTCACCGATGGTTTGATCATCCTGGTCGCGAATCCCGGGAAGTCGGCGCGGGAATACTCCCAGGTCGTCTCCCGAGCAAGTGGGAGCCCGGTCGCCTCCGTTTGCTTCGTCATGCGCCCATCGACGTTGTACTCGAACGTCGTGACGTGGTTGTTCCCGTCCGCGATCGACGTCGGGAGGAGCGGATTCGCGGGGTCGCCGTAGACGAAGGTCGAGTTCGGTGTCGCGCCGCAGACCGAGCACTCTCCAGTCACGGTCAGGAGTCGGGCCACTCTGCTTCCAGGCTCTCGGCCGACCGTGTAGCTACTCGTTGTTGGCGTAGGCAAGTGGTCGGTGACGGCCACCGCGGTCGGCAATGCCGGACTGGTCCAGGCGAGGGAGAAGCGATTGACTGCGTTCGGCCCTGAGAAACTCGTGTCACCCTTCCAGGTCTCGAGGACGTTGCCCGCTGCGTCGTAGCTCCACGCAGCCTCGACTCGATGAGCGTCAAGGGTTGTCACGAGATCCATGCGAGTCATGAAGCCGGGGTGATTCGCGTCCTCGTAGGCAAAGAACCAACTCGTGCCATCGGGCCGGCTGATCGTCTCCAAGTCGTCGCCGGCCCAGGTGTAGGTCCAAGTGCGCGAAGCGGCATCGGCCACACCGTACTCGGTGATTGAAGCGAGCTTCCCGGAAGCATGGTAGGTGAACTCCTCACGACGCCCGTCGGGCATCGTTACATCGGTAAGCGGGCCCGTGGGATTCGCGACCTTGGCATTCCCGTTACGATCCTCGAATCGCCGCCACATGCCACTGGCGTCGAACACGTGAAAACCGCCCTCCAAGTCTCGAAGCTCCCAGCCATTCGTGGTCTTGAAGAGCTTGCGGTACTCGCTGGTCGGTGAGCGTACTTGGTAGAGACCCGTCGTCGGATTTCGGCCCGAGAACTCACGGAACGTGGCAAAGGGCGTAATCAGCCAGACGTGGTCGATGCCGGGGTCCTCGACGATCCGCATCGCGTAATCGTGCGACCAGTTCCGTCCGAGCGTCGGCGACCACAGGCCCGCGCCCGGCATGCCGGCGTTTCCGGCGCCTCCAGCAATGTAGTGCAGCCTCGCGCCGGGCCCCGAACCGTCGGGTGAGGCGCCCGGCCCGTTGCCGCCGACTCCGACACCTGGAGGCCCAGGGAGACAGTCTCTACATTCAGCATCTGTCGGGCACCCGTCCTTCCTTGGCTCAGGGCAACCGAGATCCGCCTTGGTGACGACAAAGGCCAGCGAGTTCAAGTTGACCCAGGTGTCGGGGTTGGAGTTGCAGAGGCACTCGGGGAGAGGGATCCCGCAGGGGCATGGTTGTTGGCAGGTTCGAACCTGTGCGGAGACGATTCCAAAGTTGTACGGGGCACCGTCGCAGGTCAGGCCCGTCCGCTCGAGCCAAGTCTCGTAATGATCCGAGCATGCGTATTGACAGAACCTGGTTCCGTACCCGGCTGCGCACCGGCCCGGAACCGTATCCTCGGGGAACCAGAACGTCTCCGCGTAGTAGTTAGGCTGGACCGTGTGGTACTCCCAGGTCCAAGGTACTCGAATGTCGAGCTTGAGGCGCGCTGTGAAGACTCCGCTGGCTCCGGCAGGCAAGACCTCGATGACGGGCCCCGAGATCTGCGGTACCCGGCAGTACTTCAGTCCGCAGAGGCCGCCATTGCAGGGCGGCGACGGCCCTGGACTTCCCTGACAGACCTCGTCGAATACTGCGGCGCCGGACACGACCGACCCCTCCACGATTCCCCCGCAGCTTGGCTGGCATGGCGACTGGGGAACGAGTCGGCTGGGCGAAACCAGTCCCACCATTAGGAACGCGGACGCGAGCAGGGGCAATCTCCGCGCAGGCCGTGCTCGATCGGCAGCAGGGGATCGTCTGTGGCTCAGAAGCATGCACTCCTCCTCGGTTGATCAAGGCCCAGCTGAGACGCGAAGACCTCCTGTCCGCCTTGAGTACCCTCCGCAGCTCGAGAGGGCCCGAGGCGCAGGGGAAAGTCCTCTTACCAAAAGAGGGGCGCTCGAAGGCGAGTTTCTACTCGGCCGAATGGGCGAACTTGCGGGCCGCGCGGTGAGCTCGGGCCAATCGGGGGCCAACCTCGCAGGTCGAGCAATGCATCACGCCCGCGATCTCCCTTTGGAGAAACCCAGCATCGGATAGCGAGATCACCAGCGTGTGGCTTTCGGCCAAGCCGGAGAGAACCTCACGGCGGAATATGCGATCCGTAGGGTCCTCCAGGCTTGCGGCGAGGGAGTCGTCGAGGTAGCTTGTGACCGACACTTCGAGGCGGCGCTCTATCTTCTTCAGCAGCCTTCGCACGGCGGCTGCCGCCCACGCGCGCGGAAAGCGCACTGCACTCGCCTTGCGGACCAAGTCGACAAGGACTTCTTGCGCTACGTCCTCGGCAATGGTCACGTCTTGAGCGCGGCGTCTCGCACAGACATGGACAAACCGGCAAAGGTCGTCCCAGTCCCAGCTATCCGCAGTGGGTGCGCCATCCGGTTGACTCAAGCCGCCAGGACGCATCGCAGCCCCACCGTCTGAGCTTCAGAGGAGGTGTCCGCCTCCCCAGAGGAGAAGTCGAGGTAGCCGGCTCTCGGTTCCGGTACTGCGAATGGCGTGAATCCCCCAGAACCTGAGGTTTGTGCGGCGAAGCGCACCGCTGCGATGGTCGTCGCGGCGGCCTCGAGCGCCGCGAGCGCCAGCGGGGCACGGAACGCGGTCGAGTGCTGCATGACACCTCCTGGTAGCGGCGCCCCGGGCACCTGCCCGGGGGAAGTTTCGTTGGGAGTCGGCGAGACCGCGAGACCCTAGCAGGGATGACCGCCGAGAGAAAGCCCCGCGCCGCCAGCCCGGCCGGTCGCCGGCGCCGGTCCGGGGGAGTGGCTCACTTCGGCCGGTACCCCTGCTCACGCAGAGCAGCCTGCGCGGCGGCGAGGCGGGCGATCGGGACGCGGAAGGGTGAGCAGGAGACGTAGGTCAGGCCGAGGCGGTGGCAGAGCGCGATCGACTTCGGGTCGCCGCCGTGCTCGCCGCAGATGCCGATCTCCATGCCGGGGCGCTGGCCGCGGCCGAGCTCGACGGCCATCGCCATCAGCTTGCCCACGCCCTCCTCGTCGATCGAGGCGAACGGATTCTCCTCGAGGATCTCCTTCGCCAGGTACTCCATCAGGAAGCCCTTCTCGGCGTCGTCGCGTGAGATGGCGTAGGTCGTCTGAGTCAGGTCGTTGGTGCCGAAGGAGAAGAACTGGGCGAAGCGGGCGAGCTGGTCGGCGGTCAGCGCCGCGCGCGGGATCTCGATCATGGTGCCGAACTTGTAGTCGACCCGGCGGCCCCGCTCGGCCATGACCCTCTCCGCCTCGGCCTCGAGCGCCTGCTGCTGGACCTCGAGCTCGCGCCAGTGGCCAGCCAGCGGGATCATCACCTCGGGGTGCACCTCGACGCCGTCGGCGGCGCAGTCGCAGGCGGCCTCGAAGATCGCCCGCACCTGCATGCGCGTCAGCTCCGCCAGATGGATGCCGAGCCGGACGCCGCGCAGCCCGAGCATCGGGTTCGCCTCGTGCAGCTTCTCGACCGAAGCCAGAATGCCCCGCTTCTCGGCCAGCCGCGAAGGATCCGCGCCGTCCCGCTCGAGCGCGTCGACTTCCAGCGCCAGCTCGACCTGCCCGGGCAGGAACTCGTGCAGCGGCGGGTCGATCAGCCGGACGATCACCGGCAGGCCGTCCATCGCCCGGAAGAGGCCGTCGAAGTCGGCGCGCTGGTGGGGCAGCAACGCGTCGAGGCACTCGGCGACCACCGTCGGGTTCTCCTTGTTCAGGATCATCCGCTGCACGTGCGGCAGACGGTGGGTCTCGAAGAACATGTGCTCGGTCCGGCAGAGTCCGATGCCCTGAGCGCCGTACTCGCGCGCGCGGCGAGCGTCCGCCGGGTAATCGGCGTTCGCCCAGACCTGCAGCCGGCGAGCTTCGTCGGCCCAATCGAGCAGCTTCATCAGGTAGGGGTCGCGAAAATCCGGGACGACGGTCTCCACCTGCCCCTCGTAGACGAGGCCGGTCGTTCCGTCGACGGAGATCCAGTCTCCTTCCTGGAGCAGCTTCTCGCCCACCCGGATCGACCGCGCCTCGAGGTCGATCTCGAGCGCCTCGACGCCGACCACGGCGGGCTTGCCGAACTGGCGAGCGACGAGCGCGGCATGGCTGGCGGTGCCGCCGCGGCTGGTGAGGATCCCCTGCGCGCCCAGCATCCCGTGGACGTCGTCGGGCTTGGTTTCCGGACGCACCATGATGACGCGCCGGCCCTCCACCTTGGCCCACCTCTCGGCCAGATCGGCATCGAGGGCGATCTGCCCGACGGCCGAGCCGGGCGAGACGTTGATCCCCTTGGCGATCTTCTTTCCCGCAGTCGTCGCATCCTTCAGCGCCGAGGGACTGAACTGCGGGTGAAGGAAGAAGTCCACGTGCTCCGGTGTCACCCGCAGCACCGCCTGCTCGCGCGTGATCAGCCCCTCTTCGGCCATGTCGACCGCGATGCGGACGGCGGCCTGAGCGGTCCGCTTGGCGTCGCGCGTCTGGAGCATCCAGAGCTTGCCCCGCTCGACCGTGAACTCGACGTCCTGCATCTCCCGGTAGTGCGTCTCGAGCCGGCGGCAGGTCGCGGCGAACTCGCGGTAGACGGCCGGCATTTCGCTCTCGAGCTCGGCGATCGGCTTGGTCATGCGGATGCCGGCGACGACGTCCTCGCCCTGCGCGTTGGTCAGGTAGTCGCCCTCGATCTGATTCTCGCCGGTGGCGCCGCTGCGCGTCATCGCGACGCCGGTCGCCGAGTCGGCGCCGAGGTTGCCGAACACCATGGTGCAGATGTTGACCGCGGTGCCGAGATCGTGCGGTATCTTCGCCGCGTTGCGATAGTCGAGCGCCCGCTTGCCGTGCCAGCTCTTGAACACCGCTTCGGTGGCGAGCCGGATCTGGTCCAGCGGATCGGAGGGGAACTCCCGCCGCGCCCCGTCGCGGAAGATGGCGCGAAAGCGCTCGGTCACCCGCCGCCAGTCGCTGGCGGTCAGGTCGGAGTCGCTCTCGACGCCCGCCTCCCGGCGCGCCGTGGTCAGGACCTCTTCGAACGGCTCGTCGGCGATCCCCATGACGACGGAGCCGAACATCTGGATCAGGCGGCGGTAGCTGTCGTAGGCGAAGCGCTCGTCGCCGCTCCAGCCCGCCATCCCCTCGGCCACCTCGTCGTTCATGCCGAGGTTCAGCACGGTGTCCATCATCCCCGGCATCGAGAACTTGGCGCCCGAGCGGCAGGAAACGAGCAGCGGCGTCCGCGGATCACCGAAGCGCTTGCCGGTCAGCTGCTCGAGGCGCGCGAGCGCGGCGCGCTCCTGCTCCCAGAGCCCGTCGGGAAAGCGCCCGCCCGCAGCCAGGTAGGCGTTGCAGGCCGCCGTGGAGACGATGAACCCCGGCGGCACCGGGACGCCGATGCGAGTCATTTCGGCGAGGTTGGCGCCCTTGCCGCCGAGCAGCGCCCGGACCCGCTCCCAGTCTCCCCCGACCTCCGCCTCGACCGCCTCCAGCTCGTCGAACCCGTAGACCCACTTGCCCGGCATCCGCCCCTCCCGGTTCCCTCCTGGGACCCCGCGGCAGTGTAGCGCCGCTCCCGCAGGTGCCCCCCACGCCTCCGGGCGGGGCGCCGCCTCGGCCCGGCAAGTCAGTTGGCTGCTGCTGCGGTTGCCGGGCTCAGCCGCGGTAGTCGGATTTGTCGACGACCACCGCCGAGAGATCGGCCAGCCGCAGCAGGTCGCGGCGCAGGCGCCCGAGCAGCGCCAGCCGGTTGCGCCGCACCGCCTCGTCCGGATCCATCACCAGGACCTCGACGAAGAAGCGGTCCAAAGGGGCGGCGAGCGGCATGACGGCGCGCAGACCGCGCTCCGGATCACCGCCGGCGAGCGCCGCGGCGACCTCGTCGCCGAACCGCGCGCCGGCGTCGTAGAGAGCACGCTCGGCCGGCTCGCGGAGGCTCTCGGGCGCGACCTCGACCGGCGTCTGGCCCTTGAGAATGTTGGCGATGCGCTTGGCGGCCAGCGCCACCGCGAGGAATCCCGGCTCCTCCCGCAGCGCATGGACGGCGCGCGCGCGCGCCGCCAAGGCACCAAACGCGAGCCGCGGGCCGTCGGCGCCGAGAGCGGCCGCGATCTCGTCGTGGGCGAGGCCCTCGCGGCCGAGCAGGAACTCGAGACGGTCGTGCAGGAAGGGAATCAGGCCCTGCTCGGCCGCCGCCACGGCGGCGCCGTCGAGAGCCCCGCCATAGCCGGCGAAGGCGCGGTGCAGGACCGGTCCGAGATCGGAGCTCGGCGCCTCCTCGAGCGCCAGCCGGACCACTCCCAGGGCCGCGCGCCGCAAGCCGAAGGGGTCCCGGCTCCCCGACGGCCAGAGCTTCGGTCCCAGACCGAAGAAGCCGGCCAGCGTGTCGAGGCGATCGGCGAGGGCGAGCAGCCGCCCGGCTGGACCGCGCGGCAGCTCGTCGTCGGCGCCGCCCGGCAGGTAGTGGTCGTAGATCGCCTGCCAGACCTCTTCCGGCTCGCCGTCCGCACGCGCGTAGAGCCCCCCCATCACCCCCTGGAGCGAGGTGAACTCGCGCACCATGTCGGTGGCGAGATCGAGCTTGGCTAGCCGTGCTGCGCGCTCGCCCGCCGGCGCGGCGGCGTCGCGACCCAGCGCTGCCGCCAGCTCACCCGTCAGGCGGACCAGGCGCTCGGTTTTGGCGGCGTAGCTGCCCAGCTTCTCCTGGAACGTGAGCGCGGCCAGCGCTTCGTGGCGGTCGGCGAGCGGGGCGCCGCGATCTTTGGCCCAGAAGAAGCTCGCGTCGGCGAGCCGCGCGGCGACCACCCATTCGTTGCCGGCGCGCACCCGGCCGGCCGGGTCGTCCGGTCGGTCCATGACGGTCAGGAACAGAGGCAACAGGCGGCCAGCGCGCTCCACCGTGAGCGCGCTCTGATGATCCCGCAGCGAGGTGGTCAGCACCTCGCGCGGCAGCTCGGCGAGCTCGGCCGCGAAAGCGCCCTCGAGCACGCCGGGGATCTCGCAGATCGCGGCCAGCTTGTCGAGCAGCGCGTCGTCCTCGACCAGGCGGCCGCCGGCCGCGGCGGCCCGCGCCGTCATCTCCGCGCGCAGCCGCCGCTTACGGTCCTCCGGATCGATCACGATGCCTCGCCCGGCGAGCTGGGCCTGGTAGTCCTCGAGGCTCGCGACCGGAAATCTCCCCGGAGACAGGGTCGGGTGACCGGCGCTCTCGCGGCCGGAAGCGACGCCGAAGAGCTCGAACGGCACGACCTCGCCGTCGAGCAGCGCCAGGATGCCGTGCACCGGCCGCACCCAGGGCCCGGTCGCGCGCCCCCAGCGCATGGTCTTGGCCCAGTTGAGACCCGCCAGGAGGCGTGGAACGAGCTCGGCCAGCACGTCGGCCGTCGGCCGGCCGGCGTAAGTGCGCTCGAGGTAGACCCGCTCACCCTCCAGCTTCGTCTTGGCCGGCTTGGTGCCCTTAGCGCCCGCGACCGAATCGGTGTGGAGATCCTCCTCCTTGGAGAACTGTCTCCGCTTCAGGGCGGAGGCGTCCATCCCGAACTTCCTCGCGAAGCCGAGCGCCGCGGCGGTCGGGTGCCCTGCGGCGTCGTAGGCGGCGCTGGCCGGTGGACCGACTTCGATCGAGACTCTGTCTTCTTCCTTCTCGGGCAGGCCCTTGAGCACCAGCACCAGCCGGCGGGGAGTGAATGCCGTGGTGACTTCGCGCGGCACGAGGCGCCGCCGCATCAGCTCTTCGAAGAGGCTCGTGCCCAGCTCCTGCACGGCGCCGGGGAGCATGCGGGCCGGGATCTCCTCGGCGCGCACCTCGAGCAGGAACTCGGAGCCCTCGCGTGCCGTCTCAGTCACGGGCCACCTCCCCGGCGGTCGACTCTGGCCGTTCGAGGAGTGGGAAGCCGAGCCGCTCGCGGCTCTCGAGATACGCACTGGCGCAGCCGATGGCGAGATCCCGAACCCGCTTCATCAGCCCCACCCGTTCGGTGACCGAAACGGCGCCGCGGGCGTCGAGCAGGTTGAACAGGTGGGAGCACTTGAGCGCCTGCTCGTAGGCCGGCAGCACGATACCGGCCTCCAGACAGCGGGCGGACTCCCGCTCGAAGCCCTCGAACTGGCGGCGCAGGAAGTCGACGTCGGCGACCTCGAAGTTGTAGCGCGAGAACTCGTGCTCGTCCTGCCAGCGAACTTGGCCGTAGGCGAGCCCGCCGGGCACCCAGCGGATGTCGTAGATCGACTTCTCGAGGCCGAGGAACATGGTGATCCGTTCCAGTCCGTAAGTGATCTCGCACGAGATCGGCTTGAGCTCGAGACCTCCCGCCTGCTGGAAATAGGTGAACTGGGTGATCTCCATGCCGTCGAGCATCACTTGCCAGCCGACGCCCCAGGCGCCGAGCGTCGGCGCCTCCCAGTTGTCCTCCTCGAAGCGGAGGTCGTGGACCGCGAGGTCGATGCCCATCGCCTCGAGGCTGCGCACGTAGAGCGACTGCACGTCCTGCGGCGCTGGCTTCAGGATCACCTGCATCTGGTGATGCTTGTAGAGGCGGAACGGGTTGTCGCCATAGCGGCCGTCGGCGGGGCGGCGCGATGGCTGCACGTAGGCGACCCGCCACGGCTCCGGACCGAGCACCCGCAGGAAGGTGTCGGGATGCATGGTCCCGGCGCCGACCTCCAGGTCGTACGGCTGTTGCAGCACGCAACCGGCGCCGGCCCAGAACTCGGACAGCGCCAGGATCAACTCTTGGAAGCTCTTCATTCCGGCCCTCTCGTCATCGACTTTCCTTCAGGCTCGCCAGCGTCCGCTCGAGCACGACATAGCTCTTGAGCTCGTGCTGCAGAAAGTGCCGCCTCACCCGACCCGCGATCGACGCCACCTCGCCCAGAGCGATCCGCTCCGGCGGCCGCTCGGCGAGCTGGCGCAGGCTCTCGCGCGCGATCCGCCGCAGCAGCTCGATCGCTCCCGCCGAGACCTGCGTCGCCGCGGCGCCGCCGCAGGTCTGGCACAGCAGCGCCTCGCCGCTCGCCGCGAGCGCCGCTCCTCCCCGCAACGGCCGCGCGCACTCCGGACACTCCGACGGCGCCGGGAAGATCCCCGCCAGCCGCAACACCCAGGTCTCGACGTAGCGGGCGGCCAGGTCGCGATCCGCCCCCCGCTCGAGCTCCTCCACGGTCGTGTCCAGCAGGCGGAACAGCAGCTCCGCCGGCTCGCCCTCCTGGGCGAAGACCGCGCCCTGTTCCGCGAGATAGGCCCCGAGCAGGATCGATTCGAGGTCGGCGGTCAGCGCCTTCGGCGCCCGCGACAGCTCGACCGCCGAGATCCGGACCAGGTCGCGCCGCTCCTTCTCGAACCACTCGATGCGCGCCCGGGCGAGCGGCTGCAGCTCGCCGGCGAAGCGACTGTAGCGGCGCTTGGCGCCGCGCGCAACTCCTCGCCGCTTGCCCAGATCGCGGGTCAGGAACTCGACGATCCGGTCGGCCTCCTGCAGATCGGTCACCGACAGGATCAGGGCCTCGGCCTGATGGAACTTCACCGGCGAAGGCTACCAGCGCGAGCTGACCCCCGAGCGGGACTCAGCGGGCGAGCTGGGCCAGCAGCAGGTGCGCCAGCCCGAAATAGACCAGGATGCCGGTGACGTCGTGGAGCGTCGCCACCGCCGGACCGGCCGCCACCGCCGGGTCCAGGCCGAGCTTGCCGAACAGCCAGGGCGCGGTGGCGCCGACCAGCGAAGCGATCACCACGGCCAGGAACAGCGCCGCCGCGACGACGCCGCCGAAGTACGGATTCTGGCGCAGGGCCAGCGCCACCAGCCCGGCGAGCAGACCGCAACCGAGGCCCAGCACCGCGCCCACCCGCAACTGGCGGCCGAGGACCCGGCCGAAGCCGACTTCGCCGGAGCCCAGGCGGCCGGTCGAGAGTCCGCGCAGGGTCACCGCCGAGGCCTGGGTGCCGATCGAGCCGCCCAGCCCCATGATCACCGGCACGAATGCGAGCAGGAAGAGCGCGTCGGCCATCCGCATCTGGAAGTACTCGAGCAGCAGGCCGGTCGCGAGCAGCCCGGCCAGGCTGGCCAGGATCGAGCGCAAGCGCAGCCCCGCGATGCGCAGCGTCCGGTCCTCGTAGAGCAGCTCGTCTTCGGTGGTGCCGGCGACCTTGAACAGATCGTCGGTCGCCTCCTCCCGGACGACGTCGATGATGTCGTCGACGGTGACGATACCCACCATTCGGTTCTGGTCGTCGACCACCGGAATCGCCAGCAGGTCGTAACGCGAGGCGAGCTCGGCGACCTCGGTCTGGTCGCTGTCGACCCGCGCCTTGATCACCGAGCGCTGCATGATCTCGCCCAGCTTCAGGTCGGGCTTGGTCAGCAACAGCTGGCGCAGCGAGGTCACCCCCACCAGGTGGCCATCCCGGTCGACGACGTAGAGATAGAAGATCATCTCGACGTCTTGCTGCTCCTGGATCGCGGCGATCGCCGAGCGGGCGGTCTCGCTCTCCGGCAGCGCGAAGAACTCGGTGTCCATCAGCCGCCCGGCGCTCGACTCCGGATAGGCGAGCTGGATCTGGACGTCCGCCAGGTCCTTGAGGTCGGCGTGCTCGAGCACCCGCTCCTGGAGCTCCGGGGGCAACGACTCGACCACGAACACCGCGTCGTCGACCGGCACCCGCTCGAGGATCGAGGCCGTCTCCTCGGGCGACATCAGCTCGAGCAGCGCCAGCCGGCGCGCGGGCTCGAGCGCCGTCAGCACCTCGCCGGCGGCGTCCGGGTAGTCGGCGGAGAGGATCTCGAAGACCTCGAGCTGGCGCTCGGCCGGGAGGGCGGAGAGCAGGGTCGCCACGTCCTCGGGGCGGACCCTGCCAAGCAGCTTCGAGATGTTGGCCCGCGCTCCCCGCTCCAGGAACTTCGCCAGGGTCTCCGCGAGCACCTCGGTCCGGCGGGAGGTCTCGGGCGCGGGCTCCATCGGGGCCAATGTAGCACAGCGTTTCGACGCTCCGGCGGCGTCGTGGGCGGTGCTACGCTTGCGCTGGATGAGCGCGCCCAAGGCTCCGCTGGTACTGCTGGTCGACGACGAAGCCGGGATCCTGACCACCCTCGCGGGCGTGCTCGGTGACCACGGCTTCGCCACCGCCGCCACGACCTCGGCGATCGAGGCGGTCGAGCTCTACCGGGAGCGCCGTCCCGACGTCGTCTTCCTCGATGTCTGGCTGCCGGACCGCGATGGCCTCGAGACGCTCCAGCTCCTGCGCCGGCTCGACCCCGACGCCGCGGTGGTGATGATCTCCGGGCACGGCACCACGACGACCGCGGTGCGCGCCATCAAGATGGGCGCCTTCGAGTATCTCGAGAAGCCCATCGCCTACGACCAGGTGCTGGAGGCGGCGCGGGGCGCCCTGGCGGCGCGCCGCGCCGCTCGCCACGAGGCCCTCGCGGGCAAGGCGGCAGCGGGCGCTCCGACAGCGCCGAGCGGGGTCACCCGCGACCCGCCGCCGCTCTTGCGTCATCTGCGACGGAGCCGCGAGCCGCAGCGGACGATTCGCCACTCGACCGTGCTCTATGGGCTCGGCCTCCACTCCGGCGGACGCACCGGGCTGGTGTTGCAGCCGCTACCCCCGGGCAGCGGCATCCATTTCCACTCCCTGCCCACGGGCGAGTCGATCCCGGCCCACGTCTCGGCGGTCGGCGACACCGAGTACGCCACCACCCTCGGGGCCCGCGGCGCCACGGTCAAGACCGTCGAGCACCTGCTCTCGGCCTTGCACGCCGCCGGCGTGACCAACCTGCTGGTCAAGGTGCACGGCGAGGTACCGGTGCTCGACGGCTCGGCGCTCGAGTTCTGCCGTACGCTCGAGGAGATCGGCGTCGAGGACCAGGGCGAGCCCCGCCTCGAGTTCGTCGCCGACCGCCGCTACGAGGTGGGCACCGGCGCCAAGCGGCTGGCGCTCGAGCCCTGGGACGGCTTCGCCGTCTCCTATCTCTTGCGCTACCCGCCGCCGATCGGCGAACAGTCCTACGAGTTCGAGCTCACCTCGTTCGCCGCGTTCCGCGACCAGATCGCGCCCGCCCGCACCTTCGGCTTCATGCGCGACCTCAAGATGCTGAACGAGCTCGGGCTCGGATCGGGCGGCCGCCTCGACAACTTCATCCTGGTCGGTGAAGACGAGGTGATCAACACCGAGCTGCGCTTCCCCGACGAGTTCGTCCGCCACAAGATCCTGGACGTGATCGGCGACCTGTACCTGCTCGGCTACCCGATCCGCGGCCGCGTCACCGCGCATCTGACCGGACACCGCGATAACATCGCCCTGCTCCGCCGACTGATCGAAGAAAACGCCGTCCCAGCCGCGGTCTGACGCCGCGGCTCGCTCTCCTCGCTGGGGGCTCCATGTCCGCAAACGTCGCCGCCACCGCGCCGCGGCAGGTCGTTCACGTCGAACGCTGGCCGAGCGAGGCTCCGTTGCTCGCCCTGGTCGTGCTCGCTTCGCCGGCGCTCTGGGCGCTGCTGGGCATCACCATCGTCGGGCTCCTCTATGCCCTGCTCCTCGGCCTCTTCTTCTTCTTCGTTCACCTGGCCTTCATCACCCACCTGCGCGGCAGCGCCGTGCGGCTCGGGCCCGAGCAGCTGCCCGAGCTCCACTCCCGCGTGGTCGAGCTGGCGCGCGCCGCCGGTCTCGCCGAGGAGCCCGAGGCCTACCTGCTCGAGGCCGGCGGCAACCTCAACGCGCTCGCCACCAAGTTCCTGCGCGGGCGGATGATCGTGCTCTTCTCCGACCTGCTCGAGGCCTGCGGCGAGGATCGCGCCGCGCGCGACATGGTGATCGGCCACGAGATCGGCCACCTGCGCTCCGGGCATCTCGATTGGTACCTGCTCACCGCGCCGGGGCGCCTCCTCCCCTTCCTCGGCTCCGCCTATTCGCGAGCCTGCGAGCGCACTTGCGACCGCTGGGGAGCCGCACTCTGCGGCGACGCGGCCGGAGCGGTGCGCGGCCTCACCATTCTGGCCGCGGGCAGCGCCCACGCCGGGCGGATCAACCCGCGCGCGTTCGCCGCCCAGCAGCGCCATCTCGACACCGGCTGGATGACGCTCGGCCGCTGGCTCTCCGCCTACCCGCCGCTCTCCGAGCGCCTCGCGCTGCTCGACCCGGCGCTCACCGTCGGCCTGCCAGCGAACCGGCGCGGCACCCGTCGAGCGGCGGCGATCCTCGCGGCGCTGGTCCTGCTGCCTGCGCTCGGCGTCGTCCTGGGCGGCTACCTCTGGTCCCGGGCGCTCGCCGGCCTGGCGGAGCTCGGCGGTGAGGGCTGGTCGGCCAGGCCCCGGATCACCGACCCCGAGCAGATCGAGATGTTCCGCCTGCTCGTCGGCGCCCACCAGACGGAGATCGAGCAGGTGCTGCGGGAACACCTCGCCGCCGGGGGCGCCCTGCCGGACTCCGAATCGGAGCTGGCCGCGATCTGGGATGGCGCCCGCCCCGATCAGGACTTCCCGGACGATCCGTTCACCGGTGACAGCTACGGCTGGATCTCGATCGGCGGCCGGTCCGGCCTGCTCTACTCGGCGGGTCCCGACGGCGAGACTGCCACCGCGGACGACATCGACTACGAGCTGGACTTCGAAGGGGAGGCTGGCGGCTGACCGGGCTCCGCCGCCGGCTCCGTGGTGCCCCAGCGGTCCTGATCGAGCTCGCCCAACAGCCGCTGGTCCTCGCGCCAGCCCGGCTCGTGACGGACCCGCAGGTCGAGGAAGACCTTGCGCCCCAGGTAGCTTTCGAGGTCGAGCCGCGCGGCGGTGCCGATGGCGCGGATCGAGGCGCCGTGGCGCCCCACCAGGATGCCCTTCTGCGATTCCCGCTCGACCAGGATCGCGGCGTGGATCCGCAGCGCACGATCGTCGCCCGGGTCCTCCCAGCGCTCGAGCAGGACCGCGGTGGTGAAGGGCAGCTCGTCGCGGGTCGCCTCGAGCACCTTCTCGCGGATCCGCTCCGTGACCAGGAAGCGCTCCGGATGGAGAGTCAGCAGCTCGGAGTCGTAAGTCGGCTCGCCCTCGGGCAGCAGGCGCCAGATCTCCGTGAGCAGGCGCTCGCAGCCGTCTCCGGTGGCGGCGGAGAGCGGGACGATGGCCTCGAAGCGACCGCCCGCGGCGTAACGGGACATCTCGGGCAAGAGCTTCGGCTTGACGATCTGGTCGATCTTGTTGAGCACGGCGAGCTTGGGCGGCGTCGCCGCCGCCACGAGCTCGAGCAGGTAGGCGTCGCCCGCGCCGAAGGGCTCCGCCACGTCCCGGATCAGACAGACCAGGTCCGCGTCGGCCAGCGCCGCCGTGGCCTCGCGGACCATCTGGCGGTTGAGCCGGTGGAGCGGCCGGTGGATCCCCGGCGTGTCGAAGAAGACGATCTGCCCGGCCGCCGCGGTGAGGATGCCGACGATTCTGTGCCGCGTCGTCTGCGGCTTGTCGGAGACGATGGCGAGCTTCTCGCCGAGCAGCCGGTTCATCAGCGTCGACTTGCCGGCGTTGGGCCGCCCGACCAGCGCGACGGAGCCGAAGCGGGTCGTCACGAGCGCTCCCCACTCGCCGGTTCGTCGTCGCGCCGCCCGACCCGCATCGAGAGGATCCGCCGTTCGTCCGCCTGCTCGATGTCGAATCGGAGCCAGGCATGCTCGATCCGCTCTCCCGCCTCGGGCACGCGGCCGAGCAGGCCGGAGACGAAGCCCCCTACCGTCTCGTAGCTGTCCTCGCCTTGCGCCGGCCGGAAGCCGAAGAACTCGTCGAGCAGATCGACCTCGGCGCGGCCATCGAGCCGGACGCTGCCGTCCTCGAGCAGGCGATTCTCGGGCTCGCTTTCGTCGTGCTCGTCCGCGATCTCGCCGACGATCTCCTCGATCAGGTCCTCGACCGTGACCAGGCCCTCGGTGCCCCCCCACTCGTTGATCACGATCGCCATCTGCTGGCGCCGCGCCTGGAACTCCTTGAGCAGCTCGCCGAGCAGCTTGGTCTCCGGCACCAGCATCGGCGCCTGGGCGATCGCCGCCACGCTCGTAGGCGCTTCGGCCCGCAGGGCGACCAGCAGGTCGCGAATGTGGACGATGCCGACGATCTGGTCGACCGACTCCCGGAACAGAGGGATGCGCGAATGAGAGGAGGTCGCGAACAGCTCCGCCAACTGCTCCAACGAGACGGCCGCATCGGCGCACACCATGTCGACCCGGGGCGTCATCACGCTGCGCACCTGCGTGTCGCCGAAGTCGACCACGCCCCAGACCAGATCACGGTCCTCGGGCTCGAGAATCCCTTCGCGGGTGCCGACGTCGAGAAACGCCTCGACCTCCTCCTCGGAGGCCTCTTCCTCGTGCGCGTCACCTGCTGATGGCTCCTGCTGCCGTCTCGGCACCAGCGGCGCCACGGCGACGACGGCCGGCATCAGCACGAACAGCGCCGAGCGGTAGAGCCAGGTCATCCGGCGCAGGGCTTCTTCCGGATCCCAACCCAGGAGGCTGCGGCTGGCCAGCTCGGTCGCCGCGACCGCCAGCGCGACGAACGCCGCCGAGAGCGCCAGGGGATGGCCGATCGCGGCCTCGCTGGCCGCGGCCGCCAGGGCGGCGAACAGCAGCAGCGGGGCCAGCTTGGCGCTGACGTTGAGCAGGTAGCGGAAGACTTCGAACCGCGCCGGCTGCTCGAACAGGGCGCGCAGGCGGCCACCCGCCTCCTCGACCCAGTGCCGCAGCCGGATCGGGCCGGAGCGCTCGAGCAGCGCCGTCAGCAGCGACAGCACCGGCACCAGCGGCAGGATCGCCGCCGCCAGCCAGAGCCAGGAGGCGCCGGTCTCAGCCATCGCCCAGGTACCGTCGCCGCAGCCGGCGCTCGGCCGCCGCCATCTCGCCCCGATCCGTCTCGTGGTCGTGCCCCAAGCAGTGCAGCACGCCGTGGATCAGCAGCAGCCGCAGCTCGCGGGTGACCGGCTCGCCCCGCTGACGCGCCTGGCGCGCCGCTTGCGGCACCGAGATCGCCACGTCGCCGAGGTGCCTGCCTTCGGGCGTCCAGCCGCCCGGGAACGACAGCACGTCGGTCGTCTCGTCCTTGCCGCGGTAGCCGCGGTTGAGGCGCCTCATCGTCCGGTCGCCGACGAAGCGCACCGCGAAGCTGTCGAATCCCGGCGCCTGCTCGCCGACCAGCCGCTCCAGCCATGGGCCGAGTCCGGGATCCCGCGCGGCGGGGAAGCGGCCGAGGCCGGAAACCGCGACCTGGACGCGGCGACTGGCAGGCTCGCCGGGGGCGCTCAAGCGCCGCTCCCCTCCTGGCGGCCGAAGCGGTCGTAGGCGGAGACGATCTTCTGCACCAGGGGATGCCGGACGACGTCGCGCTCGTCGAAACGGACGAAGCGGATCCCCTCGACCCCCGCCAGCACTTCGAGCGCCTCACGCAGCCCCGAGGTGACGTTGCGCGGCAGGTCGATCTGGGTGATGTCGCCGGTGATCACCGCCTTCGACCCGAAGCCGATGCGGGTCAGGAACATCTTCATCTGCTCGGTGGTCGTGTTCTGCGCCTCGTCCAGGATGACGAAGGCGTCGTTCAACGTCCGGCCGCGCATGAAAGCGAGCGGCGCCACCTCGATCATGCCGCGCTCCAGCATCCTGCCGACCTTGTCGTAGCCCAGGATGTCGTAGAGCGCGTCGTAGAGCGGCCGCAGGTAGGGATTGACCTTCTCCGCCAGGTCTCCCGGCAGGAAGCCGAGCTTCTCGCCCGCCTCCACCGCCGGCCGCGCGAGCACCAGCCGCTTCACCCGCTTCTCGACCAGCGCCGCCGCGGCCATCGCTACCGCGAGATAGGTCTTGCCAGTGCCGGCCGGGCCGACCGAAATGACCATGTCGTGCTCGGTCATCGCCTTGACGTAGAGCTGCTGGTTGAGGCTGCGCGGTGAGATCAGCCGCCGCACCGACGACATCTGGCCTTCGGCGAGAAAGAAATCGACCAGCGAGACGCTCGGATCCTCGCCGACCACCCGGATCGCGGTCGAGACGTCCTCGGGTCGCAGCCGGTACCCCCGCTCGAGCAGCAGCGAGAGTTGCTCGAGCAGGACCCGGGCCCGCTCGGCCGCGACCTCGTCGCCTTCGATG
The DNA here is from genome assembly GCA_014584695.1 of Acidobacteriota bacterium. Lineage (GTDB taxonomy): Bacteria > Acidobacteriota > Thermoanaerobaculia > Multivoradales > JAGPDF01 > JACTMI01. The sequence goes on from JACTMI010000042.1 coordinate 19,670, forward strand.
GAGACCTGGCTGCCGCGGGCGGCGACCTGGACGCCGAAAGCCGCCTCGATCCTCTTCAGGTTCTCGTCGCGCGTGCCGAAGAGCAGCTCGATGCCCTCCTCGGCGAGGGTGAGCTGGGTCATCTCCGAGGGGATCGCGCCGCGAACGGGGTGGCGGGGGCTCTCAAACCAGGGGAAATCCTAGCAAACCTGGGGTTCAGCGCGCCGAGTAGTCGTAGAAGCCGCGACCGCTCTTGCGCCCGAGGCGTCCCGCCTGGACCATCTGCTTGAGCAGCGGCGGCGGCGCGAAGCGCTTCTCCCGGTACTCCTCGAACATGATGTTGGCGATGTAGTAGGTCGTGTCGAGGCCGACGAAGTCGAGCAGCGTCAACGGCCCCATCGGGTAGCCACAGCCGAGCTTCATCGCCTCGTCGATGTCGGCGACCGTCCCCACCCCCTCCTCGAGCGCGCGGATGGCGTCGAGCAGGTAGGGGACGAGGAGGCGATTGACGATGAAACCGGAGTTGTCCTTGCACGCGACCGGGGACTTGCCCAGCGTCCGGCACCACTCGGTGACCTCGGCCTGAACGCCGTCGTCCGTCAGCAGGGTTCGCACCACCTCGACCAGCTTCATCACCGGCACCGGGTTGAAGAAGTGCAGGCCCACGAAGCGCTCGGGGCGGCCCGTCGACATGGCCAGCTGGGTGATGGTGAGCGAGGAGGTGTTGGAAGCGAAGATCGCGCCCGGCTGGACGGCCGCGTCCAGGGCGGCGAAGGTCCGCTTCTTCTCGTCGAGATTCTCGACGATCGCCTCGATCACCAGGTCGCAGTCGGCCAGCTCGTCGAACCCGGTGGTGCCGCACAGCCGGGCGACCGCGGCGTCGCGCGCCCCGGCGTCCAGCTTGCCCTTTTCCACCGCCTTGTCGAGCGATCCGCGAAGGCGGCCCAGACCCTGATCGAGCAGGGTCTGCGACACCTCGCGGACCACCGTGTCGTAACCCGCCTTGGCCGCGACCTCGGCGATTCCGGACCCCATCAGGCCGCAACCCAGGACCCCCACCTTGCGAATCGTCATGCTCCCCTCCTCGCAGGACTCCCTGCCTCGTCTCGCCACAGCTTCAGCTCGCGGCCCCCGTCGGCGCGCTCGAGCTCCACCCGAAGCGCCCCCGGAACCGTGAACGGCAACCGCTCCGCCCACTCCACCGCCTTGACCCCGGGTCCGGCCAGGAGCTCCTCGAATCCAGCCGCCGCCACCTCCTCGGGAGTCAGGCGGTAGAGATCGAAGTGGAGCAGGATCGCCGCCGGGCCCCGATGCTCGCGCAGCAGCGTGAACGTCGGAGACTGCACCTGGTCGCCCGGGATGCCCAGACCCTCGGCGAGGCCCCGCACCAGCACGGTCTTGCCGGCCCCGAGGTCGCCGAACAGCAACAACGCGCCGTCCGGAACGAGCTCGGCCGCCAGCCCCCTGCCGATCGCCAGCGTCGCCTCGACGCTGGCGCTGCGCCAGCTCAGCACACCGCTGGTCACGTCGCCGCCAGCCGCCGATACGCTTCCGGCAGGGCCTCCGCGAGCTCGGCGGCGGGCAGTGCCGGGCCGCCGAGCCGCTCGGCCGCGAGCTCGCCGGCCAGCCCGTGCAAGTGTACCGCGAGCGCCGCCGCGACCTCGGGCTCGTCGCCCTGCGCCAACCGCGCGGCCAGCAGTCCCGTCAGCACGTCGCCACTGCCACCGGAGGCCATCGCCGCGCAGCCGGTGGAGTTGATCCAGGCCTCGCCATCCGGCGCCGCCACCACCGACCGGTGCCCCTTGAGCGCGACCACCGCTCCGGCTCGCGCCGCGGCTTCTCGCGCCGCGCCGACCCGGTCGGCCTGGACGGCGTCGACTGGCCGGTCGAGCAGCCGCGCGAGCTCGCCGGGGTGAGGGGTCAGCACGGTCGCCCCCGGCCGCGCGGCCAGGTGCTCGAGGCGCCCCTCGAACGGTGCCAGCCCGTCGGCGTCGAGCACCAGCGGCCGTTCCACCCGGAGCGCGAAGCTCGCCAGGGCCGCGAGCGTCGCCTCGTCGCGGCCGAGGCCCGGCCCGGCCGCCACGACGGTGCGCGCGGCCGCCGCGGCGCGCAGCGTCTCGACGGCGCCGGCCGCGATGCCGCCGGACGAAGTCTGAGCCAGCCCGATCGTCATCGACTCGGGGCTCGCCGCGGCGAGCGCCGGCAGCAGCTCCGTGGGCGCCGCGACGGTCACCAGACCGGCGCCACCCCGGACGGCCGCCCGTGCCGAAAGAATCGCGGCGCCGGCCATGCCGCGCGAGCCCGCCACCAGCAGGACGTGGCCGAAGCTCCCCTTGTGGGCCGCTCGCGGACGCGGCACCAGCCAGCCGCGCGCCTCGTCCGCAAGCAGGAAAGCGAGGTTCGTGGGGAGGTCGGAAGCCTCCACCGGAAAGCCGAGGTCGGCCACCATCACTTCGCCGCAGAGCTCCGCCGCCGGATCGAGGACGTGGGCTGCTTTCAAGGTGCCGAAAGTCACCGTCCAGGCCGCCGGCAACACCGGGCCCAGCGGCCGCGCGCGGTCGGCATCGAGACCGCTCGGCAGGTCGACCGCGAGCTTGGGCACCGGCAGCCGCGCCAGCCGCTCCACCAGTCGCGCGGCCTCGCCCTCCAGCGGCCGCGCCAGTCCGGTGCCGAACAGCGCGTCGACGATCACCTCGGCGGCGCTTGCGCCCACCGGGGGCTCGCCCGCCGAGATCTCCTCGACCGTCAGACCGAGTCCGCGACAGAGCGCCAGCTGCGCGGCGCAGTCGGCGGACAGGTCCCGCCCCAGCCGCGCCAGCGCCACTCTCGGGAAGTGTCCGCGAGCGGCGAGCTGGCGCGCCAGCGCGAGCCCGTCGCCGCCGTTGTTGCCGGGGCCGCAGACGATCGTCACCCGCTGCGCCCCGGGCAGCTCGCCGAGCAGCGCGTCGGCCAGCCCCAGCGCGGCGTTCTCCATCAGCACCGCGCCGGGCAGGCCGAGCTGCTCGATCGCCCAGCGATCGAGCTCGCGCGACTGCGCCGCGGTCAGGATGCGCACGTCAGCTCCCCTTGCGCTGCCGCGGGCAACCAGCCGAGCTCGGCCAGCACCGCCGCCGTCGCCGGGCAGCGCGCGGGATCGACGGCCAGCCGGGCGGCGAGCCGGCGCAGGTCGTCCGGAGTGTCGACGTCCTCGGCTTCGTCGAGCTCCTCGACCGCGTGACCGAGCGCCCGGCAACGATCAGCCAGCGCCGCCAGGGTCCGGTTCGAGCTCCAGGGGATCGCCGTGAACAGCTCGGCGGAGGCAGTTCCAGGACGGAGAGCCATGAGATCGAATCCACCGTCCCGCACCGGACCGAAGACCACGTCCGCGCCGGCGGCCAAGCGGCCGAAGGCCTCCTCGACGCGCGCCGCGCCGAGTTCCGGGTGGTCGCTCCCGGTGACCGCCACGCAGTCCCGATCGCGGCAGGAGGCGATCGCCGCCGCGAGGCGCCGGCCGAGATCGCCCGTCGCCTGGCGCCGCCCATCCGGCGGCCAGCGCGGGATCCGCTCCTTCCTATCGAGCGCCCAGACCGGCACCACCTCGAAGGCGCCGGCGCGAACACCCGCGAGCAGGTCCGCGAGAAACGCCCGTTGCAGCCGCGCCGCGTCCACGGGCGACAACTCGCCGACGAGGCGGGTCTTGACCCGCCCCGGGCGAGGCGGCTTGGTCATCACGAGCAACGTCCGGGCGGGCATCCAGGGCCGATTCTACCCTTCGGTTACAATCGGAGCCGTTCCAGGTTCAGCCAGCGCATGGCCGCAGGGGAGGAGGAGGCCATGGCCCAATGGGAATACAAGATCATCAATATCCGGAGCGAGAACTATCGCCTGGATCCCCACGCGGCGCAGGAGATGAACCGCTACGGCGAGGAGGGGTGGGAGCTGGTGGCCATCACTTCGGTGAACTTCAAGACCGGCGCCACGGACAACATCGCGATGGTCTTCAAGCGCCCCGTCTCACCGGCCAGTTCTTCCTAGCCTTCACCCGCCCCGGGCGAGGCGGCGCCGCCGGGCCGGCAGCGCCCGGCGCACGGCGCCGCCCAGGATCAGGCCGGTGGCGAAGGCCACCAGCGGCACCACCCACCGCCCGGCGCGCGGCGCCCAACCGACCTCGCGCTCGACCGCGCCCGCGAGCTCCGTCAGGCTCTGTTCGAAGCGCGCGCGGCTCGCGGCCAGGCGCTCGTTCGCGCTCTCGACTCGGCTCACGCCTCCCCTTCCCGCTCTCGCTCACCGCCGCTGTCGCCCCCGGCGCCGCCGCCCGCGAGTGCGTCCTCGTCCGCGACCCGGCTCTGCCACCAGCCGGCCGCTTCCCCCAGGCGCCGCCGGAGCGTGGCGTCGGGCGACTCGATCGCCGACCAGCGGGAGCGCACGGCGAGCACCAGCCCGATCGAGAGCGCGAGGAAGAGCCCGAACACGATCGCCACCGCGCCGGCCCGGGGCAGCGCCAGGGCCAGCAGCTCGACCGCCAGGTAGATCGTCAGCCCGAGGGTCCAGAAAGCGAACGCCCCGGCGACGGCGGCGACCACCAGCGCCCGCACCAGCGCGCGGCCCGAGCGCCCCAGGTCCTCTGCGAGCGCCGCGAGCTCGGCGCGCAGCAGCTCGCCGAAGGCCCGCCCGACCCGGCGGACGAGCCCGAGCCAGGAGCCGGGGTCGTCGCTCATCCGGCTCCGACGTGGAGGGTGCGAACCGCGAAGGAGGAGGTCGCGGCCAGATCGTCGCGCACGCCCACCGCCAGCTTCTGGGGACCGCCGCGCATCAGCAGCTGCACGGAGTAAACCCAGTTCTTGCCCGCCGCGTCGGCGAGCTGCTCGGTCGGCACCGCGATCGGCACCTTGGTCTCCTGCACCTCCGAGATGCCCCCCTTCTGGTCCATCGCCGCGAGGAAGACTCGCACCCGGGCCGTCTGGTCGTCGCCCTGCGGCAGCAGGGTCAGCTTGCCGATCGGAATCCGGACGTCGACGGTGACGACGAAGTTGCCGTCGTCGCGCTGCGTCGCCGGGCCCCGCTCGATGCTGATACCGAGCGGATTGCTCTCGACGTCGAAGAACAGCGACGACATGACGCCGTCGGCCATGCGCGCCTCGGTGGTCTTGTCGCGGTAGCCGTCGCGATGCCGCACCACCAGGTCCTTGCGCTTGGTCTTGACATCGACCTTGTGGTAGCGGCCGTCGCCGCTGTGCGCCGGCGAGTAGCCGAGCGAGTAGTAGTTGCGAAAGTCGCCGGCGACCAGGTCGAGGCCTTTGGTCGGATCGTTGGTGTTGTAGATCGCCTTGCCGCCGGTTCGCTCGGCCATCAGCTGGAGCGAGCCCTGCAGATTCGAGAAGTAGATCGAATCGACGAAGGCCGAAGCCCCCGGCCGCGCGTTCTCGGCGGAAATCGAGGTCGAGGTGCGCAGGCCGCCGGCGTCGATGGTGTAGAAGCTGATCCGGTTGGCGTTGGCCTGGGCCAGCATCTCCTGATAACGGCGGGTGGCGTCGTAGTTGCGCGACTCCAGGATCGCGCTGGTCGCGCTCGCCCACTTGTCCTGGATGGCGTGGAAGACGTCTTCCCCGGCGATCAGGGGCAGCCCGCTCGAGACGTAGAGAACCGCCTTGCGGCCGGGCACGCCGGCCAGCGAGGAGACGAGATTCTTGAGCGAATCGAGCGAGAAGGAGAGATCGTTGAAGACCGACTCGGCGTAGCTGCGGGCGCGCAAGGAGGCGTAGCTCGGGTCGTCCGCCTCGGTGATGTCGCGCAAGATCTCCTGGCGCTCCCGCTCGGCGGAATTGCCCATCGCCGACATCTTCTCGATCTCGAACAGCGCCGAGGCGATGGTCGCCGGGTCGCTGGTAAAGGGCCGGCGCACGTGCGGCTCGCGATCGTAGGTGATCAACATCACCCGGTCGCCGCGCGTCAGCTTGGTGCGCAGGAACTCGCGCAGCGAGGTGAAGACGCGATTGCGGTCGAAGACCTTGATGTTGAAGTTGTCGATGTAGACGATCAGGTGGAGGCGCTGGTCCTCCGGAGTATCCACCGCGTCCCAGGCGGGCGCGGGGGCGGCCGATGGCGCCGTCTCGGTCGGCGCGGCGCCGCCGGCCACTGCCCGCCCCTCCTCGACCGCGTAGAAGTTGCTGATCTGAATCCGCTTGCCGTTCTCCAGCAGCTCGAAGTCGTCGCGCGTCAAACCCGTGATCCGGTTGCCTTTCTTGTCGGTGACGTAGACGTCGATGTTGACGACGTTGACTTCGATCGCCTCGAAGAACTCCCGCGCTTCGGGGGTCTCGACCTCGGCGGCGGGCTGGACGGCATCCGGCGCCGGCGCGGGGGCGGTCGGATCGGCCTGCGCCCAGGCGAGCGCCGGCGCGAGGACTGCGACCGCCAGGGCGGCCCGGAGAGTGTTGGCGAGGAGTCGCGACATCGGCAGGTCCTCCAGAGCGTCAGGGCCGGATATCGACCGTTGCGGAGTAGATCGTCCCACGCACCGGATCGTACACCGCGACCACGACCTGATTGCGGAGACGCCGGAGCTCGAGGGCGGTCTCGTAGCGGGCGAAGCGCCCAGGCGGCGGCGGCTCGGCGACCTGGAGGCGCACCGGGATCAGGGGTACCTCCGAGCGCTGGCCGCGCTCGTCGAGCGCCGCGACGCGCAGCTCGAGCTCGGTGGCGAGCCCGCCGGCGACAGGCACGAAGGTCAGGTGGTCGAGCGGTATCCCGAGCTCGATCGGCACCCGCATGGTCGAACCGGAAAGGCGCTCCGGCCGACCGACGCGCACCGCCAGCGGGCGGACGCCGGGGCCGTCTCCGAACAGCAGCACGCTCTCGACCGCCATGCCGACCTCGGTCTGGCGCGACATGTCGACGTACCCCGCGCGGCTCCTCACTTCGAGCCCCTGGCGCAGCACCTGCACGTCCACGCGGTGCCGCGCGTCGTTGCCCTGCCAGTCCGGCACGAAGCCGATCCAGTAGTACGAGCGCGTGTCGGCGGCGGCCCGCTCGAGCGCCTGCAGCCGGCGCGCGTTGAGCAAGGCCCGGCCGCCGGTCTCCTGGGCGACGTACTGGAGAGTCCACTGCACGTTGCTCTCGCGCTGGAATGCCGCCGAGGCCGCGTCGAGCGCCGGCACCTCGGCCGAATCGGCGCTGCCCAGCGACTCGGAATCGACCCCGGGCACGTCGACGGCGTAGACCGTGTAGCCGAGCTGGTTGGCGGTGTCGACCATCGGCGCCAGCAGCCGGTCCCCGCGCTGGAGGCCCGGCTCGGTCACCAGCCGGCCCAGCTCGTTGGCCGCGTAGTCGGCCGGATCGTAGGGCCAGCCGCCGGAGAGCAGGAGCAGCACCTTGCGCCCCGGCGGATTCGCGAAGCCGCGCAGCGCCGCGGCCACGCCCGCGACGGCGCTGGCGACCTGCTGCTCGATCCGTTCGGCGAAGTAGCGCTCGGTGATGTCGAGGCGGCTGTCCAGGGCGCCGCGGCTGACGCCGAGGTCGCGGCGCAGCCGCTGGTCGGCGGCCATGCTCCGCCGCTCGGAGAGCCGCTGCAGCCCCAGCGCCGGGCGTTCGGTGGCCTTCTGGATCGCTCGCTGGATCACCGGACTCGATTGCGTCCAGGAGGTGAGCATCTCGAGCCGGACGCCGTCGAAGGCGACCATCGCGAGCCGGTCCTCGGGACCCAGCCGCCCGAGCTGGTCACCGAGCGACCGGAGCACCCGATTGCGGTCCTTGGCGATCGAGAAGAAGTCGTCGACGAAGACCAGATAGGAGGTTCCGACCGGCGTGCCCGGCACCAGGTCGGGCACGCCCGCGACGGCGGTCGAGACGCCGGGCGCCAGATCGATGACATCCCCGCCTCGCACCTCGCTGAAGTAGCGGATCGGAACCTCTCGGCCGCCGACAGTGAGCCGGAAGTCCTCGCTCGCGAGTCCAGTCACCGGCAGGCCGTCGCGATCCGTCACCACGACTTCCAGGTTGACGACCCGCACCTCGAGGGTCTCGCCGAACACCGGCGGCGGCGCCTGGCCCGCGGCCGGCGCGAGCGGCCACGCGAGCAGGCAGGCAACGGCTGGAACGAGCAGTCGGCGGCTCATGGCTCGAGCTCCGGAAGTCCCATCCCCGTGGGCCCGCCGGCACCCCCGCCGGCGGCCCCTCCTGCGATCCGACGCCAATGCGCCGAGGCCATACGGCGCGAAGCAAGCTACGTACCGGGTGCCTCCACCCCGGCTCCCCGGACCGGCGCGGTTGGATTCAACCGGCGGGCCAAGTGCCGGACCACGCGCTCGCCGTGGTCCCGCGAGTTCTCGATGAAGATCCGGTGGGTCTCGGTTCCGGCCTGGACGGTGCCGGCGACATAGAGGCCGGGCACTCCGGTCTCGCAGCTGTCGGGATCGAACACCGGCACCGCGGTTTCCGGATCCACGCGGACCCCGGCCGCCGTCAACAGCTCGGTCGCGGGCCGGTAGCCGATCAGAACGTAAGCGGCGTCGGCCGGCAGGACGCGCGTCTCGCCAACCTGCTCGACCTCCACGCAACCGTCACCGAAGGCGCGCACCCGGGCCTCGAGCAGGGCGCGGATCGAGCCCTCCTGGATCCGGTTCTCGAGATCGGGGCGCACCCAGTACTTGATCGTCGGCTTGAGCGCGGCGCGGTGGTGCACCAGCGTCACCTCGGCGCCATGACGGCAGAGGTCGAGCGCCACCTCGGCGGCGGAGTTGCCTCCCCCGACCACGACCACCCGCTGGCCGAAGTGCGGCCAAGGCTCGCGGTAGCGGGCGTGCACCCAGGGGCGCTCTTCGCCCGGCACGCCGAGCCGCCGCGGCCAAGCGAAGTAGCCGGTCGCCACCGCCACCGCCCGGGCCTCGCGCTCGCGGCTCCGCCCGCCCGCGCGGGAGCGCACGGTGAAACCCTCGCCCGCCGGCGCGATCGCGACCACCTCCTCGAATAGTGCCAGCGACAACCCGTGAGCGCGCGCGACCCCCTGGTAGTAAGCGATCGCCTGTCGCCGGTTGGGCTTGTCTTCGGGAATCGCGAAGGGCACGCCGCCGACCTCCAGCCGGTCGCGGGTGGTGAAAAAGGTCATCTCCAGCGGGTAGTCGACCAGCGAGGCGACCAGGGGACCCCGATCGACGAGCAGCGACGACAGGCCCGCCGCGCCGGCGGCGGCCCCCAGCGCCAGGCCGGTCGGCCCGGCGCCCACGACCAGCAGATCGAGCCGCCGCGACGCCGTCAACTCCGGGCTCCGGCCTTCGCCCCGCCCGGCAGCGCCGGCGCGCGGCCACGCAGCCGGGTCCAGCCCCAGCCGACGGCGACCAGCAGGAGCAGCGAAATGGTCTGCGCCAGGGTGAACGGGCCGAGGAAGCGATCGTCCTTGGCGCGCAGGAACTCGATGCCGAAGCGCTCGAGCGCGAGCAGGGCGAAGACGCCGAGCGCCGCCGCGCCCGCGAACGAGCGGCGCCGGAGCCAGCGGACGCCCAACCACCAGATGACCAGCGCGAGGCCGGTCTCGTAGAGCTGGGTTGGGTGGACGGCGAGCAGCTCGTGGTCCGGCACCCCGGCCGGGATCTCGATGCCGAACTCGCGCCGCAGGTAGTAGGCAGTCGTCGGTGGCAGCCCTTCGGCGAACCGGACCCCCCACGGCAGCGCCGTCGGCACCCCGTAGTCGTCGCCGACCAGGAAGCAACCGACGCGGCCGACGGCGTAGCCGAGCGCCATCGCCGGCGCGGCCGCGTCGAGCACCCCCCAGGCCGGCAGGCGGCGCCGGCGCACCGTCCAGATGACGGCCGCCGCGCCGAGCAGGAAGCCCCCGTACCAGACCAGGCCCGAGCGCTCGAACAGCAGCCGCCAGTCCTGGTAGAGGGCCGCGTAGTAGATCTTGGCGCCCAGGATGCCGCCCACGCCACCGGCGAAGACGATCGCGCTGGCGTCGTCCTCCTCGCCGATCTTGAGCCACTTCAAGCCGCGCGACAGCTGCAGGTAGGAGGCCGCGAAGGCGAGCACCAGCATGACGCCGAAGGGGCTCACCGAGAAGGAACCGATGTGAAACAACTCCTGGATCATCGCGATTCATCCTAACATTCGCCGGATGCCCGTCCCTCTCGTCGGCGAGCGCGCCGAGCACCTGCCCCGCGGCCAGCGGCAACGTCTCATCCTGCGGCTGCTGCGCCGGCCCAACGAGCGTCCGGCGCGCCGGATGCTGGTCCGGCTCCACCCCGCCGACATCGCCCACCTCTTCCCGCTGCTGACGCCCGACGAGCAGTCGGCGCTGGTCGAGACGCTGTTCGAGCTCCGCCTGGCGGCCCGGCTATTGCGCGAGCTCGACGGCGAGAGCCAGCGCCGGGTGCTCGAGCGCCTGGCCGACGAGCGCCTCGCCGTGGTGCTGCGGCGGCTGCCCGCCCACGACGCGGTCGACCTGCTCGAACGGCTCGACGAGGCTCGCCGGCAGGAGGTGCTCGCCCGCCTCGAGCCCGCGCACGCCACCCATCTCCAGAACCTCCTGCGCTACGGCCCGGCCACCGCCGGCGGGCTGATGGATCCCGACGTGCCGCGCTTCCAGGCTGAAGAGACGGTGGCCGAGACGCTCGAGCGGGTCCGTCGCCTGGCCGAGGGCCGGCGGCTCTTCTATCTCTACGTCGTCGACGAGCGCGGCCACCTGCTCGGCATCGCCAGCCTCTGGCATCTGGTCTCGGCGCCGCCGGAACGCAAGTTGCGCGACATCATGTCGGCCGACGTGGTGACCGTCCGGGTCGACGCGCCGGAAGAGGACGTGGCCCGGCGCTTCGGGCGCTACGACCTGTTGATGATGCCGGTGGTCGACGAGGACGGCCGGCTGGCCGGCGCGATCACCGTCGACGACGTCCTCGACGTGGTCGAGGAACAGGCCACCGAGGACCTCTATCGGCTCGCCAACCTCGACATCCACGAAGGGGTGGCCACCGCTCCCCTGCGCTCGGTCCGCCTGCGTCTCCCCTGGTTGATGATCAACCTCGCGACCGCCTTCCTGGCGGCCGGCGTCGTCTCGCTGTTCGAGGAGACGATCGCCAAGTACGTCGTGCTCGCCGTCTTCATGCCGATCGTCGCCGGCATGGGGGGCAACGCGGGGACGCAGACGCTGACCATCATGGTCCGCGGGCTGGCGCTCGGCGAGATGGACCTGCGCCGCTCGGCGAGCGTCATCCTGCGCCAGTCGAGCATCGGGCTGATGAACGGTCTGCTCACCGGCCTGGTCCTCGCCGCCGCTGCCCTGGTGTGGGAGGGCAACCGCACCCTCGCGGTCACCCTCTTCATCGCCCAGACCGTCAACCTGACGGTCGCCGGCCTGTTCGGCGCCGCGGTGCCGCTGGCGCTCAAGCGGCTGCAGCTCGACCCCGCTCTCGGCAGCTCGATCTTCGTGACCACGGCGACCGACGTCGGCGGTTTCCTCTGTTTCCTGGGCACGGCGACGATCCTGCTCGCCCGGTTCTCGCCATGACCGCGCCGCCGCTGGAACCCCGGATCGCCCCCGAGCGGGTGGGGTTACGGCCCTTCACGCCCGAGATCCGCGATCGCTTGCGCGCGCTGCTGGGACCGGAGGCGGTGCTCGCCGAGGCCGACCGCCTCGAGGCCTACGCCAGCGACGAGACCGAGAGCCTGCGGTTCCTCCCCGACGTCGTGGTGTTGCCCGGCGACGTCGAAGCGGTCCGGAGCGTCTTGCGCCTGGCCCACGAGGAGCGGATCGCGGTGGTGCCGCGGGCGGCCGGCACCGGCCTGTCGGGGGGCGCGCTGCCGGTCTGCGGCGGCATCCTGCTCTCGGTCGAGCGGCTCGACCGGATCCGGGAGATCGACCCGCGCAACCTGGTCGCCGTCGCGGAGGCCGGGGTGATCACCGGTCATCTGCAGGAGGCCGCCGCCGCGCACGGCCTGCTCTACCCGCCCGACCCCGCCAGCCTGGACTCCTGCCGCCTGGGCGGCAACCTGGCCGAGGATTCCGCCGGCCCGCGCTCGCTCAAGCACGGCACCACCCGGCGCTTCGTGCTCGGCGTCGAGGCGGTGCTCGCGGACGGCAGCCTGCTCTCGACCGGCGGCAAGTGCCGCAAGGACGCCACCGGCTACGCGCTCGGCCAGCTGCTGGTCGGCTCCGAGGGGACGTTGGCGGTGATCACCGCCGCGACGCTGCGGCTGATCCCCCGCCCCGCCGCGACGCTGACCATGATCCTGCCCTTTTCCCGCCTGGAGGACGCGGCGGCGGCGGTCGAGCGGATCCTGGCCGCCTTCGACGTCACCGCCTGCGAGCTGCTGGAGGAGGCCGCGCTCGCGGCGGTGGCGCGGCTCGAGCCGCTCCCCGGGCCGCTTCAGGGCCGTGCCGCGATGCTGCTGCTCGAGCTCGACGGCGAGCAGGCCGAGGAGCTCCTGACGCGCGCCGCCGCGATCGACGAGGCGGCCACCGCGCTCGGCGCCGGCGAAGCGCTGGTCGCCGACGACGTCGCGGGACAGCGCCGCCTCTGGCAAGTCCGGCGGCGAGTCGGCGAGGCGGTCAAGACCATCTCGGCCTACAAGGAGGCCGACACCGTGGTGCCCCGTTCGGCCCTCGCGGAGGTCGTCCTCGCGGCGCGCGCCGCCGCCGCGCGCCAGGGCCTGACCGCGATCTGCTACGGCCACGCCGGCGATGGCAACCTGCACGTCAACCTGCTGCGCGGAGAGCTGGCGGAGAGCCAGTGGGAGGGGCGCCGCGACGCCGCGGAAGCCGAGCTGTTCGCCGCCGTGGTCGCCCTCGGCGGCCGCGTCACCGGCGAGCACGGGGTGGGCTGGACCCAGCGCAAGTACCTGCGGCTCGCCCTCTCCGAGACCGAGATCGAGCTCTGCCGCGCGCTCAAGCGGACCTTCGACCCGCGCGGCATCTTGAACCCGGGAAAGATCTTCCCGCTGCCCGAGTGAGCTCGGCGGGGGCGCGGCTTCAGCCGGCGTAGAGCCGGACTTCGCGCGCGATCCGGTCGCCCATCTCGAGCGCCGGGCCGAGCTCGGGGTGGCGGACGACGACATAGCCGTCGCCGACGATCGACAGCTTCCAGCTCCGGCGCGGCGCGCCCACCGGGGTCAGATCGACCTCGACGACGAAGGGCCCGAACTGCGCCAAGAGCGGCTCGAGCCCGACGATGCGCTGGATCCGCCCCTCGCCTTGGGCCCGCTTGAAGGTGCAGACCACGTTCCACTTGCGCTCGAAGCGCCGCTCCACCCGACCGCGGCAGACCGCCTCCGCCCAGCCGAGGTAAGTGTCGTTGTCGGTGCAGTAGTTCATGACGTCGACCGTCCGGGCGCCGGGCGGCCGGCCGCCGATCTCGCCGAACACCACCTCGCCGTCGGGTTTGCGGTACCACTCCATGTGGGTGAAGCCGGTGCGGAAGCCGAGCGCGCGCAGCACCTCGCGCCCCATCCGCCGCCCCCCCTCGAGGTCGGGCTGATCCAGGTTGCGGACGCCCACGGTCTGCGGGCTGATCCATTCGTTCTGCCGCTGCACCAGGGGCCGCGGGCGGTACCAGCAGACGTTCTCGAAGTAGAGCTCCCCTTCGGCGCAGATGGTGTCGAAGGTGAACTCCTCGCCCTCGATGAACTCCTCGACCGAGACCTCGGAAACGTGCCTGACCATCCCCAGCGCGCGCTCGAGCTCGGCTCTGGAGGCACAGCGATGGGTGTCGGCCGAGCCGGCGCCGGCGATCGGCTTGACGATCAGCGGGTAGCCGACCCGCTCGGCCGCGTCGCGCACCTGATCCTCGGTCGAGGCCCGGTAGTGGCGCGGGGTGCGGATTCCGGCGGCGTCGAGCCGCTGCTTCATGACCTCCTTGTCGCGAAAGGGCACCGTCTGCTCGACGTTCATGCCCGGCGCTCCGATCGCCTCGCGCAGCCTGGCGGCCAGGATCATGCCCGGCTCCCACAGGCACTCGACGCGGTCGATCCGCACCTGCCGCGTCAGCTTCTGGACCTCGCGCACCACAGCCGCTTCGTCCCACAGGTTGCGGACTTGAAGGTGGTGCGCGAGGTGTTCGCGCGCCATCGGCGGCAGCGCTTCCTTCGGCTGGTCGCCGAGACCGATGACGCGCGCGCCCACCCGCGCCAGACCGCGCGTGAACAGCGGCATCTCCGCCGGATACCCGGGCGAGATCATCAGGACGTTGAGGGTCATCCCAGCTCCACGCGAACGGTCGAGATCAGCCGCCGCAACCCCTCCTCGACGACGCGCGTCTCGGGGTGGCGCAGGATCACGTAGCCGTCGCCTTCGTAGCTCGACGAGGGGGTCGCGCCGGGGCGCGGCGAGCGCTTCTCCACCACCAGCGAGCCGAGCTCGCGCAGCGCCTGCTCGAGGCCGTGGACGGCGCGGATTCGCCCCTGTCCCTGGCCCCGCAGGTAGGCGCAACCGGCCGCGAAGCGCCGCGTCGGCGGCTCGAAGCTCTCGAGCGCGACCAGGCGCCCCCACGAGCGGTAGAAATCGACGTCGTGGGCGTAGGAGATCAGCGACGTGATCTGCGCGCCCGGCGGGCGCGCGCCCACTTCCGAGATCATGATCCGCCCGTCGGGCCGCCGGAACCACTCCATGTGGGAGAGGCCGGTGTCCATGCCGAGCACCTCGAGCGCCCGGAAGGCGACGCGGCGGATGTCGTCGAAGCGCGCGTGGTCGATCTCGCGCGGCACCAGCACGCACCACTGGATCCACGGCGTGTCGACGACGTGGAGCGGCGCCGGCAGGTAGTGGGAGAGCGAGTGCCAGACCGCGCGGCCGTGGATCGAGACGGCGTCGAAGGAGTACTCCTCGCCGGTGACGAACTCCTCGATCACGGCCGGGCGCTCGGGCGCCGGCCGCGTCGCGGCGAGCGCGGCACGCAGGTCCTCCGGCCCGGAGAGGCGATAGGTGCTCTTGGCGCCGGCGCCGGCCACCGGCTTGAGCACCGCCGGAAAGCCGACTTCGCGCGCGAATTCCAGCGCCGAGCGCTCGTCGAGCACGCGGGCGTGGCGGGCGCACGGCAGCCCGGCGCGCGAGAGCACCTCTTTCATCCGCGCCTTGTCGCGGAAGTTGCGCGCCGTCTCGGCCCCCATGCCCTCGATGCCGAGGGCGTCGCGGACCTCGCCGAGCGGAACCTGGAGCTGTTCGAGCGCGCCGACCAGCCGGTCGATCCGCCCGCCCCACTCGCGCGCGATGGCCCGGGTGGCGTCGGCGATCCGCTGCGGGTCGAGGCCGTCCTCGATGCGGCGGTGGGCGTCGAGCCGGGCGCGCAGCGCGGGGGGGAGCTTCTCGGCCGGGTCCTGGCTGATGAGGCCGGTGCGCACGCCGGGCAGCGAGGCCACCGCGTCGACGAAGCGCAGCGTGGTGTCGAGAAAGAAG
Source organism: Acidobacteriota bacterium (assembly GCA_014584695.1). GTDB lineage: Bacteria > Acidobacteriota > Thermoanaerobaculia > Multivoradales > JAGPDF01 > JACTMI01. The sequence goes on from JACTMI010000042.1 coordinate 34,998, forward strand.
GGCGCGGCGAAGACGACGTTCGGCATGGCCTCCTCAAGCGGCGTAGAGCCGCACCTCGCTGCCGAACTCGTCCGCCATGGCGAGCGCGGTCGCGAGGTCGGGGTGGCGCAGGACGAGGAAGCCGTCCGACACCAGGGTCTGCTTCCAATTGCGCCGCGCGGCCCCCACCGGCAGCAGATTGTCCCAGACGATCGCGCCGCCGTGCCGACGCCGGAACTCGTCCAGGCCGTCGATGCGCGCGATGCGACCCTCGCCCTCGGCGCGCTTGTAGACGTTGACGACGTTGAAGCGCCGCCGCACCGGTTCCTCGAAGCGCCCGGCCACCACCGCCGCGGCCCAACCGCGGAAGACGTCGATGTCGCAGGCGTAGTTCATCTGGTCGACCTGGTGGGCACCCGGCGGGCGGCCGCCGATCTCGCCGAAGACCACCTCGCCATCGCTCTTGAGATACCACTCCATGTGGGTGAACCCGGATTCGAAACCGAGTGCCTCGAGCACCGCGTATCCCATCCTGACGCCGCCCGCGAGCGCCCTCTGGTCCGGGTGCCGGAGAGCAACGACCTGCGGGCTGATCCACTCGTTGGTGCGTGCGACCAGCGGCCGCGGCCGGTACCAGGCGACGTTGTAGTAGGCCGGCACGCCGCCGATCGAGACGGTGTCGAAGGTGTACTCCTCGCCGTCGACGAACTCCTCGACCGAGACCTCTTCGAGGTGCCTCACCGCGGCCGCCGCGCTCGCCAGCTCCTCCCGGTCCTCGACCCGGTGGGTGTCCGCGGAGCCGGCGCCGGCGATCGGCTTGACGATGAGCGGGAAGCCGATCCGCTCGGCCGCCTCCCAGATCGCCGCCTGGCCGCGCGCGGCCAGGTGGCGCGGCGTCCGGATCCCGGCGGCGTCGAGCGCCCGCTTCATCCGCTCCTTGTCGCGAAAGGGGATCGTCCGCTCGACCGACAGCCCCGGCGCGCCGAGCGCTTCGCGCAAGCGCGCGGCGAGCAGCATGCCGGGCTCCCACAGGCACTCGACCCGGTCGACTCCGCGCGCCGCCGCCGGCCACTCCCGCACCGCCTCGACCACCCCCGCCTCGTCCCACAGCGACGGCACCCGCAGGTAGCCCGCGAGCGACCCCTGCACCCGTTCCGGCAGCCCGCGCTCCGGCCCGTCCCCGACCCCCAGCACCCGCGCGCCCACCTCCCCCAGACCGCGCACGAAGTGCGGCATTTCGCTGGGATACCCCGGAGAGACGAACAGAACGGTTTTCACGGCGGCGACCTCGGCACGAGGCGGCGCGAGTATAGCGAAGGCCGAGGCGACCCCCGATGCTAGGATCTCGCCAATGGCGAGCGAGGAGACGGAGGCGCGGTTCGCGGCCTTCGCCGAGCGGGTCGAGGGGACCTCGCCGCGCGGGCGGTGGCTGGTGATGACGCACGACAACCCGGACCCCGACGCGCTCGCCGCCACGGCGGTGCTCGCGCTGGTGCTCCGGCGCCGCTTTCGCCGGCGGACCACGGTCGCCTACGGCGGCATCATCGGGCGAGCCGAGAACCGCGAGATGGTGCGCAGCCTGAAGCTCGAGCTCTCCCACCTCCGTTACCTGAAGCGCCGGGACTACCAGTACTTCGCGCTGGTCGACTGCCAGCCCTGGACGGGCAATTCGCAGCTGCCGCGCGGCATCGTCCCCGAGGTGGTGATCGACCACCACCCGCTGCGCAAGGCCACCCTCGAGGCACCCTTCGTCGACGTGCGGCCGGAGTACGGCGCCACGGCCACCATCCTGGCCGAGTACCTGGAAGCGGCGGGGATCCAGCCCACGCGGGCGGTCGCGACCGGCCTGATCTACGCCATCCGCTCGGAAACACAGGACTTCGGGCGCGAAGCCGCGGGACCCGACCACGCCGCCTACGACCGCCTGCTGCCGCGCGTCGACCGCCGGCTGCTGGCGAAGATCCAGACCGCGCGGCTCCCCTTCTCCTACTTCCAGATCCTCCACCGCGGGCTCGAAGGGCTGCTCGGCACCGGCAACCTGGTCATCTCGCACCTGGGGCGGGTCGATCAACCCGACATCGTGCCCGAGATCGCCGACCTTCTGCTGCGCATGGAAGGCAAGACCTGGTCGCTCTGCACCGGGACCTTCGGCGAGCGCCTCTATCTCTCGATCCGGACCACCAACCAGCGCGCCGACGCCGGCAACCTGATGCGCCGGCTGATCCGGTCGCGCGGCAAGGGGGGCGGCCACGGCACCATGGCCGGCGGCTTTCTCGAGATCGGTGATCCGTCGTCCGAGGCGGCCCGGGCGATGGAACGGGGCGTCGCCCGCCGTTTCGCTTCGGCCCTGGGCAAGAACCCCGACAAGGTGCAACCGCTCGAGATCGAGCGCGCGCGCCCGCCGCGAGAGGTCCCGGCGGAGGCCGTCGCCGCCGAGCCGCGCGACCGCGAAGCCGTCAATCGGACGCCGACTCCGGAACGATGACCGACGATCCGAAGCGACCCGCGCGCCGGCGGTCTCCTCGCCCGGTCGCGCCGCCGCCGCCCGAAGTGGGGCCGGAGTCCGAACCGGCGGGGGTGACGTCGGAGTCGCCGCCGGCGGCGAGCTCGGAATCGGAAGAGAAGCCGAAGAAGCGAAAGGCAAGAAGCCCAGAGAAGGCGAAGGCAGCAGGGCGAGAGTCGCGGGGGCGAGGCGACGTCGCGGGCGAGGCGCCGGCGAAGGCGGGCCAGGCCGGGGGCAAGAGCCGGAGCGGGCGTGCGACCGGTGTCGAGACCTCCGGTCGAGCGGCCGGCAGAGGGCGCAAGGCTCGGCCGCCGAAGCGCACGCGCGCCGCCCCGGATGGCGGCTCGCCTCAGCCCGAGGTATCGCCGGCGCCGGTCGCAGTCGGGCCGCTGCCGGCAGGGGCCGAGCTGCCGGAGTCGGCCCTCGGTCGCGCGGTCGAATCGGAGGCCGCCGCGGCAGCGGCAGCGGCGCTCGAGAGTCCGGCGCCGGAGGGTCGGGTGTCCGAGGGTCCCCCGACCGACTCCGAGATCGAGGCTCCGGCACCGGCGCCCGAGCCGCCGCCGCGCAGCGTCCTGACCACGGTTCCCGGGGCCGCTCCGCCACTGGTCGGAATCGCGCGGGAGGAGCTGCTGGCGCAGTTCGAGCGGCGGCCGGCGCTCGAGCCGATCCGTCCGGAGGCCGGAAAGACGCCTGCCCCGGCGGCGCCGGGGGCACCGCGGCGGCTCGCCTTCGTCCTCCACATGCACCTGCCCTGGGTGCTGGGTCACGGCACCTGGCCGCACGGCGAGGACTGGCTGGCGGAGGCGGTCACCCACTGCTACCTGCCGCTCTTGGGCGCCTTTCGCCGCCTGGCGGACCGGGGGCGCCGGCACCTGGCGACCGTCTCGGTGACGCCGGTGGTGGGCGCCATGCTCGCCGATCGGCGCGGCGCCGCCGCGGTCGACCGCTACCTGGCCGAGCGGACCAAAGCGGCCTGGGAGAGCCGCAAGGTCCATCCCCTGGCGCTCTGGTGGCACGGCGAGTTCGAGCGCCTGCGCGCGCTCTGGGATGCCTTCGATCACGATCTGGTCCGCGCCCTGGCCGATCTCGCCGAGCGCGAGGCGATCGAGCTCTCGACCTCCGCCGGTGCCCACCTCTACCTGCCGCTCGCCCACAGCGCCAAGACGATCCGGCTCGCGCTGCGCGCCGGCCGCGAGCTGCACCGCGAGCTGTTCGGTTTCGACCCGCGCGGCTGCTGGATGCCGGAGTGCGCCTACCGCCCGGGCGGCCCCTGGCGCCACCCAGTGACCGGCGCCAGCGAGGAGAACCGGGCCGGCAACGAGGACTTTCTGCGCGAGCAGGGGCTCGCCTGGACCGTGCTCGACTCCCACCTGGTCCGCGCCGGCGATCCCGCTTTTCCCTACGGCAGCGACCTGTCGCCGGAGGAGGTGGTCGAGCCGGCCGGTCCCCACCCCCGCCCCTACTGGATCCGCCAGAGCCCGGTGGCGGCCTTCCTGCGCGACGCGCGCAGCGCCGCCCAGGTCTGGTCCCGTCACGGCGGCTATCCCGGGGCCGGCGACTTCCTCGACTTCCACAAGCGCCAATGGCCCTCCGGCCTCCGCCTCTGGCGGGTCACCGGCGCGGAGGTCGACCTCGGCGACAAGCTCGTCTATTGGCCGGACTTGGCGCGCGAGCGGGCGCTCCAGCAGGCCGAGCACTTCGTCGCCCTGACCGCCGGTCTCGACGGCATGGACGGCGGTGTCATCTGCGCCCCCTTCGACATGGAGCTGTTCGGGCACTGGTGGTTCGAGGGGCCGATCTGGCTGGAGCGGGTGCTCGAGCTGACGGCGCCTTCGGAGCGCGTCGCCGCGACCACGCCCGCGCGCGAGCTCGAAGCGCGCCCGGCCCTCCGCCGCGCCTTCTTCGACGAAGGTTCGTGGGGCGCGGGTGGCGACCACCGGGTCTGGGTCAACCCGCAGACCGACTGGTTCTGGCACGAGCTCGGCGACCTCGAACGGCGCGCTTTCGCCGCCGCGCGCTGGGGCGGCTCGCGCAAGTGGCGGCGCGGCATCCTCAACCAGCTGCTGCTCGCCGCCGCCTCGGACTGGCCTTTCCTGGTCACCATGGGAACCGGCGGCGACTACGCCTCCGAGCGCTTCCGCGAGCACGCCTCCCGCCTGCGCGAGCTGGTGGAGCTCGGCCCCCGCGCGCGCGTGCTGCCCTCCTGGGTCGACGCCGATCTCCCCTTCCCCGACATCGAACCGGAGTGGGCGCGCCCGCCGGAAGACTGACCGACCCGAGACACCATGACACCAGCCTGGAAGAAGATCCCGCGACTCCACGTCGGGGACATCGATCTGCCCCGCGAGGTCGCGGGCCTCTACGACCTCGCCTACAACCTCTGGTGGACCTGGACCCCCGAAGCGCGCCGGCTGTTCAGCCTGCTCGGCGGGCGCGCCTGGTCGACCTACCGAAATCCGGTCGAGGTCCTGATCACCTTCGACCGCGGCCACTGGCCGGAGCTGCTCGAAGACGACGCGTTCCTCGGCGTCTACCACTCGGTCACCCAGAAGCTCGAGCGCTACCTCGAGGGCGGCGACGAGACCTGGTTCGACCGCGCCGGAGCGGCTGCGGCCGCCGGCCCGATCGCCTACTTCTGCATGGAGTACGGCCTCCACCAGGCCCTCCCCCTGTACTCGGGCGGTCTCGGCGTGCTCGCCGGCGACCACCTGAAGAGCGCGAGCGACCTGGGCCTGCCGCTGGTCGGCGTCGGCCTGCTCTACCGGCACGGCTACTTCAGCCAGTCGATCGACGCCGACGGCCGGCAACAGCACAGCTACCCGGAGCACGACTTCTCGCGCCTGCCGATCCTGCGCGCTGCCGGGCCGACCGGGCGCGGCGTCGTCGTCACCGTCCCGTTTCCGGACCGCGAGATCCAGGCGCAGGTCTGGATCGCCCAGGTCGGCCGCGTGCCGCTGGTGCTGCTCGACACCGACGTGCCCCAGAACGACTCGGCGGACCGGCTGATCACCTCGATGCTCTACACCGCCGGCCGCGAGATGCGGCTGGCGCAGGAGATCGTGCTGGGGATCGGCGGCGCGCGCGCGCTCGAGGCGCTGGCGATCGAGCCGGCGGTCTGGCACCTCAACGAGGGCCACTCGTCGCTCCTGCAGTTCGATCGGATCCGCCGCGCGATGGCAGCGAACGGCCGCGACCTCGAGGCCGCGCTGGCCGACGTCCGCCGTCACACCGTCTTCACCACCCACACGCCGGTTCCAGCCGGCAACGAAGCCTTCGATCAGCCACTCGTCCGCCGCTACTTCGACGGCTGGTGGGCGGCTCTCGGCGTCCCCGCCGAGCGCTGGACCCAGCTCGGCAACAACGACCACGGCGAGCCCGGCCAACCTTTCAACCTGACCGCGCTGGCGGTGCGAACCAGCGCGCGGATCAACGGCGTGTCGAAGCTCAATGCCGAGGTGGCGGCCAAGATGTGGCTCCACCTGCTGCCCGAGTCGCTGCCCGCCGAGGAACGGATGCAGGCCATCACCAACGGCGTCCACGCGCCGACCTGGACCGGCGTCGAGCTGCAGGAGCTGTTCGCCCGCTGGTTCGGCGAGGCCTGGCCCCGGGTGCTCGGGAGCGAGACCGGCCGCGTCGCGGTCGTCGAGGGGCGGGACGAGGACCTGTGGCTCGCCCACATGGCCCAGAAGCGGCGCCTGGCGCGCTTCCTGCGCGCCCGGCTGCGCAACCAGTTCGCGCGCCACGGCCTGTCGCCCGACGAGCTCCGGGTGGTCGAGCGGATGTTCGACCCCGAGGTTCTGACCATCGGCTTCGCCCGTCGCTTCGCCACCTACAAGCGGGCGGGGCTCCTCTTCTCCGACCTGATCCGGCTGCGGCGCCTGGTCGCCCACCCGGAGCGGCCGGTCCAGATCCTGCTCGCCGGCAAGGCCCACCCGGCCGACAAGCAGGGGCAGGAGCTGATCCAGCACCTGTTCCAGCTGTCGCAGTCGGAGCAGCTCAAGGGCCGGGTCTTCTTCGTCGAGGACTACGACCTGCGGGTCGGCCGCAAGCTGGTCCAAGGGGTCGACGTCTGGATGAACACGCCCCGCCGGCCGATGGAGGCCTCGGGCACCTCGGGCATGAAGGCGGCGATGAACGGCGCGCTGAACTGCTCGATCGCCGACGGCTGGTGGCCCGAGGGTTTCGACGGCCAGAACGGCTGGGTGATCGCCGGCAAGGAGTGCCCGGGCGACGACGCCGCCCAGGACCGGGAAGACGCCTCGGCGCTCTACCACCTGCTCGAGGAGGAGATCGTCCCGGCCTTCTACGAACGGGACGAGAAGGGCTTTCCCCGTCGCTGGATCGCCAGGATGAAGGAGGCGATCGCGACCATCACGCCCCGCTTCTCCTCCGACCGCATGGTCCGCGACTACACCGAGCGGGCCTACCTGCCGCTGCGGCGGGATTGACCGCCCCGCCGACGCCGCCACCCGCTCGCGCCGCGCGGCGGCATGGAGTATCTTGCCTTCCAGGCTCCTGAAAGGAGGATCCGATGCTCCGACCGAGTCTCACGCTGTGGCTCGGGTGGTTCTGCGTCGCCCCGCTGGCGGCGACACCGACCGCTTCCAACCCCTCCCCCTCCCCCGCCGCCGAAGGTCCCCGCTGTGAAGAGCGCTCGCCCGCGGCCGCGAACGCTCGTCTCGTCGATCGGTCCGAAGTCGACGCCGCGACCCTGGCTCGCTGGCAGAGCCTGCGCGAGCAGGCCGCGCGGGCGATGCGAGTGCGCGCTTTCGCGCCCGGAGCCGATCCCGAGCCACTGACCGCCCGCCGCGCCGGCGGCTGGCTGGAGCACCAGGAAGCGCTGCGCGCCGAGGCCTACACGCGGGCGCCCGAGCGGCGCGCCGACGGCATGCTGGAACTCCGGCTCGACGGCGCCTTCCTCGAGCCGTTGCTGGTCGAGAGCGGCCCGGACGGCGCCGCGCGAATTCGCCACTCGCACGCCGCCTCCGAGGAGCGTTGACCATGCGCGGCCACGTCCTCGCGGGCACGCTCGGACTCGCTCTCGCCTGCGCGCTCGGCCCGCGGCCGCTCGGCGCGGCGGTGTTCCTGATCCTCAACGGCGACGCTCCGGGGCAGGGGTTGAACGACCCCTCGCCACGGGCGCCGGTCGGGGGCAACCCCGGCACCACCCTCGGACAGCAGCGTCTCAACGTCTTCGCCGCCGCCGCCTCGGCCTGGGGCGGGGTGCTGGCCTCGGAGGTCCCGATCCAGCTCCTGGCGGCCTTCGACACGCTCGACTGTGACGCCAGCAGCGCCGTGCTCGGCGCCGCCGGGACGACCTACGTCTACGCCGACGATGGCGGCGCGTTGCCGCGCAACAACACCTGGTATCCGGCCGCGCTCACCGAGGCGCTGGTCGGGGGCGATCTCACCTCCCCCGATCCGGACATCGTCGCGGTCTTCAATTCCGCCCTCGACGACGATCCGGCCTGCCTGCCCGCGCTCAACTGGTGGTACGGCATCACCACCGGCCCGCCGGCCGGGTTCATCGACTTCTACACCACGGTGCTCCACGAGATCGGCCACGGCCTCGGCTTCGCGACCTTCGTCGACAAGGCGACGGGCATCAAGCTGCAAGGGCTGGACGACATCTTCATGGTCCACCTCCAGGACGGCTCGCTCAACAAGACCTGGCCCAATCTGACCAACGCCGAGCGCGCCGCTTCGGCCAAGGACGACGGGGATCTGCTCTGGGTCGGCGACCGCGTGAAGACTTCGAGCGGCTTCCTGGTCAATGGACGCCGGCCGGACGGCCGGGTGCAGATGTACGCGCCCACGGTCCTCGCCCAGGGTTCGTCGGTCTCGCACTTCGACACCGACGTCACGCCCAACGAGCTGATGGAGCCCTTCCTCAACAACGACGCGGAGTCGATCCTGGCGGTCGCCTCGATGCTCGACATCGGCTGGCAGCTCGAAGGCGCCAGCGGCCCGTGCGTCGCCGACGCCGACACCGCTTGCCTGCTCGGCAACCGCTTCGCGGTCGAGGTCGCGTGGACCACCTCCTCGGCGACCGGCGACGCGCAGGTGATGAGCTTCGGCGGCCAGCGGGCCACCTCCGACCAGTCGGCCTTCTTCTACTTCTTCGCCGCCGCCAACTTCGAGATGGGGGTGAAGATGGTCGACGCCTGCGTGCCGCCGTTCAACGCCTTCTGGGTGTTCATCAGCGGCCTGACCAATCAGGCCTACACGGTGACCATCACCGACACCGCGCTCGGCCGCGTCCGCAGCTACTCGAACCCGCTCGGCGTCTATCCGACCACCATCGGCGCCACCGACAGCCTGATCGGTTTCCCGTGCATCTGAGCTCGGACGCCAGCGGCACCGCAACGACCGACAGCCAGGAGGGACTTCACCAGTTGGTGGAATCCGACAGGGAAAGCAAGGACCAGAGAAGAGGTGGCAAGCTCCCGAGACGTGCGCTGACCTGATCGCCACGGAGCGCGGGAACCCCGGGTGGGGTCGTCGCGAGCGGCCGAGGCCGGCGGGCCGAGGGCGCAGGGGCCCCGTCTCGTGACCTCCTCTTCCGGCGCTTCACCGGTCAGCGTGGGTTGCGGCGTCGGAAGCCGGCGCTTGGGGAAAGGAGCAAAGAGGGGAAAGAGGCCTGCGCCACAGGGCCCTGGAGCCCAGCGTGACAGTCCTCTGAGCGCAGGCGCCAGGTGCGCGCACTCCCTTCTATGGTCTTTTCTTTCCCTGGTGACCCACACCCACGGGTGAAGACCCCCTCTTCCTTCTTTGGTCTTTGCCCAGACCCGAGCTGCCGTAGGCGTTCCCCTCTCGCCACGATGAGGCACTGTCGTGGCAATGGGGCGGACCCGATCCACCGGCTGCAAGCCGTGCGTCGTCTCGCGAACAGGAGGGGGATCGCCGATCTCACGGCGACCACCGCCTGACCAGTTGACAGTTCGAGCGAAGGGGCGTGGCCCGTCCTCGGACCACGCCCCGACTTTCAGCTCTCGACCGAGGTGCCGCTCACGGCACGCAGGGGAACCCGTCCCCGGCTCCGGTCGCCCCGATCGTCTTCGGATAGACGCCGAGCGGATTCGAATACGGCTTCGACAGCCCGGAGACCGTGTCGGTGATCTGCACGGTGAAGCCCTGGTTGGTCAGCCCCGAGACGAACACCCAGTAGGCGTTGAACGGCGGCACGCAGGCGTCCACCATCTTCACCCCCATCTCGAAGTTGGCCGGGTTGAAGAACCACCAGAACGACGACTGGTCCGAAGAGGCCCGCTGCCCCCCGAAGCTCATCACCTGCGCCGCGCCACTCCCCTCCGTAGTCGTCCAGTTGACCTCGACCTGGAACCGACCGCCGAGGTGACAGGCGGTGTCGGCGTCAGCCACGCAGGCCGCGACTGCCGCGTCGGTCCCGTCGACCAGCTCGCCGACGAGAGCTCGGCCCAGCGGGTCCTCCGGCGCCGCCGCCAGGACGGCGCGGACCTGGGTCGGGGTCGGCGGCTCGTAGCGGAGGTCGCTGCCCGGGGTGCAGTCGAAGCCGGAGACGCCATCGGTGTTGCCGAGCGTCTGCGGGTACTGGCCGAGCGGGTTGGTGTACTGGCGGAGCTGGCCGCTGAAGGTGTCGAAGATGGTCACCGTGTAGGCCTGGTTGGTCAGGCCCGAGACGAAGGTCCAGAAGCTGTCGTTGAAGGCGCAGGCGTCGACCATCTTGACGCCCATCTCGAAGTTGGCGTTGTCGAAGAAGTAGAAGAACGCCGACTGATCGCTCTCCGCGCGCGCGCCGTTGAAGCTCATCACCTGCGCGACGCCGGAATCCGACGCGGTCTGCCAGTCGACCGACACGCCGAAGCGGCCGCCGAGCAGGCAGGCGGTGGTCGGCGAGGGCTGGCACTCCAGGTTCGGGCCGCTCAAGACCAGACTGCGCAGCGTCAGCCCGTTCGAGCGCTTGAGGAAGATCGCCGGGATGACGATGGTCGGATCGCTGCCCGCCATCGAGACCAGCGTCTCGGCGTCGGCGCCCGCGACGTTGTAGACGATCGCGGCGACCGCGCCGGCGTTCTGCGCGTTCTTCACCTTCTCGACGAAGGGGCAGTCGCCGCGCTCGATCAGCGCGATCTTGCCGGCGAGGTTGGCGATCGGCGCGCAAGCCCGCTCCGGGCTCGCGATCGCCACCAGACCGGTCGGCGAGACCGCGCCGGGCCCGAGCAGCGGCGCGCCGAACTGCGCCGCCTGGCCGCCGAACTCGCCGGCGCCGCTCGGGAACAGGATTTCGACCGAGGGGATCTTCGCCCACTCGGCGGACTGCGCGGTCACCAGGTCGCCGTCCCAGACCACGTGGGTGTCGTTGACGATCGACAGCTTGCGCTCGGCCACCGACATCTCGTTCCACTTCTTGCCGGTCTGGTTGTCGAGGAGGTTGTAGTCGAAGATGCCGGGGTAGTCGGGGATGAAGAAGTTGCCGAACTGCAGGCTGGCCGGGTTCCGGTTGGTGAAGCTCGAGAAGCCGAGGCCGTGGGCGAGCTCGTGCAGCAGGACATTCGAGAAGCTGATCCGGTTCGACGGCACGTTGTTGTCCTGGCCGTAGTAGTAACCGGAACCGGCACCGAGGCAGCCCTGGTCGATCCCCGAGTTGACGTAGACGACGATGTCGCCGGTCTCGGTGTCGCCGTCGTCGTCGAAGTCGAAATCGCACTCGGCCGTGAAGTCGACGCCGGAAAGCGCCTCGCCGAGCGCCATCGGGTAGGAGGTCTTGGGGTTCTCGGAGGTCAGCAGGCAGGTCGTGCCCGCGGCCGCCAGGACGCCGCCGGCGGCCGAGCAGGCGAAGCTGTCGTGGACCGCCAGCACCTTGGTCGGCACCGGGTTGTCGAGGTGACTGGCCCACTTCACGAGCGCCTGCTCGAAGGCGAAGCGGCGCTGCGCGCCCAGGGTGGTGCCGGGGTTGCCGCCGACCGGAGTCGCGGCCGCCGTCGAGTTGAAGCCGCTCCCCGGCGGGTCCATGTACTCGACGGTGAAGGTGGCCGTCCCCTCCTGGTAGCCCAGATCGAAGAAGAGCGGCACGGTGAGATCGGTCTGGTGGAACCCGAGCAGCCCGCTGATCGCGGGCCACATCAGCAGCGGCGAGGTGCGCAGGTCCCAATGCGAGATCGAGGAGCCGCTGGTCGCCGTGGTCGGAGCGTAGAGCATCACCCGGCCGGCGTCGTCGGCGCCCGAGCGGATGGAGGAAAAGGTCACCAGCGCGTCGGCGTGCAGCGCCGCCGGGGCCAGCGCCGCCAGGGCGGTCAGGGCGATCAGGGCGATCCAGGAGCGTGAGCGAGGGGTGCGCATCGTCACTCCTCCTTCGACTCCACCCGCGCCGCGGGGGGTTCTGCGGCCGGCGCGGCCAGCAGGAACTCGGCGAACTGGTCGGCGTGCTCGACGCAGGAGAGGCTCCAGGTGCCGTCGGCGTTGCGCTTGGCCACGGCCGTCTGGAGGGTCCGATCTCCGGCCACGATCGGGCGCGGAGCTCGGCCAGCGACCGGTGTCACGGCGAGCGGCGCCTGGTCGCGCCCGAGGCGCGCCGCGAACTCTTCGACCGTGCGGCGCTGCTCGGCCGAGAGCTGCGCGCGCACCGCGGCCTGGCGTGCCGCCGCATCTTCCCGCGCCACGTCGGGCTCGCTGCCCGCCGCCGGCGCGATGAGCCCGAGCAGGGCGAAACCCGCCCCGAGCAGGAAGGGGAATCCTGACTTGCTTGGCATCGTTCGATCTCCTCTGGAGAGGTCGCGGACCGATCTGGGAGGAAGGGTCCGCTGCGGGTGGAGAACTCGCCTCGCACGATACCAAAGCCCCGCGGCGCGCCCTGGAAAGCCCTGGGGCCCCGCCGGGCGCCAGGCGGGCCGGACGGCGGCGGCCGAGGCACCCTCCCCCGCCCGCCGGAATCCCGGTCTCAGTTCGAAGGCGCCCCCTGCGTCCACCGGTCGATCCAGTCCAGCACCGTCTCGTGCCAGAGGATCGAATTGTGCGGCTTGAGCACCCAGTGGTTCTCGTCCGGGAAGTGCAACAGCTTCGACGGAATGCCGCGGCGCTGGAGAACAGTGAAGGCGGCCAGGCCGTCGGTCTCGACGACGCGGAAGTCCTTGCCGCCGTGGACGACCAGCATCGGCGTCCGCCACTTGCCGACGTGATCGACCGGATTCCAGCGCGCATAGATCTCCGGGTTCTCCCAGGGCGTGCCGTGGAACTCCCACTCGGGGAACCAGAGCTCCTCGGTGGTGAAGTAGGAGCTCTTCGAATCGAGGAAGCCGTCGTGGTTGACCAGGCAGCGGAAGCGGTCGGGCCAATTGCCGGCGATCCAGTTCACCATCCAGCCGCCGTAGGAGGCGCCGAGCGCCGCGACCCGCTCGCCGTCCATCCAGGGGTACGCCTGGAGCGCGGCCGCCAGGCCGAGCTGCAGGTCCTCGAGCGGCTTGCCGCCCCAGTCGCCGCGGATCGAGTCGGTGAACGCCTGGCCGTAGCCGGTCGAGCCGTGGAAATCGACCATCACCACCGCGTAGCCGCGCGCGGCGTAGACCTGCGGGTTCCAGCGGTAGTGGAACTGGTTGCCGAACGAGCCCTGGGGCCCGCCGTGGATCAGGAACGCCACCGGGTACTTCCGCTCGGGATCGAAGTCGATCGGCTCCATCACGTAGGCGAAGACCATGTCCCCACCGGCGCCGCGGAAGCTCATCTGGTACGCCGTGCCCATCCGGGTCGCATCGACCCTTGCGTCGTTGATGCGCGTCAGCCGCCGCTCGTCGCCGCCGTCCGCGGCCACCGACCAGAGCTCCTGCGGGCCGTTCAGGTGCTCCTTGCCGTAGCCCAAACGGCCGCCGGCGAGCAGCATCGGCGAGCGCTGGCTGCCGGCGCCGACCAGCGTCCGGACCGCGCCGGTCGCGACCTCGATCGCGAACAGCGAGACTTGGCCGATATCCTGCGCGGTGGCATAGAGCGTCTCGCCGTCGGCCGACCAGAGCAGCTCGGACGGCGAGCGATCCCAATCCGGAGCCAGGCGGCGTTCCGGGCCGTCGAGCCCCTCGCGCAGCACGATCTGATGCCGGTCGGCCTCGTAGCCGGGCCGCGCCATCGCCAGATAGACGAGCGTCCGCCCGTCGGGTGAGAAGAGCGGCTGGGAGTCCCAGGCCGGGTTGGTGGTCAGGCGGCGGGGCGGCGCCGAGCCGTCGACCGGAGCCACGAACAGATCGAGGTTGGTCGACCAGGCCTCCTCGCGCCCGACGTCGCGGGCCGCGAAGACGATCCCCCGCCCGTCCGGCGTGAAGGCGAGCTCCTCGCTGCCGCCGAACGGCTTCGACGGCACGTCGGCGTCCATCCCCCGCGTCACGTCGACCGCTACCCCGCCCCCCGCCGGCAGGACGAACAGGTGACTCCTCCGGCCGTCCTTCCAGGCGTCCCAATGGCGCACGAAGAGGCGCTCGAAGATCCGGCCGCTCGCCTTGGCGCCCGCCCGCTCGTCGAGCCGCGCTCGCGTGCAGGCGAGATCGGGACAGTCGGGAAAGACCTCGAGCGCGAAGGCCAAGCGCTCACCGTCGGGCGAGACGACGAGCGCGGCGACGTCGAGCGGCAAGTCGGTCACCGGCATCGGGGCCACGCCCGGCGGGCCGTCGGCGTCCAGCTTCCAGACCTGCGACGAGCCCGAGCGGGTGGAGAGGAAGTAGATCGTTCGGCCGTCCGGGGCCCAGCGCCCGCCGCCGTCGCTGGCGGGATCCTCGGTCAAGCGCCGCAGGCCGGAGCCATCGGCGCCCACCAACCAGAGGTCGGTGCGGCCGCGGTTGGCCTCGAGATCCGTGGTGCGCAAGGTGAACAGGATGCGGGAGCCGTCGGGCGAGGCCTGCGGCTCGGAGATTCGCTCCATCGCCAGCAGGTCGTGCACGGTGAACGGATGAGGCGACTCGGCCGCGACCGGCGCGGAGCCGGCGGCGGCGAGCGCCGCGAGCAGGGCGAGCGCGGGACCGAGATGGCGACGTCGAAGGGTCATGAAGTCCTCCTCGGAACGGAATTCGCAACGACGGAGAGCCCGTGGCACGGGCGGGGATCGAGCAACAGGGCGATCCTATCGAACCGTCCGGCCCCGGCCGGCCCGCGACCGATCCCGACCCGCGAGGCGGGGCGAGGGTGGGCCCGGGCGAGTACACTCCGCGTCGGAGGGACCGCCATGGTCGGCGCCACAGCCGTTCGAAGCTCACTCACGCTCCTGATGCTCGTTGGCGCCCTGGCGCCCGCGGTCTCCTCCGCGCAAGAGGTCCCGGCGGCCCCGGTCATGATCGCGATCGACACCAGCCGCTCGCTCTCGGCGGCGACCAGCGCCGCGTCGATGACCCTGGTCCGCCAACTCGAAGCCGCTCTGCCGCCCGGAACGCCGGTGGGGTTCGTCACCTTCGACGACGAGGTCCGGTGGCTCGCGAGCTCCGAAGAGCTCGCCGGCCTGCGGCCGCGAGGCCGGATCACCGTGCTCCACGACGGCCTGGTCGAAGGGATTCGGGCCCTCTCCGACGGCGGTGTCCTAGTGGTCCTCTCCGACGGCCAGGACGAAGGCTCGGCGACCACCCTCGACGATGTCGCCCGGTTGGCGCGCGAGCGCGACGTGCGCGTGGTGGCCGTGGGCGCCGGCCGCATCGACGAGCGGACCCTCCGCCGCCTCGGACTGCTCACCAACGGCACCTACGCGGGTGCCCAGGAGCGCCTCGACGCGGCGGCTCTCGCGGCCGAGGTGCAGCGACTTCGCGACGAGGTCGAGGGCGCCCGACGCGCCGAGGCGGCGCGGCGACAACCACCCCCACCGCCCGCGCCCGCGGCGGTGCCGGCGCCGGCGGTCGTTCCCGTTCGCGCCGGGCCAGACCTCGGATTGCTCGCGCTGGCGCTGGTCGCGATCGTCGCCGCCGGCCTCGCCGGCTTCTGGCTGGCGCGCGGCCGCGGGCGCTCCCGCGCGTCGGCCGACGAGCTGCCGGAGACCGGCACCGCGCCCGGCCTCGTCGCCCCGGGCTACGGCCTGCCCGTGGCCGCCGCCCCGCGCGAGAGCGCGACCCCGTTGGTCGACGAGAAGCTGTTGGACGGGTTGCGCGCCAAGCCGGTCGCCAAGCCCGGCCAACTCCTGGAAATCTCCCTCGACGACACCGCGTCGTTCGCCGCCCTGCCCCGGCTCGACCCCTTCGAGCGGACCCTGGTGCTGACCGAAGAGACCGTCCTGACGGTGCGCGAGCACGGCCACGAGGCGCGCGCCTTTCGCCTGCCCACCCGGCAAGCGGTCTCGGTCGGCCGGGACAGCCAGCGCAACACCCTGGCCTTCCAGGATCCGACGCTGTCGAGCCAACACTTCCGCGTCGTGCTGGACGAAGAGGGCGCGGCCTACCTGATCGACTTGGACTCGACCAACGGTGTCTATCTGCGCGAGGAGCGGGTCAGCTCGGCGCGTCTGCGGCCGGGGGACCGCTTCCGCGCCGGCCTGCTGGAGTTCGAGCTCCAGGTCCGCCAGCAGAGCTCGACCTGAAGCCCTCCGGCCCGCCGACGAAACGCCGGTCCTGCCCTTGACCATGGCACCCGACCCACCGCCGCTCGAAGCCGCCGTCCGGCCGACTCTGGCGCTGCCCGCCCCCCGCCTCGGCGAAGTGGTGGGTTGCGCGCTGACGCTGCTCGTCGAGACCTTCCAGCACACCGGCAGTTTCAAGTTCCGCGCCGCCTACAACGTCGCCCGCTCGGTCCCCCAGCCGCGCATCCTCACCGCTTCCTCCGGCAACTTCGGTCAGGCCCTGGCCTTCGCCTGCCGCCTGCTCGGCAAGGGCTGCACGGTGGTGATGCCGGCGACTTCGGCGCGGGTCAAGGTCGACGCGGTGCGCGGCCACGGCGCGCGCGTCGACCTGCTCGACACGCGCGAGAAGAGCCGCGCCGCGCGCGTCGCCGAGCTCGCCGCGGAGGATCCGGAGGCCTACGTCGCCAGCGCCTACGACGACCCGCTGGTGATCGCGGGCAACGCCTCTCTCGGACGCGAGATCGCCGCGCTGGGAGGTTTCGACGACGTCGTGGTGCCGGTGGGCGGCGGCGGGCTCTCCGCCGGGATCGCCGTCGGGCTGCGCGCCGGCGGCTCCGCGGCGCTCCTCTGGGGCGCCGAGCCGGCGCTCGCCAACGACGCCGCCCGCTCGCTCGCGGCCGGCGAGATCGTTCGCAACGAGGTCGAGCCGCCGACCCTCGCCGACGGCGCGCGCACCCTTTCGCTCGGCCGCCACAACTGGGAGATCCTCCGCACCGCGCTCGCCGGCATCGTCGAAGTGCCCGAGGAGCGAATCGCGGAGGGGGTGCGCCGGCTCTTTCTCGACGCCAACCTCAAGGCGGAGCCGACCGGTGCGCTCGCGGTCGGCGCGCTGCTCGAGTCTCCGGCCCGGTTCGCCGGCCGCCGGGTCGCGGCGGTCGTCTCCGGCGGCAACGTCGATCCCGCGCTCTATCGCGACCTGCTGGCCTGAGCCAGCCCGGAGGCGCGGCCGCCGGTCAGCGGAATGGGCCGCCGCCGGGGGGCGACCGCCAGTGGCCCGACCGGGGGTCGGCGCCGTAGACGAAGTGCCGCCGCGGGCCCGGCAGCTGCTCGGGTCCGCGGATCGCGAAGCGCCCGCAGAGCGCGAAGCCGATCGCGAAGCCGCCGATGTGCGCCCACCAGGCGACGCCGCCCGAGTCCGGCGAGGCTCCGAGCGCCGCCGCGCCCGACAGCAGCTGGGTGACGAACCAGAGCCCCAGGTAGACCAGCGCCGGCAGGTGGACGAAGAGCGGATAGAAGAAGATCGGCACCAGCGTCAGCACCCGCGCGCCCGGATACCAGCGCAGGTAGGCGCCGAGCACGCCGGCGATGGCGCCCGAGGCGCCGATCGTCGGCAGCACCGAGCTCGGGTTGGCGATCGCGTGGGCGAGGCCCGCCGCCAGTCCGCAGAGCAGATAGAAGGCCAGGAAGCGGAGCCGGCCCATCCGGTCCTCGACGTTGTCGCCGAAGATCCAGAGCGTCCAGAGGTTCGACGCCAGGTGGAAGAGCCCGCCGTGCAGGAACATGCTGGAGAAGAAGGGCCACAGCCCGCCCTCGGGGAAGCCGACGCGGGCCGCCCAATCCGGGTGGAAGATGCGCGCCGGGACGATGCCGAAGAGGTAGAAGAGCCGCCGCTCCCCCTCCTCGGGCAGCAGCACCTGGTAGAGGTAGACCGCGACGGTCGCGGCGACGAGCGCCCAGGTGACGAGCGGTGCGCGGCGGCTCGGCACGTCGTCGCGGAGCGGGAACATCGCGGCCGGATTCCATCACAGGTAGGATGAGCGCCCGTGTCCCCCGAAGCCCGCGCGCGGCTCTCCGTCCTGGCGGCCGCGTTCCTCTTCTCCACCGGCGGCGCCGCCATCAAGGGGACGGCGCTCGACGGCTTCCAGGTCGCCGGCTTCCGCTCCGCCGTCGCGGCCCTGGTCCTCGTCCTGGTGCTGCCGGCCGCGCGACGCGGCTTCCGCGCCGACCTCGTCCCGGCCGCGCTCGCCTACGCCGCGACGCTGGTCTGCTTCGTCCTCGCGACCAAGCTGACGACCGCGGCGGCCGCGATCTTCCTGCAGTCGACCGCGCCGCTCTGGGTGCTGCTGCTGTCGCCCTGGTTGCTCGGAGAGCCGATCCGCAGGCGGGATCTGCCCTTCCTCGCCGCGATCGCGGCTGGGCTGGCGCTCGTCTTCCTGGGCTCGCGCGACGCCTCGGCGACCGCCCCCCAGCCGCTCGCCGGCAACGCCATCGCGCTGGTTTCGGGTCTCGCCTACGCGCTGCTGATGATCCTCTTCCGCCGCCTGGCGCGCGACCACCCGGGAGAGGACCGGTCGCTCCCCGCCACCGCGCTCGGCAACGCGCTCGCTTTCGCCGCCTGCTTGCCGGTCGCGTTGCCGGTCGAGTCGGTGCGGGCGGCGGACGTCACCGCGATCCTCTACCTCGGCACCGTCCAGATCGGCTTCGCCTACTGGCTGTTCGCCCGCGGCCTCAAACGGCTCACCGCGCTCGAGGTCTCCCTGCTGGTGCTGGTCGAGCCGGTGCTCAACCCGCTCTGGACCTGGCTGCTCCACGACGAGCGACCCGCCGTCCTGGCACTCACCGGCGGCGCCGTCCTGATCGCCGCCCTCGCCGCCCGCACCCTGCTCGACCGCCAGAGTTGACGCCTACAGCGAGATCGAGCCTTTGCGGAAATCGGAGCGGCCGAGGCGGGCGTTGATCAGGACCGGCCGCCCGGCGCTCGCCTGCCGTCGCGCCTCGGCGAGGACGTCGCCGATCTCTCCGGGCCGCTCGAGCGTCAGACCCACCGCCCCGAGGCCCTCCGCCGCGCGGTGGTAGTCGGTGGCCGCGAGCACGGTGCCGACGTCGTCCCCGAGCAGCTCCACCTGATCGCGGGCGATCTGCCCCCAGGCCGCGTCGTTGCCGACCAGGCCGATCACCGGCAGGCCGTGGCGGGCGAAGGTGTCGAGCTCGAGCAGGCTGTAGGCGACCGAGCCGTCGCCCCACAGCACCCACACCTCCGCCTCGGGTCGCGCGAGCCGGGCGCCCAGCGCGAAACCGCCGCCGACGCCGAGCGTGCCGAACGCCCCCGGATCGAGCCAGGAGAGCGGCGTGCGGGGGCGGACCGTGTAGGCGGCGGTGCCGACGAAGTCGCCGCCGTCGGCGACCAGCAGCGCGCGCGAATCGAGGAAGGCGTCGAGCTCGCAGAGCAGCCGCAGCGGGTTGAGCCCCCCTTCGGCGGGCTCGGCGGCCCGCCGCGCGATCTCTTCGTCGCGCTCGCGCTCGCGCTCCGCCAGCCGCGCGTGCCACTCGCCGCGCACGCGGGGAGTCCCGGCGGCTCGCGCCAGCGCACGCAGGAAAAGCGCTGGGTCGCCGTGGGACGCGATGTCGGGTCGGCGGTTCGAGCCGAGGTCGGTCGCGCTCCGGTTCGCCGCCACCAGCCGCGCGCGCCGTGGGATGGCGCGCCCGTAGTCGAGCCGGAAATCGCACGGGACGCCCGCGAGCAGCACCAGGTCGGCCTCGCGCAGCGCCTCCTTGCGGCGGTGCCGGAAGAGCAGCGGATGGCTCGCCCCGAGCAGACCGCGAGCCATCCCGGACAGATAGACCGGGAGACCCAGCCGCTCGATCGCCTCGACCAGCGCCGGGATCTCGGCCGCGAGGAGCGCCGCTTGACTGCCGATCACCGCGACCGGGCGCGCCGACTTGGCGAGCGCGCGCGCGGCCCGGCGGACGGCGCCGGCGTCCGGGGGCGGCGGCGCCGGCGGCGGGAGCGTCCTGGCCGGCGGAGCGCCCCGGAAGATTCGACGCAAGTGGCTCGACAGGTAGAGGCGCTCGGCCCGCTTGGCGAGCGACGGCGCCCGCTCGCCCGGCTTCGGGTCGACGCCGTACCACTCCCGGGTCACCGCCGCGGGATAGAGCAGGTCGACCGGGCACTCGACGAAGACCGGACCGGGCACCCCTTCGCGCGCGATCCAGAGCGCCCGTTCGAGCAGCGGCTCGAGCTCGGCGACCGATCGCGCGCTGCCCTGCCACTTGACCAGCGGCGCCGCGACGGACTGCTGGTCGATGTCCTGGAGCGAGCCGCGCCCCTTGAGCACGGTGGCGGTGGCGCCGCCGAGCAGCAGCAGGGGCGACTGCGCCATGCGCGCGTTCTGGAGCGCGGTGACGGTGTTGGTCAGCCCGGGCCCCGCGGTCACCGCCGCGACACCCGGCACGCCGGTCAGCCGCGCGGTGGCGTCGGCGGCAAAGACCGCGTCGGCCTCGTGACGGACGTCGACCACGCGGAGGCCGCGCGCCTTGGCGGCGACCAGGATGGGCGAGATGTGGCCGCCGCAGAGGGTGAACAGGGTCCGGACGCCGTGCCGCGCCAGCACCGCCGCGACGCGGTCGCCGCCGTGCTCAGCCGCCGCGGCGTCGGGGGTGGCGCCGCTCACGCGCCCGTTCCCGCCGCGAGCACGTGGCGCTCGGGCACGTAGCAGAGGAAGTGGCCGCTCATGAGCTCGCGGCCGTCGCGCGCCACGACCCGCGCGGTGACCCTCGCCTTGCGCCCGTCGCGGCTCTCGACCGCAGCCTCCGCGCGCAGCCATGCGCCGACGTCGACCGGCGCCAGGAAGCGGACTTCGGCGCCGGCGAGAACCACCGTCGGCTCGTCGATCGCGAGCATCGCGGCGTGGTCGGCCAGGCCGAAGAGGAAGCCACCGTGGATTAGCCCATGCTCGTCGGCGGCCATCTCGGGCAGGGCCTCCATCTCCACCGCGGCGAAGCCATCCCGGACCTCGACCGGCGCGCCGCACAGGCGCTGCGAGATCGCCGCGTGCGTGCGCGGCTGAATCGTTTCGCTCATCGAACCCCCCGGATCGACAAGCGTTTCACGCCCCCGCCGGAGCCGGCAAGCGGACGGTGCCCCGCGCACCTAGAGCGACTTCCGGAAGCAGCGGAGAATGCCGCTCTCTTCGAAACCCAGCGCCCGATGGGCGGCGGCGCCCGCTTCGTTGGCGAGCTCGGTATCGGACGCGAACTCGACGCAGCAGCGATCCCGCGCCCACCTCTCCGCGGCCGCCACCAGCGCGGCGCCGACCCCCATTCCGCGCGCTCGCGGTGAGACGTACCAACCCTCGAGGTAGCCGACCGGGGAGCTGGAGCAGCCTTCGGCGAAATCCCGCAGCGACACCTCGGCGAAGCCGACCAGCTCGCCCGCCAGCTCGGCGACCACGACCTCGAGCGGCTCCCGCAGGTCGCCGGCGAGGAAGCCGCTGATCTCGCCGGCGTGGTCGTCGTCACTGCCCGGCCAGAGCTCGCCCCGCAGCCGGGCCCACGCTGCGGCGTCACCCGCCCGCACCGGGCGGACCTCGACGACACCAGCCGCGTCGCGCCCTGCCTTTCGCGCCGCGCTCACGAGCGCCCCCTGCGGCTCACCAGCGCGAGCGGAGCGGCGACGAGGGTGGCGAGAACGAGAACCCAGACCCGGCCGGCTGCCAGGTCGTAGTCCGCGCGCAGCTCGAACCAGGTCTTGCCCGCGACGTAGTGGCCGAACAGAAACTCGAAGGCCAGCGTCAGGGCGAGCCACAGCGAACCCACCGCGAGTGCCTCGCCGCGCGAGCGGACCCCGATCCACCTCACCGTGCCCCAGGTCCCAACGACGATCAGCAGGCAGAGCAGGAGCGTGCTCACGACGTGCGCGCGCGCGTCGCCGAGCCTCGGTACCAGCAGCTCCTCGCGCAGCAACCCGTTGCCGATCGCGACCCCGACGAACCCGAACCAGACCACCAGCGCGCGTCCGATCATGCGCCGATCTTGCCATCACCGCCCGCCGCCATGGCACCGACGCTCCGCTGCGGTGCGGCGGCGCGATACGATTCATCCGAACCCCCACCAGCGAGGACCTCCCATGCTCCGAATCCACCCGCCCGCCCGGCTCGCCGCAGTGGCCCTGACCACGCTCGTCCTGCTGCCCGCCACGACGCTCGCCGCCGACGCCGGCACCGAGACGCCGCCGCCCGCGGCTTACGACGAAGCGCTCGCGCGGGCCGCCGGCGCCGACGAGATGGGGATGGGCCGGTACGTGCTGGTGATCCTGAAGAGCGGCCCGACGCCGGTGCCCGCCGGCCCCGAGCGCGACGAGATGTTCCGCGGCCACTTCGCCAACATGAAGCGGCTCGCCGACGACGGGAAGCTCGTGCTGGCCGGGCCGCTCGACGGCGTCGACGGTTGGCGCGGCCTGTTCATCCTCGACGTCGCCGACGTCGACGAGGCGCGCGCGCTCGCCGCCACCGATCCGGTCATCCAGCGCGGCGAGATGATCGCCGAGTGCCACAAGTTCTACGGCTCCGCCGCGCTCCGCTTCGTCAACGAGACCCACAAGAAGATCGCCAAGAAGGGCTTCTGAGGCAGCGCTGGGGCGGCCGGCCCCCGCGGTCCGGGCTCGGCCCGCGACCCACCCGCAGCACGCGGCTGGCGGCGCGGTTAGGATGCGCCGCGATGACCGACGACTCGGAGCGGGGCGGCGGGTCCGCTGCGGCATCGGCGCCCGGGCTCGCGCGGGAGCTCGGGGCGTGGGACGGGGTGCTGATCACCGTCGGCGCGGTGGTCGGGACCGGGATCTTTCT
This sequence comes from Acidobacteriota bacterium, assembly GCA_014584695.1. GTDB lineage: Bacteria > Acidobacteriota > Thermoanaerobaculia > Multivoradales > JAGPDF01 > JACTMI01. The sequence continues at coordinate 57,592 of JACTMI010000042.1, forward strand.
CGTCTCGGGCGACATCGCGCGGGCGGCGCCGCATGCCGGGGTGCTGATCGCGGTCTGGCTGATCGGCGGCGTGCTGTCGCTCGCGGGCGCCCTGACCTACGCCGAGCTGGGGGGGATGTTCCCGCGCGCGGGCGGCGTCTACGTCTTCCTGCGCGAGGCCTATGGGCCGCTGGCGGGATTCCTCTACGGCTGGGCCTGCTTCCTGGTCATCATGTCCGGGGGCATGGCGGCGCTCGCCATCGGCTTCGCCGAGTACCTCGGCGTCTTCTTCCCCGCGCTCGGCACCGACCGGATTCTCGCCGGCTGCCGGTGGCTCGGCTTCGAATGGCGGCTGAGCGCGGGTCAGCTCACCGCCGCGGCGGCAATCCTCGTGCTCACCGCCGTCAACCACCGTGGCTTGCGCTCGGGCGCCGGCCTCCAGAACGTCCTCACCGCGATCAAGATCGGCGCCATCGCGCTGTTCGTCGCCTGCGGCTTCTTGGTGCCGGCGCAGGCGTCGCCGGCGCTGCTCGAGCCGCTGCCGGCGAGCGGCCTCGCCGCCGCCCTCGGCATTGCGATGATCGCGGTGCTCTGGACCTTCGACGGCTGGTACGGCCTGACCTTCAGCGCCGGCGAGCTGCGCCGCCCCGAGCGCGACCTGCCGCTCGGCCTGGCCGGTGGCACGGCCCTCGTCACCCTGCTCTACCTGCTGCTCCACTTCGTCTATCTGCGCGCGCTGCCGGTCGTCGCCATCGGCGAATCGCCACGCGTCGCCGAGGCCGCCGCTTCCTCGCTGTTCGGCGCCGGCGGCGCGCGATGGATGGCCGCCGCGGTGCTGGTCTCCTCCTTCGGCTGCCTGGCGACGACGATCCTCTACAGCTCCCGAATCTACCCGCCGATGGCCGACGATCGGGTCTTCTTTCGCGGCCTGGCGAGAATCGACCCGGTGACCCGCGTGCCGGTCCGCTCCCTGTGGGCCCAGTCCGCCTGGGCGGTCGTCCTGACCCTCACCGGCACCTACGGCCAGCTCTACACCTATGTCGTCTTCGTCGCCGTGCTGTTCCACGTCGGCGCCGGCGCGGCGGTGTTCGTGCTGCGGCGCAGCCGCCCGCAGGCGCCGCGGCCCTACCGTGTCTGGGGCTACCCCTGGTTGCCCCTCGCCTTCCTGGCGGCGTCGCTGTTGCTCGTCGCCAACACTCTGGTCGAGAGACCTATGGAGTCGCTGGCCGGGCTCGTCCTGGTGGCCCTGGGCCTGCCGGCCTACCGGCACTGGCGGCGCCGCTCGCGAGCGGACACGGAGAGCTCCTGAAGGCAAGCCCGATCCGCGGGTGCCGCTCCCTCCTCCCTCCCTCCGAATCACCAGTCGGTCCCATGCCCGCTGTCGGCTCGCACCGAGAGACCCCCTCAGACGTTTGCCTCACTCCCTCTTGCCCGCTTTCCCTCTTTCCCTTCTTGCCTTCCTTGGGCGGGGGCTTCGATCAGGTCTCGTCCCGCTTTCGTGGCTTCCGGCGAGTTGAAGAGACCATGGGCGGAGCGCCGGTGGGCGCCTTCACGTCGAAGAAGCACTCTCTTGAAGAGGCTGGAGGACGATGCTCCCGTGGCGAGCGCAGGTCGGTGGTGGGCACACTCACGTTGAAGAAGCGTTCTGTTGAAGGGGGTGGCGGGCATGGCACCCGTGGCGAGCGCGAGGCGCCGTCGCGCTCCCCATCGCCCCATCGCCCCACCGTCCCCCGGCGTTTCGCCCTCCCCACCAGCGGCCGGTACTCGACCCCTTCTATGGGGTCTTTGCTTCTCTGCTCTCGCCAGCCGACCCGCCGGTGGGCGCCTTCACGCTGAAGAAGCGCTCTGTCGAAGGGGGTGGTGGGCGGTGCGCTCGCTGCGAGTGCGAGACGCCCTCTCGCTCTCCATCGGCGTTCCGCCTCCTCCACCAGCGGATGGCACTCGACCCCATCTATGGACTTTTCGTTCCGGTGCTCACCTATCGTCGTGGCTCCCGGTAGCTGGCAAAGGCCATAGAAGGGAGACCGGGCAGCTCGCGCGCCCGCTGGTCCGATCGTCGCCAGCGCCTCGCGCCTCGAGGCCGCTCCACCGTCGTCCTCTTTCTCTTCTATGGTCTTTTCGTTCCGGTGCTCACCCACCTTCGTGGCTCGCCGTGGAAAGCAAGGACCATGGATGAGAGACCTGGCACCTGGACCACCGGCTGGTCCGGTCGGTGCGCTCGGCGGCTGGGACAACCCCCTTCTTGGACCCTTCTTGGTCCCTTCTGGCGTCCAGGCGCCGTCGTGCTAGACCTTCCCTGACAGTCCGATCGAGAAGCTTCGGCCGGTCGCGCGATCCGCGGTGCTGTCGGGCGAGGCGAAGTAGCGCCGGTCGCCGACGTTGCGCACCAGCAATCGGACTTCGATCGCCTCCGAGAAGCGGAAGCCGCCGCCCAGGTCGAGCAGGGTGTAGCCGTCACGCCCGAGCTCCGTGGGCCCGGGCTCGTCGTGCTCCGAAACCCGGGTCAGCCGGCCGTGAAAGAACGCCCTGCCGACCGTGCGCCGCAGATTGACCCAGCCGTTGGGCGCCGCGATGTCGTCGATCGCCGCCCCGCCGTCGGTCTCGCCGTCGGCAATCGCCGCTCCCGCCTCCAGGCTCCAGCCCTGTCCGAAACCGGCCTGCAGCTCCATCTCGAGCCCCCGGATCGTCGCCGCGCCGCGGTTGCGGAAGAAGAAGTCCGACCCCGCGCCATAGCGCTCGACCAGATCGTCGATGCGGTAGTGGTACACGAACAGGCCGAGCGCCGTGCGCCCGCGGGCGTAGCGGACCGCGAGATCGCTCTGCAGGCTGGTCTCCGGGTCGAGCTCGGGGTTGCCGGTGACGAAGCCCCGCCCCGAGGGACCGCGGAAGTACCGATCCGACAGCGTCGGCGAGCGGAAGCCGCGGGCGATCTGCAGCGAGGTCGTCCAACCGGAGAAGGGCCCCGCCGTCAGCGAGAGGTTGCCGGAGAGGGCGTCGTGGGTCACCCGTCGGTCGCCGAAGTGGCCGCCGCGGTTCTCGGACTCGATCCGGTCCCCGCGCAGGCCGATACCGAGGCTCCAGCGCTCGGCGAGCGGACGCGTCCAGGTCGAGAAGAGGCCGAGCGAGTGCTGGGAGGCGTCGTCGATCGAGACCGTCCGGTCGATTCGCTCGACCGTCGCCCCGTCCGCGCCGTAGCGCACCTGTTCGGTCGTGGCGCGCAGATCGAAGCGCGAGGTCGCGTCGACTCCGACCTGCAGCCGACCTCCCGAGGCCGCGCGCGCGGCGACGACGCGGAGCGAGGCGTCCCGCGCGTCGGTGTCGGCGCGATCGACCCGCCGATTGGCGGCGTCCGTCGGGGCGCGATCCCGGTCGAGCACGATCCGGTAGCGGCCATAGAAGAGCGCGCCCTCGAGCGCGTCCCAGGTTCCCACCGAGCCCAGCCAGGAGGCGTTCGCGCGATCCGACTCCTCGCGCGGATAGAAGCTGCGGATGGCGCGAGAGTCGATCGACGCCTTGCCCAGGTCCTCGATCCGGTCGATCGCGAGCCCCAGGCGGAGCCGGCCCGCTCCCGCCGGCACCGCGTAGCGGACCGCGCCGCCGGCGGCCGTGTAGCCGGAGTTGAAGATCTCGCGCCCGCCGCCGGCTTCGGCGTCTCCGGCGTCGCCGACGTGGGCGTCGACGAGCAGAGCGCCCGGGCCGACGGCGCCGGAGGCCGCGATATAGGCCGAGCGGGTGTCGAGCGCGCCCGCCGCCGCTTCGAGCGAGTAGCGCAGCGAGAAGCGGTCGGGGTCGGGATCGCGGGTGACCGCGTTCAGCACGCCACCGAAGGCGTCCGAGCCGTAGACGACCGAGCCCGGGCCGCGCAGGATCTCGATCGAAGCCAGCGCCGCCGGATCGACGAAGGTCGCCGAGGGCCCGGCGCGGCGCTCGGCGGACACACGAGCCCCGTCGACCAGGATCAGCGTCCGGCCCCGTCCGAGGTTGCGCAGCACCGGCACCGAATCCGCGCCGTCGCCGAGCTTCGAAGCGCCGGCCACCGACTCGAGCGCCTGGTAGAGCCGCTTCGGGGCGCGCTGCTCCAGCTCCTCCCGGGTCAGCACGGTCGCGGCGCTCGCCGGCAGCAGGTCGAGCGACGGCGCGACGCCCGAGACCACGGTGACGGCGTCGCGCACCACGGCGGGCAACCGGAGCACCGGCTCGAGCGCGGTGACCTCGAGCGGCGCCGCCACCACGCCGGCGGGCGAGGTCGCCACGAGCGTGAACGGCAAGGGGGGCGCGGGCTCCAGGCGAAAGCGTCCATCTTCGCCGCAGCGGGCGACCACCGCCCGGCCGGCGACCGCGACCGAGTAACCGGCTGCCGGCTCACCCTGAGCGGTCAGCAGCCGGGCCTCGAAGGCCGCACCCGCGGCCGGTCCAGCCAGACAGAGGGCCGCAGCGAGGGCCCCCGCGATGCTCCATCTCATCTCTCGATCCTCCGCGAAACGAACCTGGATCGACCCGCACGGCGCGCGTGCCGCGCGGGGAAATCACTCGAACGACGCGCACCTCGCGTGCGCGCGCCCTCATTCGTTGCGGCGGGCGGTGAGCAGCAGGATCGAGAGCGTCCGTCGGGCCGCCGGGGCGGCCCGCTCGGTGGCGACCTCCCGGGCCGGCGCTGCCGCGCCGGTGGCGGGAGCCGGCAGGGCCACGGTGCGCTCGCCGCCGGCGGCCGCGAGCGCGAAGAGGGGGGCTCCGGGGCGGGTCGTCGGCCCCATCTCGACCTGGCGAGGCAGCGCCGAGGCGCGCTCGATCCAGCGGCCCCCCTGCCGATCGCCCTCGCTCCAGAGGAAAGTCGGTTTCGAGCCGGCGCGGGCCGCTTCGCCGAACCGCCAGGCCAGCCGGCGATCGATCCCTGGCGACGGACGCCGCGCCGGAACGATCTCGAGCTCGACCCGGGTCGCCACCTCGTGCTCGACCACCTCGTCACCGACGCGCAACATCAACTGCGCGCGCGGTGAAGCGATCTCCGGCACGCGGACCCGGACCTGGCGGCGGGCGAAGTCGAGGTGCGGCGTCAACCGCACGGTGAAGGTCGCCCCGCCGTCGAAGGAGAGGAAGGCCTCCCATTCTTCGATGTGGGTCAGAGCTTCGAAGCCGCCCGCCGGCTCCCAGGCGAGCAGCGCCGCCTCGCCCGCCGTCCAGCGCGCACCGGCGGCTGGCTCGACCCAGCGCGCCTCGAGGCGCGCGGCACCGTCAGCGCGTCCGGGCCCGGGGCGCGCGGCGACACCCGGCGGCGCGAGCACGACGCTCATCGCCGCCCAGGTCAGCCACGCGGAAAGGGCCCGGCGCCGGAGCACAGGGCCCTATTCTCTGCCATCGGCGCCGCGGGGGGGAAAAGCGCCGTCCCGCACCGGGGACGGCCCGCCCCCGGTAGGCTCACTCTTGCGCCTGGTGCGGGTACGCCACGGCGGTCGGCGGCACGAAGGTCTCCTTGATCGTGCGCAGGGAGATCCAGCGCGTCAGGTTCGCCGCCGAGCCCGCCTTGTCGTTGGTGCCGGAGGCGCGGGCACCGCCGAACGGCTGCTGGCCGACGACCGCGCCGGTCGGCTTGTCGTTGACGTAGAAGTTGCCCGCCGCGTGGCGCAGCGCGCGCTTCATCTTCAGGATCGCGCCGCGGTCGCGGGCGAAGATCGCGCCCGTCAGAGCGTAGGGGCTCGTCGTGTCGCACAGCTCGAGCGCTTCGTCGAGCCGCGCGTCCTGGTAGACGTGGAGCGTCAGCACCGGCGCGAAGATCTCCTCCTGCATCAGCTTGTGGCGCGGATTCGACGCCACCACCACCGTCGGCTCGACGTAGTAGCCGACCGCGGCGTCGCCCTTGCCGCCGACCAGGATTTCGGCGTCCGCGGAGGCGCGGGCGTGCTCGATGTAGCCCAGCGTGTTGTCGAACGAGGCCTGGTCGATCACGGCGCAGACGAAGTTGCGGAAGTCGAGCGGCGTGCCCATTGGCAGCGCCTGGATCTCGGCCACCAGCCGGTCGCGCACCTCGGGCCAGAGCGACGCCGGCACGTAAGCCCGTGAGGCGGCCGAGCACTTCTGCCCCTGGTACTCGAAAGCGCCGCGCACCAGCGCCACCACCAGCGCCTGAGCATCGGCCGAGGGGTGGGCGAAGACGAAATCCTTGCCGCCGGTCTCCCCGACGATGCGGGGATAGGACTTGTACTGGCCGAGATTGCCGGCGATGGTCTGCCACATGCCCTGGAAGGTCTCGGTCGAGCCGGTGAAGTGGAGTCCAGCCAGCTCGGGGCTGGCGAACACCGGCGGGCCGATGGCCGAACCGCGCGCGGCGACGAAGTTGATCACCCCGGGCGGCAGACCGGCCGCCTCGAGCAGCTTCATCAGGTACCAGTTCGACAGCATCGACGTCGATGCCGGTTTCCAGAGCACGGTGTTGCCCATCAGCGCGGGCGCGGTCGGCAGGTTGGCGGCGATCGAGGTGAAGTTGAACGGCGTCACCGCGAAGACGAAGCCCTCGAGCGGCCGGTACTCGACCTGGTTCCACACCCCCGGCGAGGAGATCGGCTGATCGGCGTACATGAGGCGCAGGAAGTGGGCGTTGAAGCGCCAGAAGTCGATCACCTCGCACGCCGAATCGATCTCGGCCTGGAAGGCGTTCTTCGACTGCCCGAGCATGGTCGCCGCGTTGACGGTGTCGCGCCAGGGTCCGGCCAACAGGTCGGCAGCCTTGAGCAGCACCGCGGCGCGCTCCTCCCAGGGCGTCTCGGACCAGCTCCGCCACGCCTCGCGCGCCGCTGCGATCGCGCGCTCGACCTCCACCGGACCGGCCTGGTGGAAGCGCGCCAGGACGTGCTGGTGATCGTGCGGGCAGACGGCCGTGCCGAGCTTGCCAGTGCGCACCTCCTCGCCGCCGATGACCAGCGGAATCTCGATCTCCTCCTGCATCATGGCCGCCAACCGGGCCTTGAGCGACGCGCGCTCCGGGGACCCCGGAGCGTAGGACTTCACCGGCTCGTTGACCGGGTGCGGGACGCGGACGATGCCGTTCGACATGGGTCACCTCTCCTTCGCGAGTGATTCAGCCATCCGGCCGCGCTCCGAAGGCGGCCGCGATGGCGATCCAGAGGAAGCCGGCGATCAGCGCTACGCCGCCGACCGGGGTGACGGCGCCGAGGACTCTCGGCCCCCCCAGCGCCAGCGCGGCCACCGTGCCGGCGAAGAGCAGCCCGCCGGCGAGGACCAGCGCGATGCCGCCCGCTGGCGCCGTCGAGCGCCCGGCCGCGGCGGCCGCGAGGGCGCCGAGGCCGGCGTACATCAGATAGCGCGCCGCCGTCTCCCAGAGCTCGAGGCCGCGCGGGTCGAGCCGCCCGGCCAGGGCGTGGGCGCCGAAAGCGCCCAGCGCCACGGCCAGGGCGCACTCGAGCGCGCCCGCCGCGAGCAGCCAGCGCACGGCCTCAGACCTCCGCCAACCGGCGGACGGAAGTGACCCGCTCCGCGGGCACGACGACCCGCCGCTGGCGCGGCCAGACGCCGACCCGGCGCGCACGCTCGAGCCACTCCGCGCGCGCCGGCGCCCCCGCCTCCTGCCGGTGGACGTCGGCGTCGTGGAGGGTCACCCCGGCGGCGTTCCAGTCGTGGCAGCGCCCGATCCAGAGCTCCGCGGCGTCGGTCTCGACGACCACGGTGATGCCGTGCAGCTCGTGCGTGTTCTGATGGAACGTCCCCATCGCGAGCGCCCTCGGCCCTCTCAGGCCACGGCGACCGGCGCGCAGTGGTGGGCGAACGCGGCGCGCAAGTCGGCGGCGACGTCCAACGCGTCTCGCCCCTCGATCCGGTGACGGGGGAGGAACCAGACCAGCTCGCCCCCCTTGAACAGCGCCATCGAGGGTGAGGAGGGGGGGATGTCCGGAAAATAACCGCGAGCCCGCGCCGTCGCCTCGAGGTCCTGCCCCGCGAAGACGGTGCCCAGCCGGTCCGGCCGGGGACCGCTCTGCAGCGCCAGCCGGACGCCCGGGCGTGCCATGCCGGCGGCGCAGCCGCAGACCGAGTTGACCACCAAGAGCGCGGTGCCGGTCGCGTCGCCGAGAAAACGCTCGACGTCGGACGGCTGCGACAGCTCTTCGAAGCCGACCGCGACCAGCTCTTCGCGCATCGGACGGACCATCAACGGGGGATACGGCATCGAGCTCTCCTCTGGGAGTTCCCGGCACCGCGCCGGGAAGGGCCCTGCGACCCGTGGATTCTAACGAATCCCGGGGGCCGGACCTTCCCGCCCGCGCGGGCGGGGCGCCCGCCGGCTACTTGCGCAGCTCGGCGAGGACCGGCGCCAGCTGCGCCTTCACCCGATCCGGTTCGAGGAACTGGACCCCCATGCCGGAGAGGAGGTTGCGGCCCTTCCCCACCACCGCGTCGGGCTCGAAGCGGTGCACGACTCGCGCTTCGAACCGCAGCGGCTCGACGTTGGCGAGCGGCGGGGTGAGCTCGATGATCACGACCTCCTGCAGCGCCGCCGGGCTCGGGGTCGAGATGAACAGCCCACCGGTCGAGAGGTCGCGGTGATAGACGGCGAGAAAGCTCGTCCGGTCGACGAAATCGACCGGGACGACGCGCAGCGGCCGGGGCGACGGGCTCAGCTCGCCATTCGGCGCGGCGACGGCCGCCGGGGCGACCTCCTGGACCGGCCCCTCTGCGGCGACTTCGCGGCTCACCTCCGCTTCGACTTCGCGCTGAGGCCCGCGCACGCGCTCGCGGGAGGCGATCGTCGTCGCCGCGCGTGCCGCCGGCAGCAGGTCCGAAAGGAGCTCGTCCGGCATCAGGAACCGGACCCCGATCCCCGGCTGGTCGACATGGCGCAGCGCCACCGAGACGCGGTGCGAGCGCACGATCCGCCCTTCGGCGATGAAGCCGTTCTCCGCGTCGAGGACCTCGACTCGGACCCGCTCGCCGGGCGCCAGCATGTGGGTGGTGCCGAGGAAGGCCCCGGACCTCGAGATGTTGGTGGTGAAGCCCGAATGGGCTTCGGACTGTCCCTGCCGCCAGAACCGGACTTCGAACCGGCGCGGATAGCGGGTATGCGCGCGGCGCTCCATGGTGGACCCCTCCGTGATTATAACGACGGACGCTCTCGGCTTTTCACCCGCTCAGCGCAGAAAGGCGGGCAGGAGCGCCGGCGCTTCCGCGGCGCTCCCCGCTGGCGGGGCCGGGCCGGAGACCGGCAGATCGAGCGCGTGGGCGAAGGGGTCGACCGCGCGCCAGGCTCCGCCCTCGAGCCGCCGGATCTCGTAGTGGAGGTGCGGCGCCGTGGTCCAGCCGCTCTCGCCGACGGTGGCGATCGGCTCTCCGGCCGCGACTCGCTGCCCCTCGCGGACGAGGATCCGGTCGCAGTGGCCATAGAGGGTCAGGTAGCTCTCGCCGTGCCGCAGCACGACCATCCGCCCCATGCGCCACCAGTCGGAACGGCGATCGGCCTCGACCGGTCCAGCGTGCGTTACCCGGCCCGCCGCCGGCGCGAGGATCTGCGTACCCAGGGGCGCGGCGAGGTCGAGGCCGGCGTGCATCTCCAGCTCGCGGGTGAAGGGGCTGCGGCGGTTCCCGAAGCCGCTGGTGCGCACGAACTCCTCCCCGCGCAAGGGCAGCCTGGCCGGCACCTCTCGCGGCCGCTCCGGATGGACGACCTCGAAGGCGACGATCCGGTCCAGCCGCGCCCGGATCAGCCGGAGCTCCTCGGCCAGCTCGCCTTCCACCCGGTTGCCGTGGGCGATGGTCGACGCGAAGATGGTCTCCGGCACCTCCCGGCCGAGCCCCTCCACCCGCCCGGCGACCCCGAGGCCGTCGTCGAGCCCGTAGATCCCCTGGATGCGGTCGAGGCGCCGGGCCAGCTCGTCGCCCCGGCGCTCCAGACCCGCCAGCTGCTCGACCAGCGCCTGGAGTCGCTCGCCGAGCTGCAAGCGGCGGGACATCTCGACCTGGTACTGCTGCTGGCGGCGCCAGCTGCCGATCACCGACGGCGCCGCGAGCGCGCCGGTGACCAGGATGACCAGCGCCAGCGCCGCCGCGCCGAGCAGGACGCGCTGTCGGCGGACCGTCAGCCGCAGGGAGCGCCCACGGCCCCGCCCGTCGTGCGGGTGGATCCGGATCTCGAGCGGTTCCAGGGGTCCGAAGCGCGCCATCAGATTCCTCTCCCCGGCAGCATGCCACGGGCCAGGGCCAGGGCCCCGTTCTCGCTCAGCGGGGCACGAGGCGGTCGACCGCGGCCTCGCTCGCGGTCGCGCGGGCCGCGGCGAGCAGGCCGGAGTGCACACCCGGGGCCCCAGCCAGGACATTGCCGCCCGCGAGCCAGCCGCCGCCGCCGTCGAGATCGGTCAACCGGCCGCCGGCCTCCTCGATCAGCAAGGCGCCGGCCGCGATGTCCCACGGCGACAACCGGAACTCGAAGAAGCCGTCGTAGACCCCCGCCGCGGTGTAGGCGAGGTCGAGCGCCGCGGCGCCGCAGCGCCGGATCGCGCGCGCCTGGCGAAAGACCGCGCGGAAGAGCTCGAGATAGACGTCGAGCGCGGCGTGCGCGCGGAACGGATAGCCGGTCGAGAGAAAGGCTCCTTCGAGCCCCGGGCGCGCCGAGACTCGCATCGCCCGGCCGTTCCAGCGCGCGCCGCCGCCGCGGCAGGCGACGAAGCGATTGCCGCCCGGGGGATCGAGCACTACTCCCGCCAGCAGCTCGCCACCCCGGCGGCAGGCCACCGAGACCGCCCACACCGGCAGCCCCTGGAGGAAGTTGGTGGTGCCGTCCAGCGGGTCGATCACCCACTCCAGGTCGGAGGTCGCACCGGCGTGGACCGTCCCCTCCTCGGCCAGGATCCGGTGGTCGGGGAAGCGCCGGAGCAGCTCCGCGACCAGCGCCTGCTCGCTCTCGCGGTCGGCCTGGGTGACGAAGTCGTTGGCGGCTTTGACCGAGACTTCGAGACGACCGCTCCGGAACCACCGCTCCAACACGGCCGCGCCGGCGTCCGCCGCCGACTCCGCCGCGGCCAGCAGGGCGGACGGCTCGACCGCGGCGCGCGCTCGCGAGGCCACGATCCCCTTCAGTCGGCCCGGTAGACGATCCGTCCACCGACGATCGTCGCGACCGCCGCGCCGCGCAGCTTCCAGCCGTCGAAGGGAGTATTGCGGGATTTCGAGCGAAAGCGCGCGGCCACCACCTCGAGTTCCCGCTCCGGATCGATCAGCGTCACGTCCGCGAGCGCTCCCGGCCGGAGCGTGCCTCCGGGCAGGCCGAGCACCCGCGCCGGGCCCGTCGAGAGCAGCTCGATCAAACGGGACAGGGAGATCCGACCCGGCCGCACGAGGCGGTCCAGGCAGAGCGCGAGGGTCGTCTCGAGACCGACGATGCCGAACGGCGCGGTCTGGAACTCGAGCACCTTCTCGTCGGCGGTGTGCGGCGCGTGGTCGGAGGCGATGGCGTCGATCGAGCCGTCGGCGAGCCCGGCCACTAGGCCCTCGACGTCGCGCTGGTCGCGCAGCGGCGGATTCATCTTCCAGTGGGCGTGGAATCCGGCGTCGATCACCGCCCGGTCGGCGAGCAGCAGGTGATGGGGCGTCACCTCGCAAGTCACCTGCAGGCTGCGGGCGCGCGCCTCGCGCACCAAGCGCAAGCTGCGCGCGGTCGACAGGTGGGCCACGTGGTAGCGCCCGCCGGTCTCCTCGGCCAGCAGGAGGTCGCGTGCGATCATGACCTCCTCCGCCAGCCCCGGGATGCCCGGCATCCCGCAGCAGGCGGACGAGGTCCCCTCGTGCATCACCCCGTCGCCGGTCAAGTCGAGATCCTGGGCATGCTGGACGATCGGCCGGTCGAAGTGACGCGAGTATTCGAGCGCGCGGCGCATCAACTCGGTGTTGAACACCGGCCGGCCATCGTCCGAGAAGGCGACGCAGCCGGCGGCGGCGAGCTGCCCGAAGGAGGCCATCTCGTCGCCTTCGAGCTTCTTGCTGACCGCCCCGATCGGGTAGACGCGCGCCAGGCCGGCGCGCTCGGCCGAGCGCAGGATGGTCTCGGTCACCAGCCGCGAGTCGTTGACCGGCGAAGTATTCGCCATGCAGGCGACGGCCGTGAAGCCGCCGGCCACCGCGGCCGCGACGCCGCTGGCGACCGTCTCCTTGCTCTCCTGCCCTGGCTCGCGCAAGTGCACGTGGATATCGATCAGGCCCGGAGCGACCACCAGCCCGCGCGCTTCGAGCACCTCGCCGTGCGCGGGCACCGCGATCGAGGGCTCGACCCGCACGACCGCGCCGTGCTCGATCAGCACGTCCGCCGGCTGGTCCAGGCCCTGGCTCGGGTCGACCACCCGCCCGCCGCGCACCAGCAGCTTCATCGGCCCCCTCCGCGCGCGCCCGCCAGCAGGTAGAGGGCCGCCATCCGCACCGCGACGCCTTGGCCGACCTGATCGAGGATGACCGAGCGCGGACCGTCGGCGACCGCGCTCGAAATCTCGACTCCCCGGTTCATCGGTCCCGGATGGAGGACGATCGCGTCGGGCTTGGCGCGCTCCAGCCGCCTCTCGTTCAGCCCGAACAGCTGGGCGTACTCGCCCAGGCTGGGAAACAGGAAGCGGCTCTGCCGCTCGAGCTGCAGTCGCAGCATCATGACCACGTCGGCGTCGCGGATCGCCTCCTCGAGCGTCCACACCACCTCGACCCCGAGGGCGCCGATCTCGGCCGGCACCATGGTGCGGGGTCCCGCCACCCGCACGTGCGCACCCAGGCGGGTCAGCAGGTGGATGTTCGAGCGCGCCACGCGGCTGTGGGCGATGTCACCGACCATGGCGACCGTCAGCCCCTCGATCCGCCCCTTGTGGCGCCGGATGGTGAGGGCGTCGAGCAGCGCCTGGGTGGGGTGCTCGTGCGAGCCGTCGCCAGCGTTGACGACGCCCGCCGCGAGCTCGCGCGCCAGCATCGCCGGCACGCCGACGTGGCGGTGCCGGACGACCACGAAGTCGGGGAACATCGAGGCGATGTTCTTGGCGGTGTCGAAGAGCGTCTCGCCTTTCGACTGCGAAGAGCCCTCGGTCGAGAAGTTCACGATATCGGCCGAGAGACGTTGCGCCGCGATCTCGAACGACACCCGGGTGCGGGTCGAGGGCTCGAAGAAGAGGTTGACGACCGTCTTGCCGCGCAGCGTCGGGACCTTCTTGACCGGACGTTCCGCGACCTCGGCGAACGACTCCGCGGTGGCGAGCAACAGCTCGATCTCGGCGGTCGAGAGCTCGGAGATTCCGAGCAGGTCCTTCTTGGTCCAGATCGCTTCGGTCATGCGCCGGCCGGCCGGTCGAGGATCTGCACCTGGGTGCCGTCGTCGGTGGCGGCGAAGGCGACCTTGATCACCTCGGAAGCGGAGGTCGGGACCTTGCGGCCGACGAAGTCGGCCTGGATCGGCAGCTCGCGCCAACCGCGATCGACCAGCACCGCCAGCCGGACCGCTCGCGGTCGCCCGAAGTCGAGCAGCGCGTCGAGCGCCGCCCGGACCGTGCGACCGGTGAACAGGACGTCGTCGCACAGCACCACCACGCGATCCTGGATCGGCTCCGGGAAGTGGCTCTCCTTGACCACCGGCTTGGGCGCCACCAGCGACAGGTCGTCGCGGTAGAGCGTGATGTCCAGCGTGCCGAGTGGCGGCCGGAAACCCTCGAGCCGGTCGAGCTCGTCGGCGATCGCCTCCGCCAGCGGCACGCCGCGGGTCCGGATGCCGACCAGCATGACGTTCTCGAGGCCGCGATGGGCCTCGGCGATCTCGCCGGCCATGCGGCGGACGATGCGGCCGATCTGATCGGCGTCGAGGATGGTGGCCTTCGGGTGGAGGTTCAAGCGAGCTCCGCGGGCGGCGGCATCGTATGGGGCGGCCCGCGGCCTGTCAATCGGCGGCGCGCGAGCATGCCTCGCCGTCGCGGCCGACGAGCGGCGCTTGTTCTGGAGCGGCGCTTTGTCCTAAGCTCCGGCGCTCGCACGATGCGATCCGATCATGACTGAACCGACCCCTCAGCCCGCCACGGGCTCGTTCTTCCGCCGCTACCGCCAGGAGCTCGGCTTTCTCGTCATCTTCGTCGTCCTGCTGGGCGGCGGCTTCACGCTGATCGCGTGGAACCCGGTCAACGACCGGGTCATCGAGCCCTTCACCGGCGGGGTGGCCAAGGCGTCCGGCTGGGTGCTGGCCACGATCGGTCAGGGCACGACGATGGACGGCAGCATCATCCGCAGCCCCCGCTTCGCGGTCAACATCAAGAACGGCTGCAACGGCGTCGAGGCGATGATCATCTACTTCGCCGCCGTGCTGGCCTTTCCGGCCCCCTGGAAGTCCAAGCTGCTCGGCCTCGGCCTAGGCTTCGTGGCGATCCAGATCGTCAACCTGATCCGGGTGGTCGCGCTGTTCCTCACCGGCGTCTATTTCCCGAAGCTGTTCGACAGCTCGCACACCGTGATCTGGCAGACCGTGGTGATCCTGGCGGGAGTGCTGTTCTGGATCATCTGGGCGAATCGCTTCGTCCCTGCCCCGGGCGGCGGCTCGGCGGCCGAGTCGGCGGCCGGGAAGAGCTGAGCCCGCGGCCGAGGAGACGATCGTGGCCAGGGCGCGAGCCAAGCCGGAGCGACGAGCCCGCGGGGCGCCTCCGGCGACCGGCCGTACCTGGGCCGGGCGGCTGATCCGCAACGTCTTGCTGCTGGTGATCCCGGTCACGATCGTCTGGCTCCTGCTGGTCCCCGTCTACAACCCGTTCCTGACCGCGGCCACCGAGCGGCTGCTCCACCTGGGCGAGCGGCCGGATGTCACGCGCCTGCACTATCTCGACCACTTCGCGCAGGTGACCCGCCTCGACTACGGCGCCGAGCGCGGCTACCTGCACCGGATCCGGGTCACCGACCTCCACTTCCACCTGATCCTGACCGGCGCGCTGCTGCTCGCCGTGCCCGGAGTCCCCTGGCGGCGGCGCTGGGAGAACCTGGGCTGGGCGCTGCTCGTCTCCGCCTTCTTCCACCTCCTGCTCTTCTTCTTCTTCGTCAAGTTCGTCTACGCCACCCAGCTCGGCGCCTGGAGCGCGGCGAACTACGGCACCTTCGGCCAGAACTTCTGGGGCCTGGGCAAGCACCTGCTCGACTTGCCGTTCAAGTTCGCCCTGCCCTTCATCCTCTGGGCGGCCTTCTACTTCCGCGACCTGCTCGAGCACCTGCGCCCCCGCCCCTGACTCCGGGCTCCCGAGGCGCATCCGGGCCAACCACGGCACCGAACGACGATCTTTCGACGTCAGGGTTACCGGCTCCCCTCCCCCGGCTGGCCTCGTCGCTGATCCGTTCGGCCCCCCGGCGCAGGACCGGCCTCGAGCTCGCTGGCTGCGCCCCGCCGGATCGGACCCCTCCCATCGTTGAAACTTCTTGCTCCGCCCGGACCACGGGGGCGCAACCCGCGCGCCAGCTCCCCACCCCCTTGGTCGGACGGGGCTAGATCGAGGAGTTGTGGCTGTCGAGCCCCGAGACCCCAACATCTTGTGCCCCGAGGGGGCTCTCTGCTACCTTCCCCTCCTCGCCTTCGAGGAGCCCCGATGCTGAGACTCGACCGCCTGGAGCTGTCCGGATTCAAGTCGTTCGTCGACCCCGTGGAGCTGCGCTTCGCCGGGGGTGTGACCGGCATCGTCGGGCCCAACGGCTGCGGCAAGTCGAACCTGGCCGACGCCATCACCTGGGTGCTCGGCGAGCAGAGTGCCAAGTCGATGCGCGGCGAGACGATGGAGGACGTGATCTTCAGCGGCTCCGAGAAGCGCAAGCCGCTCGGCCTGGGCGAGGTCACCTTGAGCTTCCTCGCCGACCCGGGGACCGCGGGCAGCGACGACGGTCGCCTGACTATCTCCCGCCGCGTCTTCCGCTCCGGCGAGAGCAACTACCGGATCAACGGCAAGACCGTCCGGCTGAAGGAGATCAAGGATCTCCTGATGGACACCGGGTTGGGCATCCGCGCTTACTCGGTGATCGAGCAGGGCAAGATCGGCATGATCCTCTCCGGCAAGCCCCAGGAGCGCCGTCGCCTGATCGAGGAGGCGGCCGGCATCACCCGCTACAAGGCGCGCAAGCGAGTCGCCGAGGTGAAGCTCGAGGAGGCGTCGGCGAACCTGCTCCGGATCGACGACATCCTGGCCGAAGTCGAGCGCAACCTGCGCTCGCTCAAGCGGCAGGCGGGCGCGGCGCGGCGCTGGCTGGAGCGCAAGGCCGAGCTCGACGAGCTGCAGCGCACGGTGCTGCTCGGCCGCTGGGCCCGCCTCGCCGGCGAGCTCGCTGAACGGCGGGCGGCGCTCGGCGACGCGCAGACCCACGAGGCCGGGCGCAGCGCGGAAGTGGCGCGCGAGGAGGCGGCGCTCGCCGAGCGGCGCGAAGCGCTCGAACGGCTGGCCGAGGCGCTGGCCGAACGGGTCCGGCGCCAGGCCGAGCTGGGCGCGACGATCGAGGGACGGCAACAGTTCCTCTCCGGCGCCCGCCGGACGGTGGTGGAGATCGAGGCTCGGCTCGAAGCCGGCGCGGCGACGGCGGAGCGGCGGGCCGCCGAGGCCGCCCAGCGCGAGGGCGCGCTCGCCGACCTCGAGGCGCAGCGCGCCGAACTGGTGGGAGACCACGATCGCGCGGCGGCGGAGGTCGAAGCCGATGGCGCGCGCCTGCGCGAGGTCGAGGCCGCGGCCGCCGACGGCGAAACGCGGCTCGAGACGGCGCGCCGCGACCTGCTCGCCTCCCTGGGCGAGCTCGACGCCTTGAGGAATCGCATCCACCGCGAACAGATCGAGAGCGAGAAGGGGGCCTTCCGCCAGCGTCACCTGTTCGAGGAGCTGCAGCTGCGCGGCCAAGAGCTCGAGGAAGCCGCCCGCGAGGTGGCCGCCGCCGAAGGGCGCCTCGCGGACCTCGAATCCGGCATCGCCGGGCGCGCCGGTGCGCTCGACGCGGCGCGCGCCGGCCTCGACGAGCTGCTGGCCCGCGAGGCGGCCGCCACCGCGAGGCTGCGCGAGGCCGAGAGTCACCGCGCCGGGCGTCGCGAGCGCCAGCGTTTTCTCGCCGAACTGGCCGCGGGCGACGGCGACCGGACCGCCGAGACCGCCGCGCGCCTGGCGGCCGCCGGCCTGCCCGACCCGGTTCGCCTGGGCGGCCAGGTGCGCGCGCTGCGGGGCTGGGAGGCGGCCCTCGACCTCTATCTCGGCGAGTTGGTCGAAGCCGTCATCGTGCCGTCCCAGCACTCGGCGCGCGCGCTCGCCGCCCGGCTGGCGGAGAGCGGCCGCGCCGCCGCCGCCCTGCTCTCCCCGCTCGACCCGCCGGCGACCGGGTCCGGGCTCCCCGAGGATCCGGCGATCGTCGCCTCCCTGGGCGAGGCGCTGGGCTTGGCGCCGCAACTCGCCGCCGCCTTGCGGCCAGCATTCCTGGTCGACGGCGCGGAGGCGGCGGAGCGGCTGGCGCGCGCCTGGCCGGGAACGGCCTTCCTGACCCGCGACCGGATCTGGTTCGAGGGTGGGATCGTCCACCTCCAGGGCGTCGAGGCCCAGCCGGGATTTCTCGCGCGGACGAGCGAGCTGGCCGATCTCGATCAGGAGCTGCCCCGCCTGGAGCGCGACATCGCCGCGGCGAGGGCCGAGATCGACACCCTGGTCGAGGCGCGGGCCGAGGCAGCGAAGTCGATCCACCGCGCGCAAGACGAGTTGGCCGGGTGGCGGCAGGAGCGCGCGGCGGTCAACGCCCGCCGCGACGAGCTGATGGCGCGTCACCGGCGCCTGGCCGCCAACGAAGCCTCCCTCGTCCGAGAGCGCCACGAGCTCGGCGCCGAGATCGAGCGCCTGGTCCATCTGCAGCAAGCCTCCGGCGAAGAGCTGGGACGCCTGGAGCGTCTCCACGCCGAGCGGGAAGCGGCCTTCGACCAGCTGCGCGCCGGGATCGAGGAGCTGCGGCGGGAGCGCGAGACGGTGCGTGCGATCGGCGCCGGCCGACGCGGCCAGCTCGACGTGCTGACGGAGCGCCTGCGCTCGCTCGAGCAGCAGCGCTCACGTGTCGAGCGCGAGCTCGAGGCGGCTCGCAGAGAGAGCGCCGCCTGGGAGATCGACGCGCGCGAGCTCGCCGCGCGCCGGGTCTCTCTGCTCGAGGGGATCGACGCCGCCGAGCGGGAGCTCGCCGCGGCGCTGGCCCTCGCCGCCGGCGGCGGCGACGCCGTGCGCGCCGAGGAGGGGCGCCTCGAAGAGGAGCGTCAACAGGTCCGTCAGCGCGACGAGACGCTCTCGTCCCTGCGGCTCACCCTCGACGCCGCCCGCGCTCGAGTGGGCGAGGAGCGAGTGGCGCTGGCGGGGCTCGACCACGACGCCGCGCATCTGGCCGAGCAGCTGCGCGAGCGCTGCCAGCTCGAGCCGCCGGAACTGCCTGGAGAGGCTCCGGCCGCGCTCGCCGAGCTGGAGGCCGACCTCCTCCGCCTGCGCGAGCAGGTCGAGTCTTTCGGCCCCGTCAACGTCCTGGCGGCCGAGGAGCTGACCGCCGAGGAGGAGCGGCGGGCGACCATGTCCGCCCAGCGCGCCGACATCGCCCGATCGATCGAGTCGCTGCGCCAGACCATCCGCGAGATCAACCAGACTTCGAGCGCGCGCTTCCAGGAGACCTTCGCCCAGGTCAACGAGCAGTTCTCGCGCACTTTCGTCGAGCTGTTCCGCGGCGGCGAGGCCGAGATGCGGCTCATGGACGAGGAGGACCTGCTCGAGAGCGGCATCGAGATCGTCGCCCGCCCGCCGGGCAAGCGCCTGCAGAACCTGATGCTGCTGTCGGGCGGCGAGAAAGCCCTCACCGCCATCGCGCTGCTGTTCGCCCTCTTCCGGATCAAGCCCTCGCCCTTCTGCATTCTCGACGAGGTCGACGCGCCGCTCGACGACGTCAACACCCTGCGCTACGTCCACATGCTGCGCCAGCTCGCGCGCGAGACCCAGTGCATCGTCATCACCCACAACAAGCTGACGATGGAGGTCTGCGGCACGCTCTACGGCGTCACCATGGAAGAGCGCGGCGTCTCGAAGCTGGTGGCGGTGGCGCTCGAAGAGGTGCAGCCCGAAGAAGCCGCCGCGGCGACGGCCTGAGACGGCGCCTTCAGGCGGTCAGCCGACCCGGCCGCGCGCCGGCACCAGCGCCAGGAAGAGGGTGTGCCGTTCGGCGCGGCCGCCCGGCCGCGCGCGCACCGTCTCGGCGCGCGCGAGAAACCCCGCCGCCCCGAGCCGCCGCACGAACTCGGCGTCGGGCGCGGCCGACCAGATCGCGAGCTGGCCTCCCGGCGACAGGGCGCCACGGAGCCGCCGCAGCCCCGCGGCGTCGTAGAGTTGTCGATTCGCCCGGTGGGTGTGCGCCCGTGGTCCGTCGTCGGTATCGAGCAGGATGGCGTCGTAGCGCGCCGGCGGCACCAGTGCCTCGGCAACATCGCCGGCGAAGATGGTCGTCCTCGGGTCTTCGAGCGGCCGGCCCGCCAGCTCCGCCAGCTCGCCGCGCACCGCCGCGACCACCATCGCCGACAGCTCGGCCACCACCACTTCCGCATGCTCCGGCAGCCGGTCGAGCGCCGCGCGGAGAGTGAAACCGAGGCCGAGACCGCCGATCAGCACGCGCGGCCGGCGGCGCCCCGCCACGCCGGCCAGACCCCGCTCGGCGAGGGCCCGCTCGGAGCCCGGCGCGCGACTCGACATCAGCTCCATGCCGGAGAGAAAGAGCGTCACCACGCCGTCGCGCCGGGTGAGCACGAGCTCTTCGCCATCGGCGGTCGGCTCCCGACCCAGGATCTCGATCGGCTTCATCTTCCGCTCCTCGGTCCCTCCCCGCTCCGCGCCGTGCGAGCTCCGCCCCCAGCCCCGGTCCGCACCCCTGGTGTCGGGCTCACTCCAGCGAGTGGAGTCGCGCCGGGGGCACGCCCAACGCGCGGGCCAGCTCGCCGCGCGCTTCGCCGCCGCCGACCCGGACGAACCGGAAGACGCAGGGCATCGCGCCGGGGTCGCGGCCGGTCCGCTGTCGCTCGGCCGCGGCCATCGAGGCGACGAAGCCCTCGAGCCAGAGCCGCGCCTCCGCTTCTTGCGCGCCAGCTCGCATCCCGACCACCAGCTCGAGCGGCGACGGGGAGGCGTCCGTGCTCTCCCGGAGCGGCTCCAGCCTGGCGAGCGCGGCGACGCCGAGGCGCTCGCGGTCGAGTGCGGCCGCCAGCGCCTCGGCCATCCGGAGCCGGAAGCGGCGAGCTTCCTGCTGGGGATCGAGCGCGGCCACCGCACCGACTCCGCGGGCCTCGACCGGAGCAGCGAGCACGCCCACCGCGGTCTCGCGCTCGGCATTCATCAGCACCCGCAGCACCGAGCCGCCGCTCGCGCGCGGCACGTCGATCACCCGCAGGACCCCGGCGAGCGCCGCGTCCCCGGGCGACAGCTCGGCCAGCGAGTTGGCGGCGTCGAGAAAGAACGCCTCGCGAAAGACCACGCCCGGCTCGTCGGGGTAGAGCGGCAGGTAGCGGATCGAGGACTCGACCAGGTCCTGGAAGAAGTGGGTGCCGAAAGAGAGGTCGGGCACGTATCCCCCCTTCTGGCGGGCGATCTCGATCAGGACCGCCGTCCCCGACAGGTCCGCGTAGGTCACCGGCACGCCGAGCCGGACGTCGCCCCGGCTCCCCCAGCGCCCCGGCCCCATCAGGACGAAGCTCTTCTTCGGCAGCATCCGGTTCAGGCGGCCGACCGCCCGTCCGACCTCGACCATCGACTCCGGCGAGAGCCGGCCGTACGCGTCGGGGTCGACGTAGATCACCCAGCGCACGTCGTCGACCAGGCCATTCGAGACGAAGCGGTGGGCGGAGAAGAGGACCCGCTCGCGCGGCAGGTCGGCTGGGATCTCCGCCGCCACCGCTCCGGGGGTCGCCTGCTGCGGCCGGCACTGCAGCAGGTAGACGTCCTCGCCGTCGCAGGCGAACTCGAGGTCCACCGGGGTGCCCAGCCGCTGGTGGAGGATGGTGAGCAGGGAGCGCATGCGGGGCAGGAAGGTACCGTCCGCGAGCAGGCCCTCGAAGGTGACCAGCAGCGGGTCCTGGGCGAAGTCGATCAGGCCGCGCGGGCGGCGCAGCCGGTCGTGGTCGACCAGCGAGACGAGCTGGCGCGCCAACGGCAGCCGCTCACCGTGCTCGGCGAGGAAGGCGCGCACGTCGATGGTCGCGAACGATCTCGATTCGAGATCGATGACGTCCATCTTCTTCGGCGAGTAGCGCAACGCCTCGTCGGCCGTCTGGGTCACCCGCAGCCCCGGCTGCCCCGGCGCGACGAGCACCGGGTAGTCGTCGGCCAGGCGATCGACGGCACGCGTGCCGAGACCGGGGACCAACCGCAGCAGGCCGTCCTCGCGCCGGATGCGCGGCGACCAGCGGAATTCGTTGTGCGAGAAGCCGACGCCCGAGAAGGCCGGCAGCCAGTAGCGGCCGAGCCGCCGGCCGACGACCTCCTGGATCAGGATCCCCATCTCCTCGTGCAGATCGAGGAAGCCCCGACGCGCGCGGTACTCGATCGGATCGGGCGAGAAGATCGAAGCGTAGACCTCGGCGATGGCGTCGGCGAGCGAGGCCAGCCGCTCGCGCTTGGTGCCGACGTTGGCGAGGAAGAGGCTCTTGTACTTGCCCGAGAACGCCGAGCCCAGCCGGTCCTCGAGCAGCGACGAGCTGCGCACGATGACCGGCCGCCCTTCCAGGTCGTCGAGCACCGAGGAGAGGCCGCGCAGGACGTCGGGCGAGAGAATCGAGCTCTTGAACAGCTGCACCACGTGTGGGTACTCGCGGCGGACGCGGTCGACGTCGTCGTACTTGCGGCTGTGCACCTCGCCGAGATCGTTGTGTTGGATGAAATCGAGGATGCCGTCCGAGGGCAGGTACCAGCTGCGCGGCGTCCGGATCCCCTCGGGCAGGGCGCCTCGCTGCCCCTCCCGCTCCAGCACGCGGGTGGCGAGGAACAGCCCCGCCGACTTGCCGCCGATGCGGCCGTGGCTGCGCGGCGGGTAGACCAGGCGCCGGCCGAGGTCGACGAAGTCGTCCACCCGCAGGTACCTCTTGGCGTTGTCGACGAACTCGAGCTGATCGGTGAGGAATCGGCGCGCCAGCGAGGCGCGCAGCCCGAGCTGGGTCGCGGGCGTCAGGTCCGCCTCGTCGACGCCGCCTTCGCGAAAGCGCTCCAGCGCGCCGAGCAGCTCCTCGATCGGCGTGTCGATGCGCTCGACGGCGTGCTTGAGAAAGGCGCTCTTCTCCTCCTTGATCCAGCCCTGGACCAGCTCGATCAGCTGCGGGTCCTCGAGGTGATGGGCGGCCAGGCGGAAGGCCGCCTCCGCGGTCGCGGCGTCGGTGGCGAGCGGTGCCACGGGCAGGGGCCGGTTGTCGTCGCCGCCGTCGCCGCCCAGCTTCGGCGTCACCCGCCGCAGCAGGACACCCGCCTCCTCCACTCCGCTCCAAGCCAGGTGATTCAGCAGCTTGCGGCCGAGGCGACCGAGCATCGCGCGGTCGGTCTGACGCAGGAACTCGAGGATCACTCGCCAGCCCGGCATCTCTTCGCCGCGCTCGGCTTCGCCGTTCATCGCCTTGCGCAAGCGGCGGCGCGCCAGCACCGAAGCGAGATGCTCGGCGATGGTCTCGAGCAGTCGGCGCTCCTCGTCGAGGAAGGGACCCTCGTCGAGCTGCGGCCGGGCTTCGCGGTAGTAGACCTCGATCCTGCCGGTCGTCTCCCCCTGGACGACCAGGGGGACGGCGAGACGCCAGGGTGTGGCCGCGAAGCCCGCGGGCTCGAACACCCGGTCCCGGAGCAGGGCGCGCGCAATGCAGAGCTCGGAGTGCTCGAAGCCCTCGGGAATGGCGGCCAGGACGCCGCGCACGAGCTCCTCGGTGGAGATCTCCCGGCGGACCAGGAGCTCGTCGACCCGGTAGAGGCAGCGCAGCGCGCGTGCCCGCACGTCGAGGCTCCGCGCCGCGGTCTCCGGCCCGCCTTCGCTCTCCTTCATGCGCCCTCCCCGCGGCCGGCCCTCGCCCCGCCCGCCGGGTGCGGGCGGAGCGGGCCGTCCGGTGGCCCGAAGGCTACACCCAGCCGCGGTCGTGGCAGGCCTGCGCCACGCGGCCGATCGAGATCACGTACGCCGCGTCGCGCATGTAGAGCTTCTGCTTCTCGGCCAGATCGGCGACGGCGCGGAAGGCGACGGTCATCGCCTGATCGAGGGCTCCCAACACCTGGTCCTTCGGCCAGTACTGGTTGGTGTTGCTCTGCACCTGCTCGAAGTAGCTGCAGGTGACCCCGCCGGCGTTGGCCAGGAAGTCGGGAATGACGTAGATGCCGCGCTCGTGCAGGACCGCGTCGGCTTCCGGCGTGGTCGGGCCGTTGGCGCCCTCGGCGATCAGACGCACGGTCGGCTGGACGCGCGCGACGTTGTCGCCCCGCACCTGGTTCTCGATCGCGGCCGGAATCAGGATCTCGACCGGCTGCTCGAGCCATGCCTCGGCGGGCAGCACTTCGTAGCCCAGCTCCCGCGCCTTCTCCTTGTCGATGCCCCCGAAGCGGTCGGAGATGGCGACGAGCTGATCCGGATCGATGCCGCTCTCCTTGCGATAGGTGTAGGAGCACTGGTCCTTCTGATCCCAGCAGGAGACGCAGGTGACGGTGCCGCCGAGCTGCCGGTAGAGCCGCACCGCGTACTGGGCGACGTTGCCGAATCCCTGGACGCTCGCGCGGGTGTCCGACAGCCGCAGGCCGAGCCGGGCCGCGGCTTCGCGGATGGTGTAGACGACGCCGTAACCGGTCGCCTCGGTCCGCCCCTGCGATCCGCCCATGCCGACCGGCTTGCCGGTGATGAAGCCCGGGAAATGGCCGCCGTGGATGGCCTCGTACTCGTCGAGCATCCAGAGCATGTGCTGTCCCGAGGTCATCACGTCGGGCGCGGGAACGTCCTGGAGCGGCCCGACGTTGCGCGCCAGCTGCCGGACCCAGCCGCGGCAGATCTGCTCCTGCTCCCGCTGCGACAGGTGGTGCGGGTCGCAGATCACGCCGCCCTTGCCGCCGCCGAGCGGGATGTCGACGACCGCGCACTTCCAGGTCATCCAGGTCGCCAGCGCCCGCACGGTGTCGAGCGTCTCCTGCGGGTGAAAGCGGATGCCACCCTTCGAGGGGCCGCGCGCGTCGTTGTGCTGGACCCGGAAGCCGCGGAAGATCTGCGTCCGGCCATCGTCCATCTTGACCGGGATCGCGAAGCTGTACTCGCGCAGCGGCCAGCGCAACAGCTCGCGGGTCGCGGCGTCGAGGTCGAGCTGCGCCGCGACGCGGTCGAACTGTGCCTGCGCCATCTCGAATGGGTTCACACCCTGGATCGCCATGTTCTCTCCTTTGGACCTCCGGCAGGAGGCCGGCGGCGCGGCCCGGCAAGCCGGACCCGGGATCGGACCGGCGGGGCCGCCGGAGGAGAGCATGCCGGAGTCCGGAGGGGTACCGCCACCTCCGTTGGGGTGGGGTCCGGCCGGCAGCCGCCTGCGCGGCCGCCGCCAGCGGGCCGTTCGCGCCCACCCGGCAACGTGCCCGCCCCACGCCTCGGGGCGGCGCGGCCTCGGAGTCTCCGCTCTAGGGTCCCCGCACGGGAGGACCGACCATGAGCGAGGATCGGGCGTTCCTGCGGGCCGCGATCGAGCACGCCTCGGAAGCGGTCTACTTCGTCGATCGTGAGCGGCGGATCACCTACTGGAACGCTGCGGCCGCCGCGCTGACTGGCTTCTCGGCGGCCGAGGTAGTCGGGCATCGCTGCCTCGAGGGCCTGCTGCGCCACGTCGATGCCGAAGGGCACCAACTCTGCCACTCCCTCTGCCCCCTCCAGGCCACGATGACCGACGGTCGCACCCGCGATTGCCGCGTCTTCTTCCACCACGCGGATGGCCATCGTCATCCAGTCTGGGTCACGGCGGCACCGGTCCGCAACGACGCGGGGGAGATCATCGGCGCGGTCGAGCTCTTTCGTGATGCCAGGCCAGGGGGGCTGGCGACCACGACCGTCGACCGCGACCGCCTCGACGAGCTGGAGCGGCAGACGGTCAGTGACCCGCTCACGGGCGTTGGCAACCGTCGTTTCGCCGAGCTCCACCTACGGGCCCGGCACGAAGAGCTCCTCCGCCTCGGACGGGGCTTCGGCGTCCTCTTCGTGGACATCGATCACTTCAAGGACTTCAACGATCGTCACGGCCATGCGACGGGCGACGAAGTCCTTCGCGCGGTGGCGCGCACTCTGGCGGCGAGCGTTCGGGACGGCGACGTGGTGGGCCGCTGGGGGGGCGAGGAGTTTCTGGTGGTCATGGGCGCCGTCTCCGCGCAAGCCGTGGCGGCGGCGGCCGAACGACTGCGCAGCCTGGTCGACGCCTCCTCGTTGCGCCGCCCGGGGGGCCAGGAGCTCAGAATTACCGTTTCGATCGGCGCCACCTGCGCCCGCGCGGGCGAATCGCTGACGGATCTGCTGGAACGAGCCGACCGGTTTCTCTACCAGAGCAAGGCCAGCGGCCGTGACCGCGTGACCGCGGATCCTTCCCCCGGTCATCGCCGGGAGGGCGCCTTGCTCCCCTGGCCTCAGCCCCGCTCGGCGGCGGGATAGCTCCCCAGGACTCTGAGCTCGCTGGTCAGCGGCTCGATCGCGGCGAGGGCCGCCAGAAACGGCGCGGTGGATGCTCGGCCGGTCACGTCGAGATAGAAACGATAGCGCCAGGAGTCTCCCGGGATCGGGCGCGACTCGAGCTTGCTCAGGTTGAGTCCACGGCGGGAGAACTCGACCAGCAGCTCGCCCAGCGCCCCTGGGCGATCGGCGAGCACGAGCAGGAGGGATGTCTTCGCCGGCGCCTCGGGCGGCAGGCGGACCGGATGCAGCGCCACTTCGACGAAGCGCGTCGCGTTGCCCGCCAGAGTCTGGATACCCGCGGCGAGCACTTCGAGCCCGTAGGTCGCCGCGGCCGAGGCCGAGGCCACCGCAGCCAGCGACCGATCGCCCGTTTCGCGGACCTTGCGCGCGGCCCCGGCGGTGTCGTACTCGGCCTGCGGCCGAATCCATGGGTGATCGCGGAAGAAGCCCTCGCACTGGCGCAGCGCCTGCGGGTGCGACAGCGCGGCGCGGATCTGCTCGAGCGTCGCTCCGGGCAGGGCGAGCAGGCAGTGCTCGATGGCGGAGATCTCCTCGCCGGTGATCTCGAGCCGGCCCTCGGCGAGCAGGTCGTAGGTCTCGTTGATCGACCCCGCGGTGGTGTTCTCGATCGGCAGCAGGGCCAGGTCGGCGGCGCCCGAGGCGACCCGCTCCGCCGCCTCGCGAAAGCTGTCGCAGCCCGACAGCACCACCCCGCCCGGCCGGCCGGCGTACCGCCGCTGTGCCGCCAGGTGACTGTAGCTGCCCTCGGCACCCTGGTAGGCGACCCGCAGCGGCACCGTTTCGAGGCCCCGAACGTGGCTCTGCTGGTGCGCCACCGACATGTCGAGGATGACGCGGTAGAGCCGCTCCACTTCGTGCGGATCGAGCCCCTGCTCGAGCGCGACTTGCCGGAGGTGCACCAGCAGCCGGTCCTCCCGCCCCTGGTCGCGGAACGGCCAGGCGGCCTCGAGCTTGGCCCGCGCCACCCGTTCGACCAGCGCCATCCTCTCGGCGAGGATCCGGAGCAACCGGCGATCGAGCGCTTCGATCGCCTCGCGCAGCTCCTGCAGGTCCGGATGCTCTGCGGCGGCCATGGCGCGAGACTCTACTCGCGTTCGCGCGCGCCGGTCGCCGCGCGCAGAAAGTCCTCCTGGTCCTCGAGCAAACCGGTGGCGTCCGTCCAGCGCAGGCCGGCGACTCGCGCCTCGTGAGGTGGCGCGCCGGGCACTGCGGTGACGAAACGGGTCGCCGTCAGGGCGCAGCCGGTCAAGTTCGCGCCGGTCAGGTCGGCGCCCGAGAAATCGGCGCCTTCGAGGTCGGCGCCGCTCAAGTCGGCGCCAGCAAGCGAGGCTCCGCGCAGGTCGGAGAGGGACAGGTTGGCGCCCCGCAGGTCGCAACCGGCCAGATCCGCCGCCCGGAGATCGCAGCGCTTGAGCTGGAGGGCGGAGAGATCGCGCGCCAACGGCCGCCAACCCGAGAGGTCGACGCCGAGCAGCACCTTGCGCGGACCGCGCCACGGCGCGAACGAAGTCGCGGCACGGAGGCGCTCGACCACCCCGGGCTCCAGCGAGCCCGAGGTGAAGCGCTGGTCCCCCGGCCAGGGGTCGCCGGCGTTGTGATAGCTCGACTCCCGCTCCCAATAGCCCGGGCGGTCACCCGCCAGGAGCTCGATTCGCCGGACCCACTTCAGGCTCTTGTAGAAGTACCGCCCGGGCGTGACCGTCCGCAGCGGGAAGCCGTGCTCGACCGGGAGCGGCGCGCCGTCGGCGGCGTGGACGAGCCAGGTGTCGGCGCGCGCGAGGTCGAGCGGCAACGAAGTGTCGTGACCTCGCGCGGAATAAGCCTCGAAACGGACGAACCGGGCCGCCGGCAAGGGGCCCGCTCGCTCGAGCAGCAGCGCCAGGGGCACCCCTTCGAGCCGCGTCGCCGCGCGGCTCCAGCCGGTGACGCAATGGAGATCGGAAATCCGCTCACGGCTCGGAAGCTCGCGATACTGCGGCCAGGAGAGGGTCACTGGGCGCTCGACCAGGCCGCCGAGCTCGAGCCGCCAGCCGTCGAGATCGAGCGCCTCCGGGGGCGGCTGGCGCTCGCCGACGACCGGGAACTTCCGCGTCCAGGCCTGTCCGGGCGGCAGGCGGGAATCGACACCGGCGTTCGGCACCCGGAGACTCTACCGGAGGGCCGCCATGGCGGAAGGGGGGCCCTTCGCGCTAGTCTGCGGCCCAGAGGAGCTCGCATGCCCGCAACGATCCGCAGGTCGAGACTCGGGTCGCTCCGCTTGCCCGCCTATTCGCTGGGAGAAGAGATCGCGCACTCGGTCTCGCACGGCGTCGGCATCGTGCTCTCCATCACCGGTCTCGCGGTTCTGGTCGCGATCGCGACGCTGCACGGCTCCGCCCGCCACGTGGTCACTTCGGCCATCTTCGGCGTGTCGCTGATCCTCGCCTACGTCGCCTCGACGCTCTATCACGCCATCCCCCTGCCGCGCGCCAAGCGGGTGCTGCGGATCCTCGACCACGCCTCGATCTACCTGCTGATCGCCGGCACCTACACGCCGTTCACGCTGCTCGTCCTGCCGCGGCCCTGGAGCTGGGGCCTCTTCGTCGGCATCTGGGTGGCCGCGGTCGGCGGCATCCTGTTCAAGGTCTTCGCGCTCGGCCGGGCCCCCATTCTGTCGGCGCTCTTCTACCTCGCCATGGGCTGGAGCGTGGTGGTCGCCTTCGAGCCGCTGGTCACCCACCTGGCGCCCGGCGGGCTCAAGCTGGTGATCGCCGGCGGTCTCTGCTACACGGTCGGGCTGCTCTTCTTCGCCTGGCAGCGCCTGCCCTACCACCACTTCGTCTGGCACCTCTGGGTGCTCGCCGGCAGCACGCTGCACTTCTTCGCCGTCCTCCTCTACGTCCTCCCCCGTGGCGGCTGATCGCCCCGGTCCCTGCGACCGGTGGACGCCGCCCCCGTGGCTCGAATAGACTTCGCCTCCTCGCCGCGCGATCGCGCCGACGTAGCTCAGCGGTAGAGCAACTGATTCGTAATCAGTAGGTCCCCGGTTCAATCCCGGGCGTCGGCTCCACGGCCTTCCTCTGTGGCTGGCAGTCCAGGACTCCGGGCTCGGACCCGGAGGCGGGACGGTTCCCGGGTCGAGTCGTCTGTCACTGGGTTTCGCGGCATGCACGGGAGCTCCGATGTCGGACTGGGAGTGGATCGATCGACAGGTCGGGGAGCTGGCGACGCTGATCGAGGGCGGGCCCGAGTTGCTCGCCGCGCGGGCGGAGCGCGTCTCGGACTGGGCGGTCGGGCAGCAGCTCGAGCACATCCTCCTGGTCGGTGCGGCGGTGCCGGCGCGACTCACCGATCCGGAGGCGCGGGTGAGTCGCGGCATCAACGGCATCGGCCGGCTGCTGCTCGCGCTCGGCTGGCTGCCGCGCGGGGTGGGCAAGGCTCCGGCGGGGGTCCGGCCCGGGGATCCGACGCGCGAATCGCTGCGCGCGGCGCTCGACGGTTTCCGCCGCGCCCTCGCGGCGCTCCGCGCCGACCCAGCCCTCCTCGCTCACCGCCGCCCGGTGTTTCCGCACCCCTACTTCGGCGGGCTCGACCCGGCGCGCACGCTGCGCTTCCTCGCCGTGCACACCCACCACCACCTGAAGATCGTCCGCGACATTCGTCGCGCCGCCCGCACGCCCTCGCCCTAGCGGCGCCGGCTTCCGGGCACCGCCGCTGGAACTCCACGCCCGGGCGCTACAATCGGCGGTCGGCGAGCGGCCTCGAATCCTCGGCGGGCGGCGAACGGGAGGGGCGATGAAGAGAGTCGTGACGGCCATCCTGGGGGGCGGACAAGGAACTCGACTGTCACCGCTGACCCGCTACCGCGCCAAGCCCGCGGTGCCGATCGGAGGCAAGTTCCGGCTGATCGACATCCCCATCTCGAACTCGCTCCACGCCGGCATCGAGCGCGTCTACGTCATCACCCAGTACGCCAGCGAGAGCCTGCACCGGCACATCGCCCAGACCTACAGGTTCGACGTCTTCCGCGGCGGTTTCGTCAACATCCTGGCCGCGGAGCAGAACGTCGCCAGCCGCGAGTGGTACCAAGGCACCGCCGACGCGGTGCGCCAGAACCTGACCCGCCTGATCGACGACAACCGGCCCGCCGAAGTCCTGATCCTCTCCGGCGACCAGCTCTACATGATGGACATGCGCTCCTTCGTGCTCACGCACCGCGAGCGCAAGGCCGACCTCACGATCGCGGTCAAGCCGGTGTCGCGCGAGGAGGCGAAGGGGTTCGGCATCCTGCGGCTCGACCGCTCGGGCCGCGTCGTCGAGTTCGTCGAAAAGCCCTCCACCGACGCCACGCTCGACGCCCTCGCGCTCGACGAGTCGACGCGCGACGCGCTCGGCTTCCCGGCGCCGCCGGGGGCGCTGCTCGCCAGCATGGGCATCTACGTCTTCCGGCCAGAGGTCCTGCGCGAGCTGCTGATCGGCTCGGATCACACCGACTTCGGCAAGGAGGTGATCCCCTCCGCGCTGGCTCGTTCGCGCGTCTTCGCCTTCCCCTACAACGGCTACTGGACCGACATCGGCACCATCCCGAGCTTTCACCAAGCGAACCTCGACTTGACGCTGCCGCTGCCACCGCTCGATCTCTACGATCCCGACTACCGGATCTACACCCACGCGCGCTTCCTTCCCGGCACCAAGATCAACCAGTGCGCGGTGATCAGCTCGATCTTGTGCGAGGGCTCGATCATCACCGGCGCCCGGATCGTCGACTCGATCGTCGGCATCCGCGCCGTGGTCAGGACCGGCACCACGATCGAACGCAGCATCGTCATGGGCGCCAACCACTTCGAGCGCATCGACGAATCGCAGCCGCACGGGCAGATGATCGGCATCGGCCGCGACTGCCGGATCCGCAACGCCATCATCGACTTCAACGCCCGGATCGGCGACGGCTGCGTGCTGACCAACGAGGGCGGCGTCGCCGAGGCCGACACCGAGAGCTACTCCATCCGCGGCGGCATCATCGTGGTGCCGAAGAACGCGGTGGTGGCGCCGGGGACGGTGGTCTGATGCCGTCGCGGATCTGCCAGATCGCCGCCGAGACGACGCCGTTCGCCAAGACCGGCGGCCTCGGTGACGTCGTGGCCGGCCTGTCCCGGGCGCTCGCCCTCGGCGGCCACGACGTCCGGGTCTTCCTGCCCTTCTACCAGCGCATCGCCAGACTCGACTTCCCCTTCGTCTGGGTCGACTTCCTGCGCGATTTCGAGATCGCGTTGGGCGCCCGCCGTTTCCAGGTCTCCGTGCTGACCACGCGCCTGCCGGCGAGCGGCGTCGACGTCTACCTCGTCCACTGCCCGGCGCTCTATCACCACGAGTCGATCTACAGCGGCGACTGGGACGAGTACCTCCGTTTCGCTCTCCTCACCCGGGCCGCGATCGAGAGCTGCCAGCGCATGGGTTGGGCGCCGGAGATCGTGCACGTCCACGATTGGCACGCGGCGCTGGCGCCTATCTACCTCAAGACGATCTACGCCTGGGACCGGCTGTTCGCGGGCACCCGGACGGTGCTCACCCTGCACAATCTCGGCTATCAGGGGGCCTTTGGCGCCCAGGTCCTGGGCGACCTCGGGCTCGACGGCCACTCCCATCTGCTCCATCAGGAGGATCTCGCCGCCGGCCGGATCAGCTTCCTCAAGACCGGCCTGCTCTACGCCGATCTGCTCACCACCGTCTCGCGAACCTACGCCCGCGAGATCCAGACTCCCGAGTACGGCTTCGGCCTCGACCCGCTGCTGCGCGCGCGCGCCGACAGCCTGGTGGGGATCGTCAACGGCGTCGACTACGGCGAATGGAATCCGGCCGAGGATCCGCACCTGCCGCACCGCTACTCCGCCGGCGACCTGTCGGGCAAGGCGCGGATGAAGCAGGCGTTGCTCGAGAAGATCGGCCTTCCCCACCGCGTCGAGGCGCCGGTGCTCGGCATCGTCACCCGGCTGACCGCCCAGAAGGGGCTCGATCTGCTGTTCGACACGCTGCCGGAGTTCCTCTACCACCGGGACCTCCGCTTCGTGGCGCTCGGCAGCGGCGAGGAGCGCTACGAGTCGTTCCTGTCCTGGCTGCAGGTGTCGTTCCCGGGCAAGGCCTGGTACTTCCGCGGCCACAACGAGGAGCTCGCGCACTGGATCGAGGCCGGAGCCGACATCTTCCTGATGCCCTCGCGTTACGAGCCCTGCGGCCTCAATCAGATGTACAGCCTGCGCTACGGGACGCCCCCGGTGGTCCGCCGGACCGGCGGACTGGCCGATACCGTCGAGCCCTGGAATCCCGTGGCCCGGCAGGGCACCGGCTTCCTCTTCGACCACTTCACTCCGGAGGGCCTGCGCTGGGGGATCGACGCCGCGCTGCGGGCCTTCAGCGACGCCGACAGCTGGCGCCAGCTGATCGCCAACGGC
This sequence comes from Acidobacteriota bacterium, assembly GCA_014584695.1. GTDB lineage: Bacteria > Acidobacteriota > Thermoanaerobaculia > Multivoradales > JAGPDF01 > JACTMI01. The sequence continues at coordinate 89,679 of JACTMI010000042.1, forward strand.
ATGGCGAAGGATTTCTCGTGGGGGCGCCAGGTCGGAGCCTACGAAGCGGCCTTCCGGAAGCTCCTGAGCGCTTGAGCGCCGAGGCGGCGGTGGCCCGCCCGGGGCGCGAGGCGGCGCCGCCCGCGCCGCAGCGCTCCGATTGGCTCTGGCCGCTTGCCGCCACGATCCTCGGCGTCGTCTCCGTTTTCCACGAGCAGCTGCGATCGGGTTTCGACCGCCTCCAGGTCTACCCGCAGGATCCGCTGTTCCAGAACTGGACCCTCGAGCACGTCTGGTCCTGGCTGCGCGGCACGCCGCTCGCCGCTGATCTCTGGACGCCGCCCTTCTTCCACCCCACCCCGGGCGCCCTCGCGCTCTCCGATCCGCAGTTCGGCCTGCAGATCTTCTACGGACCCGCGCGCCTGCTCGGCGCCGCGCCACATCTCGCCTACACCTTGGCGGCCATGGCGGCGCTGGCCACCACCTTCGTCGCTTTCCATTGGCTGCTCCGAGGCGTCCTCGCGCTACCGATGCGCGGCGCGACCATCGGCGCCTACCTGATCGCCTTCGGCTCGCCGCGCGCCGTGACCCTGAACCACCCGCACCAGTTCGTGCAGTTCCCCTCGGCGCTGGCGCTCGGGGCGGCGCTACTCGCCTTGGACGAGCGCCGGGCCCCGCGAACCCGCCAGCTGGCCGCCGCCACCGTGGCGCCCGCGGTCGCTCTGCAACTGGTCGCCAACGTCTACCTCGGCCCGCTGGTCGGCATGCTGCTAGTCGCCTTCGCCGTCATCCTCGGCTGCAGCCGGGAGGGTCGCCGCCGGATCGCGACGCTCGGCGCCCGCGGCGCGCTCGCCGTGACGACCGGAGCGCTGGTGGCGACGCTGATCGTGGCGCCGCTGGCGGCGCCCTTCGCCGCGGCGAACCAGGCAACGGGCGGCCCGACGGCCGCCGAGATCGCGCTCTACGAACCTCGTCCGGCCTCGTGGCTGAACCCCGGCGCCGAGCACCTCGTCTCCCCCTGGCTGGAGCGAGCCCTGGGTCTCGAGCGCGTCGCGCCGGTGCAGTGGGCCCACCGGCTGGGCGTTGGGCTGTTCACCACCGCGCTCGTCCTGGCCGGGGCGGTGCTCTCGTGGCGGGAGCCTCGCCTGCGTTGGTTGGGTGGCGCCACGATCTGTCTCGCGCTGGCCACCTTGCGCATCGACGGCTGGGGCTCGCTCTGGTCGATCGGAGCGCAGGAGCTCGATCCCTTGCGCGCGCTGCGGGTGATCTCGCGGGTCGGCTTGGCCGCGCTCCCCAGCGCTGGAATCGCCCTGGCGTTGGCTTGGCAGCACCTCGAAAGGCGCAGCTCCCGCGCCGTGCTCGCCCTGGCGACCGTGGCTGTTCTCGCCGAGCAGGTGCAGATTCAACCGAGCTTCGAGCTCGAGCCGCGGCGGCAGCGCGCGCGCCAGATCGCGGCGGCGATCCCGGCGGACTGCGATTCCTTCTACTACAGCCCCGTTCGCCTGGACCTCCCGGCTCGCCGGCCCGGTGCCCGGCGCGATTCCGCCGACCACCAGGTCGACGCCATGTGGGCGGCACTCGCCGCTGGCCGGCCCACTCTCAACGGCTACTCGAGCCATCCGCCGGCCGACTGGCCGCTCTATCCGCCGGTGATCCTCCGGCCCGAAGACGTCGATGACCTCCGGTTCCGGCTGGGCCTCTGGATCGACCGGCGAGGCTTGGGCGACGAAACCGTCTGCTGGATCCGCGCACGGATCCTCCGGCGGCGGGTCCAGGAGGTCGAGGTCGAGCGGCTGGGAGCGTTCGACGAGCCGCGCGAGAACCCCGCGCGACAGGTCAACGGACCAGGGAGAGACGCCGGGGTAGCTGCGGATTCCTCGGTTGGTCCCGACGCAGCCCCGCCGTAGCACGCCGGCGCAAATGGCTGCCACACCACCGCTCGCCCTGCATGGATGGCGTGGGGCGATGGGCTCCCCGCCGCCGGGACCACCAAGCCACATTGCTAGCCGCGCTCGGAGCTGAACGGCCTGCCGAGAGAGTTTTCGGCAAGGGCGCGGGCGCGAGCCCGCGCGGAGGCCTCGCGCCGGTTCCGGTCCAGCTTCGGCAGCACCGCAACTGCGCAACCCGTCCTCGGCCCGGGCGAATCGGCGGCCCCGCGACCGCCCGGGCACGGTCCTCTGGCTCTCCCGAAGGGTGGTCCACCGCTCTCTGGGGTGCCAGTAACCTGCTCCCAGCGGTGGAGAGAGCCCGCTGGGGAGCGCGACATGACGACGAAGCCGAGGACCGACTCCGATTTCGCTCCGGGAAACCTGGTCGCCCTGCGCAGCGCGACGTTTCGAACTCGCGCGGAGACCCCCGGAATCTGCGTCCGGATCGACGAGCGGCAGGCCACCAAGATGCTCGAGGTCCTGTTCGCGAGCGGAACGCTCGAGCGCTTCTCGCTGCGCGAGGCCGACTGGTATCTCGATCCACTCGGAGCTACCGTGTCCCCGCCGGAGTCATGCCTGGACGCGGATCGGACGACACTCATGCTGGCGTACCTGGAGGGCAGGTTCGACCCGCAGTTCGAATCGGCTCGCCGGCTCCGTGCCGAGCGGATCTCGTTCGCCTACGAGCTCGAAGCGGTGCTGGCCGCCTCGGGCTGAGCGGCCCCGACCTTCAGCCTCGCCGCTCGAGCGCGCCGACCGCCCGGAGCAGCTCCGCGGGCAGCGCGCACTTGAGGCCGGCGCGGTAGTCGTAGGCCACCACGATGCCCCAGCCCTCGGCCGCCGAGGCACCGCCGCGCAGCTCGCTCTCGATTCGGTAGCGCATGGTGAAGCGGTCGGCCGCGAGCTCGGAGACACCGGCTCGCACTACCAATCGGTCGGGCCACGCCAGGGGCGCCCGGAAGCGGGCCTGGGTCGAATGGAGGATGGGCCCGATCCCGGTGACCGCCTCAATCGCCGGCCAGCCGATGCGCTCGAAGTAGGCCATGCGGGCGCTCTCGAACCAGCGGAAGTAGACGGCGTTGTTGACGTGCCGGTAAGCGTCCATCTCGCCCCACTGCACGGCGAGCTCGAGCGCGACCGGGAAGCTCGTCCCCGCCCCGCCGCCACTCTCCGCGCCAGCTCGTTCAGAGCTCGGCGCGCCGCCCGTCGGTTGCGCGCTCATCCCGCGCGATCTCCTCGAGGTAGACCGGCAGCGTCGACCGCCAGGATTGCCAGTCGTGATGCCAATCGGAGCCCCAGACGTCGACCCGGTTCGGTACCCCGCGCCGCCCGAGGACGCTCGCCACCCGGTAGGCGTAGTCCGGCCGCTCCGCGCGCCCCCGGCCGCAGACCAGCCGGACGAACCGTCGCCGCAGCAGCTCGAAGTGCCCGGCGTCCTCGAGCCACGGCAGAAAGTGCAGCGGTGAGGTGTAGTGAAAGTCGAGCGGCGGCGGCGCCGCCTCGAAGCAGTCCGCGAGGTCGTATTTGCCCGACAGGCAAACCGCGTCCCGGAAGGCGTCCGGGTGGCGGCAGACCGAGACCAGCGCGAACAGGGCGCCCAGCGAAGCGCCGGCCGCCACGACTTCGCCGGCGGGCTCGCCGGTCTGCCAGCGGATCCAGGGCACCAGCTCGTGGTAGACGAAGACGTCGAAGCGGTGCATCAGCTCGGCGAAGCGCTCGGGAGTCGGATCCTCGGTGAGCAGCGCTCGACCGGGCACGCTGTCGCAGGAGAAGAGGCGGACCCGCCCGCTCTCGACCAGCGGCTCGAGGGCTCCAGTGAGGCCGAACCGCTCGACTTCGCGCGCGTCGCCGCCCGCGGTCGGAAAGAGCAACACCGGCACGCCGCCGCGCCCCCACGCCGCCACCCCGACTTCGCGCCCGAGCGGCTCCGAGCGCCAGACCTCGACCTGGACGGGGCTCACTCCCGCGGACGCTCCCGCGAGGCCTTGAGGTACTCCGCTTCGGTCCGCCGCCAGAACTGGATCAGACCCCAGAAGTGCTCGGTGAACTGCTCGACCTCGTGAGCCGGGAACAGCGCCTCGACCTTCCTGCGGACCGCCTCCTTCGCCGCCGAGGTGCCGAAGAACTCCCAGGTCACCTCGTCGATGTGGGCCAAGTGCGTGGCGCAGAACTCGACGAACCGGTCGCTCTCGAAACGCTGGTGCGCGATGCGCGCGTAGCGGGAGAGCTTCTCCGCGAACGGCGCGTCGGTGGCGGCGATCTCGCAGAACGGTTCCCAATCGAGGTTCTTGCGCATCTTCCGCTTCGTGGCGGCGACGAACAACGCCCACTTGAGCTTGGCCTTGACCAACCACGGGAAGTGGTAGTGCAGCGAGGTGACCTGCGAGTCCGGGCAGGCGTTGGCGAAGTCGATCGGGAAGAAGACGCCGTTTTGCCGCAGCGCCTCGCAGGAATTGAAATCCCAACCGAAGAAGGCGTTGATGGTCAGGCACATGTTGGCCATCGTCTGCCACTCTTCGGCGTCGACGAAGTCGAAGGCGACCTTGTAGCGGTCGTGCAGAGGCGCCGCCGGGTCGTACTTCATCAGGTGGACCTGGGGCCCGACGCCGACCGCGCGCACGAACAGGTCGAACGGATCGACCGCCTTCTGCAGGTGCATGATCCGCTTGCCGGAACCGTCGTAGGCCTCGAGGAGCTCCTTCTGGTTCGAGATCTTCGAGACACCGACCCAGGCGCCGCCGTCGAAAGGCTTGATGAACTGGGGATACCCCACCGCGGCACCGACGTCGGCCAGGTCGAACAGCTTCGCGTAGCGGTCGAGCGTGACCTGCAGGTCGGCGGTCGGCTCGTACTCCTTGGGCGGCAGCAGCCAGGTGTCGGGCACCGGCAGGCCGAGCCGCATCATCGCCGCGTAGCTGGTGTGCTTCTCGTTGGCCTGGATCGACCAGGGGTTGTTCAGCACGTAGAGGTCGTCCATCACGACCGCTTTCTTGATCCACTCGCGGCTGGTGTGGTACCAGTGCGTCAAGCGGTCGAGAACGACGTCGTAGCGCACCGGCTGCCGCAGGTCGAAGGGCTCGATGGTGACCCGCTCGACCTCGAAGCGGAGCGTGTCCCCCGCGAAGGGGATCGCGAGGTTCAGGCGTTTCAGGATCTCCTCGAAACAGATCGGCCAACAGAGGTCGGCCCCCAGCGACAGCCCGATCCTCCTCGTCACCTCGGCCATCTTCGCCCCCTCCGCTCTCGGGTTCCAGCCGTCTCAATCTAGCTCAAGCCGGCGGCGAATTCACCCGGCAACCCCCCGGGGACCGCGCGCACCCCCCGTCCCCCGACGGGCGTCCGCCGCGAGCCCGGCTCCGCCCGGGTTCGCCGGGTGCTGGAACCGCCCCGGTGAAGGGGTCGGCGACGGGGGCGTCGGTGACCACCGGCGGCCGGACGCGCTACTCGTAGATCATCCAGAGCGGCCCCGGGAACAGGAAGGAGAGGCCTTCGCGCAGGCGGTCGCGCCAGTTTTCCCAGTTGTGGCCGTCGTGCGCTTCGACGTAGCGGACGTCCATGCCGGTCTTCTGGAGCAGCGGAACCAGCGAGCGATTCTCGTAGATCAGGGACTCGTAGACGCCGCAGCTGACGAAGACGCGCTCGGCGACGCGGACGGGGCTCTCGCGATAGTCGTTCACCATCTCGACGATCGGCTCGAATAGCGGGCCCCGGCGCGACGGCCCGATGTCGGTGAAGGCGAACGAGCCCGACTGCAGCAGCAGACGGCCGAAGCGCTCGGGGTACCTGAGGGCGGCCGCGAAGGAGGCGACGGCGCCGAAGCTCGCCCCCGCCAGGGCCCGGTTCTCCGGCCCCCTGCCCAGGGGGTAGCGGGCCTCGAGCACGGCGGGGAGCTCCTCGCCGACGAACTGGCTGTGCCGAGGATCGGTGGCGTACTCGCGCAGCCGGTCCCGCGACTGCGTGAGCGCCACCACCAGCGGCGCCACCTCGTCGCGGAAGATCAGGTTGTCGAGCACCGTCTGGAGCGACGAGAAGCGCAGGTAGTCACGGCCGTCGTGGACGATCAGCAGCGGATAGCGCCGCCGCGTCCGGAACCGCGCCGGCAGGTAGACCAGCACCTCCTCGTCACGGCCCAGCGCCGCCGAAGGGACGCGGATCGACTCGACCTTCCCCTGCCGCGCCTGCGGATCGCGCTCCGCCCACTCGGGGGCGCGGTACTCGGCGCCGTGGCAGACCGAGTTGGCGCCGAACGGATCGTGAGCCAGCGACGGGTTGAGCGGGTCCCGAATCAGGCGATTGGTGTCCCCGCGCTGCACCTCGAGCTTGTACTCGACGCGGGAGCGGAGAGGAATGTCCTGGATCAGGTACCAGAGGTCGGTCCCCTCGACGCGCAGGAAGGGCTGCGCCGACGGCAGGCCGAAGATCCAGTGCTGCAGGTAGACGGCGTCCGCCTCACCGCGGTAGACAAAGGTGACGTTGCGACCCTCGACGATCGGCACCTCGCGGCCGGCCAGGAACTCGTCGACCGCCGCGTCGTCCGGTTCCTCCAGCTCGAGCAGACGCCGGATGGCGATCGTCACGCGAGCTCCATCGGCGTCAGCCCGCCGTCCGGCAGGAGCCGTCGCATCCCCGGCCCGCCCACCCAGCGCTCGCCGTCCCGGACCAGCCAGGCGCCGTCGGTCATGGCGACGCAGGTGGCAGGAGCGAAACGGCGGGCGAGCAGACCGATCCGTCGGCGGTCGCCGAGGTCGAGCCGGCGCTCAGCGTGGGGAAAGGGGACGATGCCGGGAGCCAAGCCGAGGCCGTTCTCCAGCACCTCCGTATTGCCGTACCCCTGGGGCGGCGAGTGATGGAAGAGCACCACCCTCTCGGCAATTGCCATCGCTCCGGCCGACCAGGCGAAGACGGTCCGACCCGCGAGCGCCCGGTCGAGGCCGAAGAGACGGAGCCGGTTCAGCAGCACCGCCACGTGGCCGCCGGCGATGGCGATCGCCTCGACGCCGTCGAGCACCTGGGCGACCTGCCGGCGCGAGCGCGCAAGCGCCGGGCGCTCGCCCGGCCGCCAGCGGCGCTCGAACTCGGCGTGGACGGAGGCGACGCGTTCCAAGTGCTCACGATCGAGCGCGCGGATGGCCGCCAGCGCCGAATCTCGAGCCGCGTCGAGAGCCTCCAGATTCCCCGTCCGCTGGGCGAGCTCCCGCAGCGCCGCCTGGGCGTGGGCCAGCCGGACACGGTAGGTCTCCTGCAGGGCGCGCAGCAGCTCCTGGCGCTCCCGATAGCCGCTCGCCAGCTCGGCATCGCGCTCGAACAACTCCTCGCCGCGGGCGTAGAGCCGCAGGTTCACGGTCCGCTCTCCCAGATGCTCGTGGAGGTCGAGATCCTCCGTCTCGCGCTCTTGCCAGCCGGCGGTGACGGAGGCGAGCTTGCCGCCCACGCCGAGGCGGTCGACCACTTCGCCGAGCGTCGGCGTGAAGCGCTGGGGACCGAGCAGAACGACGCGAGGCACGGCGGAGCATCCTATCGCTTCGCCGCGTCCGCGACGGCGGCCACCGCCGGCTCCCCCGGCGGTAGAATGGCGCGGCGGGAGTGGGCGGGTCGCGGTCGGCCGGCCAGCGAGCGAGGGGAGGCGCCATGCACGTACTGTTCGTCGAGCCGAAGTTCCCCTTCAACCAGCGGCAGTTCGTCCGCGCGCTGCACGCGGTCGGGGCGCGCGTCACCGGCATCGGCGAGGCGCCGATCGAAGCGCTCGACGGCGAGCTCAAGAGCTGGCTGCGCGGCTACGAGCAGGTGCGCACCGTGGTCGACGAGGGGGCGCTGTTCGAGGCGGTGCGGAGGGTGCAGCACCGGGAGTGGGTGGATCGGCTGGAGGCGACGGTCGAGGCGCACATTCTCCCCGCCGCGAAAGTGCGCGAGGCCGCCGCCATCCCGGGCACTTCGGTGCGGACCGCGTTCCTGTGCCGGGACAAGCCGGCGATGAAGGACGCCCTGCGCGAGGCGGGCGTTCCCTGCGCCCAGTCCCGGGCCGTCGCTTCCGGCCAGGAGCTGCGGATGTTCGCCGCCGAAGTGGGTTTTCCGATCATCCTCAAGCCGCGCGCCGCGGCCGGCGCGGCGGGCACGCAGCGAGTCGACAACGACCGCGAGCTCGAGAGCGCGATCGTCGCCCAGGGCCTCGACCAGGGGCTCTCGGTGGCGGCCGAGGAGTTCATCGAGGGGCACGAGGGGTTCTACGACACGGTCGCGATCGGCGGCCGCGTCGTCCACGAATTCGTCTCCCACTACTACCCCAACGTGCTGGAAGCGATGCGGACGCGCTGGATCTCGCCCCAGATCGTGACCACGAATCGCGTCGACGCGCCCGGCTACAGCGAAGTCCGCCACCTCGGGCAGCGCGTCATCCAGGCGCTCGACATCGGCACCTCGGCCACCCACATGGAGTGGTTCTTCGGCCCCAAGGGGCTGAAATTCTCCGAGATCGGCTGCCGGCCGCCGGGCGTGGGGGTCTGGGACCTCTACGCCGCCGCCAACGACTTCGACCTCTACCGCGAATGGGCGATGGCGATCGTCCACGGCCACCCGGGCCAGGCGCCGTCCCGCCGCTATTCCGCCGGCATGATCAACCTCCGCCCGAGCCGGGACGGCCGGGTCGCCGGCTACGAGGGCATCGACCAGATCGAGCGCATGTTCGGCGAGTGGATCATCGACAGCCACCTGCCGCCGCCCGGCTCCCCCACCGCCGGTGTCGAGGGGGGGTACATGGTCAACGCCTGGATCCGGATGAAGCACCCGGACTACGACCAGCTGCGCCGGATGCTCGATACCGTCGGCCGCACGGTCAAGGTGCTGGCGGCCTAGACCCGGATTCTCCGCGGCCGAGCTCGGCCCGCACCCACGCCTCCAGGCCGCGCGCGACCTCGTCGGTGAAGTTCCGCCCGGCCGCCGGCGAACGGGCCGGCTCGGCCCGCTCGGGCTCTCCGCTCGGCGCCCCGGCGAGCAGGTCCGCGCAGCCCGCCGCGAGCGCCTGCGCGGCGAGCAGCAGGCGGAGGCCGCCGCCGGGCGCGAGCGGTGCGACCGCCGTTTCCAGCCGCGCGCCGAGCTCTTCGAGCTGTTCCTGCCGGCGGCGTTCGAAGCGCTCCGTGCTCTCTCGATCGAGCCCCGCCGTCAATACCGGGTGGCGCAACGCCAGCAGCGCCACGAGGCGGGGCCGTTGCGCCAACGTTTCGGCAAGCGCCAGTGCCAGCGCACTCGCGTCCCGATCCGAAGCGGCCCGCCCCGCGCTTCGGAGCAAACCGTTCGAGCGCTCCTCGAGCGCTCGAATCCACTCCTCCTGGTCGTCGAGCAGCAGCTCCGAGAAGAGGGCCTCCTTGGAGCGGAAATAGAGGTAGGTCGTGCCCTTGGCGAGGCCGGCGGCGGCGGCAACGCCGGACATCGTCGTCGCCGCGTAGCCGGAGCTGTCGAGGCAGCTCGCGGCGGCGGCCAGGAGCTGGCGGCGACGGCCGAGCCGGGCGCGGGCGTCACGGGCACGCTGGGCGGGCATCGAAGCGCGAGTCTAGCCTCGGCCGGGGCGTGCCGGATCTCCTCCTTGCGCCACGGCAACGATCCCGGCGGCGATTCCTTCTACTTTTCTGCCGTCGCTGCGGAAGCTCCGGAGCGATCTCGACAGGAGGCTCTCTTGAAGATCGACCCCACCCTGCATGTCGCCGATCTGGTGACCCGCTATCCCGCGACGCTGCGCGTTTTCCAGCGCCACGGCATCGAGTTCTGCTGCGGCGGCCGCAAGCCGCTGGAGCTCGTCTGCACGGCCCACGGCCTCGAGCTCGACGAGCTGCTGGCCGAGCTCGAGGCTTCACTCGCCGAACCGGCGCCGGAGCTCGACTGGCGCGCCCGGCCGCTCTCGGAGCTGGTCGATCACATCGTCGAGCGCTATCACCGCCCCCTGCCCGAGGAGCTCGAGCGGATCCGCCGGATGGCGGATCGGGTCCTCGAGCGCCATGGCGCCAGCGACCCGGAGCGGCTCCATCGGCTGGCCGAGGTCGTGCGCGAGCTTTCGGCCGAGCTGGAGAGGCACCTGTTCCAGGAGGAGCGAGCGCTCTTCCCCGCCATCAAGGCGCTCGAAGCCGAGAGCCTGGGCAGCGAGGCGGTGCCCGCGCGACCTCTGGCACTGGAGACCTTCGAGCAGGAGCACGACGAGGCCGGGCGAGCGCTGGCCGAGATTCGCGCGCTGACCGCGAACTTCCGCCCCCCCGCCGACGCCTGCAACACCTACCGCGGCCTCTACGACGCGCTCGCGCGGCTCGAGCAGGAGATGCATCTCCACGTCCATCTCGAGAATCACGTCCTGTTTCCGAGGGCCGCGCAGATCGGCACGGAGCGGTCACCGGCGGGCGCCGCTCCTCCGAGGGCCTGAAGCGCGCTCAGCGCGCCACCAGCACGCGCACCGAGCGCGCGGCGACGCGCAACTCGGAGGTGCGCGGCGCGAGCCGCGGCCGCGCTCCCGGGGGCGGGTTCCCCGCCCCCCACGCCACCGCGGTATCGACGGCGAGGCTCCAGCCGAGCCCATCGGGCGCCGTCGGCAGCGGGAAGGTCAGTTCGGCGGGGGTCGGATTGACCGCGATCAGCGCCGCTGCGACGCCCGTCGCGCCCGCGCCCGCCGAGGCCTGGACGGGGTTGCGGTAGAGCACGAGCGCGCCCGCGGCGGGCTCTCCGGGTGCCGCGAAGGGCGCCGAGATCGCCATCGGATCCCGCGCCAGATCCGCCAGCTCCCGCCGCAGCGCCAGCAGGCGGCGTGTCCAGCCGACGCTTTCCGGCTCCTCCGTCCCCCAGTCGAGCCAGCCGATCTCGTTGTCCTGGCACCAGGCGTTGTTGTTGCCGCGCTGCGTGCGGCCCCGTTCGTCGCCAGCCAGCAGGAGAACGTTGCCGGCGCCCGACAACCCGGTGAGCGCGAGCAGATTCCTCACCTGCCGCGGGCGCAGCGCCGCCACTGCGGCATCCTCGGTGGGACCCTCGACGCCGCAATTCCAGCTCAGGTCGGCTCCCGCGCCGTCGCGGTTGCCCTCGCCGTTGGCCTGATTGTGCTTGCGGTCGTAGGCCACCAGGTCGGCAACCGGGAAGCCGTCGTGGCAGGCGACGAAATCGACCGCGTGCAGGCGCGATCGGCTCCCGGAGAAGCGATCCGGACTGCCGGCGAGACGCAGGGCGACGAGCTCGCTCGACAGCCGGTCGCCGCGCACCAGACGCCGCATGTCGTCGCGGAACGGACCGTTCCATTCCCGCCAGGGCGCGGGGAACCCGCCGCGCGGCGTGAAGCCGACGACGTCCCACGGCTCCGCGATCAGGAGCCGGCCGTCGAGCTCCGGCAGGGCCGCGATCTCGTCGAGGAGCGGCGGCCGCTCCACCACTTCGCCCCGACCATCCCGGTAGAGGAAAGCCGCGAGGTCGAAGCGGAAGCCGTCGACGTAGTAGCTCTCGACCCAGTGCCGGAGCGAGTCGAGGATGAGCCGGCGGGCCACCGGGTGCTGGGCGTCGACGGTGTTGCCGCAGCCGGTGAAGTCGAGCGGACGCCCCGTCTCTGGATCTCTCAGGTAGTAGCCCTCGCCGTCGAGACCCCGCCAGGAGTGGAGCGGGTCGCCCGCGCCGCCCGCCCCTTCCGCGGTGTGGTTGTAGACGACGTCGACAACGACCTCGAGCCCCGCCCGGTGCAGCTCGTCGACCAGCTGCCGCAGCTCACCGACCGCCGCTCCGGGAGTCGGGTCGGCGGCGTAGCCGGCCTTGGGCGCGAAGAAAGAGATCGGGCTGTAGCCCCAGAAGTTGAGCAATCGCTCCCCGGTCTCGGGGCTCCGCCGCGGGTTCTCGGTCTCGTCGAACTCGAACACCGGCAGGAGCTCGACCGTAGTCACGCCGAGGGAAACCAAGTAGGGGATCTTCTCCACCAGGCCGGCATAGGTTCCGGGCCGGGCGACGCCGGAAGAGGGGTGCCGCGTGAAGCCGCGCACGTGCAGCTCGTAGATCACCCGCGCCCGCTCGTCGACCCGTGGCTGCGGGGGTCGCGCCGCAGTGAGACCGGGCGCCGCTCGGCCTGGCCGGCCGCCCAGCTCCCGCCCGAACAGCCCTCGATGGCGACGCCCGACGCCCGGGCCGAGGAGGTCGTCGCTCCGCCCCCAGACCTCACCGCCGGTGAGGCAGGGCGCGTAGGGATCGACCAGCGGCGGCCCGCCCCCCACGCGCACGACGTACTCGAACCGCTCGAGCGCCGCCGGCCACTCCCCGCGCCAGATCGAGAACGGCTCGGCGACCGCGGCGTCGCGCTCGAGCGGCACGCGCGCGGCCACGCGGTCGCCGCCGCCCACCTCGAAGATCTCGACCTCGACGCGCGGCTCGATCCCTCGACCCGGTCGGGCGTGGACCGAGAAGGCCACCCGCTCGCGCGGCCCCGAGACCCACCTCGGACCCAGCGCAGCAAGACCCTCCGACGGAGAAGGCGAGGTCATGCCGGACATCGCCTCGAAAGCGAGAAACCCACCGGGAAGGAGAACCTCGGTCGCTGCCACCGTGACCGCGACCTCGACGCGAGCCGAGATCGCCGCGGAGAAGCTCCGCGCGGGAGACGGCCGGGCGGGGCCCGATGGCATGCAACGCGCGTGATCGGAGGCGCTCCACCGGGTCTCTCGGAATCCCGGCTCTCGCAACCAGCTCCCCCCTCACCAACCCCTTCAAAAGAAAGTCTTTTCAGCGCAGCGGACGCCACGCCGGCGACGCCCTCGCCACCAGCGTCACCAGCCAAGCCGGGAAACGGAGTCTTCTCCGGGCGTCCCGAGCACACTCCAGGCCGCAACCGCTCCGGGGCTGCGCGGCGGCCCGGACCCATCCGCGGCTCAGGCGATGGATCCGTCCGGGCGGACGGTCCAGAGGTCGCCCGAGTGGAGCAGCTTGTCCAAACTGCCCACCCCTTTGCGGCCGATCTCCTGCTCGGTCTGAGCGGCGACTCCCGACTCGAAGGTGGGCATCTCCACCCGTCGCAGCACGCCGATCGGCACCGGGAACCTGGGCGGCTCCATCTGCGCCACCATGAAGGCGATGGCCGGATTCGACCGGGTCTCGTCCCAGACCAGACAGTCGTCGGGGCCGAAGCCGTCGGCGAATCGCACCACTTCGAGCTCCGTGCCGTTCAGCCGGACGCCGCGGTCCTTGGCCTTGCCGAAGACCAGCGGCCGGCCGTGCTGGAGGTAGACCAGCGCGTCGTCGCGGACCTCCTTCTCGGTCAAGTGCGCGAACGCCTTGTCGTTGAAGATGTTGCAGTTCTGGTAGATCTCCACGAAGGCGGTGCCGTGGTGGGCGGCGGCCGCCTTGAGCGTCTCCTTCAAGTGGGCCTGGAAGACGTCGATCGATCGGGCCACGAACGTGGCGCCAGTGCCGATCGCGACCGAGAGAGCGTTGAACGGATAGTCGATCGAGCCGTAAGGAGTCGACTTGGTCCGCTTCCCGACCTCGGAAGTCGGCGAGTACTGGCCCTTGGTCAGACCGTAGATCCGGTTGTTGAAGAGCAGGATCTTGACGCCGACGTTGCGGCGCAGCGTATGGATGAGGTGATTGCCGCCGATCGACAGCGCGTCGCCGTCGCCGGTCGCGATCCAGACCTCGAGCTCCGGCCGCGCCAGCTTCAACCCGGTGGCCACCGCCGGGGCGCGGCCGTGGATGGTGTGGAAGCCGTAGGTGTTCATGTAGTAAGGAAAGCGCGACGAGCAACCGATGCCCGAGACGATGACGAACTTCTCGCGCGGAATGCCGAGCTCCGGGAACACCGCCTGCACCGCCGAGAGGATCGCGTAGTCACCGCAGCCGGGGCACCAGCGAACCTCTTGATCGGTCTGGAAGTCCTTCTTGGTCAATGTCGCCGGCGCGCTCATCGGGATCCCCCCCCGAGGAGCTCGCGGATCTTCGCCAGGACCTCGTTGCGGAAGAACGGCTTGCCCTGCACTTTCGGAAACGAGACGACCCGCTTCGGATACCGCGCCTGGACGAGCAGCGCGAGCTGACCCAGGTTGAGCTCCGGGATCAGCACCTGGTCGAACCGGTCGAGCACCGCGCCCAGATTCGCCGGGAACGGATTCAGATGATGAAGGTGCGCGCGCGAGACCGGCAGCCCTTCGCGGCGAGCCAGGTTGACGGCGCCGGTGATCGCGCCCGCGGTCGAGCCCCAGCCGAGCACCAGCAGAGGCCCGCCTTCGGGCTCGCCGTGCACTTCGAGTGGCGGCAGCTCGCGCGCTACGCGCGCCACCTTCTCCGCGCGGGTGTGCACCATGCGCTCGTGGTTGGCGGCGTCGTAGGAAACGTTGCCGCTGCCGTCCTGCTTCTCGAGGCCGCCGATCCGGTGCTCGAGGCCCGGCGTGCCGGGGATCGCCCACGGCCGGGCGAGCGACTCCGGGTCGCGCCGGAACGGCGCGAAGCCCTCCGGGTCGGACCAGAACTCGACCGGCAGGTCGGCGAGAGCGCCGAGATCCGGCAACCGCCAGGGCTCCGAGCCGTTGGCGAGGTAGCCGTCCGAGAGCAGGACCACCGGGGTCATGTGGCGGACCGCGATCCGGCAGGCCTCGTAGGCGCGCTCGAAGCAGTCGGCCGGCGAAGAGGCGGCGATCACCGGCATCGGCGCCTCGCTGTTGCGGCCGAAGATCGCCTGCAGCAGGTCGGCCTGCTCGGTCTTGGTCGGCAGCCCCGTGGACGGGCCGCCGCGCTGGATGTCGACCACCACCAACGGCAGCTCGGTCATCACCGCCAGCCCCATCGCCTCGCCCTTGAGCGCCATGCCCGGTCCCGAGGTCGAAGTGATCGCGAGCGCGCCGCCGAAGGCGGCGCCGATCGCCGCGCAGATCGCCGCGATCTCGTCCTCGGCCTGGAAGGTGGTGACGCCGAAGTGCCGGAACTGAGCGAGCTCGTGGAGCAGGTCGGAGGCCGGCGTGATCGGGTAGGCGCCCTGGAAGAGCGGCAGCCCGGACTTGCGGGAAGCGGCGATGAAACCGAGCGCCAGCGCGGCGTTGCCGGTGATGTTGCGGTAGACCCCGGGCGCGAGCCGCGCTGGCTCCACCTCGTAGCGGGTGTGGAAGGCCTCGGTGATGTCGCAGTAGTTCCAGCCCGCGCGCATCACCACGGCGTTGGCATCGGCCAGCTGCGGCCTGGCACCGAACTTCTTGTCGAGATAGCGCAGCGTCGGCTCGAGCGGCCGCGAGAAGAGCCAGTAGGCCATGCCGAGGGCGAAGAAGTTCTTGCACCGTTCGATCGACTTGGCGTCGAGCTCGCTCCCCTCGAGCGCCCGCCGCGTGAGGGTCGCGAGCGGCACCTGGAAGACCCGGTAGGACTCCAGGCTCCGGTCCTCGAGCGGATTGGCGGCGTAACCCGCCTTTTTGAGATTGCGCTCCTCGAACTCGTCGGTGTTGACGATCAGGATGCCGTTCGGCTTGAGGTCCTGCAGGTTGACCGCGAGCGCCGCCGGGTTCATCGCCACCAGCACGTCGGGTTGATCGCCCGGCGTGTGGATGTCGTAGTCGGCGATCCGCACCTGGAAGGCCGAGACCCCCGGCAACGTCCCCGCGGGCGCGCGGATCTCGGCCGGGAAGTCGGGGAAAGTCGCGAGATCGTTGCCGTGCAGCGCCGAGGTGTTGGTGAACTGCGATCCGGTCACCTGCATGCCGTCGCCGGAGTCGCCGGCGAAGCGGATGACCACGTCGTCGAGCCGCTCGTGCTCGACCTCGCGTGATAGGCGGTTGTCGGATTCGACCGTGGGCAGAGTCATGTCGGAGCTCACACTTGGCGTCTCGTTTCGAAGCGCGAATGCTAGCAGACGGGTGGCCGCAGGGTCACGCCGGGCCAGCTCTCCAAAGAGCTGAAAAGGCTCCATTTAAGGGGGGCCGGAGAGAACCTCGAGCGACCTCGCCCAGCGGCTGGGGGATTGGCTCGCACCACCCCGCCCGCCAGAGCCGAGGCTCGGATCGAGCGCGGGCCGAGACGCACGCCGCCGCGCGTCCGGCCGACACGCAGTCACCGAAGGCGCGCTCCACGAGTCCGTGGGAGGCTATGGCCAGCACGCGACCCAACCGGCTCATTCCCTTCATTCCATGGGCATCTTCCTGCCCTCCCACGCCCTCGCGAACGTCGCGTGTCAGCTCGCGACGCGGCGCCGCCGCGAGGGGCGACCTAGTCGCCGGCGCCGCTGCGCCGGGCGGCATCCGACAGGCGGTCCAGCGTGGCCAGGGCGCGCTCGCGCTCCTCCCAGGGGACGAAGAGGTGGTCGTGGTTGCAGGCGGCGACGACGTTGGCCGGGATGCCCTCGGCGGCCAGGGCCGCGGTGACCGCGGCGGTCAGACCGATCGCGGCGAGGTCGGAGCGGACGGTGAGCTCGATCCGCGCCCAGTCCGCACCCTCGGGGACGGCGGGGCCCCGCGCGTCCGTGCGCGCGGCCGCGGTCTCCCCCAAGCTGCGCTCGATCCGGGTCCACCCCTCGCGCTCGCGCACGAGGGCGAACGTGCTCGCGAACAGCGCATCCGGCGAAGGCGCCGAGCCGAGCTGCGCGAAACGGTACGGCAGGCGATCGAGTGCCGGCGCGAGCGCCGCCAGCAAGCGGTCGAGCCGCTGCGCGGATCTCCGACCGCGATCGCCCTCGCTCACGGTCGGGGAATCGAGATCTCTCGTCATGCCACCGAGGCTATCCGACCCGATGCCATCCGGGGGCGGTCGGCTCAGCTCAGGGACGCGAAGGCCGCGGCGGCGGCGTCGAGCCCCCCCTCGAGCTCCTCCTCCGGCACGGAGAAAGAGATCCGCAGGAAGCCGTCCTGGTCGAAAGCTCGCCCCGAGGCGGTGACCACGCCATGGTCGCGGATCAACCAGGACGCGACGTCGTCCGAGCTCGCGAGCCGCTCGCCGGCGGGGGTCCGGGCGCCCAGAGCGGCGCGCACGTCCCAGAACGAGTAGAAGGTGGCGGGCGTGGGCCACACCTCGACTCGGGCCAGCCGCGGGGCGCGGCGGGCGATCAGGTCGCGCTTGCGCTCGAGGTCCTCGCGCAGCTCGCCCTGGTACGGGCGCGAGATCGCCGCCAGCGCGGCGTGCTGCGCCGGGGTCGACGGACCCGACGTGTAGTGGCTCTGCAGGTTGGCCATCGCGCGCGCGACGTCCGTCGGCGCCACGCACCAGCCGATGCGCAGCCCGCCGGCGCGCCGGAAGTTCTTCGACATGCCGTCGACCTGGATCAGCCACCGCCGCGTCTCGTCGTCGACCCGCGGCTCCGGATAGCTCCGGCCGTCGAACACCAGCCGCCAGTAGAGCCGGTCGAGGACGAAGAAGACCCGCCGCTCGACGCAGACCCGCAGCAGTTCCTCGACCTCGCCCCCGTCGTAGAGCTGGCCGGTCGGGTTGCAGGGATTGTTGAGCAGGAAGAGCTTCGCGTGCGGGCGCAAGTCGAGATTGCGGCGCAGGTCCTCGGCGGTGACCTTCAGGTAGCGGCTCTCCGGCGAAGTTGGCAGCACCATCACCGGAAAGGCGTACGCGGCGGTCGCGAGCGGCTGGTACGAGACCCAGGGCGCGGCCTCGAAGAGGACGCAGTCGGCGGGGTTGCACAGCGTCAGGAAGATGTTGAACAGGCTCTGCTTGGCGCCGTTGGTGACCACCACGTTCTCGACGCCGTAACCGCGCAGGCCGAGCCAGCCGAGCACCGCTGCGCGCAACTCCGGCAGCCCCGCGGGATCGCCGTACATCGTCTGCTCGCTCGCCACCGCATGCAGGAAGCCCTCGCGCACGTGCGGAGCCAGGCTCCCCTTCGTCTCGCCGAGGCCGAAATCGTAGACCGGCAGCCCGGCACGGCGGCGCTCCGCCACCAGGACCTTGAGCTCGAGCGTCGACGAGGTCCGGAACTTCGCGAGCTTGGAGGAGATCCGCTCCGCGTCGAGCAAGTCAGGCGGCTCCGCTGGCCGCGTCGTCCGCGGCGTCCTGGTCGGGCGCCGACCAGTGCGGGAAGAACCCGGCGTCGTCCGCGAACGCCGGTTCGAGCTGATCGAACCAGACCGCGCGCGGGTCGAAGCGGGCGAAGAAGGGCCGCCGAACCCACTCCGGGTTGCGCGCTTGGAGCAGCTCCAGGACGAAGACGCGCTGGCCGAGCGCTCGGGTGGTGCCGACGATCCGCACTTTGCCCGGGAACGCCGACATCGACGGCCCGCGCACCGTGCGCGCCAGTCCGGAGACCTGTTGGTAGGCGTCGCGGTAGATCTGGTGCGCCCGCGCCAGCGGCACCTCGAAGTAGTTCCGCGGCCCGGTGTCCCGCTCGACGAACATGTAGTACGGCACCATGCCGAGCTGGACCCCCTGCCGCCACATCCGCGCCCAGGCGGAGGCGTCGTCGTTGACGTGCCGAACCACCGGCGCCTGCATGCGGATCTGCGCGCCGGTGGCGCGGACCCGCCGGATCGCCTCGCGGGTCACCTCCGGCTCCAGCTCGATCGGGTGGCTCCAGTGCGCCATCACCGCCAAGTGCCGGCCCGCGGCGACGATGCGCTCGAAGAAGCGCAGCAGCTCGTCGGCGTCATCGTCGGTGACGAAGCGCTGCGGCCAGTAGGCGAGCGACTTGGTTCCGATCCGCAGGTTCCGGACCCGCTCGAACTCCGGATCGAGCAACGGCTCGAGGTAACGGCGCAGCGCCTTGGTCTTCATGATCATCGGGTCGCCGCCGGTGACCAGCACGTCCGAGACCTCGGGGTGGGCCGAGAGGTAGGCCAGCAAGTCCTCCGATTCCCGCGCCTCGAACTTCACCTCCGGCATGCCGACGAACTGCGCCCAACGGAAGCAGTACGTGCAGTAGGCGTGGCAGGTCTGGCCCTGACCCGGGAAGAAGAGGACGGTCTCGCGGTACTTGTGCTGCAGCCCGGCCAGCCGCCGCCCGTTCAGGCTCGGCACGTTGTGCGTCAGCTGACCCGCCGGGTGCGGGTTGAGCTCCAGCCGGATTCGATTCGCCTCGGCGGCGAGCCGCTCGCGCGCGTCGCCGCGATCCAGCAGCGCGGCGATGCGCCCGAAGTGGTCCGGGCGCAGCATGCCGCGTTGCGGGAAGGTGAGCTGGAACATGGGGTCGTCGGGAACCCGCCGCCAGTCGACGAGATTCTCCAGCACGTGCTGATTGGTGCGGAACGGCAGGACCCTGCCCACCACCTCGACGGCTCGGCGCAGATCCGGGTCGAGCGCTTGCCACTCCGGCCGCTGCCCGATGTTGTGGAGCCCGAAGGCGCGAAAGCGGTCCGTCTGGACCTCGGAGATGAGCGGCCTCCTTTCGGTGACGGCGGGCGCGGGCGCCGCGCCGGGAAAAAACTGGGGTGAGCCCGGCCCGGACGGCCGGGCCCACCCGGAGGAGTAGACCAACCCAGGATACCGGCCCGCACCGGGTCGTGCAAGTGGTATTGACTCGGTACGACCATAGTCATACCATCGTCGTATGCCTCGCGTCGCCAAGATCTCGATCAGCCTGCCCCTGGCCCTGCTCAAACGCGTCGACCGCTACTGCCGCATCACGGGCGAGACCCGCAGCGAGTTCCTGCGCCGTGCCGCGATCGCCTCGCTGGAGGCCGAGGAGCACCGCGAGGCGGTTCGTCGCTACCTCGACAGCTACGCCGCCGAGCCCGAGTCTCCCCACGAGATCGACGCCATCGGCCGCGCCGGCCGTGACGCCATCGTCACGGAGAGCTGGGAGTGAGGCGCGGCGAGATCTGGTGGGCCCAGTTTCCGGACGGCGCCAGGCGCCCGGTGCTGCTGCTCTCCCGTGACGAGGCCTATCTCGTGCGTAGAATGGTGACTGTCGCGCCCGTGACGACGCGCATCCGGGGCATCCGCGTCGAGGTGCCGCTGGGGGTCGAGCACGGCGTGCCGCAGCCTTGTGTCGTCAATCTCGATCGGGTGACGACCCTCGCCAAGGACCTGCTGCTGGAACGCCTCGGCAAGCTCCCGGTCGATCGGATGGAGGCCGTCGGCGCCGCGCTCCGTTTCGCCCTCGCCCTCGACCGCTGAAGGCTACGGCCGCGCCCGCGCCCCGTCCATTGGGGCGGCGGCGGCGCTCCGCGGGCCGGTATAGGCTGGCCGCGCCGTTGCGAGGAGGTACTTCCCAATGCCCCGCCGTCGAGTCGTCATCCTGGGAGCCGCCGGCCGCGACTTCCACAACTTCAACGTCCTGTTTCGCGACGATCCCGCGGTCGAGGTCGTCGCCTTTACCGCCACCCAGATCCCGGATATCGAGGGGCGGACTTATCCGGCGGTCCTGGCTGGCCCCCACTACCCGGAGGGGATTCCGATCCACCCCGAGGAGGAGCTCGAGAGCCTGCTCCGCACCCGCGACATCGACGAGGCCTGGTTCTCCTACTCCGACGTCGCCTTCTCCTACGTCATGGACAAGGCGGCCCACGTCAACGCCTGGGGAGCGAGCTTCGTGCTGGCCTCGGCCACCCGCACCATGCTGCCGTCGATCAAGCCGGTGATCTCGATCACGGCGGTTCGCACCGGAGTCGGCAAATCGCAGACCACCCGCTTCGTCTCCGGCATCCTGAAGGAGATGGGCAAGAAGGTGGTCGCGATCCGCCATCCGATGCCCTATGGCGACCTCGCCCAGCAGGTCTGCCAGCGCTTCGCCACCTACGAGGACCTCGACCGTCACCGCTGCACCATCGAGGAGCGCGAGGAGTACGAGCCGCACATCGACCACGGCTTCGTCGTCTACGCCGGCGTCGACTACGAGAAGATCCTGCACGAGGCGGAGCGGGAGGCCGACGTCATCCTCTGGGACGGCGGCAACAACGACACCCCGTTCTACCGGCCGAACCTCAGCTTGGTGCTGGTCGACCCGCACCGGCCGGGACACGAGGCCAGCTACTACCCGGGCGAGACCAACCTGCTGATGGCCGACCTCGTCCTGGTCAACAAGGTGAACACCGCCGACCGCGGCCAGATCGAGGCGGTCGAGGCCAACTGCCGGCGGCTCAATCCACGGGCCCGGCTGCTGCGCTGCGCTTCCACCATCCGCGTCTCCGACCCGGAGGCGATCCGGGGCCGGCGGGTGCTGGTGGTCGAAGACGGTCCGACCCTCACCCACGGCGGCATGAGCGTCGGCGCCGGCTGGTTCGCCGCCCGCGACGCCGGCGCCGCGGAGATCGTCGATCCCCGCCCCTACGCGGTCGGATCGCTGGTCGAGACCTACGCCAAGTACCCGAACGCCGCGGGCATCCTGCCGGCCATGGGGTACGGCGAGGAGCAGATCCGCGATCTCGAGGCCACGATCCGCGCCACGCCGGCCGACGTCGTGGTCGAGGGGACGCCGATCGAGCTGACGCGGGTCTTGCAGTCGGACAAACCGATCGTCAACGTCACCTACGAGCTCGCCGAGCTCGAACCGGGCGTGATCGAAGCGGAGATCCGGCGGCTGCTGGCCTGAGGGGCCCGCCGGCGGGAGGAGGACAGCCGCTCAGCCGCCGGCGACCGCGCGGTCTCCGGCGGCTTTCGCTTTCGCGGCGGCGACCAGATCGACCGCCTGGCGGCGCATCGCGGCGTGCTGGGCGTCTTCCTCCGGGTAGTAGGGGCGGTAGCCGAGCTTGGCCGGATCGAAGGTGAAAGGCTTCATCAGGTCGGCCTTGCCGACGATCGACTGCGAGCGGCTGAAGAAGGCCATGTCGTAGTTGTTCGACATGATGATCGCCTCTTCCGGGCAGGCGTCCACGCAGTAGCCGCAGAAGACGCAGCGCAGCATGTCGATCTCGTAGACGACCGGGTACTTCTCGATGTTGACGTCCGGGTGCTCCGCGGCCTCGATGTGGATGCACTCGGCCGGGCAGTTGGTGGCGCACAGGAAGCAGGCGACGCACCGCACCGAGCCGTCGGGCCGGGTGGTCAGGATGTGGTGTCCACGATACCGGTGCGAGTAGCTGCGCCGCTCCTCCGGATACTGGATGGTGACCCGCGGCCGGATCCGGAAGATATTGAGAAAGAAATGCTTGATCGTCACCATCAGGCCGGAGAGCAGCGGCAGGTAGAGCCGCTCGGCGAAGGTCATGCGGCGCGGCATCAGCTCCTTCGGATGCTGCTGGACGCCCGGCAGCGCGAGGGCCGCGCGGTTCACGTTGGCAGCGAGATCGTGGCTGACGCTCATGATGCCTCCCCGCTCAGCGCTCGAGCTCGCCGGCGATCACGTTCAAGCCGCCGAGCGTCGCGATGGCATCCGACACCGAGTGGCCGCGCATCAGGGTCGGAAAAGTCGAGAAGATCGGTAGGCAAGGCGCGCGCACGTGCAGCCGGTAGGGCTTGCCCGAGCCGTCCGAGACGACGTAGAAGCCGAGCTCGCCGTTGGCGCCCTCGGTCATCAGATAGGTCTCGCCGGCCGGCACCCGGATGCCGTCCATGATCAGCTTGAAGTGGTAGATCATCGACTCCATCTGGTTGTAGCAGGCGTCCTTGGGCGGCAGCGCGACGTGGGGATCGTCGACCACGAACGGCCCCGCCGGCACGCCCCGCTCGATCAGCTGGCGGATGATCCGCAGCGACTGGCGGATCTCCAGCATGCGGAGGCGGAAACGGTCGTAGACGTCGCCGCCGTGGAGCACCGGCACCTCCCAGTCGACCGTGTCGTAGAGGTCGTAGGGATGCGCCCGCCGAACGTCGTAAGCGACGCCCGACGCGCGCAGGCAGGGCCCGGTCCAGCTCCAGTTGACCGCCTCCTCGCCCGAGATCGCGGCGATGCCGACGGAGCGATCCATCCAGATGCGGTTCTTGTCGACCAGCTTCTCGACGTCGTCGATCAGCGGCGGGATGAACTCGAGCAGCCGCTCGCAGCGCTGAACGAAGTCGGGGGGCAGGTCGGCCAGCAGGCCGCCGATCCGGCAGGCCGAAACGGTCAGGCGAGCGCCGCACACCGCCTCGAGCAGGCCGTAGATCTCTTCGCGCGGCTGGAAGAAGTACCAGAAGTTGGTCAGCGCGCCGGTGTCGACCAGGGTCGAGCCGTTGGCGACGCAGTGGTCCATGATGCGCGAGAACTCGGACAGGATCGTCCGCGCCCACACCGCCCGGGGCGGCGCTTCGATCCCCAGCAGCTTCTCCACCGTCCGGCAGTAGGCGACGTTGTTGAGGAACGACGAGCAGTAGTTCAGCCGGTCGGTGTAGGGGATCACCTGCTGCCAGGTGTGCGTCTCCGACATCTTCTCCATGCAGCGATGGAGGTAGCCGATCTCGACCTCGGAAGCGACGATCTCCTCGCCGTCGACCATGGCCACGAAGCGGAACGTGCCGTGCATCGCCGGGTGCGAGGGGCCGATGTTGATCGTCATCCGCTCGAACATCGACTCGGGGCGGTCCGCCGGAGCGCGCAAGACGGGCCGGTAGATCTTGTCCTCGGTCAGGATCCAGCGCCGGGCCGGGTCGTAGTCCTTGCGCAGCGGATGGCCCTGAAAGCCCTCGTGGGTGAGCAGGCGGCGCAGGTTCGGGTGGCCCTCGAACACGAACCCGTACATGTCGTAGGCCTCGCGTTCGAACCAGTCGGCGCCCTTCCAGACCGAGATCACCGACGGCAGCTTCGGATCGCTTTCCGTCAGCGGCACTTTCAGCCGCAGCCGGTTCGCCGTCGGCACCGAGTAGAGGTGATAGACGGCCTCGAAGCGCTCGTCGCGGTCGGGATAGTCCGCCCCGCAGACGTCGAGGAGCAGGTCGTAACGGCCCTGGGGATCGTCGCGCAGCGCCCGACAGAGGTCGAGCAGGACCTCCCGCCGGACCACCCAGGTGGGCTGGTCGGCGGGCGCGTCGGGTCCCTCCTGCGGGACCACGCTGCCGGCGGGGAACCTGGCGAGCAGGGCGGGCTCCTCAAGCAGCATCGCGGCCCTTGCCTTTCGCCTTCTTCGCCCGCTCGCGCAGCGCCTTGCGGTCGCGCGCGATCTTCTCCTTGATCTGGAGAATGCCGTACATCAACCCCTCGGGCGACGGCGGGCAACCGGGAACGTAGACGTCGACCGGGATGATCTCGTCGATGCCCTGCATGACGTGGTAGGCGCGATAGAAGCCGCCCGAACAGGCGCAGGCGCCCATCGACACCACCCACTTCGGATCCGGCATCTGATCGTAGATCCGCTTGAGCACGGGGGCCATCTTGTCGGTGATCGTGCCGGCCACGATCATCAAGTCGCTCTGGCGGGGGGAAAAGCGGACCACCTCGTAGCCGAAGCGCGACATGTCGTAGTGGGAGGACACGGTGCCCATGAACTCGATGGCGCAGCAAGCCGTTCCGAACGGCAGCGGCCAGAACGAGTTCGACCGCGACCAGTCCGCGAACTTGTCGAGCCGCGTGGTGAGCCAGGATTCGCCTTGGAGCTCCATCGCACCTCCGGTGCGCGCGCCGGAGCGCGCCGCAACGCCCGTCATCCTACTGAATGTCCTGCGGGGTCACAAGGTTGCGCGGAGCGACCGAGCCCCCTACCGGGGCCCGTTCGAGCACGGCGACGGCGCCGCCGGAGAGGGCCGCGTCAGCTCGCCAGATCGCCCTGGGAGCGGGTCAGCGCATCGAGCAGCGACTCGAGTCGCGCGAGGTGCTCCTTCTGCTTCTGCGCGACGGAACCGAACACCGCCGCCGTCTCCTCGTCGACCTCTCGGCTCATGCGCGGGTAGAGCGAGTCGTTCTCGTAGCGCTCCTCGGCGAGCGCCGCCGCGAGGTCCTCGCCGCCGCCGCGCACCTGGCCGGCGGCCTCGAGCTGCCGGATGGCCAGAGCGTCCTTCTCGGCCGCCAGCTCGAGCCAGGACCGCGCGAGGTTGGGGCGTCCGTCGGCCGTCGCGCGCGCGGCGGCGGCGCGGTAGCGCGCGGCGCTGGCGGCTTCGGCGTTGAACCCGGTCTTCAGGTACTCTTGCGAGCGTGGCAGTCGGGACACGAGCACTCCCCTCTCGGAATCACTGGCACGGAGGCTGCCGGCGCACCGTGCCGGAGCGTCCGAATCCTAGCCGATTTCTCGCCCCTCGCCGCTCGCGCCGGACGGCGCGGAACTTCACCCGCCTTCGCGCGTAGTGGACGGGGGTGTCCCCGGTGCCGACCTCCTCCCCGCCGCATCGATCCCGCCTGGCCAAGCTGTTCGTCGTCGGCGCGGTGGTCTTCGCCGCCGCGACGGCGCTCCAGGCGCTGGTTCCCCACCCGGCGCTCCGTACCCTCGCCCACCTCGCCTTCGCTTGCTTCCTGCTGCTCGGGCTGGCCTGGCTCTTCCGGGTGCTCTGGGTCCGCTTCTTCTGGAGCGTCGGCAGGCGCCTCGCCGTCTCCTACCTGCTGCTCGGGCTGCTGCCGATCGGCCTGATGGCCCTCCTGGCGGCGGTCTCGGCCTACATGCTCGGCGGCTTCCTGCTCGGCCACCACTACCGCGACGGCGTCGACTCGACGCTCGGAGACCTCGAGACGGCCGCCCACCAGCGCCTGGCGCTCGACCCCCGGAGCGACTCGCCCGGGAGCGCCGCCGCGGGGGCGGAGCTCCGGTTCGCCGACTACCGGCGCGGCAGGCGGGTCGGCGGCGCCCTGGAGGCGCCAGAGACCTGGCCGGAGTGGCTCCAAGCCGCCCAGCAGCAGCGGCATTCCGAGGCCGGTGACGAGCTGCGTCAGCCGTTCGTCGCGCTCGCCGACGGGCGGATCTCTTTGGCCGCCGTGGCCGCCAGCGGCGAGCGCGCGACGCTGGTCTGGATCGAGGGCGGCCTGGAGCCGGCGTTGCGCGCGCGGACCCGCACCTGGCTCCAGCTCTTCCGCTCCGACGACCCGCGCGAGCGCCAGACGACCCGGATCCAGCTCGGAACCCGCCAGCTGGTCTTTCGCGGCCTCTGGGTTGCTCGCAAGCCCGAGGAGCTCGCCGCCTTCTACCAGGTCAGCCCGCCACCGCAGGAGCCGCCCGGCCTCTGGGACCGGCCTTCGATCCTCTGGGTCGAGCCCGCCCGCTCGCTGCGCGCGCTCGCCGATGGCGTGGAGACGCCCGAGACGGTCACCGCCTCGATCGCCGCCAGCCCGCGCGGCCTCGTGCAGAAGCTGCTGTCCAGCTCGGAGCAGGCGGACTCGACCGCCTGGCTGGCGCTCGCGGGCATCGCGGTCGTCCTGCTCGAGATCTACGCCGCCGCCGCCGCGCTGGCGGTGTTCATGATCGTCGGTCTCTCCCGCGCCGTGAACCGCCTCTCGCGGGCGACCGAGGCGGTCGGCCGCGGTGATTTCTCGGTCCGCATCCCGGTGCGGCGCCGCGACCAGCTCGGCGCCGTACAGTCCTCGTTCAACGCCATGACCGAGCACCTGCAGGAGCTGGTGCAGACGGCGGTGCAGAAGGAGGCGCTCGACAAGGAGCTGGAGCTGGCCCGCCAGGTGCAGCAGAGCCTGCTGCCGGAAGCGATCGAGCGCCGCGAGGGGGTCGAGATCGCCACCCACTTCGAGCCCAGCGCGGCGATCGGCGGCGACTACTACGACGTTCTCGCCCGCCCCGACCGGGGTTTCGCCGTCGTGGTCGCCGACGTCGCCGGGCACGGCCTCGCGGCGGGCCTCCGGATGGCGGTCATCCAGTCGGCCCTCGCCCTGCTGGTCGAGGACGGCGCGCCCCCCGAGCGCATCTTCGCCCGCCTCCACCGGCTGCTGCGCAGCCGTCCGGGCGAGCGCAGCTTCGTCACCGCCACCCTCGCGATGTTCGATCCGGCGACCGGGGCGCTCGAGATCACCAACGCGGGGCATCCCCCGACCTATCTCGTCCGCGCCGGCGGCGAGGTCGAAGAGCTGGCGGTTCCAGGGACCCCCCTCGGCTCGCTGCCGGGCCCGCCCGGGCGGCTCGCGGCGGTGCTGCGCGACGGCGACGCCGCGGTCTGGCTCTCCGACGGGCTGATCGAAGCGCGCTCGCCCACCGGCGAGCTGTTCGGCTACGACCGGGTGCGACGCTGTCTGGCCGGTCCGCCGCTCCACGCCTACGGCGTGCGCGATCGGCTGATCGCGGCGGTGCGCGCCCACACCGGCAGCGCGCCAGCCGAAGACGACCGCACCGTCGTCGCCCTGCTCTATCAGCCGCCGGCGGCGAGCCCGAGGAAGCCGTAGATCCGGCGGATGTAGGCGCGGGTCTCGCGGTAGGGCGGCACGCCACCGTGGCGCTCGACGGCTCCCTCGCCGGCGTTGTATCCGGCCAGGATCTTGGCCAGATCGTCACCGAAGCGGTCGGCCAGGAAGCGCAGGTAGCGGACACCGGCGTCGATGTTCTTGGCCGGGTCGTAGAGCTCGACCGTGCGCAGACCGAAGCGCTGGCCGGTCGCCGGCATGAGCTGCATCAGCCCGCGCGCCCCCTTGTTCGACACCGCCCGCGGGTCGAAGGCCGATTCGGCGCGGATCACCGCCGCCACCAGCGTCGGGTTGATCCGGTGGCGCCGGGCGGCGGCGTGGATCAGGTCGCCGTAAGCGGTGTCCGGCCGTGCGTGCTGCTCCTCGAATCGCACTGGAAAGGGGGGCGGAGCCGTCGGCTCGCCGGCCACCGCGGCGGGCTCGGGGACCACTTCGTCGTCGATCACCCGCTCCACCCGCAGCAGCGGCAATACCAACCGGCCGCCGGACTCGAGCGTCAACCGCGCCCGGTCGCCGCTCACCTCGAACGCCGCCACCTTGAAGAACGAACCGTCGGTGAGCACCACCAGCTCGGCGCTCGCCGGAGCGGCGACGGCCGCCAGCACGAATCCCAGCGCGCGGCAGGTGGGAAAGGGCCTCACGCTGATCTCTTACGCGCGCGGGTGAAATCGGTCATAGATGCCGCGCAGCCGTTCACGGTGGACGTGGGTGTAGATCTCGGTGGTCGAGATGTCGGCGTGGCCGAGCAGGCTCTGCACGGCGCGCAGGTCGGCGCCATGCTCCAGCAGGTGGGTCGCGAAGCTGTGACGCAGCACGTGGGGCGACAGGGAGCGCGTCACGCCGGCGGCGCGGCCGTAGGCCTTGAGCAGCTTCCAGAAGCCCTGGCGGGTCAGCGCGCCACCGCGCCGGCTGACGAAGACCGCGTCGTGGCGGCCGCGCGCCCAGGCCGGACGGACCTCGCGCAGATAGCGACCGAGCCAGCGCTCCGCGGCCTCCCCCACCGGCACCACGCGCTCCTTGGAGCCCTTGCCGAAGGCGATCAGGTAGCCGCCGCGGAGCTCGAGCTGGGCGATCCGCAGGCCGACCAGCTCCGAGACCCGGAGCCCGGTGGCGTAGAGCAGCTCGAGCATCGCCTTGTCGCGCACGCCTCGGGGCTCGGAAGTGTCCGGCGCTTCCAGGAGGCGGACGACCTCCAGCTCGTCGAGCACCTTGGGCAGCCGCAGCGACCGGCGGGGCGCCGCGAGATGCTCGGTGGGATCGCCCGCCCGCTCCCCTTCCTCCACCAGCGCCCGGAAGTAGCCGCGCATGGCGGCCAGCGCGCGCGCCGCCGAACGGGGCGAGATCTCGCGGCGGTGGAGCCAGCGCAAGTGCTCGGCCAGGGCGCGGCCATCGGCTCGCTCGAGCTGCAGACCGCGCTCGCTCTCCAGCCACTGACCCAGGCGCACCAAGTCGCTCCGGTAGGCGTCGACCGTGCGGGGCGAGAGTCCGCGCTCGACGGCGAGCGCCTCCAGCCAGAGCTCGAGCCGCCGGCGCCAGGGTGCCACCGGCGCCGACCTATCCGGCGGCGCCGGCGCCGCGGGGCCGGCCTCGTTCGTCATCGCCGAGAGTGTAGCCCGGTCACCAGCCGCCCATCACCACGCCGAGAAGCGAGCGGCGGCGCCGACGAAGGGGTTGAGCTGCCGCTCTTCCTCGAGCGTCGTGGGCGGGCCGTGGCCCGGGTAGAGGCGCCAGTCGCCGTCGAGCGGGAAGAGCCGCTCCCGGATCGAGGCGACGAGCGTCGGGCCGTCGCCGCCGGGCAGATCGGTCCGGCCGACGCCGAAGCGGAAGATCGTGTCGCCGACCAGGATCTCGCGGCGGATGCGGTCGAGCAGACAGACGCCCCCCGGCGTGTGACCGGGGGTGTGGACCACCTCGAGGTCGAGACCGGCGACTTCGAGCTGCACGCCGGGTTCGATCCAGCCGGTGGGCGGCGGACAGGGGCGCGCCCCCAGCAGGGCTTCGAGCTCGGGCCATTGCGGTCCTTCGAGGTAGGGCAGATCGGCGCGGTGGACCACCAGGCCGATTCCGTAGCGCGCCATCACGTGCGGCACGTGGGCGATGTGGTCGACGTGCCCGTGGGTGAGGACGACGATCTCCGGCACCAGGCGGTGCCGCTCGATGGCGGCGAAGATCCGGTCGGACTCGGCACCCGGATCGACCACGGCGCAGCGGGGCGCTGCTCCGATCAGGTAGCAGTTCTCCTCCAGGGGCCCGACGGTCAGCGTTTCGAGAACCATCGTCGAACCGGCGGCGGCCGCTCGGCCGGTCAACGCGCGGAGAGCGCCACGCCGGCGACCGCGCGGGCGATCCGGTCGCCGACGGCCGAGGTCGACATCCCGCCGCCCAGGTCGGGGGTCGTCTCGCCGGCGCGCAGGGTGGCGATCGCCGCCCGCTCGATCTCGGCGGCCGCCTCCAGGTGGCCGAGGTCGCCGAGCATCAGCGCCGCCGACAGGATGGCGCCGACGGGGTTGGCGGTGCCGGTGCCGGCGATGTCCGGCGCGGAGCCGTGGACGGGCTCGTACATCGAGGTGCGGCCGGGGTGCCGGTTGGCGGAAGCGGCCACGCCCAGCCCGCCCTGGAGCGCCGCCCCCAGGTCGGTCAGGATGTCGCCGAACAGGTTGTTCGAGACGATGACGTCGAAGCTCTCGGGCGCGCGCACCAGCTGCAGGGCGACCGCGTCGACGTACATCGCGCGCGATCGGATCTCGGAAAACTCGCGCGCCACCTCGGCGAAGGTCCGCCGCCAGAGCCCGTGGCCATGCGGCATGGCGTTGGCCTTGTCGGCCATCACCACCTCGCGGCGCCCCGCCGCGCGCGCGAACTCGAACGCGGCGCGCACGATCCGCTCGACCCCCTTGCGGGTGTTGACCTCCTCCTGGAGCGCCAGCTCGTCGGGGGTGCCGACCTTGAACGATCCGCCGATGCCGGCGTACATGCCTTCGGTGTTCTCGCGGAAGACCACGAAGTCGACGTCCTCTTCGCGCTTGTTCTTGAGCGGGCAGAGGCGCGCGTCGTAGAGCTTGCAGGGCCGGAAGTTGATGTAGAGGTCGAGCTGGAAGCGCAACCCGAGCAGGATGTCTGCGGCGTGGCGGTTGTCGGGGACGCGCGGATCGCCGAAGGCGCCGAGCAGGATCGCGGCGTAGTCGTCGCGGAAGGACTCCATCTGCCCGGGCGGCAGCGTCACGCCGGTCGCCAGGTAGTGCTCCGCGCCGTAGGGGTGCTCGACCAGCTCGAGCGGCAGCGACCAGCGCGCCGCCGCGGCTTCGATCACCCGTGTCGCCTCGGCGATCACCTCGCGGCCGACGCCGTCGCCGGGCAGCACCGCGATCCGCTGCGGGCGCCGCTCCCGCGGCTCGATCGGTTTCGTCACGGGCGGCGATCGTACCATGCGCTCCGCGCTCAGCCGGGCGCCGGAACGTGCGTCGCGAGCGCCGGCCGGCGCTCCCGCTCGGACTCGACGACGAGGCGGACCGAGGGCAGGATGAAGGCGCTGTGCGGCCGCGGCCAGCGCTGCCGCGAGACCTCGGGAAGCTGCGCGCGCAGCCAGTCCGCGCACTCGAGCTCGACCACGGCCGGCACCGCGTCGGCGCGCGAGCGCAGGGTCGCGAGCCGGCGCAGGCGCCCGCCGGAGCGGGCGTAGGCGCGACCGCGATCGCGCCAGAAAGCGACCGTCCGCTCGAGGTCGCCGAGCGGCGGCTCGCCGGCGAGCGGCGCCCCCGGCCCCGCCACGAGCGCGAGCCGCGTCCCGCCGGTGACCGACCAGCGGTGGCGCCCGCCGCCGACCTCGGCGCCGGCGGGCGGGAACTCGAGCAGACCCGCGGCGGCCGGCTGTCCGCCACCGAACCGCGCCAGCGGCACCACCCAGGCCGGTACCAGCTCCCGCAGCAGGAACGCGGAAGCGACGGCGTCGGCGTCGAGCGCGCAGAGCCAGAGGTTGGCCTGCGGATAGGAGAGGCGGGCCCAGGGCAGCGCCGCGGCGTGCAGGCCACGTTGCCGGAACAGCACGAGGGTGACGAAGCCCACCTCGCCCCCGGGCGCGCCGCGGACGTCGTGGCGCAGCGGCGAAGGCAGCTCGGGCAGCTCGTCCACCGGCACCGCCCAGCCGATGAACAGCGCGCTCTCGAGCTCGGTGGTGAAGATCACGTCCGAGGACGCTAGCCGCTCCGCGCGCCCGGGGCAAGGGGACGACGGCGGGCGCGATACGATGCCGGCCGCAGAGCGAGAGGAGAGCATCGATGCCGAGCGTGCGCAGTGTCCTGTCGGCCGTCCCGGCCCTGACCTTTCTCCTGGTCCCGGCTGCTTCCGGTGGCGCGCAGCCGGCCGGCGCGGAGCTGGTCGATGCCGGCGGCCTCGCCGCCCACGTCCGTTTCCTGGCCTCGGACCTGCTGGAGGGGCGCGCCCCCGGCAGCCGCGGCGACGAGCTCGCGCGCGCCTATCTCGCCAGCCAGCTCGAAGCCGCGGGCTTCGCGCCCGGTGCCGCGGATGGCACTTGGCAGCAGCGCTTCGAGATGGTCGGGCTGACCTCCCAGCTGCCGGCCAGCTGGCGCTTTCGCGCCGGCGACGCCGAGCTCGACCTCGCCGCGCGCTCGGAGTGGATCGCCGGTACGGGGGTGCAGGCCCCGGTGGCCGAGATCGCCGAGGCGGAGATCGTCTTCGCCGGCTACGGCATCCAGGCGCCCGAGCACGACTGGGACGATTTCAAGGGCGCGGATCTTCGCGGCAAGGTGCTGCTGCTGCTCAACGACGATCCGGACTGGGATCCCGATCTGTTCGCAGGCAAGACGCGGCTCTACTACGGGCGCTGGACCTACAAGTACGAGAGCGCCGCGCGGCAGGGGGCTGCCGCGGCGATCGTCATCCACACCACCCCCTCGGCGGGCTACCCCTGGCAGGTGGTCCGGACCTCCTGGGGGGGTGAGCAGTTCGAGCTGCCGGCGCGCGACGAGCCCCGGATCCAGATCGCCGCCTGGACCACCGAGGAGGCCTCGCGGCGGCTCGCCGCGCTGGGCGGGCACGATCTCGACCAGCTGATCGCGAGCGCGCGCTCCCGCGATTTCCGGCCGGTGCCGCTCGGCGTGACGACCTCGCTGCGCCTCGAGGTTCTGTCGCGCCGGGTCGAGACGGCCAACGTGCTCGGCCTGCTGCGCGGCTCGGACCCGCGGCTGGCCGAAGAGGTGGTCGTCCTGACCGCGCACCACGACCACCTCGGCGTCGGCGACGCGGACGCGCGCGGCGACGGCATCTACAACGGCGCGCTCGACAACGCCACGGGCTGCGCCCAGCTGCTGGAGATCGCGCAGGCGCTCGGGGCGATCGCGCCGATCGCATCGAAACCGCGTCGCTCGGTGTTGATCGCCTTCGTCGCCGCCGAGGAACAGGGGCTGCTCGGCTCGGCCCACTATGCCGCGCATCCGACCTTTGCCGCCGGACGGATCGCCGCCAACCTCAACGTCGACTCGGCCAACATCTACGGCCGGACGCGCGACGTGACCTACATCGGCTACGGTCGCTCGAGCCTCGACCTAGTGGTCGAGCGCGCCGCGGCCGCGCAGGGGCGCATCGTCCAGGGGGACCAGGCGCCCGAGAAGGGCTCGTTCTATCGGTCGGACCAGTTCAACTTCGCGCGCATCGGCGTGCCCGCGGTCTACCTCGACCCGGGCACCGATTTCATCGGCCCGAACGCCGCCGGAGCGCGCCGCCGCCAGCAGGCCTATGAATCGACCTGCTACCACCAGCCCTGCGACGAGCTCGGCGACGACTGGGTCTGGGACGGCATGGTCGAGGACACGCAGCTCGCGCTGGCCGTGACGCTCGCGATCGCCGACGCCGACGAGCTCCCCGCCTGGCATCCCGGCGACGAGTTCCTGGCCGCTCGCACGGCGGCGCTGCGAGAGGTCGCGGCCGAGCCGGCGGCGGGTTCTCCGGCGGCGAAGTAACGGCCCGGAGGGCCGCGAGAAGCTCGAGCCTCCATCGGGTGGTGCGGTTCGGCAGGGAGGAAGAGGCCCTAGAAGGGCGTGAACGCGCTCGTTCGGTGCGCTGACCCGACGGACGCCGTAGCGTCCTGGACCCTGTCGCACGGGTCCCGACCTGCGTCTGACACTTTCCCTTATCTGGTCTCTTCCCTTATGGCGCTTCACCGGTCGGAGTGGGTAGCGCCGTCGGCAGGTGGGGGCTCGAGAAGAAGACCAAAGAGGGGAAAAGACCTGCCAGACAAGGCCCTGGAGCGCACTGTGGCGACCGGTTCAGCGCCCGTACCAGGTGCGCACACTCCCATCTATGGTCTTCTTCTTCCGATTGACCCAAACCAACCGGCGAATCCGCTCTCTTATCTGGTCTTTTCCAGCGCCGAGGATGCGAATGCGCTACCCACTCCGCCCGCTGAGGCGTCGGGGACTCAGGGCTCGCTCGCGGTCATGGTCCAGGCGCTGGAGTCGCCGCTCTCGAAGTCGTCCGCGAAGATCCCTGGTACCAGGTCGAGCGAGGCCTCGACCGCGAAGGCGACCGCCAGTCGCGCGAACTTCGCCGCGTGCGCCGCGCTGCCGCCGAGCGTCGCGACGGTGTCGTTCGCGCCGTGGATAGCGCCGTTGTGCTGCCCGAAGCGCGACTCGAAGGCGAAGGAGGCCCGGAAGCCCCTGGTGTTCCACGAGGCGTGGTCCGAGCAACCGTAGTTGCAAGCCGTCGTGGTCCAGAGCAGCTCGGGCTGGTAGGCCGACAAAAGACCTCCAGTGAAGGCGTTGAGCTCCGGGTCGGTGAAGTCGGAAATCAGCGCGATGTCCTCAGCAGAGCCCTTGTACCCAGTCATGTCCTGCTGGAAGACGGCGACGACTTGGCTCCCGGCGTCGAGGTAGGCCTGCGCGATGGCGCCGGACCCGCGCAGTCCGACCTCTTCTGCCGCGTAGGCCATGAACTGGACAGTGCGCTGTGGCTGGAAGCTGGAATCGAGCACGACGCGGATCACTTCGGAGAGGGTCGCGATTCCGGAGGCATCGTCGTCGGCGCCGGGCGCGACGCAGGCGGGGTTGGTCGAGCACCCGGAGCGGGTGGAGTCCTGGTGTCCTCCGAGGATCACGACTTCATCAGGGAGGGTGGTCCCGGGAATGGTCAGGACGACGGAGGGTTGCGGCGTGACGGCGACTGGGTGCTCCCAAAGGGCGACGGTGACCTCCGGTCGCGCGGCGGCGTAGCCGGCCCAGAGGTCGCGGATCCAGTGCGCGGAGGCGGTGCCGGATGGATGGAGGTGGTAGCGATTGGTGAAGTTGGTCGACAGGGCGGTGATCGTCGCCAGGATCTGGCTCTCGTCGACCGCGGTGGCGAGCGGCACCACCCAGTCGGGGCGGTCGATGGCGAACGGCAGGGCCTCCGGCGCCCGCTCGGGCGCGGCGAGCCGCGCCATCTCGGCGTCGGCCTCGGCGCGGCTCGCATGCACCACGAAGCCGCCGCAGCGCCGCAGTTCTTCGTGGATTCGCTCCGCCAGCAGGGGGATCGCCGCATTCGGCAGCCGGGTCAGCACCACTCCCCGCTCCTCCCCCACCCGCTCGAGCAGCGCGAAGGGCGGCACTTGCGCCACCACCCGCTCAGCGCTCGCGAAAGCGTCCTCGCCGAGCGTGATCCAGACCCATTCGTCGACCGCTGGAGTTGGACCTGCCGCTCCCGAAGTCGTTCCCGCAGACGATCCCGAGGTCGCTGCCGATACCGCCGCCGGGAGCGCGACCAGAATCCCACCCACCAGTCCGACCAGGACCGCGACCCACCACCCCACTCTCGTTGGCATCGGCGGATCATAGGCGATCGCACCTCGGGTGGCGCAAGCCATTTCTGCACAGCGCTGGTCCGGCCTCTGAAGCGAGCGGGTCCTCCCTACGGGCGCGTCGACGGCGTGCGAGAGGCTCGCGATTCTCGGGCGCCTCCAAGTACGCCCGCGTCAGCAGAGCGCCACGCCATCGCCGGAGCGTGACCGGTCGCGCAGGTCGTCGCTCGCAGCGGCTGAGCCTGGATTCGAGACCTCGAGCTTCCTCCTCGGCGACGAACACGTTGACTGCTCATGATGAGTCTTTTAGACTCCGATTATGAGTAAGCGGCTCCAGGTGTTGCTCGAAGAAGAGGAGCTCGAAGCGATCGGAAGGGTGGCTCGGGCGCGGCGGATGACGGTCGCGGAGTGGGTTCGCGGGGCGTTGCGGGCGGCGCAGCGCGAGGAGCCCGCGACTTCGGCGGAACGCAAGCTCGCCGTGGTGCGGGCGGCGACCCGCCACGCGTTCCCGACCGCGGACATTGACCAGATGATCGCCGAGATCGAGCTCGGCTACGGCGCCGGCGAGGCCGGGGGCGAGAATTGATCTTCGTCGACTCGAACGTGCCGATGTACCTCGTCGGCGCGCCCCATCCCCACAAGATCGACGCGCAGCGCCTACTCGAGCGGGCCATCGCCGAGCGGGAGCGCCTGGTCACGGACGCCGAGGTGCTCCAGGAGATCTTGCACCGCAACACGGCGATCGGCCGCCGGGACGCCGTCCAGCCGGCCTTCGAGGCGCTCCTGGGCTTCGTCGACGAAGTCCTGCCGGTCGACCTCCGGACCCTCCTCCGTTCCAAGGACATCCTGCTCGGCTACCCGCGCCTCTCCGCCCGCGACGCCCTCCACGTCGCCACCATGGAAGTGCACGGCATCCGCCGCGTCCTCACCTTCGACCGCTGCTTCGACAGCTACCCAGGGATCGAACGCATCGCCGTCTGAATCTCGTCGGGATCGCTGGCGCGCGAAGAGCGCCGAGGCCCTTCGGGCGTGGGTCTGGGAGAACTGCGCCGCAGTCGGAGTGGCGGCAGGCCGGCGCGCTCGTCCCGAGCCGATCGTGGATCGCTGGCACGGGCCCCTTGCACGCCTCTTGCTTGCCGATTCGGTGTCGTGCGTGTGGTCTTCCTGACACTCCTGCTCGGCTTGGTCGCGGGTCCCCATACCCTCGAGCTCGCTGTCGAGGGCAGCCCCGCGGCGATAGAAATTCTCTTCGACGGCGTGCCCGTCTCCCGCCTGATCCGCCCGCCCTGGATCGCCCACGTCGACTTCGGCGAGGACCCCATGCCGCGTGAGGTCGTCGCCCGGGCGGTGGACGAGAACGGCCGCGAACTGGCCCGGGCCGTCCAGCGGGTCAACCTTCCGCACGACGACCCGTCCCTGGAGATCGTCGTCGAACGCGACGATCGGGGCACGGAAATCGCCGCGCGCCTGGTTTGGCAAAGCACGGACCTGAAGCAGCCACGCGCCTTCTCGCTGAAGCTCGACGGCAAGCCGCTGCCGCTGGTCGACCGGCGCGCCGCCCTCCCTCGGCTCGCAACCGATGTCGTTCACTTGCTCGAAGCGAGCGCGACATCGGAAGTCGGCCAGCGGAGCGCCGCGCTGGTGATCGGCGGCGCTTTCGGCGAACGCGTCGCGACGGAGCTCGTCGGCGTTCCCCTTCGGACAGAGGATCGTCGCCTTGCCGCGGCGGCAGCCAGCTGCCTTACCGGCCCCAACGGCGAGCCGGTTGCGACCCACGGTCTCGAGGCGGGTGGGGCGGAGGTCTACCTCGTGGCGTCGGTCGAGAGTCGACACGCGCTGCGTCGCGCCATGACCCCGAGGTTTCCGAGCGGACGCGCTGGCGCGGGCGCGGCGGCACCCATCCTGCGCCAGCCTCTTCCCAAACTGAGCCGGGCCACCTTCTTCTGGCCCGAGCTGGTCGCCGAGGCCCGCCAGTTGGGCGACGGACGGCGCGCGGATGTCTTTCATCACTCGCCGGCCATGGAGCTGAGCACGGGTGGATTCTGGGAGCGGATCTACACGGAGGAACCGGCCGCGGCGGTGCGCAGGATCGCGCCGCGAATGGCCGACGCCACCGGCGTCGCGGTGCTCGCGGCGGCGGGAACCGGGCGGCGGCGGGCGGTCATCGTCGTCGTCGGAGACCGGGAAGCCGACGCCAGCCAGTACGGCCCGGAACAGATTCGTCGGCTGGCACGCGGCCTCCATGTACCCCTACATGTCTGGACCGTCTCCGACACACCGGCGCCCGGCTGGGGCCCAGCCCGCGCGGTCACCAACTCGGTCCGCGAGTTGCGAGAAGCCCACTGGGCCCTGCGCGCAGACCTGGATCAGCAGACCATCGCCTGGGTCGAAGGCACCACCCCGCTCCACCGCTACTCGATGCGACCGGACTGCACCGCCGGCGCGCTGGCGCAGTGACCCGGCAGCTCGCCGGCCGCAGGGCCGCGGCCTTCAGCGCTCAGCAGCCGGTAGCGAGATGCCTCAGGTACTCCGCGACCTCCGGTCGCCCCAGTCGCCGGCTCCGGCGCGGGCTCTTCATCGCAAGTCTGCAGCGATTGGTGTCGACCGACAGGAAAGGCAAGGACCAGAGACGGGGGTGACTGGAGACTGGCTGGTCCGCCATCGCCATCTTGCGCACGAAATCGACGCCCGACGTCGCGATCCAGTCAGCGGCTCCCGCGTGTCGGATCACGACCTCAACCGATCGAGAGACGACCCAGGTAGTCGGCAACCCGTGCGGCCGCAGCTGGAACGAGACCTGAGTGCCCAGCCGTGTGACCCTGCCGGGCGGCTCGAGCTCCCCCTTCGCCATGAAGGTCTCGAACTTATCGGCCCGGTCAGCCGACAGGCTGATGCCTGCGACATCTTCGTCCGGGAGCCGCGACGCCCGCTCGGCGAGCTTGGGAAACTCCGCCAGGCACGGCTGGCACCAACTCGCCCAGGTGGTGAGAACCACGACTCGGCCCCGGTACGCCTCGAAGTCGCCCGGCTCCCCGGGCGCCCTCCCACTCGAGTCGCCAGGAAAAGTCGAACGTGTCCAGCTCTTGCGGTTCCAGTCGCGATGGGCGCAAGTCCATGTTCTCGATTCGCTTCGAGGTCGCCTCGCGGTTCCTGGCGGCAGCGCCGGCCTCGCTCTTCTCTCGAGCAACGAGCAAGAAAGCACCCACGAACAGAACAACCGAGAGCCAGCCGGCAGCGACCCCCGACACGAAGTAACGCGGTCGCATGGTGGCCTTCACCAATCGTCCAGAGCGAAATTGACCGTGAGCGTGTAGAAGACCTCGACCGGCTGCCCATTCAATCGACCTGCTTCGAACCGCCATCGCCGCACCGCATCGAGCGCAGCGTACGCGAGTGTCGGCGCAGGCAAGGGCTGCACGATGACGGGAGAACTGACCGAACCGTCAGGCCCAATGACGACCTGGACCACGAGGGGACCGGAGCTGCGAAATTGTAGTGCGCCTGCGGGGTACTTCGGGCGCGGCGACTTCTTGACCACGGGCGGCTCGACGACTGCGCCGATCGGAGCATCCGGGTCATCCTCGATCGGGAGCAAAGGCGTCCGCGGCGGATGATCCCGTAACAGCGCTCCGGCCGCGCCGAACCGATCGAGCGCCGTGTCGGCGAGCGCCGGATGGAGACCAAGCGCGACGTGCCAGTACCAGAGGGCGTCCTCGACCCGACCCTCCGCCGCGTCCGCGAGCGCGACGTACACCAGGGCCGCGCCCAACACGTAGCCGGCGTCGTCACCGGGCCCGAGACGGTTGAGCATGTCGTCGCGAACGCCCGTTGCGATCCGCTTCGCGGCTTTGAACTTCCCACTCAGGAGATCTGCTTCCGCGGCCTCCAACCTCTTGAACCAGCGCGCAACGACCTCGTTCTCCGCCCGAACCGGCGCGACCTGGAGAAGGCTCCAGCCTGCAAGCATGAAGGGCAGGATCGTCCGCATCTCGATTCCTGACGTTGGATCCTCGCCAACTACTCGATGGCTCCGGGGAGGAGGCTACTCGATCGCGGCTTCTTCATCGCAAGTCTTCAACCAGTGGTGCAGGCCGACGGAGAAACAAAGGACCAGAGAAGTGGGTATGCGCACCTGGTACGTGCGCTGGACAAATCGGTACTCTGGGCTCCAGGGCCATGTCCCGAAGGCCTTTTCCCCTTCTCTCGATACTTACCAGCGACTCGAGGGCACCAGGTAGGAGGCGACTCGACCGCGGGCTCCTCATCGCGAGTCTTCAGCAGTCAGTTTGGGTCGACAGAGAAAGAACAGATCAGAGAAGGAAGTGAGCGCGACTGGTACGAGCACTGAACACACTGGAACTTTGGGCTCGAAGGTGCTGTCCGGTAGGCCGTTTTCCCTTGTCCGGGCTTCTTCCAGGCCCGAGCTGCCGACGGCGCTGCGCACTCGAGCCCGTGAACTGCCCTCATCGCCGGCTGTGGCGAGATCGATCGCGGGACGGCCGGGAGCATCTGTCGGCCGGGCGCGGGTGACAGTATGACCGTTGGTGATACCATCGCCCCATGCCGAGCGCCAAAATCGCCATCTCGATCGATCCCGAAGACTTGAGCCAGGTCGACGACCTGGTTCGCAAAGGCGTCGCGGCGAGTCGAAGTCAGTTGATTCAAGAAGCAGTCCGCGACCGTCTCGCTCGGCTGCGGAGGACGCGGCTGGCGGAGGAATGCGCCAAGCTCGATCCCGAGGCCGAACGCGCAGACGCGGAGAGCTGGCTGGTCGCGGAGTCCTCGTGGCCCGGATACTGAGGGGCGACATCGTTTGGGCGGATCTGGCACCGACACGTGGGCACGAGCAGGCTGGCCTACGCCCCGTGCTGATTCTCAGCCACGACGTCTTCAACCAGCGCTCCGGAACCGTCATCGCGCTCGCCCTGACCAGCCAGGAGCCCGCGGCCGGATTCCCTCTCAGTCTTGAGCTCAGGTCCGTCCGCTTGCCGAAGCGCTCCTGGGCGAAGATGGGACAGATTCGCACTCTCTCCACCGAGCGCCTGGGCAAGCGGCTCGGACGCCTCTCCCCCGAAGAGCTGGCCAGAGTCGTAGAAGGCCTCAACGAGATCATCGGCGTGTAGCCGATCCTCGACACTGGAGCGACGAATCCGTGGGCCATGGGGCCTCCCGGAGCGTAGGTGCTGCAGACGACAAGTTCTTGTTGGGAGTGTAGGCGCTTGGTGCGGATCAGGCAAGGAAACCCTCGCCACGGGGATCCTCCGAAGAAGCTCAGGCGCGGGGCGGTTCGCCGAGGCGCGGAAGAAGCGGTGCGTCGAGACGCCCCGGCGGAAAGCTCGAGGGCCGGGCGCGCGCCGAGCACAGGGCCTCAGTGGACTCTCGGCGCCGTCGCGCGACCAGCCCCGGGTTCGAGCCGTACTCGCAGCGAGGGCGAGACGCTCAGGTCGTGGGCACGGCGAGCTCGCGGCCGAGGTGGGTCGGGGCGAGGCGGGTGGCTTCGGTGCGGAGGTCGGATTCGAGGGCGGTCTTCTCGGCGGCGGGGAGGAAGGAGTGGCGGACGGCGGCGGCGGCGAGGTCGACGAGGGTCTCGGGAGTGTAGGCGAAGGTGTGCGCGAGATTCAGGAACTCGGTCGGCAGGTCGGTCGCGAAGAGGGCCGGGTCGTCGGTGTTGACCGACAGCTCGAGGCCGGCGCGGCGGAGGCGGTCGAAGGGGTGGTGGGCAAGGTCGGGGGCGAGGCCCAGCATCAGGTTCGAGGTCGGGCAGACTTCGAGCGGCGTCCGCTTCTCGCGCAGGCGCGCGATCAGCGCGTCGTCCTCGATCGCCCGCACGCCGTGGCCGATCCGCTCGGCGCGACAGGGGCCGAGCACCGATTCCACCGAGGCCGGGCCGGCGTGCTCGCCGGCGTGGGCGACGCAGTGCAGCCCGGCGGCGGCGGCGGCTTCGAAGTGGTCGGCGAACGGCTCGCTCGGCATCACCGCCTCGCGGCCGGTCAGGCCCAGCGCCACCACGAAGCCACGCTTCGCCCCCGCGAGCGCCCAGTCGAGCGTCGGGTCCGCCGTCTGCGCGCCGACGTCGCGCACGATGTCGGGAATCAGCCGGATCCGCGTCCCCCGCCGCGCCTCCTCGGCGGCGATCGTCTCCCCCATCGCGTCGAGGATCTCGTCGATCGGCAGGCCGTTGAGCC
This sequence comes from Acidobacteriota bacterium, assembly GCA_014584695.1. Lineage (GTDB taxonomy): Bacteria > Acidobacteriota > Thermoanaerobaculia > Multivoradales > JAGPDF01 > JACTMI01. The sequence goes on from JACTMI010000042.1 coordinate 130,641, forward strand.
AGTGCGTGCCGATGGTGAAGTGCACCTCGGAGTAGCGGATCCCCTGCCGCTCCTGCTCCGAGGCGAAGTCGCGCAGCAGGAGCTGGAAGTCCTCCGGCTCGCGCAGCACCCGCGAACAGGCGACGTAGACCTCGACGAAATGATCGAAGTCGCGAAAGCGGAACCACTCCCTGAGGCCCGCCTCGTCGCTCGCCGGCAGGTCGACCCGGTGCCGGCGGGCGAGCGCCAGCAGCGTCGCCGGCGGCATGGCCCCCTCCAGGTGAACGTGCAGCTCGACCTTCGGCAAGGCGACCAGGAAGCTCGCGAGACTCAAGCCCCCCCCTCGCGCGGCCGCGCGAAGCGCCGCCGCAGGCGCTCCAGCACCTGCTCCGGCACCAGCCCGGCGAGGTCACCGCCGAAGCGGTAGACCTCCTTGACCAGGCGGCTCGACAGGTAGCTGTAGTCGTCCTTCGGCATCATGAAGACCGTCTCGATGCGCGGGTTCAGGTGGCGGTTCATGAGCGCCATCTGGAACTCGTACTCGAAGTCCGAGACCGCGCGCAGACCGCGCACGATGGTGCGCGAGCCGACCCGCTCCATGAAATCGACCAGCAGGCCCGAGAAGCTCTCGACCCGGCAGAAGCCGTTGTCCCCGGTCAGCTCGCGGATCATCTCCATCCGCTCGTCGACCGAGAACAGCGGCTGCTTGTCCTCGTTGCGGAGCACCGCGATCACCACCTCGTCGAACATCGGCCGGCAGCGGGCGACAATGTCGAGGTGGCCGTTGTGGATCGGGTCGAACGACCCCGGGTAGACCGCGACGCGGGCGCTCATCGTCCGCCGAGCTCCGCCCCCAGGTCGAAGGTGACGTAGTTGAAGGCCGCGTCGGCCACCCGCAGCAGGATCAGGCGCGCCTTCGGCGGGATCTCCTCCACTCGCAGCTCCTCCCTCTGCCCGTCGAGCAGCCCGTCGGCGGCGGCCACCGGCCGCCACGCCCCGCCGTCGATCGACACCGAGGCCTCCCGGATCGGGTTCCACGCATCGTACACCTCGGCCCGCACGGACGCGCCGGAGCGGGTGACCCGCACCAGCCGGGGCGGCGTGTGGTCCACCACCACCGGCTCGCTCTCCTGCTCGACCGCCAGCGCGTCGCCACCGACGTTGCCGCGCGCGTCGGACGCGGTGAGGCGGAAGCGATAGCGCCCGTCCGGCAGCACCGTGGCGTCGAAGCCGTAGTGCTCCTCCTTGATCTCCTCGACCATCGGCAGCCAGACCGACGCCCCGGCCACCGCCCCGAGCTCCGGCTCCGGCCGCACCGCCAGCGAGTAGCGCAACTCGTCCTGGTTCGGGTCGGTGACCTTCCAACGCAGCGTCCGCCAGCCCTTGCGCCAGAGCGGCTTGAGCCGCTCGTCGCGCCCCGCCGACGGCTCGAGCGTGGTGAAGATGCCGTCGCGGTTCGGGCTCGCGGGCTCGTAGATCTGATCCGCCGGATTGAAGCCGGTGGGCACCAGCACCTGCCCGGGGTCGAGCGCCACGAAACGCTCGACCTTCGGCCGCAGGTTCTCCTGCCGGTAGGAGATCTCGACCCCGCCGATGCGGGGCGAGCGACCCTCCGCGCCGCTGAGCTGCGCGCGCCACTGCAGGTACCGGCCCCGATCGACCGCGGCGAGCGGAATCTCTCGTCCCTCGGCGGGTGGGCTCCAGTCGGTCCAGGTCCGGTCCGGCTCGGCCGAGAAGCCGCTGCGGAAGGCGACCCGCACGCTGGCGCCTTCGGGCAGCTCGCCGCTCCAGCGGAAGGTGCCGAAGCGCGCCGCCTGACCGGCGTCGAGCGCCGCGCTGGTGTAGGTGCCGGACTTCTCGCTGCCCGGGACGAAGCGCCAGATCGCCGCGGCGTTGGTCGACAGCATCGCGGGCCCGGTGGCCGCGGCCGCCAGGCCGACGATCTGGCGCTCCTCGAGGTCTTTCTCGAGCACCACCTGATCGTCGCGCAGCGAATAGAGCTTGCCGTCCAGCCCGGTGCCGATCCAGAGCTTGCCCTGGGCCCAGGCGAGCGAGAACACGGTCTCGTCCTGCGACTGCCAGACCGGCTCCACGGCGCCGGTCGGCAGGATGCGGACCACCTCGCTGCGCGGTCCGCGCGCGCCGGCGGGGCGCGAGCCGGCCGCCGCCGCCGCGGGCTCGCCCTCGAGCTCGACGGTGACCACCGGCTTCGGCTCCTCCGCGGTCGCCGTCGCCTCCGCCGCCGGCCGCGACGGCGCCTGCTCGAGCAGGCTCGCCTCCGAGGAGAGCACCGCCGCGTAGGCCACGCCGTCCGCCGCCGGCGCGAAGGCGACGACCTCGCCGAGCGCCGAGTCGTGGACGGTGCGCACCGAGCGGGATGTCTGACGCCAGCGCAGGATCAGACCGGAGCTGGCCGTGCCGACCAGCAGGTCGCCGCCCGGCTGGGGCAGCAGGCTGCGCAGATGGGTCTCCTCGCTGTCGAAGACGACCTCGCCCCGGCCGGCGGCGTCGACTCGATGGAGCCGTCCCTCGGTGCCGGTCGCCACCCAGAGCGCGCCGTCGGCGCCCCGTGCGAGCGCCCAGATGTACGTTTCCCCCGGGTCGTAGAAAACCTCGCCCTGGTCACCGCGGATCCGGTAGACCTTGCCGCGCGGCGAGGTGCCGGCGAACAGCGTGCCGTCGGCATCGGCCCAGAGCGCGAAGACCTGCGGCTCGGGCGCGGTGAACAGCACGCGGACCTCGCCCCGCTGCGACACTCCGATCACCCGTCCGTCGTCACCAGTTCCGACCGCCCACCCGTCCGGGGTCGTCGCGAGCGCGAACGCGAAGGGCTCGCCGAGCGCCGCCACCCGCTCCGCCCGCTGGGCGAGCGCCAGCACGCCGCGCGAGTCGACCGACACGCCGTCGAGCTCACCGGCCAGGAACGACGCCTGGGACTGCACCTGCAGCACCCGCACCGGCGCCGCGACCGACGGCGCCGCAAGGGTCCCGACGGCGAGTCCGGCGGCGAGCGCGGTCACGAGAATCCGGTTCATGTCCCCTCCTTGGATCGACCAGCGCCGGCGGGACCCGCGGCCGGCCGGCCGGACGCGCCGTCCGGCGGGCGGGTCCCCGCGCCCTCCGGCGATGCGCCGCCGCGCTGGATCGGCTCTGGCCGGCGCACGTCGAGATCCACCCGCAACAGGCCGGCGAGCGGCACCGGCTCGGCCGAGCGCGCGCTCTGGGCGATGGCGAGCCGCAGGGGCCGCGCCGAGCGGTCCCCCGACGCACTCCAGATGGCGCGGATCGACCCCGGCAGCCGCGGCAGCAGCGCGCCCTGGGTCGACAGCCCCCGGCCCGCGAGCACGCCGATCACCGCCAGCTCGCGCGCCGAGCCGAGCGACCGCAGCAGGTCGAGCGCCTGGGTCAGGGTCACCGGCTGCTCCGGCTCGAGCGCCAGCCGCGCGGCGTCGGCCGATGCGCCATCGCCCACCAGCAGCGTGTAGCGGCCGGCGGGCAGATCCTCGGGCAACTGGACTTCGAGGCGGCGCCGGACGACGTCGCCGCGGTAAGGGCGCAGGTCGAGCACCAGGCGGACCAGCTCGCCGGGCTCGACGCGTGTCCGCTCGGCGTGCAGACCGACGAGCTCGGTCGCGCGCGGCGCGGCGAAGGGGATGACTTCGACCTCGAGTCCCTGCAGATCCACGGCACCGAAATCGTTGCGCTCGAGGAAATCGACCACCGCCAGCAGGTAGAGGACCGTCTGGATGCCGGCGTTGGGGCCGTCGAACGACTGGCGCAGCTCGAGCCGGCCCGCCCCGCCGAGGTCGGCGAGGAATCTCAGGTCGACACTCTCCAACCCCCCGATCGGCGCGGCGACGTCGAGCGACCCGAGGGTGCCGATCGCCGCCAGCACCGGCAGCAGCGCCGGCACCGCCGCCAGCCGCAGCTCGAAGCGCCGCGGCGACGGTCCGCCGACCGCGATCGCGAGCGGCACCGTGGGCGCGCTCGCGCCCAGCCGCCCGAGCACGCCCGCCGCATGGTCGCGCTCGAACGCTCCGACCACCGGGCCCAGGTTCGCGAGCTTGAACGAGGCCAGCGAGCGCGACAACACGGTCACCACCTCGGCGGACGCCATCGGCATCCGGGCGTCGCCGAGCGCGGTCACCGGGTGGCCGAAGGCGAGGATCCGGTCGCCCGCCCGCTCGGTCACCGTGCCGGTGGCCGCGAGCCGGAGGTCGCCGTCGATCCAGACCTGGGCCACGGAACCGCCGGGACCGAGCGCCGCCGTGGCGTCGCCGCCGCCTCCGGCGCCGGCGGAGCGGCCCGCCAACGGCAGGCTGCCCCCCGCGGCGAGCCCGGGGAGCCACTGCGCCAGCTCCGCCACCGTCCGGTCCGCGAAACCAGCGGCCCCCCAGAGCAGAGCGGCACGCGCTCCGGCCGCCTGCGGACCGGCGAGCCGCGCCACCGCCTCGCCGAGGCTCTCGGCCGGCAGCTCCCGCGCCACGATCTCGGCGAGCGAGCGCGGACGCGGCGACGCGGCGCCGCCGGGCCAGGGCGCGGCGCTCTCGATGCCACGCATCGCGGCGATCGGGGTGATGCCGGCGATCGCTTCGTGGGAGAAGGGCCAGGCGAAGGCCACCGCGCCGACCAGCCGATCGTCGACGTAGACCGGGCTGCCGCTCATGCCGGCGATGACGCCGGTCTGCTCCAGGCCGGCGCCGGTCAGCCGGGCCATGACGAAGCTGATCCCCGGCTGCAGCTCGCGCAGCACCCCGAGGATCTCGACCTCGAAGCGCTGCGGCTCGCTGCCGCGGAAGACCGAGAGCCCCCAGCCGCGCTGGCCGGCGGCGAGCTCGTCGACCCCCATGGTCGCCGGCTCCGTCAGCGCCGCGCCGGACCGAGCGCTCGCGGAAGCGATCAGGGCGCCCGTCAGGGCCGCAACCACCCACATCGTCCGGTGTCGCCTCACAGCTCGACCCTCCCTCGCCGCAGCACCTCGACCGCCCCGCCGGCGCGCCAGCGCACCAGCGTCGACGGCGGGCCGCCCGGCAGCGTGCCGGCGTCGACCACGATCGCGTAGCGCCCTCGCAGCCAGTCCGCCACCCGGTCCGCCTCCAGATACGGCGCCGCGCCGCTCGGGTTCGCGCTGGTGGCCGTGAGCGCCCGTCCGACTTCGGCGAGCAGCCGTCGCAACCCCTCGTGGGCGGGGATCCGCACCGCGACCGTCGGCTCGCCGGCGGTGGCCGCCAGCGGCGCCGCCAGGTCGAGCACCACCGAGAGCGCCGCCGGCCAGCGCGCGAGCGCCCAGTCGAGCGCCGGATCCGCCGCGTCCACGCCCAGCGCCAGGATCTGCGCGCGGTCGGCGGCGATCACCGGCAACGGCTCGGCAGCGGCTCTCCCCTTGGCCTCGAAGACCCCCGCCACCGCCGCGGCGTCCCGCGGATCGACCGCGAGACCGTAGCTCGATTCGGTCGGCACGGCGAGGATCGCGCCGCGCTCCACCGCCGCCACGAGCGGCGCGAACGGCGCGCCGAAGCGCCAGCGCGGCGGCGCGGCGAGCGCGGTGCTCACCCGGCTCCTCCCGCCTTGGCCAGCATCTCGCCGGCGTGCTCGAGCGCCACCGGCGTCACCCGGTCGCCCGAGAGCATGCGCGCGATCTCCGCCAGCCGCGCGCTGGCGTCGAGGGTCACGACCTCGGCGAAGGTCCGCCCCTGGCGCACCCGCTTCGAGACCCGGTGGTGGAGGTCGCCGTGGCTCGCCACCTGCGGCAGGTGGGTCACCGCCAGGATCTGACCAGCCCGCGCCAGCCGGCGCAGCTTGCGCCCCAACGCCGCGCCCTGGGCGCCGCCCAGACCGGCGTCGGCTTCGTCGAAGACGAGCGTCGCCGGATCGCCGGTCTCCTCGCCCCGGGTCGCCAGCTGCAGCGCGAGCGAGACGCGCGCCAGCTCGCCGCCCGAGGCGACTCGCGCCAGCGGCAACAGGGGCTCGCCCGGATTGGGTTGGAAGCGGAAGACGACCTGATCGAAGCCGTTGGGCCCGAACTCGACTGGCTCGCCGCCGACCGCGAGCGGGCTGCCCGGGCGCGCCGCGCGCTCGAGCGCGACCTCGAGCCGGGCCTTGCCGAGGGCGAGATCGCCGAGCTCGCGGCCGAGCCGGCGCGCAAGCTCGGCGCCCCAGGCCGCGCGGGCGACCGAGAGCTCGGTGGCGGCGCGACGGTAGCTCTCGAGCGCCGCCGCCGCACCCGCTTCGAGCGCCTCGACGCCGCTCTCGTCGCCTTCGAGCTCGGTCAGCTCGCGGCCGAGCTCCGCCCGCCGCGCGAGCACTTCGGCGCAGCTCGTCCCGTACTTGCGGAACAGCCGCTCGAGCCGCGCCAGGCGCTCCTCGATGCCGTCCAGCCGCCCCGGGTCGACCTCCAGCTCTCCCAGCCGCTCTCCGAGCGCGCGACCGAGCTCTTCGACGCGGGCGACGAGCTCCGCGAGCTCCGGCAGCGCGCTCTCGGCCACCGCCTCCCAGGCGGCGACGTCGGCCAGCGCGTGGCGGGCCTCGGCGAGCCGCTCGGAGGCCGAACCCTCCTCCTCGAACAGGCGCGCGTGCGCGCCGCCCATGGCGTGCAGGATCGCTTCGCGATGACGCAAGGAGTCGCGCTCGCGCCGCAGCAGATCCTCCTCGCCGGCCTCCGGGCGCGCTTCGTCGATCTCGCGCACCTGGAACCGGAGCAGGTCGAGCCGCTCGGCGCGCAGGCGGCCGTCGCCTCGGCGGCGCTCGAGGCGGTCGGCGAGCGCGCGCCACTCGCGGTAGGCCGCCGCGGTGCGGTCGAGCAGGACCGCCCCTTCGGGTCCGCCACTCCGGTCGAGCCACTGGCGCTGCAAGTCGGTCGAGAGCAGCCCGAGCTCCTCGCGCTGGCCGTGGATGCGCAGCAGCGCGGGCGCGATCTCCTGGAGCAGCCGCAATGTCGCCGGCTGATCGTTCAAGAAGACCCGGTTGCGCCCTTCGCGGCCGATCTCGCGGCGGACCACGAGCTCCCCGCCCTCGGCTTCGATGCCGGCTTCGGCGAGGCGCGCCGCGAGCGCGGCCGGCAGGTCGAAGATCCCCGCCACCGAGAGCGACTCGGCCCCTTCCCGCACCAGCTCGCTCGCCGCCCGCGCCCCCGCCAGCAACGCCAGCGAGTCGACCACCAGCGACTTGCCCGCGCCGGTCTCTCCGGTCAGCACGTTGAACCCCGGCCCCAGCTCCACTTCCCCCCCGGCGAGCACCGCCAGGTTGCGCACTTGGAGGCTGCGCAGCACGGTCTCGTTCTCCCCGCTCCGCCTCTGCCGCCTCTCAGCCGCGGGTGAAAGAGGGGACGTAGTCGGCGTCTTCCTGCGAGCGGCGCTCGGACATCAGGAAGTCGTAGAAGCCGCAGCGGCCGGTGCCGGGATAGGAGCGGCAGATGCGGGGCCGGGCGTCGTAGATGGTGCAGTGCCGGGTCTCGGTGTCGAGGAAACGGCAGACGGTGCCGAAGTGGACGTCCTTCTGATGGCGCAGGACCCTGCCGGGCGCGCCCGCGGGAGCCGGTTTGGTGAAACGGTCGCGCGCCGTTTCCTCGTCGAGACCGAAGTGGCGCGCGAGCCGCTTCACGTCGGCCGGCGTCGCCTCGATGTGCTCGTAGGAGCAGCAGTAAGCGGGGCAGTTGTCACAGTCGTAGAGGACACGGAGTTTCGACACCGGCGCATTCTATCCACGGAAGCGCCGCCGCTCGGCGCTCAGCGGGGAGCCGAGCCGGAAGCGACGACGACGCGATTGCGGCCTTCCGCCTTGGCGCGGTAGAGCGCGCGGTCGGCCGCGACCAGCAGATCCTCGAGCGCCGACATCTCCGGCCGCAGCTCGGCGACGCCGAAGGACGAGGTCACGGCGACGGTGGTCGAGCCGCCGAGGAAGGGTTCGGCCTCGAACAGCCGGCGCACCTTCTCGGCGAGCGCGGCGCCGCCTTCGGCGCCGGTCTCCGGGCAGAGAATGCCGAACTCCTCGCCGCCGACGCGCGCGAACACCTGCTCGGGGCGCAGCAGCGCGCTCACCCGCGCCGCCAGCTGTTTGAGCACGGCGTCGCCGCAGAGGTGGCCGTAGGTGTCGTTGACGGCCTTGAAGTGGTCGATGTCGAGCAGCACCAGCGCCAGCGGGCGGCCGTGGCGCTGCGCCCGCGCGAACTCGCGCGCCCCCTCCTCGTGGAACCGGCGCCGGTTGTAGACCTCGGTCAGGCCGTCGCGGATCACCAGCTGGTAGATCGCCTCGTGGTAGGCGTGCTCGACGTCCCGCTCGTGGAGGAACTTGAAGTGCACCGAGCCGACCTGGAAGCGGTCGCCGCTGCGCAGCTCGGCCGGGGTGCGCACCTCGCGCTCGTTGAGGTAGGTGCCGTTGCGGCTCCCCAGATCCTCGAGCGTCACGCGGTTGCCGACGAAGCGGAGGCGGGCGTGGCTGCGGGAGAGCGAGGGCACTTCGGGCAGGCTCACCTGGGCGCCGGTCGAACGGCCGATCTCCAGCACGCCTCCCGGCGTCAGCCGAAAGCGGGTACCGAGCCGCTTGTTCTCCGGATGGGCGATCAGGATCACGTCCGCTTCGAGACCGCTCGGCGGCGCCGCGCGCAGGTCGGAGCCGTCGGCGATCGTCAGCAGGTGCTCGTCCGTGCCCGACCCGGTCGCCGTGTCGCGCCGGGAGAGTGTGTCGGTCGAAGTGTCGCGGGAATCCGATTTCCGCTGGCTCAACGGCTCGTTCGCCTTCTGGATCGAGTCTCGATTCGAAGCCGAGGATAGCACCGGAGCGGGCTGCCGCGCCCTCAGCGGAGCGCGGCCAGGAAGTGGCGGAGAACCGTCGAGGCCTCGGGGGTGGGGCGCACCGCGGCGGCCAGCCGCGCCAGGGCATCGTCGCCCGGCAGGTAGCCCTCCTGGTAGACGCGCGCGCGCTCCAGGATCCGGCGCTCGTCGAGCTCGACGTGGAACTGGCAGCCCCAGGCCGGCACGCCGACGACGCGGAAGGCCTGGTTCGGACAGAGGTCCGAGAAGGCCAGCTCGACCGCCCCCGGCGGCAGCTCCAACACGCGGTCGTGATGCCCGAACTGAGCGTCGAAGCGCTCCGGCAGGTGCCGCAGCAGGGGGTCCTCGCGGCCCGCGTTCGTCAGCTGGACAGAGTAGGTGCCGATCTCCTTGCGCTCGAGATCGGTGATCACCCGACCGCCCAGCGCCTGCGCCAGGAACTGGTGGCCGAAGCAGCTGCCGAACAGCGGCCGGCCCTCGGCCACGCAGCGCTCCAGCACGCGGGCGAGCGGACGCGAGAACGGGTGCTCCCGGGTGACCGAGTGGGCGCCGGCGCCACCCACGATGACCACGTCGGCGCCGTCGAGGTCGCGCCATTCGAGCTCCGGCGCGACCAGCAGATTGCGGCAGCGGAAGCGGTCCTCCGGCAGGCCGGACAGCTCGACGAAGCAGCGCCGCTCCTGGAGCTCGGCGCCCGGATGGTCGCGGATCTGCAGGAGCAGCACGCGGGGAGCGCCCGCGGCCGGGGGCGATGGCGGCGTGCCCACGCGCTCAGCGGCCGCCGAGCATGGCGCGGATCACGTGCTTGGCGACCTCGGGGTTCTCGCGCAACCTGCGGGTCGAGTACGGATACCAGTCGACCCCGTACGGCACGTAGACCCGTAGCCGGTGTCCGCCCGCGAGGAGGATGCGGCGCAGCTCCGGGTCGACGCCCAGCAGCATCTGGAACTCGTAGCGCTCGCGCGGCACGCGCAGCCGGTCGAGCAGGCCGAGCGCGCCGCACACCAGGTGCTCGTCGTGGGTCGCGATGCCGACGTAGACACCGTTCGCGAGCAACTTCTCGAGCGCCAGCAGGAAGTTGAGCCGCACCGTTTCATGATCGCGGAAAGCGATCGTCCGCTGCTCGATGTAGATGCCCTTGCACAGCCGCACGTTGGCCCCGGCCGCCGGCAGCGCCGCGATGTCGGCGAGCGTGCGCCGCATGTACGCCTGCAGCACCGCGCCGACGTTGCCGTGCGCGGCGAACAGGTCGCGGTAGATGCCGAGCGTGGCATCCGTCGTGGTGGCATCCTCCATGTCGATGCGGACGAAATTGCCGAGCCGCTTCGCCGTCGCGAGGATCCGGTCGACGTTGGCGCGGCAGAAGGCCTCGTCGATCTCGAGGCCGAGCGAGGTCAGCTTGATCGAGACGTTCGAATCGACGCCGCTCTCGGCGATGGCGACGAGCATTCGCTCGTACTCGGCGGTGCAGGCCTCCGCTTTCTCGCGCTGGGTCACCTCCTCGCCCAGCAGATCGAGGGTGGCCATCGCGCCCTCGCGATTCAGGTCGCGAATCGTCGCCAGGGCGGCGTCGAGCGTCTCGCCGGCGACGTAGCGCTTCGCCACGCGGCCGACGATCGGCTTGGGAACCAGCGGCAGGCCCTTGACGACCAGCCAGGCGAAGAGACTCATGGTGTCGTATCTCCCGAGCTCAGCGCGCGGCGCCCGAAGTGGGCGACTCGACCGCCTCCTCCGCGACCCAGCGCACCGACTTCGAGCAGGGGCAGACCCCGCCCACCCGGCGCAGGGCCGGCATCTGCTTCTGCGCCTCCTCGGGGCTCCTGTCGCCGCGCGCCACCGCGCGCAGGCTCTCGACGTAGTCGCGGAAATCGGCGGTGGCGCGGTAGCCGTCGGGCAGCACCCGCACCAGGTGATTCAGGAACGCCTCGACCTCCTCGAAGCGCTCGCCGTCGACCCCCACCATGCGGAAGGCGGGGACGCCACGGCGGCGGAAGAACTCGCGGTCGGGCAGCCGCAGCAGGTCCTCGGCGCGCACGCCCTCGATGGCGCCCCCCTCCGTTTCCAACTTCGCCAGCGCCGCTTCGGCGCCCGCCAGGTCGAGGTGGGTCAATCGGGCGCGCAGGTAGCGCATGTTGAGGTCGCGCACGACCTTTTCGATCTCCCGCCAGTACTGATCCTGGGCCTCCTGGTTCTTCATCGGCTTGAGGCCCCATTTGACGTTGGTCGCGCCGCCGCGTTCGTCGCCGAACATCTCGAGCGCGCGCGGCACCCACTTGTAGAGGTGCTTCTGGATCACCGCCAGGGTCACCAGCGGCGAGCCCTGCGCGGCCTTGACCACCCAGCGCCGCAGCGGCACCACGCCGGTCGCGAGGTGGAAGGCCTCCTCGCGCAGCATCTGCGGCATCGACTCGGCCATCGGCGAGTAGGAGGAGATCTTCTGCATCGACAGCTGGTACTTGCCCACCCGGTCGATCAGGGCGCAGAAGACGACGTTGTCGACGAACGATTCGAAGTCGATGTTGAACGCGCCCAGGACGTGCGAGCCGGTGCGCATCGACAGGATCTCCTCGATCATCTGGTCGGCGCTGGCGCCCGCGACCGCGCTCCAGTCGTCCTCGACCAGCAGGTGCAGCATCTGGTAGCCGTGGCGCAACTCCTCGGCCATCATGCGCAGCACCATCGCCTGCTCCTCCTCGTCGTGCGCGCGGGCGAGCGTCAACTGGTGCTGCTGGATCGACCCGAACTCGGTCGACGCCTGGGCCCGGATCTGCGCCAGGAGCTGATGGGCGACCTCCGGCTTCATGGCGGCGGCGGACCGGTGCTTCGGCCGGCCCTGGTCCTCTCCGCACTCGATCGCGCAGGGCATGCCGCACTCGCGGTAGGCGCAGAGCCGGAAGCGCGGGTCGCGGGGGAAGTAGCGATCCCAGTTCTCGATCAGGTAGTCGAAGTCCGGCAGGTAGGTCTGCCGCCAGCGCTCCACGGCGTCGTGATAGCGCTTCGGCAGCTCGGTGGTGGTGGTCGTGGCCATGGGCTCCGAGATCCTCAGGGAAGGTGCATCACGAACGGGCGCAGGCTGTCCGGCGCGAAGCCGAGCTTGCGAAAGAAGGCCTCCACCTCCGGCATCGACTCGTCGACCATCGTCCGTACGCGCCGCACGCCGCGCGAACGGAAGCTCTCCAGCATCGCCTCGGCGAGCGCGCGCCCGATGCCGCCGCCGGCGTGTGTCGGATCGACGCCGAGGACCTCGATCCAACCGGTCGGATCCTCGAGGCCGAACTCCCCGGAGCGGACGTCGCCGAGCATGAACCCGACCACTTCGCCCGCCGACTCCGCGACCACCGAGGTCTCCGGATCCCGCCGCAGGTAGTAGGTCACCCGGTCCTCCCAGAGGTCGGGTTCGTAGCGATTGCGGGTCTTCTCGACGATGCGGACGATGCCGTCGAGGTCGAGCTCGGAGAGCGGGCGGACGAGCAGGGTGGTGGCGGTCACGATGCCCCGAATCTTAGAACGCGCGGCCCCCCGCCCGCCAATCCGGCGGCGGCCGGCTGCGCATAGGATCCGCGGGTGAGCGAGCCCGGCCGCGCGACGCTGCTGCCCGCGAATCCGCCCGCGGCCGCCACGCCGGCGCTGCGCGTCCTCTCCGCGCTCTTCCTGGTCCAACTCTGTTTCTCCTCGCTGCACGTGGTGGGCAAGCTGGTGCTCGCCCACCTGCCGCCGCTGGCGCTCGCCGGTACCCGGGTGTTGATCGCGACGCCGATCCTGCTCGCCCTCGCCTGGCGTCACGACCGCTGCGTGCCGGCGCGCGCCGATTGGCCTCGCCTGGCTCTGCTGGGGGCGCTCGGGATCTTCGTCAACCAGACGCTCTTCCTGTTCGGCCTCTCCTTCACCAGCGCGACCTCGGCCGGCGTGCTGATGCCCTCGATTCCGGTTTTCACCGCCGGCGCCGCCGCCCTGCTGGGAATCGAGCGGGTGGCGGGGGCGCGGCTCGCCGGCATCGCGCTGGCGGCGGCCGGCGCGCTGGTGTTGCTCGATCCGACCCGGCTCGACACCTCGAGCCGAGCCACGCTCGGCAATCTGCTGGTGCTGTCGAACTGCCTCTCCTACGCGCTCTTCCTGGTGCTGCAGCGGCCCTTGCTGGCGCGCGTCCCTTGGCGGACCCTGATCGCCTGGAGCTTCCTCTTCGGCTCGCTGCTGACGCTGCCCGCCGCGGCCCCCGCGCTCGCCGCCGCGGACTGGCGCGCGCTGCCCGCGAGCGCGCTCGGCGGCATCCTCTGGATCGGCCTGGTCCCGACCGCTTTCGCTTTCGCCCTGAACACCTGGGCGGTCCGCCGCTCCTCCCCCGCCGTCGTCGCCGCGTTCACGACGCTCCAGCCCGTGCTGACCACCGGGCTGGCGTTCGCGCTGCTGGGCGAGCGTCCGGGCTGGCAGCACGCCGCCGGCTTCGTCCTGATCGTCGCCGGTCTCGCCCTGGTCGCGAGCACTCGGACCCGGTCCGCACCACCGGGGCCGGCTTCCATCACCCCGTCCGACCGCTGAGGCGCGGCCTCGAGGGGGTCAGCCGGCGACCGAAGGCACGTGTTCGTGGGCGTGGTAGGAGGAGCGCACCAGCGGCCCCGACTCGCAGTGCGCGAATCCCAGCTCCGCCGCGTAGGCCTTGTGCTCGGCGAACTCCTCCGGGGTGACGAACCGCGCCACCGGCAGGTGCTGGCGCGTCGGCTGCAGGTACTGCCCGAGCGTCATCACCTCGACGCCGGCGACGCGGATGTCCCGCATCGTCGCGCGGACCTCGTCGGGGGTCTCGCTCAAACCGAGCATGATCCCGGTCTTGACGCGGCCCGCGTACTCGCCGTCGTCGCGCCGGCGCGAGGCCTCGGCCAGCAGCTCGAGGGTCCGCTCGTACCGCGATCCCGGGCGCGCCTTGCGGTAGAGCCGCGGCACCGTTTCGGTGTTGTGCGAGAAGACCTCGGGCCGGGCCGCGAGAACCAGGTCGAGCGCGTCGGGAACGCCGCGAAAATCGGGCGTCAGCACCTCGACCGCGCAGCCCGGATTCCGCTCCCGGACGGCCCGGATCACCGCCGCCCAGTGGCGGGCGCCGCCGTCGGGCAGGTCGTCGCGGTCGACCGAGGTGATCACCGCGTGGCGAAGACCCATCTCGGCCACCGCCGCGGCGACGCGCGCCGGCTCCTCGCCGTCGACTCCCGGCCGGGGGCGCCCCGAGGTCACCGCGCAGAAGCCGCAGCGCCGGGTGCAGATCTCGCCCAGGATCATGAACGTCGCGGTGCCGTGCTCGCCCCAGCATTCGTAGATGTTCGGACAGCGCGCCTCGGTGCAGACGGTGTTCAAGGACAGCCGGTCGATCAGCTTGCGGACGTCGTGGTAGCGCTCCGGCGTCGCCAGCTTGATCCGCAGCCACTCCGGCCGCGGCCCGCGCCTGGGCGGACCCGTCGCTCCGCCGATCTGCACCAGCGACTCGCTCACGGCGCAGAGTCTATCAACCCGATCCGCGCGCCGAGCTCTTCGCGGATCCTCTCGCCGAGCTGTTGCCTGCTCTGAGAAGCGGTGCGTGGGTGGTCGACTAGCGTTGAAAAAGCGTTCTGTTGAGGGGGGTGGCGGGCCGGGCCGTGGTGGCGAGCGCGGGGCAGCCTTCGCGGCCGATTCGCCGTCTCGGGACTGGCCGCACCGTCGCCGGGAGACGAGACGAAGTGGCGATGGCGGTTGCGGGGGGCAGTGAGGAGCGGCGGGAAGCGGTGGGAAGCGGTGCGTGGGTGGCTGGTTCGGCGTTGGAAAAGCGCTCTGTTGAAGGGGCTGGTGGGCGGTGCCCTGGTGGCGAGCGCGGGGCAGCCTTCGCGGCCGATTCGCAGTCTCGGGACTGGACGCAGCGCCGCCGGGAGACGAGACGAAGTGGCGATGGCGGCTGCGATGCGGAGCGGTGGGAAGCGGTGCGTGGGTGGCTGGCTCGGCGTTGGAAAAGCGTTCTGTTGAAAGGGGTGGTGAGCGGTGCCGCGGTGGCGAGCGCGGGCCGGCGACGACTCCCCTGCCGATACAGCCACCACGAGCGCCCCGCACGCGCCACGATCGCCCCGCCATCGACCCCTTCTATGGAGCCTTTGCTTTGCTTCTCTTCTCTCCTCTACTTCTCTCTTCTTCTCTGCCTTGTCTTGGCTTGTACTGGCCTGTTCTGTTCTGTGGCCTGCTCTTCGCTTGTCCTCGAGCCTGGCGGGGGCTCAGCGGGGCTGCGAGGCGGGGAGCGGGAGGACGTCGAGGGCGACGTCGAGGGCGGGGCTGGAGTGGGTGAGGGCGCCGATCGAGATCCGGTCGACGCCGGTTTCGGCGACCGCGCGCACGTTGGCGAGGGTGATGCCGCCGGAAGCTTCGGTCGTGGCGCGGCCGCCGACGCGGCGCACGGCCTCGGCGAGCTGGGCGGGCTCGAAGTTGTCCAGCAGGATGGCCTCGACGCCGGTCGCGAGCGCCTCCTCGAGCTGGATCCAGTCGTCCACTTCGACCTGGATCTTCACCAGGTGGCCGACGCGGCGCCGCGCGCTCTCGACCGCCGCGCGCACGCTGCCTGCCACGGCCAGGTGGTTGTCCTTGATCAGCACTGCGTCGTCGAGGCCGAAGCGGTGATTGGCGCCGCCGCCGCAGCGCACCGCGTACTTCTCGAGCGCGCGCAGACCCGGCGTGGTCTTGCGCGTGCAGACGATCGTCGCCGCCGTCCCGGCCACCGCCGCGACGTAGGCCGCGGTGGCGGTGGCGATGCCGCAAAGGCGACCCAGCAGGTTCAGCACCGTGCGCTCCGCCGCGAGGATGGCACGGGCCGATCCGGACACCTCGGCCAGGGCGCGGTCCGCTTCGACTCTGGCCCCGTCTTCGACTTCGAGCTTCACTTCGAGCGCGGGATCGAGCAGCGAGAACGCCCGGGTGGCGATCCCGAGCCCCGCGACGACGCCCGGAGCTCGGGCCACGACCCGGGCCGTGGCGAGCGCGCCGGCGGGCAGGATCGCCTCCGAAGTGAGGTCGCCGGCGGCGCCGAGGTCTTCGCGCAGGGCGTCCCGCAGCAAATCTTCGAACTGGACCGGAAAGAGCCCGCCGCAGCTCACCTCGCCCCCGCGGCAGCAGCAACCGGCGCCGCCCCCGCGCTCGCGCGCTCGAAGCGGACCGCCAGCGCGTCGTCCGAGATCGACGGCCGAGCCGTCAGTCGGCACTCCCACTCCGCCCGCGCTCCGGGAAAGTCGGTCCGATACTGCGCGCCCCGGCTCTCTCGCCGCTCGTTCGCGGCGGCAGCGACGAGCCAGGCCACGGTGACCACCGCGCGGGCTTCGGAGGCGCCCGCCGGCAGGCGGCCATGGAGCTCGCGCAAGTCGGCGAGCGCCGCCGTCAGCCCCGCCCCGTCGCGCAGCAGCCCGATCCGGTCCCAGGCGATTCGCCGCGCCGCCGCTCGGAGCTCCGGCGCCGCGCTCCAGGGGTCGGGCGCCGCCGCTGCCAGCTCGGCCGGCGCGCCCGACGGCCACGAACGGCGCGCCGGCGCATCCGCCGCGCCCGCGCTCTCGGCCACGCGGCCGCCGAAGACCAGCGCCTCGAGCAGCGAGTTCGAAGCCAGCCGGTTGGCACCGTGGACGCCGGTCGAGGCCACTTCGCCGCACGCCCAGAGTCCGGGCAGGCTGGCCCGGCCCCACCCGTCCACGGCGACGCCACCCATGTGGTAGTGCGCCGCGGGCGCCACCGGCAGTGGGTCGACGCGCGGATCGAGCCCGGCCGCTCGACAGATCGCGAACACGGTCGGGAAGCGCTCCGGGAAGCGCTCCCCGACCGCCCGCCGCGCGTCGAGGAAGACCCGCCGTCCGGCCGCCAACCGCAGCCAGATCGCCCGCGCCACGACGTCGCGCGGCGCCAGCTCCGCGGCCGCGTGCTCGCCGAGCAGGAAGCGCTCGCCGCGGTCGTCCACCAGCCAGGCCCCCTCGCCGCGCAGAGCTTCGGTGAGCAGGGGCGCCGGATCCAATCCGGAAACCGCCAGCGCGGTGGGGTGAAACTGCACGAACTCGAGGTCGATCAGCTCGGCGCCGGCGCTCGCCCCCAGAGCCAGCCCGTCGCCGGTCGCGGAGGTGGGATTCGTGGTCAGGCGCCAGACCTGGCCGCAGCCGCCGGTCGCCAGCACCACCCGCGGCGCCAGGTGCTGGAGGCGTTCGCCCGCGGCGCTCAGGGTCTCGACCCCGATCACTCGCCCGCTCTCGACCAGCAGCCGGGTGGCGTACGCACGCTCGAAACGACGGATCGACGGCAGCGCCACGACGTGCGCGCCCAGGGCGCGCACCAGCTCGGCGCCGGTCCGGTCGCCGGAGGCGTGCACGATGCGGTGGCGGCTGTGCGCGGCTTCGCGCCCGAGCTCGATGGCCCCGCGCGCGTCGCGGTCGAACCGCGCGCCGCGCTCGCTCCAGCGGCGGATCGCGCTCACCCCTTCCCGGGCCAGGAGCTCGGCCAGCCCGGGCTCGACCAGCCCGGCGCCGGCGGCCACGGTGTCCGCGGCGTGCAGCGCCGGCGAGTCGTCCCGGCCGAGCGCCACCGCCACGCCGCCCTGGGCCCAGGCACTAGCCGAGCCGGAGGCGAGCTCGGCCTTGGTGACCAGGTGGACGCGCCGCGGTGCCAGACCCGCGGCCGCCGCCAGGCCGGCGACCCCCGAGCCGATGACCACCGCATCGGCCTCGAGGCGCGCGGCGTCGGCGCGGTCCGGGCTCACCGCCCCGCTCCGCCGGCCACGGCGAGCATCCGTTCGACCGCCCGGCGGGCCCGCGCCGCGACGCCGGGGTCGACCACCACCTCGTGCGTCATCGTCTGGAGCGAACGGAGGATGCCCGGCAGCGTGATCCGTTTCATGTGCGGGCAAAGGTTGCAGGGGCGGACGAACTCGATCTCCGGGTGGGCCGCCGCGACGTTGTCGCTCATCGAGCACTCGGTGATCATGACCACCCGGCTCGCACCCGACTTCGATACCGCGCCGATCATGCCGGCGGTCGAGCCGACGTAGTCCGCCTCGGCGAGCACTTCGGGCGGGCACTCGGGATGCGCCAGGACGTAGACGCCGGGGTGGCTCGCGCGCAGCTCGCGCAGCTGGCCGCCGGTGAAGCGCTCGTGCACCTCGCAGTGGCCGTGCCAGAGCACCAGCTCGACCGCGGTGCGCGCGGCGACGTAGCGGCCCAGGAACTCGTCCGGGAGGAAGATCACGCGCGGCGCGCCGAGCGACTCGACGACCTCGATCGCGTTGGCCGAAGTGCAGCAGACGTCGGACTCCGCCTTCACCTCGGCCGAGGTGTTGACGTAGGTCACCACCGGCGCCCCCGGGTAGCGCTCGCGCAGCAGCCGCACGTCCGCGGCGGTGATCGAGGCGGCGAGCGAGCAGCCCGCCTCCAGGTCCGGGATGAGCACCGTCTTGTGGGGGCAGAGGATCTTCGAGGTCTCGGCCATGAAGTGGACGCCGCACTGGACGATGACTTCGGCGCCTGAGGCCGCCGCCTGCCGCGCCAAGCCGAGCGAGTCGCCGACGTAGTCGGCGACGCCGTGGAAGATCTCCGGCGTCTGGTAGTTGTGCGCCAGGATCACCGCCCGGCGCTCGCGCGCCAGCCGCCGGATCTCCTCGACGTAGGGCGCCAGCAGCCGCCACTCGATCTCGGGCACCACGCCGAGCAGGCGCTCGCGGGCCACTCGCGACGCCCGCGTGGCCCGCGGAGGTAAGGCCCGAGGGAACGTCCCTTCCGGGTTGGCGACGACGGCTGCGAGGTTCATCTCGGCTCCTGGTCGATCCAATAATGCTCAAAACGAGTCTAAGTTGGCCCCGAAAAACCGGCGGGATCACCCGCCGTCAGCCTTATCCTAGAAGTGAGCATAACTCGTGTCAAGGGTCTCTCGGGCACGAGCGGGTGGAGGCTCAGGGCTCGGGAAGCGGGGTGGTCGTGGTCAGGAGCTTCGCGCCGGCGGCGTGGAAGGTGGCGAGGGCGGTCTCGGCGGCGGCGGTGAAATCGGCCAGGAAGGTGCCGGGGCGGTCGGGGTCGGGGTCGGGGACGGCGACAGGCGACATCGCGTCGGTCAGGAGCCAGATCTTCCCGGGCGACGGCGGATCGCGGCGCGCGGCTGCCGCGAGGAGGTCCTCGACCGTGGCGCGGACACAGTGGCTGGCCGCCTGGCCGGCGACGACCACGGCGTCGGCCGAGAGCAGCCGGTCGATGAGGGTCCGGTTCGCAGCACCCAAGGGGCGGCCGTCGTGCGCCTCGAGCACCTCCGGGGAGAGGGCCGAGTAACTCTCGGTGAGCGGGCTCTCCCCCTTGACCACCAGCTCCGTGCGCGCCCCGCGCGCCCAGGCATGGAACAAGCGCGCCTCCTGGATCACCCCGGCCAGCGCGTGGCCGTCGCCGCCCGCCAGGCAGTGCGGGGGCCAGAGATAGAGCCGGTACTTCCCCGCCGCCTCCAGCCGCTCGCAGTAGTCGAGCGCCTGCCGCTCGAGCCACTCCCGGTCGCCCTGGGCGAGGATCGCCGCCATCTCCGGGTGGGGCCGCGCCGCCCCCGCGCGGATCTCCGCCGCGGTCACTTCGCGATGCGGCCGCAGCAGCCGACCCTCGCCGTCGACCCAGAAGTCCGGGAAGAAGATCTGGTGCGGGTGGTGGGTGTCGAGCGTCAGCGTGATGCCGGAGATCCGCTCCAGATTCCGGTAGATGAAGCGCGCGATCCGGTCGTTGTCGTCGACGGCGCCGCGGCCGCCGCGGCCGCCGACGAAGAGCGCGCCCTCGGGGAAGCAGAAATCCCGCTGCAGGTCCACCAGAAGCAGCTCGATCCGCCGCTGGTCCCGTGCCGCCGGCCGGATCCGGTGGCGCGCGGCCCAGGCGGTCGCGGCGGCGGCGAGCGTCGCCGGCGCCGGCTGGTGGCTCCAGCACGCCGCCCGATCCGCGTGGTAGTGCTCCGGCATAGGCAGCTCGCGCGGCGCGATCATCCGGCCGCCCCCCGCTCGCGGATGCCCCCCTTGCGCCCCGCGAGCACCAACTCGGTCTTGACTTCGTGGAGCGACTGCTCGAGGCCGACCGGGTAGGCGTGGGGATTGAGGAAACGCTTCACCCCCGGGTGGAGCGCGGCCAGCTGTTCGCGCGTCCGGCGCTGGAGCTCGCCGAGCGGCGGCGGCGCATAGACCGCGTCACCGGCTCTCACGACCGGCACCAGCAGGTCCTCGGTCGACATCTTGCCGTGAAGGCGGCGCCGCCGCGTCGGATCCAGTGGGTCGACGATGGTCGGCGGCTCGGCGAATCCCCGCGACTGGTCGTAGATCATGTCGGCGACGAAGCCGCGCCCGTTGGCGAAACGGCGGACTTGCAGCACCCCCGGGTTGGTCGTCTTGGCCGCCTGCTCGGAGATCTTGACCCGCGGCAGCCAGGCGCCGCCATCACGTCGCAGCGCCGCGAGCTTGTAGACGCCGCCCAGGGCCGGATCGTCGTAGGCGGTGATCAGCCGGGTGCCCACGCACCAGACGTCGACGCGGGCCCCCTGCTGCCGGAGGCTCTCGATCAGGTGCTCGTCGAGATCGTTGGAGGCGAAGATCTTCACCTCGGGCAGCCCCGCCTCGTCGAGGATTCGGCGCGCCTCGATCGACAGATAGGCGAGGTCGCCGGAATCGAGGCGCACGCCCAGCAGACGCTCGCCCCGCTCTCGCATCTCGATCCCCACCTGCGCGGCGAGCCCTACGCCCGCGAGCGAATCGTAGGTGTCGACCAGCAGCACGCAGTTGCCGGGTTGCGCGGCGGCGTAGGCGCGAAAGGCCGCGAGCTCGGAGTCGAACGACATCACCCACGAGTGGGCGTGGGTGCCCCGCGCCGGCAGACCGAAGAGCCGGCCGGCGAGCAGGTTCGAGGTGCCGAAGCAGCCGCCCACCGCCGCCGCGCGCGCCGCGGTCAGCGCGCCGTCGATGCCCTGCGCGCGGCGCAAGCCGAACTCGACCACCGCGGCCTCCCCGGCGGCGAGCGCCACGCGCGCCGCCTTGGTCGCCACCAGGGTCGGGAAGTTGATCAACGCCAGCAGCGCGGTCTCGACCAGCTGGGCATCGACCAGCGGACCCGAGACGCGCAGCAGCGGCTCGTGCGCGAACACGACCGTTCCCTCCGGCACGGCGTCGACGTCGCCCCGGAAGCGGAAACCGCCCAGATACTCGAGGAACGGGGCCTCGAACAGCGGTCGGCCGTCGTCGCCGACGAGCGCGGCCAGGTAGTCGAGCTCGTCGGCGCCGAACCGGAGCCGCTCGAGGAGAAACTCGAGCGCCGACTCCAGCCCGCACGCCACGGCGAAGCCGCCGTCGAACGGCAGCCGGCGGAAGAAGAGGTGGAAGGTGGCCTCGAGGCCCGGCTCGGAGCCCTGTCGCCGCCAGTATCCGTGGGCCATGGTCAGCTGGTAGAGATCGGTCAGCAGCCCGAGGCGCGGCCGGTAGAGCGCTCCGAGGTAGGACATCGGATCGTCCCTCAGCCGTGAACCCGCAGCCCGGGCAGACCGACACCCGGCGCCGGACGCTCGCGCAGGACCTCGCGCCGGAAGCGGAAGAGCTCGGCCGGGCGCCCCCCCGTGCCAGCCTGGATCCGACCGGTCCCTTCGACCAGGCCGCCGGCCTCCACCAGGCGCCGGAAGTTCTGCTTGTGCAGCCGGACCCCGGCGAGCGCCTCGACCGTCCGCTGCAGCCGCAACAGGGTGAAGGTCCGCGGCAGCAGCTCGAAGACCACCGGGCGATAGCGGAGCTTCCCGCGCAGCCGTCCGAGCGCGCTCGCCAGGATGCGTCGGTGGTCGAGCGCCAGCGCCCGGCCCAGCCGCGCCCCGGGCATCGCTGCCGCCGGCAGACCCGCCGCCGCGGCGTCGCGGTGCGCCTCCTCGACCAGGCCGGCGCCATAGAGCAGCTCGTAGCGCTCCAGCACCCGCTCGCCGTCCCACGGCGCGCCGCCGAAACCGAACACGATCTCCGCCCGCTCGCGCCGCCGCCGGCTCTCGGCGCGCTCCTCCGGAATCCGTGCCCAGCGCTCGAGCGCCGGCACGATGGCGCGGTCGAGCACCGCCGGCCGGCCGTCGCGCCAGTCCTCCCAGGGCAGACCCTCGTACCAGCCCAGCCAGTCGGCCGCGTTGGCGCCCTCGATCCGCTGCTCGCGCACCAGCGCCAGGTAGGCGATCGAGATCCGCCGCGGGCCACCCGCCCGCTCGCGCGGATCGCGGAAGCGGTTGCCGAACGTGTAGAGCTGCTCGACGTAGCCGAGCTCGATCCCCGCCCGGGCGCGCACCCGGTCGCGCAGCGCCATCTCGAGCGTCCGGTCCCCCTCGGGATCGAACGGGCCCGCCGGCAGCGCCAGCTCACCGCCGTCGCGCACCAGCAGGACCCGGGGCTCTTCCTCGGTGACCGCCACGATCACCGCCTCGAGCCCGAGGTCGATCGCGTCGCTCATGCGCGAGCCCCGGCCGGGTGCGCGCCGAGCGCCAGCGCCGGATCGGCGACCAGGTCGCGACCGAACACCCGCGCGAAGTGGCCCACCAGCGGCGGGCACAGCCCCCCGAGCCCGGGGGCGCCGGCGCCCAACTCCCGTTCGATCGAGGTCAGCTCGATGCCGGTCAAGCCGCACGGCACGATGCCGCCGAACATCGCCAGATCGGGCGCGACGTTGAGCGCGAAGCCGTGGGTCGTGATCCACCTCGACAGATGGATGCCGATCGAGGCGATCTTGCGCGCCCCCACCCAGACTCCGATGCGCTCCCCGGCGCCGCCGGTCGCCGCGATGCCCAGGTCGGCGAGCGTCGCGACCAGCACACTCTGGAGGTCCTGGACATAGCGGCGGAGGTCCCGTCGGTCCGGATCGAGATCGAGGATCGGATAGCCGACCAGCTGCCCCGGGCCGTGGTAAGTGACCTGCCCGCCGCGGTCGGTCGCGCACACCTCGACGCCGCGCGCGGCGAGCTCGCCGGCGTCCCACAGGACGTCGCTCTCCGTGGCGTTGCGGCCGAGGGTGAACACGTGCGGGTGCTCGAGCAGCAGCAGCCGCTCCGGTCCGGCGCCCGAGCGCAGCGCCTCGCGCGCCGCGAGCTGGAGCTCGGTGGCGCGCGCATAGGGCACGCGGCCGAGGAAACTCCACGCCGTTCGACGCCGCGCCACGCTCACAACCGGATTCTAATCGCTCGAGCCGCTACAATCGGGAGCGTGCGGCCGTGACCGCCGCCCGTCCACTGCCGACTCCGGGGAGGGAACACGATGTCGAACGGCGCCATTCGCGAATTCGTCCGTCACCACTTCCGGCATTTCAACGCCGCGGCCCTGGTGCGGGCGGCCGAAGACTACGAGCGGCACCTCGAAGGGGGCGGCAAGATGATGGTCACCCTCGCGGGCGCCATGTCGACCGCCGAGCTCGGCCTCTCGCTCGCCGAGATGATCCGCCGCGACATGGTCCACATCATCAGCTGCACCGGGGCCAATCTCGAGGAGGACGTCTTCAACCTGGTCGCCCACGACCACTACGTCATGGTGCCGAACTACCGCGACCTGACGCCGGAGCAGGAGCGCGACCTGCTCGACCGGCACCTCAACCGCGTCACCGACACCTGCATTCCGGAGGAGGAGGCGATGCGGCGCATCGAACGGGCGGTCCTGGAGGAGTGGAAAGCCGCCGACGAGCGCGGCGAGCGCCTGTTCCCGCACGAGTTCCTGTATCGGGTCCTGCTCTCCGGCAAGCTCGATGCCCAGTTCCAGATCGACCCCCGCGACAGCTGGCTGATGGCGGCGGCCGAGAAGCGGCTGCCGATGGTCGTGCCCGGCTGGGAGGACGCGACGCTCGGCAACATGTACGCGGCGCGCTGCCTCCGCGGCGAGCTGCGCAACCTCCACACCGTCAGGACCGGCATCGAGTACATGGTGGAGCTGGCGGACTGGTACCAGAAGGCGAGCGCCGAGAGCTCGATCGGCTTCTTTCAGATCGGCGGCGGCATCGCGGGCGATTTTCCGATCTGCGTCGTGCCGATGCTCTACCAGGACCTCGGCCAGCACGACATCCCGTTCTGGGGATACTTCTGCCAGATCAGCGACTCGACCACCAGCTACGGCTCCTACTCGGGCGCGGTTCCGAGCGAGAAGATCACCTGGGGCAAGCTCGACGTCGGGACGCCGAAGCACGTCATCGAGAGCGACGCCACGATCGTCGCGCCGCTGCTGTTCGCCTATCTGCTCGGCTGGTGAGACGGATCGAAGCCGGGGCTCGCGTCAGCGGGCGGCTTCGATCACCGGCAGCTTGATCTCGGCCCGGGCGCCCGCCCCCGGGGCGGAGGTGATCTCGATCCGGCCCCCCGCCGCTTCCACCAGCCCGCGCACGATCCAGAGACCGAGCCCCCCCGCCGACTCGCGCGGCTTGGTGCTGAAGCCCGCCTCGAAGAGCCGGGCGAGATGGTCCGAGGAGATGCCCGCGCCGTCGTCGGCGACTTCGAGCTGCCACCAGGTTCCAGCGGTCGGGCTCGTCCTGACGGTGAGCGTGCCGCCACCCGCGAGCGCCTCCCGCGCGTTGGTGGCGAGATTCAGCAGGATCTGCTCGAGATCCCCGGCCCGGATCGCCACCGTCAGATCGGGCGCTCCCAGCTCGACGACGACCGCGATCTTCGGCCCCACGACCGTCCTCACCAGTGGCAGGACCCGCTCGACGGCGGCGTCGGGGTGGATCGGTTGGGGCGGCGTCGCGGCGTTGCCGAGGGAGTCGAGCAGCCGCCGCAGCAGCTCCGCGGCGTAGCTGGCGGAGCGCTCGATCTCCGCCGCCTGAGCTCTCTCCCGGCTCCCTTCGGCCAGGCGAGCGCGCAGGATCTCCGCGTAGCCCAGCACGGGGACGAGGAGATTGTTGACGTCGTGGACGACGCTCGCCGCGAGGCGCCCGAGGCCGAGCAAGCGCCGTTCGTCGACCCCGCCGCTGGACCGGACCGACGCCATCTCTCGCACCAGAACCAACCGCTGTCGCTCGATCGAGCCCTCGCCGTCGAGGCGCACCGCGCGCAGCTGAAGCTCCTTGCGAGTCCCGTCCGGCCGGTCGATCTCGAGCTGAGAGCCCGCCGCCGCCAGCCGCGCCGCCAGTGCGGCGTCGCCGCCCGTTCCGCCGTCCACCACCCATCCCAGCTCGGCGAACGGGCGACCGGCGATCTGGTGCCCCGCCAGACCGAAGATCTCCTCGGCGCGCCGGTTCCAGCGCGTCACGCGTCGCCGGTCGTCGATCCAGAGCAGTCCCTCGTCGATCCCCGCGGCCATGGCCTCGATCTCGCGCTCGCGAGCCGCCAGGCGCGCCCACGCTCCCTCCTCGGTCAGGCGCCGTTCGGCGACCTCCAGGGCCAGCCGCACGGAGCGGACCAGCCGGTCGGCATCCAGGGCGTAGCGAAACAGTGTGTCGCAGCAGCGCTCCTCCTCGGCCCGACGAACCGCCGCCGCGTCTTCCGCGCCAGCCAGCAGGACGACCGGTGCCCAGCGGCCAGGTCCGCGGAGCAACCTCGCCAACCGGAGGATCTCCCGCTCCCCTTGCCGGGCGGCCACCAGCAGCGCCGCCGGCCGGCCCGCCCTGCGCATCCGATCCCAACGGAGGATCGCGCCTTCGGCGGTCGCCACGTCGATTCGCTCGGCGCCGGTCGCCCGGACCAGGTCCGCTTCCAGAGGCGCCAGGAGCTTCAGATCCGCATCGTCCAACCCTACCCGGAGCAAGGCGGGCGCCACCCGCCCGGCTTCCGCCTCGCCCACCCGCCCCGCCGCGCGACTTTCCACTTCGGCCCCCTTCCCCGCCTCGAGCGGCGGATAGACCCTCACTAAATACCGTTGCCGCAGGGGGGGTAAAACGTGACACTCGGGACGAAATTCGTCGAAATCGAACTTTTTTCGCGCCGAGTGTCACGTTTCGGGGGGGGTGCGGCAACGGTATGTAAGTGAGAGGGGGCGAGAGCGGGAAGGGCTCCCGAAGGCTCGGCCCCCCCCCCGCAGAGAGGAGCGCCCCATGACCAAGCTCAAGTCCACAGCCGGCGTCACCCTGCTGTTGGTCGCTCTCCTCGCCCCCACCGGCGCTGCGGCGCTCGGCCCCCGCGAGCGTCTGCTCGCCGGTGGGGGCGCGGAGGCGGTCGTCGAGACCGGCCCGGTCCGCACCGGCTGGCTCGGCTGGCTGACCGGCTGGCTGACCGCCCTCTGGGCCAGCGACAACGGCCACATCGTGCCGTAGCTCGCAGCTGCCTCGGCACCGAGTCTCGTCGCTCCCCACCCGGCGGCGCGGCGCGGTCCTCGCTCGCCGGTGCTAGACTGCGTTTGGAATCGCAGGAGGGCACGTGAGCATCGCCGAGCAGGGCCGAGGTTCGGGCGACGTCTCCGCGCTCCTCGGGCGCCTAGAGCCCGAGCTGAGCGGTGTGCTCGTGCGCTTCCGGATCCCGGCCCAGGACTGCGAGGACCTGCTCCAGGACTGCCTCTTGGCCCTGCTGGTCCAGCGCGACCAGGTGGCCTCGCCCGCGCCCTGGCTGCTCGCCACGGTGCGCAACCGGTGCCGGATGTACTGGCGCGCGCGCCGCCGCCGGCTGCTCGAGGCGGTCGACTCCCACCTGCTCGAGGAGCTCGCCGGTAGCGTCGAAGCGACCGACCGGCAGACCCACCTGAGCCACGATCTCGGCTGCGCCATTTCCGCGCTGCCGGGCCACTGCCGGTCGATCCTGCGGCTTCGCTACGGCCTCGACCGCGATTCGCCCGAGATCGCCGAGCGGCTCGGATATAGCCCGAACAGCATGCGGCAGGTCACCAGCCGCTGCCTGGTGGCGCTCAGCCGCAAGCTGGTCGACGTCGGCTTCGGTCCGAGCTCTCCGATACCCCCCCTGGAGGATGCATGCAATCCTGCGAGCTGACCCATCAGCAGCGCGACCGTTTCCTCGCTGGCGAGCTGACTTCCGCCGATCGCCGCACCGTTCTGGAGCACCTGGTCGGCGGTTGCGCCGACTGTCGCGCGCATTTCGCCGGCCATCTCTCGCCCGGCCGCCGGCGGGCCGCCTCCGGAGCGGGCTACGAAGAGACCTCGGAGCGGGTCTCCGACTCGCTGGCCAAGCTGATCGAGCTGCGGGACCGGATCGAGGTCGAACGGCGGGCCGCCGCGGATCTGTTCGAGCGCTTCCGCGCCTATCCGCCGAAGCGCCAGTGGACGCTGATCCGCAATTCGCGGCGGGTCGATACCGCCGAGTTCTTTCGCCTCGTGGTCGAGGCGGGCTACCAGGCGATCTACGACGAGCCGCGCCGGACCCTCGAGCTGGCCGAGATGGCGCGCACGATCGCCGAGCGCCTCGACACCGCCAGCTACAGCGCGGCGCTCTGCGCCGACCTGCGCAGTCGCGCCTGGCGCCACATCGGCAACGCCCGCCGCGCGCTGGCGAACCTCGCGGGCGCCGCGAAGGCACTCGAAGCCGCGCGTGGCGAGCTCGAGCTCGGCACCGGCGATCCGCTCGAGGAAGCCGAGCAGCTCTACTTCGAGTCCTCCCTGCTGCGCGCCGAGCGCCGGCTCGACGAGGCGCTGCGCCGCGTGAGACGGGCGCGCCGGCTCTACAGCATTCTCGGCGAGACCCACCTCGCGGGCCACATGGACCTCGCGGAGGCGTCGATCCTCCAGGTCATGGGACGCGACGCCGAGGCGCTCGAGCGCCTGCGCCGGGCGATTCGGAAGATCGACCCGGAGCGCGATTCGCGTCTCGCGCTGGCGGTCCGGCACAACCTGGCTTGGGCACTTCAAGCCGCGGGCCAGGTCGAGGAGGCGCTCGCGGCGCTCGCGGAGCTGCGGCCCCGCTACTTCGAGCTCGGCGACCGGCTCACGCTGCTTCGTCTGCGTTGGCTCGAAGCCCAGATCTACCGGCAGCAAGGGCGCGGCGACGAGGCGGAGACCGCTCTGCGCGAGGCCATGGAGGGGTTCGCCGCGGCGGAGACCCCCTACGAGGTCGCCGACGTCGCCCTGGAGCTGGCGCTGCTGCTCGGCGAGCGCGGTGAGACGGCGCAGGTGCGGGCGCTGGCCGCCGAAACGCTCCAGATCTTCCGCTCGCTGGGGGTCGAGCGCGAGGCGATCGCCGCCTGGCTGCTCTTTCAACAGGCGATCGAGGCCGAAGCCGTCACCGCGGCGCTGGTCGAGAGCCTCTCGCGCTACTATCAGGCCGCCAAGCACCAGCCCGGCCTCCGCTTCGAGCTCGGCGCCTAGGCGTCGCCGGCCCCCGGAGCCGCGTGCGCCGCTTCCAGGCGGCGGACCCGCTCCTCCAGCTCCGCCAACCTCGACTCGAAGTCGCCCGCCGGCGCGGTGAACCGGCCCGTCGCCTTCTCTGGCGGCGGTTCCACCTCCCCTTCGGTCACGCGCAGCCGCCAGCGGTTCTCTTTCTGGCCGGGCGCGCACGGCAGCTCGACCGCCAGCGGCTCCTCGCCCGCCGCGAGCTCCCC
This sequence comes from Acidobacteriota bacterium, assembly GCA_014584695.1. Taxonomy (GTDB): domain Bacteria; phylum Acidobacteriota; class Thermoanaerobaculia; order Multivoradales; family JAGPDF01; genus JACTMI01. Next base: position 158,832 of record JACTMI010000042.1, read on the forward strand.
GAGCGCCGCCTCGACGGCGCCGACCGAGGCGAAGGGGTGCATCCGCTCCGTGCGCGCGCGCAGCTCGCCCGGGGTCTGAGCGCCGCGCAGCAGCAGGACGGTGACCAGCGCCTTGGTGGCCGGGGTGAGGCGCCAGCGGCGGTCGACGTTGTGCGACCACTTGAGCGCGCGGGCCCCTTCGCTGCGCCAGACCAGGACGTCCTCGAACAGCGCGCGCAGCGCGGCCTCGACCTCGGCCTCGACGAGCTCCAGAACCGGCTCGCGGTTGTTCTTCTGATTGCAGGCGGCGACGAGCGCGTTCAAGGTCATCGGATAGGACTCGGGAGTGGTCTGCTCCTTTTCGAGCAGGCTCCCGAGCACCCGGGTCTCGATCGCGGTCAACCGCCGTGGAATCCGGTCCACCCGCGATTCCTGCTCCCTGGCGACCACCCCGGTCTCGCCCCGCGCGCCGCCGCCGTTCAGGAATAGGGCTCGAGCTCGGGCCAGTGCCCGGACTCGAGCGATTTCTTCACCGCGTTCATGAAGTGATCGGCGTCGGCCCCGTCCACCAGCCGGTGGTCGTAGGTGATGCCGAAGTAGGACATGACGCGGATCGCGATGGTGTCGCAACCATCGGCGTCGGTCATCACCACCGGCCGCTTCTCGATCGCGCCGACGCCCAGGATGGCGACCTGCGGCTGATTGATCACCGGGGTGCCGAACAGCGAGCCGAAGACCCCCGGATTGGTGATCGTGAAGGTGCCGCGCTTGACCTCGTCGGGCGTCAGCTTCTTCGAGCGGGCCCGGTCCGCCAGGTCGTTGGCGGCGCGCGCCAGACCGACCAGGTTCATCTGATCGGCGTTGCGGATCACCGGCACGATCAGGCCTCGGTCGAGCGCCACCGCCATGCCGAGGTTGATCTCGTGCTTGAAGACGACGTTGGTGCCGTCGATGGCGGCGTTGAGCTTCGGGTTCGCCTTGAGCGCCTCGCAGACCGCCTTGAAGATGAAGGGCATGTAGGTCAGCTTGGTGCCGTTGGCGGCGAGGAATCCCTCCTTGGCGCGCGCGCGTGCCCGGTCGACGCGGGTGAAGTCCATGTGGAAGACCGTCGTCACGTGCGCCGAGGTGTCCTTGGAGTACCGCATGTGGGCCGCGGTGATCTGCCGGATCTTCGACATCGGCTCGATGGTCACCGGCTCGCCTTCGACGTAGGCCGGAACCGAGAAACCGGTGTCGACCTTGCCCGCGGCCGGCGCCGGAGCGGGCTGCGCGGCGCGGGCCGGCGCCGGCGGAGCGCTCGCGCGGCGGTCCAGGAAGGCGAGGATGTCCTGCTTGGTCACGCGCCCGTGGATGCCGGAGCCCTGGACCTGCCCCAGGTCGACGCCGTGCTCGCGCGCGATGTTCCGAACCAACGGCGAGGAGAGCGTGCGCACGCGCTGCTCGATCGAAGTCGCGGGGGCGCTCGGCGGCGCGGCGGCGGCGGCGCTCGGCAGCGCGGTGGCGGCGGCCCGCGGCGGCGCGGCCGGCTCGGTGCGCGGCGCGGCGGCGGGCTCCGGCGCCGGCGCGGCGGCCGGCGCGGCCACCTCGCCGCCCGCCTCCGCCAGCAGCGCCACCACCGCCTGCACCGCCACCGTCTCCCCGGCCTGGTGACGAATCTCCACGATCGTCCCCGCCGCCGGGCTCGGAATC
>JACTMI010000033.1 GCA_014584695.1 Acidobacteriota bacterium
CACCCTGGTCCAGGGCCTGCTCTGGCAGAGCCAGCTCGCGCCCATCGCCGAGCTCGACGGCGCCGGCGCCGTCGTCAGCCGCTTCGTCCACGCGACGCGGGTCAACGTGCCGGACTACCTGATCCGCGCCGGCTCGACCTACCGCATCCTCGCCGACCACCTCGGCAGCCCGCGGCTCGTCGTCGACACGACGACCGGCACCGTCGTGCAGCGGATGGACTTCGACGAGTGGGGCATCGTGCTCGCCGACACGAATCCGGGCTGGACACCGTTCGGGTTCGCGGGCGGGTTGTCCGAGCCGATGAGCGGGTTGGTGCGGTTCGGGGCGAGGGACTTCGACACAAGCTCGGGACGGTGGGCGGCAAAGGACCCGATCGCCTTCGAGGGGGGAAGTCTCAGCCTCTTTGTCTTCCTTGCTGGCGACCCGATGAACCGGAGCGATGCCAGCGGGCTCGCGTGCACGAACCTCTGGGGCAACCCTGTGCCGGTCAAGCCAGAGAAGGGTGATCCCTTTCTTCTCGGACCAGGCGCGACTTTCGACGGAGACATCGACGGCGTGATGCCTCCGAGCTTCGATGGTGATTGGTTGAAGGTGTCCGATGGCACCGACGTTGTAATCCAGTCTGACGGCACTCCAGCTTGGAGTTGGCGAACGACACCTGTTCCGTCAGCTCCGGGTGCAGGAGGGCTTGTCGACCATCCGGTGGGTGTGACTCTCCCGCCCGTCTTCCCCGACTGGCCGCTGGTGCGTGACTATCTTCCAGGACGAGGAAGGGAGCCTGATTGGTCGTCACCGCAGCGACATCCCGACTGGCGACTACCAGACGACCCTTCTTGTTACGGTTGCGGTGAATAGGAAATGACGATGCGCTCGGGACACCCGTTGCCGACATCCAGAGCCGTGTCGCCGAAGATCCCTCTCTGGTTCTCTCTGACACTTGTATCCGTCCTTAGTGGCTGTGGCGCGGGCGCGACGATGAGCCCCGACCTGAGCAGAGAAGAGCTCCTCGAGATTCGGTGTGGAATGGGCCTAAGCGAGGTCGTGGATCGTATCGGCCTTCCTCTCGAGGTCCTGCCACAGCTGAAAGGTCGGCCTCTGGACAGCACTTTGGGCGCCGCTCTAACCGGCGGGTACCACTGGATCTACGCTCGCCCCGGACCCTTCGGCGGCGGGCTGGAGGCGACAGTCCAGATCAGCCCTGAAGGCAAGGTCGGCGGAGTCTATCTCGAGGAGTTCGACGGCGGCATCTACCATTGCACTCCCCACCGTTGCCCGTGGTTCATCAAGCCGGACCGCCTGCGAGCGCTGGTCCCCGAGCGGCGGGGCCGCTAGCCTGCAGGGGACATCGAGGTTCACGGCGATGACCGCGAAGGCCTGCTCTGGCAGAGCCAGCTCGCGCCCATCGCCGAGCTCGACGGCGCCGGCGCCGTCGTCAGCCGCTTCGTCCACGCGACGCGAGTCAACGTGCCGGACACGACGACCGGCGCGGTCGTGCAGCGGATGGACTTCGACGAGTGGGGCATCGTGGTCGCCGACACAAATCCGGGCTGGACGCCGTCCGGGTTCGCGGGCGGGTTGTCCGATGGCGAGACCGGCTTGGTGCGATTCGGGGCGAGGGATCTCGACGCGAGGGCGGGCCGGTGGACGGCCAAGGATCCGATCGGCTTCGCTGGGGGCGAGACGAGTCTTTTGGGCTATGGAGGCCATGACCCCGTCAACCGCGCGGACCCCCTCGGACTGTACGTCTGCAACAACAGCTCGAACTGGTACTTCGCGAAACCCGAGAAGGCGGGCCTCGAGCCGATCCTCGTTCCCCCTGGAAGCTACTTCGCCGACGACGTGGATGGCGTACGGCCCTGGGGAGAAGACCGCTGGTACAAAGTCCTCAGTGGAACGAACGTGACCATCGGGCCGAAGGGTGAGATCCAGCGCTCCGGAGCCTGGACCTCGGCAGTCCCAGATGCCTTCTCGCGTTTTCACGACAGGGCTCCTGGTTGGAAAGACGAGCCCGACTGGTCAGGAAGGTACGATGACTGGACAATCCCGTATGGTCCAATCCAGCAACCTACGCGACCGATCGATCCGAACGACCCAGCCTGCCCGTGCGAATAGCGCTTATGCTCCGGATTCGACCAAGCAACAGAGGCAGCCAGTGAGTTCGAAGCGAGCACGCAAGAGCTTCCGCCGGCTGGATTCCTTCCGCTTCTTATCGGAGTTCTAGCGAATGGGCCCCTACGGCCGTCTCCGACCTGTCCCGGCTGCCCTGGTGGGATTCCTGTTCGCAGGAAACCTCGTCGCGCTCGCATTCTGGCTGGACTTCATCAGACTCTCGTTGAGATCCGATCCACGACTGTCTTGGATGGACTGGATACTGCCGGCGGCCGTCATGACCTTCGTTCTACCCGCGATGAGATCAGTCCTATTGTTGATCGGGAGGCGGGAGTCTAGGTGGTTCTCTGCTCTCGGCATCATCCTGAATGGCACTCTGGCAATCACCGTGGGAACCGTCTATTCCGTGGAGCGATCCACCCTCGCTTCTTACTTGCCCTTCTTCCTCGTGAACTGCGCCCTGCCGATCTTGAACTTGGGACTCTTGGCATGGCGTCCCCCAGCGGCTGAACTCATACGCGATCGAGAAGGGCAAGCCAGACAGGCCCTTTGAGACTACGAGTTGGACTCTTACTGGACAGGACGAAGCTGCTGCTACGGATTGGACACCTCGATGACCGCCGAGGTCTCGAGCGTGCCGATCTGGGAGGTCGCCTACACGCGCGACCAGCTCGGCCGGATCACGGAGAAGGTCGAGACGATCCAAGGTGCCACCGACAGCTATGTCTACCGCTATACGACCTCGCCGGTCGTCTGGAAGAGGTCGAGGTCAACGGCCTGGTAACGGCGACCTACACCTTCGACGCCAACGGCAACCGCCTTTCGAAGACGACGTCCGGCGGAACCGAAACAGGAAGCTACGACGCGCAAGACCGCCTGCTCGCCTACGACGGCACGACCTACACCTACACGAGAAACGGCGAGCTCGTGACGGCGACGGACGCGGGCGGGACGACGAGCTTCTCTTACGACGTCTTCGGCAACCTGCTGGAGGTCACGCCGCCGGGCGGCCCCGAGATCGAGTACGT
>JACTMI010000029.1 GCA_014584695.1 Acidobacteriota bacterium
GGCCGTGCAGCTGGCCGCCGGTGGCGTAGCCGTCGAAGCCGTCGCTCCAGTCGGTCCCCTCGGGCCGGCCGGAGAGGTCCTCGAGGATGGTCCACTCGACATCCGGTACCGGCGCCACGCCGGCGAACGCGGCGCCAGTGACGAACGCCAAGGCGACGAGGAGGTGGGTCGATCGCATGTTCTGCTCTCCCTCTGACAGTCAGAACGAGGAAACCGCCGGCCCGGGGACATGGTGTCCCCCCGGGGGAAGGCGGAGCCGCGCCAGCCAGCTCGCCGGCCCCGGAGATCCTCGCGGCGGCGCATGGCCCTGCGCGGGCCTTCCTCCTCGAGTTGATCGGCGCGGTCGATGCCGTCGCCGAAGCACCTGGACGCTGGCCGCCAGGCCGGCACGGGACACGCCGCGTCGTCTTCTCCCACCGGTATCCCTTCACCCTCGTCGACCGCATCGTCCAGAAGGGTCGCATCGAGATCGTCGCCGTCGCCCACCACGAGCTGCGGCCGGGATACTGGTCCCTGCGATAGGGGAGAGCGGCTTGCGAACCGGCTGGCACCTGCGAGGACGAGGGCTGCCGGTGGCCTGGCCGGTCTTCCTTGCCGTTGCTCTGCTCGCCTGGTGGAGCACCTGAGGTCCCCCGAGGCGGGGCCGCCCCGGCCGCCGCTCAGCGGCGGATCAGCGTGTAGACGAAGCGAACCGTGGCCTCGTGCGAGCCGGCGGCGGTGCCGTCGGTGGCGCGAAAGCGCAGCCGCTCGGTGCCGGTGATCGTGCTCGAGGAGTAGAAGCCGCGGAAGTCGCTGGTCGAGGGGCCCACGCCGCCGCGACACATCGACCAGAGGCGGCCCTCGCACTCGAAGAGCTCCCACCAGCAACCCTCGGTACACCGGTACTGGTACCAGGAGATCTCCCCGCCCTCCCGATCTCCTCTCACGACGCAGGAGTCGGTCCCCGGCGAGACCTCGATCGTGGCGAAGAAGTCCCGGTCGGGCCAGGTGTTGAACCGCAGCTCGACGGCGTCGGCCGAACGCGTCGCCAAGTATTGTCCGAGACAGGTGCCGGCTCCCTCCTCGACGTCGATGACCGCGCGGGTCCCGGCGTAGAGAGCGTCCGAGGGCTGGGTGATCGACAGGCCCCCCGAATCGGTACAGCCGGTCAGTCCGAGCAGGGCGAGCAGGGCGAGCGGGGAGACGAGGGCGAGCGGGGCGGGCGGGAGGAAACGCCGAAGCAGAGCAGCCATGCCGCACCTCCTTCGCCTCGAGTGTACGCCCGCCCGCCAGCGCCCGCGCCGCGGCCCCGCGCGTCACCCGCGCGAGCGGAAGGCCCAGATCGCTAGCCCGCCGGCCACGACCACGGCGGCCCACGACATGGCGACCGAAACCTGCCAGTCGCCGACCAGCACCGGCAACCCGCGCACCGCCCGCACCAAGTGCATCAGCGCCACCAGCGCGAACACCAGACCGGAAACCGTTCGATAACCCCCGCTGCCCATGGCCGCCTCCTTACCAGATCTGCACGAAGTGTAGACCTCTCACCGCAAGCCGTCGATGCCGACCCTCGGGAGAGGACTGGAGAGCAGAAACGACGACAAAGGACTCAGCTAGAGGAAGCAGGGACAAAGGCAAATGCAAAAGCAAGAGCCCATAGAAGGGGGGTGGTGAAGGGCGTGGCGCTCGTGGGGTGGACGGGGTGAAGTCGGGTCGAGGGCAGGGAGAGAACAGGAGAGGAGATGGGAAGAGCGGCGGCGAGAGAAAGAGCAAGAGCCCCTAGAAGGGGGGTGGTGGAGGGCGTGGCGCTCGTGGGGTGGACGGGGCGAAGTCGGGTCGAGGGCAGGGAGAGAACAGGAGAGGAGAAGGGGAGAGCGGCGGCGAGAGAAAAAGCAAGAGCGCCTGGAAGGGGGATGGTGGAGGGCATGGCGCTCGTGGGATCGGCGAGGCGAGGTAGGGTGAGGTGCGGTGGGGAGAGCCGAGGCAAGGCCACTCCGCGCGCTCACCGCCCCGCCCGCAGTCCTTTCCCTTAAATGGGCTTTGTTCTTCTTCTTCTTCTTCTTCTTCTTCTTCTTCTTCCACGGTCCTCGATCAAGGCAAGGCTTGCGAGGGGTGGCTGCCGGTGAGGACGAGGAGGGCGTCGAAGCCGTGGACGGCGCGGACGAGCTCGGGGTCGGCGCGCTTGGCCTGGGCGAAATCGACCAATGGGCGTAGCGGGCGCAGGTCGATCAGCGTGAAGCCGTCGGGGAGCTCGGCGCTGGCGAGCGCCGAGAGGCCGAGACTCGCCAGCAGGCTGGCCGGCGCCGGTTCGTAGCCCAGGGTCACCGGGTTGAACACCGCGTGCTCCGTCCCCGGCCCCCCCGCCACCAACAGGTGGAAGGCCTCGGTCCCCTCGGCGGCGGCGAGCTCGGCGGCCAGGCTGCCGAGGTCGAAGACTTCAGTCACGTTGCGGCCGCGCACCATGTGGCTGGCGCCGAACCTCATCAGCACGCGCGGCGACTCCCCGCGCGCGCTGGCCTCGGCGAGATGGCGCAGCAGCTGGCGCCGGTTGAATCGCGCGCGACGGTCGTTCGACTCCCAGTTGCGCCCGCGCACGAAGAGCTGGTTGATCGCCAGCGTCTCGCGGATCGTGTCGAGCGCCAGCGCGCTCTCCGGGTCGGGGTCGGGCCAGGCCGCGCGCAGCTCGTCGAGTGCTTCGGGCGGCGCCGAGAAGCTGAAGAAAGCGGCCGGGTTCTTGGTCTCGGAGACCGTCTTCCAGGCCGCAGAGGAGCGTTCGTGGAGCGCCTCGGCCGCGGCGCGCGCCGGCCCCGCGGGAGCCCGGCGGCGAATTCCGTCGAGCAGGTAGCGGTCGCCCGTCACCTCGTAGTCGAGGCCCCAGAAAACCGGCGTCTCGCCGGCCACCGCGGCGCGCGCGGCAACCAGCAGCTCGGCCTCCTGGCTCAGGGTGAAGAAGGCGACGCCGGGCGGGTGCTCGCGGAAGAAGTCGGCGAGGCGCTCGAGGCCTCGCTCGCCGCGCGCCACCTGGTCGAGCACCGTCGCCATGGGCGGCGAGATCTCGATCGCCAGCCGCCGGTAGCCGGCCGGCTGCAGGGCCCGGAAGAGCTCGCCGACCAGCGCCGGAATCTCGGCGACGCCGTGCTCTTCGCCGACCAGGAAGAAACTGGCATTTCGCCCCGCCTCGACCAGCAGGTCCCAGCCCGGCCCCGAGAAGGCGCCATCCCGGAAGCTGACGGCGTGACGGTTCTCCGCCGCCCGCTTCGCCAGCCGCTCCTCGAGACTCGCCGGGGGCGCGGCGGGAGCCGGATCCTGCGCGCGCACCGAGGGCGCCAAGGTCAGACAGAGCAGGGCACTGAGAAGCCTGCGGCGAGACGCGCTCATGGCGGACCCTCTCGATCGCCACCGGGCGATTCGCTGCTGGTCGATGAACTGCCCGCGAGTCTACCCGATGCCCATCGCGCGGGTCGCCGTGCCGCTCGACGCCAGGCGCTCGGTCAGAAGGTTCGGCCGAGGTAGAGGTAGAAGGAGTCGCTGCCGCCCGTAGTGTGGCCGTGGGCGAAGTAGAGGGGGCCGAGCAGGGTGTCGGCGCCGAAGACCAGGGCGAAGGAGCGGCGCAGGTCGCCGCTGCTCACCTCCGAGCGGGTGCGCCAGGCGTTGCCGGTTTCGAGCGAGAGCCCGGCGTAGATGCCGTCGCCGAACTTGGGCAGCTGGCCGAGCCGGAACAGGTAGAGCAGAGCAGCGCTGCCGCCGTAACTGCCCACTACCTGTTCCGGCGGCAGCCCGGAGAGGTCGAAGAGGCCGCCGACGCCGATCCACTCCTCCGGCGCCAGCTCACCGCCGAGCGCCGTGCGGCCGTGAGCCAGGAGAACCAGAGTATGGCGACCGCGTGTCGCCGCCGCGACCGTCTGGAAGTCGAGCCGGCGGTGATCGTCCTCCGCGCCGAGCGAGGCTCTCGCCTCGTGGTAGTCCGCGACCGCGAGCAGCCCGTGGCGCGGGAAGTTGACCCGGTCGAGCTGGTCGACGATCAGCGAGGCACCGAGGCCGGTGTCATTCCGTTCGTAGCGCGGGGCATCGTGGGGCCGCTCGCCGAAGGGGCGCCCACGCGTCTCGAGGTGGTGGTAGCCGACGCGCGCCTCGCCCCAGCGCCCGAGCGCGAGGCCGAAATCCAGGTTGGCGCGCAGCTGGACGAATCGATACTGCACCAGCTGCTCGCTCACGGGGAGACGCTGCTTGCCGCCGCCGACCTGGACGCCCAAGGCGAGGAAGGGCACCCTCGATTCGTGGAGGGGCTGGAAGAGCTCGCCGGTCAGGATCGGCGACTCGCCGGCTTGGACCGCCACCTTGAGCTCCCGACCGAGGTCGTCGAGGCCGGTCATCGTGACGGCGCCCAGCAGGTTGAAGCGGCTCGTCCCCTCGAGGTCGGTGGCGAGCGAGAGTCCGGCGCGCAGGTAGTTCGGGCCCCAGGGCTTGCGATGTCCGATCAGGCGCAGGTCGAAGCCGCCTTCGTCCGCCGGCGTGAGAGCGAAATCGACCGTCTGGAACTCGCCGAGCTGCCAGAGCCGCTCGAGGTCGTCGAGGAGCTCCGCCTCGTCCAACAGGGTGCCCGGGCGCGTGCGCACCGCGCGGCGGACCACTTCGGAGCGCAGCCCCGGCCCCGGCTCGACGACCAGCTGGCGAATCGGAATCGGCGGGTTCGTTCGCCGCTGGCGCGCGAGGTGGAGCTGCCAGGCGGCGTCGTCGACCGCGAGCGCCGAGAGCGCGGCGAGCTGCTCGCGCGCCGCTTCGGCGCCGCGCTCGATCATCGGGCCGGCGGCGTGGAAATCGAGCAGCCCCCACTCGTCGACGCGCGGTCGCAGCACCACGTCGGCGCCGGCCAGCGCCCGCTCGGTCTCGCGCCGGGTGAGAGCGTCGAGGGATTGCGAGATGACCCCGGCGATCGAATCCGGACGGTGGCGCTCGGCGAGGGGTTGTCCGAGATCGACCGCGATGACGATCTCGGCGCCCATCGCGCGCACCGCATCGACCGGGAGGTTGGCGACCACGCCGCCGTCGACCAGGAGCCGGCCGTCGCGTTCGACCGGCGCGAACAGGCCGGGGACCGCCATGCTCGACCGCAGCGCGCTCGCCAGGTCGCCGCGGTCGAGCACCACGGTCTCACCGCTCGCCGCGTCGGCGGCGACGGCGCGAAAGGGCAGGGGCAGCCGGTCGAAGTCGTCGATGCCGGCCGCGCGCAGGCTCAGGCGCCGCAGCGCCGTGCCCAGCCGGTGTCCGGCGACGACGCCTCCGGGCAGCAGCAGGCCCTTGCGGGAGACGCCGAGCTCCCAGCGGGTCAGATAGGCGAGGTCGTCGACCTTGCGCCGAAAGGGGAGTCGGCGCCGGTCGGGCGCATCGCGCACGAAGGCGTTCCAGTCGAGGGCGGCGCCGAGCCGTTCGAGCTCCTCGGGCGAGTAGCCGGCGGCGTAGAGCCCGCCGATGATCGCCCCCATGCTGGTGCCGGCGACGCAGTCGACCGGCACGCGCAGCTCCTCCAGCACCCGCAGCACGCCGACGTGCGCGATGCCACGCGCGCCGCCGCCCGAGAGCACCAGCCCGACGCGCGGGCGCGGAGGCTCGCCCGCGGCGCCGACGGCCGACGCGACCAGGAGGGTCAGGGCCAGGAGCGCGGCGCGGCCCCGGTTCCAGCACCTAGCGGGCGGCGCGCTCACCCGGGTATTCGACTCCGAACCGGACCCCCGCCGCTCCACCCGCTGGGGCGGTGGCGCCGCGGCCTTCCCTCGCGCGTCATCACCGACCCGCCTCCCGGTGCGGCCTCGATCTCGATCCCGACGCCTGGCGAGGCGAGAGGATGCGACTCTCAGCCCGGGTCGAGGGCGAGCAGGGCGTCGAGGTCGAGCGGTTCGGTGACCATGGCGAGCTGGCCCTGGGCGTCGCGTGGCCACTCGTCCTCGGGGCGGTCGCGGTAGAGCTCGACGCCGTTGCCGTCCGGGTCCCGCAGGTAGAGCGCTTCGGAGACGCCGTGGTCGGCCGCCCCCTCGAGCGGCACACCGGCCGCGAGCACCCGCGCGAGCGCCCGCGCCAGCGCCTCACGGCTCGGGTAGAGGATGGCGAAGTGGTAGAGTCCGGTCGTCCCCGGCGCCGGCCAGTCGCCGCCGCGGCTCTCCCAGACGTTGATCCCGACGTGGTGGTGGTAGCCCCCGGCCGCCAGGAAGGCCGCCCCGGCGCCGAAGCGCTGCGTCAGCTCGAAGCCCAGCACGTCGCGGTAGAAGCCGAGCGCGCGCTCGATGTCGGCCACCTTGAGATGGACGTGCCCGATCCGCGCTCCGGGATCGATCGGCTCCACGGTCTCGACGCGCTCCAGAGGCACCGCGGTCGGTCTGCTCATGGGGACTCCCTCCGCCCCCCATTCTCTCCCCGTCGCGGGCCGGGAGCGGGGGGGGGCCCGCCGAAGCCGCCCGCGGGCGTCGCAGGGCTTCCGGCGGCGATCGAGTGCGTCGCGCGATCGAACGATAAGAGAAAACGGGAGGTCGCGGATCAGTGGCCGGCGAGGCCGGCGCGGCGGTCGGCGAGCTCGCCCAGCTCGCGCAGCGCTCGATGGACCGACTCGGAGTCGGGAAAGCGCCGAGCGACATCCTCGTCCAGCCGCACGAGGTTCGTGCCCGCGCGAAAGGCGCCGGCGTACTTCCCCCGGACACCCTTCGAGAAGTCGTACTCCTTCCGCAATCGCGGCGTGCCGGCTCGGTCAGCTGACTTCTTCAGAGCTCATTCGCTCCGCCCGCGTGGCGACTCGGGCGCTGATGACGCGGAGTTTCCGGCATTCGTGGCGTGGGGTCGTCAGTTGGGTGAAGAAGCCGCTTCGCCAGGCGGGCGGAGCGTCATCAGGAACGTGTAGAGGTCGTCGACCTCGTCCTCGCGGAAGTCGTCGAAAGCCGCCCGCGCGACGCGGCCCATCAGCCCGTCGTTGTTGCCGTTGAGCAGCTCGCCGTAGCGCAGCAATCTGCCGAAGCCCTCGCGGTTGTAAGCGCGCGCCACGGTCAGAGGAGGGCTCTGGAGAACGTCGTTGCCCCCGAAATCGAGCCCGTGACACTCGGCGCAGACGACGCTCGCCCAGTACTGCGGTGGAAAAGGTGCCAGCCGATTCGCAACTCACTGAGGGGAAGCAGGTTGCAAATCGGCTGGCACTTGGAAGCCAACGCTTCACCGTGCCGAGGGCTCAACGCCGTCGGCGTCACAAGCGAGAAGAAAAGGACCAGTCAAGAAGAGAAGACCACCAGCCAGGACCCCGAAGCTCAGCGTGACGATCGGTTCAGCGGCCGCATCAACCGCCCCCACCCCCCTCGATGGTCCTTTCCTTCCCTTTCGATCGACACCAACGGGTGACGACCCACAAAGACGATTGAAGGGAGTGCGGTCGGTGGGCCGGCGCGCCCGAGAAAGAGAAGGTGGCGTGCGCGACAGGGCGCTGGTGCGCAGAGTCGCGATCAGTCCAGCGCCCGCGTCAAACGCACCCACCCCCCTCTATGGTCCTTTCCTTCCCTTTCGATCCGAGAAGGAGCGAGAAGGTGCTGGAAAAGGTGCCAGCCGCTTCGCAACTCACTGGGGAGAAACAGGTTGCCAATCGGCTGGCACCTGGACGCGGGCGCCGCCTCGAGCTGCGAGAACGCCGGCTGCGGGATCCCCATCCGCCGCGCGACTTCGGCCTGCGTCAGCCCCAGGCACTCCCGCCAGGTGCGCCACAGCGTCAGGCCGTCGACCACGTGCAGCCGCATCGCCTCGTGCGGCACGGCGCCGGCATCGGGCACGCACTGGACCGAGCTCATCGCCCGGGCTGCGAATCGGCTGGCACCTCGACGGAGGGGCCTCTTTGTCCAAGGTCTATACACGTCAGGCGGAATATGTATAGATTTTGCTAGTCTTCTATACATATCCAAGGAAGGAGGAGTCTTTCCGATGGCAGGCCTGATACCGCTGGCCCAGCTCGAGCCGGCGCGGTTCGAGTCGCCGGCGATTCTCAAGCGTCTGGCGACGGCCAGCCGGCAGCTCGCCGAGCTCAAGGGAGTCGCCGCGACGATCCCGGACGAGGGGATTCTCATCAATACCCTGGGTCTGCAGGAGGCGAAGGACAGCTCGGCGATCGAGAACATCGTGACGACTCACGACGAGCTCTTCCGCGAGGCCACCTTTCCCGAGGCCGCGGGCAGCCCGGCTGCGAAAGAGGTGGCGCGGTATCGGCAGGCTCTCTACGTCGGTTTCCAAAGCGTGCGGAAAGACGGGCTCCTCACCAACAACCGGATCCTCGAGATCCAGGCCGAGCTGGAGCGCAACCGAGCCGGATTTCGCAAGGTGCCCGGCACGGTGCTCGCGGACTCCGCAGGCCGAGTCGTCTACACGCCGCCGTCGCCGGAGCTCTTACCCGATCTCATGAAGGAGCTCGAGGCGTTCGTCAACGACGACACCCGCTTCGCCGTCGACCCGCTGATCAAGATGGCGATCTCGCACTACCAGTTCGAGAGCATCCACCCCTTCCACGACGGCAACGGGCGCACGGGCCGGATCCTGAACGTGCTCTACCTGGTCAAAGAGGGCCTGCTCCGGGCTCCGGTGCTCTGCATGAGCCGCTACATCGTGCAGACGAAGCCGGACTACTACCGATTGCTGCAAGCGGTGAGGGACGACGGGGCCTGGGAGGATTGGACGCTCTACATGCTGACCGCCGTCGAGGAAGCAGCCCGTGAAGGGGTGGGCCAGATCGAGCGGATCCGGGCGCTGATGCTCGAGGTCAAGCACCGGATCCGCGACCAGTACCGCTTCTACAGCCAGGACCTGATCGGCAACCTCTTCAATCACCCTTACACGAAGATCGACTTCGTGCAGCGGGACCTCGGGGTCTCTCGACTGACCGCCACGCGCTACCTCGACGAGCTGGCCAGGGGCGGCTTTCTCGCCAAGAGAAAGGTCGGCCGCTCGAACTACTACATCAACCGCCCTCTCTGCCGGATTCTTGCCGGCGACGAGATCGAGTAGGGCGAGGGCTGGAAACGGCCCGCGAGGCCGGCTGCCCGAAGCCCCCGAGGCAGCGATTCCGGCGGGCACTCGCGGCTGATCGCTACGCCGTCGATTCTCCGTCGTTCGCTGCACCGCAACCGCTCGACCGAAACCCCGAGCGCCTCGGCCAGCAGCCTCGAGGTCGCCCTCCGCGGCCGCTCCGCCGGCCCACCCCGGGGAGGGGTAGCCTCGCGGCGCCGCTCTGCGTAGAGTCGGACGCTGGAAGTCGTGCAGCCCTGCAAGCCGTCCATCGGGCGCCCGGGAGGCGTGGCGCCCCGTCTCCGAGAGGGGGGCGAAGGCGTGTCGAGCTGGGAGGCCTCGAAGGGGTGGGACCCGCCGCGGGCGCGCGTCGCGCGAGCTCGCTGCGACCCGCCACCCGGAGGATCGGTCGCGAGTCGGCGCCGCACCGCAGCCGCGACGCGGCCCTCACCGCAACTGCTCGACCGAAACCCCGAGCGCCTCGGCCAGCCGCTTCAGAGTCTCCCGCCGCGGCCGCGCGCCGGGCGACTTGGGCGCCGCCTCGAGCTGCGAGAGCGCCGGCTGCGAGATCCCCATCCGCCGCGCGACTTCGGCCTGCGTCAACCCCAGGTACTCCCGCCAGGCGCGCCGCAGCGTCAGGCCGTCGACCACGTGCAGCCGCATCACCTCGTGCGGCACCGCGCCGCTCTCGGGCACGCGCGGCCCCGCCTCGACCAGCCGCAGGTACTCCCGGTAGGGGATCACCGCGAACGCCGGCTCGCCGTCGCGGTAGAGGGTCTGGACTTCAATAGGTCCGCTCATCGCGCTTCCGGATCTCCTGGACGAGGACGACTTGCCGCTCCGTGTCGACATCGATCAGAACCCTGTAGCTCCCGATCCTCAGCCGGTATCCGTACGGGTGGTCCCGCAACCGCTCGAGGCCGGCGACCGCGGGAAACACCGCCAGCCGCTCGACCGCCAGGAAGATGCGCACCCGCAGTTCCCGGTCCCGCACCTTCGCCAACTGCCGCCGGGCCCGCGGCGCCCAGTCGATGGCGTACATCAGTATACATAAGTCCGCATAAGTTTCTTGATCGAGGGCCACGGGCCCTCCGCCTCCACGAGCAGGAGACGGATTCGACGGGCCGCGACTTGCGCCACGCGCTCACTTTCGTCGAGGAGGCCGAAAGGTGAAGCTCTTCGTCGGCGTCACCGACCGCGACTGGTTCGAGCATCTGCGCCAGCTCCCGCACGTCGACGAGGTGAACTTCTGGCAGCCGTCGGGCAACCGGGTGTTCCGCGCGCTGCCGCCCGGCGGGCCGTTCCTGTTCAAGCTCCACAGCCCGGACGACTTCATCGTCGGTGGCGGCTATTTTCAGCACGCGACGCTGGCGCCGGTCTCGCTCGCCTGGGAGTCGTTCGGGGAGAAGAACGGCGCCGCGACCTTCGCCCAGATGCGCCGCCGGGTCGAGAAGTACCGCAAGCTCCCGCCGGCGCCGCACGAGGACTACCGGGTCGGCTGCATCCTGCTCGTCCAGCCTTTCTTCTTCGAGCCGCACCGCTGGATCCCGGTGCCGGCGTCGTGGGCGAGGAACATCGTCCAGGGGCGCGGCTACGAGACGGACGAGAAGGAGGGCCGGCGCCTCTGGGAGGAGGTGACGCTCCGCCTCTTGGCGCCAGCCGAGGAGATCGCGCACGTCCCAAGCCTCCCGGCGCCGATGTTCAGCGAGCCGACGCTCGCCCGCCACCGCCTCGGCCAGGGCACTTTCCGCATCCTGGTCACCGACCTCTACCACCGCCGCTGCGCGATCTCGGGCGAGAAGGCGCTGCCGGCGCTCGAGGCCGCGCACATCCGCCCGGTCGCCGAAGGCGGCCAGCACGAGGCCTCGAACGGCCTCCTCTTCCGCTCGGACATCCATCGCCTCTACGATCGCGGCTACGTGACCGTGACCCCCGACTACCGCTTCCGCGTGAGCCGGAGGCTCAAGGACGATTTCGACAACGGGGAGCCCTACTACCCGCTGGCGGGGCGGGAGATCGACAAGCCGTCGGATCCGAGCCTGTGGCCGGATCGGAGAGTGCTCGAGTGGCACGCAGATGAACGCTTCCTGAGATAGCCGGAGAGCGCGTGAGCTACCTCCTCTTCATGGACGAGAGCGGTCACGACCGAGTGGTCTCCCCACGCGAAGTGCTGGCCGGTATCGCCATCGAAGATCGCGATCTCTGGAACTTCGTGGGCGAGATCCACGCTGCAGAAGCGGCCTATTTCGGTCGCCGGATTTCCTCGGGCCGGCTCGAGCTCAAGGGCGAGAAGCTGCTGAAGAGCAAAGTCTTCCGGCACGCCGGTCAGCTCGAGGCGATCGATCCCGTCGAGCGCTGCCGCCTCGCCAAGGCCTGTCTGGATCGCGGCGACCAGTTCCGCGGTGATCCCGCGGGCGGCCACCCGACCCGGCCGGAGCTCACGGCCCTCGCCCAGGCGAAGGTCGCCTTCGTCGAGGAGGTCTTCAGGCTCTGCGCCCGCTACCACGTGCGGGCCTTCGCGAGCATCGTCCCCCAGGCTGCGCCGCGGACCGCCGGCAACTTCCTGCGCAAAGACTACGCCTACCTCTTCGAACGCTACTTCTACTTCCTCGAGGATCGGGGGCCGGAAGTCCAGGGTCTGGTGATCTTCGACGAGAGGGAGAAGACGCTCAGCCACCTCCTCCTCGACCAGCTCACGCGCTATTTCAAGGGCACGGCGCCGGGACGGATGCGGGCTTCTCGGGTGATCCCGGAGCCCTTCTTCGTGCACAGCGAGCTGACGACGGCGATCCAGGTCGCCGACCTGGTGGCCTACGTCACGGCTTGGGGAGTGACGCTGGGACCGAGGGAGGAGAGGTTGGCGCCGCCGCGCGCGGAGCTCGAAGAGCTGGGCCGGCAGGTCTGCGATTTGCGGTATCGGACGACACGCCCGCGAGGCGGCCAAGCCGACTTCGTGGTCTGGAGCTTCGCGTGGATCGACGATCTGCGGCCCCGCGAGGAGCGGGAGGGGCGGCCCTGAAAAGGAAAAAGGCAATGTCGACTTGCGTCGAGCAAAGCCTCCGCGAGGGATTATGCCACAGCGGGGCCGGTTCGGACAGTAGGCTTCGGGGTGGGGCACCCTGAGAGGACGGGGAACCGATGGCAAGAGGCGGTAAGACGAAATCCACGGCCACGGAGCTCGGCTACGAGGCCCAGCTCTGGAAGATGGCGGACGCGCTGCGCAACAACATGGACGCGGCGGAGTACAAGCACGTCGTCCTCGGCCTCATCTTCCTGAAGTACATCTCGGACGCCTTCGAGGCGAAGCACGCCGAGCTACAAGCGAAGCGCGCCGATGGCGCGGATCCAGAGGACCCGGACGAGTACCGGGCGGCGAGCATCTTCTGGGTCCCCAGGGAAGCCCGCTGGTCGCACCTCAAGGCCTCGGCGCCGCAGCCGACGGTCGGCACGATCGTGGACGACGCGATGGCGGCGATCGAGCGGGACAACCCGTCGCTCAAGGGGGTCCTCCCCAGGGACTACGCGCGCCCGAACCTGGACAAGCAGCGGCTGGGGCAGTTGATCGGTCTCGTCTCGAATATCGCCCTCGGAGACGCCGCTTCGAAGGCGAAGGACACGCTGGGGCGGGTCTACGAGTACTTCCTCGCGCAGTTCGCTTCCGCGGAGGGGAAGAAGGGCGGGCAGTTCTACACGCCCTCGCACGTGGTCCGGGTGCTGGTGGAGATGCTCGCCCCCTACAAGGGCCGGGTCTACGACCCCTGCTGCGGCTCGGGCGGGATGTTCGTCTCGTCGGAGAAGTTCATCGAGGCGCACCAGGGCAAGATCGGCGACATCTCGATCTACGGCCAGGAGTCGAACTACACGACCTGGCGGCTGGCGAAGATGAATCTCGCGATCCGCGGCATCGACGCGCAGATTGCGCACGGGGACACGTTCCACAACGACCGGCACCCGGACCTGAAGGCCGACTGGGTGCTGGCGAACCCGCCGTTCAACGACAGCGACTGGCGCGGGGACCTCCTGAAGGACGACCCGCGCTGGGTCTACGGGGTGCCGCCGGCGGGCAACGCGAACTTCGCCTGGGTGCAGCACTTCCTCCACCACCTGGCGCCGTCCGGGATCGCGGGGTTCGTGCTGGCGAACGGCTCGATGTCGTCGAACCAGTCGGGGGAGGGGGAGATCCGCCGGAACATCGTGGAGGCGGATCTTGTCGACTGCATGGTCGCGCTCCCCGGCCAGCTCTTCTACTCGACGCAGATCCCGGTCTGCCTCTGGTTCCTGGCGCGCTCGAAGAAGAACGGCCGCTTCCGCGACCGCCGCGGCGAGACGCTCTTCCTCGACGCCCGCAAGCTCGGCACGATGGTCGACCGCACCCACCGCGAGCTGAACGACGCCGACGTCGCCAAGATCGCTGGCACCTACCACGCCTGGCGCGGCGACGCGGAGGCGGGCAAGTATGAGGACGTCCCCGGCTTCTGCAAGTCCGCCACGCTCGACGACATCCGCAAGCACGGCCACGTCGTAACTCCCGGCCGCTACGTCGGCGCCGAGGCGGCCGAGGATGACGACGAGCCGTTCGAGGGGAAGATGAGGCGCCTCACTGCGACCCTAAGCGAGCAGCAGGCCAACGCGGCGCAGCTAGATAGGGCCATTGCCAAGAGCCTGAAGGAGCTTGGGTTTGGCCAATAGTTGGACGCGCGCCCGGCTCGGTGACTGCGTCGATATTCTGACGGGCTTCCCGTTTCAGAGCAGTCGCTACGTCGAGGACGCTTCGGCGCCAAGACTGCTCCGCGGCGACAACATAGGCCAGGGAACACTTCGCTGGAACGGGGCAAAGCACTGGCCGAGCGAGCTGGCCGTCGAATTCGAGCGATTCGAAGTTCGCGAGGAGGACGTGATTCTCGCGATGGATCGGCCGTGGATCGAGGCGGGTTTGAAGTACGCGGCCGTGCGATCGTCCGACTTACCTGCGCTCTTGGTGCAGCGCGTCGCCCGGCTTCGAGGAAAGCCAGGCCTGGATACAGGCTTCCTCAGGTACTTGATTGGAGGCCCTGCATTCACTGAGCATGTTCTCGCCGTTCAAACTGGAACGGCGATTCCGCACATCAGCGCTGCTCAGATCAAGAGCTTCGAGTTCCAAATGCCGCCGCTCGAAGAGCAACGTGCCATAGCCCAGATCCTCGGTACGCTGGACGACAAGATCGAGCTGAACCGGCGGATGAGCGAGACGCTGGAAGCGATGGCGCGGGCGCACTTCAAGTCGTGGTTCGTGGACTTCGAGCCGGTGCGGACGAAGGCGGAGAGGTGGGGCTCCGGACATCCCGAATCCCTTACGAACCTGTTTCCGGATCAGTTCGTCGACTCCCCAATTGGAGAGATTCCGAGCGGTTGGAAGGTTGACGAGATAGGTCAGATAGCTGACGTAATCGACTGTCTGCACTCCAAGAAGCCAGAACGGCGGCCTGCGGGGCTCCCTCTGTTGCAGTTGGTGAATATTCGTGACGACGGATTGCTCGACATGAGCGACACGTACCTTATCGACGAATCCGACTACCGGAACTGGACATCTCGAATGGAGGCCTCGCCCGGGGACTGCCTGATCACTAACGTAGGTCGAGTCGGGGCAGTCGGGCAGATGCCAGCGCGCTTCAAGGCGGCGCTCGGAAGAAACATGACCGGCATTCGATGCAGACCGGAGTTTCCGAGTCCGACCTTTCTCATTGAATGCTTGCTCTCGGACGTCATGAAAGAGGAGATCGATTCCAGGAAGGACGCGGGAACCATCTTGGACGCGCTGAATGTGAGGAACATTCCGAAGCTGCGCTTCGTACGGCCAGGATCTGAGCTTCTGCAAGCGTTTGAGCGACTCTGCCGGCCTTTGAGAGCTCGCATGGAATCGCTGCTCGAGGAGAGTGCCACCCTGGCGGCCCTGCGGGACGCCATGTTGCCGAAGCTCATCGGCGGTGCAATCGGCATTCCGGCGGAGATCGCCAGCCTTGGAGGAGAGGATGATTGACCTTTGCCCACACGTCTTCAAGGCCGGAGCGAGGACCGGAAGCTACGGAGAGCAGGCAGCTCTTCCTCCCGTTTCTGATCTCCGATCGGCAATCGAGCCTTGGCTCACGTCGGTTTTTCAGAGTGAACACCTTTCGGTTCTGCTTGGGAGCGGGTTACCCCTGGCGGTGAGCACATCTGCCGGCTGCGAAGGCTTAAGCATGGCTCCTCTCGAATGGGGCACGGAAGTAGGGACCAGCATAGTCGCGCATGCGGACCAATCAGCTCGTCAGATGGGCAGAGGCGGTGCCAATGTGGAAGACCAGTTTCGATCGGCATTGCAGCTGCGGGCTGGACTTGATGTCGCTGGAGATGCTCGAGCTGTCGCGCTGAGCACCGAAATTGATGCAAAGCTGAGCGACTTCCTCAAGGGCATTCTGCGCGCAGAGCGCGCCATAGCGGAGGCCACGGAGGAGAGGCGACAGTTTGCGGAGAGCCTGCTTGTGTCGTTTCTCCTGAGCTTCGCGAGTCGTGCCGCCACGCGGGAGCGCCTGAATCTCTTCACTACGAACTACGACCGATTGATCGAGCGCGGCTGCGACCTGGCCGGCCTGCACTTGATTGACAGATTTGTGGGGCAACTCGAGCCGGTGTTCCGTGCTTCTCGGCTCAGTGTCGACCTCCACTACAACCCGCCGGGGATTCGAGGGGAACCTCGGTACCTTGAGGGCGTGGTGAGGATCTCAAAGCTTCACGGATCGCTAGATTGGCGATGGGAGAAGTCAGAGCTCCGCCGCTGTGCGCTGCCGTTTGGGGCGCCAGAGAATCACCCCGCGATTCCTGCGGCGCCGAGCGAGTCCGTGATCATCTACCCAAACCCGGCTAAGGATTTCGAGACCCTGGAGTATCCGTATGCGGAGCTCTTTCGAGACTTCGCTGCAGCTACCTGTCGACCGAATGCGGCCCTTGTCACTTACGGGTACGGCTTTGGTGACGACCACATCAACCGTGTGATTCGGGACATGTTGACTATTCCGTCAACTCATCTGGTCGTCATCAGTTGGGATAGGACGAACCCCGCAGCACAAGCCGACGGCCGGAACGCGACCCGGCTACGGCTCAAAACCTTTTTCGAAAGCGTGGGCAGACCTGCGCAAGTTTCTCTGCTCCTTGGAAGCCACTTTGGCGACCTCGAGGCGCTGGCCTCGGATTACCTTCCGAAGCCAGCGATCGACTCGATCAGCATTCGACGCGCGAGACTGTTGCTGAACCGAGGGGAGCACGAACGTGGCCCGGCCGCGGCGCAGGGCGAGACCGATGAGTAGACCTGTCGAACAGATTGCCGCATTGACCGTCGGAGCTGTTGAGACAGTCTCGCCAGGGGAGATTCAGATTCTCCTGGAGCCGAACGCGCCACAGACCACAGCCTTAAATACTGGGTCGCCACAGGGTTTTCCGAGGATCAACGGGTACCTCCTGGTTCCGAATGAGTCAGGAGCCGTCGTGGGGCTCATCGTGTGGCTAGGCGTCGAACGGTCTCAGTTTCCGAGGCGTACAGGCCTTAAGGACTTCGGCGTCATCGACCTGCCATTCCCGCTTCGCCGGGTCACGATCACGCTGTTAGGAACGCTCGTCGTCTCGGGGCAGCGCGAATCTGGGGAGCCAACCTATCTTCTTCGACGAGGAATCTCATCGTTTCCTTCCGTCGGGGATGCGGCCCTCCTTCCTACGACGAACCAGCTCAGGGCGATCATTGAGGCGTCGCGCCCCGAAGATGCGCGTGTTCGCATTGGCACCTCCCCGCTCGCCGCGAACGCTGCTGTCACTGTCGATCCCGACAAGATCTTTGGCCGGCATCTGGCGGTTCTCGGGAACACTGGAAGTGGAAAGTCGTGCTCAGTGGCGGGTCTGATTAGGTGGTCGCTCCAAGCAGCGAGGAACGCGAGGCGTGGCGCTGGTGGTGTCAATGCCCGATTCGTGATCTTGGACCCAAACGGGGAGTACGCGCCGGCGTTTGAGGACCTAGCAAATGTGAGACGGTTTCAGGTCGCGCCTAGACCAACGGAGGGTGCAAGCTCTTTCGCCCTTCCCGCTTGGCTCTGGAATAGCTCGGAGTGGTCAGCACTGGCGGCCGCGGCGCCAAGCGTGCAAAGACCCCTTCTCCTTCAGGCCCTGCGGGATCTCCGATCTGGTGCCCGACTAGCAGAGCCTGCTGAGCGCCAAGCGGCTCGCCTCGTTAGGTCCTACAAGGTCGCCCTCGAAGCAAGGGTGGCTCAAGGCGTCTCCGGGTATCAGGGATTCCCCCAGAACAAGAACTGTGGTGAGCAGTTGCTCAATGTTGGCGCCGATGCAGAGCTTCATGCGGGCGACGTACAGGTCGGCCAGCTTCGTGATGCGCTGGCAAGGCTCGCTGATGCTGCGCGGGCCGTGGCCGCTCGCCGACATTGGGAAACAAGAGAGAAGCAAGGATTCAATGACTTCAGCGAACGCGACCTTCGGGAAGTCTTGATGGCCATAGAGGCCGTTTTGGGGCAGTTGGAGGTTGGCGAAATCGAAGCCGGTGTTAGCGAAGACGCACCCGTCGAGTTCAGGCTATCCGACCTTCCGGATCATCTCGACCGAATTGGGGCGGAGGCCCCGGGAGGCCAGACTGCCCAATTCCTGGCGACGCTAACAATGCGGATTCGAATGATGCTTGCTGATCGGCGACTTGGCCCGATTGTCAACAGGCCCGATGGGGAAGTCACGCTCGAGGGCTGGCTGAACGACTACGTTGGTGCCGATGGGGCAGAGAACGGCGAAGTGGCGATTCTGGACTTGTCGCTCGTTCCATCCGATGTGATCCATGTTGTGACCGCCGTCGTGGCTCGGTTGGTGTTCGAGGCGTGCCAACGGTATCGGAAGCTCAACCAGGTAGAACTTCCAACGGTGCTTGTGCTTGAGGAGGCTCACGAGTTCATCAAGAGGGCAGAGAAGGAAGAGGGGGCCACCCCCAATCCAGCGCAGATGTGCCGAGCAACCTTCGAGCGGATCGCGAGGGAGGGTCGCAAGTTCGGACTCGGGCTCGTGTTGTCGTCGCAGCGGCCCTCCGAACTCTCCTCGACGGTCCTGGCTCAATGCAATACCTTCCTTCTTCACAGAATCGTCAACGATCGCGACCAAGAGCTTGTCGGGAAGCTCGTTCCTGACAACCTCGGCGGCCTGCTCAAGGAGCTGCCAAGTCTCCCTTCGAGGCAGGCAATCCTCCTTGGGTGGGCATCTTCGATACCAACTCTGGTCGAGATGAGTGAACTTCCTGAGCCTCAGCGCCCGCAGTCCCAGGATCCCAACTTCTGGAGAGTCTGGACAGGCGAGCTTGCGCGGCCCATCGACTGGGCGAGAGTCGCCGCAGAGTGGGCCGGGCAGGAGGTACCCGGCGATGCCGAGCAGGAAGGGTAGCGAAGTGGTCACTGCGGGTGGGCAATCCGAGGCGCAATGAGTCGATTCACTGAATCGATTGTCGAAGATGCCGCCCTAGCTTGGCTGGCCGGGCTCGGGAGCGGCCTGCTCTACGGCCCTGACCTTGCGTTCGGGATGCTTGGGGCCGAGCGGAAGGATCCGGGCTTCCGCGACGTGTTGTTGGAGGAGCGGTTGCTCCAAGCGCTTGAGCGGCTGAATTGGGAGTTGCCCGCCGAGGCACTCCGCGATGCTTCCCGCAAGGTACTGCGGGTCGAAGGCGCCTCGCTGGTCGAGCGGAATCGCGTGCTACATCGGATGCTCGTCGATGGCGTTACGGTCGAGTACCGCCGCCCGGACGGGTCGATCGCCGGGGCGCAGGCGCGGGTGGTGGATTTCGACAAGCCGGAGAACAACGACTGGCTGGCGGTCAATCAGTTCACGGTGGTCGAGGGGCAGCACGAGCGGCGGCCGGATGTGGTGGTGTTCGTCAACGGACTGCCGCTGGCGGTCGTCGAGCTCAAGAACGCGGTCGACGAGGGGGCGACGGTCTGGAGCGCGTGGCAGCAGCTCCAGACCTACCAGGCGCAGATCCCGGCGCTCTTCGCCTACAACGTCTGCATGGTCGCCTCCGACGGCGTCCAGGCACGCGTCGGCGTACTGGGGGCGGGCAAAGAGTGGTTCAAGCCCTGGCGGACCGTCGACGGGCGGGGGGATGCGCCGGCGACGATGTCTGAGCTCGAGGTGATGATTTGCGGGCTCTTCGACAAGCGGCGATTCCTCGATCTCATCCGCCACTTCGTCGTCTTCGAGGACGACGGCGGCAAGATCACCAAGAAGATGGCGGGGTACCACCAGTTCCACGCCGTCAACTGGGCCGTCGAGCAGACCCTGCGCGCGGCCGTGCCGGCGGAAGAGACGAGAGAGGGGCCGCCGCTGCCGGGGCTCTACGCCAGCGAGCGGCAGGGGGGCGAGCAGGGGGACCGGCGGGTCGGCGTCGTCTGGCACACCCAGGGGTCGGGTAAGAGCCTGACCATGGCCTTCTACGCCGGGCGCGTCATCCTCCACCCGACGATGGCCAACCCGACCGTCGTCGTCCTCACCGACCGCAACGACCTCGACGACCAGCTCTTCGCCACCTTCGCCCGCTGCCGCGACCTGCTGCGCCAACCCCCCACGCAGGCTTCCGATCGCTCCGACCTGCGCGCCAAGCTTGCGGTTGCCGCCGGGGGCGTCGTCTTCACGACCATCCAGAAGTTTTTTCCCGACGAGCGAGGGGACCGCCACCCGGTCCTCTCCGAGCGGAGGAACATCGTCGTCATCGCCGACGAGGCCCACCGCAGCCAGTACGACTTCATCGACGGCTTCGCCCGGCACCTGAGAGACGCGCTGCCCAACGCCTCCTTCGTCGGCTTCACCGGCACGCCGATCGAGAAGGCCGACGCCAACACCCGCGCCGTCTTCGGCGACTACATCAGCGTCTACGACATCCAGCGCGCCGTCCACGACGGGGCCACGGTGCCGATCTACTACGAGAGCCGGCTGGCGAAACTCGAGCTCGCCGAGAGCGAGAAACCCCGGATCGACCCCGACTTCGAGGAGGCGACCGAGGGCGAGGAGATCGAGCGCAAGGAGAAACTCAAGAGTCGATGGGCTCAGCTCGAGGCGGTGGTCGGCGCCGAGAACCGGATCCGGCGGATCGCCCGGGATCTCGTCGAGCACTACGAGCGGCGGCTCGAGGCGATGGAGGGCAAGGCGATGGTGGTGGTGATGAGCCGCCGCATCGCCGTCGAGCTGTACCAGGAGCTCGTGGCCCTGCGCCCGGCGTGGCACGCCAGGGAGGACGAGAAGGGGGCGCTCAAGGTCGTGATGACCGGCTCGGCCTCCGATCCGCTCGACTGGCAGGACCACATCCGCAACAAGCCGCGCCGCGAGGCGCTCGCCGCCCGCTTCCGGGACCCGAACGACCCGTTCCGGATCGTCATCGTGCGCGACATGTGGCTGACCGGCTTCGACGCGCCGAGCCTCTCCACCATGTACGTCGACAAGCCGATGCGCGGCCACGGGCTGATGCAGGCGATCGCGCGGGTCAACCGGGTGTTCAAGGACAAGCCGGGCGGGCTGGTGGTCGACTACCTGGGGCTCGCCGACGAGCTCAAGGCGGCGCTCGCCACCTACACCGAGGCGGGCGGCCAGGGCAAGACCGCGCTCGACCAGGCCGAGGCCGTGGCGCTGATGCTCGAGAAGTACGAGATCTGCCGCGGCCTCTTCGGCCCCTACGCCACGCCAGCTGGCGTGGCCCGGCGCTTCGACTGGAGCCGCTGGGTCTCCGGGACTCCGCAGGACCGGCTCTCGCTGCTGCCCGCCGCGCAGGAGCACGTGCTGGCGCAGGAGGACGGCAAGAACCGGCTGCTCCGCTCGGTCACCGAGCTCTCCCAGGCCTTCGCGCTCGCGGTGCCGCACGAGGAGGCACTGCGCATCCGCGACGACGTCGGCTTCTTCCAGGCGGTGCGCGCCGTACTCGCCAAGGGGACCGCCCGCGAACAGCGGAGCGACGAGGAGATGGACCTCGCCATCCGCCAGATCGTCTCGCGCGCGCTGGTCGCCGGCGAGGTGATCGACGTCTTCGCCGCGGCGGGCCTCAAGAAGCCCGACATCTCCATCCTCTCCGACGAGTTCCTGGCCGAAGTCCGTGGCCTGCCGCAGAAGAACCTCGCCGTCGAGCTGCTCCAGAAGCTCCTGCGCGGCGAGATCCGCACCCGCGGCCGGAGGAACATCGTCCAGGCCAAGAGCTTCGCCGAGCTGCTCGAGCGGGCGCTCGCCAAGTACCAGAACCGCGCCATCGAGACCGCCCAGGTGATCGAGGAGCTGATCCAGCTCGCCAAGGAGATGCGCGAAGCCGACGCCCGAGGCGAGGCGCTCGGCCTCACCGACGACGAGCTCGCCTTCTACGACGCGCTCGAAACCAACGACAGCGCCGTCAGAATCCTGGGCGACGACACCCTGCGCCAGATCGCGAGAGAGCTCGTCGCGACCGTCCGCAAGAACGTCACCATCGACTGGACCCTGAGAGAGAACGTCCGCGCCCAACTGCGCGTCTACGTCAAGCGGATCCTGAGAAAGTACGGCTACCCGCCGGACAAGCAGGAGAAGGCGACCCAGACCGTGCTCGAGCAGGCGGAGGTGCTGAGCGAGGGGTGGGCGGGGTGAGGCGGACACACAAGGGAGCCGGGTGGGCAGACGGTACGGCCTTCGGCTCCGGTGGCGTGGGATTGACGAGCGACGAGCGTGGCGGTGACCCGGATTGCGCCCCAGCTCAGCCTCGGGCTGAGCGGTGCCAGAGGCTCGAAGCTTGAACGCCCTCCGCTGCACCGCCAAGCTGCGCCGCCGGCTCGGGCCCGAGGAGCTCGCGGAGCCTGGGCCGGGGAAGGCTTTGCTCGGGGACTGGTACGCGCATCTGCTAACGGTCGATCGTCAGCCGCTCGTGCTGGCGGTGAGTGAGCGGTCGTTGCTCGCGGTCGTGCTGCCGGCGCGGGATCTGAGGAACCTGGCGCGGCACTTCCTGCGCGCGGTGCGCGAGCGGCTGGTGAGGATCGGGGTGGAGGAGGCGGCGGTCGAGAAGGAGATGGCCTGCCTCCAGCCGCTCGCGTTCGCTGCGACCCGGAGCCGGAGCGTGCTCGGGTCGCTCAACGAATTCGTCTTCCAGCTCAAGGCGCGGGCCGCCCATCCGCTCGGGAGGGACTGGACGCCCCAGTCCTTCGAGGACGAGCTCGGCGAGGTCCCCTGCTCGCCGCTCGGCTACGATCACCCGGTCGCCGTCGCGCGCCGGCTTCTCGGGGCGGAGGCGACCGTCTTGAGAGGGCCGTGGCGTGCGAGCGATTCGGACGAGACTGTGCATTGAGCGCAGCGACGGCGCTAGGAATCGCGGTCGTGCGACTCGAGACTTCAGGGTGCTGATCCGCCGGGTCAGGGCTCGGATCCGCGAGATCCTGATACTCAGGGCGACGAAAGCTCATCCAGCGTGAACAAACTGCGCCATTCTTGTCACGCGAGGTCGACTCCTGAGCGGGCGTACGAGCCGACGACGTAGATGATGAGCCCCGGTATCCGCATCGCCAGCAGCTTCACCGAGAGCCCGGCTCGGCTGACGGCCCAGGAGCAGAGCTCCGCAAAGCTGGCGGCGTTCGATCTGCAGCCGCAAGGGGTATCGCCCGGGGATCGCTCCCATTGCCTAGACTGGGCGCGAGACAGGAACTTCCGGTCGGTGCGGGTCAACGCCGACTTGCGGATCATCGTGCACCGGGGTGGCCCGGAGGGCGGGAGCCTGCTGCTCTGCTTCTTGGGGCACCACGACGAAGCCTACCGGTGGGCGGAGTCGCGGAAGATCGAGAGGCGCGCGACGACCGGGACAGCGCAGCTCGTCGAGATCAGGGAGACGGTGCGGGAGACGGTCCCGAAGTTCGTGGTGCCGAAGGTGGTCGAGGTGCCCGCTGCAGCCCAGGTTCCGCCAGCGAAGCTCCTTCGGGGTGTGCCGCGGGAGGAGGTGCGCGCCTGCTGGGGACGAACGGCCGGAGCCCGAATGCGGGCCCGGCCCGGTGGGCCCAATGACGGTGTTTCTGGCCACTCGAGGATTGAGAGATGATGGGGCGGAGATGAAGAAGCCTCGCAGGGTACCGAGCGAACAGCTTCGCTTTACTCGGGTCCATCTCGAGAACTGGCGGAACTTCACGAGCGTCGACGTCGAGCTCGCGCAGCGGGTTTTCGTCGTGGGGCCCAACGCGGCAGGCAAGTCCAACTTCCTCGATGTCTTCCGATTCCTACACGACATCGCCTCCGTCGGTGGCGGCTTCGAAGAGGCGGTCCGGCGGCGCCAGGGAGTCTCGAAACTCCGCTCCCTCTCGGCGCGCAAGTACCCGGACGTCGTGATTCGGGTCGAGCTCGCGGCCGGCAACGGCGAGTCCTGGAGCTACGAGCTGGCTCTGGGTCAGGACAACCAGCAGAGACCCAAAGTGAAGCGCGAAGTAGTTCTTCGCGATGGGAGGAAGCTGGTCGGTCGCCCGGAGCCGGCTGATGACGAAGACCCCGAACGCCTGACGCAGACCTACCTGCAACAGGTAAACGAAAACAAGAGCTTTCGACCGATCGTGGATGCGCTCGGCTCCGTGCGGTACCTGCATCTAGTGCCGCAGCTGATCCGCGAGCCCGATCGCTCCGTCGGTAGAGTGAACGACCCCTACGGTGGCGACTTTCTGGAGCAGCTCGCCAGCGTTCAGGACAAGACCCTTCAAGCCAGACTGCGGAAGATCTCCGAGGCTCTTCGCGTCGCCGTGCCGCAGTTGTCGGCTCTCGAGCTCAAGCGGGACAACCGGGGAACGGCACACCTGCGCGGAAAGTATGAACACTGGAGGCCTCAGGGCGCCTGGCAGAACGAGGATCAGTTCTCCGACGGAACCCTTCGACTGCTAGGGCTGCTCTGGGCGGTCGTCGAGAGCGGCGGCCCTCTTCTACTGGAGGAACCGGAGCTGTCGCTCCACCCCGAGGTCGTGCGATTCCTACCCCAGATGTTCGCGCGGATGCAGCGCCGCTCGGGGCGACAGATCATCACCAGCACGCATTCGACCGACCTGCTCCGCGACGAAGGGATCGGCCTCGACGAGGCGCTGCTTCTGATTCCGGGGCCCGAAGGAACGGCGATCAAGAAGGCGAAGGAGTTTCGCGAGGTCGAAGACCTGCTCGAAGGCGGATCGACTCTCGCCGAAGCGATACTGCCGCTGACTCGGCCTTCGAGAGCCGAGCAGTTGGCACTTTTCGGAGACTGATTGGCGATTCCAGTTTACGTCTCCGGCGCGGTCGAAGGGCCGACGGACGAGCGGGCTCTGCGGCGCGTCGTCGAGTCGCGTGGAGGCCTCGTTCATCGCGTGCAGGTCCAGGAAGGCAAGGCCAACCTCCGACGGGCGCTGCCGGGATACAACAACGCGGCTCGCCGGAGCCCTTGGCTCGTCCTCGTCGACCTCGATCAGAGCTTCCCGTGCGCCGCGGCGCTCGTGTCGAGCTGGCTGCCGGCTCCCGCGAGTCAGATGCGCCTGCGCGTCGTGGTCCACCAGCTCGAGGCCTGGTTGCTGGCGGACCACGAGCGCTTCGCGAGCTGGTTCGGCGTATCGAAAGCGAGAGTGCCAGCGGACCCGGACGAACTGGATGATGCCAAGCAATCACTGCTCCTCCTGATCGGCAGGTCACGGAAGACGGCGGTGAGAGCTGACATGTTGCCGCGCGAGGGTTCAGGCAGGCGAGTGGGGCCCGCGTACACCTCGCGCATCATGGAGTTCATCGGGCACGCCGACCAGGGATGGAGGCCGGAGAGCGCGGCACGACGGTCTCCGAGCCTCGCGAAGTGCATCGTTCGGCTGGACGAGCTGCTTCGAGGAGGCTGACGTGGCCCGGCCCCGCCGCGGTGCGCGAAAGGGCGGCGGGCCTGGGGCTAGAAGCGCCCGCACGCTCCTGCGCAGTGCGGATAGGGGATCCTCGCCGAGGCCGACGTCAGGGCGCTTCTCGCCGGGACGGCGCGCCACTTCTAGACCCACCTCGGGCCCACGAACTCCGCGCGTCACTTTCGCCGCGCTCTCGCCGATCGGCTGAGGCGTCTCGACGTCGATGAGGAGCCCATTGCGCATGAGCTCGCGCACTACGACCCGCTCGCTCTCGCCACCACGAAGAGCCGGAGAGTGATCGGTTCGATGAGCGACTTCGTCTTCGTCATGAAGGCAGGCGCCGCCTACGCCGGGGCGAAGGCTTGGATGCTGGCGACCTTCGAAAACCACTTCGGTGTCGTCCCATGCGCCCCGCTCGACGGCGACCGCCCGCGAGATCCCGCGCGAAGGCTGATCGACTCGGCATCGGCCGTTCTGCAGGGGCCTGGCGCGGCCCGCAAACGCTGGAGAGCGAGCCATGAGCACCGGGTTCCGCATCGCGGATACGTTCACACCGGGTCTCGCCAAGATCATCATACTGCGCGGGGTGTGCCTGGGTGCTGACGGTTCGAGAGGACCTCGTTGCATGCGCGACAGTTTGCACGAGCCATCTGAGGGAGCGCCGCAGAGGCCCGGAGTGGAAGTATCCGGCAGAGCGAACGCTACTCAGTATCGGCTCCGATCGCCCGTCCCGTGTCCGCCCGG
Source organism: Acidobacteriota bacterium (assembly GCA_014584695.1). Lineage (GTDB taxonomy): Bacteria > Acidobacteriota > Thermoanaerobaculia > Multivoradales > JAGPDF01 > JACTMI01. The sequence continues at coordinate 25,599 of JACTMI010000029.1, forward strand.
GAACTCCTCTCCGGTGGAGATATACAAGGCCAGCGCTTGCGCCATCATGCGCTCGAGATTCCTGTTGTCAATAAGCCTGCCGGCGGCCGAAACTGCTCGGACGTCGAATCGCCACGTGCCGTCTGAGTTCTGCTCTCGCGAAACCGAGTAACCATACTTGAAGTCCGAGTCGCCAATCGGGTTGTAGGTTTCAAGTATGGTGGAGTCCACGATTTGCAGCTTGTAGTCTGACCAGCGCGAAAGCCAAGCCTTTGCCCTGGTCCATGCCATCTCCGCGTCTTCGGCGGGCACGATGAAGTTTGTTGGCTGGGCGTTCCTTTTGCCGTACCAAGAATCTTGAGCTGGGTTTGATGGTGGCGCAGGCGCGCTCACGCAAGATGTCAACACAAGAGCTAGGCCGCCTGCCGCAACCAAGCCGAGAATCCTAGACATACCCGGTCCTCCCTCGACGTCGCTACACGTAAGGCGTCGCGCTTGAAACTCGACTTCTATCGAGCGTACAGCAACTTGCTGCTGGCGGGCGGACGGCCACTGACAGGATCTGTCAGTAGACGGGAAAACGTCGGCCTGCGCGAGGCGATGAGGGAGCGGGTCCCGCTCGTTTACCTCCACGGCCATCTCGAAGGGCGCTACCACGCGATCTGGCCGGTCTACGTCGTCGCGGACAGCCCGGCGACGCTCACCTTCACGGTCGCAGCCGACGAGCTGGCCGCGCGGGACGCCTTGCCCGGTGAGGTCGCGTACGAAGATCCAGCGATTCGGCGCGCTTACGTCACGGCGACCGTGCGGCGCCGGCTCCACCAGCAAGCGTTCCGCGAGCGGGTGCTCGACGCGTACCGGGAGCGCTGCGCCCTCTGCCGGCTCCGGCACCGCGAGCTGCTCGACGCCTCGCACATCGTCGCCGACCGGGAGCCGGAGGGGGAGCCGGTGGTCTCCAACGGCCTCGCCCTCTGCAAGCTCCACCACGCGGCCTTCGACCGTTGGATCCTGACCGTTGACTCCGACTACCGCGTGCGGGTGCGCCGCGACGTGCTCGAGGAGGAGGACGGTCCGATGCTCAAGCATGGGCTGCAAGAGCTCGAAGGGGCACGCATCGAAGTGCCGCGACGCGAGCCCCTGCGGCCGTCGCGCGAGCTGCTGGCGGTGCGGATGGAGGTGTTTCTCTCCCGGTAGGGCGATGCCGATCTCGCTCCGGGCACGATGTACGAGTGGCTCCAGCCCCGCTCGACCGCCTCTTCGCTCGCCCCGTCGACCTCGTGAGCCTCGCCTCGCTGCGCAATCCCTGCTTCATCCGCGAGATCGAGGCGTCCCGTCGGCTGCTCTATGCGGCCTGAGGCGAAGAAGTACCTCTGGGACGCGCGAGAGGCCGCGTCCCGGGTGGCCGCGTTCGTCGCCGGGAAGTACCTGGAGGACTCCCTCGGCGACGACCTGCTGCGATCCGCCGTCGGGCTTTCGCGAAGCCGTCCCTTCGGTCGGCGAGGGCAGCTGATCGAGGGCAGCGGGCGCGGTCTCGAGGGACTCCTTGCCGGTCCACTCCGTTCGCACCGCTCGCGGCGCGCTCCGCCTCGTCGGGTTGACGGCTGGCCGCTGCTTGCCGGAGGATGCGTGTCTTCCGGGAGGAAACCATGAAGCGCATTCTGCTCGTGTTGGTGGCGGCGATCGTCCTGTTCCTCGGCTTCGCGGCGACGCGGCCGGACACCTTCCACGTCGAGCGCTCGGTGTCGATCGCGGCGCCGGCGGCGGCGGTCTACCCGCACCTGGTCGACTTTCGCCAATGGGCGGCCTGGTCGCCCTGGGAGAAGCTCGACCCGGAGATGAAGCGGGAGTTCGGCGGCCCCGAGGGCGCCGTCGGCGCGACCTACGCCTGGGAGGGCAACTCCGAGGTGGGCAAGGGCTCGATGACGATCACGGGCGCCGAGCCGCCTTCGAAGCTCGCGATCCGGCTCGATTTCCTCGAGCCCATGGCGAGCACCAGCGTCACCACCTTCGCGCTGGCGGCCGAGGGCGCGGGGACGCGCGTCACCTGGTCGATGGACGGCGACCACAACTTCCTCTCGAAGGTGATGTGCATCTTCGTGAGCATGGACAAGATGATCGGCGGCGACTTCGAGAAGGGTCTCGCCAGCCTCGAGCAGGTCAGCGAGGCGGCCGCGCCCGAGCCCGAGCCGGCGGCACCGGAGGCCGTCGGCTGACGCGCCAGGACCCCGGCCCCGTCGTGGCCGGGAGATCGAGGCCGGAGCGCTTCACCGGCCGCGGTGAGCAACGCCGTCGGCAGGTGGGGCTCGGGAAGAGGGCCATGAGCAGGGGGTCTTCACCCGTGGGTGCGGGTCACCAGGGAAAGCAAAGACCAGAGAAGGGAGTGCGCGCACCTGGCGCCGGCGGTCAAAGGGCCGTCCCGCTGGGCTCCTGGGCCCTGTGCCGCAGGCCTTCTTGCCCTTATCTGGTCCTTTTCCCAAGGCCCGGCTTCCGACGCCGCAACCTACTCTGACCGGTGGAGCGCCTGAGAAGGAGGGGTTTCACCGATTGGTGTGGGTCCATCGGCAGAAGAAAGACCATAGATGGGAGTGTGCGCAGCTGGGACGGGCGCTGGGCCGGTCGCCACAGTGGGCTCCAAGGCCTTATCTGGCAGGTCTGATCCCCTCTTGGGTCTTCTTCCCGAGGCGCCACCTGCCGACGGCGCTAGCCACGCCGACCGGTGAAGCGCCAGAAAGGAAGGAAGCCTTCCAGACCGCGCCCTGGAACCCACTGTGGCGACCTGCCCAGCGCGCGTGCCGGGCGCGCTCACCCCCTTCTCTGGTCTTTGCTTTCCCCGGGGGCCCACCCCAACTGGTGGAGACCCGAGACCGGTAGCCGGTCCTGGTGGCCGGGTCAGCGGGCGGCCTCGAAGGGGCGGGGCAGGCGACCGATGCGGGTCCTGGCGCGGTGGAGGTCGACCGCGTTCTGGGCATTGAGCCAGAAATCGGGCGTGGTGCGGCTGTTGCCAAGCGGCTGGCACCTGTTCGGCACCGGTTCGGTCCGGGAGCGCAAGCTCGTGATGAGCCATTCCGTCTCTTCATGGCGGGAGGCGAGGCCATGGAGCGGGTCGCGGCGACGGGGTCACGGGCGTTATACCGCATACGGTATGATTGCCCGTGACGAGGACCGGGCAGGGGGCGTGGCGGCCGCTGCACTGGATCGGCTCGGGGAAGCGCGATCTGCTCGCCATGCCGGAGGGGGTGGTCGACGACTTCGGGTACGCGCGCGGTCTACGTGCTTCACTGTTTCCAGAAGAAGTCGCCGCGCGCGGTCCGCACGGCGCGTGGCGATGTCGCAAAGGTGCGCGAGCGGTTGAAGGCGGCGCGCAGGGACTACGAGGAGCGCTATGGCACGACGGACGGAGAGAGTGGACGCGGGTAGCGGCGACGTCTTCGTTGATCTCGGCTTCGCCGACGCCTCCGAGCGCGGGCTGCGTCTCCGACTCGCGGTACTGACGAACGACCTGCTCGCCGAGCGGCGGCTGACGCAGCGAGAGGCCGCGGTGCTCCTGGGGCTGGCGCAGCCGCACGTTTCGGAGCTCGCGCACTACAAGCTGCGCCGCTTCTCCTCGGAGCGCTTGTTGCACTTTCTGACGTTGCTCTCCCGCGACATCGAGATCCGCATCCACCCGGCCGGCCGCCGCGCGCGGGGTCGGGTGTCGGTGTCGGTCGGCTGAGCGCCCTGTTCGGGAATTCGAGGGTCGACGATGGGATGCTGGTATCGGACGTTTTCGTTGCGTCGGGACGTGCGGGAGGAGGTCGTCTATCGCCTCGACGGGTGGATGCTCGCCAAGGGGTTCGAGCGCTGGGAGGATCCCGACGCGAGGTTCCTGCCGCCCGACGAGCGCGGGGAGCGCGGGGCATTCCTTCTCGGCAACGACCAGTGGACGGTGCTCGCCTACAGCGAGTTCGAGGAAGAGGACCGGCTCGAGCTCGAGCTCGTCCACCTCGGCCGGCCCGTGCTCCGCTACCTGGTCGTCGACAGCGACGTCTGGGCCTATCAGCTGCGCGTCGGCGACGAGATCGTCTCGGCCTTCGCATCGAATCCCGGCGCCTATTCGGATCTCCCCGAGGGACCGAACGACCTCGCGGCGCTCTGTCGCGAGCTCGAGCTCGATGCCGACCCGGCGGTGCTGCGGCGGCTGCAGAAGCGACGGGAGGTCTTCGCGGAGCGCGCCGGGGACGCGTTCCTCGCGGTGCTCGGCCTCGAGGCCGCGGCGACGCAGTTCGACTACCTGCGGGACGACGAGATCCACTGGCGCGGTTTCGAGCTCGTCGAGCTGCGCTATCGGCGGCCCGGCTTCGATCCGATGCACGAGCTGGATCTCCACCGGGTCGGGGAGCTGCCGCCGGAGAGGCTCGAGCCGGCCGGCGCGGAGGGCGAGCCGGCTCCGAGCTTCGAGTTCCCCGTGCAGACGCGGGCCCTCTTCGCCTTGGCCCGCGTCTATATGACGCTGTTGCGGCCGATCTTCTGGCTCGCTCGTCCGCTGTTACGGTGGCGCGCGCGGCGGATGCTCGGGCCGCGAGCCGAAGGTGAGGGCGCCACGCAGCCGTCGGCGCTGCCCATCGAGCTGACGCAGGTCGAGTCGGGCGGGGTCTTCGAGCACCGGAAGCTCGGCTTCCGCCTGACGCTCGGCGACGGGATCGAGCTCGGGGGCGCTCGCCGCCTCTTTCGATGGCGCGATGTGGAGGTCGGGGTCTCGATCGTTCCGGCGAGCCACGCGCGGGCGATGCTCGCCGGGCGCGCGACCGCGGCCGAGGTCGAGAAGCGCGACCTCTTCGTCGGTCCGCTGCCGGCGTGCGCCTGGATCTCGGAGCGCCGCGAGGGGGAGGAGGGTCTCCGTCGCTGGCTGACGTTCTTCGTCGCGACGCGCCGCGGGGTCTACGCCTTCTCGGGTCACGCCGCCGACCGGGCGCAGCCGCCCTCGCGCGAGTCGCTCTGGCAGCTCGCGGAACGGCTCTCGACGTTCGAGCTCAGCGTCCTCCGACGCGCTCCGGGCAACTGAGCGAGCCTTGGGACGGGGACACGAAGGCCGCTGGCGCGGCCATCCTGTCCCCGGGTGAGAGAGGTGGCGCGGGCTGCGGCGGGCGCGCGATCTTCATCCTTGCATTTCTGGAGATAAGCTCCATAATTGCAAGGATGATTCGCCGCCGGCTCCTCCCCTTGCTCACCACCGCGCTGGCCGAGAGTCCGGCCGTGGCGCTGCTCGGGCCGCGCCAGGCGGGCAAGACCACGCTGGCCCTCGAAGTGGCCGGGACCCGGCCTTCGGTCTATCTCGATCTCGAGTCGGAGGCCGACCGCGCGAAGCTCTCGGAGCCCGAGCTCTACCTGCCGCGGCACGAGGACGAGCTGGTCGTCCTCGACGAGATCCAGCGCGCGCCGCAGCTCTTCCGGAGCCTGCGGGGACTCATCGACGCGGGCCGTCGGCGAGGGCGCGGGCAGGGGCGCTTCCTCGTCCTCGGTTCGGCGTCGATCGACTTGCTGGCGCAGTCGAGCGAGTCGCTCGCGGGGCGCATTCGCTACCTCGAGCTCGCGCCGGTCGATGCCGGCGAGGCGGGTGCCGCGCGTCTCGACGCGCTCTGGCTGCGCGGCGGGTTTCCCGAGAGCCTGCTCGCCGCTTCCGACGGGCGGAGCCTGCGCTGGCGGACGGATTTCGTCCGGACCTACCTCGAGCGCGACATCCCGCAGCTCGGTCCGCGCATCCCGGCCGAGACGCTGCGGCGCTTCTGGACGATGCTCGCGCACCAGCAGGGGGGCCTGCTCAACGCCGCGGCGCTCGCGCGCTCGCTCGCCGTGGACGGCAAGACGGTCGCCTCCTACCTCGACCTGCTGGTCGACCTGCTGCTCGTCCGCCGCCTCGCTCCCTGGCACGGCAACGTGCGCAAGCGCCTGGTCAAGTCGCCGAAGGTCTACGTGCGCGACAGTGGCATCGTGCACGCGCTGCTCGGCATCGGCGACCGCGAGGCGCTGCTCGCGCACCCGGTGGCCGGGGGGAGCTGGGAGGGCCTGGCGATCGAGTCGCTGATCGCCGCCGCGCCGGACGGCGCCGAGGCGTCCTTCTTCCGCACCGCGGCCGGCGCCGAGATCGACCTCGTGCTCGAGCTCCCCGGCCGGCGCCGGCCCTGGGTGATCGAGATCAAGCGCGGGCTCGCGCCGCGGCTCGAACGGGGATTCCACCTGGCCTGCGAAACCGTCCGGCCGGAGCGGCGCCTGGTGGTGTACGGCGGCGCCGAGCGCTTCCCGCTCGCCGAGGGCGTCGAAGCGCTCGCGCTCCCCGACCTCTGCGCCGAGCTCGCCGCGGGCTGAGCAGTGATCTGGTACCGGACCGCCTACCGCTCGGTGGGGTATGGAGCCCCGGCAAGGCGCTCGCGCTCGCGACGGCCGAGGGCGACGTGGCGATTCGGGACTTCTACGACGTCGACTTCGGCGTGTGTGGCGCGCGGCTGATCGAAATCTGGCGCCAGGTCTGAGACGAACGGCATGCGGCTAGCCAACACTCACTCTGCGCGGACAAATCGGATCCGGCTGGGCCGGGGGGAATCGGCGGATTCTTGGGCGGCGATCGAGGGCGACCGCGGTCGCTCCGCGGCGGTGGGCTGGCCGCGGGTGGCGCGGCGGGTGGCGCTGGTGCTGGTCGCGGGGCTGGCGCTCGGCTGCGCGGCGGAGCTGCGGGGCGCGCGCTGCCTGCGGGTGATCGATGGCGACTCGCTGGTGCTGCGGATCGACGGCGAGCGCGTCGAGTGCCGGCTGCTGGGGATCGACGCGCCGGAGCGCTCCCAGCCCTTCAGCCGCGCCGCCTCACGGCACCTGGAATCGCTGGTCCTGGGAGTGCCGCTCGAGGTCGAGATCACCGGCCGCGACGGCTTCGGCCGCGCGCTGGTGCGGCTGCGCCGCGGCGAGCTGGACGTCAACCTCGAGATGGTCCGCCAGGGCTACGCCTGGCACTTCACCGGCTATTCGAGCGACCGGGAGCTGGCGCGGGCCGAAGCGGCGGCGCGCGCGGACCGCCGCGGCCTCTGGCGGGATCCCGCGCCGGTGCCGCCCTGGGAGCATCGCCGCGCCGCCCGGCCGCCGACCGGGCGAGCGACACCGCGCCCCGGCGGCGGCTAGCGGGGCTCGGGGCAAGGCCGGCGCCGCGATCGCTTCGTCGGCGGGCGAAGCGACGGCGGCGCGGAGGCGCTACGCTTGCGGCATGACGACCCGCAACCACACCTACGACGCCCGCCTGGTCTGGCAGGGCAACCGCGGCGACGGCACCGCGCGCTACGCCGGCTACGGCCGCGACTACCGAGTCACCTTCGACGGCAAGCCCGGGATCGACGGCTCGGCGGACCCCGCGTTTCGCGGCGACGCCGCCAAGCTCAACCCGGAGGAGCTGCTGGTCGCGGCGCTCTCGGCCTGCCACATGCTCACCTACCTGGCGCTGTGCGCGCGCGCGCGCCTTCGCGTCGTCGCCTACGAAGATCACGCGAGCGGCGTGATGGTCGAGGACGGCCGCGGCGGCGGCCGCTTCGAGTCGGTCGAGCTCCGGCCCCGAGTCGTGGTCGCCGACCCGAGCGAGATCGCGCCCGCGCGCGAGCTGCACGAGCGGGCGCACGAGCTCTGCTTCATCGCCGCCTCGTGCAACTTCCCGGTCCGCCACGGCGCGGAGGTGACCGCTTGAGCGACCTCGCGATCGATCTGGACCACCGGCCCGGGGGAAAGCGGAGAGGCTGCCGATAGGGGCGAGCCGACCCGCGGCGGTGCTGGCCTTTCCGCTCGCGCGGGCGTCGGGCAGGGAGCCGCATGGCTGTTGCGCGCGGTGGTGGGGGCCGGCCCTGTACTTTCTCGTCATCGGAATCGAGCCTCCGCGCGAGCTCAGCGCCTCGAATTTCGTCTCCTACTCCAGACCGAGTGTCGTGATTCGGGAGGAGCGAAATGGAGAACGGGTCCGTGGCATCGGCGGGTGCGGAGATTGCGAATATACGCAATCTGCGTATAGTATTCAGATGAAGGCGGTACTGGTCGAGCTGCCCGCCTTCGCGCGGCATCGGGCGCGGTACCTGGACGAGGAGGCCTTTCGCCGGCTGCAGATGCTCCTCGTGGCGCACCCGGAGGCGGGGGTCGTGATTCCTGGCACTGGGGGCGTGCGCAAGTTGCGATTCGGCGACGAGTGTCGCTCGCGCGGGAAGCGTGGAGGGCTGCGGGTCGTGTATTTCTGGTGGCGCGAGGGGTCGCAGATCTGGCTGTTCACGCTCTATGACAAGGATGAGATGGTCGATTTGACGCCCGAGCAACGAGGCCTGCTCCGGCGGCTGCTCCAGAGAGAGCTCGAAGCGAGGAGAGGGTGATGGCGAAGCCCGGGCGAGGGTCGTCGAGGACAAGGGCGAAGAGGGACCTCTTCGGAGAGATCGCTGAGGGCGTCACGGCGCTCGCGGAGGAGCGCGCGGGGCGCCGGACGCTGCGGTCGCACCCGATGGCGTTCCGCCCGGCGCCGCCGGTCGCTCCCGAGGAGCTGATCCAGCTGCGCGAGCGGCTCGACGTTTCGCGCGCGCTCTTCGCGGCATGCCTGCGAACCAACGTGCGCACGCTCGAGAACTGGGAGCAGGGGCGGGCACGGCCGAACGCGCAAGCGGCGCTGCTGATCCATCTCGTCCGGCGCTATCCCGACACGGTGCGGCGGCTCGCCGACCTCTGACGGTGAAGGACCGGGGAGCCGAAGCTCGGGGCTCCCGTCACCCGCGCGGGTGAAGCTCGAGAGGGAGCGACGAATGCCGCTGGCTGCGGCGTCCTGGCCCCGAGCGCCGCGGCACCGCGCCGGGGGATGGCCCCTGGCGGGGCCGGATTGCGCGCAATGGGGTGGGCCGGAGATTCATCCGGCCGATTCGGAGGCTTCCGTGCGCGCTCACCGCAATTCGCTGGTTTCTGTCGTTGCCGTCGCTCCGGTCATCCGGATGTTCCTGGTCGCGGCGCTCCTCGGGGCGCTCGCCGCGCTGCTCGCCCCCGGCCGCGCCGCCGGGGCGGTCTACGTCATCACCACGCTCGCCGAGGACAACCTCGCCAACGGCAACTGCACCCTGCGCGAGGCGCTGCTCACGGCCGCGACCGACTCGACGCACGACCAGTGCATCGGCGACGTCGGGCCGGACACGATCGTGCTCGCGATCCCCGGCACTTACGAGCTCGACGACGGCACGGTCTCGAGCGCCACGCGCCAGCTCACCGTGCGCGGCGCCGCGGGGCAACCGGCCTCCGCCTACGTCGTCGACATGGGCGAGGCGAACCGCTTCCTCTCCGTCGGTTTCGACTCCGACCTGACGCTCGAGAACCTGACGCTCACGCGCGGGCTCGGCGGCACGCACGGCGGGGCGCTACTGGTCGAGAACTCGAGCCTGACGCTGCGTGGCGTGACGATCGCGCAGAGCCGGGCGGGCAACGGCGGGGGTCTCTCGTTTCGCACCAACGTCGACCATCACCTCGAGATCGTCGGCTCGACCTTCGAGGGCAACGGCGCCGGGGGTGGCCAGGTGCACGGCGGCGGCGTGGACGCCGACTTCCAGGGCGCCGGCAGCGCCCGCATCCTCGCGTCGCGCTTCGTCGACAACTGGATCGATTCGATGAGCGGCAGCTTCGCGCGCAAGGGGGCCGGCCTGTCGCTGCGCTCCTTCGGCGGCGGCGCGGTCGAGCTGCGGCACCTCGACTTCGTCGGCAACGTCATCGCGGCGCCCTCCTTCGCGGCCGGCGCCGGGGCGGCGCTCCACGTGAACTCGACCGCGGACTTCCTGTTCGAGGACGCGCGCTTCCTCGGCAACGGCTACCAGGTCACCGGCGTCTCGAGCGGGCCGGCGGCGCTCGAGCTCCAGGTCAATACGCCCGCGGCGACGGTGCGGCGCCTCCGCCTGCTCGACAACTCCGCCGGCACGGGCAACGATCAGGCCGTGCTCCACGCGACGAACGAGACGGAGATGGTGGTCTCGGACGTCCTGGTCGGCAACGGCGGCGGCACCGGGCTCTTCCTGGCGACCGCCGGGGGCGCCAGCCTGACCGCCGGCAACCTGACCGTCGCCGGCCACCCCGGCTCGGGCCTGCGGCTGAGCGAGTCGGGCGGCACGCTGCGGGTCGAGAGCTCGATCCTGTTCGGCAACGGCACCGTCACCGGGACCAACGTCCAGCTCTTCAGCGGCACGCCCGAGGTGGCGGGCGACAACCTGGTGGGCATCGATCCGCTGTTCGTCGCCGCGGCGGCCGGCGATTTCCGCCTCGGCGCGGGCTCGATCGCCGCCGACGCCGCGGCCCCGGTCCTGTCCGCCGTCGGCCCCTTCGACGCCGCGCACGGCCCGCGCATCCTGGGCCCGGGTCTCGACCTGGGCGCGCTCGAGCGCGGCGCCCTCTTCGCCGACGACTTCGAGCGCGGCGACCTCCTGGCCTGGGGCCCTTGACCGCTCGGGTCGGGGTCGTACTTGCGTGACCAGCGGTCGTTGAGGAAGGGCGCTTCGACCACCTCGCGGCGAGCGCTACTGGAACGCCACCGACGCTTGCTGCGATGTCTTCGGCACGGGGCTCGACGACGTCGGCTACCTGGTCGATCTGGCCGACGCGATCGACGTCGAGGTCGGGATCGACCCGCGGCGCGTCGCCTTCGCCGGACACTCGAACGGCGGGTTCATGTCCTACGAGATGGCGTGCTCCGCCGCCGATCGGGTCGCGGCCGCGGCGAGCCTCGCGGGCGCGACCTGGCAGGATCCCGCGGACTGCGCCCCCTCGCGCCCCGTCCCGGTGCTCCAGATGCACGGCACCCTGGGCGACGTGGTCGCCTTCGAGGGTGGCGTGATCAACATCGTCTTCGAGCCGCACGCTGGAGCGCAGGGGACGATCGACCGGTGGGTGGACTACAACGGTTGCGTGGACAGCTGGGTGGACCTCGGCACGTTCGACGCCGACTCGACGATCGCCGGGGACGAGACCTCGGTGGCCCGCTACGACGTGGGGTGCCAAGGGAGCGGCGCGGCGGAGCTCTGGGTGATCGACGGGGCGGGGCATGCGCCCACCGTCAACGAGAATTTCCGGACCCGCGTCCTCGACTGGATCGACGACGCGATCCACACGATCTTCACCGATCGTTTCGAGGCGGAGGACTTCCGCGCCTGGACTCTCCAGGTGCCCGCCATTCCCTAGCGGATGGTGCCTGTCCCGATTCGGGCGGTCAGCGTGGGAGCGCGCCGAGCTCGGCGAACCAGTCGGTGACGACCTGGACGTTGCCTACCGCCGGGGTCTCGACCATCACGAAGCGCTCGCCGCTCGGGTCGAGGTCGTACATGCGCGACCAGCGGTAGTTGAGGTAGGGCCCCTCGATCACCTTGCGGCGGGCGGTGACGCGCAAGCGCGGCTCGGTCTCGATCGACGCGGCGACGAGCGTCGCGTCCTCGAAGTAGTAGAGCGTCCGGCCGTCGGGGGACCAGACCGGGCTGTTGCCCCCTCGCGTCGAGATCTGGCTGCGCCCGCCCGGCGTCGGGAACGAGGTCACGTAGACCTCGTCGGAGCCCGAGTAGTCCGAGACGAAGGCGAGCCAGCGGCCGTCGTACGAGACGATCGGCGCCAGCTCGTTGTCGGGGCCCTCGAGCAGCGGCCGGATCGACGACAGATCGTCGAGATCGGTCATCACGCGCAGGTCCATGCCCTTGGCCGGGATCTCCTCGCGCAACACGAGAACCCCTTGGCGCGTCCAGTCGGCGGTGCGCAGGTTGTTGTCGAAGTCGAGCAGCAGCTCCTCGGGGCGGCTCAAGTCCACCGGCCGCCGGTAGATGTCGAACGAGTCGCCGCGCGCGCTCGCGAAGACGATCTCGTCGTCGGTCGGGCTCCAGTAGGGGTAGAAGCCGCTCTCGCTCATCAGCGTCGGCGTCTGGGTGTCGAGGTCGATCATCCAGATCGAGCTCTCGTCGGCGGCGACCAGCAGCCGCCGCCCATCGCGGGAGAAGCGCAGGTCGCTCAAGGTTCGGAACGGGACGGCGGCGGCGAGCAGCGGCTCGACCCGGCCGTCGAGCGTCACCGAGACCAGCCGCTGGCTGACGCCGGCGGGCGACGCCGGCAGGTAGGCGACCGTGCCGTCGGCCGCGACCGCGAGCTGCATCTCGCCCTGGTCGACCCAGACGCCCGGCAGGGCCGGCAAGGGCGCTCCGGCGATCTCGAGCCGGTCGAGGTCGAACGGCGCGACGAAGAGGTCGGCCCCCTGCGCGAAGAGCAGGTGCCCGGTCGGCAGGTAGATGGGGTTGGTGCCTTCGAGGCCGAGGTCTCTGACCGCGCGCGCGGCGAGGTCGAAGGCCATCAGCCGCCCGCGCTTGGTCGAGACCTGCGGCGTGTTGCAGAGCAGCGTCTCGCCGCCGGGCAGGAGGAGGGGATGGTCCAGCCGCGGGGCGCCGTCGGGGCTCAGGAGCTCGGCCTCACCGCCCTCGGCCCGGATCCGGAAGAGCTTTCCCTGCTGGGAGACGTAGAAGAAGCCGTCGGCGCCCCAGGAGAGGCCCTGGGGCGAGGCGGTCAAGCGGCCGACCTCCGTCGCCGGGCCTCCGCTCACGCGGATCTTGCGCAGGTCGGCGCCGATCATGAAGGCGATCCAAGTGCCGTCGGGGGAGAAGAGCGGGCGCCGCGCGCCGGTCGTGCCGTCGAGCCGGCGCGATTCAAAACGGTCGAGCGGGCGCAGGTGAATCCCCTGCTCGGCGCCGATGCCGCCGACGGTGACGACCGAGCGGGCGTCGGGCGAAAGAGCGATGTGGAGGCCGTCCCCCTGCCGGCGGCCTGCCTCGTTCGGCATATCGACCGCGAAGCGGAGCGTACGCTCCGGTGCCGGCGCCGCGCCGCCGCGGGGCCAGAGGAGAGCGCCGGCGGCGACCGCGAGGGCGGCCGCGGCGACGACCCAGGGCAGCCGGCTCGATCGCGGCGTCGCCGCTCCGGCGGCGCCGCGTGACGCGACACCTTCTGCGCCGGTGACCCGACCCGCGAGCGCGTCCTCGAGCGCGATGCGCGCCTCGCCGATGTCGCGCAGGCGGCGCTTGCGGTCGCGCTCGAGGCAGCGCTCGAGCAGGCGACGGATCGCGGCGGGGGTTGCGGGCGGCAGATCCGAGAGGTCGATCGGCGCGCGCAGGACGTCGGCGAGGGTGTGCGAGACGGTCTCGCCGGCGAACATCCGCCGGCCGGTCAACATCTCGTGCAGCATCACGCCGAACGACCAGACGTCCGAGCGGCGGTCGATCGCCTGGCCCGCCGCCTGCTCGGGCGCCATGTAGGCGGCGGTGCCGAGGATCAGGCCGGCGACCGTGCCGGCGGAGGTCAGCGTCGGCGAGCGGGCGATGTCGGCGCTCGAAGACGCTGCGTCGAGTCCCTTGGCGAGGCCGAAGTCGAGGACCTTGGCCTGGCCGTCGGCGGTCAGGCGGACGTTGCCCGGCTTGAGATCGCGATGGACGATGCCGCGCTCGTGCGCGGCCTCGAGCCCCTCGGCGATCTCGCGCGCGATGCGCAGCGCCTCGGCCACCGGCAGCGGACCGCGCTCGAGGCGCTTGGCGAGGTCCTCGCCCGGCACCAGCTCCATCGCCAGGAAGCGCACGCCGTCCGCCTCGTGCAGGCCGAAGATGCCGGCGACGTGCGGGTGATTGAGCGCGGCGAGCAGGCGCGCCTCGCGGTCGAAGCGCGCCAGCCGCTCGGGGTCTGCCGCCAGCCCCTCCGGCAGCATCTTGATCGCCACGTCGCGCCCGAGGCTGGTGTCGGCCGCCCGCCAGACGACGCCCATCCCCCCCTCGCCGATCGGCTCGACGAGGCGGTAGTGCTGAAGCTGCCGACCCGCGGCGAGAATCACCGCGGCATCCTACCCCGCGCCGTCGGGCTCGAAGAGATCCTCGATCGTCCGCTCGAAGAGGCGGGCGAGGGCGAAGGCGAGCGGCAGGCTGGGGTCGTAGCGGCCGGTCTCGATCGCGTTGACGGTCTGGCGGGAGACCCCGAGGCGTTGGGCGAGCTCGGCTTGCGACCAGCCGCGCTCCGCGCGCAGGAGGCGCAATCGGTTTCTCAAGCGCCGTCGCTCCCGGAGTAGCGCCGGGTGCCGAGCCACGAGCCCAGGCTCCACGCCAGCATCATGACCACCGTGGTCGCTTGCGCGCCCAACCGTGGCGCGCCGAAGCCCTCGAGCAGGGGATAGAGCAGCGAGGTGACCGCGCCCGAGGCGAAGCCGAGCGCCAGCGCTTCGGTCTGGATCCGGCGCAGCAGCTCGTCGGCGCCGCGCAGGAAGGTGAGGTAGGCGCGGACGGCCTGGATGGAGAGCAGCGCCGCCAGCGCGACCAGCGCCGCGGGCAAGACCGCGGGGATCGACGCGCGCCAGCGCAGCGCCGCGGTGGCGCCTAGGTAGGCGAGCGCGGCGGCGATCATCCAGACGTTGAACCGGCGCAGGTGGCGCGCGTCGCGCGGGGTCCGGAACGAGTCGCAGCGCGGGGCGTCGGAGGTACCGTCGCCCGCGCCCGCCTCCTGAGCCGTCCGAGCCGTCGGATGCGGGTCTTCCGGGCGCAACGTCACGCTCCGGATTCCGCGGGCAGCCCGGCGGCGAGCCAGCCACTGATCCCCGCCGAGAGCACCTGGACGTTCTGGTAACCGAGCCGGAGCGCGCGGCGCGCGGCGAGGGGTGCCTTGCGGCAGAACGGATTGGCGCAGTAGAAGACGAGCGCGCGCTCCCGTTCGCCGGGGAGATCGTGCTCGCCGAAGCTCGCCGGGTCGAGGTGGCGGGCACCCGGGATCCGCGCCGAGCGCCAGCTGGCGCTCGAGTTGACGTCGAGGATCGCGAGCGGCTCGCCGCGCTCGATCCGGCGGTGGAGCGTCGTGGGGTCGATGGTCTCGAGTCCCATCAGGCGGGCCAGCATGTCGGGTCTCCTTTCCGGATCCGTCAGCTCGCCCGGCGCCCCGCGCAGGGCCGGGGAGGACGGGCCAGCAAGGGGACGATCGCGCCGCCGCCGAGGATCGGGATCATGGCGCCGAAGTGCTCGACGCCGCTCGCCGCGACGAGGGCGCAGGCGAAGAGCACGCTCGCCGCGAGCAGGAGCGCCCCCGACGACGGAACCGAACCCAACCCGGAGCGCCGTCGCCGCGCGATGTCTCCAGCGATGGGCGCGCTGCCGAGCAGGAGCGAGGCGCCGAGCGCCCCCCAGCCCGGCGTCGGCGCCAGGACGGAGAGCGCAGCCGCCGCCAGAAGCAGCGCGGCGACGAGCAGAGCGGGGCCGGCGAGAGTGCGGTTCATGGGGTGGTCTCCTCTGGAGCAGTGGGGTGGTAGGCCATCGAGCCGTAAGAGTAAAGCATCCTGGACAAGATGTAAAGTAATCTTTACTAGTGCTTCGCCGGTCGGACTGGGTAACGCCGTTGGAAGCCGGGGCCTGGAAAAGGAGTAAATAAGGGAAGAAGGCCTGCGGCACAGCGCCCTGGAGCCCAGAGTGTCAGTACTTTGAGCGCTGGCGCCAGGTGCGCACACTCTCTTCTATGGTCCTTTCTTTCCTTGGGGACCCACACCAACAGGTGGAGTCCCTCTTTGGGTGGTTGCTCCCGGCGATGGGGGGCCGGCGGATCCGCCTCGGCAGCCTGCCTTCCGGAGCTCGTCGGCCATGCGGAATGCGCCAGGACCCTCCAAGCCCGGCGGGCTAGACTCGCCGGCTCCGGCCGGGGGTGGGGTGGGAGCGGGCCGGGAGAGGGGGCATGGTGGCGGAGAGTGGCGGGCGGTACGACCGCTCGATCGTGGACGGGCCGCTGCGGGCGGCGGTGTGGAAGATCGCCTGGCCGACGATGCTGACCAACGTCGTCGGTGGCCTGCAGGGGATCGTCGACCACGCGCTGGTCGGGCACCTGGTCGGCTACGCCGGCAACGCCGCCATCGGGGTCGCGATGCAGATCCTGGTGGTGGTGATCGTCTTCGTCAACTCGCTGTTCACCGGCATGAGCGTGCTGGTGGCCCGTTTCGCCGGCGCCGGCGAGCCGGAGAAAGTCGACCGCACGGTCTACCAGGCCTTCCTGACCTCCCTCGGCCTGTCGCTGCTGGTGATGGCGCCGGCGGGCTATCTGCTCTCGCCGGCGCTGCTCGATCTCGTCCACGCCGCGCCCGAGGTGCAGGCCGAGGCGCTGCCGTTCCTGCGCGTGATGTTCGTCTTCATCACCGGCATGCTGCTGTTCTACATGCTGGCCGGCGCGCTGCGCTCGGCCGGCGACGCGCGGACGCCGATGGTGCTCGGCATCGCGATGACGGTGCTCAATCTGGTCCTCTCGGTGGTGCTGATCCGCGGCCTGGGGCCGATCCCGGCCTTCGGCACGCTGGGGGCGGCGCTCGGCACCGTCGGCGCCTCCGGCCTGGTCGGCCTCTACGCGCTGTGGAAGCTCTGGCGCGGCGGCTGGGTGGTCTCTTTCCCGCGCGGGCACGGCTTCGGGCCGGACTGGTCGATCATCCGCGCGCTCTTCCGCTTCGGCTTGCCGAGCGGCATCCAGGGGATCGCGATGAACGTCGGCGGCGTGCTGATGCTGGCCTTCATCGGCTCGCTCGCCCAGAGCGCGGCGGCGCAGGCGGCGTTCGCGATCTCCTACACCCAGCTCTTCTCGCTGGTGACCTGGACCTCGGTCGGCCTGATGGGCGCCGCCGGGGCGGTGGCGGGGCAGAACCTCGGCGCGCGGCGGCCGGAGCGGGCGGAGTCGGCGGTCGACCTGGCGGCGGGCTTCAGCCTCGGCGGCGCGGCGCTCGTCGGCGCCGCCTTCCTCTTCTTCCCGCGCGCGCTGCTCGCGGTCTTCGGCATGAGCGATCCGGCGGTGGTCGAGATCGGGGTCGAGCTGCTGCGCGTGCTCTCGCTCTCCGGCCTCTTCGTCGCCGCGGCCCTCGCCTACACCGGCGGCCTCCAGGGGACCGGCGACACGCGCAGCCCGCTCTACATCTCGATCGTCGCGCAGGTGGTGGTGCCGCTCGGCATCTGCTGGCTGATCCGCCGCTTCGGCACCCTCGACCCGCTCGACGTCTGGCTCGCCATCCTCGCCGGCCACGCCACCCGCTGCGCCCTCTCCCTCGCCCGCTTCAAACAGCGCAAGTGGCGCGGCATCGAAGTCGACATCGACCCCCCCCAGCCCCGCGCCAGCGAGCCCTGAGCGCCGAGCCCAGACCGCCGTCGCGCCCCGCGCCGACGAGGCCCTGGACATCGTCGGCGCCGACCGTCAGGAAAGGACCAGAGAAGGAAAGGACCAGAGAAGGAAAGGACCAGAGAAGGAAAGGACCAGAGAAGGAAAGGACCAGAGAAGGAAAGGACCAGAGAAGGAGAAGGAAAGGACCAGAGAAGGAAAGGAACAGAGAAACTCCTCCTCCTGGCCGGGCAGCGCCAGTCGCCGAATCCGTGCCGCCGCCCAGCGAGCGCCCCGCCCGCCCCCACACTCCCTTCAATGGGCTTTTCGCTTTTCGCCTTTCGTGCTTCCGGCAGCGAATCAGCCACGCCGCCCAGCGAGCGCCCCGCCTGCCCCCACACTCCCTTCACTGGGCATTTAGCTTTTCTCTTCTCGCTCTTCGCGCTTCCGCCGGCGAATCCGTGCCGCCGCCCAGCGAGCGCCCCGCCTGCCCCCACACTCCCTTCAATGGGCTTTTCGCTTTTCGCCTTTCGCTTTTCGCTCTTCGTGCTTCCGCCGGCGAGTCAGTCACGCCGTCCAGCGATCGTCCTGCCCGCCTCCGCTCTCCTCTCATGGGTCAGTTTCCTTCGCGTTTCGTGCCCGACGTGGCTGAGGTTACAATCGGCGCAGACGTGCAATCGAAGCTGCTGTCGTCGCTGGCCGCGGTCGCCGCGCTGGGTGCGGCCCAGCTCCCCGACGCGACCATCATCCTCTCGGAGGAAGAGGAGGTCGAGCTGTGGCTGCCCGAGGCCTTCGAGGCCTGCGGCCGCGTCTCGGGCCTGGAGCGGTCGGTCTGCCTCGCCAACCTGTCGCTCGAGATCCAGAGCGCCGAGCCCTGTGAAGCGGACCCGACCGGAGAGTGCGCCCAGCTGGCCGGCCGTACGGCGATGACCGGCTGCGGCCACGGACGCAGCGACGACGAGCGCGCCGCATGCGAGCTCGAGATCGCTCGCCGCTACGCCGCACCGGACTCCTGCGAGGTCTCCTCGGTCGCGGAAGCCTGCCTCGGTATCGTCGCCAGCGAGCGCCGAGACCCTTCGATCATCGACAGCCGCATCGAGGATCCCAGAACCAGGCAGACCCTACTCGGCTTCTACGCCGTGACCACCGGTGACCTCTCGGCCGTGGACCTCATCGAAGACAACTACCATGCCGACGGGCTGCTCATGGTCGCCGCGACGGCGAAGGCCGCGCGGACGGGAGAGTGGCTCGATCCGGGCTTCTGCTGGGCCGGTCTGCGCGGCAACTACGAGTGGCGGGACGGCTATCTCGAGAACTTCGACCACCAGCAGGTTATCTGCGCGGCGGCGGTGGGATGGGTCAACAAGCTGAACGACGCGCTCCATTCCGCCGAGACGCCATCCGAGCGGGAGTCGATCCTGGAGCAGCTCCGCCAGCTGCAAGACAGGTTCGAATCGGAGCCGGCCAGCGGCTTCTTCACGGAGGACGAGCTGCGCCACCTGGCCGGGTTGCCCTCGACCTCGCCCGCGAAAGAGGCCGTCGACGAGTTGCGGGGCTGGGCCGAGTCGTCGCGAGCAGCCTGCGATTTCGTCAGTGCGCTCGAGCTCGGCAACCAACTGCGCGAGGCCGTCGCGCGGTGGAGCGCGGAGTCCGCGGAGTCGGCGCCGGGCGGGGCGAGACACGAAGCCTGGCTGATCGCCCACTACGACGAGGTCGCGAGCAAGGCCGCGCGCCAGGCCGAATTCCGAACGTTGGTCGCCGCCGCCCAGGACATCGGGACGCAGACCGTCGGGTTCGCCGACGAGAGCGATCTCGCCGCCGCGGAGAGCCTGTTGCGCTTGGCGCGGACCAAGGCGCTCACCGACCCTGGCTGCACGGACCTGGCGGAAGTCGACGGCATGCTGGCGGGCATCGCCAGCGATCGCCAGCTGCGGGAGCAGCTTCGCGCCGAACAGGAAGCCGAGCAGGCGAAGGAACGCGAGCGGGCTCGCGTCGCCGCCGCCGAAGGGGACGAGTGGACGGCGGGCTCGCGCGCGGACGCGGCAGAGGAGTGGCCGAGCGGCGCGCGCAGCGACGAGGTGGACCCCTGCGCCGGGCCGCGGCCCGAATACGAGGCGGCGCTCGAGCGGCTGCGGCTGGCGGTCGCGCGCGCCGAGGCGGACGGCGTGATCGCCGCGCTGCGCGCTGGCGGCTTGACGCCGCGCTGCCCCGGCGACCGGGAGCGGTTGGAGTCGCTGCGCGGGATCGGCGTCGCGGTCGCCGAGGCCGACGCCCGGGCCAAGAACCAGCGGATGGCGAGCGCCATCGGCCAGGCGGGCGCGGCGGCCGCCGACCTCGCGCGGGCGTGGCGCGACGCGGCCTCTGGCCTCGAGCGGATCCTCGGCGAGTACAACCGCCAGCGCGAGGCCGCCGGGCCGGCGTCGCTGTTCGGCGGCACGGCCGTCGCGCCGGCGGGGGGAGGCGCGGCGGGAAGCGCCGGCACACCGGCGGGTGGCAAGGCGAGCTGCCTGGTCGACGGGGCGGTCGCGCGTTCGAGCGCCGCCGGCGATCCGTTCTGGATCCAGGAGATCGCGGTCGCTGGCGGTATGCGCGCGTTCAAGATCCTCCAGCTCGCCGCGCGACCGGCGGGTGGGGCCCACCATCACGGCCCGTTCCGGGACGAAGCGAGCGTGGCGAGGGAGCTCGAGCGCCTCTGCCCGGCTTCGGCGCGCGGGACCGGTTCGATCCGTCTGCAATGAACCGAGTCGGAGACCAGCGATGACGACGACCAGAGCCTTCCTCGGGACCTCGCTGCTTTTCGCGCTGATGACGGCGCCGCTCGCGGCGCAGTCCGACCCGCAGGCCCTGAAGGCGGCAGCCGAGGCCGTCAATCGAGTGTTCGAAAAGACGAGCTACGTCGCGAAGATCCCGATCATCCGCTACGGCCATCATTACGTGACGCCCAACGGTGATCCGCACCCGCGCAAGGCGAAGAAGCAGGGGCGCGGCGCCGAGAACGCGATCCAGTTCGACAGCGGGGTCAAGGTGCCGCCTGGCGGCGTCGGCTATTCGATCTTCGTCGCGGTGAAGGGCAAGGACGAAGTGCTGGTGGGCCTGAACGACAAGGCCGGTGCCCGGCTCAACCCCGACTCGGTGCACATCCTCTACGACCGGCCGGTGACGGTCGAGGACCTGACGCCGGAGAAGATCGCGCTGGCGCTCCAGGGCATCGTCGAGATCCGGGGTTACGGGCCGGCCGCGCAGGTCGCGGCGGCCTTCGACCAGGTCCTGGCGGCTGGCGAGGTGGCGGGTGGAGCGGCCCCGGTGGCGCCCACGACCGCTGCAGCGCCCCCGCTGGTGTCGCTGCGGGCGCGCGTCGAGCCGGAGCGCGCCCGCGCGGGCGACGAGGTGGCGCTGGTGCTCGAGTACGAAGTCGGCGCCGCCGAGGGTGCGCTCGCGGTCGAGACCCGCAAGCTCTCCCGCGACGGCAGTCTGATGCCGACCTATCCGGTGCGCGAGGAGATTTCGCGGGGAGCCGGTGCTTTCGTCTCGAAGTACCGCCAGCCCCTGCCGCGGAGCGTCGTGCCCGGGGACTACCTCTTCCAGGGCGAGGTCTGCGTGGGCGGCGACTGCATCAGCCGCTCGGTCACCTTCGAGGTCGTCGCGCCCTAGGGGCCTGCCGCCGGGCTGGCTTCGGCGCGGTCGGCGGCGGCTCGTCCGTCCGCGCTGGCCGGTGCGTGCCGACGGGCGCTTGCCCGTAGGGTGGCTCGGGCTCGCGCACGAGAGCGGCGAGCTCCGCGGGGTCGCGGCCGCGGCGCAGCTCCAGATGGACGCGCTGCGCGAGAAAGACCTTGAGCAGCGACTGGTAGGGGACGTCCAGCCGGTTGGCGAGGATCTTCAGATCGGCGAGCAGGCTCGCGGGCAGGCGCAACGAGATGGTCGCGGTCGAAGGCTTGAGGTTCGGGAAGCGCGCGGGCACCGCCCGCGCCAGGTCGAAGTAGTCCGAGAGGTCGTGGGTCGCCCAGAACTCGCGCTCGGCGTCTTCGTCGCGGAAAGCTGGAATCGGCTTGGGATTCCTAGACATCGTCGAGCTCCCGGCGCTCGCGGCGGCTCTGGTCTCGTGCCGTCACGACGCGCAGCTGTGCTCCCCGCAATGTGAAGACGACAGCGAGCCGCCGGCCGGTCGAAGTCGGCCCGAAGGCAGCGTAGCGCGGCTCGTGACGCGAGTGAGCGAGGTCCTGTACGCCGCGGGGCATTCCGAGCAGGACCTCTTCGCATTCCCCGGGCTCGACGCCGTGCTTCGCGCGGATCTTGCCGACATTGTGCTCGTCCCACTCGAAACCGAGGACGCCGGCGAGGAGCTCCGGAGGCTCGGTCATGTGGTCAGTATATGATGACGACATACCACCTGTCGAGAGCGCGCCGCGGCGGCCCGCGTGAGCGAGACCTGGGCGAGAAGGGAATGAAGCGCGGTCAGGCGCCGCCCTGCCGCTCGCGGTACCAGGCGGCGTAGCGGGCGAGGCCTTCGCGGATGGGGACGCGGGGCTCGTAGCCGAGCAGGCGGCGGGCCTTGCTGACGTCGGCGTAGGTGATCGGCACGTCGCCCGGCTGCTCGGGCAGCATCTCGACTCGCGGCTCGACGCCGAGTGCGGCGGCGATCGCGTGGACGAGCTCGATCAGCGCCGTCGTCTGCGATCCGCCGAGATTGAAGATCTCGAAGCGCGGCGCGAGGTCCATCGCCGCCACGATGCCGTCGACGATGTCCGAGATGTAGGTGTAGTCGCGCTGGCTGCGGCCGCTGCCGTAGAGCGGCACGGCGCGGCCGCGCGCGAGCAGGTCGGTGAACTTGGCGATCGCCATCTCCGGCCGCTGCGCCGGGCCGTAGACGGTGAAGAAGCGCAGGCAGGAGGTGCGCAGCCCGTAGAGGTGGCTGTAGTTGAAGCACAGCAGCTCGCCCGCCCGCTTGGTCGTCGCGTAGGGGGAGATCGGCAGGTCGACCGGATCGTCCTCGGCGAACGGCACCTTCTCGTTGATGCCGTAGACGGAAGAGGAGGAGGCGAAGACGAAGCGCTCCGGGCCGTGGCGGCGCGCGGCCTCGAGCAGGCGCAGCGTGCCGATGCAGTTGACCTCCTCGTAGAGGATCGGTTCGGAGAGACTCGGGCGGACCCCGGCGCGCGCGGCGAGGTGGACGACGTCGTCGAAGCGGCCCTCGGCGAAAAGGCGATCGACCCGCGCGGCGTCGCGGATGTCCCCCTCGACCAGCGCCACCGACCCGGCGCCGGCCTCGAGCAGGGCGGCGGCGTTGGCGCGCTTGAGCGCCGGATCGTAGAAGTCGTTGAAGTCGTCGAGGAGGGTCACCTGGTCGCCGCGGCCGATCAGCCGCCGCGTCAAGTGCGAGCCGATGAATCCGGCCCCCCCCGTCACCAGCACGTGTCTCGCCATGCCCGCCGTTTCCCCCGGCAAAGCCTACCTCAGGGTCCGGGCGCCGAGCGGTCGGACGGCACCCAGCGCCGGGTCAGCGTTCGGGGCGGTTGGCGCCCGGGTCTTCGGCGGGCAGCTCGCGCGGGTGGGGCGCCTCGCCGCGCTCGTGGGCGGCGTCGTAGCGGGAGCGGATTCCCTTCTTCTGGCGGCTGCGCACCAGCCAGCGCAGGAACTTCGACTCGTCGATGCCGATCAGGATGTCGTTGGCGGCCTCGTAGATCGTGGGGTCGTCGATCAGGCGGGCGGCCGTGCCCTGGCCGTGGGCGAGCTTCTCCGAGATGGTCGCGAGGTTGCCGAGCAGCCGCTCGAGATCGCCCGCGACCTTCTTGCCGAACTCGTCGTCGGCGAGCAGCTTCGGCAGCAGCGCGTCGCCCTCGCCGAGCCCTTCGGTCAGGGCGGAGAGGTTCTGCGCCGCGCGCTCGAAGGCGTCGAGCGTGCGCACGAGCTTCTCCTTCTGCGCCGCGTCCGAGAGCAGAGCGGGCAGCATCCCCTCGCCCTCCTCGGCGCGGGCGAGCAGCGAGTCGACGCGGGTGACCGAGCTCTCGACCCGCTCGGCGAGCCCGGGATCCTGGAGCAGCTTCGGGATCAGCCCCGGCCCGCTCTCGACCTTCTCGGCCGCCGAGCGCAAGGCGACCAGCGTGCCGTGGAGCTCCTCGGTCAGCTTGTCACCCGGGCCGCTGTCGCTGGTCAGCTCGCCCAGCAGCCCCTCGCCGCGGTCCATGCGGCCGAGGATCGAGGTCAGCTGCGACGAGATGGTGAGGATGTTCGCCATCAGGTCCTCGCCGGAGGCGACCAGCTGGTCGACGCTGGTCATCGGCGCGGTCGGGATCTCGCCGTGCTCCGGGATCAGCGGCGCGCCGGGCGAGCCCGAGGTCAGCTCGAGGTACTTGTCGCCGAGCAGGCCGAGGGTCTTGATCCGCGCCTGCGAGTCGGCGCGGATCCGCTGCTCGTAGCGGGCGTCGATGTCGACGAAGACCTCGATCTGGTCCTGGCCCATGTCCTCGGGCAGCACGACGCGCCGGACCTGGCCGACGTCGACGCCGTTGAGCTGCACCGAGGCGCCGGCGCCGAGCCCGGAAACGGTGGTGAAGCGGACGACGTAGGAGTTCTTGGCGCGGAACAGGTTCTGGCGGTCGCCGAGCAGGAACAGCGCCACGCCGGCGACGGCGAAGGCGATCGTGACGACGGCTCCGACGCGGAGCGAGGCGCGGGGATCAGACGACATCATCGGTCTCCTCTCGGCCGGCGAGGAAGTCGGCGAGCAACGGGTCGACGGCGGCCGCGGCCTCGGCGAAGGTGCCCAGGAAGCGGAAGCGGCCGCCGGCCAGGAAGGCGATCCGGTCGGCGACCGCGCGGGCCAGCGCGAGATCGTGGGTCACCACCAGGGCGGCGGCGCCGGTGGCGCGCCGGGTCTCCCCGATCCGGCGCGCGATCGCCGCCGCCGACATCGGGTCGAGCCCGGTGGTCGGCTCGTCGAAGAGCAGGATCTCGGGCTCGAGCGCCAGCGCGCGGGCGAGCGCCACCCGCTTGCGCATGCCGCCCGACAGATCGGCGGGCATCCGCTGCTCGATGCCGTCGAGGCCGACCTGCGCGAGCAGCGCCGCGACCCGCGCGGCGAGCTCGCTCTCGGGCGCCGTGCGGTGCTCGCGGAAGGGGAAGGCGAGGTTGTCGAACACCGACATCGAGTCGAACAGCGCGCCGCTCTGGAACAGCATCGCCACCCGCCGCCGGACCGGCAGCAGCTCGCGCTCCGGCAGGCCGGCGATCTCGCGCCCTTCGAAGCGGATCGAACCGGCGTCGGGGGGTTCGAGGCCGATCAGCAGCCGCAAGGTGACGCTCTTGCCGCTGCCGGAGCGGCCGAGCACCACCAGGCATTCGCCGGCGCCGAGGTCGAAATCGACGCCGTCGAGCACCGTGCGGCCGTCGTAGCGCTTGACCAGGCCGCGCACCGAGAGCAGGGGCTGCGATCCGCTGGCGCTCATCCGAAGAGGTAGAACAGCTTGGTCAGGAAGAAGTCGGTGATCAGGATCAGGATCGAGGCCTCGACCACCGTGTCGGTGGTGGCGCGGCCGACGCCGTCGGCGCCGCCGGTGACCGCGAGGCCGTTGCGGCAGGCGACGAGGGCGATGAAGCCGCCGAAGAAGAACGACTTGCCGACGCCGCTGGTGACGTCGGAGAGGGTCAGCGAGTCGGCGACGTCGTTGAGGTAGAAGGCCGGCGTCAGGTCGAGCTGGAAGACCGCGATCGCGAGCCCGCCCAGGATGCCGAGCAGGTCGCCCAGGATGGTGAGCGCCGGCAGCATCACCAGCGTCGCCGCCAGGCGCGGCACCACCAGCTTGCGCACCGGGTCGGCGGCCATCGCGCGCAGGGCGTCGATCTGCTCGGTGACCTTCATGCTGCCGAGCTCGGCGGCCATGCCGGCGCCGATGCGGCCGCCGACCACGAGGGCGGTCAAGACCGGCACCAGCTCGCGCACCAGCGCCTTCGAGACCACCGTGCCGATGTAGTACTTGATGCCCAGCCCGGGCAGGCTGTAGGCGGTCTGGAGCGCCAGCACCATGCCGGTGAAGACGCTGGTGATCGCGGCGACGGCGAGCGAGCGGACCCCCATGCGGTCCATCTGGACGATCCAGGCGCGCGGGTCCCAGGGGGGGCTCGCCAGGCCCGCGAAGCCGTGCCGCGCCAGGATCGCGAGATCCCCGGCGAGCGTGATCGTGCGCGCGGCGAAGCTCCGCTCGCTCATCGGAACAGGCCGCGCGCGGTCGCGAGGTGGGCGAGGCCGAAAACCGCGTCGCCGATCGCCAGGGGCCACAGGAACGAGTGCGCGGCGTCGGTGGCGGCGTCGAGGCCGAAGACCGCGGCGCCGGCGAGCCGGCCGACGATCGCCACCATGACGACGCCGCGCGCGCGCGCCGGATCGCGGGCGGCGACGAGGTAGATCGCCCCCAGCATCAGCAGCAGGACGGCGAGGATCCGCAGGTAGAATCCCGGCTCGGGCAGCGGCAGGGCGAACCAGCGGCTGGCCGCCCGCGGGGCGGCGAGCATCAGCGAGGCGAAGAAGATGTCGTACAGCGCGCCGGCGACCAGGGTCGCCGACAGCCACCGATGGGGCCGCCGGCCGCCGGCGGACGGGCGCTCGTTCATCGCGCCGGGATTCTAGCGACCCGGGAGGCGACGTGCCATCGAGCCCGAAGCCCGCGCGCTCCTCGCCGTTCGCGACCCTCGCCGCCACCCTGGTCGGCAATCTCTACCTGGTGGTCGGATCGCTGCTCGGGGGCGCCGCCGCCCTGGTGGCCGCTTTCGTCACCCGGCGCGGCCACGGCGTCTTCGCGGTGGCGCGAGCGTGGGCGCGCGGCGTGCTCGCGACCAGCTTCCTGCGGCTCGAGAGCGAGCGCGAGACCGAGCTGCCCGCCGACGGCCGCTACGTCTTCATGGCCAACCACCAGAGCCTGTTCGACATCCCGGTGCTGCTCGCGAGCCTGCCGGGGGAGGCGCGCTTGCTGGCCAAGCGGAGCCTGTTCCGGATCCCCGTCTTCGGCTGGGCGCTCGCGGCGGGCGGTTTCGTGCCGGTGGACCGCAAGGACCGCTCGAGCGCGCGCCAGAGCTTCCAGGCGGCGATCGAACGGCTCGAGCGGGGCGTTTCGATCCTGCTCTTTCCGGAGGCCACCCGCTCCCACGACGGGCGGCTGCTGGCGTTCGAGCGCGGCGGCTTCCTGCTGGCGATGAAGAGCGGCCTGCCGATCGTGCCGGTCGGCGTCTCGGGTACGCTCGCGGCGCAGCCGCGCCACTCGTTCCTGATCCGGCCCGGGGTGGTGCGGGTTCGCTACGGACGGCCGGTCGAGGTCGCCGGGCGCTCGCTGCGGGAGCTCGCCGAGCTGACCGCGAGCGTCCGGGCGCGGATCGGCGAGCTCGCGGGAGTCGAGCTCACGACGGTCGAAGCGCCGCGCCGAGGCGCGGCGAGAAAGGAAGCGGAGTGATGGCGAAGGTCCTCGAGGAGCGGGTGTGGGAGGCGCTGCGCGCGGTGCGGTTCCCCGGCATGAGCCGCGACATCGTCTCGTTCGGGTTCGTCAAGGGGGTCGCCGTCCACGACGGCGTCGCCAAGGTGGCGATCGAGATGACCACCCGCGACCCGGACGCCGCCGAGGCGGTGCGGGCGGCGGCGCTGCAGGCGGTGGGCGGCGTCGACGGCGTCACCGGCGCCGAGATCGACCTGCGGGTGGCGGCGCCGCCGTCGCGCGAGGAGGCCGCGCAGCGGGCGATCGCGCGCAACCCGAGCCTGATTCCGGAGGTGGCGGCGGTGGTGGCGGTGGCGAGCGGCAAGGGGGGCGTCGGCAAATCGACCGTCGCCGCCAACCTGGCGGTCGCGCTGGCGCGCGCCGGCCGCCGGGTCGGGCTGCTCGACGTCGACATCTACGGCCCCTCGGTGCCGACCATGTTCGGCATCGCGGAGCGACCGCGGGTGATCGACAACCGGATCCAGCCCTACGAGAAGTTCGGCGTCCGCCTGATGTCGCTCGGTTTCATTCTCGACGACGACACGCCGGTGATCTGGCGCGGCCCGATGGTGATGCGGGCGATCGAGCAGATGCTGGGCGACGTCGACTGGGGGGCGCTCGACGTCCTGGTCCTCGACCTGCCGCCGGGCACCGGCGACGCGCAGCTGACGGTGACGCAGAAGATCCCGCTCGCCGGCGCGGTGATCGTGACCACGCCGCAGGACGTGGCGTTGCTCGACGCGCGCAAGGGTCTGCAGATGTTCCGCAAGGTCAACGTGCCGGTGCTCGGCATCGTCGAGAACATGTCGACCTTCGTCTGCCCGCACTGCGGCACCGAGACGCACGTCTTCCGCCATGGCGGCGGCGCGCGCACGGCGCGCGAGCTCGGCGTCGCGCTGCTGGGCGAGATCCCGCTCGATCCGGCGATTGCCGAGGGCGGCGACGCCGGCCGCCCGATCACGGTCGAGCAGCCCGACGGTCCGCACGCGGCCGCCTTCGTCCGGCTGGCCGAGGCGGTCACCACGGCGCTCGCGACGACGCCGACCGCGCGTCCGCAGATCCAGATCGTCTGAGGTCGGCCGTGCCGGACCGCTCCGCCTCGGCGCCCACCGGACGGCTGGCCGTCGTGGCGGACGCCCATCTCGGCGGCCCCGGCGGCCCCCCGGCGCCGCTCGTCGCGCAGCTCCTCGAGCTGCCGGAGCGGGGGGTCGGCCGCCTGATCCTGCTGGGCGACCTGCTGCAGGTCTGGGTGGGGTTTCCGCAGTACTCGAGCGCGGAGTCGGCGGCTCTGCTCGCCGCCGTCGAGGAGCTGCGCGCGCGCGGCCTGCGGGTCGACTACATCGAGGGCAACCGCGACTTCTTCCTCGCCGCCGGACCGGCGCGGGCGGTGTTCGACTCGATCGGGCTCGAGACCGCGGCCACCGTCGACGGCGTGCGCTACCTCTTCGTCCACGGCGACGGCTTGAACGAGCGCGACCGCTCCTACCTCGCCTGGCGCTGGCTGTCGAAGAGCTGGGCGGTGCGCGCGGTCACCCGCCATCTGCCGCGCCGGGTGGTGGGGCCCTTCGTCCACGGCACCGAGCGGCGGCTGTCGGCGACCAATTTCCGCCACAAGGTACGGATCCCCGAAGCCTCGATCACCGCCTACGCCGAGCGCCGCCTGGCCGCGGGCCACGACCGCCTCGTCCTCGGCCACTTCCACGAGCCCCGCCGCTGGCCCGTCCGCGGCGGCGAGGTCCTCCTCCTCGACGCCTGGTTCAAGAGCCGCCGCGTCGAGATCTTCGGCTGACTCACTGCGAGTCGGACTGAATGCACCAGCCGCAAGACCTCGGCGTGGGAGCGCTGGAGCGAGCCGAGAGGCTCGCGACCGCGGCGGGGTGAGGCCAGCGGATTCACTCCGCTGGCCGAGGGGAGGGCGCGTGCCCTCCCCATCGGATACAAGCCGCGGAGCGGCAGGTTGACCCGGGCGCGGGCTCCGCGTAGCCTCGGCCGGTCACTGCCGTCCATTTCTCGAGCGAAGGAGGGGCCATGCTCCGGAGCACGCTTCGAGCTGTCGTCGCCGGCGTCGTCATCGTCCTCGCATCTTGCGCGCGGGAGGCACCGCCGCCGCCGGCCGCGCGCGCGACCCCGGCGTCCTACGTACCGACGGCCCTCTTCTGCGCCGACGGCGCGGCCACCGCGGCCTCGCCGCTCTGCCCGACGCTGCCGGGCGACATCGGGCCCGATCCGGCGCTCACGATCACGGTCGCCTACAGCGGCATCCTGGGCGAGCTACCGGACTCGCAGCAGCGGGACGTTCAGAGCCCGTTCGACAATCTCTCCTGGCAGACCTTCGTGGCGCTCAACTGGAAGGCGGGCGCCGAAAGCGAGCCGGCGGCGCAGGGCCTCGCCGGCGACGGCGCGAGAGTCTGGCAGAGCTGGCCGCGGGTAGCCGACATCTTTGGCCACGGGGCGCGGCAGGGCGATTGTGGCGAAGTACCCGCCGGCCTGACGCTCTTCTCGATCGCCTCGAACGGCGCCGGCCAGCCGTCGGCGCACGACGAGGAGTACATCCAGGCGGCGACCGGGGCGCCGCTGATCGACGTCACCGGCAACTGGACGGTCTACGAGCGCCGGCTGAACGAGATCGAAGTCGCCTATCTGCGCGCGCCGGGCGGCGATCCCTCCCGGACGCTGGTGACCCTCGACGGTCAGAAGAACCTGATCGCGGCGGGAGTCGCCGTGGACTTTCCGTCGGTGGCCGACGGTGGCGCGACCGGCGCGATCGAGATCAAGGCGGCTTGGCGGATCCTCGATCCGCAGGACCGCGAGGCGAACCAGAAGCGCTTCTTTCTGGTGCCGGCTTTCCTGCGCGTGGCTCCGGACCTCGTGACCGGCGGCGAGTCCATCTGCGCGCCGGTCGACATGGCGCTGGTGGGGATGCACGTCATCCAGAAAAACCCGGTGACCGACAACGCCCTGAAGCCGGAGTGGTTCTGGTCGACTTTCGAGCACGTCGACAACGCGCCGCTGGCGCGTGACGCCTGCGAACCACGGAGCCCGCAGTCGTGTGGCTGGTTCGCGAATCTGAACTGCACCGCCGAGCTGCCGGCCGCTCCGCCCGCCTACTCGTTCTTCTCGACCGCCTGCCCGAGCTGCGCGGTCAACGTCGAGCCGAAGGCCGCGACCACCGGGACCCCGTACGCCTGGAGCCCGCAGCCTCCGTACGCGGGTGGCTACCTGACGGACCCGGGCGGCGACGGTGTGGCGCCGATCGGCACCCAGACCTCGCGCTGCTGGCAGGTCTACGAGCTGACCGACGACCTCAATGAACAGTGGCGCGCCGAGCTCGGCGCCGTGGGCTCGGTGTTCCAGAACTACTTCCTGGTCGGCACGCAGTGGGGGGCCGCTCTGACCAACACCCCCGACCCCAAGGTCCCGAGCGACGCCATCCCGACCTTTCTCTCGAACGCGGTCGTCGAGACCTACCTCCAGACCCTCTACGATCCCAAGAACCCCTTCGCCACCGGTTCTTGCGTCTCCTGCCACACCGCCGCCACCCTCCCCGCCGACAACCAGACGTCGGCCAATCTCAGCTTCCTTCCTGGCCTCGCTCAACCGGGGCTGACGCGGTTGAACTCGAAGAGAGGGAGCGCCAAGGATCACTAGGATGTCGTGGCTGGCGACGTCCTGCGCGAGCCCGCCCGCGCAAGTCGCTCGGAGAGCAGAACGCTCACTTGAATCGGGCTGATTTCGTTGCCGGGGCCGAGTCGTCACTCCTCCCGGGAGTGCCGACCAAGGCCGCTTCCAGGAGGCTAGCGTCGCGATCCGGCGCGGCGGCGGTCGATCTCTGCGGCGAGGTCGGGTGGCAGGGTGATCTCGGCGGGGGACTTGTCGAGGGCCTGGGCGAGGGGGGCGCGGGGGTCGTCGCTCGCGGCCAGCAGGTCGAGCAGGGCGACGGGGCGGTAGGGGCGGCCGGCCATCTGCTCGTGCACCAGCTTGCCGCTCGGCCGCCGCTCGCCGGCGTCGGCGAGCAGGCGCCAGACCAGCTCTTTGGAGAGCTCGAGGTGCGCCGTTTCCGGATGGCCGGCGAGCGCGCGGCGGCCGCGGCCGTAGCGGCGACGCAGGGCGTCCAGGGCGCGGTAGTGCGCCCGGTCGGAGCGGTGGAGGCGCGCGAAGGCGAAGCCGCCGTAGCGTCCGAGGAAGTCGTCGTCGAGCGCCAGCCGGGTGGTCGCCCGCACCTGCTCGGCCATCCAGTGCAGGGCGGCGTTGGCGAGACCGTCCTCCGGATAGCCGCCGCCGATGTTCGAGTGGACGCCGGGGAACCAGCGCTGGCGCATCGACTGGCTCGGGTGCGCGTCGCGCCAGATCGAGGGCCGGAAGTCGAAGCGGGCCTCGTCGACCGCCAGCGCCTGGCGGGCGTGCGCGACGCAGCGCGAGGGCCGGTCCTGGAGGTAGAAGGCCTTCTCGGTCGAGGTCTGCTCGCCGGTCGCTCTCAGGCGCGAGCCGAGCGCGGCGACCGTGTCCCAGACGCCGAGGAAGGCGACGTCGACCGGCACCACCGGCCCGAGCGGCGGCCGGCCGTCGCTCGCGAGCTCGCCCTCGAAGCGCGCCTTGACCGCCGCGGCGTCCGACTTGCCCTTGCCCGTCACCCAGGCGCGGAAGGCCTTGGCGAGGAAGTAATGGTCGCGCTTGCCGGGCACGCCGCCGTACCAGTCGAGGAAGGTGGTGACCGC
Organism: Acidobacteriota bacterium; assembly: GCA_014584695.1. GTDB lineage: Bacteria > Acidobacteriota > Thermoanaerobaculia > Multivoradales > JAGPDF01 > JACTMI01. The sequence continues at coordinate 56,872 of JACTMI010000029.1, forward strand.
GCGCGCGGTCGCGGCGCCGCGACTGAAGCCGAACAGCAGCACCTCGTCGCCCGGCAGGTAGTTGAGCGCGATGAAGTGGAGCGCCTGCTCGGTGTTGGCCTCGAAGCCGGCGCCGAAGGCGCCGCCCAGCAGCTTGTCGGTCCGCTCGAGCAGCGCGTTCGAGAAGCCGGGATAGTCGCCGAGCGAGCCCACGCCGACGTCGTAGTAGGTGAGCTGCGCGGCGCCGGTCCGCGGATCGACCGGCAGCACGGCGCGACACAGCTTGAGCACGTTGGTGGGTTTGAGCACCGGCCGACCGTCCTCGCGCAGCTTCTGGTCGAAAGGGCTGTTCCAGGTGCCGTCGAGGCAGAGGATCAGCCGGCGCGGCGCGGCTGGGTGGTCGAGTGCCGGTTCCATGGCGAAGCCTCCTGATGCGGCGAGCGCGAGCAGCGTGACGAGGACCAGTCGATCGAAGCGCGAGGGCCAACGGTATCTGATCGGCGGCGCGGGGGACATTGGCGGGCGCGCGCGCCATCTCGAAGGCAGAGCGCACGTCAACGGTAGTACCAGTCGATCCACTCGGGCGTCGCCTCGATCCCAGCGCTGATCGCCGCCTGCGGCAACTGTTCGGCGGCGTCGGAGATCACCACCCGATCCGCGGCCCTCTGCTTGAGCGCCTCGTAGAGCGGCCCGGCAGGCATGTCCCATCCCTTCGGCTGGCCGGTGGCCGGGTCCTTGCGCCCCTGCGCGGCAGCGGTGGCGCGGTCGAGCGGAATGAAGGCGACCAGCCGGTCGGATTCCATCAGCTCCAGACCCCCCTTCTTGAGCGTGGCGTTGTGGCTGGCGTGGTGACCGACCTTGTAGAACACCGTACGGCGGACGAGGTCGAGCGCCTGCAGCGGCTGGGCGCGCTCCGGCAACGGGAATTCGACTGTCCCCCAGGACAGCCAGTTGCCGACCTGCGCGTCGCCGACGAAGAGCAACACGTCGCCGGACTCCTCGAGCTCGAAAGCTACGACCAGGCTGGTGTTGTTGGTGTCGTTGTCCAGTTTGAGCGCCAGCCGCCCGAAGGACTCGATCCAGTCGTGGTCGATGCGGCGCCAGGCCTCGTCCTCGTTGTCGTAGGTCTGTGCTACGAACTCGGCGATCTGATCGAACCAGAAGCCATCGCGACGAATCGAGTGCTCGCTGGGGAAGGGGCGATGCCGCCCCGCGGTCAGCACCGGGTCCCCCGAGGAGTCGAAGCCGAGCGCGTCTCCGAGCGCGTCCAGAGCGGCGCGCTCGAGGCCGGCGAGGTGATAGATCGAACCTTCCTCGAGCCGCTTCTTGGTCACTGCGCTGTCGAGCAGCAAGCGCGTGTCGCGCGGCGGACCGAGCACGAAGGCCCGGACGCTCTCGACGCCGTCGAGCTGCAAGGGTCCGTTGCCAGGTGCGAGGAACTCGAGCGCCCCGGCACGCTCACCGCGACCCCTCAAGTAGGCGATCGCGTCCGCGATGGTCTTGCGGGCGTCGGGGGCGGTGTCGTCGCCGGCGCCGAAGGCGAGCAGCGAGTCGACGCCGTCGAGCGCGCCGGCCGCGGCGGCCGCCATGCCGCGCGGGCTCGCGAGAGCCGCGCGGAGACTGGCGAGCGCCCTCTTCCGGCCCTCGAGCAGCCGCCGGGCATCCTGGTCTTCGGGGTTCTCGGTCCAGCCCATCCAGACCGCGCCGATCTCGATCCGCTCGAACACCTCACGAGCCTGATTGAATCCCGAGAGGTGGTCGCGGTGCTCGTGGGTGGCGATGACGAGATCGAGCCGAGACCTGCCGTCGGCACGCCGCGTCGCCTCCTCGATGCGCTCCGCGAGCGACACCATGTCCGTGGCCGAGCGGGCGAGCGCACCACAATCGACCAAGAGGTGGAACGGCTCACCGTCGGCCCGCCGAAAAGTGACCAGGAAGCAGTCGCCGAGGCCGTGACGGTACATACGCACGCGCGCGCGGAAGTCCGCTCCGTTGGAGCGGCGGCGGCGAGCGCCTCCGGCTGAGCGGCCCACGCGCGATGGACGTGCCGGGGCCGAGATGGGTCGGGCACGGCCGGGCGTCGGGCGGGATCTGGTCATGGTCGCTCTCCAGTTGCCTAGCCGTGGACATCCGAGTGGAGTGCCGCGAAGATCTCGCGGCTGTCGCCGAAGTAAGTGGCGGCGGTCCGGTTGGGCGAGAAACCGAGCCCCGATTCGAAGTAGTCGAGCGTTCGTTCGAGCCGACCGCGATCGCCCAGCCCCTTCCGCACGACGTAGCTCACCTTCTGCTCGCCGAGATCGATCACCAGCGTACTGCCGCAGCGCACCTCGTGCCTGCGCCCCTGGTGCTCCAGCACTTCCTTCTGCAGCAGTGTGATGAAGACCTGGTTGAGCATGCGGCCGTCATCCGCCATGCGACGCGCCTCGCGCACGGCGTGGACCTGGAAGACCGGCACGCCGTCGCGATGGGCCTTCACGCCCGGAGGTGCTTCGAACTCAGCCAGAGCGAGACCGGTCAGCCGTTGCAGGACTTCGGCCTTGGCGACCTGCTCTGCGATGGCATCGTGAAGGCGCGAACGGATGTCGCGCGCCGCCAGCCAGATCTCTCGACGCGAGGTGAGATACCGCAGAGTATCGATCTGGGAGCGCAGCTGGATGCCGCCGATGAAGTACCGAAGCATGGCGTCCATCTTTCCGGGCGGCTCCGTCGGGTCCTCCTCGGGCCGGGGCCAGCGAAGACTGTCGACTGAGAGCGTGAGAATGCCCTCCGGGAAGATGCCGCGGCGCCGGAAGGCCTCGACGAAGGCGACGCGGTAGCCGTGCGGGTCCTCCGGGTGCAGGTCGATGTCCGCGGTGATGAGCGCGCGCAGGTACTCGCCGAAGGTCAGATCGACCGGTGGGCAGTAGTCGAGAGCTCGGATGCAGATCGTCAGCACGCGGCCGGCCGCTTTCGATGCCTCCCGCGCCAGGCGGTCGACTAGATCGGGATGCAGCTCGCCTTGCGGCGGTAGGCCAGTGCCGCCAGTTGCCAGGCGCATCAGGTCGCGCGAGTGCGCGTGGTAGATGGAAAGAAAGGCGTCGAAGACGGCGGCGACCAGGATGGCGCCCCGCTCGTGCACCTCGGTGGCTCGGTCGAGGGCGGTCGGATCGGGGCGCACCGGCTCCCACCGACCCAGCTGATCGTTCCAGCGGCCGATGAAGTCGCGCAGGGCTCCGCGCGTCCCCGTGGCGTGCCCGAACTGTCCGGCGAGCTGGGATAGCAGGTTCTCGCTGTTGGCCAGGTCACCGCGAGTGCGTGCGATCTGGTGCCGCAGCGCGGCTGGGAAGGTGAAGTGCTGAAACAGCGCGACGATGTCGGCGAAGGCCTCGTGGAAAGCATGGACGTCGGGGTTGGTGGCCTCGAGGAAGTGCTCGTGAAAGCCGTCGAGCAAGGCATGGGTGGTTTCGTGGGCGACGACGTCGTGAGAGAGGCAAGTGAAGACCAGTCCTCCCGGAAACTGCCCCGACGTGCGATCGGAAGTGGCGGGGAAGTAGCCGAACAGCAGCGCCATCTTGTCCCGACTGTAGAAGGCGTTGGCGTCACGCAGCGCGTGAGGGTAGATGCGAATGCGTGGAATGTACTGCTCGGACTCTCTGCCACGACGGCGCCAGCGGTCGGCCCAGAACGCGCGCCGACCGAGCGCGCGCTCGAAGTGGTCGATGGTGGTCATCGCCGCCGCGTAGACCATCTGCTGATGGAACTGGGGATTGCCCTCCGATGGGGTGAGGCCGTTTTGAGCGAGAACTGCCGGCTCGTCGAGATCGACCGGCGCGTAGAAGCACTCGCTTGCTGGGTCGAAGTCGACCACCTCGACGTACTCGCCGCGCGGGCCGGGCTCGAGCAGCTCCCAGGGGATGCGGTAGGTGATCTCGGACACCAGCGCGGTCTCGAGCCGAGTCGCCAGGCTCGGGTCGAAGGAATAGCCGCGCAGCAGGCGCTGCGTGGGCGGGGAGGGCTGGGAGGCCTTGTGCCGGGGTGCCGCTTCGGTGCCGCCAGGGTTCCCCTTGCGTCTGCTCGGGCCGGGCATCGCTCCCTCCTTGCCCCCCGGGTCTGGACCAGAATGGGGCCGTTGCTGGGTAAGACGAACGAAGGGGCGAATCCGGTCGGGTCGTGGCCGGCGCCGGGTCGGGGAGCGGCGGTCCTCCGATAGACTCGTTCGCCGTGCCACGCAGGATCACGATGTTGGGTTCGGGGACCTCGACCGGGGTGCCGGTAGTGGGGTGCGGCTGCGCGGTCTGCACCTCGACCGACCCGCGCAACCGGCGGTTGCGGGCCGGCGTGCGGATCGACCTCGCGGGTGGGACGGCGGTGGTCGACACCTCGCCGGACTTCCGCGAGCAGGCGCTCCGGTTCGGGCTCGACCGGGTCGACGCGGTGCTCTACACCCACGCCCACGCCGACCACCTCTTCGGCCTGGACGACCTGCGCCCGTTCAACTTCCGGCAGGAGGCGCCGATCCCCTGCTACGGCTCGGGCGAGACGCTCGAGCGGATCCGCCAGATCTTCGCCTACGTCTTCGAGGCCGGCCAGGAGGGGGGCGGCAAGCCGAAGCTCGAGCTGCGCGAGGCGTCCGGACCCTTCGAGCTGCTCGGCGAGCTGGTCGAGCCGGTGCCGGTGTTCCACGGCTCGATGCCGGTGCTCGGCTACCGGATCGGCCGGTTCGCGCTGGTGACCGACGTCAACGTCATCTCCGCGGCGAGCTACCAGCGGCTGGCCGGCGTCGAGGTGCTGATCCTCTCGGCGCTGCGCTACCGGCCGCACCCGACCCACTTCCACTTCGAACGGGCCTTCGAGGTCGCGGCGCGCATCGGCGCGCGGCGGACGATCTTCACCCACATCGCGCACGACGTCGACCACGGGGCGCTGCGCTGCGCGCTGCCCCCCGGCATCGAGCTCGGCTATGACGGCCTGGTCGTCGAGTTCGACTGAGCCGGTCGCGATCCCGGCCGGCGGCCGCGTCGGCGGCGTCGCCCGCGTGCCGGGCTCGAAGAGCCTCACCCACCGCGCCTACGCACTGGCGCTGCTCGCCCGCGCGCCGGTCGAGCTCGTCGGCGCGCTCGACGCCGAGGACACCCGGCTCTTCCAGACCGCGCTGCGCGAGCTCGGCTTCCGCGTCGAGGTCGTCGCGGAGCGGGTGCGGGTGGCTCCGACCGGCCGCGTCCCCGCGCGGGCGGAGCTCTTCTGCGGCAACGCCGGCACGCTCTTCCGCTTCCTGGTCGCCCTGGTGGCGACTCTGCCCGGGGAGTGGACGTTAGACGGCGTCGCGCGGCTGCGCCAGCGGCCGGTCGGACCGCTCGCCGACGCGCTGACCGAGCTCGGGGTCGAGATCGACTGGCTGGGCGAGCCCGGGCACGCGCCGCTCACGGTGCGCGGCGGCTCGCTCGCCGGCGGTCGCGCCCACCTCGACGCCGGCGAATCGAGCCAGTACCTGTCGGCGCTGCTGCTGGCCGGGCAGCGGGCCGCGGCGCCGATCGAGCTCGAGGTCTCGGCGCTCGCCTCGGCGCCCTACGTCGACCTGACGGTGGACCTGATCCTGCGCCACGGCGGCGTCGTCGAACGGCCGGCGCCCGCGCTCTGGCGGACGCGGCCGAGCCAGCTCGTCGGCGGCGCGGTGCCGATCGAGGCCGACCTCTCGGCGGCCGCCTACCCTGCGGCCGCGGCGGCGCTCGCCGGCGGCGAGCTCGAGATCGCGGGCGTCGGCCTCGACTCGCGCCAGGGCGACCGGCGGTTCCTCGAGCTGCTCGCCGCGATGGGCGCGCGGGTCGAGGCGCGAGCGGGTGGCGTGCGGGTCGCGCGCGGTGACCTGGTCGCGCTCGACGCCGACCTCGGCGACATCCCCGATCAGGTGCCGACGCTGGCCGCGCTGGCGCCGTTCGCGCGCGGCACGACCACGATCCGCAACGTCGCGCACCTGCGAATCAAGGAGAGCGACCGGCTGGCCGCGATGGCCACCGAGCTGCGGCGCGCCGGCGCCGAAGTGCACGAGCTCGCCGACGGGCTGGTGATCCCGGGCGTCTGGGCGGCGGCGCCACCGCCATCCGAGCCAGTGACCATCGATCCCCACGCCGATCACCGCATCGCGATGGCGATGGCGATCGTCGGCCTGCGGCGGCCGAGCCTGTCGATCGCCCGTCCCGAAGTGGTGTCCAAGTCGTTCCCGGATTTCTTTGCCGCTCTCTTCTCCTGGCTGGGGGTGCCGAGTGAGCCCGACCGCTGAGACGATCCGACATCCCGCGCTCGACCGCCGGCCGGGCGCGCCGCTCGCCGACGCGCCGCTGACCGACCGCGCCCGGCTCGGCGTCGTGCTCCAGGCCGCCGGTCTGCTGTCGCTGCTCGAGGCCGCCGGCTGGCGGCTCGCCCGCGGCTTCAGCGACGCCACGGTCGGGGCCGACGGCGCGCTCGGCGGCGTCGCGGTGGTGCGCGGCCGCGGCCGCCGCCCGGCGGCCGAGCTGCTCGCCGGGCTGCTGGCGGCGCTCTTCGGCGAAGAGGCCGTGGCCGGCCGGGGGGAGGCCCGCCGGGCGGCGCGCCAGCTGATGGCGCGCTGGCGCAGCGGCATGTTGCCGGCCTCGGCGGATGCCGCGGTCGAGCAGATCGTCACCGCCGCGCCGTTCCTGGTCGAGGAACCCGGCCCGACCGCGGGCGCGCTCGAAGGGAGTTTCGAGCGCGCGGGCCGATCGATCGCCTGGCGGGCGGGTCGCGCCGCCGGCGCGGGCTGTTGCGCCGAGGGGGCGCGGTCGCTCGCCGCGCGCGGACGCTGGGCGGCCGCGGTCCGAGCCTGCCGGGAGTCACCCGCCGCCGACGACGAGGGCCGGCTGCTGCAGGCGCAGGTCCTGGCCGCCGACGGGCGGCTCGAAGCGGCGCTGGCGGTGATCGGCGCGCGCCGCGACTCCGCCGCCGAAGCGGTGCGGCTCGAGGCGCAGCTCTCGCTGGGGGAGCTCGGGGCCGCGCGCGAGACCCTGCGCCGGCTGGAGCGCCAGACCTTGCCGCCACGGGACCGCCTCGCGATCGGCGACGCGGCGCTGCGGGTCTACTACCTGTGCCGCGACTTCGACGCCTCGGCGGAGTTCACCTCGCGCCTGGTCGCCGAGACGCGCGGCCGCGAGCGGCGGCACGCGCAGCTGCTGGCGGCGATGTCGGCGGGCGACCGGGGCGACCTCGCGACCTTGTCGCGGCGCGTCGCCGAGCTGTCGGGTTGCGCCGACGATCCCGAGCTGGCGCCGCACTGGCGCGAAGCGGCGGCGCTGCAAGCGGTCCTCCGCGACGACGGGCCGGCCCTGATCGAACAGATGACGCAGAAGCTGCGCCGAGGGCGCCGGCGGATGACGCGCATCCAGTCCGGTCGCGCCTGGAACCAGCTGGGGCTGGGCCGCCAGATGGTCGGCGACCTGGCGGGCGCCGAGCGGGCCTTCGCCCACGCCATGCGCCGACTCGACCGCTGCGACGGCCCGCTGCGGGTGACGCTCGCCGGCGTCAACCTGGCGGAGGTGCGGCTGCGGCGCGGACAGCTGGCGGGCGTCGAGCCCATCCTGGCGGCCACAACGCTCGCGAACCTGCGCGCCGGCAACCGTTTGGGTCTCCTCCACGACGAGATTCTCTGGGTGCGCTTCGACCTGGTGCGGGGCGATCTCGAAGGGGCGCTCGCGCGCTGCCGGCGCGCGCTGGCGGAGGCGCACGAGCTCGGCGGCGGCCGCTGCGTCGCCCAGTTCGTGGCGCTCGGGGCGCGGGCCGCCGGCTGGCTCGGCCGCGCCGAGGAGGCGGCCTCGTTGCTCGCGCTCGCCGGTGACGCCTGGCGACTCGATCTCGAGCCGGAGGAGCACCCCTTCGTGCTCTCGCTCGCCGGCCGGCACGCGGCGGCGCGGGAGGCCGCGGAGGCCTCGCCGTTCGCGGAGCTGGCGACGCCGCTGGTGCGGGGAGAGGCGCCGCGTCGGGCCGCCTGGTCGGCGCTCGACGCGCTCGAGCCGTTTCGCCGCGCGCGCCTGGTGCTGGATGCCGAAACAGTCGCGCCCGGTTCGACGCCGCGCGCGGCGCGCGCGGACGCGGCGGCGCTCTTGCGTCGCCTCGGCGCGCCGGGTCTGGCGGCGCTGGTGGCGCGCGACGAGGAGCGCGCCTGGCGGGCGCTGGGCGCCTACTGCGCGCGGCCGGCCGGCGACGCGACGGCGCTCGCCGAGCTGTTCGCGGCGGTCGGTCACCCGGAGGCCGAGCTGCGGCTGCGCTGCGGCACGGTGGAGCGCCGGCTGGTCGAGGGCGCCGCGCGCGGCGACGCCGGCGAGCTCGCGGCGCCCTGCGGCGAGGGCGAGCTGGTGCTGCGCGCCGAGGCGGTGGACGAGCCCTTGCGCGCGCTCTTCGCGCTGCTGCTCCGCGATCTGCCCGGTCCGTCGGCGGTCGCGCCGCGCGCCGGGCGGCGTTCGACGCTGCTCGGCGAGAGCCCGGCGCTCGCGACCGCGCTCGACCGGCTCGCCCGCTTCGCCGATTCGGAGCTGCCGGTGCTCATCCTGGGCGAGAACGGCACCGGCAAGGAGCTGGCCGCGAAGCTGGTCCACGGCGGCAGCGCCCGGCGCGCGCGGGACCTGGTGCCGTTCAACTGCGCCGGCCTGGTCGAGTCGCTGCAGCTGTCGGAGCTGTTCGGCCACGCGCGCGGCGCCTTCACCGGCGCCGACCGCGCCCACGTCGGCGTCTTCGAGCAGGCGCAGGGGAGCAGCCTTTTTCTCGACGAGATCGGCGACCTGCCGATGTCGGCGCAGGGCGCGATCCTGCGCGCGCTCCAGGAGCGGGAGATCCGCCGCGTCGGCGAGTCGGTGCCGCGCAAGGTCGACGTCCGCATCGTCGCCGCCACGAATCGCGACCTCGAGCGGATGGTCGAGGAGGAGCGCTTTCGCCAGGACCTCTACTTCCGGCTCAAGGTGGCGACGGTGGTCCTGCCGCCGCTGCGCGAACGGGGCGGCGACGTGCTGCTGCTCGCCGAGCACTTCCTCGCCGCGCTGCGCGCGCGCCGTCCGAGCCTGCGGCTGACGCCGGAGGCGCGGCGGGCGCTCGCCGGCCACTCCTGGCCCGGCAACGTCCGCGAGCTGCGCCACGTGCTGGAGGCCGCGGCGCTCCTGACCGACGACGGCCGCATCGCGCCGGAGCACCTCGACCTGAGCGCCCGCCCCGCCGAGGCGCCGGCCTCCGCCTACCACCGCTCACTCGAGGACGCCCGCCGCCGCATGATGGCCGAAGCCCTCGAAGCCGCCGCCGGCAACCGCGCCGCCGCCGCCCGCCGCCTCGGCATGTCGCGCCAGAACTTCTCCTACCTCGCCAAGAAACTGGGCCTGGGGTAGGCCGCGGCGCGCGACCTGGAGTAGCGTCGGGCGAGATCAGCGGGAGGAGCCGGCATGGATCGACGCGACGCGTTGAAGGTGGTGGGCATGGGGGCGTCGGGTGTGATGCTGGGTCGGGCGGTGCTGGGGCAGAGGGCCGAGGTGGCGGCGGCGGGTCCGCGGCGGAAGCTGCGGATCGCGCTCGTCGGCTTGGGCGGGTATGCGCGGTTCGCGGCCGATCGGTTGCTGGCCTCGCGGCGGGCGGAGCTGGCCGGGTTCGTGACCGGCGACCCGGCGAAGGGGCGCGAGTGGGCCGAGCGGCTGGGGATCGAAGCGCCGGCGATTCTCGGCTACGACCAGCTGGGGCATGCCGGCGGCGACGAGCGGTTCGACGCCGTGCACGTCTGCTCGCCCGTCGGGCTGCACCTGGAGCACGCGGAGCGGGCGCTCGCGGCCGGCAAGCACGTGCTGTGCGAGAAGCCGCTCGCCGCGACCAGCGCCGAGGCCCGCCGACTGGCGGCGCTGGCCCGAGAGCGGGGGCGGGTCCTGATGCCGGCCTACCGGGCGGCCTACTCGAACGCCCTCGACGCGGCTTTCGCCCGCGTGCGCTCCGGCGAGTGGGGGAAGCTGGTGGCGATCGACGCTCACAAGGGTTTCGCCATGGCGCTGCCTTCGGACAACTGGCGGTTCGACCCCGCGCTCGCGGGCGGCGGCGCTCTCTACGACATCGGCATCTACAGCGTTCAGCTCAGCCGCTGGGCGGCGGGGGCGATGCCGCTCCGGGTCCGGGCGCTGCGCTTTTCGGATCCGGCCGAGCCGCGCTTCGAGCGGTTCGAGAGCCACCTCGCGTGGCTGATGGAGTTCCCGGACGGCGTCGTCGCCACCGGCAGCGCGAGCTGGCGCTACCACCTGCAGAACCACGCCCGCCTAGCGCTCGAGCGAGCCTGGCTGCGGCTCGAGCCGGCGACCCCGGCGATCGGCGAGCGCCTCTTCCTGGGCGCCTCCGGGCCCGCGCGCGTCGAGGAGCTGCAGCTGCCGCTCCAGGACCAGGTGCCACTGCTCTACGACGACTTCGCCGAAGCGGCGCTCGAGGGCCGGGCGCCGCGCGTCGGCGCCGACGAAGGGGTCGCGGACCTGGTGGTGATGGAGGCGCTCCTCGCCGCCGCCGCGAGCGGCGGCTCGGTCGAGGTCCCAGCGGTCGAACCCTGAGCTCGGCAACCGTCCCGCCGGGGGCGAGTCCGGCGGCGAGCGAAGGCGGACGAGCCGCGGCCGCTGCGCACGGCAGATCTCCCGCACCTCGATGGGTCTACAATGGGAGCCAGGGTCGAACGCGGAGCGCTGGCGTGGGCGCCCTTGGGGCCGGCGTTCCTGACGACCCGGGAGTGTGCCGTGAAGGCTATCCGTTCGGAGGTCGTCCGCGTCGCGCTGTTCGCTCTCCTCGCTCCATTCTCGACCTTCTGCCCACCGCTCGGCGCCAATCCACCGACGCTGGTCCTCGACGCAGCGATCGATCCGACCGACGCGCAGGGCTCGCAACCCGCGCAGCTGACGTCGCTCGAAGGAGCCGCTGTCTTCGTCGCCTTCGACGACGATTTCATCGAGCGGCTCTGGCGCAGCGACGGCACGCTCCGAGGCACCTTCGCGCTCGCACCCGCCTGCGCCCCCTACCCCTTCCGCCCGGTTTGGACCCGGCTCGGATCAGCCGTCGGGGTGGCCTACTTTTCTCGCGCGTGCACGGGCGCGGGGACCGGCCTCTGGCGCACGGACGGCACGGTCGCCGGCACCTTCGAGCTGCTCGCCTTCAGCGCCGCGTACACGTCGGTGCGCGCGACGATCTTCGGCGATGGGCTGCTGTTCCTCGAAGACGACCTCGAAGCGGCTGGCTATCCCTCTCGGCTCAGGATCTGGCGCACCGACGGATCGGTGGCGGGCACGCGCCGGGTCGTCGACCGCGATCTCGGCGAGCCGGCGAATTTCAGCGCACCGGCCGCCGCGCCGGCCGATGCACCGGAGCGAGTCGAGCTGATCGTCCGCAGACTCGCGGGCCCGGTCGAGCTCTGGGCGAGCGGCGGCACCGAAGCGACCACCCGTCGCGTGATCGACTTGCCCGAGGGGTTTCGTTTCGATTTCGATCCGCGCAGCGTCCCGTTCGGCCACCGGATCTCCTGGCGCGCGGTGACGACGCAACTCTGGGTCAGCGACGGCACCGCGGCGGGCAGCGGGAGCGTGACCGCGTTCGCGCACCCGGCGCAGGACCTCGCCTGGGCCCGCCCGACCGCCGACGGCGACCGCCTGCTCTTCCACGCCCGGGACGACGCCGGCGAGCAGGTCTGGCAGACCGACGGCACCGCGGCCGGAACCCGGCGCCTGACCGAGCTCGAGTCTCCGTACGCGCTGCAGTACTTCCATGGCCGGACTTGGATCGTCCCCGTGGGCGAGCGCCTGCTCCTCTTCGCCTCCGACCTCGAGGGCAGGACACAGCTGGTCGCATTCGACCGCACGACCTCGGTGCTCGCGGTGCTGGCCCATCCCTGCGGCGCGGAGATCGAGCCCTGGGCCTGCAGGGCGAAGCTCTGGATCGATCGGGCGGGCGAGCTCGCGCTGTTCCCGATGCCGGTCGGATCGAGCGGAGTGCTGGCGGTTTCCGACGGCACGCCGGGGGGGACCCGTACGGTGGGCGATCTCTGCCCGGCGGGCTGCGCGGGGGCGGCCTCCCCGCCCACGGCCGTGGGCGCGGAGCTGTTCGGGGCGGTCGAGATCGAGCCGGACGAAGTCGAGCTCTGGTCGGTCGATCCCGCGGGTGAGCTGACCAGCTGGGGAGGGGGCGTCTCCAGGATCGCGCCGCTCTCGGACAGCGACGGCGGCCCCCGGGTCACGCGCGCCGGCGGACTGCTGCTCGCGGCGGCGTCGGACGGGCGGCACGGTGTCGAGCCGTTCCGCGCCCTGGCTCCCGGCGGCGGACTCGAGCTGGTGCGCGACCTCGCCTTCGACCGCCCCGGCTCGACGTTCGAACCGGGGGTGGAGCTCGACGGCGAGCTCTACCTCGCCGTCAACCGCAGCGTCGTGCGGACGGACGGGACCGCCGCGGGCACGCTCGAGCTGCTGAGCCCGCCCTCGGGTTTCTGCCCACCCGGAGGAGGCGAGGGAGAAGTCGCGCGGCTCGACCCGCTGAGGACGAGTCTGCTGGTCTCGATCGGCGACTGTGAGACGCCGGCGCTCTGGAGCTACGAGCCGGCGAGCGGCGAGCTCACGACCCTGCTCGGCCCCGAGCGGCCCGACCGGCCGTTCTTCCGTCGGGTCGCCGCGGTCGCGGCGAGCGAGGCGGACCTGCTCCTCGGCCCCCACGGCCTCCATGGCTCGGGCTCGACGGAGCTCTGGGCGACCGATGGGACCGAGGTGGGAACGCGGTCGCTCGCCGTCGTGCCCGGCCAGGCCAACGGCGTCGTGCGCCTGGGTGAGACGCGCGTGATCCTCGGCCAGAGGGTCTACCTTTGGCAACCGGGCGACGCCGCGCCGCGTGAGGTGGCGACCGGTCCGCTCGACCTCGCCGACCCGTTCGGCGTCGCGGGGGGGCGCGCCGTCTTGACCGCCGTCGCCGCCGGAGCGGACTGGACCTCCCTCCTCGCAGTGGGCGCGGAGGGTTCGAGCGAGTGGCTGGTCTCTTTCGGCGAGCCGGTCTGGATCCACCCCGGGCGCGCGCTCGGGGAGCTCTGGCTCTTCCTGGTCGAGCGCGGCCCCTTCGGGCTGCTCGAGCTCTGGGCGACCGACGGCACCGCCGCCGGCACCGGCGCGCTCGCCGGCTTCGGCGTGCCGACACAGGGCGTGTACGGCACTCGCCTGCTGCTGCCGCTGGGCGACCGCCTGGCGTTCCTGGGTTTCTCGGCCGCGGGCGAGATCGAGCTCTGGGCAACCGACGGCACCGCCTCGGGCACGGTGCGGCTCGACCGGATCGGCGACGCGGCGAGGTCGCTGCACGTGCTCTCGGTTGCTACGACGGGCACGCGCGTCTTTGCCGTCGGCGCGCCGCTCAGCGAGGAGGGTGCGCAGGATCTCGAGCGCTTGCTCCTCTGGTCGAGCCCTGAAGCGTCAGGCGCCGGCGCCACCGCCGGCGAGTGGCAGCTGCCGGACCACGCCTTCCTCCTGGAGCTCCAGCGGATCGGCGTGCTCCAGCCGCTCGGCGAGCGGGTCTACTTCGCCGCGGCGACCGGCGCCGGCGGGATGGAGCTGTGGACGAGCGACGGCACGCCGGTCGGTACGACGCGCGTCGCCGATCTCGCGCCGGGTGCGAACGGCTCCTGGCCGGCGGACTTCGGCGTGGCCGGCGGCCGCCTGTTCTTCTCGGCGGACGACGGGCTGACCGGCCGCGAGCTGTGGAGCTACGACCCGGGGGACGGCGCGCTCTGCCGCGAGTCGCCGACGGCGCTCTGCCTGTCCGAAGGCCGTTTCCGGATCGAAGTCGCCTGGGAGGACTTCGCGGGCACGCGGGGCGTCGCCACGGCGGTGCCGCTGACGGCCGACTCGGGGGCGTTCTGGTTCTTCGACCCTTCCAACCTCGAGCTGGCCGCCAAAGTGCTGGACGGCCGCGGCACCAACGGCCACCACTGGGTCTTCTTCGGCGCGCTTTCGAACCTCCGCTACGCGTTGACCGTGCGCAATGGCGCGACCGGCGCGGCCCGCCGCTACGTCAACCCGGCGGGGACCTACGCGTCGGTGGGCGACGCCGCGGCTTTCGGCCCGCTCGGTGCCGCCGCGACGACGGCGCCGCTGGAGGAGGAAGCGCAGCCGTCGGGCGAGCGCACGGCCGCCGCCTCGGCGCTCGGGTCCTGCGGTCCAGCGCTGACCAGCCTCTGCCTGCGCGGCGGCCGCTTCCGGGTCGAAGTGGTCTGGCGCGACTTCGAAGGGCGGACCGGGAAGGGCTACGCGATGCCATGGCCGGGCGACGAAGCGGGGGGCTTCTGGTTCTTTCATCCGGACAACGTCGAGCTGATCGTCAAAGTGCTCGACGGCAGGGGGGTCAACGGCCGGTACTGGTACTACTTCAGCGGTCTGTCGAACGTCCAGTTCCAGCTCCACATCGACGACCTCCTGACCGGCTACAGCAGGATCTTTTTCAACCCCTCCGGCCGTTTCGTCAGCGTCGGCGACGTCGACGCGTTCTGAGATTCGAGCGCGACGCGCCGCCGCGACGTATCATCCGCGTCGTGTCGGCACCCACGAAGAAGGCTCCAGCGGCGCCGAAGGAGCCGGCGCGGCGCTCGGGGGTGAAGGCGAGCGAGGACGCGGCCGCGCCCTCGCTCCGCTTCCACTGTTCCAGCGAGCTGCACGCGCGGGCGCTGGCCCTGCTCGATCGGGTCGAGCGGGCCGAGGACGCCGCGGCGCATCGTGACGAGGTCGCGGAGCTGGTGGTGCAGCTGACCGAGGCCGGCCTGGACGACTACTTCATGAAGCCGCTCGACCGCACCCGGCCAGGCTTCGTCATCCGGCAGTCGGCCAACGTCGGCATGGCCGGCGCGCGTCAGGTGATGGGCTCGGTCCTGCGCCGGATCATCGGCCACATGGACGGCCCGCAGATCCACTCCGTCTGCGCCTCCATCCGCGACCTGATGCGGTGACTCCGCCGTGAGCTCGCCGACGCGCTCGAAGCGGCGGTAGAGCGGTGCGGAAGCCGGCGACAGGGTCGAGCTCCGAGAGCGCCCGGCCGCCACGAGCCCGGCCGCGCTCGGGCGTGCTGGCCGATGCTGTTACGAGCCGCCCGTGGCCGCGAGCTCGGCCCGCAGGCGCTGCCAGCGCGGCCCGATTCCTCGACTGAGCGCGGCGTGGGCGGCCTGCGATGCCCCCGCGCCGCGAGCGTGGTCCCCGCGGGCCCGGAGGGCGCTCGCCAGCGCGAGCTCGGCGCCGACACGATCCACGTGCTCGCCGGGCAGCGTCTCCCGCGCGATGTCGGCCGCGCTCTCGAGCAGGGCGAGAGCTTCGTCGAGTGCCCTCCCGCGCAGCAACAGCCGGCCGAGGCCGACCATCGGGGCCACGGTCTCCGGATGTCGCGCCTGCCCGCGCAGCTCCAGGGCGTCGCGGAAATGTGCCTCGGCCTCGCCATCGCGCCCGAGGTCGACGAGCACGGCGCCGAGCGCGGCGATCGCCCGAGCGCGCCGCGGATGGTTGGGCGCCAGGGTCTCGCCGTAGAGCTCGAGGCCGGTGACGAGCAGCGGCTCGGCCTCGGCGGGGCGGCCCGCCAGGGCGAGCGCCACCGCGGTCGAGACCCGGTTGCTCGCGACTTCGACGCTGCGCTCGCCGCGGCTCTCGCGCAGGATCTCGTGGGCGAGGGCGAAGCTGGCGAGCGCCTCGTCGAGCTCGCCGAGCTCGGCCAGGCTGCCGGCGAGGTTGTCGAGGCTGAACGCCACATAGGCATGCCGCTCGCCGAGCAGCTTGCGGTCGAGCGCCAGCACCTCCCGGAAGACGGCCGCCGCCTCTTCGTGGGCGCCGCGCGAGCGCAGCACCGCCGCGAGGTTGCTGAGCTTGGTGGCGACTTCGGGGTGCTCGTCGCCGAGCGCCGCGCGGCTGATCGCGAGCGCCTCGCGATGGAGTCGTTCGGCGCCCTCCCAGTCGCCCCGCTGCCGCAGGGTGGCGGCGAGGTTGCCCATCGTCACGGCGAGGCCCGGGTGCGCGGGCCCGAGCACCGCCAGCTCGAGCTCGAGCGCCTCGCGCTGGAGCGTCTCGGCCGCCTCGAGCTCACCCGCCGCCTGATGGAGGCCACCGAGGTTGGCGAGCAACCCGGCGGTTTCGGCGCGGGTGTCGCCGGCGACCGTGCGCAGCAGGCCGAGCGCTTCCTGGTAGTGGGCGCGCGCCGCGGCATGCTGGGAACGCTCGTGGAGCAGGACGCCGAGCTGCTCGAGCGTGCGGGCGAGCGCCCGCGGCTCGGTCCGGGGCCTGCCGCGTTCGAGCTCGAGGGCTTCGAGCAGGAGCGCTTCCGCCTCGTCGTGCGAGCCGCGGATGTAGAGCACGGCCGCCAGGCCGCGCAGGCCTTCGGCGAGCTCCGGGCTCCCCGGAAGCTGCTCGCGCCGCAAGGCGAGCGAACGTCGCCACAGGGTCTCGGATCGCTCGAGCTGGCCGAGCGAGCGGCCGACGCCACCCATCACCCCGAGCAGCTCGGCTGCGACGAGCGGGTTGCCGAGCGCGCCGGCATCGATGCGTTCGACGCCGCGGTCGAGCAGCTCCTCGGCCGTCCATGGCGCGCCGCCGGTCCGATAGGGATCGACCGACTGCAGCAGGGTGGTCAGGAAGTCCTGGACCGCTTCGGCTCGGGCGGCGTGGCTCTCGGCGCGGTCGCGCTCCCGGGCCGCCACGCGGGCCTGCCAGGCGGTCCCGGCGAGCCCCGCGACCAGGGCCAGGATCGCCGCGGCGGCGAGCGCCACGCCGAGGCGATGGCGGCGCAGGAAGCGCTCGGCCCGGTACCAGCGCGCCGGCGCCCGGGCCCGCACCGGCTCGCTGCGGCGGTGGCGGCCGAGGTCCTCGGCCAGGGCCTCCGCCGACGCGTAGCGCCGAGCCGGGTCGCGCGCGAGCGCCTTGGCGAGCACCGCGTCGAGGTCGCCCGCGAGGCGTCTCGCGAGCGCTCGGCCGTGCTCACCCGGGTGGGCGCGGCGCGCCGCGGCGGAGAGGCGCGGGACGTCGCCTTCCTCGATGCGGCGGATCTTCTGCTCGACGGAGGACGGCTCGGCCCCGTAGGGCGAGCAACCCGCGAGCAGCTCGAAGAGCAGGACGCCGAGGCTGTAGACGTCGGAGGCGGTGGTGACGACCTCGCCCTTGACCTGTTCGGGGGAGGCGTAGTCGAGGGTCAGCGCGCGTGCCCCGAGCACTGTCGCGTCGGAGCCTTCGGCTTCGTCTCGCGCCAGCAGCTTGGCGATGCCGAAGTCGACCAGCTTGACCCGACCCGCGCTCGTGACCAGCACGTTCGACGGCTTCAAATCGCGGTGCACCACCAGGTTGCGGTGGGCGTGTTGCACCGCATCGCAGACCTCGACGGCGAGCTCGAGGATGGCTTCGACCGACAGCCGCCGCTCGCTCGCATGGACCGTGATCGGAACGCCCTCGACGTACTCCATCGCGAAGTAGGGGCGGCCGTCGGTCGTGCTGCCGCCCTCGAGCAGGCGCGCGATCGCCGGGTGTTCGAGTCGGGCGAGGATCTGGCGCTCTTGTTGGAAGCGGGCGAGGATCGCGTCGCTGTCCATGCCGCGTTTGATCAACTTGAGGGCGACGCGCTGCTCGAAGCCTCCTTCGACGCGCTCGGCGAGGTAGACCGTCCCCATGCCGCCTTCGCCCAGACGGTCGATGATGCGGTAGGAACCGATCTCTTCCGGCTCCGGCTGGAGGTTGGACTCGATCAGCCGCGCGGCGCGGGTCGGGTCGATCGCCGAAAGCTCCTCGCCCGAGCTCGCAGCGAGCAGCTGGTCGAGGCGCTGGCGCAAGAGCTGATCGCCAGCGCAAGCGCTCTCGAGCCAGCCCGCCCGCCGGTCGTGGTCGAGCTCGAGCGCGGTCGCGAACAGCTCTTCGAGCCGAGTGGGATCCGGCTCGGGCGGCATCGTCATGGACCCGGAGCGAGCGTCGCGCCGTTCGAGGCGCCGAGCTCGGAGCGCAGCCAGGCCTGGGCGAAGGCGAGGTCGCGGTTGACCGTGCGGGTGGCGACGCCCAGCAGCTCGGCGGTCTCGTCGACGCCGAGGCCGGCGAAACAGCGGAGCTCCATCACCCGCGCGGGCCGTGGGTGGGCCGCCGCCAAACGTTCGAGCGCGAGGTCGAGGGCGAGGACCTCGTCGGCGGTGGCGTCGATCCGAGCCGACTCCTCCTCCAGCGTGGTCGCGGTGATCCCCCCGCCACGCTTGTGGCGGCGACGACGGCGGGCCGCGTCGACCAGGACTTGGCGCATCGCCCGGGCGGCGGCGCCGAAGAAGTAGGCGCGACTGCCGACGGGAGCCTGGTGACCGTCGACGAGCTTGAGCCAGGCCTCGTGGACGAGCGCGGTGGTGTCGAGGGTGAGGCGGTGGCCCTCGCGCGCGAGCTGGCGATGGGCGAGGCGGCGCAGCTCGTCGTAGACCAGCGGCACGAGGCGGTCGAGCACGCGCCGATCCTCCTCGATGCTCTCGCCGGCCTGCGCCAGCACGGCCGTCACCTGCTCTCGCAACCGCATCGCTTGAACGCCTGAGCGCGGAGGATTCTACCGCGCGTCGACCGGCGCCGGCCGGGAGGCCCCCGAGCCAGCTGCGGCAATCCGTAGGTCGGTCCGCCCCGCCATGGCGCTCCAGCGCTCCCGCTGGCGCACGTACGGGTAGGAGGTACCCTCATGAAGCTACGACTGGATCGCGTCGCCGCGATCGCGCGTGCCGGCCTCGTCGCCCTGGCGGGCACGCTGGCCTCGGTTGCCGTCCACGCCCAGCAGACGCTCACGCAGCACCAGCGCATCGAGTGGGACGAATCGCAAGGAGGCATCTTCGAGCTTCCCGGGGGCGCCTCTTTTGGTGCGAGCTTGTGTGCCGCCAAGGACAGTCCTGGCCTGGCGCAGGCGGCGACCGTCAACGCCCACGCGCGGGCTCGCCTCGAGCTCATCGCCGGACAGTGGGTCACCATTTCGCAGTCGCCGAGCTCCGAAGGGCCCCAGCGCTTCGCGTGTGGCCGCAACGAGAATGGCTCGACCCTGGTCACGGGGGTCAAGTTGCCGGGCCCCGCGTATCGCATCGTCTCGGTGCCGCCGGGGGAGGTGCTGGTCGACGGGCTGACGGGCGACAGCGTCCACGCGGTGTCGCGGTACGGCAATCTCATCGCCGTCGGTCAGCCCACCCGGGGGGCCGGAGGAGCGGTGAGCTACTACCGTCGCGATGGTGCTGGCGTCTGGCAATTCGAGCGGCGCCATTTCGGCTTGCTTGACACGCAGTTTGGTCAATCGGTCGTGGTCATCAGCGAGCATCTCGTCCTCATCGGGGCGCCGGCCTGGGGGTCGAACGGCCAGGTGTTGCTGGCCTACACCGACCCCACCAGCGGGAGCCTGAGCACGCTCTTCGATGGGCCCAGCACCGGCTCCGGATACGGCTTCGGCAGCTCCCTGGCGGTGGATGGTGCCTGGCTCGCGGTCGGGGTTCCGTACTTCGACCGCCTGCTCGCGGGCGGCGGCGTGGCCGAGAGGGCGGGCGCGGTCTATCTCTACGAGTGGGACAGCTTCGGTTGGGTGTTCCGCACTCGCGTGCTGGGCAACACCACCAGTGGCCTGCTCGGCGCTCACATCGCGCTCGCGACGTTCCCAGGTGGAGGGGCGATGCTGGTGGCTGGCGCGCCAGGTGAGCTCGGCGCCCATGGGAACGCACGGGTCTATACCCTCGATGGAGACACCTGGAGCTTCCGCTACCGTCTCGTCGACGACTCCGGCTCGAGCCAGGACCGTGTCGGGCTCGGGGTGGCGATCGCGAACCCGTCGCGGGTCCTCGTGGGCAGCCCGAATTGGGGGACGCAGGCAAAGGGCGCTGTGCTCGCCTTCCTCGTGCCGCTCTTCAGCGACGGCTTCGAGTCCGGTACCACCGGCGCCTGGGCGGCGACAGTCCCGTAGCGAGACCCGAGGCGAAAGCCCAGCGGCGCGGCACCGCCTTCGAAGCGCCCCCGACCGGCGGCCCTGGATCATGCGCGCCGAGAGGGCTCGAGATGGTCCCAGCCGAGGTGGGGCAAGGCGCGCGCGCGGCCGTCGGGGAGGCGGAGCCGGACGCGTTCGGAGTCGTCGAGCGTGCCGACGCGGCGGAGGCCGGGGAGCTGGGGCGGAGTGGCGCGCGCGGGCAGGGTGAACAGCAGGACGTAGTCCTCGCCGCCGCCGAGCTGGAGCGCGCCCGGGTCGAGGCCGAGCGCGACCGCGAGGGCGGCGAAACCGGTGGGCGCGCTGGCACGCACCGCGGCGAGGTCGAGCTCGGCGCCGACGCCGCTCGCCTCGCACAGGCGGTGGAGGTCTTTCGCCAGGCCGTCGGAGAGGTCGATCGCGGCGCCGGCGCGGCGCGCCCGCGCGAGCGCCAGCCCGAGCTCGAGCTGGGGCCGGGGGAGCAAGTGGCGCCGGACCGCGCGCCGGGCCGCGCCGGCGAGCGCTGCCGGCAGGTCGAGCCGCGCCGGCAGCTGGACTGCGCCCCGCTCGAGCCGCGCGCCCCGTTCGAGCAGCGCGCGCCCGAGCGCCGACTCGCCGACCGGGCCGCCCAGCCACAGCGCCTGCCCGGCCCGTCCGGCGGCGCGGTGGAGGCTGGCGGCGCCGCGCTCCCGTTCGCCGACGAGCGTCAGCGACAGGTGGAGCGCTGGCGCCGTCGCGAGATCGCCGCCGGCGAGCGCCACGCCATGGCGGGCGCAGGCGGCGAGCAGGCTGGAGAAGAATCGGCGATGGGCGAAGCCGGGCGGCGCCGCGACGGTGACGAGCGCCCAGCGCGGGCGCGCCCCGGAGGCGGCGAGGTCGGAGAGGTTCACCGCCAGCAGCCGGCGGCCGAGCAGCGCGGGGTCGGTGCCGGCGGCGAAGTGGACGGCCTCGATCTGCTGGTCGACCGTCGCCACCACCCGCCCGCGGGCCGGCAGCGTGGCGGTGTCGTCGCCGAGTCCGCCGCCCGGCAGCCGCCGGGCGAGCCAGCCGAGCAGCCGCTCTTCGCCGTTCACCGCCGGGACTTGGGCCGGTGCGAGCCGCGCACCGCCCGCTGGCTGGCCGGCCGCCGGTCGGCGGGTCGGCCGCGGCCGGCGGCGCTTCCGGCGGCCGGCGCCAGCGCCCGCTCGAGCGCCTCGCCGACCGTCTCCACGTAGCGCAGCTCGACGCCCTGGCGGGCGGCCTCGGGGACCTCGGCGATGTCGCGCCGGTTGATGTGGGGGAGCACGACTTCGCGGATGCCGGCGGCGCGCGCGGCGAGCAGCTTCTCCTTGAGCCCGCCGACCGGCAGCACGTCGCCGCGCAGCGTGATCTCGCCGGTGAGCGCGACCTTGCGGTCGACCTTGCGGCCGGTCAGCACCGAGAGGATGGCGACCGCCACCGTGATGCCGGCCGACGGGCCGTCCTTGGGGATCGCGCCCGCGGGCAGGTGGACGTGCAGGTCGTTGTGGGTGAAGAAGTCGGCGGCATGCCCGTGCCGCGCCGCCCAGGCGCGACAGAAGGTCACCGCCGCCTGCGCCGACTCCTTCATCACCTCGCCGAGCTGCCCGGTGAGCACCAGGTGGCCCTTGCCGGGCGTGACCACGACCTCGACGAACATCAGCTCGCCGCCGACGGCGGTCCAGGCGAGACCGGTGGCGACGCCGACGCGGTCGCGGGCCAGCAGGTCTTCGTCCCAGTGGCGCGGCTGGCCGAGCAGGCGCTCGACCATCTTCGGGCCGACCTTGACCCGCTTCGCCTTGCCGCTCGCCACCGAGACCGCGACCTTGCGGCAGACGCCGGCGATCTCGCGCTCGAGATTGCGCAGGCCGGCTTCGCGGGTGTAGCCGCCGACGATGCGCCGGACCGCCGGATCGCCGATCTCGATCTGCTGCGGCGCGAGGCCGTTCTCGTGGATCTGCTTCGGCACCAGGTGGCGGCGCGCGATGACCAGCTTCTCCTCGAGCGTGTAGCCCGACAGGCGCAGCACCTCCATCCGGTCGAGGAAGGCGGGCTGGATCGGATCGAGCAGGTTCGCGGTGGTCACCCAGAGCACCTTCGAGAGGTCGTAGGCGACGCCCAGGTAGTGGTCGCGGAAGGTCGAGTTCTGTTCCGGATCGAGCACCTCGAGCAGCGCCGACGACGGATCGCCGCGGAAGTCCGAGCCGACCTTGTCGATCTCGTCGAGCATGAAGACCGGGTTCGCGGTAGCCGCCTGGTGGATGCCCTGCAGGATCCGGCCCGGCATCGCGCCGACGTAGGTGCGCCGGTGGCCGCGGATCTCGGCCTCGTCGCGCACGCCGCCCAGCGACAGGCGGACGAACTTGCGTCCGAGCGCGCGCGCGATCGAACGCCCGAGCGAGGTCTTGCCGACGCCGGGCGGTCCGACGAAGCAGAGGATCGGCCCGCGCGCGTCGCCGCGCAGCTTGCGCACCGCCAGGTACTCGAGGATCCGTTCCTTGATCTTCTCGAGATCGTAGTGGTCGTCGTCGAGAATCTGGCGCGCGGCCTCGAGGTCGAGCGAGTCCTCGCTCTGCGTGCGCCAGGGCAGCCCGGTCAGCCAATCGAGGTAGGCGCGCTGGACCGAGCTCTCGGCCGAGTCGGGATGCGCGCGCTCGAGGCGCTGGATCTGGCGCTCCATCTCCTCCTTGGCCTCGTCGGAGATCCCCTTGTCGGTCGCGAGCTTGCGGTAGCGCTCGACCTCCTCGGCGAGGTCGTCGCCTTCGCCCAGCTCCTGCTGGATGGCGCGCAGCTGCTGACGCAGGAAGTACTCGCGCTGGTTGCGGTCGATCTCGCCGCGCGCCTGCGAGGAGATCTCCTGCTGCATGGTCAGCAGCTGGATCTCGCGGTGCATGTGCTCGGCGACGCGCTGGAGACGGGCCACGGGGTCGATCTCCTCGAGCACCGCCTGGGCGTCGTCGAGCGACAGCTCGAGGTTGGAGGCCACCAGGTCGGCCAGGCGGCCCGGGTCCTCGAGATTGGCGATCAGCACCAGGACTTCGGGCGACACGCCCTTGCCCAGCGCCACGATGCGGTCCATCGCCTCCTTGGCCGACCGCACCAGCGCCTGCAGCTCGAGCGTCGGCTCGGGCAGCGGGCGCTCGGGGATCCGTTCGACGCGACCCTGCAGGAAGGGCTCGGCGTGCGAGATGTGGTCGATGCGGACGCGGGCGATTCCCTGCGCCAGGATGCGGATGCGGCCGTCCGGCAGCTTCAGCATGCGCATGATGGCGGCCGCGGTGCCGATGCGGTGCAGGTGCTCGGCGCCCGGCTCGTCGATCGACGGGTCGCGCTGGGCGACCAGCAGGACCAGCCGGTGCTCGGAGAGCGCGTTGTCAACCGCCGCGATCGAGGAGTCGCGCCCGATCGACAGTGGCACGATGATGAACGGATAGAGCACCGCGTCCTTGAGCGGCAGGACGGGCAGCAGGTCCGGCAGCTTGGGGATCTCCTCCAGGGACAGGTCGCGCGCGCGCGCGCCGCCGGTCATCGGCGCCCCTTCCGCTTCTTCGGTTTCTGGTTCTTCAAGAGCGTCTTCAACTCCTCCATGAACTCGCCGACGTCCTCGAAGCGGCGGTAGACCGAAGCGAAGCGGACGTAGGCGACCTGATCCAGCTCCGAGAGCCGGGTCATCAGGAATGCCCCCAGCTCGCTGGTCGAGATCTCGCGGTCCTCGCGCTCGGCGAGCAGGTTCTCGGCCTCGTCGGCGACCTGCTCGAGCTGCAGCGGCGATACCGGCCGCTTCTCGCAGGCCTTTTCCAACCCGCGCAGCAGCTTGGCGCGGTCGAAGTCCTGCCGCGAGCCGTCGTTCTTGACCACCTTGAAGGCGATCTCCTCGACCTTCTCGTAGGTGGTGAAGCGACGCCCGCACTCGGCGCATTCGCGACGCCGCCGCACGGTGCCGTGATCCCGGCTCTCGCGCGAGTCGACGACCCGGTCTTCGACGGCCGCGCAAAAGGGGCAGCGCATGCCGGCGACTCTACCAGCGGCGGCGCGGCGCGGTCAGTCCTTGGGCTTGAGCGCGACGTTGAGGTTGAGCAGGACTTTCTCGAGCAGCGCCGGGTCCGAGATCTCGATCGGCAGGTCGCGGATCGCGTCGACCACCTTGTGGTCGTCGTCCTCGACCCGCAGATTGAGCAGGAAGCGGCGGGCGCGCTGGTACTCGGAGCGCTTGAGCGTCAGCTCGACCGAGCGGTGGATCTCGCCCTTGCCGTTGGTCGCCGCCTTCGGGAAGCCCCCCGACTGGACCGCGGGCGGTGCCGCCTTCGGGTAGGCGCCGGAGTGCGGCGCCGGCGGCGCCGGTTTCGGCGCCGCGCCCGCTGGCGCGGCCGGTGCGCGCGCGGCGGGCGG
>JACTMI010000013.1 GCA_014584695.1 Acidobacteriota bacterium
TGACCCGCCCGATCGCGCAGGCGATCACGGTCGGCTGGGCGACGTCGAACGGTACCGCCACCGCCGGTTCGGACTATCAGGCCGGCAGCGGCGTGGCGGGGGCGGCGACGACGGCGGCGCCAACGGCCAGCGCCGCCACGGCGAGCCCGGCGCCGGCGCGCGGCGTCACGCTCGCGAACGGCAGCGGCGCCCAGGCGACGAGGGCCGCGAGCGGCAGGGCGCGCGCGACCGGGTGACTTATGATCTGGGCGATGCGATCCAGCGCGCGCCTCGTCTCCGCCCTCGCGGCGGCCTCTTCGTTGCTCGCCCTGCCGGCTCCGGCACAGTTCGCGCAGTATACGGCTCCAGGCTCGCTCGCCGACGGGCCGAGCCTGCGCCGCGAGGCGCTCGAGAGCGCGGTCGCGGAGGCCCGGTGGCGGTTGGGCCCGATCCGGCTCGACCCGCACCTTTCGATCTCCGACCTGGCCTACGTCGACGACGGCCGCGAGGGCAGCGAGCCGGACTGGTCGGTCACCCTCTCGGCGGGGCTGCGCGCCTATCTGCCGGTCGGCACGCGCACCACGGTGGCCGCGTTCGCGCTGCCGGAGTACGTCTACTGGCAGGAGCGGGAGGAGGCGCGACGCGGCAACCAGCGCTTCGGCGTCGGCGCCTTCACCTACTTCAACCGCCTGGCCGTCGAAGTTACCGCGACGCGGGTCGAGGACCTCGACTACGTCACCGCCGCGAGCGCCGAGCGGGTGGCGACGCGCAGCGACGCGCTGGCCTTGGACCTCGAGCTGCCGATCGGGCGGCGGATCTCCCTCGTCGCCTCCGGCACCCTCTCCGAGAGCGAGCACGACCTCGACCGCGAGTCGCTCGCCTTCGGTCTCGCCGACCTCGACCGCGAGGACCGCAGCTACCGCGCGGGGCTGCGCTGGTACCTGACCCCGGCTTTCTCGTTGACCGGCACGGCCGGTCGGACCGAGAGCGACTTCGCCTCCGGCGCCGACGACCGCTCGAACCGCGGCGACTCCTGGAGCATCGGGCTGGCCTGGAACCGCCCGAAGCTCGGCGTCTCGCTCACGACCGAGCGCTCCGAGATCGAGCCCGAGCCCGGCTCGCGCTTCGGCGGCTTCGAGGGCTCGACTTGGCGCGGGCAAGCGCGCTGGACGCCGCGCGACCGCTTCGGCTTGTCGCTCTACGGCCAGCGCCAGCTCGCTTACTCGGTGCTCGCGAGCGAGCCCTTCTTCCTCGACCAGCGTTTCGGCGCATCGCTGTCGTTCGGCATCGGCTGGCGGCTGCGGCTCGAGCTGTTCGCCGAGCGGGGCGAGCTCGACTACACCGAGGCGGCGGTCGCGACGGGACGGGTGGACGATTTCTCGGCCCACGGCGCGCGTCTGTCCGCCCCGCTCGGGCGGCGTTTCCGGTTCTCGGTCGGAGCGCGCTGGGTCGAGCTCGAATCCGACCTGCCGGGGCAGGGCTACGAGGTCACCGAGATTCTCGGCTCGATCGGCCTGGGCCTCGGTGGCGGCGGTCTCTGGTACTGACCTCCGTTCGAGGTTTTCCGAGCCCGATGCCGGTGGATGAGCGGGGGCGCCGGGTCTGGAACCGGACCTGGTCTAAAATGGTGGATTGCCGATGCGCCCGCTCCGCCCCCTCGCCGTCGCGCTGCTCGCCACCTTCGCCGCCGCCCTCGCGGCGGCGCAGGAGCCGGCGCGCGCCGGAGGCTACCGGCTGGGGCCCCGCGACCTCCTGTCGATCAAGGTCTACGAGGTGCCGGAGCTCAACGTCGAGGCGCGGGTCTCGGAGCGGGGCACCGTCAACCTGCCGCTGATCGGCGACGTCGCCGCCGAGGGGCTGACCAGCGAGGAGTTCGAGACCCGCCTCAAGGGGCTGCTCGAAGCCCGCTACGTCAACCGCGCCTCGGTGTCGATCGAGATCCGCGAGCTGCGGTCGCGCCCGATCGTGGTCATGGGCGCGGTCAAGAGCCCGGGCAACCTCGCCTTCCCGGGGCGCTGGACGCTGCTCGAGGCGCTGGCCGCCGCCGGCGGCCTCTCCGACGCCCACACCGACGTCATCACCGTGCTGCGCCGGGCGCCCAACGGCTTGACCGACCAGGTGGCGGTGCCGGTGGCCGACCTGCTGGTGCGCGGCGATCCGCGCGCCAACATCCCGATCTTCGCCAACGATCTGATCAACGTGCCCGGCGCGGTCACGATCACCGTCTTCTGCCTGGGCGAGGTGCGGTCGCCGGGCGCGCTCACCTTCAAGTCGACCGAGCGGGTCACCGTGCTGTCGGTCATCGCCCGCGCCGGCGGCCTCTCCGACCGCGCCTCGAAGAAGATCTCGCTCAAGCGCCGCAAGGGCGAGAGCCTGCAGGAGGAGCTCGACATCGACTACAAGCGGATCCTGGCCGGCAAGGAACCCGACCTGACGCTGCGCGACGGCGACGTCCTGGTGGTCAAGGAGTCTCTTTTTTGAGCGAGCCCCGTTCGCCGCGCCCCTCCGGCAGCTTCGAGCTGCAACTGCAGCGCGAGCTGGCCGAGCCCGAGAGCGAGTTCCATCTCGCCGACTACCTGCGCATCCTGACCGGCCGCTGGCGGCTGATCGTGGTGGTCACGCTGCTGGCGGCGCTGTTCTCGGTGATGCGCTACGCCATCACGCCGAAGGAGTACCGCGCCACCACCCTGGTCCAGATCGATCGCCGCGTTTCGGTGCCGATGCGGGCGGTCCAGGACGCCTGGATGGAGAGCTTCTGGAACATGGAGTACTACCCGACCCAGTACCGGCTGCTCTCCTCGCGCGGGCTGGCCGAACGGGTGGTGCTCAACCTGCGCCTGGCGGAGGATGCGCGCTTCCACGCCGGCGCCGCGGCCGGCGCCGGCTCGCCGGCCGGCGACGAGGCGCTGGTCGGCGCGCTCGCCAACCGGCTGCTGGGCGGCCTCGAGGTCGCGCCGGTCCGCAACACGATGCTGGTCGAGATCTCCTTCCGCAGCGGCGATCCCGAGCTCGCGGCGCGGGTCGCCAACGGCGTCGCCGACGCCTACATCGACTGGGGCATCGAGAGCCGCACCGAGGTGGCGGGCAAGGCCTCGACCTTCTTCGCCCAGCAGATCGAGGCGCTCAAGCAGGAAATCCAGGACAAGGAGAACCAGCTCCAGGCCTACAGCCGGCGCACCGACATCGTCTCGCTCGACCCGGCCACCAACGTCACGCTGCGCAAGCTCGAAGCGCTCAACCAGGACTACATCTCGGCGGTCTCGGAGCGGATCGGCAAGGAGGCGCGGGTCAACGAGCTGGTGTCGACGCCGCCCGACCGCGCGGCGGAGATCCTCTCCGATCCGGCGGTCTCCCAGCAGCGCGCCCAGCTGCTCGAGATGGAGCGCGACTACGCGGTCAAGTCGAACGTCTACAAGCCCGAGTGGCCGGCGATGGTCGAGCTCCAGGCCAAGATCGAGCAGGCGCGGCGCAACCTGCGCACCGGCGTCACCGAGGCGCTCGAGAAGGCCCGCGAGACGGCGCGCGCCGATTACCAGAACACGCTGCGCCGCGAGCAGTCGCTCGCCGCCGAGCTCAACCGGGTCAAGAGCGAGAACCGCGAGCTCAACTCCGCGGCGGTCGAGTACAACAACCTGCAGGTCGAGATCAGCACCCGCCGCGGGTTGCTCGACGAGCTGCTGCGCAAGCAGTCGGAGACCGACGTCGCCTCGCGGCTGCAGGCGCAGGGCGAGTCGAACGTCCGCATCGTCGACCGCGCGCTGGTGCCCGGCGGGCCGTTCCGGCCCTCGCTGCGGCGCAGCCTGACGCTCGGCCTGGGCGGCGGCCTGATGGCCGGCCTCGGGCTGGTGCTGCTGCTGCACTACATGGACCGCACCCTCAAGTCGACCGAGGAGGTCGAGCGGGTGCTCGAGCTGCCGGTGCTCGCCACCATCCCGGACGTCTCCTCCGACGTCAAGGGCTACGGCGTGCTCGGCCGCTACGGCTACGGTTACGGCTACGGCTATGGCGAGCCGCGCAAGGGCCGTCCGCGCGGCGCGGCGCGGATCCGCAAGCGCGGCGACGAGGAGGAGGTCCAGATCGAGCTGCTGCCGCTCCACCGCCCCCGCCTGGCGGTGGCCGAGGCCTACCGGACGCTGCGCACGGCGCTGCTGCTGTCGAGCACGCGCGAGCTCAAGCTGGTGCTGGTGACCTCGGCGGTGCCGAGCGAGGGCAAGACCTCGACCGCCGCCAACCTCGCGGTGGTCATGGCGCAGCTCGGCAAGCAGGTCCTGCTGGTCGACGCCGACCTGCGCAAGCCACGGGTCCACGAAGTGTTCAAGATCGCCAACCGGACCGGCCTGGTGACCTTCCTCACCCAGGGCGCCGAGGTCGAGCAGGTGGTCTTCCGCACCCAGGTCGACAACCTCCACCTGACGCCGTCCGGGCCGATCCCGCCCAACCCCTCGGAGCTGCTCTCCTCCGACCGGATGGGGCAGTACCTCGATTTCGTGCGCGACCACTTCGACCTGGTGATCTTCGACACCGCGCCGACCCTGGCGGTGACCGACGGCATCATCCTCGGCGCCCGGGTCGACGGCACGGTCCTCTGCCTGCGCGCCGGCCACGTCCAGCGGCGCGACGCCAAGACCTGCCGGGACCGTCTGCTGCAAGGCGGCGTCAAGCTGTTGGGCACCGTCCTCAATCGCCACCACGCGGTCGAGGGCCGCTACCGCGGCGGCTACGTCGGCACCTACGAAGCGTACGGCGCGCAGGAGCCGCAGCCGGGCAAGGGCGGCATCGCGGCGCTGTGATCGATCTTCACCTGCACCTGCTGCCGGGCGTCGACGACGGCCCGGCGACGCTCGACCAGTCCGCCGCGATGTGCCGCGCCGCCGCGGCCGACGGCTGCGTGGCGCTGGTCGCGACGCCGCACCAGCGCCGCGACGAGTGGGCGACCGGCGACTCCGCCCGGCTGGAACGGGAGCTCGCGCGCCTCGCCGAGCGCTGCGGCGGCCGGCCGCGGCTCTACCTGGGCGGTGAGGTGCGGGTCGACTCCGAGCTCGTCGCCGACCTCGCGCGGCCGGGCCGCTCGGGGATCGCCACCCTCGCCGGCTCGCGCTACCTGCTGCTCGAGCTCGAGCCGCGTTGCCTGGGGCCCGATCCGGCGGAGCTCGCGACCGAGCTCCTGGCGCGCGGCTACCAGCCGATCGTCGCCCACCCCGAGATGACCCCCGGCCTCTGGCGCGAGGAGGGTGCCTGCGAGCGGCTGGTCGAGGCCGGCGCCCTGCTCCAGGTCACCGCCATGAGCGTCACCGGGGACTTCGGCCGCGGGCCGCGGGAGCGGGTGTGGGACCTGCTCGAGGCCGGGCTGGTCCATTTCGTCGCCAGCGACGCCCACCGCCCCGATTGGCGGCCGCCCGGCCTGGCCCGCGCTCACGGCGAGATCGCCGCCCGCTTCGGGCTGGCGACGGCGCAGCGGTTGATGGTCGAGAACCCGCTGCTGGTGATCGAGGACCGCCCCTGGGCCTACGCCCCCGGCGTTCGGGAGGCCGGCGGATGAGCCGCTTCGACCGCGGCGGCTGGCGCGCGGCGCCCCTGGCGCTGGCGCTGCTCGCGGCGCTCGCCACCGCGCGGCCGGCGCTCGCCGCCCAGGCGGCGGATCCCTTCTACACGGCGCTCCTGCGCGACGGCACCCAATCGCTCGCCCGCAACCAGCACGAGGCGGCGGCGGGCGAGCTGCGACTCGCCTGCTTCGGCCTGCTCGAGCAGACCGCGCTGCTCGGCGAGTGCCTGACGCGGCTCGCCCTCGCCCAGGCCGGGCTCGGCGAGCGCGACGATTTCCTGGCCACCTTCCGCCGGCTGGAGGAGGTCGAAGAGCGCTTCGGCGGCTACACGGCGGCCGCGCTCACGCCCGCGGAGCGTGGCGCGTTCGAAGATCGCGTGGTCGAGTGGGTGCCGCCCGAGATCCTGCGCACCATCCCGCGCTTCGCCGCGGCGGCGGCGCGGCGTGAAGCAGCCGAGCTGGCGGCGCTGCCCGAGGGGCGGCGGTTGCGCGAGCTCGAGCGCCGCGCCGAGGCCGAGCCCGGCGAGCCGCGCTGGCGCATCGCGCTCGCCGAGCACGAGCTCGGCCGCGGTCGCGCCGCGGCGGCGCTGCAGCATCTGCGCGGCGTGCCGGCCGAGGCCGAAGGGGGGCAGGCGGGTTGCCTTGCGGGGCGCGCCCTGGCCGCCCTCGACCGCTGCGCCGAGACCCCGGCGGCGTTCGCGGCCTGCCCGGCGGCCGGCTCCGACCCGGTGCTGGTCGAGCCCCGGCTCCGCTGCCTGATCGAGCTGCAGCGCTTGACCGAGGCGCGGGCCCTGCTCGCGGCGGCGCCGCGCGCGACCGCCGAGCGGCCGGCGATCGCCCATCTCGCCGCCCGGCTGGAGCCGGCGGCCGCGCCACCGACGACCACCGCGCCGGAGAAGTCGGCGGCGCCGGACGCCCAGAAATCGCCCACTCGCCCGGCGGAGCGACGTCCCAGGGGCGCGCCCGCCACCGCGATGGCGGACGCCGCTCCGG
Source organism: Acidobacteriota bacterium (assembly GCA_014584695.1). GTDB lineage: Bacteria > Acidobacteriota > Thermoanaerobaculia > Multivoradales > JAGPDF01 > JACTMI01. Next base: position 6,515 of record JACTMI010000013.1, read on the forward strand.
CGACCGCGCCCGCCGCGTCGCCGGCGCCGGAGCAAGCTCCTCCGGCGGCACCTGGCGCGGCGCCCTCGACTCCGCCCGCGCTCGATCAGGCGCGCGAACGGATGCGGACCGCCACGACGAGGTCCGAGCTCGAGGCCGCGCTCGCCCTCGCCCAGCCGCTCGCCGAGGCTCATCCCGATCGCGTCGAGGTCCACCTGCTGATCGGCGAGATCGCCTACCGCGCCTCGAACTGGCGCGCCTGCGCCGCCGCTTATCGGCGCGCCGGCGCGAGCGGCCCGGCCGACCCGACGCAGCGCTTCTACCTGGCGGTCTGCCTCTACGAGAGTGGCGAGCGCGCCGCCGCGTCGGAGGTCGCCGCGACCGGTCTCGAGCGGCTCCCGCGGACGCCGTTCGTCGACTCCTACTTGCGCAAGCTGGCGCCTTCGCCTTGACGGCCAGCGGCCGGAAACATAAGATCCAGCGCGATTTCCGGGGGGTTCCAGCGCTCATGATCACGCTCAGAAGGACCGTTCCGTTCGCCTTGGCCGGCGCTCTCGCCGTCGCGGCCGCCGGGATCGCCCAGACCCCCGGCGAGGGGATCACCCCGTCACCGGTCGCCTGCCTGCCGCTCGACGGCAACGGTGTGTTGAACGCGGCGGTCGCCCCCGAGACCCCGGGCTCGACGGTGCGGATGTTCTTCCGCCGGCTGAACCTCGAGGTCGAGGACTTCTATTACGTCGAGATGGAAGCCGCGGGCGCCGGACTCTACTGGGGCGTCTTCCCGATCCCCACCGAGGACAAGATCAAACGCAAGGACCTCAAGCAACGCGACGTGCCGCCGCCGCTCGAGCCCTGGGCGTCCTGGTGGAAGGCCAAGGAGGCCTCGGACCACCGCGATCCCAACCGGGACCTCGACGAGAAGGTGATCCGGGAGCGGGCGCCGATCGGCAAGCACGAGAAGCGCGCCTGGATGGGCAAGATGTCGGAGGCCGACTTCCAGCGCTGGCTCGAGCGCCAGCAGTACGAGCCGGCCGAGTACTTCGTCGCCGTCTACGACGCCCAGGGGAGCCGCACCGCGGTCTCCGACATGCACGTCGTCGAGGTGAAGAAGGACTGCCGCGTGAGCCTCACCCCACAGCAGGAGGGGATGGCGAAGAACCTGACCGTCGGCGAGACCAACACCTGGCAGAAGGGCGAGCAGCCCTTCCACTGGGAGTGCACCGGGATCGTCACCCGCAAGGATCCGCAGCTCGTCCTGCGCGCCGACGAGGCCTGCCGCGCCTGCGTGATCGCCTGGTGGCCCTACGCCGCCGGCGGCGCCGCCGCGCTCGGCGCCATCATCGCGGTCAACGAGGACCGCCCCGAGGACGTCTCGCCGGCGAGGCCCTGAGCCTCCGCCCGCGCTGGCCCGACGGGGGCCAGGAGGGCGGCCATGTGCGGCATTAACGGCATTCTCCGACTGGCCGACGACGCGCCGCGGATCGAGCTCGCCGAGCTGCGCCGCTGCCGCGACGTGATGGCCGCGCGCGGCCCCGACGGCGCCGGCGAGTGGCTCTCCTCCGACGGCCGCTGCGCCCTCGCCCACCGCCGCCTCGCCATTCTCGATCTCGCGCCGCGGGCGGCGCAGCCGATGTCCGGCGCCGGCGGCCGCTTCCGCCTGGTCTTCAACGGCGAGATCTACAACTTCCGCGCCCTGCGCGCCGAGCTCGAGCGGGGCGGCCACCGCTTCGCGACCGAGAGCGACACCGAGGTCCTGCTGGCGCTGTGGGAGCGCGAGGGCGAGCGCGCCCTCGCCCGTCTGCGCGGCATGTACGCCTTCGCGCTCTGGGACGCGCGCGAGGAGTGCCTCACCCTGGTCCGCGATCCGTTCGGCATCAAGCCGCTCTACTACTCGCTCGAACGCCAGACCTTGCGCTTCGCCTCGCAGGTGCGCGCCCTCGAAGCGGCCGGCATCTCCGCCGAGATCGACCCCGCGGGCCTCGCCGGCTTCCTGCTCTGGGGCTCCGTCCCCGAGCCCTGGACGATCCGCCGCGCCGTCCGCGCGCTGCCCGCCGGCCACCTGCTGCGCATCCGCCCCGGCGGCCGCCTCGAAGGCCCCGAGCCCTTCGCGCCGCCGCCGCCGGACCTCGAATCGCCCTCGCCCGAAGCCCCACCGCTCGGCGTCGAAGCCGCGCTCGCCGCGAGCGTCGGGGCGCACCTGGTCTCCGATGTGCCGGTCGCGCTGTTCCTCTCCGCCGGGCTCGACTCCGCCCTCGTCGCCGCGCTCGCCGCGCGCGAGCTGGGCGAGCGCCTCTCGACCTTCACCCTCGCCTTCGAAGGCTGGCAGGGGAGCGCGCGCGACGAGGCGCCGCTGGCGCGCGAGGTCGCCCGCGTCCTGGGCAGCCGCCACGTCGAGCGCCGCCTCGGCCGCGACGAAGTCGCCGCCGCCTGGCTGCCCGCGCTCGACGCCATGGACCAGCCCTCGATCGACGGCTTCAACACCTTCCTGGTCGCCCGCGCCGCCCACGAAGCCGGCATCCAGGTCGCCCTCTCGGGCCTCGGCGGCGACGAGCTGCTCGGCGGCTACCCGTCCTTCCGTGACGTCCCGTCCTGGAACCGCTGGGCGAGAGCTCTGAGCCGAGTCCCCGGCGCGACCAGGATCTGGCCGAGTCTGACCAGAACCGTCACCCGCACCCCCACCCGCACCCTCGGCCGAACTCTCGGCCGAACCCTCGCCCCTGCTCGCCCCAAGCTCCCGGGTCTGCTCGAATACGGCACCACGCTCGCGGGCGCCTACTACCTGCGCCGCGGCCTCTTCCTCCCCGAAGAGCTCCCCGCGCTGATCGGCAGAGACCGCACCGAAGCCGCCCTGGCCGAGCTCCACCCCGTGATCCAAGCCCAACGAGTCCTGGACCAGCTGACCCACCCCCACCACCCAGGCCACGACCCCGACTCCGCCCTCGACGGAAACCCCGCCCTCGCCCGCAGCCACGCCTCCGACCCCAACAACGCCCCGAACACCCAACGCCCGCCCCAAGCCCCCCACCCCCCCTTCTATGGATCTTTTGCTTCTTCTTCTTCTTTCTCTTCAGTTTCGGTGAGCTCGAGAGCCCCCACCGACTGGGACCGAGTCCAGCTCCTGGAAGCCGCGCTCTACCTGAGAAACCAGCTCCTGCGCGACAGCGACTGGGCGGCGATGGCCCACTCGGTCGAGCTGCGCGTCCCGCTGGTCGACCCGATCCTCTGGTCCCAGCTCGCGCGGCATCGGCACGAGCCCGCGCGCAGCCGAGGCAAGGCGGCGCTGGTCCGAGCCGTCGCCCCGGAGCTGCCCGCGGCGCTCTGGAGCCGCCCCAAGAGCGGCTTCGTCGTCCCGGTCGCCGAGTGGCTCTGCCCGCCCCGCCCCGGCGAGCGCGACACCGCCGGCAAAGGCTCCCGCCGCCTGGCGCTGCGCATCCTCGAGGAGACCGGCCTCTGCGCGCGCTGATCGCGACGATCCCGCCCGGCCGCGGCGGCGTTCCGGCGATGCTCCGCGCCGCGCTCGCCCTGCTGGCCGAACGGGGGATCGAGGCCGAGGTCGCCTGGTACGAGCCCTACCGGATGACGCCGCGCCTCTCCGTCCCCTCCTATCGCCTGGGAACGCGCCGGCCGCGCGCCGAGCGACGGGAGGTCGATGGCGCCGCAGCGGGCTGGGCGATCGGCGCCTGGCTGCCCGAGCTCGAATTCACCCACTATCGACCGACTCCGCTCTGGAGAGAGCGGATCGCGACGGCCGACCTCCACCTGGTCGTCTCCGGCACGGCGCTCGCCGGCCTCGCCTTGGAGCGCACCGCGACGCCGTTTCTCGCCTGGATCGCGAGCGACTGGGAGGGAGATCGCCGGGCACGCGTCGCCGCCTTCCCGGCCCCCCGCCGGCTCCTCGACCGGCTGGTCGTCGCGCCCGCCTGCCGCCGCCTCGAGCGCCGCATCCTCCGCGCCGCGCACCTGCTCGCCCTCTCCGAGCCGACCCACCGCGCCCTCGACCAAGCGGCTGGCACCTCGGTGGTGCGGGCAAGGCTGCCGGCGCCAGTCGATCTCGAGCTCTTCCGCCCGGCGCCGGAGCGGGTGATCGCCGGGCGGGTCGGCCTGGTCGGCCGCTTCGACGATCCCAGGAAGAACACCGGCCTCTTCCTGGCCGCGCTCGCCCGCGCCCGCGAGAGCTCGCCCGCGACGAGCGGCCTGCTGGTCGGCGCCCAGGCGTCGCCCGAGCTGCGGCGCGAGATCGCCCGCCGCGGTCTCGACGGCGCGATCGAGATCGCCGGCGAGCTCGACCGCGCCGCCTACGCCGAGCGCCTCGCCACCCTCGACCTGCTCGCCGTCACTTCCCACCAGGAGGGTTTCCACATCGCCGCGCTGGAGGCCATGGCCTGCGGCTGTCCGGTCGTCGCGACGCGCTGCGGCGGCCCGGAGGAGCTGGTGGTCAACGGCGAGACCGGATTCCTGACCGGCTTCGATGCCGACGAGATCGCCCGCCGCCTGGTCGAGCTCGGGAGCGATCGCTCGCTGCGCCATCGGTTCGGCGCCGCGGGGCGTGCCAAGGCCGAGCGGAGCTACGGCTGGGAGCGCGTTCGTGAGATCTTCGGAGCGGAGCTGGAAGCCCACCTGGCGCGCCGCCCGGGGCGCGGCGCCCGCACTGACCCATGAGAGCCGAGCCGACCCCAGCGTCGATCCGAGTCCGCCGCGCGAGCGCGCGGACGGCGGAGCGCGCGGCCTCGACGCCGGAGCCGCCCCCCGCATGAGCGACGCGCTGGAAGTCTCGGTCGTGCTGGCCGTGCGCGACGGCGAGCGCGAGCTCGCGGCGACGCTCGACAGCATCTTGGCGCAGCGCGGTGTCGCCTTCGAGGTGATCGCCGTCGACGACGGCTCGCGCGACGGCACGCCGGCGCTGCTCGCCGCCGCGGCGATGCGGGAGCCCCGCTTGCGGCTCGTCCGTCAGGAGCGGATCGGACTGACGCCGGCCCTGGCGCGCGGCTGCGCGGAAGCGAGCGCGCCGGTGATCGCCCGGCAAGACGTCGGCGACCTGTCGCACCCCGACCGGCTGGCGCGCCAGAAGGCGCTGCTCGATCGTCACCCCGAGGTCGTCCTGGTCTCCTGCTGGACCGCTTGCGTCGGCCCGGCGGCGGAGCCGCTCTACATCGAGACGAAGAGCGGCGAGCCCGGCCGACCGCTCGACCTTTTCGCCGCGACGGACCCGGAGCGGACGGCCGCGGGGCCGACCAGCCACGGCTCGGCGCTCTTCCGGCGCGCGGCCTACGAGGCCGCCGGCCGCTACCGCGAGCAGTTCGCCCTCGGGCAGGACTGGGACCTCTGGTGCCGCCTGGGCCTGCTCGGCAAGTTCGCCATGGTCGGCGCCGCGCTCTACCTGCGCCGGCTGCAGCCCCGCTCGCTCGGCTTCGGCGCCCACGACCTGCAGCGCCGCTTCGGCGAGCTGGCGCGCGCCGCGGCGGCGCGCCGCCGCGCCGGCGAGGACGACCGCGACCTGCTGGCCGCGGCGGCGCGGCTCTCGGCCCGCTTCGCCCGCGAGCGCGAGGCGCGCCTGCGGCACAGCGAGACGCTCGGCAGCTACCACCTCGGCGCCCTGCTGCGCGAGCTGGGCGAGCCCGCCGCCGGGGCCTACTTCGCCGCCGCGCTGCGCCGACGCCCCTGGCTGTTGCGAGCCTGGGCGCGCTGGATCCAGTCGCGTCTCCGGCCGCGCCCGCGGCGCAAGGCGGCCGGTTTCGACACGCCGGAGGCGGCGGAGCTGCTGGCGGCCGCTGCCGGGGAGCGGAGGGCGGCGGCGTGACGCCCTTCCTCCTCCTGCTCGGCGCCGCGGTGCTCGCCGTCTGTCTCTTCGACTGGCGCCGCGGTCTGCTGCTCTGCCTCTGCGTCGGCTTCGCCCAGGACCCCATCCGCAAGCTCCTCCCCGGTCGCCCGGTCGCGCTGGTCGTCGCCGTGGCGCTCTGCTTCGTCGTCTGCATGGTCGGTCTCTTCGCCCGCGGCGACCGCTTGGGCCTGCAGCGCCTCTTCCGTTGGTTCCCGCGGGTACGGCCGGCGGCGGCGGCGTTTCTCCTGGTCGTCCTGCTGCAGGCCTTCGCCACCGTCCTGCGCACGGGCAACTCGGTGCTCGCCGGCATCGGGCTGCTCTCGTACTTGAGCCCGCCACTCGCGCTGCTGCTCGGCGAGCGCTACGTCAGCGACCTCGCCCGCTTCCAGCGCTGGGTCCGGTGGTACCTGGCGGGGAGCCTCTGCGCCGGAGGCACCGTGCTGCTGCAGGCTCTGGGGTGGAATCCGCAGGTGTTCGCGTCGATCGGGTTCGAGTGGGTCTACGGCGCGAGCGGCGCCGTCCAGATGCTGAACGGCATCCTGCGCTCTTCGGAGATCGCCGCCTGGCACGCCGCGGCGGGCTGCTGCCTGCTGAGCGCCTGGGCGATCGGCGCGCGCACCTCCAAGGTGCGCTGGATCGGCGGCGTCGCCGCCGCCGCGCTGTTGGCGGCGGTCTTCCTCACCGGCCGGCGGAAGATGCTGGCCGAGATCGCTCTCTTCGCCGTGATCTACGGCGTGCTGCTCTTCCATCACCGCCGGGGTGCTTCGCGGGCGGTGCAGTTCGGCGCCGTCGCCGTGCTCGTCGCCCTGGTCGGTGTGCAGCTGCGCGGCGGCGACGAGTCGGGGCCGGAGCTGGGCGCCTACTTGACCCGCGGCGCGACCGTCTTCGCGGACGCCGGCGAGCGGTTGGGGGGAATGACGATCGGGATGTTCGCCTCGATCATCAGCAGGAACGGGCTGCTCGGCTCCGGGGCCGGGACCGGCGCCCAGGGCTCCCAGTACTTCGGCGGCGGCACGGCGATCGTCGGCGGCGCGGCCGAGGGGGGAATGGGCAAAGTGCTCGCGGAGCTCGGCGTGCCCGGACTGGTGGCGCTCGCCTGGCTCGGCATCGCGCTGGGTCGCGTCGTCTTCCGCATCGTCCGCTTCGCCCGGTCGTGCCCCGCGCACCAGGCGCTCCGTCTCTATGGCCTCGCCGCCTTCCTGCCCGCGAACGCCGCGGTCTTCCTCACCGCGCATCAAGTCTTCGGCGACCCGTTCGTCCTCATCGTCCTCGGCCTCGTCACCGGCTCGATCCTGGCCTTCCCGAAGATCGTGCTGCGTGAGCGGCTGAGTCTCGGCGCGCAGGCGCCGGTGCCCACCGCGCCGGCCGGAAGGCGGGTGGCGTGAAGATCCTCCACGTCGTGCCGAGCTATCTGCCCGCCTGGCGCTACGGCGGGCCGATCCGCTCGGTGCACGGGCTCTGCCGCGCGCTCGCCGCGGCCGGACACGAGGTCGCCGTGGCGACCACGAACGCCGACGGCCCCGGCCGGCTCGACGTACCGCTGGGAGTGCCGGTCGATCGCGACGGCGTCTGCGTCCGCTACTTTCCGCTCGCCTTCCCGGCGCGGCTCTACCGTTCGCCCGAGCTGCTCGCCTGGGCGCGCCGCGAGATCGAGCGTTTCGACCTCGTCCACCTGCACTCGGTCTTCCTCTGGCCGACCTCGGCGGTGGCGCGGGTGGCACTGGAGCGCAACCGGCCCCACCTGCTCTCTCCGCGGGGGATGCTCTCGCCGCCCCTCATCGCCGGCCGCGGGCGGCTGCGCAAGCGGCTCTGGATAGCGCTGGTCGAGCGCAAGACGCTCTCGGACTGTGCGCGAATCGTCGTGACCAGTGGGATCGAAGCTGCTTGGGTCCGCTCCCTAGGTCTCGACCTTTCGCCTCTCGTCGAGATTCCGAACGGCGTGGACCCCTCCGAGCTCACGTGCGACGAGTCACGGCCCGCCTCTGGAGCCGTCGCCGAGGTGATCCGTCGCGGACCCTACGCCCTCTTCCTCGGCCGCCTCTCGTGGAAGAAGCGAATCGACCTCGCCATCGGCGCCCTGACCGCCCTGCCCGGCGCGCGTCTCGTCGTGGCCGGGCCCGACGACGAGGGGCTCCGCCCCGGCCTCGAGGCCCTGGCGCGCGAGCGAGGAGTCGAGGACCGCGTCTCCTTCTTGGAGACGCTGGTCGGCAGAGACCGCGTCGAGGTCTTGCGTGCCGCGAGAGTCGCGTGGCTCCCCTCGGCATCGGACAACTTCGCCAACGCGATCCTCGAATCTCTTGCTTGCGGCGTGCCCGCCGTCGTAACGCTCGGAGTCGGTCTCGCCGCCGCGATCGAGCGATTCGGCGCCGGCCAGGTGGTCGAGCCGAGCGAGGGAGCGATCGCGCGGGCATCAGAGGGCTACTTCCGCGACGCCGCGAGCGCTCGGGAGGCAGGAGAGAGAGGGAGGACCCTGGTCTCTTCCGAGTACACCTGGAGTGCCGTCGCCGGCCGCATGGCCGCGGTCTACGAGGAGGTCCTCGCGGCATGAGCGAGAAGGTCCCGCTGACCGTCGTGCTGGCGACACGCAACGAGGAGGCGAACCTCGAGTCGACGCTCGCATCGGTCTCTTCGTGGGTGGACCAGATCATCGTCATCGACTCCGAGAGCTCGGATCGCACGGTCGAGATCGCGCGTGGGCACGGAGCCGAAGTGGCATCTCTCCCCTACGAGCACGGCAGGATCATCCCGTGGATCTTCCAATGGGCTCTCGACCATCGGGAGATCAGGAACGGGTGGATCCTGATCCTCGAAGCCGATCAGCGGGTCTCCGACGGCCTGCGGTGGGAGATCGCTCGGGTCGTTGCCGATGTCAACGAGACCCGCTCGGGCTTCTACATCCGGCGCTGTCAGGTCTTCCGCGGCAAGCCGATCCGCTTCGGCGGTTACGGCAGCAAGCGTCTGCTGAAGCTGTTCCGCCGCGGAGCAGGCGAGCTCGATCCTGTCGAGCAGGACACGCGGGTCTACGTACGTGGCGAAGTGGGAACTTTGCGGTCCCCGCTGATCGAGTGGAACCGCAAGGAGGACGACATTCTCTTCTACCTGGAGAAGCACTTGCGCTACGCGGAGGCATTCGCCCGCGAGGAGCACCGCCGCAGGACGGAAGCACTCGCCTTCAAGGGGAGAGCCAGGCTCTTCGGCTCGCCGGACGAACGGGTGCTCTGGCAGAAGCGGATCTGGTTCAGAATGCCGCTCTTCCTCCGCCCGTTCCTCTACTTCTTCTGGCGCTACTTCCTGCTGCTAGGGTTCCTGGACGGTAGCCGAGGCGCCCTCTTTCATTTCTTGCAGGCCTTCTGGTTCCGTCTCGTCGTCGACGTCAGGCTCGCGGAACTGCGGCGGGCCGGCAAGTGAAGCGCAGCCGTCCCGACGGCTGTGACGGCTGCGGCCCGGAGGACGCGTCGTGCGGGGAGCGCCGCTCGAAGCAGGAGGCGCGGCGCTCGAGCGAGGGCCAGCGGATGGCTCTCGCGGGCGGCACCGGCCGACGGCCGGGGCAAAGTGCCACGGCCAGGGGTCGGGAGGCCACTGCGCGCGAGTACGCCGGGTCGAAGCGGGATCAGGGGCCGCAGGCGCAGCGAGTGAGCGCATGAGGGTCCTCGAGCCTCGACTTTCCCGCGAGGGCGAAGAGTTCGTCTATCGAGCCACGGTGACGACTGCCGGTCGATCGTCCGACCTCTGGTACCGGGTCCCAGGCGAATTCGGCGCGCTCGTGTCGCGGCGATCCGACGCCGCCCTGGTTGCGCTGATCCTGCCGGCGATGGCGGCGGGCGAGGACCTGGAGTTCGAGGGCACGGTCTCCGAGCGATTGCTCGTCGCCCTCTCAGGTCCGTTCCAGCGGCTCGTCTGCCAGCTCCTGCCCAGTCTGCGGCCGACGAAGATCGACGCGCACGATGTCCGCGCGGCGGCGGGGGAGCGAGCGCCCGGTGTGGCGACAGGGTTCTCGGCGGGCGTCGACTCCTACGCCGTCTTGGTCGACTACCACTTCCGATCTGCCCCGAGGCGGCACAAGATCACCCACCTCCTCTTCAACGACGTCGGCTCCCATGGCGACGGTGGCGAGCGCCTGTTTCGGGCGCGACTGAGCCGGCTCCTACCTGTTGCGGCGAACCTGGGCTTGCCCATCGTGCCAGTGAGCTCCAATCTCGAAGCGTTCTATGACAGGCGGCTCGACTTCCAACGCACGCACACGGTGCGGAATCTCTCGGTGGCGTTTCTCCTCCAGGAGGGAGTCGGCAGCTTTCTCTACGCCTCGACCTTCAGCTATGCCGACCTCTTCGTCGGGCCCACCCACGACATGGCCTGCGCCGATCCGCTGATTCTGTCGCTACTGTCCACGGAGACTTGCGAAGCCGTCTCGGTCGGCAGCGAATACACAAGGGTCGAGAAGACGCTGCGAGTCGCTGAGCTCCCGATTTCTCACCAGACCCTCGATGTGTGCGTACATGGTGCTCATCTCGGGCCACGCACGAACTGCGCTGCCTGCTGGAAGTGCCTCCGTACGCTCCTGACTCTGGAGATCGCGGGCAAGCTCGAGCTCTACGAGCCCTGTTTCGACCTCGAGGTCTACCGTGCCAATCGGCGTAGGGGCTGCGAGCTGCTGCTCTCGGGCGCCGACCCCCTCCAGCGCGAAGTCCTCCGCTTCGCCGTGGATCGGGGATTCGAGCTTCCGCTCGCCGCTCGCCTCCTCAGCTTGCCCCTCGTCCGCCGAATCACCAGCTTGGCCCGGCGCGCGAGAGTGAGGCTCGCGTCCAACTGATGAAATCGAACGGCCGCCTCTTGCCCCGGGCTGGGGACTCTGAGATCTTGCGAAGCGTGAATGGCGCAGCTGCAAGAGGTGCAGGACCAGACCGACTTCGAGGTGCTCGATTCGACGCGCCCAGTCCGGTGACAGTCGCAAGGCCAGCCGGCCAGTATACAGTGGAGACCGGTCACTGAACCGCCTCCTCGGTCTCTCCGTCTATCACGCCGACTCTTCGGCCGCCGCGGTCGAGGGGGGACGTTTCGTCGCCGGCGTTGAGGAGGAGCGGTTCCGGCGGGTCAAGCACTGGGCGGGCTTCCCAGCGCACGCGCTTCGTTGGTGCGCAGGCGAGGTCGCTGGCGAGGATCTCGCTTCGATCGAAGCGGTCGCAGTCGCCCGTGAACCCAGGGCCTACCTCGGGCGGAAGCTGGTCCTCGCGCTCGCCCACCCCCATAGCCTGAGACGCGCTGCGGGCCGGGCCAAGAACCTGCGCCAGGTCTCCGCCCTGGGCGAGGAGGTGGCGGCGACCCTCGGAGTCGCGCCCAGGGTGATTCCGGTCGAGCACCATCTGGCGCATCTCGCCTCCGGCTTCTTTTGCTCCCCTTTCGAGGAGGCCGCCTGCCTCTCGGTCGACGGCTTCGGCGACTTCGTCTCGACGATGGTCGCCCACGGCCGGGGGAGTCGGATCGAAGTTCTGGATCGCGTGTGCTATCCGCACTCGCTCGGCGTCTTCTACACGGCGATGACGCAGTTCCTCGGCTTCCCGAGCTTCGGCGACGAGTACAAAGTGATGGGTCTTGCCGCCTACGGCGAGCCCCGATTCGTCGACGAGGTCCGCCGCCTGGTTCCGGCGCGCGGCGACGGCTCCTTCGCCCTCGACCTCACGTACTTCCGGCACTTGACCGAGGGGGTCGACATGACCTGGGAGGAGGGCTCACCCACGCTGGGGACCCTCTTCACCCCAAAGCTCGAGGAGCTCCTGGGCCCGGCACGGAATTCCGCGGCAGAGCTCACCCAGCGGGAGAAGGACATCGCCGCTTCGATGCAGGCCGTCTACGAGGAGCGCTTCTTCGACCTGGTGCGGAAGACACTGACCGCCACCGGGTCGAAGCGACTGGCGCTCGCCGGGGGCTGTGCCCTCAACTCGCTGGCGAACGGCAAGCTGTTCGAGCGGACCGACGTCCGAGAGATTTTCATCCAGGCCGCCGCGGGAGACGCTGGCACTTCGCTCGGCGCCGCGCTCTGGGCGCACCACGCCGTCCTCGGCCGGCCGCGCGACGGCTTCGTCATGGAGCACTCCTGTTGGGGGCCGGAGTTCGATGCGGGCACGGTCCGCCGGGCGATCGCGCTCGCGCTCCCCGGCTCCGAGGCGCGCGACGGGCGCTACGCGGTCGACGGGGGTGAGCTCCAGATTCGGACCGCTCTGGACGAGGAGACCCTAGTCCGAGATACGGCCCGAGCGATCGCCTCGGGCCTGGTTGTCGGCTGGTTCCAGGGGCGCTCGGAGTGGGGCCCGCGCGCGCTGGGCAACCGCTCGATTCTCGCCGACCCGAGGCGCGCCGACATGAAGGAGATCTTGAACCGCAAGATCAAGCGCCGGGAGTCGTTCCGCCCCTTCGCGCCATCGATACTCGAGGAGCGGACGGGCGAGTGGTTCACCGAGAGCTACCCGGACCCCTTCATGCTCAAGGTCTATCCGATCCGCCCGGAAAGGCGAGCGGAGGTGCCCGCCGTCACCCACGTCGACGGCACCGGCCGGCTCCAGACAGTCTCAGAGCGCTCGCACCCACGCTACTATCGATTGATCCGCGCTTTCGAGGCCGAGACCGGAGTGCCGATGGTGCTCAACACGTCGTTCAACGAGAACGAGCCGATCGTGAACACACCCGAGGAAGCGCTCGACTGCTTCCTGCGGACGCGAATGGATCAGTTGGTGATGGGAGGCGTGGCGCTGAGGCGAGTCGAGCCCGCTGTGTGAGAGTCGCCGTCGGCGCGGTGCCCCCTCCACCATGACCAGCCCAGCGCGGCCTCCAACTCTCCTTGAGCGGGTGGCGTTCACTCTCTGTCACATATCTCGACGAGCGCCCCGTCTTAGAGGCCGGGATCGAGTGATGCTGGCGCTGCTTGCGGCGACCGGTGCCGTACGGCAGCGGCGCAGAGTCGTGACCCGCCTCACCCGGCCGGTGCCCTATCTCGCCGAGCTCGACCTCGGCAGCTGGCTCCAGCGATTGGCCTTCGTGAGCGGAGGCTACGAGCCTGAGCTGCCACTCCTTCTCACGCGGCTGCGGGAGCTGCATCCAGCCAGCGGTGCTCTGCTCGACGTCGGCGCCAACGTCGGATTGATCTCGATTCCGGCCGCGCTGCTGATACCGACGAATGCCGGAGTCGAGGCCCAGGTCATCTCCTTCGAGCCCGCACCGGAGAATGTCCAGGCACTCCGGGGGAATATCCAGCGGAATGCTCTCGGCCCTAGGGTCCAGGTGGAAGCCCGTGCCTTGGGGGAGCAACCCGCGACCGCCTGGATCGAGGTCGAACGCTCACCTGAGAAGATCGCAGGGTCCGGGACGGCCAATCTGTTGCCTTCTGGCCAGGAAGGCCGGCTAGGCGCAGAACCCGTGGAAGTGGCCACGTTCGATGGCTTGAAGCAGGGCGGCTGGCTTGCACCGCCCATCTCGGTGGTGAAACTCGATACCGACGGCTACGACCTGATGGCTCTCAGGGGTGCCCTGTCGTTGTTGCGCGACGATCGCCCCTTCGTCGTGGGAGAATTCAGCGCCCACTGCATCGCGTGGCACGGGCAGACGATTGCCGATGTCGTCTCGTTCGCCCGCCGGCATGCCTATCGTGTTGCCTACCGTTGCCAATGGGATCGCCTCGGGTACAGCCTGGAGCCGCCGACGCAGTTCAAAGATGACCTCCTGCTGGTGCCAGGCGAGTTGGAGAACCTCTTGGTCCGCTTCAGCGCGGTATTCCGAAGGTAGGTGTAGAAGAAGGTGCTTGGTTCTCTGGCCTGGGCCGGAGAGCGACCAGGACAGCGATGGAGCGAGCGTGCCCGAAGGTCTTGAAGGGACTTCGTGTCGTACGCGAGGAAGTAGGATGCATAGGGGCGGGCAGCAACCCGGCGGTGCGGTGGATCGAGAATCCAGGATCTCGCGTTCGGAGGCTGGAGTGAGGCAAGAGAAGTACTTTGGGCATGACTGGGTCACGATCATCGAGCCTCGGCGCGGGCTTGCAGGCCTCGACATGCGAGAGCTCTGGGCTTACCGCGATCTGCTTTGGGTCTTGTTGACGCGGGACATACGTGTCCGTTACAAGCAGACACTCCTCGGCGCTGGTTGGGCGATCTTGCGGCCCCTCTTGTCGACACTTGTCTTTACGGTTGTGTTTGGTCGCATGGCGAAGATGCCGTCGGAGGGCGCGCCTTACGCGTTGTTCGCGCTCGCTGGCGTTCTGCCTTGGACCTTTTTCTCATCCGCCGTCGCGGCCGCTGGAGAGTCGCTCGTGGGTTCTCAGCACCTGGTGAGCAAGATCTACTTCCCGCGGCTCTTGATTCCGCTGTCGGTACTCGGGGCTTGTGTCGTGGATCTGACTGTGGGGCTATTAGTTCTCGTGGCGATGTCCCTCTGGTATGGAGTTGGAATCACTCTCTCGTGGGTGGCCTTGCCACTGCTCGTGGCCTTTCTCGTGCTGTGCAGTGTTGGGATTGGAACCCTGTTCGCAGCGCTCAACGTGACTTATCGGGACGTGCGTCACCTGATTCCCTACGCGCTTCAGGTTTGGCTGTACGCGACGCCCGTGGTGTACCCGCCGACGTTGTTCCCCGAACAGTGGCGGTGGCTGCTCTACTTGAATCCCGCAGCCGGTCCCATCGAGGCCTTTCGTGCGGTTGTCCTCGATCGGGCGGTGGATGTTCAAGGTCTCGCGGTCTCTCTGGCGGCTTCTCTGTTGATTCTGGCCGTGGCGCTGCTCTATTTCGGTCGGGTCGAACGTCGCTTCGCGGATGTCATCTAGCCGTGCGATTCGCGCTCGAGGCTCGCGGTATCGGGAAAGAGTACGAGTTGGGAAGCGGCGTGCTTGCCGGAGGTACGCTCTACGAGAGCCTCGTGGACAATGTGGTCCGATCTTGGCGAAAGCAGGAGCCGCGGCGGCGGGAGCGTTTCTGGGCGCTACGGGACGTTGATTTCGACCTTGCCGCGGGTGAGGTACTAGGCGTCGTCGGGAGAAACGGAGCAGGCAAGTCCACATTGCTCAAGGTCCTCTCCAGGATTACATCTCCGACGACCGGTCGAGTCACAGTCCGCGGCAGGCTAGCTAGCCTGCTCGAGGTCGGGACGGGGTTTCACCCCGAGTTGACCGGGCGCGAGAACGTTTTTTTGAACGGCGTGATTCTGGGAATGTCGCGGCGGGAGATCGCTCGCAAGTTCGACGAGATCGTGGCCTTCGCCGAGTTGGAGCGCTTCCTGGAGACTCCAGTCAAGCGCTACTCGAGCGGAATGTACGTACGACTTGCCTTTGCGGTCGCAGCGCATCTGGACGCGGATATTCTGCTCGTCGATGAGGTTCTGGCCGTCGGTGACGCGGCATTTCAGCGCAAGTCGATCGGCAAGATGGAAGAGGTCGCCGGGAGCGGCCGGGCGGTCGTGTTCGTGAGCCACAATCTGGGGGCCGTGCGGGCCCTGTGCAGCTCGGTCCTTCTTCTCGAGGGGGGGCGACGCGCCTTTCTGGGCGGTGTCGAGGAGGGGTTGTCGCGCTACGAGGCTGGCTGGGGCATCGAGGTCGTGCCCCTGGACCGGCGCGCCTTTCACGGGAATCTAAAGACAGGTGTCGAGTTCACGAAGATCGAAACCTGGCAGCACGGAAGTCAGACGCTGGTCATCGATCCCACGAGCGAGTTCGAGGTGATCGTCCGCGGTAGGGCAGAGCGGTCGTTTCCATCACTGGAAGTAAACCTGGGATTTTCCCGTGACGGTGTGCGCCTGTTCTCGTGCCACGACGCCCCTAGAGGAACGTCGATGCCCGAGGGGACGTTCTCGTCGCGGTTCGAGCTTCCGGCTCATCTCTTGCGACCAGGGCGATGGTCGATCGGGTTGGGCGCGTACAGGCAAGGAGCAGAATGGAAGTGGAATCCAGAAGTCGCGGTAATCGAGGTGTCTGAGAAGTGGGGGGGACGGACAGACGAGCGCGAGAGCGGGTGGGTGACAGTTGCTTTCCGCGCGGAGCGGTCGAGGTGAGCGATAGGTGCTCCGCTTGCTGAAGGGCTGGTTACCCGAACCGTGGCGGCGGTCGACTCGTCTTCGGCGTTGGCTGCCAGCAGCTACTGGGCTGCGGGTGCAGGCTGGGCCATTCGCCGGGCTGAATTACGTCGAGCGCAGTCGCGGAAGTGCGTACTGGCCCAAGGTGCTGGGCACTTACGAGCTGGAGATCCACGCGGCCGTCGAACGAGCAATCGCCAGGCGTCCCGCCAGAGTCCTGGTGGCCGGTGCCGCCGAGGGGTATTACGCGGTGGGTCTCGCTTCACGCTTGCCGGAGTCCGAGGTGGTTGCGTGGGAGCCGGATTCTGAAGCCAGGAATCTGCTGCGTCAGCTGGCCGAGCGCAACGGCGTCGAGAGGCGCGTGCGGATCGAGGGTCTGTGCGACCTGTCGACACTCGCACACGAGTGCGGGGCCGGCGAGCGCACGCTCCTCGTGGTCGACGTCGATGGCGGAGAGGCGCTGCTCCTGGACCCACACTTCGTGCCAGGTCTGGCCCAAGCGGACATGCTCGTCGAGACCCATGATTGCTTCGTTCCGACCGTCACGAGCACTCTGGTCGAGAGGTTTCTGGGCAGCCATGAAGTTCAGCGCTTTGCCCAAAGTGTCCGTTCAGCTGCTCTGGTCCGGGAGCTCGATGTTCCGAATGCCTGGCGAGGTGCCCTGACACAGCTGCTCGAGGAGCGCCGGCCTTCGGCGAACGAGTGGCTGTGGCTGGAGGCCAAGATCCGGCAGCGTGCAGATGAGGTGCGAGCGTGAGCCGACTCGCCTTTCTGACCACCATGGCTGGGGTGCCCTGGGGAGGTAGCGAATCACTGTGGCAGGGTACTGCAAGCACAGCGTTGAAGGCTCGGCACGAGGTCCTCGTCGTGGTGTTCGACTGGAGCGCGACTCGAAGAGAGATCGCCGCACTTGAGAACCTGGGCGCAACCGTCGTCGTTCGGCCTAGGGCTGAGGGGAACACTGTGGCGCAGAGGTTGGCGCGGCGCCTCGCGCCACGCTACCTGGGCCAGCGCCTGGAGTCGTGGGCTCGGCGGGTGCTCGAGTTCGCGCCAAGTCACCTCTGTGTAAGCCAGGGTTCATTCTGGGAGCTACTGACCGACAGGAGCGCATTGCGCTTACTGGATTGCGCCCGGTGCCCCATTTCCCACGTCGTGCAATTGAGCAACGAGACGGTGCCTCTCACTCCGGCGATCAGGGAGGCGGCGAAGGAGCGCTATCGGGGCGCTGCGAACGTGCTGTTTGTGGCCGAAGAGAATCGGCGCATGGCTGAGCGGCAGATCGCCGGAGCGCTGCCCAACGCTCGAGTCGTGCGGAATCCGGTGAATCTGCAGATTCTGGAGGCGGTTGGGGCCAGGTCGACAGCGGCCGTGCCCGTGCTGGCTTGTGTGGCGCGTCTGAACGCCAGGCACAAGGGGCATGATCTGCTCCTGGAAGCATTGAGCGCGCGGGACTGGAGGGAGCGTAAGTGGGAGTGCAGGTTCTACGGGGAAGGCGCCGACAGCTCATACCTGCTGGACCTCATCGCTCACTTTGGGATAACGGATCGCGTCAAGCTGATGGGCCACTCGGATGATGTACGTGGCATCTGGGAAGAGTGCGATCTCTTGGTCATGCCGTCTCGGATGGAGGGCACGCCCCTAGCGCTGGTCGAGGCGATGATCTGCGGGCGACCGGCGGTCGTGACCGACGTCGGCGGCATGACCGAGTGGGTGACCGAGCCAGTTCATGGGTTCGTCGCAGACGCGCCGACGACGCGATCCATCGGCGAGGCGTTGGAGCGGGCATGGGCCCAGCGGGAACAGTGGCAGGGGATTGGGGAGGTAGCGCGACGCCGCGCTCTCGAGCTCATGGACCCAGACCCAACGGCCACGCTGCTCGCGATTCTCTCCAATCGCGAGAGATCGACCTGACGGCCTTGGACGCCAGCGTCGTCATCTGCACTTTCGACCGTCCGCAGCTGCTGCGCGATGCGCTCGAAAGCCTCACTCTGGACGATCCCGGGCAGGCAGGTTGGGAGGTCCTCCTAGTCGACAATGGCGGTCGCAAGCAGACACGCGCGGTCGCTGAGGAGTTCCTCGGGCGCTTGCCGCTGCGGGTCATCCGGGAGGAACGCGTCGGCAAGAGTCGTGCCCTGAATGCCGCAATCTCGAACGCCACCGGTGAGTTGCTCCTACTCGCGGACGACGATGTCGAGGTTCGGTCAGGTTGGCGGAAGTCCTTCGCCGATGCCGCGACTCGCCACCCGGAAGCAGGCTGGTTCGGCGGCAGATCGATTCCAAAGTGGGCAGACGGTACTCCCGAGTGGGCTCGAAAGGACCTACCACCAGCCCTCCGAGGCTACGCCTGCTGGTACGACCTCGGCCCGGAGTCGCGCCCGTATCGTGCGTCAGACCTGGCTCCAATCGGCGCTTGCATGGCGGTGCGAGCTTCCACGTTCGAGACGGTCGGCGGGTACGATATCGGACTCGGGCCGCGCGGTTCCGATCGTGGAGTCGGGGATGACACCGAGCTGGTGCGACGGGCCCAGGCAAAGGGCATACCTGGCTACTGGGTTCCCGAGGCCGTCGTGGATCACTTCGTTCCGGCGAAACGCATGACGCCGGGTGCCGTGTTCCGCTATGGGCTCATCAAGGGCGCGCAGCAGGCGAGGATGTCGGGCCAGACGAGTGGAGTGGGGAGCGCGGCGGCGCGAGTGGCGAGCCAGCTCGCGAGGGGCCTCGCGCAGCGGTTGGCGGGGCGCCGCGGGAATGCTCTCGTCTGTTTCTTGAACGCTGGGCTCGCGTGGAGTGGGAGGTAAGAGGGTGCCCCCCGCGGTCTCGATCGTCATTCCCACGTTCGATCGCGAGCGGCAGGTGCTGCGCGCGATCGACTCCTGCCGGTCCGCGGCACGCTCGGTGGAGCTCCAGGTGCTGGTCGTCGACGACGCCTCGACGGACGGCACCGTAGCTGCAATTGCGGCGCGGGATGACAACGTGGAGATCCTCCGCTCCACGGAGAACCGGGGCCAAGCGATCGCGCGCAATCGTGGCCTGGCGGCGGCGCAAGGGGAGTTCGTCAAGTTCCTCGATTCGGACGATCTCCTGCTCGAAGGGGCGCTCGATCGAGAGGTCGAGCGCGCCCGGCGGGACGGCATCGACCTGCTGGTCTCCGGCTGGATGCGAGCGGCGGAGACGCCGGATGGCGCCATCGCCCGGGAGACCGCCGAACAATTCTCGCCGCCCGAGCTGTCGCCACTACCGGATCGGATCCTCCAGGGGTGTGGCGCGCCGGTCTCCGCGGTTCTCTACCGGCGCAGCTTCCTGGAGGGTCTCGCCTGGGATCCGGAGATTCGCCATCCCGACGACTGGTTCTTCTTCTGCTCGGTCGCGCTCCGCGGCCCACGCGCCGCCAGGATGGAGGAGCCCGCCTTCCTCTGGATTGATCACCCGGGCCAGAGAGCCAGCGGCGTGTCAATGCTCGAGTACGCGCGAAACCACCATCGCATCCTTCGGTTCATCCGACGGGAGCTCGAGTCGCGGGGAGAGCTGAACGGTGACCGCCGCAGGGCGTTGGCGAGGTACTTCTATCGCCAGATGCCCGTGCTGGCGCGAACCGGTGGTGCGGACTTCGAGGACGGAGTCGCAGAGATCCTAGATCTCGATCCGCGCTTTCATCCCGGCGCGGCGGAGCCACGGTTCCTCGCGAGAGGCCTGGCGAGCGTCGTCGGTTTGCGCCGCGCGCTCCGCTGGCGAGCCGCGGCCGCTGCTGTCCTGAGACGCAAGAAGGTCGAGGAGATGTGGGGCTGATGATCGACCATCTCGTCTCCGTCATCGTGCCGGTGAGGAATCGGCCGATTCTGCTGCGGGAAGCCGTGAACAGCGTGCGATCACAGACGTACGACCGCTGGGAGCTGATTGTCGTCGAGGACGGCTCCGAGGACGAGACGCCAGAGGTGGCGCGGGCGATCGCCGCGGAGGTCCCGGAGAGGGTGAGAGTGCTCTCCGGGCCTGGCCGCGGTCCGGGGCCCGCGCGCGAAGTCGGGCGGGCGGTTGCGCGGGGAGAGTTCGTTCAGTACCTCGACAGCGACGACCTGCTGCTGCCGCGGAAGCTCGAGCTCCAGGTGCGGGGCCTTCGCGCCGACTCCCTTGCTGGAGCGAGCTACGGCTGGACGCTGCTGCGTCGAGCGGACGGGTCGGCCGCGGAGCGTCCCTTGAAGCGTTCGGCGGAGCGCATCGAGACCATGTTTCCCTCCTTCCTCGCTGGTCGGCCCTGGAACACGACGACCCCGCTCTACCGGGCGAGCGTCTGCGAGGCGGCGGGATCCTGGTCGGATCTCTGGCTCGAAGAGGACTGGGAGTACGACTGCCGGGTCGCGGCCCTCGGCACGCGGCTGCACCAGGTCGCGGACTGGGTGTGCGAGTACCGCGATCACGACGAGCCCCGACTCGGGCTGGGCGAGCCGCTGGATCCGAGACGGCTCGGGCAGCAGGCGGAGGCGCATGTGCGGATCTTCGGCCACGCGCGCCGCGCGGGCATCGGGCCGGAAGTGGCGGAGATGGCGTACTTCGCGCGGGCTCTCTTCCTGCTGGCACGCAAGTGCGGGCGGGCGGGCCTGCGGCGCGAGTGCTTTCGCTTGTTGGGGCTGGCGCGCGAGGCCTCGACGCCAGAGCGGGCTCATGGATTCGACTTCCGGCTCTACAGGGCGCTCGTCGGCGCGTTTGGTGTGCGGGCTGGGACAGTGCTCGCCGAGCGGTTCAGGGCCAAGGGTCGGACGTCCGGCGCGACGGCCGGGAGCGTGGCGTGAGCGAGCCGTCCGGGGGCTCGTGCCGGCGGCCGCGGCTGGCGCTGGTCGTCACCCATCCGATCCAGCATTTCGCGCCGCTCTATCGTGAGGTGGCGGCGGCGGGTGAGGTCGACCTGCGGGTCTTCTACTGCTGCGACTGGGGGGTCAAGGCCTACTTCGACGCGCTCTATGGGCGCGAGGTGGAGTGGGACGTGCCGCTGCTCGAGGGCTACGAGCACGAGTTTCTGCCCATTCGCCGCCGGCCTCGACGGATCTCGTTCTTCGAAGTCGACAATCCCGCGGTGAGCGATCGGCTCGCGGCCCTCTCGCCCGATGCGGTTCTCGTGCATGGCTACGGTTGCCGCACGATGTGGCGGGCGGTTCAATGGGCGGGCGAGCATGGCGTGCCGGCGCTCCTGAGCTCGGACTCCCACGCGGGCGCGCCGGTGGCGGCCTGGAAGCGGCCGCTCAAGGCGCTCTTCGTCGGCCGCTTCTACGCCCGCCTGGACGGGGCGCTGGCCGTGGGGCAGAGCAACCGCGCCTACCACCGCCGCTACGGACTGCCGGAGGAGCGCATCTTCCCCGGCGTGCTGCCGGTCGACGGAGGACGGCTGCTCGCCTCGGTGCCCGAGCCCGCAGTCGCCCGGGCTGAGCTGCGCCGCGACCTCGGCATTCCGGAGGAGGCGGTGGTCGCGCTCTTCTGCGGCAACTTGACGCCGTGGAAGCGACCGTTCGACTTCGTGCGGGCGGTCCAGGCGGCGGAGCCGCGGGTGTGGGGTTTGGTGGTGGGGGACGGCCCGGAACGACCCCGGGTCGAATCCGCGCTTGCCGAGGATCGCGGCCGAGTGCGACTAGCCGGTTTTGTCAACCAGTCGGCGATCGGCCGCTACTACGCCGCCTCGGACCTACTGGTCGTCCCCTCGGAGCGCGACGCGCATCCGCTGGTCGTCACGGAAGCTCTCTTCTTCGGGCTGCCGGTCTTGATTTCGGAAGCGGTCGGCTGCATCGGCTCAGACGATACGGCGCGACCGGGCCAGAACGCCGAGGTTTTCCCCGTCGGCCGCCCCGAAGAGCTCGCGCGGCTTCTCGGCCGCCTGACGCGCGACGGTGCCGAGCGTGCCCGCCTCGGCACTGCCTCGCGCGCGCTCGCGCCGGAGCAAGATGCGCCGCACGCGGCTCGGCTCTTGGCAATAGCGACGCGGAGAGTGATCGAGGCGAGTCCTCGAAGCGGACGGTTCGCCAGGAGGGCCGGTGGATGAGAGGAGACCAGGCGTCCACCGGTCTTGGACGGTCCAGTAGGGACATCAGCCGGCAAGAACCCGAGCCCCGGGAGGCTGGCTTCACCTCCACGAGAGCAACTCGAAAATTCCCGCGACCGGCCACGATCCTCGCAGCAGGTTTGCTGCTCGCGAGTCTTGCCACCTTCGCATCGATCTGGAAGGGGCCGGGTGCGCCGCCACCGTGGCCCGAGGACCAGTCCTTCATCGAGATCGTGGACCTGCGAATCTCGAAGCAGGATGGGATCTGGCAGTTCAAGTACCCGCACCTGGGCCATTCCGGCGGCATCAGCTCGAGCCTGACCATCGGTTTCTACAAGCTTCTTGCATCCGTGCCACTCGAAGTGCTCAACCATCATGCCAAGTCGATCGCGGCGGCGCTCTTCTTCTTGGGCGCCGGTTTCTTGGCGGGCCCGCTCGTCCGGACTTGGCAGGGCGCGGTGCTCCTTCCGGTGCTCGTTTGGGCGGGTGGCTACCAGGCCGTCGAGCCGAGTAGTGAGGTTTTCGCGGCGGCGTTCTTCTCGCTCTTTCTAGCGGGCGCCGTGCGCGGTGACTGGCCCTTCCTGAGCGGCGTGGCCCTGTCGCTCTTTGCGGTGTCGAAGGTCGAGTGCCTCCTGTTGGCCGTGCCCGTCGCGCTGGTGTGGCTGCACTCAATCTACGAGCGGAGATTGCGATGGCTGGCCGCAGGTGCGGCGGCTTGCTCGACCGCGGTGCTCCTGCTTCCCGGCCTCTACTTGTATCGAGAGTGGGACCTCGGAACCTCGAGAGGAATTGTCGCCTTCGCCCAACACTATGCTTGGCTCGTCGTACCGGAGTCGAGCGCGGGCCCGCCAGATACCTGGCTGGAGGTGTTCCGGGCGGCCTTTCCGAGCGCCGAGACTCTCTGGGATGTCGTCCGGTCCTATCCGATGGGCTACCTGGGGTTCCTCGCGCATTCAATTCCAGCGAGTCTCCTCAACCTCGCGCTTGGACTCCTGGGGACGATGGTTGCGCTCCTTCTCTTCCCGCTGGTCCGAGGACACTCGAGCGAAGCGCTACGTCTGGCTCGGCTTACGGCGGTCTGTCTCGCCGGCACTCTTCTCTTCGCGGCGCTCTCGGCCGTGCTGCACCCGCGCTACCTGGCGCGGGTCTATCCAGCTCTAGCGCTGATTGGGACGCTCTTCGTCGAGCGACTCTGGGCCGGGGGGCTGGAGGGTCGTGAACGGGCGATAGGTGCTGTTGTCCTGACTGCGCTGGTCCTGACCGTCGGCATCTGGGTCGCGGCCTCCCCGCTGAGCGGACTCCGATGAGCGCTGCCGCGATCTCGGTCGTCATCCCCTCCTATCGCCGGGAAGGCGTTTTGGTGGAGACCGTGCGGCAGTTGCTGGCTCAACTGGGCGAGCACGACGAGCTCGTGGTCGTGGACCAGACGCCGGAACACGAGGCGGCGACGGAGTCGGCGATTGCCGAGGTGCTGGCGACGGAGCGGGTGCGCTGGTACCGCAAGCGTCGCCCGAGCATCTGCGAGGCGATGAATGTCGGCGTGCTGCTGGCGCGCAACGAGGTCGTCCTCTTCCTCGACGACGACGTCGTGCCGGTGCCGGAGCTGCTGGCCGTCTATCGGGAGCTGTTCTGGGGCGAGGCGCCGCCGCACGCGGTCAACGGGCAGGTGTTGCAGCCGTGGCATGCAGCTCCCTGCGAAGCCGTAGCCGACTTCGAGCTCCGTTTCGACTTTGCTTTCGCGCGGTCGGCGAAGGTCGTGCCCATGGCGACCGGCAACTGCGCCGTTCTCCGGGAGATCTTCCTGGCAGCCGGAGGAATGGACGAGAGCTTCGTAGGGGGTTCGTATCGCTGCGATGCCGACTTGGGCTACCGGCTGCGTGACCTGACAGGCAAGCCGGCTCACTTCGAACCGGCTGCAAGCGTGCGTCACCTTCAAGCCAGCGGCGGCACGCGGGCCCACGGCGCCAAGGACTCCTGGGCGAGCATCGGCTCGGCGGTTGGGGATCACTATCTGGGTTTGCGTTGGTTCGGGACTCGGGCGGCGCTTCGGCATTCGATTCGACGGCTGGTGCGAGCGCCGCTGAACCGAAGGACGCTCTCGCGGCCCTGGCTGATCCCCTTCCTGGCGGCGCGAGAAGTGGTGGCGTTTCGTCTCGCGCTCCAACTCGTGCGGAGCGGGCCGGCGCGGACCATTCGGCCGCTGGAGAGCTACCGCGATCTCGAGAGCTGAATCGGCGGGCGGGCGCCCGGGTGGGCTCGGCGCTGGTGAAGAGGCTCGACGGGAAGCGAGAGAATAGAATACCCGACATGCACGATATCGCCCAGGACGCCCGCATCTTCGTCGCCGGGCACGGCGGCTTAGTCGGATCGGCGATCTTGCGACGGCTGGAGGCCGAGGGCTTCTCTCGGCTGCTGACCGCGACGCGCGGAGAGCTCGATCTGCGGGACCAGCGGGCGGTCGACCATTGGTTCGAGGCCAACCGGCCGGAGATCGTGTTCCTGGTGGCGGGCACGGTTGGCGGCATTCTCGCCAACTCGACGCGGCCGGCGGAGTTCATCTACGACAACCTGATGATCCATGCAACGGTGGTCCACGCCGCTTACCGCACGGGCGTGCGCCGGCTGCTCTATCTCGGCAGTTCTTGCATTTATCCACGCCACGCGCCGCAGCCGATCCGCGAGCAGGATCTGCTGACCGGCCTGCTGGAGCCGACCAACGAGCCCTACGCCATCGCCAAGATCGCCGGTATCAAGCTCTGCCAGGCCTACCGGCGCCAGTACGGCTGCGACTTCATCTCCGCGATGCCGACCAATCTCTATGGCCCCAACGACAACTTCGATCTCGAGAGCTCGCACGTCCTGCCGGCGCTGATCCGCAAGTTCCACGACGCGAAGGTCGAGGGCAGGCGGAGCGTTACCGTCTGGGGCACCGGCGCGCCGCGGCGGGAGTTCCTCCACGTCGACGACCTGGCCGACGCCTGCCTCTTTCTGGCGCGCCACTACGACGAGGACGAGCACGTCAACGTCGGCACCGGCGAGGACCTCTCGATCCGCGCGCTCGCCGAGTTGGTGCGCGACGTCGTCGCGCCGGGCGTGGCCCTCGAGCTCGAGCCCACCAAGCCGGACGGCATGCCACGCAAGCTCCTCGACGTCTCGCGCCTCCACGCCCTCGGCTGGCGCCACCGGATCGGCCTGCGCGAGGGGGTCGAGTCGACCTACGCCTGGTATCAGACTGCCGGCAGTTCGAGACTGCCGGCAGCGACGGCCACGGCACGCAGCTGAGCCGCTGCGCAGCGGCGCACCAGTTGCCCACTCCAGAAGGTCGGTTCGGAGGATGGGACCTTTGACTAGGCGGTGGCGCCCCGGCGCAAGCGACCAGCTCGACCAGTCGCCGCGAGCTAGCTTTCGCCGCCGCAGCGGATCAACCAGCGTGCGTCCGTAATCGCGGACTGGACTCGGAGTGTTTGCGGGCAGCCCTGTGATCGATCGAGGCGGTGAACGAGGGATACGATTCGCTCATGATCGACCTGCGCGAGCTACGGTGGCGCCAGCGCTACCGTCTGAGGAGAGTGCGTCTGGCCGTTCGCATGCTGGCGCGCAGGGCAGCGGGGGCGCTGCGCGGCTCCCGGATTCCAGTCTATTGGTGGAATCGGTTGATCAACTTCGGAGACCTCTTGACGCCGGACCTCGTCGCGCGGTCGGGCAAGATCCCGGTCTGGGCACCTTCGGATCGGGCGACGCTGGTCGGCGCGGGCAGTGTGCTGCAGTGGTTGCCGACCTCGTACTCCGGTGTGATCTTCGGCGCGGGCTTCATCGCGGCGAACGAAGCGAGGCACTTTCCCAATGCGCGCTTCATCGCCATCCGTGGCTCGCTTTCCGCAGCCAGGACCAATGCCCCCGGGGAGGTTGTACTGGGTGATCCAGGCCTGCTGGCGCGGAAGCTCTGCTCCGCCGGCGTGAGCGCCGAGTGGCCGCTCGGAGTGGTCGCGCACTACCTGGACCGAACGCACCCGATCGTCGAGGCACTGAGGAGACGTCTCGGGCGGGAGGTCCGGTGGATCGAGGTACAGCGCTCGTCGACCGAGGTCGCCGCAGAGATCGGCAGGTGCGAGAGAATCCTCTCCTCCTCGCTCCATGGACTCGTCGTGGCGGACGCGCTGGGCATTCCCAACGCTTGGGTGCGTTTCTCGGACGGGCTCGTAGGCGGCTCCTTCAAGTTCCACGACTACTACTCGGCGCTCGGTGTGGAGCGAGCGCCGAGCGGAGTGTCAGGCTCCGAGAGCCTGTCGGACCTGGCGAAGTTGACCGTGGAGCCTCCGGCGAAGGTCGCAGAGGTGACCACGAACCTCGAGTCGGCCTGGGAGGCGGTCATGGCTTCGCAGGACACTTTCTAGGCTCGGCCATGAGCCGCCTGCTCTCGATCTGCGACTGGCTCCCCCCCGACTTCGGCGCGGTCGGCCAATACGCGCTGCTCGCGGCGCGGGCCGAGGCGGCCGGGGGGCGGAGCGTGACGCTCGCGGGGCTCTCCTCGGCGGGCGATGGCGTCACGGAGGAGAGGATAGGCGGCGGGCGGTTGCGGGTGATTCGGATCGCCGCCGAGCCCTATGATCGCGCGGCGCTTGGGGCGCGGGCTGCGTGGACGGTGCGGACGAACTTGCGGATCGTCGCGGCGCTGCTACCTGAGATGGTGCGAGCGGACGAGATCCTCTTCACCGGCAGCCCGCCGTTCCTGATTCACCTGTTGGTGCCGCTGAACTTCTTCCTACGACGGCGGTTGGTCTACCGGATCACCGACTTCCACCCCGAGTGCCTGATCGCCGAGCTGGGGCGTGCTCCGGTGTGGCTGCGGGCGTTTCGCGCGCTGACGTTCTTCCTGCGCCGCGGGGTCGACCGCTTCGAGGTGTTGGGCGAGGACCAGCGGCGGCGGCTGCGGGAGATCGGCATCGCGGACCAGCGGATGTCGCTCCGGCGAGACGGTCCGCCGGTCGAGATCGGCCCCGGCACCGAGCCGCTGCCGCGACCGCCGGAGCTCGGCGGCAAGGTCGTGCTCCTCTACTCCGGCAACTTCGGCGTCGCGCACGACGACGCGACGTTCGTCGAGGGCTACACGCGCCACCACCGTGAGGGCAGCGGGCGGGTGGTGCTCTGGCTCAACGCCACCGGCGCCAAGGCGGACCGGGTGGAAGCGGCGCTGCGCGAGCGGGGGCTGCCCGTGCATCGCACGCGGCCGGTGCCCCTCGACCAGCTCGCGCGCCTGCTGGTGACCCCGGATGCCCACCTGATCACCCTGCGCGACGAGTTCGTCGGCTACGTCCTGCCGTCGAAGGTCTATGGCTGCATCGCCTCGGGCAAGCCGGTGCTCTTCGTCGGCAGCGAAGCGAGCGATGTCGACCTGCTCTGCCGAGAGCGGCTCTCCGCACGGGAGTATCTCCGCGTCGAGGTGGGCGAGAGCGCCGCGCTCGCCGGAGCGCTGGAGGAGGTCGGGCGGCGCGCGGCGGATAGACTTCGACTTCTGGAAGAGCCGACGCAGACGCTCGTGCTGCCTTCGAGCGGTCAGACCGGCCCTTCCGCGTCCGGATGACCAACCCCTACCTCACCGCCCTCGCCGCCGCCCTCATCGCTGGCGTCGTCACCAACGCGCTCGTCCCTCTGGTCATCAAGCTCGCCTCGGCCGTGCGGGCGCTGGATCGCCCGGACGAGCGGAAGCTGCACCAGGGAGAGGTGCCGCGGTTGGGGGGGGTGGCGATCTTCGTCGGCGTGGCGGTGGCGGCGGGGATGGGGTTGGCGGCGGGGTGGAAGGTGTGGGGGGGCGGGGTGGCGCGGTCGGAGTACGCGGCGTTCGCGTTCGGGGCGGGGCTGGTCTTTCTGATCGGCGTGCTCGACGATCTCTACGGCGTCTCGCCGGCGAAGAAGTTCCTGGTGCAGTTCGTGGCGGCCTGGATCCTGGTCCAGATCGGCTGGCGGTTCGAGGTGCTGAACCTGCCACTGGTGGGCGAGATCGAGCTGGGGATGTGGGGCGGCGTCTTGTCGATCCTCTGGGTGGTCGGGGTGACCAACGCCATCAACCTGATCGACGGGCTCGACGGGCTCGCTTCGGGGGTGGCGGCGATCATCTCGGCGTCGCTCTTGGTCTATTCGGTGCTCCAGGGCAACCCGGGGAGCGTCGTGCTGCTGGCGGCGATCGTCGGCGCCTGCCTCGGGTTCCTGCGCCACAACTGGCGGCCGGCGAAGATCTACCTCGGGGACTCGGGGGCGCTCACCCTCGGCTTCGTGCTCGGCGCGATCACGCTGCATTCGTCGCTCAAGGCGCAGGCGGCGGTGGCGATCCTGGTGCCGATCCTGGCGCTCGGGCTGCCGGTGATCGACACGCTGCTGGTGATGGCGGTCCGCTTCTTCGGCGGCGAGGGGGCGCCGGTGGCGCGCCGCTTCGCGCGCATGTTCCACGCCGACCGGCGGCATTTGCACCACCTGCTCGGGCACCTGGTCGAACGGCACCGGTCGGTGGTGGGGGTGCTGTACGTCCTGGCGCTGGTCTTCTGCGGCGCGGCGCTCTATGTCGCGGTCACCGGCGAGTTCGTCGTCGGGGCGACGCTGCTGGTGGTCGAGGTGCTGGCGATCGGCGTGCTGCGCTGGGCGGGGGTGACGTCGGCGGCGCGGCGGCTGGTGGCGGAGCAGAAGGCGGGGGTGCGGCCGCGCGTCTCGGGGTGGGGGCGGTCGCCGGAGTCGTAGCTCCCAGTCGAACTTCTGCTGGAAATCGCGCTGGTGGTCGGGAGGCCGCCGTCTCTTCTTCCCCCCGGGAACCGGCGCGCTTCTGGTGGTCGGCGGATCCTGAGCGCGCGCCTGCGCGTCGGCCGCGTTGAGGCGTTTGGGGTGGGTGGGGATCAGGTGGCGCGGCCTCCGAGCTTCCCGGGGGGAAGAAGAGACAGCGGCCTCCCGGCGGGGCGGTAGGTGTGGGCTGGTTCGGATCTACTTCAACAGCTCGATCTTCGGCGCCGGGGCGATTCTGCCGGCTCGGGGGCGGAGCTCGAGGAGGTGGGGCTCCGGGGTGACGGGGAAGCGCGCTTCGAGCTCGCGGGTGCCGGGTGGTACCGGGAGCGGCGGCAGGGCGGCGCCGTCCCAGTGGAGCTCGAGCAGGCCGCCGTCGGCGGTGGCGGTGGCGAGGTGGATGGCGAGGCCGGGGGCGGCGTGGGCGGGGAGGAGCTCGAGACGGGCCAGGCCCCGTTCCCAGAGCCAGTCGGTCGCTTCCCAGCTCTGCGCGCCGCGCGGCTCGGGGGCGAGGCCGAGGCCGGGGGCGAGCAGGCGCCAGGGGAGGCGGGGGCGGTAGTCGCGGTGGGCGCTCTCGAGCAGCGTGCGGGCGGCGGTGGTGGCGCCGCGATCCTGCTCCAGACGGGCTTTGAGGGTCAGGTAGGGGGCCCAGCGCTCGCTCCAGAGCGCGTCGCTGCGGCGCTCGTAGAGCTCGGCGCGCGGCAGGTCGCCGGTCGCGAGGGCGACCAGGGCGGCGCGGTCGGCCGGGATCCGGCTGCCCGCCAGCGAAGCGAGACGGGCGAGCGCGTCGGCCGAAAGGGGATTGCGGCCGAGCAGTGCGAGCGGCAGCGACCACTCGATCCAGGCCACCGCCGCTTCGCCGGCGCGCTCGGCGGCGGGGCCGGCCGGGCGGTGGGCGAGCAGGCGCTCGAGGCGACCGGCGTGGGCGGCGTCGGGCAGGAGCGCGGCGAGCGCGGCGTCGAGCTCCGTCCGGGCGCGTCCGAGCTCGCCCCGCGCCTGGAGCTTCTCGGCCGCAGCGAGCGCGGCGTCGAAGGCGGCGAGCTCCGCGCTCCGACGGCGCTCCTCGTAGGTGATCCAGTCACTCCAGTCGCGGCGGCGGCCGGCGGCGTCGACGAAGGCGCGCCAGGCCCAGGGCTGGTCGGGCACCAGGCGCGCGGCGTCCGCGAACGAGCCGGCGATCTCGATCCAGGGGCCGATCAGGCGCTGGAAGGTGGTCCGGTCGGCCAGCGCTTCGACCAGCAGCCGCTCGGCCAGCTCGCGCTTGGCCGGCGAGAGGACGGGCCAGACGTCGACGTAGGCGCCGGCCAGCAGCCGCTGCGGCTCGAGCGCCGCCGGCGCGATCTCGATCGCGCGCGCGAGCGGCGCCTCCCAGTCGCGCGCCAGCGAGAAGAGCCGTGGGTCACGGGCGCGGGAGCGCTCGAGCGCGATCGCGGCGCCCAGTATCCAGGAGGCCTCCCAGCTCGCGGGCTGACGCGCCAGCGCTTCGCGGGCCAGGTCGCGCGCGGTGGGGAGCCGCCCCGCGCCGCTCGCCGCCGGGCGGACGATTTCGGCGTGGAGCAGCGCGCGCGCCGCGGCCAGGCGGGCTTCGACCGGATCGGCTTCGCGTCGGACGGCGCGGGTGAGCTCGCGCGCCTCGCGCGTCTCGAGCCCGGCCGCGAGCGCCCGCGCCAGCACCTCCTCGCCCTCCCGCTCGCGGCCGCGCGCGCCGGCCCAGGCGGTCCAGGCGAGCGCCAAGAGGGCGAGCGCCGCGGCGGCGCGGGCGGCCGCCCCCCTCAGCGTGCCCCCTCCGGCAACCGCTGGCGGTACTTGCGCTCGAGCCGCTTGTGGCGGTGGTCGAGGTCGATCTCGCGCCCGGTGATGAACAGGTGCGTCACCCGCTGGGTGAGCGGATCCAGCAGATCGCCGCGCGAGACGACCAGCGTCGCCTCCTTGCCCACCTCGAGACTGCCCATCCGGTGGGCGACGCCGGCGATCTCGGCCGGCACCAGGGTCAGGGCGGCGAGCGCGGCCTCGGCCGGCAGGCCGTAGGCGATCGCGTGGCCGGCCTGGAAGGGGAGGTTGCGCACGTCCCAGGAGGCCCCCGGCATGGCGAAGGCGATCCGCACGCCGGCGGCGTGGAGGCGCGCGGCGAGGGTGTAGGGGGCGTCCCAGTCGCTGTCGGCGCGGAACGGCAGGCGGTGGGTGTTGCCGAGCACCACCGGCACCTGGCGCGCCGCCAGCCGCTCGGCGTGCAGGTCGGCTTCGGCGCCGCCGACGATCACGATCGAGAGCCCGCGCCGCTCGGCGAAGTCGAGCGCCTGGCCGATCTCGCGCCCGTCGTCGGCGAGGACGAACAGCGGCTCCTCACCGGTGACGATCGGCGCCAGCGCCGCGCGGCGCAGGTCGACCTGGCCCGCGCCCCCTTCGGGCTCGCCGCCGCGCGCCTGCAGGTAGGCCTCGGCCTGGTCGAGCTCGCGCTCGAGCGCGAGCCGCTCCTGGGCGGCGCGTTCCTTCTGCTCCTTGGCCGGCGGCGCCCCCCAGCCGCTGCGCACGCCGGCGGCGGGGAAGCGCAGCTGCTGGCCCCAGGCGAGGCGCAGCCCGGCGTCCTCCTTGTTCCAGCCGTCGAGATGGACGACGAAGG
Organism: Acidobacteriota bacterium; assembly: GCA_014584695.1. Classification (GTDB taxonomy): domain Bacteria; phylum Acidobacteriota; class Thermoanaerobaculia; order Multivoradales; family JAGPDF01; genus JACTMI01. The sequence goes on from JACTMI010000013.1 coordinate 37,763, forward strand.
AGCGGCCGGCGAAGAGGCCGCGGGCGCGCTCCGAGGTGGGCGTCGACTGCACCGTGGTGATGCCGTGCGCGCGCACCGTCGGCAGCAGCTCGGAGTCGGGGTTCCAGGCGACGTGGGCGGCGACTTCGGGGGTCGAGTCGCCGCTCTCGGTGGTGTCGACGGTCGCCCGCGCGGCCGAGATCTCGACCAGGCCGAGGGTGGTCTGGAGCGCGATCAGGCCGGGGTAGACGCGGGCGCCTGCGAGCTCGATCACCCGCGCGCCCGCCGGCGGCTCGAGCGCGCGGCCGATGGCGACGATGCGGCCGCCGTCGAAGAGCAGGTCGTGGCCGGCGAGCACGCCGCCGCTGACGGTGTGGAGCTCGCCGCCGCGCAGCAGCACGGGCCCCCGCTGCGCCGGCGCCGGCGCCTGGTCGTGGGCGAGGGCCGGGGGGGCGGCGGCGAAGGTCGCGGCGAGCGTCGCGGCGAGCGCGAACGAGGCGCCAACGGTCGGGCGGAGGGTTCGACGGGTCATCTCAGTGCCCTCCCTGTCCGGCGAGCGTCTCCGAGCCTTCGAGGCCGCCCAGGTCGTCGCAGTGCCAGATCTCCGGGGGCCGGGATCTGCCGGCGCCCGGGCTGCCGCCGCCGCCGGTGTCGGCGAGGAGCTTCGCCACCAGCTCGCGGCGTTCGCGCCGGTCGGCCTCGCGGCGGGCGGCGTCGGCCGCGACGGTGAAGTAGGGGGCGCCGTCGATCCAGGTTTCGAGCGGCCGCGACAGCGTCGACAGCGGGTGGCCACTCCAGATCACGAAGTCGGCGTCTTTGCCTGGCTCGAGCGAGCCGATCCGGTCGGCGACGCCGAGCATCCGCGCCGGGTTGAGCGTCACCATCGCGAGCGCGTCCGCTTCGTCCATGCCGCAGTGGAGCACCGACTTCGACGCCTCCTGGTTCAAGCGCCGGATCATCTCCGGCGAGTCCGAGTTGACGGCCACCAGGACGCCGGCGTCGTGCATCAGGCAGGTGTTCTGGGGAATGGCGTCGTAGACCTCGAACTTGTAGGCCCACCAGTCGGCGAAGGAGGAGCCGGCGGCGCCGTGCTCGGCCATCTCGGGGGCGACCTTGTAGCCCTCGAGGATGTGGGTGAAGGTGTGGACCTTGAAGCCGAGCTCGTCGGCCAGCCGGATCAGCGCCAGGATCTCGCTCTGGACGTAGCTGTGGCAGTGGATCTCGCGCCGGCCGTCGAGGATCTCGGCCAGCGCCTCGAGCGTCAGGTCGCGGCGCGGCGGCAACGCGCGGGCCCGCTCGGCGGCCGGCAGCGCCTCGTAGCGGCGCCGCTCGGCGGCCGCCTCGCGCGCGGCGTGGAAGGCGTCGCGGATGCGGGCTTCGACCCCCATGCGGCTCTTCGGGTAGCGGTCGGAGGCGTCGCTCCAGTTCGACTGCTTGACGTTCTCGCCAAGCGCGAACTTGATCCCCGGCGGCGCCGAGAGCTTCATTGCCTCGGCCGGCGCGCCCCAGCGGTGCTTGATCACGACCGCCTGGCCGCCGATCGGATTGGCCGAACCGTGGAGCAGCTGCGCCGCCGTGGTGCCGCCGGCGAGCGCGCGGTAGATGCCGACGTCGTCGGGGTGGATGACGTCGCCGATGCGCACCTCGGAGGTCACCGCGTGGGTGCCCTCGTTGACGCCGCCGGAGATCGCGAGGTGGGAGTGCTCGTCGATCAGACCGGGGGTGACGTGGCGGCCGGTGGCGTCGATCACCCGCGCGCCGGCGGGCGCGGCGAGGCCCGAGCCGACGGCGACGACGCGGCCGCCGCGGACGTGGAGATCGGCGTTTTCGAGCACGCCGCGCGGGCCACTGGTCCAGATCGTCGCGTTGCGGACGACGACCTCCTCGGCGGCGGGCGGCGTCTCGAAGCCGAGAGCGGCGTCGGGGTAAGTGCGGCGCGAGACGAGCGCGGCCTCCGGCTGCCGCCGCTTCTCCTCGCCGCTCGCCTCTTCGGCCGCGGCGTCGCCGGGCTCGAGCGCGACCAGCTCGCGCGCGCCGTCGGCGGCCGTGATCTCGGCGACGAGGCGGCCGGCGCGGCGGGCGACGGCGAAGCGGGTGACGCCGGCGGGGCCGCCGGTCTGGCCGAGATCGGCGCGGAAGCTCACCCGGTGACGCTCGACCGCGATGCCCTCGAGCTTGGCGCGCGCGGGTTTCGCCTCCTTCCCCGCCGCGATCGCATCCGGCTCGCCCGCCGCCGGAGGCTCGGCTTCGGCGGCGGGGCTCTCTCCGGCCGCTTGGCCGGCGGCGCCGGCCGGCTCGAGCCGCCCTTCGAGCTTGCCCGGGCGGCGCCCCTCGAGGATCAGGTCGAAGGGGGCGCCGGCGACGGCGAGGCGGTGCCGGCCGCGGAGGTCGAGCTGGTCGACGGGCTCGACCGTGTGGGCCGGCTCGCCGCCGATCCAGACCTCGAGGATCCGCCCCTCGCCGCCGAACAGGTCGCCGTCGGCGATCACCAGGTCGGCGCGGCGCCCCGGCTCGAGCGAGCCGACGCGATCGGCGGCGCCGAGCAGGCGCGCGGGCACGGTGGTCAGACCGGCGAGCGCGCGCTCGGCCGGCAGGCCGCGGCGGACCGCGGCGCGCAGCTGGTCGAGCAGCTGCTCGTCTTTGCCCAGGCCGAGCCCCGTGAAGGCGAGCTCGACGCCGGCCGCCGCCAGCGCCGCGGCGTTGCCGGGGGCGCGCTCCCAGTGGCGCAGATCGGCCAGGGCGACGCCCAGCTCGGCGTCGGCGGTCGAGACGTCGGGCTTCTCGGGCAGGCGCAGCGGCAGGACGAGCGGCGCGCCGAGCGCCGCGATCTCTTCGAGCCGCCGCCACTCCGAGCCGCTGCCGACGTGGACCAATGGCAGCCCCAGCTCGCGGCCGATTGCCGCGGCGCGCAGCAGGTCGTGCTCGTTGGTGGTCTCGAACCAGACCGCCGGCCGCGGCCGCGCCGCGAACAGGTCGGCGGCGAGCGCGGCGAGCGCCGCGTCGGTGGCCGGGGCCGGCAGCGCCGGGTTGCGCTTGCGGGCGGCGGCGACCTCGTCGAGCCAGCGCGCGTCGTTTAGGGTCTGGCGGACGAGCGCGATCGAGCCCATCAGCGAGGAGGGGTAGGCCTGCCGCGAGGAGCCCTTGGTGAAGGCGAGGTGGTGCGGGCCGGCGGCCTCGATCACCCGCGCGCCGGCGTCGCCGGGGGCGAGCGAGACGAGCGCCGCGCGGCCGCGGAAGATGCCGTCGCGGCGCACCGTCGCCGCCGCGGTGACGCCGCGCGCGAGCAGCGGCTCGGCCGCTTCGGCGTCGGGCGCGAAGCTCTCGGCCGCCCGCCGCTCGGCGTGGACGGCCTCGTTCCAGGAGCGGGCGCCGGGGAGCGCGCGCTCGGCGG
>JACTMI010000047.1 GCA_014584695.1 Acidobacteriota bacterium
AGGCGGTTCTCGAAGTCCCAGGTGTAGGTGGCGCCGTCGGGGCCGGTCTTGCTGGTCTGGTTGCCGTTGGCGTCCCAGCCGTGGACGACCGCGTTCTCGGTCAGCAGGCGGTCGCGGCTGTCGTGGGCGTAGGCGACGTCGAGCGGGGCGCCGGCGCCCTGCGTGCGCTCCTGGTGGAGGCGGTTGCCCACCGGGTCGTAGGTGAAGCCGTTGCGCCAGGCCGTCGGCGCGTCCGACGCCGGGCCGGTGCGCACGTGCTCGTCGGTCAGCCGCGAGAGCAGGTCGTAGCCGTAGTGCCGCGTGGTGCAGTGCCGCGTGGTGCCGTCCTGCTCGGTGATCCGCGTCCGCTGGCCGGTCGCGGCGAGCGTGTAGAGGTAGGAGACCACCGTGCCGGAGACAGCGTGGACGGCGGTGAGCTCGCGCAGCCGGTTGCGGTTGTCGTGCTGGTAGCTCGTCGCGACGCCGTTCGGGTGGACGAGACTCGCCCGGTTGCCGTTCGGATCGTAGCCGTGGACGTAGACCCCGCCCGCCGGATCGGTCACCGTCTCCAGCCGGTTCAGCCCATCGTAGGTGAACGAGGTGGCGAGCGCCTGCCCGCCCAGGAACGCGGTGAGCCCGGTCCGGTTCCCCGCCAGGTCGTACGTGAAGCCGAGGCTTCGGCCGTCCGGGTAGGTCAGGCCGGTCACCCGGTCCCGCGCGTCGTAGTCGTAGCTCGTCGTCCCGCGCCCGTCGACCATCGTCGCCCGCCGCCCCGTCGCCGTGTAGGTGAAGGCGTGGAACGAGCCGTCCGGGTAGTTGCGCCGCTGCAGACGGTTCGAGGCGTCGTAGAGGTAGTGCGTCGTCCGCCCGGCGAAGTCGACGCGGGTCCTGCGGTTGCCGACGGCGTCGTAGGTGAACCGCTCCTCGGCGCCGTCGGGCAGGATCCGCTTCGTCTGCCGCCCCAGCGCGTCGTAGTGGAAGCGGGTGACGTGGCCGTTGGCGTCGGTCTGGGCCGTCCGGTTGCCCAGCTCGTCGTAGTCGTAGCTCGTCACCTGCCCCAGCGCGTCCGTGACCGCGGTCAAGCGACCGAGCGCGTCGTAGGTGAACTCGGTACGGACCCCCGCCTCGTCGATCTCCGCCGTCCGGCGTCCGAGCGTGTCGTACTCCGTGCGGCGCACGGTGCCATCCGGAAAGTGCGTACGAGTCAACCGGCCCGCGGCGTCGTGGACGAAGGTGGTCGTGAAGCCTCGCGGATCCGTGATCCCGGACTGGTTGCCCGCCGCGTCGTAGGCGAAGGTGGTGAGGTGGCCGAGGGCGTCCGCGATCGTCCGCCGGCGGCCGGCGGCGTCGTAGCCGTAGAGGGTCGCGAGGCCGCGGGGATCGATCGTCCGCTCCAGGCGACCGGCCGCGTCGTAGAGCTGCTCGACCAACGCGCCGTCGGGATACGTCGTCTTGTGCAGGCGCCCCGCCGCGTCGTACTCGAAGCTCGTCGTTCGGCCGGCGCGATCCCGGGCGCTGACCCGACGCCCCTCGGCGTCGTATCCGCTCTCCTCCCAGGTGCCGTCCGGAAGGTCGATCCGCACCTGCCGCCCGAGCTCGTCGTAGGCGATCTCGGTCCGCCGGCCCAGCGGGTCGACCGTCGCCGTCACCAAGCCGAGCGGGTTGTACTCGGTCGCCGTCAGGCTGCCGTCGGGCGCCGTGGTCTGGACCATGCGACCGGACGCGTCGTAGGTGAAGGTGGTGACCAAGATCTCCGGGGTGCCGTCGCCGCGCGTCCGCGTGCGCGTCTCCGTGCGGCGGTTGCCCTGGGCGTCGTAGGTGTAGGTGGCGACCGACGCGCGCGCGTCGGTCTCGCGGATCAGGTTGCCACGGCCGTCGTAGACGAAAGCGGTCTCCGCCCCGAGCGGGTCGATCTCCGCGAGGAGGTTGCCGCGCGCATCGTAGGTGAAGCGGGTGAGCGCCCCCGCGGGATCGGTCGTCTGCAGCAGGTTGCCGCGGGCGTCGTAGGCATTCGTGGTGACGCCGCCGCGCGGGTCGGTGGTGGTGAGGACGTTGCCCCGCGCGTCGTAGGTGAAGCTCGTCGCGTGGCCGAGCGGATCGGTGACCCGGGTCAGATTCCGCCCGGCGTCGTAGAGATAGAGCGTCGGCGGCAGCCCGCCGCTCGCCTCCGAGAGGAGCTGGTCGTCGCCGTCGAAGGTCCGGATGGTCGCGACCCCGCTCTCGTCGACCTCGCGCGTGACGTTGCCGCGCTGGTCGTACTCGAGCAGGCGCGAGGCGCCCAGGCGGTTGGTGACGATCTCCCGCCGCGCGGCGATCTGATGGTCGTAGACGATCTCGTGGCCGAAGGCGTCGACGTGCCGGAGGAGGCGCCCGTCGGGGCCGTACTCGTTGCGGATCGGCGTGCGCCCGAGCGGATCGACGATCGACTCGAGATAGTGGCCGGGCAGGTAGCCGAACGTGGTCACCGCCGACGCGCGGTCGGTGACGGCGATCAGATCGCCATCGCCGTCGTAAGCGTAGAGCACCTGCTGCCCCGCCGGGTCGGTCAGACCGGTGACGCGTCCGAGACCATCCCGCTCGAGACTGATCGACGCCCCCGACGAATGGGTGATCGCCCCCGCCGAGAAGCTGATCGCGTTGCCGTTGGCGTCGGTGATCCGGGTGACGCCGGTGCCGCGCTCGAGCTCGAAGCGACGCCCGTCGCGGGTCGTCAGGCGCGCCCGCGGGGGATCGAACAGCTCCAAGCTATCCGTGTCGAGCAGGCGCGTGTCGGCGGTCGCCCAGAAAACGTTGCGGTTGCCGAGCACCTCGAGCGCGGCGCCGGGGACCGGGCCGTCGACGAACTGATAGCCGACGGCGGCGAAACAGCCGCCGACAGCGACCGCGAGTCCCGTGAGCACCGGCCGGAAGCGGTAGATCTCGCGGTCCGACAGGCGGACGGTGGTCAGGTGCGGCGCCAGCTCGATCGCCTGCTGGCAGGGGAGGAAACCGGCGGCGATCTGCCATGCCTCGCCGACCCGCCGGTTGTGCACCAGGCTCCCCTGGCGGATCTCCATCGTCCAGCCGAAGCCGAAATCGCCGCGCCGGTCCTGGCGCCGCGAATCGTAGGTGCGCAGCACCTGGATCGGCAGACCGGCGAGCGGCACCTCGAGATCGACGAAGGTGAGCGAGAAGTGCCCGATCTTCATCTGGCCGGCGACCAGCAGGTCGAGCACCCGCTCGGCGGTCCGGCCGACCGTATCGACCGCGAACAGCCGGAGCTCGTAGAGGCCGTTTTCGAGCAGCGTCGGGTCGAAGGTGCCGAGCGGAGAGGCTTCGACCGGCGTCGTGCCGGCGGCGAGCTCGATCCAGGGCGTGTCGCCTTCGGCGCGGTAGGCGAGCTGCCAGCCGGCCAGAGTCGGCGAGCGCACCGTACCGACGACCGCCGTCGGCTCGGTCACCTCGGCGAGTTCGACCGGCGCCGCGATCGCGACCGTCGGGCCGTCGCTCGCGTTCGAGACCGTGAGCGTCGAGGCCTCGGTGACGTAGATCCAGTAGCCGCGGCCGGGGCGCAGCTCCGCCAGATCGTTGGCCCAGGTCGGCACCCCGACGCCGTGGACCTCCCACGGATCGGCCGGATCCGCGGGATCGAAGCCGAAGACGCGCAGGTAGCGGCCCGCGATCGAGGCGAGCGCCGCCTCGACCGGGCGGGGTGAAGAGCTGGGGAAGCCGACCAGGTTCCAGCCGACGCAGAGGGGAATCGCCGTCTCGACCGGCTCCGGCCCGGCCTCCGGCAGCGTCGCCGCCGCCGCGCCCTCGAGCCAGAAGCCGCGGGCCGGAGTGATCGCGGTGAGGTCGCTGGTGCCCGGGCTGGCGGGGTCCCAGAGTTTCCACGGGTCGGCCGCGTCACAGGCGTCGAAGGCGTAGGCACGGAGATAGGCGCCGGCGATCGGCGCCAGGACGGCCGCGGGAGACGGGTCGCCGGGTTCCCAGGAGATCGACAGGAGGTTCCACGCGGGCAGCACCGGCACGGAGACCTGGGCCGGCTCGCCCGCCGGCGCGATGGCGGCCGTCGCGCTCGCGCCGGTGCGCGCCAGGGAGAAGTCCGGGGGCAGGGGGGGCGGCGGGATTTCACGGCGCGGCGGCGCGGGCCGTTCGCGGATACCGAACGGATCTTCCGGATCGCGCGGCGGCTGAGACTCGGCGTTGGCGGCCGGATCCCGCCGTTCCCCGCCGCCGCGATCGACGTCGGCCAGAGAGTCGAGCGCCCGCGCCAGGCCGCGCGCCGCCAAGATCGCCGAGGAGACGCGCGGCGAGCCCTCGCCCTCGGCGGCGAACCCGAGCTCGACCGGCAATCCGAGCCCCAGAACCGGCCCGGTGGGCAGCAGCGAGACGGCGAGCAGCAGCCGCGCCACGGCGCGGACGAGCGGACGATGCGTCGTGCGGTGCGGCGCCTTCGCCGTGCTGCTCCGACTTCGAGCGAAGCTCCCCGAACTCCTCCCAGCGAACATCAGAGCGATCTCCTTCCGAGCAGAACCAGCGCCGCGACGGCGAGCGCGAGCGCCAGCAGGATCAGCATCCGGCGGTCGAGCGCCGGGATCTCGACGATCGCGAGCGGCGCGACCGCGACCTCGAACTCGCAGCTCGCCGTGAGCCCGACGGCGTCGACCGTCGAGCAGACGACCAGCGTCGTCCCCGCCGGGAAGAGCGATCCGGGCTCCGGCTGGCAACCCTGGGTCACTTCCGGGCAGTTGTCCGTCGCCGCCGGCGCGACGAACTCGATCGGCCAGGAGAGCGCCCCCGGCGGCACCTCGACCCGCAGATCGGCCGGGCAAGCGGCGAGCGCGGGCGGCTCCTGGTCGACGACGGTGACCTCGAGCGTGCAGGCGACCGGCGCTGTCGAAGCGGTGCAGGTGACGACGGTCGTCCCGACGGGGAAGAAGGCACCCGACGGGGGCTCGCAGACGACCGGCCCGCACTCGCCCTGCGGCGCCGGTACCGGCAGCGTGACCGCGGCGCCGCAGAGCCCCGGGTCGTTCGGCAGCAGCAGCGACTCGCCGCACTCGAGCGCGCAGGCGACAGCGTCGTCATCCAGGATCGTCACCAGGCCGCTGCCGTCGGCGATCTCGGCCAGGACGGCGCTCGAGAGCTCGACGCGGAACGTCTCGTCCTCCTCGGCCTCCTCGTCGCCGACGATCTCGACCACGATCTGCGCCACGGTCTCGCCCGGGGCGAGCTCGAGCGTGCCGGCTGCGGGCAGGAAGTCGACCTCCGGGGTCGCGCTCTCGCCCACGGTCGTGTAGTCGACCGTGACCGTCGCCGTGTGGGCCACCGAGAGGACGACTTCGAGCGTCACCACCGTCGTGCCGTCGTCGCCCTCCTCGACCGTGGCGTCGCCGATCGAGAGAAACGTCGGATCCTCGTCCGTGATCGTTCCCCAAGCCTCGGCCACCGGCAGCTCAGCGCCCTGCGGGTTCGCGAGCAGCAAGCGCACGGTCTCCGGTAGCTCGGGCAGCGCGTCGTCCAAGGTCACGACCGCGATCGTCGCGCTGGTCTCGAAGGGCGCGAAGACGAGGACGCCGGCTGCCGCCACGTAGTCGCTGCCGCCCACGGCGGTGCCGTCGGCGGTGGCCCACTCGACGCTGACCGGCAGCGCGCTCGGCGCGCTCGACGAGACGACGAAGAGCAGCGGCGCTCCCTCCTCGGCGAGCGCGTCGGCCGCGACGAGTGTGGTCGAGTCGTCGTTGAGCAGCGTCGCGAAGGCCTCGGCGGTCTCGAGGAACAGGAACATCGGGGAGGCGAGGACGAGCCGGAAGCTCTCGTCGAGCTCGACGACCTGGTCGCCGACCGCCTCGACCACGATCTGCGCGGTCGTTTCGCCCGGGGCGAAGGTCAGGGTGCCGCTGGCGGGGAGGAAATCCTCGCCCGCCACGGCGGTCCAGCTCTCGGCCGACCAGGCGACGCTCGACGGCAACTGGGCCGGCCGATCCAGCGTCAGCTCGAAGACGACGGGGGTCGTGCCGGAGTCACCCTCGGGCAGGGCGACCGCAGCGACCGAGAGCCGGGGGTGAACGTAGACCGGGACCCGGGTCGGATCGGCCGGCGCGGGGGTCGTCGGATCGTCCGAAAGCAGCGTGTCGATCTCGGTCGCCACCACGGTCGCCTGGTTCGCGACCTCCTCGAGCCCGGGCGGCAGCTCCGCGGGGAGTGCCGTGGTGAAGGCGAGGGTCACCGTGTCGCCGACCGCGAGCTGATCGAGCGCGACGAGCACCGGATCGAAGCCTACGACCGTTCCCTGAGTCGTGACGATCGAGCCGGCGACGAGCGCGAGCGGCGGCGTGATCGGGTCGGAGATCACCACCCCGCTCACGCTGCGCTGGCCACCGACCGCAAGCTCGACGGTCCATGCGATCTCGTCGCCCGCGGTGGCGACGCCGTCGCCGTCGTGGTCGAGCAGCGTCGCGCTCTTGGTCAGAGCGAGGGCCGGCGAGGCCTCGACCGGCGTCCGGGTCGGGTCGGCCGGCCCGGGCAGGTCGGGGTCGTCGGTGGGGATCGGCGGCAGCTCGAGGCTCGAGACGACGCCGCTGTTGACGATCTCGTGGACGCCGGCCGGCAGCGGCTGGACGACCTCGACCGCGAACTGCACCAGCACCGAGGCGCCGGGGGCCAGGCGAGGGATCTCGGCGACGACTGGATCCTCGCTCACGATCAGCAGCTCGGGCCCGGCGCTCCCCGGCACGATCGCGGTGTGCGCCGGGATCGGATCGGTCAGCACCAGTCCGGTCGCCTCCTCGGCGCCCTGGTTCGCGATCTCGATCCGGTAGAGAATCCAGTCCCCCGGTCCGACCCGCCCGTCGCCGTCGCGGTCGATGGCCTCGTCGGTCTTCGACGCCGTGAGGTGCGGCGGCGAGGTCAGCACTTCGACCGTGAGCGCATCGCAGCCGCTGCCGCCGTCGTCGTCCTCGACACAGACCGTGACGGCATAGGTGCCCGGGGAATCCCACCGGTAGCTGCCCAGTACGATTCCGCTACCGGCGTCCTCTTCGACCTGCACCGGCGTCGTGGCGCCGTCTCCCCATTCGGCGGAGGCGACGTGGAAGTCGAGCCGGCCCGGGTCGGTGAAGGTCGCGAGCGGCAGCGTCGTGGCGACGCCCGCGATCGCCCAGGTGTCGGGCGCGGCGTCGACCACCGGCGGGAGATTCAGCACCAGCAGCGGGAAGCGGCCGCAGCCGAGCCCCGCGTCGTCGTCCTCGACACAGACGCCGATCGAGTAGGCACCGTCGTCGAAGTAGTCGTGCGGACCGACAACCAGGCCGAAGCCCTCGTTCGTCGAGATCTCACCGGAGGTCACGGCGCCGTCGTCCCAGTCGATCGTCGCCTGGTGGGTGTCGTCCCAGCCTAGGTCGGCGAACGCCGCCTGGAGATCGAAGCGCTCCCCCTCGTACTGGGCCGACAGGCCGAGCACGAAGCCCCGATACTGCACGTTGCCCTGGGAGAAGTTGTAGAAGCCGAAGTTCCCGGCCGGGAAGCTCCCCGTGAGGTCGAACTCCAGCACGCCGTCGACCCAGATGCGCAGCGTGTCCGGCTGATACTCGAACCGGAAGTGGTAGTCGCGCCCGGCGAACCAGCGTGCATCTCCGAGGGTCGCGCCGCGGGCCAGCTCTTCGATGCCGTTCTCGGGGCCGTTGGCGGGGTAGTTCACATGGTCCCAGAGCTCTCCGGAGCTGACGATGCCGAAGACCCGGCTGACCGCCAGACCTCGACGCGCGGCCGACTGGTTGTTCCCCTTCCAATCGATCAGGATGTACTCGGCCTGCGGGTTCTCCGAGTCGCCGCTCGCGAAGCCGAGGACGAAGCCGATGAAGTCGTCGTCGGAAGTCGACTGCACGCGGAGAATGCCCTCCAGGAAGGTGCCGAAGGCCGGCAGGGGGCTCAAGTAGATCGACGGGCGACTGTTGACCGTCTGGGTGACCGACAACCCGTTCGCCGCCACGACCCAGCTCGACGCTGGTTGACTGTGCGGGTACTCCTCCTTGGGCCAGCCACCCAGGTGGACGTTGCCCGGTTCGACCACGTGCGGCGGGGCGTTCGCGATCGTCGCGACGGTCGAGGCGCAGCCCGTGTTCCCGGCGGCGTCGGTGACACAGACCTCGATCGGGAACAGGCCGTCGTCGCGGTAGGTGTGGCGCAGCGTCATGCTGCTCCCGGTTCCGGTCGGGATGCTGAGAGTGGCCGGCTCCACGGTGCCGTCGCCCCAATCGACGGTGCCGGTGTGCGCCTCGCCGGGTGTCGTGTCGGCCCAGCGCGCGCCGGTCAGCGTGAGCAGCGTCCCCTCGACCCCCGCCGGCGCGGCCGGCAGGGTCACGATCGGCGTCACGGCATCCGAGAGGCGGAGCGGGACCGACGCGAAGTTGTTGCCGGGATTGCCATCGGGGCCGCTCGCGGGGCTGGAGGTGACGACCGCCGCGTTGGTGACGATGGCGCCGTAGGGGACGGTCGCCGGGACCTCGGCCACCAGCGTGCGTGTGGTGCTGGCCCCCGGGTTGAGGTTGTTCGGGGTCCAGGTCACCGTGCCGCCGGCGTGGACGCCGCTGCCGCTCGCCGAGACGAAGATCAAGGGCTCCGGCAGGTGGTCGACCAGGGTGATCCCGGAAGCCGGCAGGGTCCCGAGGTTGTCGACGCGCAGGGTGTAAGTGACCCGCTGGCCCGGCCGCGCCTCGGCGACCGAGAGGCTCTTCGAAACCGCCAGGTCGAGCAGCCGGGCGACCAGCGTGACTTCGGTCCCCCGGCAGTCGGTGCCGCCATCGCCGTCGTCGACACAGAGACGGATTAGGTAGGTCCCGGCTCCGAGATAGAGGTGCGAGCCCGAGATCGTGCCGGCTCCCGCGCCCTGAGCCACGCTCGCGGCCTCCACGGTGCCGTCACCCCAGTCGACCGTCGCGCTGTGCTGGTCGAGCACGCCGGGATCGGTGAAGCTGGTGCCGTCGAGGGTGACCGGGTTGACGAAGAAACCCGTCGTGCCGACGGCCAGCTGTAGCGAGGGCGGCAGGTTCTCGATGAAGCCAGGAATCGTCCGACAGGCCGAGGCGCCATCATCGTCGGTGACGCAGACGACGACTTCCGGCGTGCCGTCGTCGAGATAGACGTGGCTCGCCAGGACCTCGCCCCAACCCTCTTCCTCGGCGATCGGCGCCGGGCCGGAGTGGCCATCTCCCCAGTCGACCTGCGCCGTGTGGGTGTCGGCGATCCCCGGATCGGAGAAGTGGGCGCGCAGGATCGCCTCCTGCCCCTCGACGCCGACCACGGAGAGCGTCGTCTGGTGGGCGGTGAACACCGCGCCCGCCTGCGAGTAGTCGTAGAGCGCCAGCCGCCCGGCCGGAAAGCTGCCCGCCTGATCGAGCTCGAGCGTGCCATCGACCCAGACCCGGAGCCGCGTCGCCGAGGACTCGACGCGGAATCGATAGTCGGTGTGCCGAGCCCAGCCGACCTGGCCGAGCGTGGCGGCCCGCGCGAGCTCGACCAGGCCGTTGCCCGGGCCGTTGGCGGCCTGATCCGTGTGGAGCCAGAACTCCGCCGCGGTCGGCGTGCCGAAGACGCGCGAGAGAGCGAGCCCGGGCCGCGCGCCGTCCTGGAAGCCGCGCTTCCAGTCGAGCAGCAGATACGAGGCGCCCGGATTCGACCGATCGCCGGGCACGAAGCCGAGCCCCAGGCCGACGTAGTCGTCGTCGCCCACGTCGGCGACCCGCAGCGTGATCTCGTACTCGCCATAGGAGGGCAGGGTGCCAACGAAGAAGGCGGGGGCGCCGTTGTGGCGCTGGATCACCGTCCGGCCGCTGCCGGAGACATCCCAACGCGTGGTCGTGCTCCCCGGCGCCTCTTCGACCACCCAGCCGTCGAAGGCGAACTCGGTCGACTCGGGGATCTCCGGGGCGGCATTGGCGATCAGGGCCGGAATCGCCAGGCAGACCGGCGGCGCGCTGCCATCGCTGACGCAGACGCCGACCTCGAAGCTGCCGTCGTCCGGGTAGACGTGGCTGCCGAGAAGCGTCCCCGCCACGACCGGCACGCTCTCGACCGTGCCGTCGCCCCAGTCGACCGTCGCGGTCAGCTCGTCGCCCGGGTCGGTCGCGGTGACGCCGGCGAGGGACAGCGGGCTCCCCTCGATGCCCTCGAAGAGCGGCGGCGCGGTGACGACCGGCGGCTCGTTGCCGATCTCGGCCGTGGTCTCGTCGACGTCGCTCTCACCCGAGTCGTCGGTGACCCTGAGGCGCACGACGTAGAGCCCCTCCCCCGGCGGCAGCCAGCTGACGACGGCCCCCGAAGCGTCGTCGAAGAGCCCGTCGGCGTCGAGGTCCCAGAGGTAAGAGACGATGGTGCCGTCGCGATCGAACGAGCCGCTGCCGTCGAGCGCGAGCGGCACTCCTTCGGGGCCGAAGTAGGGTCCGCCGGCGTCGGCCCGCACCGAGGTCACGGCGTCGACGTCCACGGCGACGTTGTTGGCCGGCGTCGGATCGGGTCCCTGCCCGCCGTCGTCGGTGACGCTCGCCGTGTTCGCGATCGAGGTCACGCCGAGCGGGATCGCCGGATCCACCTGAAGCGTCAGGGTGCGGACCGCGCTCGTCCCCGAGGCGAGGGCGAAGGGGGGCCAGGTCACCATGCCGCCGGCTGGGAAGCCGCCGTCGCTCGCCGCCACGAACAGCGTGTGGGCCGGCAGCGCGTCGGTGACCGCGACGCCGGTCGCGGTGCCGGGGAAGGCGTTGTGCACGGTGATCGCGTACGTCACCGTGTCGCCGGGACCGACCGAGGCCGTGCCGTCGTCGAGCGTGATCCAGAGCCCGAGCGAGGCGAGGTCGTAGCCGGTCGAGACCCGGTTGTTGCCTTCGTCGCACTCGCGCTCCCGCCCGGCGCCGGTGCCGTCGTCGTCGGCCACGACCGTCAGGATGCCGGTCGGGGCGGCCGGCAGGGCAAAGGCGCCGGTCAGCTCGACGAACGCTCCGGCCGCGAGCCGGCCCGGGAGGGTGAGCACTCCCAGCAGCGCGCCGGTCTCCGGCTCGCCCTCGTAGAAGGCGACCGGCAGCCCCGGACCGACCGTCACGGCGCCGCCGTTGCCGATCCGGACCGAGACGCCGAGCAGCGGCAGCGCCGCGGGATCGATCACCAGCCGACTCGCCGTCAGGTCCGGGGAGGCCCCGGCACCCACCGGCGGCGGCACGTTGGCGCGGAAGCTGTTGTGGGTGAGCCAGCTCCACTCGGGGCTCGCCGGGACGCTCGAATCCCCCCGCACCAGCTCCGGCAGGTAGGCGTGCTGATTCCAGATCGGGCGCGCCGGCACCCAGCCGTCGCCGGCGTCGCCGAGCACGAACAGGCCGGCGGTCCGCTCGCCTGCGGGGATGCCGACGTCGGGGGCGCGGTCCGAGGTGACGACGATCTCGGCGTTGCCGTCCCCGTCGACGTCGGCCACGACCGGCTGCTCGGTCCAGGTGTTCGACGACAGCGTCCACTCCGCGAGCACCGCGCCGTCGGTGCCTCGATAGACGCGCAGGCGCCGCTCGTCGCGGTAGACGATCTCGAGCCGGCCGTCGCCGTCGAAGTCGAAGCTGGTCGAGCCGGTCAGGTTCGAGCTGTAGTCCTGGGTCGGCGCCTGCCAGAGCAGCGTGCCGTCGGTGTCGAAGACGGCGTAAGCGTCGGAGCCGGCGACGCCGATCTCGGGCCAGCCGTCGCCGTCGAAGTCCCCCACGGTGGGGGCGCCGCCGGCCTCGGGGTCGGTGCCGGGCAGCGCGACCGGCCCCCAGAGCAGCGTGCCGTCAGTGTCGTGGAGACGGATTGTGCCGCGCGCGACGACCACGATCTCGGCCTCGGAATCGGCGTCGAAGTTCGCGACTGCAGGGTAACCGTCGGGCAGCGGCGACTGCCAGACGATCGTGCCGTCGTGCCGGTAGAGCGTGTTGCCGGTGACCACTTCGAGTCGGCCGTCGAGGTCGACGTCGGCGACGGCCGAGATCGCGCCGCCACGATCGCCCGAGTTGCCCGAGGACTGGAACGCCTGGCCGCCTGCTCCCACCCAGCGCAGGTGGCCATGGCGGTCGAAGACGTGGGCACCGACGATGATCTCGACTTCGCCGTCGCCGTCGAGGTCGCCCAGGGTCGGATTGTCGCGGTTCGACAGCCCGGTCGGGCTCGGGTGAGTCCTGTAACCCTGGCTCACCCACTTGAGGGCGCCGGTGTGCTCGTAGGCGCGCAGGAAGTTGATCGGCGCCGGACCGAAGGTGGTCGAGAGGATCTCGGGCTTGCCGTCGTGGTCGATGTCGCCGGCGGCGAGGCCGGAAAAGGAGAGCAGCGTTGGCGCGGTCGGGTGCGGGAAGAAGCCGTTGACGTCGAAGATCGGCGCGCCGGTGTCCCCCCGGATCGCGCGCAGCGCCACCTGGGGTTCGAGCAGGTAGGTCAGATCGACGGTGACGAAGACCAGGTCGGCGACGTCACGCTCGTCGTAGAGGCCATCGCCGTTGTCGTCGGTCAGCTGGAGGACGAGCGGCGTCGACAGCGAGTCGATGGCGCGCGGGAACGCGATCGTGCCGCCCGCGGGAGGCCAGCGCAGCTCGACTCGCGGGGAGAAGGGCGCGGCCGTCGGCGCCGTGACGCAGGCCGCGGCGGTGTCGGCGACGTTGTTCGTCTCGTCGAGCTCCGGGACCTCGAGCGCGCCGTCCGCCATCGCGAACAGGCGTTCGCCGACGAAGCGCGCGAGGCCGACGACGGGGACGGTCAGAACCTCGACCGCGCCCGCGGCGAGGCCGCCTTGCCGGAAGGTGCCCAACACGGCGTCGCCGCTTCCCAGCGCGCCGTCGCCGTCGAGGTCCTGGAACAGGACGAGATCGAACGGCGTGGCCGCGAGCGTCCCGCGGTTGGCGAGCGAGACCGCCGCCTCGCCGCTGATTCCGAGCGTCTGCGGGTCGATCGTCACCGCGGCGGCGGAGACGAGGTCGAGCGCGAGGTCGGCGCCGTGGAGCACCTCGTCGAGATCGGTCGCGGCGTTGTCCGTGGCGTCGAGATCGGGTCCGTTGGCGCCGTCGTCCAGCGCGCTCGCCACGTCGGCGAGCTCGGCAACCGCGGGATCGAGCGAGGCCGGCAGACGCACCGTAACGGCGCGCTCGAAGGCGATTCCAGCGGCGAGCTCCACCGCCGGCCAGGTGACCCGTGCGCCGGCGCGGGCGCCGCCGTGGCTCGCCGAGTAGAACTCGACTCCTGCCGGCAGGTCGTTGGTCAGCACCACGCCCGTCGCCCCCTGGGTTCCCACGTTTTCCACCCGGATCCGGTAGATCAGCGTTTCGCCCGGGCGGACCTGCTCCCGGCCGTCGCTCAGCGTGACGCGCAGGTCCGGAGCGGCGAGCAGTTGATCGACGTCGGTCGCGTGGTCGTTGGTCGGGTCGGGGTCGGCTCCGGTGGCGCCGTCGTGGTGGACTTCGGCGGTGGTCGCGAGCTCTTCTTGCCCGGCCGGGAAGCTGCTCGCGAGCTGGAGCTCGAAGGTCCGCGTCGCGATCGCCCCGTCGGCGAGCGTGAAGGGGGGCCAGACCACCCGGCCCGCCTGGAGGACGCCGCCGTCGCTCGCCGCGACCAGCGCGGTCCCGGGCGGCGGAACGGCCTCGAGCGCGGTGCCCTGCGCGGCGCCGGGGCCGTGGTTGGTGACGGTGACCGTGAAGGCGACGCTCTCGCCCGGGCTCGCCGTCGAGACGCCGTCGGTGATCGCGACGCCGAGATCGGGGCCGGCGCCGGCTTCGAGATCGAGCGGCGTGTAGTCCCCGGCATGCCAGATCGAGGTCGCGGCCGGCGCGCCGCCGACTCGCAGCTCGAAGCTCGCCCCTTCGACCGGCCCCTCGATCTCCGGGGTGTCCGGCCGGTCGCCGGGCACGTCGAGGCGGTAGCGCGCGACGCCGTCGTCGGCGAAGACGGCGCTCGCCGCCACCAACTGGCCGCCGCTCCAGGCCGAGACCACCGTGCCCGCGGGCGCCGGCTCGCCCGCCACCTGGACGGCGCCGAACCGGCTCGAAGGCAGGGGTGGAGCGTCGGCTTGCACGGCGCCCGAGGCGAAGGCGGCCAGGGCGAGGAGGGCGGCGGGCAGGGGGAGGGGGCCGCGCGATGCCGCGCCGACGCGCGAGCGCGCAGGGCGCGGGGCGAAGCGAGAGACTCCAGATGGGGCAGCACGACGCACGGCGTTCCCTCCCAGCTCAAGAGACGAGATTCAGCCCGCCCGACTCGCGGCAGCGGCGACCCGAGGGGTCGAGCCCTCGACTTCGACTTCGACTTCGGAAACTGGCGCCGATTCTCCATCACCCGACCTGCGGCCGCAAGCGGGCGCTGCGCGGCGATCGGGTATCCTGAAAACGGCATGGGCGATCGGCGGGGGTTCGTAGCGGGGTGACCGGGCGGCCGATTCTGGTCGGGGAGGTGCTGTTCGATCGCTTTCCCGACGGGACGGAGACGCTGGGGGGGGCGCCGCTCAACGTGGCGGCGCACTTGGCCGGGCTGGGCGCGGCGCCCCTGCTCTTGAGCCGGGTCGGGGCGGACGAGGCGGGCGATCGAGCGGTGGCCGCGATGGCGACCCTCGGCCTCGACATCGGTGGGATTCAGCGCGATCCGGGGCGGGCGACGGGGAGCGTCGAGGTCCGCTTCGAGGACGGTGAGCCGCGCTTCGAGATTCGCTCCGACGCGGCCTGGGACGGCATCGAGCTCGCCCCGGCCGCGGCGGCGGTCGCCGGCGTCCTGCCGGCGCTCGTCTACCACGGCACCCTCGCCGCGCGCTCCGAGATCACCCGGGCGACTCTTGCCGCGCTGACTGCCGGGCTCGCGCTGCCGCGCGTCGTCGACGTCAACCTGCGGCCGCCCTGGACGCCGGTCGCGCGGGCGCTCGAGCTCGCGCGCGGCGCGGATTGGCTCAAGGTCAACCACGAAGAGCTGGCGCTGCTGCTCGATTGGAGCACTCCGCTGCCCGAGGCCGACCTCGAGCGGGGCGCCCGCGAGCTCGCCTCCCGGCTGGAGGTCCGGCGGGTCGTCGTCACGCTCGGCGAGCGCGGCGCCCTGCTCGCCGGCGAAGACCTGCCCGTCCTGCGGGTCGCCGGCCGCACCATGCCGGCGGAGCGCTTCGTCGACGCCGTCGGCGCCGGCGACGCGTTCGCGGCGGCGCTCGTCCTGGGCGCCCTCTGTCGGTGGCCGGAGCGGCTCGCCCTCGAGCGCGGCGCCGAGCTCGCGGCGCGGGTCTGCACGCTGCGCGGCGCGCTGCCCGCGGCGCCCGAGCTCCACGCCGCCGTGCGCCGGGACTGGGGGCTCGACGGATGAGGAACTCCGGCCTCTACCTCCTGCTCGTCAACCCGCACGGCCTGGTGCGCGGGCACGACCTCGAGCTCGGCCGCGACGCCGACACCGGCGGTCAGACCAAGTACGTCGTCGAGCTCGCGCGGGCGCTGGCCGAAGACCCGCGCGTCGAGCGGGTCGATCTCGTCACCCGCCGCGTCGTCGATCCCCGGGTGAGCTCCGATTACGCCGCCGCCGAAGAGGAACTCGCGCCGCGCGCCCGGATCGTCCGCCTCGACTTCGGCCCCCGCCGCTACCTGCGCAAGGAGAGCCTCTGGCCCCACCTCGATCTGTTCACCGACCGGATCCTCGGCCACCTGCGGCGGCTGCGCCGCCTGCCCGACGTGATCCACAGCCACTACGCGGACGCCGGCCGCGTCGGCGCGAAGCTCGAGAGCCTGCTCGGCGCGCCGCTCGTCCACACCAGCCATTCCCTCGGCCGGGTCAAGCGCGAGCGGCTGCGCGAGCAGGGCATCGCCGACGAGGAGATCGAAGAGCGCTTCCGGATGACCACCCGGATCGAGGCCGAGGAGCGCGCGCTCGACCACGCCGCGCTGGTCGTCGCCAGCACCCGCCAGGAAGTCGAAGAGCAGTACGCGCTCTACGAGAACCATCGTCTGCCGCGGACCGCCGTGATCCCGCCCGGCACCGATCTGTCGCGCTTCCGCCCCCCCGCGGCCGGCGAGCCCGAACCGGCGATCGCGGCGGCGATCGACCGCTTCCTGGTCGAGCCGGGCAAGCCGCTGGTGCTGGCGATCGCGCGCGCCGATCCGCGCAAGAACCTGGTGGCGCTGGTCGAGGCTTTCGGTCGCAGCGCGCGGCTGCGCGCGCTCGCCAACCTGGCGATCGTCGCCGGCACCCGCGAGGACCTCGAGGAGATGAAGCGCGAACCGCGCCGCGAGCTCTCGCGGCTGCTGGCCGCGATCGACCGCTTCGACCTCTACGGCCACGTCGCCTACCCCAAGCAGCACGCGCCGCAGGACGTGCCCGACCTCTACCGGCTGGCGGCGCGCCGCCGCGGCCTGTTCGTCAACCCGGCGCTCACGGAGCCGTTCGGATTGACGCTCATCGAGGCGGCGGCGAGCGGGCTGCCGGTGGTCGCGCCGC
The DNA here is from genome assembly GCA_014584695.1 of Acidobacteriota bacterium. Taxonomy (GTDB): domain Bacteria; phylum Acidobacteriota; class Thermoanaerobaculia; order Multivoradales; family JAGPDF01; genus JACTMI01. The sequence continues at coordinate 16,408 of JACTMI010000047.1, forward strand.
TCGACGGCGGCCCGCGCGACATCCTCGAGGCGTGCGGGCACGGCGAGCTCGTCGATCCGACCGACAACGACGCGCTCACCGCCGCGATCGAGCGCGGCCTGACCGATCGCGAGCTCTGGAACGAGCGCTCCTGGCGCGGCGTGGAGGGCGCGCGGAAGCACTACCGGTGGGCGAGCCACGTCGAGCGTTACCTCGCCCGGGTGCTCGAGCTCGAGCCGGAGCGCGATGCCACCCGCGGCGCCCCGCCGCGGCTGCCGCTCCACGACCGCCTGCTGGTGAGCGACATCGACGGCACGCTGATCGGCGACCGCGAAGCGCTGGCCGAGCTGCTCGCGGAGCTCGCCCGCCGCGGCTGGGGTTTGGGCATCGCCACCGGCCGCCGGCTGGAGAGCGCCGTCGAAGTGCTCGCCGGGTGGGGCGTGCCGGCGCCCGACCTGCTGATCACCGCGGTCGGGGCCGAGATCCACTACGGGGCGCGGCGGCTGGCCGACGCGTCGTGGTCGCGCCATCTCGACTACCGCTGGCGGCCGGAGGAGATCCGCCGTCTCCTGCTCGACGAGCTGGCGGGCCGGCTGACCCTGCAGGCGGAAAGCGAACAGCGCCGCCACAAGATCAGCTTCGACGTCACGGGTCGCGGTCTGCCCTCCGTCCCGGCGCTCCGTCGGATGCTGCGCGAGCGCGGGTTGCACGCCCACCTGGTGCCCTCCCATGGCCGCTATCTGGATGTCCTGCCGATCCGCTGCTCGAAAGGGCTCGCGCTGCGCTGGGTCGCCCAGCGCTGGGAGATCCCGCTCGAGTCGATCGTGGTGGCCGGCGACTCCGGCAACGACCGCGACATGCTGACCGGCGCGACCCCCGCGATCGTGGTCGGCAATCACGCCGAAGAGCTCGCCGACCTGGCCGAGCGGCCGCGCGTCTACTTCGCCCGGGGCGCGTGCGCGGCCGGCATCCTCGAGGGCCTGCGCGCGCTCGAGCGCGCCACCCCGGAGCCGCCGCGGGAAGGACCCGATGCCGCGGCGGCGCCGCCCCCGCAGGAGAGCTGACGATGGAACCGATCCGGAGCCGCGGCGAAGCGCTGCTCGACGACTGGCGGGCGTGGAGCCGCGAGCGCGTCGACCGCACCGTTCCTTTCTTCCGGCGCCTGGTGGCGATCGGACGCCCCTTCCTCCTGCGCAACGACCTGCGCGCCGCGATGGCCGAGGAGGTCGCGCGCGATCCGGCGCTCGCCGGCTCGCCGCTCGAGCGCGCGATCGAGCGCGCCCAGGAGGCGGCCACCGACGGCCATCGGCTGCTGTTCGCGCTGCGCCCGCGGGCGGGGGAATGGCGCCATGCCCAGGGCGACGTCGACAACGGCTTCGTCGAGCCGGTCTCCGCCGGGCGCTATCTCGAGTTCAAGGAGGCCCTGGTGCTCGGCCGGCCGGCCGATCCCTGGACGCCGGTCTTCGACCTCGGCCCCTTCGAGCGCGAGTTGCCACGGATGACCGAAGCGCGCTCGATCGGGCGCGGCGCCGAATTCCTGAACCGGACACTGTCGAACCGGCTCTTCCGCGCCGATGGCGAGGGCGTCCGGCGCCTGCTCGAGTTCCTGCGGCTCCACCACGCCTCCGGCCAGCAGCTCCTGGTCAGCGACCGAATCGAGAGCGTCGGCGCGCTGCGCACCGCCGTGCGGCGGGCGCTCGACGAGCTCGAAGAGCGCGCCGCCGACACCTCCTGGGCGGAGCTCGCGCCGGCGCTGCGCGCGCTCGGCCTGCAGCCGGGCTGGGGCAGGACCGCCGCCGGCGTTCGGGCGACTCTCGGACTGCTCGCCGATCTGCTCGAAGCGCCCGACCCGGAGACCGTCGAGCGCTTCCTGGCGCGGATTCCGATGATCTTCTCGGTGGTTGTCCTGTCGCCCCACGGCTGGTTCGGCCAAACCGATGTTCTCGGCCGCCCGGACACCGGCGGCCAGGTGGTCTACATCCTCGACCAGGTGCGCGCGCTCGAGCGCGAGATGCGGCGCCGGCTGGCCGAACAGGGGGTCGAGGTCGAGCCACGAATCCTGGTGGTCACCCGGCTCATCCCCGAGGCGGAGGGGACGACCGCCGATCAGCGCTACGAGCCGGTCGCGGGCACCGAGCGCGCCGCGATCCTGCGGGTTCCGTTCCGCGACGCCGAAGGCGCGGTGCAGCCGCGCTGGATCTCCCGCTTCGAAATCTGGCCCTGGCTCGAGCGCTTCGCCGGCGACGTCGAGCGTGAAGTGCTGGCCGAGCTCGGCGGGCGCCCCGATCTGCTGGTCGGCAACTACTCCGACGGCAACCTGGTGGCGACGCTGCTCGCCCGCCGCCTGGGGGTCACCCACTGCACCATCGCGCACGCGCTCGAGAAGTCGAAGTACCTGCTCTCCGACGCCTACTGGCGGGACCTCGACGCGCAATACCACTTCGCCGCCCAGTTCACCGCCGATCTGGTGGCGATGAACTCGGCCGATTTCGTCATCGCCTCGACCTACCAGGAGATCGCCGGCACCGCCGACGCCGTCGGCCAGTACGAGAGCCACGCCACGTTCTCGCTGCCGGGTCTCTACCGGGTCCAGCGCGGCATCGACGTCCACGACCCGCGTTTCAACATCGTCTCGCCGGGCGCCGATGCGCGCGTCTTCTTCCCTTTCGGCGAGGGCGAGCGCCGGCTCGTCGGGCTGCGGGCCGAGATCGAAGCGATGATCTTCGGCGGCGCGCGACCGGACGCCCGGGGCGAGCTCGCCGAGCCGGAGCGGCCGCTGCTGTTCTCGATGGCGCGGCTCGACCGGATCAAGAACCTGACCGGCCTGGTCGAGGCCTTCGGCCGGCACGAGCGCCTCGGCCGAATCGCCAATCTGCTGATCGTCGCCGGCCACGTCGACGCCGGCGCCAGCACCGACACCGAGGAGCGGGCCGAGATCGAGAAGATGCACGCGCTGATGGACGAGCTCGGGCTCGAGGGTCGCGTGCGCTGGCTGGGTGTGCGGCTCGAGAAGGGCCTCACCGGCGAGCTCTACCGGATCGTCGCGGACCACCGCGGCGCCTTCGTCCAGCCCGCGCTGTTCGAGGCGTTCGGCTTGACCGTGATCGAAGCCATGGCGACCGGACTGCCGACCTTCGCCACCTGCTACGGCGGCCCGCTCGAGATCGTCGAGGACCGCGTCTCGGGCTTCCACGTCGATCCGACGCGGGGGCCGGAGATGGCCGACCGGATCGCCGACTTCCTCGAGGCCTGCGCCGACGATCCCACCCGCTGGGACGAGATCTCCGCCGGCGCGATCGCGCGCGTGCGCAGCCGCTACACCTGGGAGCTCTACGCCGAGCGGATGATGACCTTCGCCCGCACCTACGGCTTCTGGCGCTTCATGACCGACCTCGAGCGAGCCGGCGCCCACCGCTACCTGGATCTCTTCTATGCCCTGCAGTTCCGGCCGCTGGCGGAGAGGATCCGTCCGGCCTGAGACCGCGCGGACCGGCGCGACGGTCAGGCGGAGGAGTCGTCGTTCCAGGCCGCCGCGTCGCCGACCGCGATCTCGCCGTCGTCGAGCAGCTCGCCGTAGGCGCCGGCGCGCCAGTCGGGCAGCAGCGCCTCCTGGAGGCGCGGGTGGGCCTCGTTCATCCGCTCGCAGGGGCGGGTGTTGCCGTGGATGCGGATCCGCACCGCGCCGAGCTCGAGGATGCGGCCGCGGCTCTCGAGGTAGTCGATGCCCTCGGTCAGCACGTTGGCCCGCCGGGCGGTGAAGGCGACCGGCGCGCCGACCGCCGCCTCGGCGTCGCGCCAGCGCGCGAGGTCGATCAGCGTCACCTGGCGGCGCCCCCCCTGGTCGGCGTTGCCCTCGAGCCCGACGCCGGCGAGCGAGCGCGCCCGCTCGACCGGGTCCATCGGCCCCCGCTTCGCCCGCTTGATCCAGATCGCCGCGATGTGTCCCATCGCTCGAGTCTAGCGCGGCCGGCCGGTCGCCTCAGGGATGAGCGATCACCAGCAGCGACCGGGCGCGGCCGCGGACGAAGGTGAGCGCGCGCTCGAGATTCTCCGGGTCGAGCGCCGCGAAGCTCTCGTCGAGCAGCAGCAGCTCGGGATCCTGCAGCAGCGCGCGGGCCAGGAAGAGCCGGCTGCGCTCGCCGTGGGAGAGCTGCCAGCCGGTGTCGCCCACCGTCTGGAGCAGGCCGGCCGGCATGCGGTCGAGCAGCTCGCCCAGGCCGAGCCCGCGGCAGACCGCGTCGACCTCGTCGAGGTCGCGCTGGCTCGGCGGCCAGTCGCGCCCGAGCAGGGCGTTGAAGGCGAAGCTCTCGGTCAGCACGTGGTTCTCGTGGAACTGCGGCGCCGCCACCACCCGCTTGCGCCAGCCGGACTCGCCGAGGGTGTGGCGGTCGAGGCCGCCGAGCAGCAGCAGCCCCGAGGCCGGCGCGCGCCACCCGGCCAGCAGCGCCGCGAGCGTCGACTTGCCGCCGCCGGACGGCCCCTCGAGCAGGAGCTGGTCCCCGGCGGCGATCCGCAGATCGCAGCCGTCGAGCACCGGCTCGGGCCGGCCGGCGTGGCGGAAGACGAGATCGTCCGCTTCGAGCAGCGCCGGAGCGCCAGCCGGCGCGGTGCCGTCCGTCTTCGGCGGCGGCCCGACGCACGGCTCGTCGGCCGCGCGTGCCCCGGCCGCGAACAGCGGCGCCACCTGCCGCCAGGCGATTCCGGCGCCGGCGAGGTGGGCGATCCCCGCGCTCAGCCGGCGCAGCGCCCGGAAGGCGACGAGCAGGCCGCCGACCGCGATCGCGAGCCCGGCCGCGGTGCCGCGGCCGCCGACGAAAGCCGGCGCGAGCGCCAGCAAACCGAGCAGCAGCCAGCCGCGCGGCACCAGCGCCTGCAACTCTGCGTGGCTCACGTCCATCGCGCGCGAGCGCTCGAGATAGCGTGCCAGCGCGGCGTCTTCCGTGCGGTGCCAGGCCGCCGGATCCTCCTGCGCCAGCCGGGTGCGGTGCCCGATCATCCCCTCGACCAGGTCGTGCGTCATCGCCAGCCGCTCCTCGGTCCAGGCGCGCCGGCGGCGGTGGTAGCGGCCGGCGAGCGCCAGCGCGACGCCGGTCCAGGCGACCAGCAGGAGGGCCATCGGCCAGCCCCCGGCGCCCAGAGCGAGCACAGCCACGGCGAGCGCGAGCTCGATTCCGGCGACCAGGCCGAGCAGGCCGCCGCTCAAGGCGAGCGACTCCATCGCCTCCGCCTCGACCACCCGGCCGAGCAGCTGACCGACTCCCTGGTGCCGGACCTCCTCCGGCTCGAGGCGCAGCGCCCCGGCGAGCAGGCGCCGCTTGAGCAGGGCGCCCGCGCCCAGCGCCACCGCGCCCTGCAGCCAGGTGACCAGCAGCTGGAACGGGATCAGCGTCGCGAGCAGCAGCGCCCACGACAGCACCCAGCCGCGATCCATCCGGCCGGAGAGCGCCGCGCTGCCGACCAGCCACCAGGAGGCGAGCCAGAGCAGGTACTGCGCGGCGTGCGCGAGCGTGAGGCCCGCCAGGCGGCGCGACAGGCCGGCGCCCGCCGCCTGCGCCGCGAAGCTCGCCGCGGGAGGCGAGCGCAGCAGCCAGCAGACGCCGAGCGGCTCGCTGGCCAGGCGCTGGCCGAGCAGCGCCGCGCGGGCCCGCGCCCGCCGCCGCGGCGCCACTTGGGCCGCGGCGAGCACCGCTTCGACTTCCCCGGCGTGGCGCGCCGTGGCCGCGCGCCCGAGCGCCGCGCGGAGCGCCTCCAACGGCAGCCAGCGGCGGCGCAGATCGGCGCCCAGCACCAGGACGCGCCGGCGCCCGCCCCGCAAGAGCGCCAGGTCGCGGCGCTCCTCGCCGTCGAGCCGGAGCAGCGCCGGGCCGGCCCGCGCCAAGAGATCCGGAAGCTCGGCGTAGGTCAGCCGCGTCGGCTCGGCCTCGAGTCCCGCCGCCGTGGCGAGCGCCGCGATCGGCGCGGGCTCCGCCTCGCCGGACGCCCCGTCGGCGACCCCATCCCGCTGCGCTCGTTGCGCGCGCGCGAGGCCGCTCGCGCGCGCGAGCGCATCGATCGCCTCCGGCAACCGTGCCGCCGGCCAGAGGCACGCCTCGAGCTCGCGTCCGGTGCGGCGGCTCATCGCCCCGCGCCCCCGGCGGCGGCCTCGACCAGGCGGCCCGCTTCGATCCGGAGCCGGCGCCAGAAGGGCGCCCGCCAGGTCCGCTCGGCGAGCGCGCGCTCGGCGGCGGCGAGCGCCGCGTAGCGCGAGTCCGGACGGGCCGCGAGCTCGCGCGGCGCGCCATCCTCGACCACCCGGCCCCCTTCGACCACCAGCACGCGGTCGAACTCCGCGGTCTCGCCGACGTCGTGGGTGACGCACAGCAGCGTCGCCGTGCGCCAGTGCTGGCGCGACCGCGCGAGCAGCTGCCGCCGCTGCGGGCGCGCCAGGCCGCGGAACGGCTCGTCCAGGATCGCCAGCGCCACCCCCGGCCGCAGCAGCGCGCGCGCCCACCGGATGCGCTGACCCTCACCCCCCGAGACCAGACCGCCCCCCTCCCCGAGCGGCGTCTGGAGGCCGCGCGGCAGCTTCTCGACCAGCCCCCGGAGCTCGGCCGCCTCGAGCGCCGCGCCGCCGGCCGCCGCCGCGCCGGCGTCGGCGCCGTAGGCGAGATTGTCGAGCAGCGTCTGGTTCCACAGCTGCACCGCGGGATCGACCCAGACCGTCCGCCGCCGCAAGCGCGCGAGCTCTTCGCCCATCAGCGGCCGACCGTCGACGAGGACCCGGCCCCGCTCGGGCCGGTGCCAGCCGAGCAGCAGGCCGACCAGGCTCGACTTGCCCGCCCCGGAGGGACCGACGATCGCGACGTGGCTGCCGGCGGCGACTTCGAGGTCGAGGTCGTCCAGGAGGGTGTGCCCCGATGCCTGCACCCGGACTCCTTGGAAAGCGAGCGCGACGCCGGCGGTCGAGGGCACCGCCGGTCGCTCCAGGTCGTCCCCCGAAGCGACCACGGTGCCCGCGTCCTCTTCCGGCGCTCCCAGCGGCTCGAGCAGCCGCAGCGCGAGGCTCCGGTGCGCCGGGTACTGCCAGGCGAGCTGCGCCAGCTCTTCGCCGAGCACCGGCAACTGCAGCGCCCAGTAGACGAGCAGGAGGGCGCCGCCGCCGTCGCCACCCCGCTCGACGTGGCGCAGCAGGAGCAGCGCCGCGGCGCCGAAGCCGGCCACGAACTGCGCTCCTTCGATCGCGACCGCGGCGCGCTGGCGGCGCCGCCCGGCGCGCACCCAGTCGGCCACCAGGGCCTCGTGCTCCCGCCGGACGGCGCGCTCGGCGCCGTGCGCCCGCACCGCCAGCAGGCCGAGCAGGCCGTCGAGGTAGAAACGCCCGAGCGCCGCGGCGTGGCTGCGCAGCCTCAATTCGCGTTCCGTCAGCGTCGGCTGGGCGGCGAGCGGCAGCCCGAGCGCCACCGCCATCGCGAACAGGGCCCAGGGCGCGCTCGCCGGGTCGAGCCAGACGATGCCGGCGGTGGTCAGCAGCAGGGCGAAGGCGGCGCGCGCCAGCTCGCCTCCGAGCTCGGGCAGCTGGCGGATCTGGTGCACGGTGTGACCGCGCTCGGCCATGTCGGAAGTGAGCCGGCTGTGGAAGTAGCGGTCGCCCAGGCGGGGGATTTTCGACAGGAACGCGAGGCGCAGCCGCGCCTCGAGGTGCCGGCCGAACCGGAGCAGCCCGGTGGCGACCGGCAACTCGACCAGCAGCAGCGCGCCGGCCAGGGCCACGAGCGCCACCAGGGCGCCGAGCCGCTGCCCGGCCAGACCGAGCCGGTCGCCGAGGTCGAGCAGGCCGCGCAGCAGCAGCGCCTCGATCACCACACCGCCTGCGGCCAGCGCCAGCGCGCAGGCGAGCGCCGCGGGGGCGAGCGCGCCGTCGGCGCCGAGCAGCTCGAGCAGCTTTCGACCCGGCCGGGTCGGCGGCTCTTCGAGCACCGCCGCCAGGCCGGCCGGCAGGCTCGCGGCCTCGGCCTCGCCGGCCACGGCGAGGCTGGCCGAGGCTCGCCCAGCGATGTGCACCAAGACCGCGCCGCGCATCGCGAGCTGCGCGCCGCCGTCGGCGCCGGGCGCCGCCGGGCGGACCGACCAGGCGCTCGCGGGCAGCGCCGGCGTCTCCCCGCGGCGGCCCTCGGCGAACCAGCGCGAGAGCGCACGCGTCGCTTCGCGGCCCCGCGCCAGCCCGCCCGCCGCCACCAGATCGACCGTCGCGCGCGCCGCGGCGTCGAGCGCCGCGAGGCCGCGCCAGCCCGGCTCGGCGAGCGCCGCGGCGTAGAGCTCGTCGACCTCGGCCGCGCCGACCCCCGCCGCCGCCAGGCGCCGCCCGAGCGCGAGGCGCAGGCTGCCGCTCGCCGCCCAGCCGCGCCAGGCATCGGCCGGCACCACCTGCTCGTGGGGGTAGACCTCGTCGAGAAAGCGGCGCCAGGGGACGAAGCGCCGGCCGATGCGCGGATCCATGAGCTGGAGCCAGGGCCCGTGCCGGCGCCAGGCGACCAGGAAGTGGGCGGGGCCACCCGGCGTGCGCACGACGACGATCGCCGGCAGCTGCTCGGGCAGCACGGCGTGGTCGACCGGCACCAGGATCTGCTCGGCGTCGAGCCCCAGCCGGCAGGCCACTTCCTGAAGCGTGTCGATCGAGGTGCCGTCGACGTCGGTTTGGCAGGCCTCGCGCAAGCGGCCGTAGCTGGCGCGGATCCGGTGCCCCTCGAGCAGGCACTTGAGCGCCGCCGGGCCGCAGTCCATGGTCGAGGTCTGGACCACCTCGGGGGCGAGCCAGCGCCGGCGCCGCCCCACCGCGCTCACGCGCCCGCCCCCGCCAGCGGGACGCCGCGGTCGCCGACCGGCCGCGCCAGGCGCCGGCCGGCGGCGCGCAGGACGAGCTCGGCCGGCGAGACGCGCTCGATCTCGACCTCGACCACGCCCGGCAGGCCGTGCTCGAGCGGAATCAGCGTCGAGGTCGCCGGCGTGAGCTCGAGCTCGACCCGGATGCGGCCGCGCTCGAGCTCGCTGGCGACCGCGGTGACGGTCGCCGCGACGGTGCCGAACTGCGCCCAGGAGAAGCCCTCCAGCCGCAGCCGGGCCGGCTGCCCCGGCCGCACCCGGCCGAGCGCGGTCGCCGGGGCGAAGCTCGCCACGATGCGGACGCCACCGGGCGGGACGATCGCGCCCAGCCGCTCCCCCTCGTCGACCACCGCGCCGACGCGCAGCTCGGCCATTTCGCCGACCCGCCCGGCAACCGGCGCGCGCAGCTGGCGGCGGTCGACTTCGTGGGCCAGTCGCGCGACCGCCGTCGTCGTCGCCGCCGCGCGCCCCTCGAGCTCGGCGAGCGCCCCTTCGAGCGCCGCGATCCGGGCGCGGCGGTCCTCGACGCTCACGCCGAGGTCGCGCTCGAGCCGCGCCACCGCGAGGCGCTGGCCCTCGACCGCGGACCGACTCCGGCTCGCTTCGGCACGGGCGCGCAGCGCCTCGAGCTCGGCCGCCATGCCGGCTTCGAGCAACCGCTCGATCCGCTCCGCCTCCTGCGCGGCGAGCGCCGCCACCGCCTCGGCCTCGCGCACGCGGGCGCGCGCTTCGTCGCGCGCCGCGCGCCCGCCGTCGAGCTGCGCGGCGAGGGCGCGTCGTTCGACCGTCACCTCGCCCGCGAGCGCTTCGAGCTGGGCCGCGAGGGTCGAGATCTGGCGCCGCTCCTGCTCGAGCCGCAGGCGCTCCGGCTCGGCGTCGAGCTCGACCAGGACCTCGCCCGCCTGCACTTCCAGACCGAGCTCGAGGCGCGAGGAGACGATCCGGCCGAGCACCGGCGAGGCGATGGGGTGCGCGGCGGCGGCAGCTTCGAGCCGCGCGCTCTCCGACAGCTCGTAGAGCGGCAGCTCCGCGGCGAGGAACCAGACCAGCCAGACGGCGACGAGCGCCGCGGCGACGGCGAAGGCCACGAGCGACGGACGGAAGCCGTCGGTGTCGAGCGAGCGCAGCGTCCGGTCGAACGGCGTCGGCACGTCCCTCCTCCTCTTCGAGCTGAACCGCGGGCGGGCGGATTGTAGCCGCTCGGAGCACCGCTTCGGCCCGCGCCGCCCGCCCCGGCGGCGGGCTCGGCTCAGGCCGACAGTTGCCGCAGGCGCGCCGCGCAGGCGCGGGTGTGCGGATGGCGCGGACCGAGGGCGCGCTGGAAGCCCGCGAGCGCCGCGGCGTAGAGCCGGCGCGCCTCTCGCGGCCGCCCCCGCTGCTCGGCGAGCGCGGCGAGGTTGTGGCCGACGAGGGGCAGATCCGGGTGGTTTGGCCCGCCGATCTCGCGCAGCAGGCGCAGCGCGCTCCGATAGCTGCGACCGGCCGCCGCGAGCCTCCCGGTGGCCGCATGGACGGCGCCGAGATTGCTCAAGTTGATCGCGATCTCGTAGTGCCTGGGCCCGAAGGCGCCGCGGAAGATCGCCAACGCGCGCCGGTAGAGCGGCTCGGACTCCGAATAGCGGCCGAGACCGTCGAGGATCGCCGCGAGCGCCGCGAGATCGGCGCCGAGCTGGGGGTGGCGCGGCCCGAGCGCCGCCTCCGAGAGGGCCGCCGACCGGCGGGCCCAGCCCTCCGCGCGCGCGTAGCGGCCGCGCGCGTGCTCGAGCCCGCCCAGGTTGTGGTAGAGCGGCGCCAGGTCCGGATGGTCCTCGCCGAGCGCCGCGACGAGCACTTCGCGCGCCCGGCGATAGCAGCGCGCCGCCGCGGCCAGCCGGCCGCGGAACTTCTGCACGCCGCCCAGGGCGACCCGTGCCTGCGCGATCTCGAGATGGCGCGCACCGAGCTGGCGCCGGCCGAGAGCGAGCGCCCGCTCGAGCGCCCGCGCGGCGGCCCCGTATCTTCCCTGGTCGCGCAGCGCGCAGCCGACCAGCACCCGGCAGCGCAGACGAAGGGTCTCGAGCTCTTCGCCCCCGGGCGCCAGACGGGCGAGGCGCGCGACGGCGCCGCGCGCCTCGGCGGCCGCCCCCTCGTAGCGGCCACGCGCGAACAGCACCGTCGCGAGCGTCTGGCTGGCACCGGCGACATCGGGATGCCGCCTTCCGAGCCGTGACTCGAGACCCGCGAGCGCCCGTCGGGCGAGCCGCTCCGCCGCGGCGAGGTCGGTGGCATGGAGCGCGGCCACCGCCCGGTCGTGGAGCGCCAGGGCGCGTTCGACCGAGGGTGGCCGCGAGCTCGGACTGGGTCTGGCGGCGGCAGGCGATCGGGCCTGCCGGCACCTCGCCACCGTCACCTTCAGCCCCGGGCGAGGCTCTTGTTGTGCTGGAGGTAGGGGCCGCCGGCCTTGACGCCCGTGCGCACCTGGACGCCCGCCTGGCTCTTGTTGTGCTGGAGGAACGGGCCGCCGGCCTTGACGCCGGTGCGGACGGAGACGCCGCGGAGGTTCTTGTTGTGCTGCAGGAACGGTCCACCCGCCTTGACGCCGGTGCGCACCTTCACGCCCGCCTGGCTCTTGTTGTGCTGCAGCACCGGCCCGCCCGCCTTCACACCCGTCCGCACCGCGATGCCCTTCGACATGGTCGTCGCCCTCCGAGTTCGCCGGCGCCGCCATGGCGCCTTCATCTCCACAGGCGCAAACCGGAGACAAAACCCACAACGGCCATGGGAGCCCGCGCGGCAACCGCCGCTTCGGCGGCGCCCGGCGCCTGCGGACAGCCCGCCAGCTCCGCCTCCAGCTCGGCCTCGACGCGACCCGTGAAGGCGGTCGGCGGGCCCGGCCACTGGCGCCAGATCTCGATCGCCTCGCGGGTCGACGGGCAGCGCTCTCCCGGACGCAGCTCGGCGCGCAGACGCAGCGCCTCGGAGAGCCCGAGCACGACCTCGATCGCCTGCGGATGGCTTGCCTGGAGCGCCCGCAGTTCTTCGATCAGCGCGGCGAGCTCGGGCTCGGCACTGGAATCGCCGAGCGCGCGCAGCGCCCGGACCCCTTGATAGCGGCACGACAGGTGAGCCGCCCGCTCCTCGACGCCGGCGCCCGGAGCGAGCTCGTTCTGTTCGGCGAGCACCCGGCCGGCGCGGAGCGCCGCGCGCGCCTCGTCGAGTCGGCCGACCTGGGCCAGGGGCTCGGCCATCGAGCAGCGGGTGAAGCGCTCGAACTGGCGGAAGTAGCCGGCGGCGCGCGCTGCGGTCGGCATGGCCTCCCAAATCGCCAGGGCGCGCTCGAACAGGGGCAGGGCGGCGGCCGGGGACCGTCGCGCGCGCAGCACCGCGAGCGGCGTCAGCGTGCCCGCCACCTCCGATGCCGCACGCTGGTCGAGGCTGTCGCGGCTGAAGAGGCGCTCCGCCAGCTCCAACGCCCGCTCGAGGGTCGCCTCGCCCGCCGCAGCGTCGGCAGAGTGCGGATTCCAGATCGACAGCTCGGAGACACCCGTGAGGCTCTTCGCTTCCCAGATGCTGGCCAACCAGAGCTCGCGCCGGTAGCCGGCATGCTCGGGATGCTCCTCCACCAGTTCGGTGAACAGTCTCCGCGCCTCCCGCAGGGCGACGGCCGCGCCCTCCGGGTCGGCTTCGGCGAAGTGCAGGGCTCCCTGGGCCTCCAGGCAGATCCCCAACCAGTAGGTGGCGCGCGCCGAGGGCCGCGTCCGGGACCAGCGTTCGGCCACCTGCTGGGCCTTCGCGACGCTCCCCGCCACCGCCGCCACCACCCCGTGCGCGCTCTCGTGCTCGAACTGGGAGAGGTGCGCCAGCAGCGCCACCTCGTAGTCGTAGCTCTCGGACTCGGGCAGCGATTCGACCAGCCTGACCGCGCGGCGGACCGCGTCGCGACCGGCGGCTGGATCCCCCTCCCTGGACAGCGGCTCGCCGGACTGCAGGAGCACCCGGGCCAGCGACCAGGAGACGGCCTCCGGCTCGTGGCCGCGAGCGAGGAGCTGCTCGAGCATGGCGCGCGCTTTCGAGTAGTTCTCGATCGCCTCGCGCGGACGGCCGAGATTGGGTCCGCGGGGGTTGGCCAGAATGTCGCCGGTCTTGAGGTAGGCGAGCGCCACCTCGCGCGCCAGGGTCGCGTCACCGCCGGCTTCCGCGGCCAGGCGATCGAGGTACTGGCGTGCCCGGCTCACGATCAGCTCGCGCGCCGCGGTCGCGCCTTCGAGATGCTGAATCTGCTCGTCGACCTCGAACAGCAGCGAGTTGGCGAGGTGGCGGACGTCCTCGAAGCGGCGCTCGGCGCGCCGGGCCTGCTCGAGCGAAACCACGGTCGCGACGCCCAGCGCGGTGGCGACCGCCGCCGCGATCGCGATCGGCACCCGGCGGCGGCGGACGAACTTGCTCGCCCGGTAGCTCCAGGTGCCGGCGCGCGCGAGGACGGGACGGCCGTCGAGGTGCCGGCGCACGTCTTCGGCGAGCTGCTCGACCGAAGCGTAGCGCCGCGCCGGCTCTTTCTGCAGCGCCTTGAGCACGATGTTGTCGAGGTCCCCGGCGAGCGCCCGCCGGCGGGCCGGAGCCGCCACGGTCGACGGCCGCGGCGGCTCGCGCTCGCAGATCACGCGCAGGGTCTCGACCACGTCGCCGCCGGAGAGGCGGTGGGCGCGCTCGCCGCAGAGCAGCTCGTAGAGCACGGCGCCCAGCGAGTAGACGTCGGTCGCCACCGTGATCGACTCCGCGCGCGCCTGCTCCGGGCTGCCGTACTCGGGGGTGAACAGGTGCATGCCGGTCCGCGTGCGCGCCTCGCGCGTGCCGGCCTCGCTGCCGAGCAGCTTGGCGATGCCGAAATCGAGCAGCTTCGGCACGCCGTCGGCGCCGACCAGGATGTTGCTCGGCTTCAGGTCGCGGTGGACGACCAGCCGCTGGTGCGCGAACTGCACCGCGGCGCAGACCTGCCCGAACAGCTCCAGCCGCGCGCGGATCGACAGGTGGTGGCTCTCGCAGTAGTCGGTGATCGGCTCGCCCTCGACGTACTCCATCACCAGGTAGGGCAACCCGTCGCCGGCGCTGCCGCCGTCGAGCAGGCGGACGATGCCCGGGTGCTCGAGCGCGGCGAGCAGTTGCCGCTCGTCGCGGAAGCGCGCCACCGCCTCGGTGGTCTCGAGGCCCCGGCGCAGCAGCTTGAGCGCCACCCGCTGTTCGAACTCGAGGTCGTCGCGGACGGCCAGGAAGACCGTGCCCATGCCGCCGCGGCCGATCTCGCGATCGATCCGATAGGGCCCGATGCGGGTCCCGATGCGGCCCCCTGGATCGGCCAGGTAGCGGGCCTCGGCCCGGATCGCGGCGCCGAGAGAGTCGGCGGCGGTGGCGGCGTCGGCGCGCAGCAGGGAGTCGACCTCGGCGCGCAGGCCGAGGTCGTCGCCACACGCTCCGGCGAGATAGGCCGCCCGGGCCTCGGGCGGCAGCTCGACGGCGGCCTGGAAGAGCGCTTCGATCCGCCGCCAACGCTCCGGGTCGAGCGGGCTCGCGCCGCTCATGCCGGCGCGAGCTGTTGCTGGAGCCAGGCGCGCGCCAGCCGCAGCTCGCGCGCGACGGTGTTGACGTGGACGCCGAGCAGCGACGCCACCTCCTCCTGACCGAGGCCGCCGAAGTAGTGCCATTCGACGATGCGCGCCTTGCGCTCGTCGAAGGCGGCGAGCCGCTCGAGCGCGTCGTCGAGGAGGAGCAGCTCCTCCGGCCGCTCGCGCGCGAGCAGGGCTTCGTCGAGGGTCACCGCGCGCTCGCCGGCGCCCCGCTTGCCGGCGCTCCGGCGGCGGGCGTGGTCGACCAGGATCTGGCGCATGTGGCGGGCGGCGATGGCCAGGAAGTGGGTCCGCCCGGACCACTCGCGGCCGCCGTCGTCGACCAGCCGGAGATAGGCCTCGTGCACCAGCGCGGTGGGCGCCAGCGTGTGGCCGGGGCGCTCCCCGCGCAGGTAGGACGAGGCCAGCCGCCGCAGCTCGTCGTAGAGCAACGGCGTCAGGCGTTCGAGCGCGGAGGCGTCCCCGCCGCTCCACAGATGGAGCAGCCGCGTCACGTCGCGACGGGCGATCGAGTCCATTCCAGGCTCCGGGCTTGGCCGAGTATAAGCACAGACGGCGGGCTCGAGCGGGTCCGCAGTAAGCTGCGCTCGACCCGCGACCCGGAGAGCGCCATGTCCCCGACCGCCCCACCGCCCGAGCAGAGCTACGCCAATCACGTCCGCCGGCTGCCGGCGCTCTATGTCGCGGGCTGCGTCGCGATACTGCTCGGCTTCGCCGGGGCACTCTGGGAGCTGTTCACTCGGCCGGGGCCCTTGGCGGCGGCGCTCGCGCTCGCCGCTCTCGGCGCCGGCGCGGCGAGCTACTACGCGCGGATCAACGCGCTCGTCGTGCAGACCCGGCTGGTCGCCTTCGAGGAGCGGCTCCGCCTGGCGCGGCTGCTGCCGGCCGAGCTCGCCGCGCGGTTGCCGGAGCTCGCGACCGACCAGCTGGTCGCCACCCGCTTCGCGAGCGACGACGAGGTCGCCGAGCTGGTGCGCCAGGTGCTCGACGAGGGCCTGAGCCAGAAGCGCGCGATCAAGCGCCGTATCCGTACCTGGCGCGCCGACTGGCACCGGGTGTAGCCGCCGTCGCATGGATGTTTTGATGCTTCGATGCTACCATGCCGCCATGGCCCGGGTGACCCTGACGCTCCCCGACGAGCTTCATCGCGCGCTCAAGGAGGCGGCCGCCACGCGCGGGCGGACGATCGGCGAGCTGGTCGCCGAGAGCGTGCGCTTCTACGGCATCCAGCCGCGGGAGGAGGCGGCCGCGATCGTGGCGCGGGCGCGCCAACGCTCCGGCCTTTCGGAGCGGGCGGCGCTCCGCCTGGCGATCGCCGAGACGCGGTCGGCACGGCGGCGATGAGGCCCGTCGCGGTCGTCGACACGAACGTCGTCGTGGCCGCGCTCTTGACCGCCGACGCGGCCTCCCCGACCGCCCGCATCCTCGCTGCCATGTTGGCGGCGGACTTCGTCTTCCTGCTCTCGGAGGAGCTCCTCGCGGAATACCGCGGGGTCCTCCTGCGCGGGCCGATCGCGACCCGCCACGGTCTCTCGGCGGACGAAGTCGACGAGCTGCTGGTCGCGCTGGTAGCTCACGGCACGCTGAGGCGACCGGGCCCGGCGAGCTCCGGTCCGCGCGGCGACGAGCACCTGTTCGCTCTGCTCGCGACCGACCAGCGGGCTCTCCTGGTCTCGGGTGATGCCGCCGTGCTGCGCCGCGCCGGCGAGCGCGGCCGCTCGCCGGCGGCCTTCGTCGAGCGGCCGTGAGCCGCTCGGGCGAGCCGTCGGCTCAGCCGCGGCGGTCGGCGCCGGCGCGGCGGGCGATGGCCATCGCCATCTCGAGCGCCTGCTCGTAGTTGAGGCGCGGATCGACCTGGCTTCTGTAGGCGCGGCCGAGGCCGTCGTCGGCCAAGCCCCGCGCGCCACCGACGCACTCGGTGACGTTCTCGCCGGTCAGCTCGAAGTGGACGCCGCCCAGGTGGGTGCCGTGCGCGGCGTGCAGGTCGAAGGCGCGCTCGAGCTCTTCGAGAATGTGGTCGAAGCGCCGGGTCTTGAAGCCGGCGGCGGTGAGCACCGTGTTGCCGTGCATGGGGTCGCAGACCCAGAGCACCGGGTGCCCGCCCGCGCGGACGAGATCGAGCAGCGGCGGCAGCCCGGCCTCGATCCGGTCGACGCCAAAGCGGTGGATGAGCGCCAGCCGCCCTGGCTCCCGGCCCGGGTCGAGCCGGTCGAGCAGGAGCGCCAGCTGGTCGGGCGTCGTCGCCGGGCCGACCTTGAGACCGACCGGGTTGGCGACGCCGCGGAAGTACTCGACGTGGGCCCCGTCCGGATCCGCGGTGCGCATGCCGATCCAGGGGAAGTGGGTGCCCAGGTTGTACCAGCCCTCGCGGTGCGGCACGCGGCGGGTGTGGGCCTGCTCGTAGAGCAGGTGGAGCCCCTCGTGGCTGGTGTAGAAGTCGACCCGGTTCATTCCCGCCACGGTGCGGCCGGCGAGCGTCTCGACGAAGCGCAGCGCCTCGCCGATCCCCTCGACCATGCGCCGGTAGTCGGCCGCGAGCGGCGAGTGCTCGACGAAGCCCAGGTCCCAGTACTCGGGGTGATGGAGGTCGGCGAAGCCGCCGTCGACCAGGGCGCGGATGAAGTTGATCGTGAGGCCGGCGCGCTCGTAGCCGCGCAGCAGCAGCTGCGGGTCGGGGGTGCGGTCGGCGGCGGTGAACGGCGAACGATTGATCAGGTCGCCGCGGTAGGCCGGCAAGCGCGCGCCGTCGTGCTCCTCGAGGTCGACCGAGCGCGGCTTGGCGTACTGGCCGCCGAAGCGCCCCACCCGCACCACGCGGGTGCGCAGGCCCCACACCAGCACCAGGCTCATCTGGAGCAGGATCTTCAGCTTCGCCGCGATCGCCGAGGAGTTGCAGTCGGCGAGCGACTCGGCGCAGTCGCCCCCCTGGAGCAGGAAAGCCCGTCCGGCGGCGGCCTCGGCGAGCTGCGTCTTGAGCGCCTCGACCTCCCAGGAGGTGACCAGCGGCGGCAGCTCGGCGAGCTCGGCGACCGCGCGCGCGAGCGCCTCCGGATCGCCGTATGTCGGCTGTTGGAGGGCGGGCCGTCGCCGCCAGGAATCGGGAGACCAGTCTTCGCTCATCGCCGGCGCGCCGCGGCTGCGCGGCGCGCGCTCTCCTTCAGGCCGCCGGCTCGTCGTAGAGCGGGAAGCGGCGGCACAGCTCCTCGACCCGCGCCCGCACCCCGGCTCCGACCGCGGCGTCGCCGGGAGCCGCCAGCACCTCGGCCACGAGCGCCGCGATCTCGTCCATCTCGCGCTCGCCGAAGCCGCGGGTGGTCACCGCCGCGGTGCCGACGCGGATGCCCGAGGCGACCAGCGGCGGGTTGGTGTCGTAGGGAATGGTGTTCTTGTTGACCGTGATCGCGGCGCGGTCGAGCGCCTCCTCGGCGACCTTGCCGGTCAGCCCCTGGCCGGTGACGTCGGCGAGGAAGAGGTGGTTGTCGGTGCCGCCCGAGACGATCCGGTAGCCGTGGCCGGCGAGCGCCGCGGCGAGCCGCGCGGTGTTGGCGACCACTCGGCCCTGGTAGGCACGAAACGGCTCGCCCGCGGCCTCGGCGAGCGCGACGGCCTTGGCGGCGATGACGTGCATCAGCGGGCCGCCCTGGACGCCGGGGAAGACCGCGCGGTCGATCGCCTTCGCGTGGGCGGCGCGGCAGAGCACCAGGCCGCCGCGCGGTCCGCGCAGTGTCTTGTGGGTGGTCGTGGTGACGAAGTCGCAATGCGGCACCGGCGACGGGTGGAGCCCGGCGGCGACCAGGCCCGCGATGTGGGCCATGTCGGCCATCAGCAGCGCGTCGGCGCGGTCGGCGATGGCGCGGAATCGCTCGAAGTCGATCGTCCGGCTGTAGGCCGAGGCGCCGGCGACGATCAGCTTCGGCCGCTCCGCGAGCGCCAGCCGCTCGACCTCGTCGTAGTCGATCCGCTCGCTCTGGCGGTCGACGCCGTAGGCCACCACGCGGAAGTCGCGCCCGGAGTAGGAGAGCCGGTGGCCATGGGTCAGGTGGCCGCCACACGAGAGGTCCATGCCGAGCAGGGTGTCGCCCGGCCGCAGCATCGCGAAGTAGACCGCCATGTTGGCCGAGGTGCCCGAGTGGGGCTGGACGTTGGCGTGCTCGGCGCCGAACAGCGCCTTGGCGCGGTCGATGGCGAGCGTCTCGACGCGGTCGACGACCTCGCAGCCGCCGTAGTAGCGGCGGCCGGGATAGCCCTCGGCGTACTTGTTGGTGAGCACGCTGCCGGTCGCCTCCAGCACGGCGCGGCTGGTGAAGTTCTCCGAGGCGATCAGCTCCAGGCCGTCGCCCTGCCGCCGCCGTTCGGCGGCGAGCGCGGCGTGGATCTCCGGGTCGGTGGCTTCGAGGGTGCGCTGGGTCATTCAGCCGATTCCGTCCAGCTTGTCGACCCGCCGGCGGTGACGGCCACCGTCGAACGGGGTTTCGAGGAAGACGTCGAGGATCGCCTCGGCGAGCGCGGGCGCGACGACGCGCGAGCCGACCGCGAGCACGTTGGCGTCGTTGTGAGCGCGCGCCAGCCGCGCCGAGTAGAGGTCGTTGCAGGCCGCCGCGCGAACGCCCTTGATGCGGTTGGCGGCGATCGCCATGCCGATGCCGGAGCCACAGACCAGCAGGCCGCGCTGGACCGCGCCGCTCGCCACCCGTAAGGCGACCGCGCGGCCCCAGTCCGGATAGTCGGTCGACTCCGGACCGTGGGCGCCCAGGTCCTCGATCTCGAGGCCACGCTCGACGAGCGCGTCCTTGAGCCGCTCCTTGAGGTCGAAGCCGGCGTGGTCGCAGCCCAGGGCGATGCGCATCGCGCCCGCCTCCGTCAGTCGGCCGGCGGCTCGGGGGCGGCGGGCGCCGCGGCCGGCTCGCCCTCGGCCGGGGCGGCCTTCTTGGCCGCGCTCTTGCGCGGCTTCTTCTCGGCTTCGCCTTCGCTCTTCTTGGCCGGGCTCTTCTTGGCGGCGGGCTTCTTCTCCTTGGCCTTCTCTTCGGCCTTCTCCGCCCCCTCCGCCTCGCCCGCGGCCCCCTTGGCGCCCCGCTTCGAGGCCTCCGGTCGGGCGCTCTTGCGCTTGGCGATCTCTTCCCGGTTCTGCTCCCTCAACCGCTCCTGCCGGCGCTTGCGCCGCCGGCGCAGATCGCGATCCTTCTGCCGCATCGGGCTTCTCCTCGCTCGGAAGTTGCCGTCGGCGACCCGCCCTCCCCCGGCGGCCCCCGACAACCCAACCAGTCTACCAGCAGCCCCGCGGCGCCCCGAGCGCAAGGTTGCTGCGCGGCGGAGATCCGTTCCTGCCTTCAGAGGAGCCGGTCGCGGATCTCGCGCGGCACCAACGCCGAGAGCTCGGGGTAGCGTTCGAGCAGCCGGGCGATGTCGGCCAGGTCCTTCTGGCGTTTGCTGGCCCGGCGGGCCGGGTCGGAGACGGCCCAGACCTTTCCCGCCAGGACGTCCTCGAGCCGCGCCACGGGGAGCTCGTGTCCCAGCACGCTGCGGAGCTCCCGGCGGGGAACGAATGCGGCGTAGCGGGGATCGAGTCGAAACTGGACCCGCAGGTCCGAGTCCGAGGCGCGCAGATGGACGCTGTGCTCGAATCGCTCGACGTCGAATCCGTAGCCGAGCGTCGGCAGGAGACGTTCGAGATCGGGAGCCGCGATGGCGAGGTCGAGATCCAAGGAGACCAGCGGCTCGACGTAGGCATTCACCGCCTGGCCGCCGATCACGCAGTACGGCGCACCCGCCGCATCGAGCTTTTCGAGCAGCCGCTCGAGCAAGCCCGACTCATCGACCGTGATCGTTCGCCAGTACCTCGAGGCCTTCATCGCGCCGATTCTAAGCTCGATCCGGCGCGCCGGCTCGCCGCTGAACCGAGACTCGAGCGAGCTCGTCTCGGGGCGCGAGGCTCCCGCGCGGCGGTCGCTCAGAGCGGGATGTTGCCGTGCTTCTTGGCCGGCAGGCTCTGGCGTTTGCCGGCGAGCTGGCGCAGGGCGCGGATCAGGGTCGGCCGGGTGCGGCGGGGCTCGATCACCGCGTCGACGTAGCCGCGCTCGGAGGCGACCCAGGGGTTCGAGAACTTCTGGCGGTACTCGGCGATCTTCTCGGCCCGCGCTTCGGCGGCGCGCTCGCCGGCCTCGGCGAGCTCGCGCCGGTAGAGGATGTTGACCGCGCCCTCGGGGCCCATCACCGCGATCTCGGCCGTCGGGTAGGCC
Source organism: Acidobacteriota bacterium (assembly GCA_014584695.1). Classification (GTDB taxonomy): domain Bacteria; phylum Acidobacteriota; class Thermoanaerobaculia; order Multivoradales; family JAGPDF01; genus JACTMI01. Next base: position 37,082 of record JACTMI010000047.1, read on the forward strand.
AGGTTGACGTCGGTGCGCAGGTGTTTCGATGCCATGACGCAGTAGGCGCCGCCATAGGCCTTGCGGGTGATCACCGTGAGCTTCGGCACGGTCGCCTCGGCGTAGGCGTAGAGCAGCTTCGCGCCGTGCTTGATGATGCCGCCGTACTCCTGCTGCGTGCCCGGGAGAAAGCCCGGCACGTCCTCGAACGTGATCAGCGGGATGTTGAAGGCGTCGCAGAAGCGGACGAAACGGGCGCCCTTGAGCGAGGCGTCGATGTCGAGCACGCCGGCGAGATAGGCCGGCTGATTGGCGACCACGCCGACCGAGCGGCCACCCAGGCGGGCGAAGCCGACCACCAGGTTGCGGGCGTAGTGGGCGTGCACCTCGAGGAAGCGGCCGTGGTCGACCACCCCCTCGATCAGCCGGTGGATGTCGTAGGGCTTGTTCGGATCCTCGGGGATCAGCCGGTCGAGCGCCGCCTCCTGACGGTCCGGATCGTCGTCGCTCGCCACCACCGGCGGCTCGTCGAGGTTGTTCGACGGCAGGTAGGAGAGCAGCTCGCGGATCCCCATCAGGCAGGCGGCGTCGTTGCCGTAGGTGAAGTGGCACACGCCGCTCCTGGCGGCGTGGGTCTGGGCGCCGCCCAGATCCTCCTTGCTGACCTCCTCGTGGGTGACGGTCCTGATCACGTCCGGGCCGGTGACGAACATGTAGCTGGTCGTTTCGACCATCAGGATGAAGTCGGTGATGGCCGGCGAGTAGACGGCGCCGCCGGCGCAGGGGCCGAGGATGGCCGAGATCTGCGGCACGACGCCGGAGGCCAGCGTGTTGCGCAGGAAGATGTCGGCGTAGCCGCCGAGCGAGGCGACCCCCTCCTGGATGCGGGCGCCGCCGGAGTCGTTCAAGCCGATGACCGGGGCGCCGTTGTCCATCGCGAGCTCCATCACCTTGCAGATTTTGCGCGCGTTGGTTTCGGAGAGCGAGCCGCCGAAGACGGTGAAGTCCTGCGCGAAGAGATAGACCAGACGGCCGTCGATGGTGCCGTAGCCGCAGACCACCCCGTCGCCCGGGATCCGCTGCTTCGCCATGCCGAAGTCCTGGCAGCGGTGGGCGACCAGGGCGTCGATCTCGACGAACGAGCCGGCGTCGAGGACCAGCTCGACCCGCTCGCGCGCGGAGAGCTTGCCCTCCTGGTGCTGCCGCTCGATCCTCTCGGCGCCCCCTCCCGCACGCGCCGCCGCGAGCCGCCGTTCGAGCTCCGCCAGGTTGTCGACCACCATCGTCCCCCCTCCTTGTCCGCGCCGCCGAGCCTATCGTCAGGGCGCGCCGGGCAGGACGCGCCGCGGCGGGGCACGGGTTGCCGCCGCCCGCGGCCCTCTGATACCCTCCGCGCGGTTGGTCGGACCGGCCTCGCGGGGCCGTTCGGGCCGGCGCCGACTGGGACGCTCCCAGACAACCTCATCGGTATCGGGCTGCGAGCCCGGGGCCTCGCGGCCCAAGGCCGGCAGCCCGCCCGGGATCCCGAGCCTGCTCGACTCCGAGGGCCCAGCGTGGAACAGAGCAACCCTCCGGGAGGGTGGCTGAAGCTCGCGGGGCTCGGATTCGAGCTCGCGGCCTCGATCGCCGGGGGTGCGTTGATCGGCTGGTGGATCGACCGGCGGCTCGGGACGGCGCCGAAAGCCCTTACCGTCTGCACCGCGATCGGGGTGGTCGGCGGGCTCTACAACCTGATCCGGACCGCGCTCGCGGCCTCGAGAGAGGCCGAACGGGGCCGGCGGCCCGGCGGGGGGCAAGGGGGGCCGGCATGAGCCAGGTCGGCGCCGCGGTGGCCGGCTGGCTGCTCCACTGCGGGCTCGCGACGGTCGCGGTGGGGGCGCTCGGCTGGCTGCCCACGGCGCGGCTGGCCGGCCCGGCGGGGACCGCCGCGCTGCTCGCCGGGTGCGCGACGGCGCTCGCGGGGGCCGCGCTCGGCG
>JACTMI010000008.1 GCA_014584695.1 Acidobacteriota bacterium
CTCGAGCTCGCAACGGTGGGTGATGATCCACACTTCCTCCCTTCTATGGGCATTTGCCTCTTGCTGTTCCCCAGTTGCCAGTCGCTCCTCTTCGCCAGCCGCCCGCTCCTGCCGCTGCCTGCCGCCGCCCGCCCCCGCTGCCGGAGCGCGGAGCCGCCGTGGCCGATGGCGCGAGCAGCAAAAGCGTTCTGTTGAAGGGGGCGACCGGCCGAACGCTGCCTCGAGCTCGCAGCGGCGGGTGATGATCCAAATTTCCTCCCTTCCATGGGCTTTTCGCTTTTCGCTTTTCGCATTTCGATTTTTCCGACTCACGGCAGCCGCCGCGCCGGTCGAGTGGAGCCGGGTGGTTCGGGGCTGCGAGATCGCTGCTGTTACGCTCTGCTTCGTCCATGGGAGTCTCGACGATGAACCGACGGCTTTCTCCCCTCGCGGTCGCTCTCTTGCTGACCTGCTGCCTCGCTCCGAGCCCGTCGCTGGCCGGGGATTCGGCGCTGGAGCTCTGGCCCGGGGCGCGGCACGATCCGGCGATTCCGACGCTGCGCGAGGTCGTGGGGCACGACTGGGGCGCGGAGATCACCACGCCCGAAGGGATCTTCGCTTACCTCTCGGCGCTCCACCGCGCGGCGCCCGAGCGGACCCGGTTGGTCGAGTACGCGCGCAGCTGGGAGGGGCGGCCGCTCCACCTGTTCGTCGTCGGCTCGCCGGCGCGCATCGCCGCTCTCGACGAGACCCGCGCCGGGCTAGCCCGTCTCGCCGACCCGCGGGCGGTCTCGTCGGCCGAGGTCGAGACGTTGATCGCCACCCTGCCGGTCGTCACCTGGTTGATCCACGCCGTGCACGGCAACGAGATCTCCTCGCCCGACGCCGCGCTCGCCGAGGCCTACCACCTGCTCGCCGCCCGCGACGACGCCGAGGTCGACCTGGTGCTCGCCGAGTCGCTGATCCTGATCGACCCGCTCCAGAACCCCGACGGCCGCGCCCGCTTCCTCGCTCAGCACCTGCTGGGCCGCGCCGCGCGCCCCGACCCCGAGCCGGCGGCCGCCGAGCACGACGAGCCCTGGCCGGGCGGACGTTCGAACCACTACCTGTTCGACATGAATCGCGACTGGTTCGCGCTCACCCAGCCCGAGACCCGCGGCCGCGTGGCGATCGCGCTCGCCTACTTCCCCCACGTCACGGTCGACCTCCACGAGATGGGGGGCGAGGAGAGCTACTTCTTCGCTCCGCCGGCGCCGCCGGCCAACCCGCACATCTCGGCCGCGCAGCACCGCTGGTTCGACACCTTCGGCCGCGCCAACGCCGCGCGCTTCGACGCGCGCGGCTTCCCCTACTTCGTGCGCGAGATCTTCGACGCCTTCTACCCGGGCTACGGCGAGAGCTGGCCGCTCTTCCAGGGAGCGGTCGGCATGACCTACGAACAGGCCTCGGCGCGCGGCCTGGTCTACCGCCGCCGCGACGAGACGCTGCTCACCTTCCGGCGCGGCGTGGTCCAGCACTTCACGGCCGCGCTGACGACCGCCGCGACCGCCGCGCGCCACCGCGAGGCGATCCTGCGCGACTACCACGGCTACCGCGCGGAAGCGATCGCCGCCGGGCGGCGCGGCCCGACGCGCGAGTACCTGCTGGTGCCGGGGCAGGATCCGGCGCTCGCCGAGCGGCTGGCGCGCCTGCTCGCCGCGCAGGGCATCGAGGTTCGGCGCGCCGTCGATCCGGTCCGGCTGGGCGCGCGAGAGCTCCCGGCGGGGACCTTCCTGGTCGACGCCGCGCAACCTTCGGGCCGGCTGATTCGCAACCTGCTCGAGCCGCACACGCCGATCGACCCGCCCTTTCTCGCCGAGCAGGACCGCCGCCGCCGCGAGCATCTGCCGGACCAGATCTACGACGTCACCGCCTGGAGCCTCCCCCACCTGTTCGACGTCGAGTGCGTGACCTCGGGCGCCACGGTCGCCGCCCGGACGGAGCCGGTGGCTGCGACGGCGCCGGCGCGCGGCGTCGCGCTCGCCGCGGCGCGCGTCGGCTACCTCGTCCCCTGGGGCACGGCGGCCGCCGCCGCCGTTCACGACGCGCTCGAAGGCGGACTGGTCGCGCGCGTGGCCGGCGAGCCGTTCACGCTCGCGGGCCGGCGGTACGGCATCGGCACCACGCTCTTCCGCGTCTCGGACAACGGGCCGGAGCTCACCGCGCGGCTGGGCGAGCTCGCCGCTCGCCATGGCGCCGAGGTGGTGCCGATCGACAGCGGCTGGGTCGACGACGGCATTTCGCTCGGCAGCAGCCGGATGCGGGCCCTGCGAGCGCCCAAGGTCTTGCTGGCCTGGGACCGCCCGGCCTCGAGCCTCTCGGCGGGCTGGACCCGCTACCTGCTCGAGCGGCGATACGGCCTGGCCGTGACCGCGGTGCGGACCGCTTCGCTCCCGCGGGTCGACCTCGAGCGCTACGACGCGCTGGTTCTCCCCTCGGGCGACTACGCCGAGCTCCTCGGCGAGGCGGCGGTTCAGCGGCTGCGCGATTGGATCTCGCGCGGTGGCACACTGGTCACCCTCGGCGAAGCCTCGCGCTGGGCCTCGGAGCGCGGCGCCGGCCTGCTCGCGACCACCACCGAGCTCAAGGGGGGCGCGCCGGAGACGAAGGCCAAGGGCGACGAGACCAAGGACGAAGCCGACAAGCAGCGCCGAGCGTCAGAGACTCGGGAGCCGTTCGACTACGAGAAGGCGATCCAGCCCGATCGCCAGCTCCCCGAACCGACCCCCGGCGCAGTGCTGCGGGTCGCGCTCGACGCGCATCACTGGCTCGCCGCCGGCACCGACGGCGAGATCCAGGCCCTGGTCGACGGCTCCAGGATCTTCACCCCCATCCGTCTCGACCAGGGGAGAAACGTCGGCGTCTACGCCGCGAAGGAACGCCTGATCGCCGGCGGCCTGGTCTGGCCCGACACCCACGCCCAGCTCGCGCGCAAGGCCTTCCTCGTCCATCAGCCGATCGGCGATGGCCACCTGGTCGCCTTCGCCGAGGACCCGGCCTTCCGCGGCTACGCCGAAGCCACCGGCCTGCTGCTCGTCAACGCGCTCTCGTTCGGCCCGGCGTTCTGACGCCGGCCTGGCCTTCGTCGCCATCGCTCTCGGGCAATTGCGACTAGGATTCGCCGATGCGCACCCTTCGCACGCGGCTCTCGTCGATCTTCGTCGTCCTTCTCGCCCTCGCCGCCACCGGACCCGTCGCGGGCCAGACCGCCGGCGTGGCCGTGGCGGAGGATCCGTCGGCGCTGTCGTTCATGAAGTACGACCCACCTTCGACGCTGGTGGTGCCGGGGCACCCGGTGCCGCGCGCGCGGTATCCGTTCGTCGACGTCCACAGCCACCAGTTCGGACTCGACGAGGCCAAGGTCGGCGAGCTGGTCGCGGCGATGGACGCCTTGAACCTGGGGGTGATGGTCAATCTCTCCGGCCGCGGTTTCCGCCGCGTCGAGGGGCCCGACGGCCGGCCCCGCTTCGCGCTCCAGGACCCGGCCTATCTGCGCGGAATGATCGAGGTCGCCGAGCGGGTCGCGCCGGGACGAATCGTGCACTTCACCAACGTCGACTTCTCCCGCGTCGGCTCACCGGGCTGGCCGGAAGAGGCGGTGGCCGAGCTCGCCGCCGACGTCGCCGCCGGGGCGCGCGGGCTCAAGATCTACAAGGGCCTCGGCATGGACACGCGCGACGCCGCCGGCGAGCGGATTGCGATCGACGACCCGCGGCTCGACCCGATCTGGGCGAAGTGCGCCGAGCTCGGAATTCCGGTGCTGATCCACACCGCCGACCCGCGCCCCTTCTGGCAGCCCAAGGACGCCGACAACGAGCGCCTCTACGAGATGATCGAGGTTCCGGGGCGGTGGCGCGACCCCGCCACCAACGTCTCCTGGGATCAGCTGATCGACGAGCAGCACCGGCTCTTCCGGCGCCACCCACGGACGAGCTTCATCAACGCCCACCTCGGCTGGCTGGGCCACGACCTCGCCCGCCTCGGCCGGCTGCTCGACGAGCTGCCCAACGTCCACACGGAGATCGGCGCCGTGCTCGCCGAGCTCGGCCGCCAGCCGCGCTTCGCGCGCGAGTGGTTCATTCGCTACCAGGACCGCGTGCTGTTCGGCAAGGACTCCTGGGAGCCGTCGGAGTACCCCTACTATTTCCGCGTGCTCGAGACCGCCGACGACTACTTCCCCTATTACCGGCGCCGACACGCCTTCTGGAAGCTCTACGGCCTCGACCTGCCCGACGAGGTGCTGCGCAAGCTTTACTACGGCAACGCCTTGCGACTGATCCCCGGCCTCGACCGGAGTCGCTTCCCGGGCTGAGGCGCCGCGCGTCTCCAAGAGCGACGTGTGATCCTCCCCGTCGACTTCGTCCTGCCCGAGCTCCTGGACGCGCTCGCCGCGGGCGGCAACGCGGTGCTGCAGGCCCCTCCGGGCGCGGGCAAGACGACGCGGGTGCCGCCGGCGCTCGCCGGCGCCGGCATCGGCGGCGAGGGACGTCGAGTCGTGGTGCTCGAGCCGCGGCGGATCGCGGCGCGGGCGGCGGCGCGCCGGATCGCCGCGGAACAGGGGTGGGAGGTCGGCCGGGAGGTCGGCTGGCAGATCCGCTTCGAGCGCCGTTTCTCGCGCGACACCCGGATCCTGTTCGTGACCGAAGGGGTGCTCGTTCAGCGGCTGCAGAGCGATCCCTTCCTCGAAGGGATCGGCTGCGTCGTCTTCGACGAGCTCCACGAGCGCTCGCTGTTCGTCGATCTCGCCCTCGCGCTGTGCCGCCGGGTCCAGCTCGAGGCCCGCCCCGATCTCGCGCTGGTCGCCATGTCGGCGACGCTCGACACCGAGCGCGTCGCCGCTTTCCTCGGCGCCCCGGTGGTGACGAGCGAGGGTCGGCTCCATCCGGTCGAGACGCACTGGGCCGAGCGGTCCGCGCCGGAGACCCCCCTGCCGGCGCGGGTCGCGCGCGGCGTCCGCCGGGCGCTCGCAGCGACCGGCGGCGACCTGCTCGTCTTCCTGCCCGGCGTCGGCGAGATCCGCCGCTCGGAAGAGGCACTGGCGCCGCTTGCCGCCGAACGGGACCTGAGCCTCGTCGCGCTCCACGGTGATCTTCCGGGCGATCAGCAGGATCGCGCGCTGCGGCCCGGCGAGCGCCGCCGGATCGTCCTGGCGACGAATGTCGCCGAGACCTCGGTTACGGTCGAGGGGGTCACCGGCGTGGTCGACTCGGGCCTCGTGCGCCGGCTGGTCTTCGATCCGGCGCTCGGCCTCGACCGGCTGGAGCTCGGCCGTGTCTCGCGCGCCGCCGCCGACCAGCGGCGTGGACGCGCCGGGCGCGAGGCCCCCGGTTTCTGCCTGCGCCTCTGGTCCGCCGCGGAGGAGAGCGGGCTCCGCCCGTTCGAAGTGCCGGAGATTCGCCGCGCCGACCTCGCCTGGGCCGTGCTCCAGCTCGCCGCCTGGGGAGAGCGCGAGGTCGCCGCCTTCCCCTGGTTCGAAGCGCCGGAGCCGGCGCAGCTCGAGCGCGCCCTCTCCCACCTCGCCGATCTCGGCGCCGTCGACACCCGAGGCATCACCCCGCTCGGCCGCCGCCTCGCGCGCCTCCCGCTCGCGCCGCGCCTCGGCCGCCTGCTGCTCGAAGGGCAGGCGCTCGGCGTCGCCCGGGAGGCCGCGCTCGTCGCGGCGCTGCTTTCCGATCGCGACCCATTCCGGTCTCGGTCGGGACACGCGCCGGGCTCGCGCTCCGACCTGCTGGATCGGGTGGAGGATCTCCCCTCCACCCACCGCCACGGCACCAGGGGCTCGCTTCGCTCGGGAAGCGACGCGGCAGGTGGAACGTACCTGCTCCAGTTAAGGGATCAGCTCCTGAGCGTTCTCGACCGTGCGGAGCCGACTCGCGGCCGAGAAGAGGAACCAGCCACCGTCCCGGTCGCGGGTGGGGGTGAGGGGTCGGTGTTCGACCGGCGAGGAGCGCGAGATGTCGAGGCGAGCGCAGCGAGCCAGACACGGGCACCGCAGCCGGGCGAATACCGACCGCGCGGGGGACGGAGCCCCAGCGAGGCGGAGGCGAGCGACTCCGCCGAGCCGCTCTTGCGCGCGATCGCGGCCGCTTATCTCGATCGCCTCTGCCGTCGGCGCGAGCCCGGTGGCGATCGCGCGGTGATGGCCGGCGGGCGGGGCGTGCGGCTGGCGCGGGAGAGCGCGCTCGCCGCCAGCCCCGACGAGCTGTTCGTCGCCGTCGTCCTCGACGCCGGCCGCGCAGGCGAGCGTTCCGAGTCGCTGGTCCGCATCGCCTCCGCGGTCGATCGCGCCTGGCTCCCCGACGAGCTCCTCCGAGGCTCCAGCGAGCTCGTTTGGGACCCGAACCGAGAACGGGTCGCCGCCCGTCGTCTCCTCCGCTTTCACGATCTCGTGCTCGAGGAGAGCGAGATCCCGATCCCCGACCCCGACGCCGCCGCGACCCTCCTCGCCGAGCGCGCAGACACCGAGCTCGCGCACGCGCTCGGACTGGGAGAAGGAAAGAAGAAGCTCCTCGGAGAGAGGTACCAGTTCCTCTCCAACGCCCGCCCCGATCTTGCCCTCCCCGACTTCGACCGCCAGCTGAGAACACTGCTGCGGTCGATCGCGACCGGAAAACGCTCCTACGCCGAGCTCCGTGCTTTTCCCCTGGATGGGCTTTTTCTCTCCAGCCTCGACCGCGACTTGCGCCACGCTCTCGAGACCGACGCTCCGGAACGGATCGAGGTCCCCTCCGGCAGCCGTCTCGCGATCGACTACTCCGACCCCGAGCGCCCGGTGCTGGCGGTCAGGATCCAGGAGCTCTTCGGCCTGGCGGCGACGCCACGCCTGGCCGGGGGTCGCGTGCCGCTGCTCCTCCACCTGCTCGCTCCCAACGGCCGGCCGCAGCAGGTCACCTCCGATCTCGCGAGCTTCTGGGCCAACACCTATCCGCAGGTCAGGAAGGAGCTCGCCGGCCGCTACCCCAAGCACGCCTGGCCCGACGACCCCGCGACCGCGCGACCGGAACGGCGGCCGCGGCGGCCGCAGCGGCGCTGAACCAGGAAGTCCCACCCATCCCCAGCGAGCGCTCAGCCGAGAGACCGAACCACGCGATCTGCCGCTGCTCGAGCGCGGGTGGTAGGGCAGGCGAAGAGCAAAAGCGTGCTGTTGAAGGGGGTGACCCCCGCCACGCACGCGACGAGCTCGCAGCGGTTGCCGCAGCGGCGCCGCTTCTTTCCCTTCCATGGAGCTTCTGAACTCCTCATCCCTAGCGAGCGCTCAGCTCGGAGAGCGGCCCACGCGAGGTGCGGTTGCTCGAGCGCAGGTGGTCGGGGCAGGCGAAAAGCAAAAGCGTGCTGTTGAAGGGGGTGGCCCGCGGCACGAGCGTGGCGAGCTCGCAGCGGCCGCCGCAGCCGCCGCACTCTTTCCCTTCTATGGAGCTTCTGAGTGCTTCATCCCCAGCGAGCGCTCTGCTCGGAGAGCGACCCACGCGAGGTGAGGTTGCTCGAGCGCAGGTGGTCGGGGCAGGCGAAAAGCAAAAGCGTGCTGTTGAAGGGGGTGACTCCCGCCACGCACGCGGCGAGCTCGCAGCGGTTGCCGCAGCGGCGGCACTCTGTCCCTTCTATGGAGCTTTTTCTCTTTCTTCTCTTTCTTCTCTTTCTTCTCTTTCTTCTCTTTCTTCTCTTTCTCGGCGGATGGCCAGGAGGCTCAGGTCGTCGCCGCGGGGCGAGCCTTGGAGGAAGTCGTCGAGCTCCTGCTTGCAGATGGCCAGCAGGTCGGCGAGCGGCGCGCCGAGGCCGCGGCGGAAGGCGGCCGCGGCGCGGCCGATGCCGTACTCCTCACCCTCGCGCTCGGCCTCCGTCCAGCCGTCCGAGTAGGCGAGCAGGGTGTCACCGGGCGCCAGCACGAGCGCGCGGCCGACGAAGCTCGACTCACGGAAGAGGCCCAGCGGCAGGTCCGCGCCTTCGATCGGCCGGACGCCGCGGCGATCGGCCAACAACGGGCGCGGGTGGCCGGCGTTGACGATCTCCGCCTGGCCGGTCGGTTCCAAGCGCACCGCCACGAGCGTCGCGTAGCTCGCGGCGGCGGTCGCCTCGGCGAAGAGTCGATTCGCCTGACCGAGCAGCTCCGCGAGCGGCAGGCGCGCCGGCGCCAGCGCGCGGAACAGCGCGTGGAGGTGGGACTGGAGCAGCGAGGCCGCCACCCCTTTGCCCGCCACGTCGCCGAGCAGCAGGTCGAGCGCGCCTCCAGGCTGGCGCGGCCGCAACAGGTCCACGTGGTCGCCCGACACCGCGCCGCGCGGCTCCCACAGGTAGGCCACCTCCCAATCGGGATCGTCGATCGGCTGCGCGGGCAGGAGCGCCCGCTGAACCCGCGAGGCGGCGCGCAGGTCCCGCTCCAACGCTCGCCGGTCCTCCTCCGGCAGGCAGTCGAGGCAGAGGCAGGCCAGCGGGTCACAGTCCAGGAGGTCGACCTCGATCGGCTCCCGGCAACCCGTGCAGACGCCCCAGCTGCCGACCTCGATCGCGCCGAGCGCGGCATCGACGCGCCGCATCAGATCGAGCAGCCGTTCGTCCCGGCCGGAGCGCACCAGCTCGGCCAGTTGATCGCGGCGCGCCCGCAGATGGTCGCGCGCGCGCGCCTCGACCGCGGTCACGACCGACTCCGCGGCTCCGCGCCAGCCAAGCGCCGGAGCAGGAACAGCTGCCCGGCGTGGTAGGCGTTGTGCTGGAGCACGCCCAGCAACATGCCGCGCACGGTCGGATCCGAGCCGGCGACGAAGTCGGACAAGCGGGAGTCGTCGAGCGGCGCCAGGGTGGCGTGGAGGCCGCGGTGGGCCGCTTCGAGCTGCGCGAGCGCCGACGTCCAAGCGGCCGCGGGATCCGGCGGCGACGGAGCCCAATCGTCCTCCCCCTCTCCCGCGCGGCCGTCACCGTCGATCCGCCGCCGCGCGGCATCGAGCCAGTAGGCGACGTGGCGGACGATCTCCTGGATGCTGTGCCCGCCGCCGGGACCCGGCAGGTTCGCCGCCGTGGCATCGACCCCTTCGATCGCCTCGGCGATGGATGGCCCGTGCCAAGCGCCGCCCCGATAGGAGCGCTCGAGTTGGTCCGCCAGGCGTCCAGCTTCGGTTGCGCACTCGGATTCCATGATTAACCCCCTTAGATGCTTTTGATAGTTAGACTACTCCTCTTCCGGTAACCTGTCAACAATCCCTGGAGGGTTAAGATGCGGGCATGAGGGCCGACGCCGGGAGCGCTCGTCCAAGACGCCTGTTCGAGCTTTCCGGGGGGGCACTGGCGCTCGATTTCGCCAACACCTGGAGCGACCGGGGCCGCCCGGAGACCGACCAGCTCCTCGACTATGACGACCTGGTCGACTTCCTGGTGCAGGCCGACTTGGTCCAGAGCGCCGCGGAGCGCTCTCTGCGGCGGCGCGCCGCCGTGGAGGCCCGCCGCGCGAGAGGTGCGCTCGAGCGGGCGCGATCGCTGCGCGAGAACCTGGCGCGGTTGTTCATGGCCCGAGCGGCCCACAGGCCCTTCGACCCAGAAGACCTGACGGCGTTGAATCGGGCGCTGCGAGACGCCGCGGCCCACCAGGTCCTCGAGGCGCGCGGGGACACCATGGCCTGGGCCTGGCGGGACGACACGAGGGCGGCGAGGCTGGATGCTCCGCTGCGACCGGTCGTCCGCTCGGCGGCCGAGCTGTTGACCTCGCCCGACCTCGACCGGATCCGCGTCTGCGACGGCACGGGCTGCACCTGGCTCTTCCTCGACCGGAGCCGCAACCGCTCCCGCCGCTGGTGCTCGATGGAGAGCTGCGGCAACCGCGCCAAGGTCCGCCGCCACTACCAGCGTCAGCGCGGCGAGTAGAGGCCGCCGCCGCCAGGTCGCCAGCGGCCTGCAGGTGGCAGAATCGAGCGCGTGGGAATCCGGCTGCGCAGGGCTTCGGCTCTCTGGGGAGCGGTCGGTTTGGCCGTGTCGCTCGGGGCCGCTTGGGGGGCGGAGCCGGGCCAGATGCAGTTCGAGCGCTTGGGCCCCGAGCACGGCCTCCCCCACGGCACCGTCAACGCGATCCTCCAGTCCCGCGACGGATTCCTCTGGCTGGCAACCCACGACGGCTTGGCACGCTACGACGGCCGGGATTTCCGCGTCTTCCGTTTCAGCGCGCAAGAGATGGCGCGCGGCGCCAGCAACAGGTTCCATGGCCTCCTCGAGGACCACGACGGCCGATTCTGGGTCGCAACCGGGGCCGGCATCTATCGATTCGACCGCGGCCGGGCGCGGCTGGTCGAAGTACCGTCGGCGAGCGCGTCCGAAGACCATCGCCGCTCGCCCCTGGTGCTCGACGGCGAGGGCAGGCTCTGGGTGGGACGAGGGGCCGGCGTGGAGCGCTTCGACGAGGCGACGGGCGAGATGCTCCGCTTTCCGCTGCCCGGAGACGACGGCTGGGTCGCCGCCTTGGCGCGCACCCCGGAGGGCCGCCTCTGGGCGCTGGTCACCGATGTCGACTGGAACGGGCCGAGGGTCTTCCTGATCGACCCTGCACGGGGTCCGGTCGGCGAAGCGCAGCCGCTGGCCACCGACACGATGGCCTTCCACCTCGCCTTCGATCGGTCCGGCGCGGCCTGGCTCGCGGGCTCTCCTGGCGCGCTGACCGCGCCGGCGGGCTGGTCCTTTCCGCGCTTCTCCGGCGGCCCGGCGCAGCCCCTCCATGCATTCCTCGAGGATCGCGCCGGTCGCCTCTGGCTCGGCACCGATTCCGGCCTGTTCGAGGCCGACCGGGGCGCGCAGTCGGTACGCCGGGTACCACTGGACGCCGATCCCCAGGACTGGCAGCGACAATTCGTCAACACGATAGCCGAGGACGACGCCGGGATCCTCTGGGTGGGGACGCTCGCGGGAGCCTATTTCCACGACCCGCACCGCAAGCCCTTCCGCCACCTCGGATACGCGCGCGGAGAGCCATCGTCGCTGCCAGCGCGGGCGGTCTCGGCGATCGCACCGGAGGGTGGCGCGCGGGCCTGGCTCGGCACCTATGGAGGTGGCCTCGCTTACGCCGACCTCGGCGCCAATGCGGTGCTCGAGACCTTCCGCCACGACTCCACCGATCCCGGATCGCTCTGCGACGACCTGGTCTGGAGCCTGCTGCGCGACGCCGCCGGCACGCTCTGGATCGGAACCGAATCCGGGCTCTGCCTCCTGCCCGCGGGAGCGCGGCGGTTTCGCCAGGTGGAGCTGCCGCTGCCAGCGCCGCGGCGGCCGGGCGTGCACCGCGTCAAGGACCTCGCGAGCGCCGGTGGCTCGCTCTGGGTCGGCACCAATCTCGGCCTCGTGCGCCTGGGCGTGGCGGACGAATCGAGCCAGCTCTGGGGCGCAGCCGCGGCGCCGCTGGGCCTGAGCTTCGCCGAGATCGGAACCTTGCTGGTCGTCGTGGACGGCTCGGCGCTCCTCGTCGGGACGACCAAGGGCGGCATCGACCGGCTCCACCTCGCGACCGGCCGTTTCGAGCACGTCCCGATCGGTCCGCGCGACTCCGCGTTGGATCGCGACGTGACGATCTACGACCTCGAGAGCTCGGCCCGCGGCGGCGTCTGGATCGCCACCAGCGGCGGCCTCGGCCGATGGACGCCCGAGAGCCGTCGCGCGGAATTCCCCGTGATCCCCAGCGACCTGCCGGGCTCGATCGTATTCTCGGTGATCGAGGACGACCGTGGAAGCGTCTGGCTGGGGACCAACCAGGGTCTGATTCGATTCGATCCGGCGACCGGCGAAACCCGGTCCTTCGACCTCGCCGACGGCATCGGCAACGTCGAGTTCAACCGGCACGCCGCGGCGCGCCTCTCGGATGGGTCACTGGCGCTCGGCGGCATGTCGGGGGTTACCCACTTCGACCCCGAGCGGATTACCGCGAGCACCTACAGGCCGCCGACGACGCTCGCTCGAGTCGCCATCCTCGGTGCCTCGGGCGAGCGAACAGTCGAGCCGTTCGCGCTCGGTCGGCTCGTGCTCGGCCCAGAGGATCGCGCCGTGACTTTTGACTGGTCGGTGCCGTTCTTCTCGAGGTCGGATCGCTGCACCTCGCGCTACCGGCTCGAGGGCCTCGACGACCGCTGGCTCGAGGCCGGTCAGGCGCGCAGCGTCCGCTACACCAACCTCGAGTCGGGGAGGTACCGCTTCCGCGTCGTCTCCGCCAACGCTGACGGCCTCTGGAACGAAGCCGGAGCGGAATTGGCCGTGCAAGTGCTGCCACCGTACTGGCGCACGGCTTGGTTCCGCCTGCTCTTGCTGGCGCTCGGCACGACCCTGCTGGCTCTCGCCTATCGGCTGCGCGTGCGGCGGATCGCGCGGCTCGAGCGGATGCGACTGCGCATCGCCGGCGACCTGCACGATGAGCTGGGTAGCGACCTCTCGGGCATCGCCGTCGCCGCCGGGCTGGTGGCGCGCCGCGAGGAGATCTCCGTCGCGGATCGCGAGCGCTTGGCCGGGATCGAGAGCACGGCGGTCGAGGTGATGCACGGCCTGCGCGACATCGTCTGGTGCGTCGATCCCTCGCGCGATCGGCTCCAGGATCTGGCGGAGCGGCTCCGTTCGGTGACCCGTGGACTCTTCGGTGACACCGAAGTCGAGGTCGACCTCGACCTGGTCTCCGATCCCGCCACGCTGCCGATGGACCTGCGGCGTGCCCTCTACCTGAGCGCCAAGGAGCTGCTGCACAACGTCGCGCGCCACGCGCAAGCCCGCCGCGTGCGGCTGGCGCTCGCCCGCGCCGGCGGGATGCTCGAGCTCGAGATCGCGGACGACGGGTCGGGGTTCGATCCGTCGGCCGCGAGCGACGGCACCGGGCTCGCCAGCGTGCGGCGGCGTATGCGCGAGGCTGGAGGCAGGATCGAGATCCTGAGCTCTCCCGGCCAGGGCACGCGAGCCGTGCTCACCATCCCGTTCGCCTGAGCCGGAGCGGCGGGCCGCGCCGGTCGCTCCGGGCGCCACTCAGGGGCATCCGCCCTGCCCCCACCAGACCACCAGGTCTCCGCCCTCGAAGCCGTCGGTGAAGATCAACGGCCCGCCGAGGGCGTCCCGATCGAGCGCCGTGTTGTCGCTCGGGTCGGGATCGACCGCCTGCGCGGCCGGCGCACGCACGCGGCTCCGGCACTCCGGCGGCGCGGAAGCCTCGAGGAGAACCGGAGCATCGAGACTGATCGTGACGAGGTCTCCGGGCTCGATGCCGAACGGCAGCGGGCCGTTCTCGAGGTCGCTCCAGGTGCCCGCCGACAGCGGGCAGGTCGTGCCCGCTCCGGCGCCCGGCGAAGTGTCGCAGGTCCAGGCCACGTTCGCCAGGTCCAAGCTGCTTCCGGACAGATCGACTTCGAGCTGCGCGCCCGCGGCGGCGGCGGCGCCGCCGTTCGAGAAGACGATCTCGTAGGAGAGCGTCGTGCCGGGGATCGCGACCGTCTGTCCGTCGTCCACGGCGACGGAGAGGTCGGCGGTCGGGGCGGCCCAGACGTCGATCACGTAGGTACTGATACCGATGATCGCTCCCGCCGCCGCGATTCGGCCGCCGTCGACCGAGACGAAGTTGAACGAGTGGGTGCCGCCGCTGGGCAGGAGCTCCTGGAGATCGTCGCCGAAGGCGGGCCAGTCGTAGAGGTCGTAGACCCAGCCGTGCGTGCTGCCGGCCACCACCGCGAGCGCGCCGTCGATCACGATCGACTCGCTCAAGTCGCCGATGGCAAAGCTCCCCGTCGGGGGCACCAGGTCGCCGGCATAGCCCCAGTTGCCGGGGCCGCCCTGCCAGCAACGGTAGACCGAGATCCGGTTGTCGCCTTCGCGCGAGGCGAGGAGCGTCGAGCCGTCGAGCGCGACGTTCCGGCCCAGCCAGGCGTTGGTCCCCGCATTGTCGGTGAGGATCCGCCACTCGACCCAGAGCCCCGTCGCCGGATCGCGGCGAAAGAGGTAGACGGCGCCGTTGTTGGTGTTGGTGGTCCAGTCCCCGGGCTCGCGCAGCGGTGCCCCGACGGCGAGCAGGTTGCCGCTCAACGCCACGGAGGTGCCGAACCAATCGGTGGTCTCGACATCCGCGGGCGCGAGCGTCTGACGTCGGCCCCAGTTGCCCGGACCGCCGAGATCCCGCTCGTAGACGAAGACGCGACCTTCCTGGCCGGTGACGCCGCAGCGCGATCCGACCACCAGGATGTCGCCCTCGACGTCCATCGAGCGACCGAGCTCGCACACCTGCGATTCGGGCTCCACCACTTCGCGCACCAGCCCCCAGTTGTCGGCGCCGCCCACGTTCCTGCCGAAGATCCGGACCACTCCTACCGGGCCGTTGAAGTAGGGCGAGACGACGAACAGCTCGTCGCCCTGAAGCTCCACCGCGGTGCCGAAGCCCTGGCCGATCGAGGGGGCGGGCGAGTGGAGCTTCTTGATCAGGCCCCAGTTCCCGGCCCCTCCTTGATCGCGGCCGAAGAGAAAGACGGCGCCCTCGGCGAAGCCGATGGCGTCGATTTCCTCGCGCACGCCGTACGCCAGCACGTCGCCCTCGAGCTCGACGTCACCGTAGGTCGGGGCCACCGTCACGTAGACGGGCTGCACGAGCTTCTCGTGGACGTAGGGTTGACCCGCCGCGGGCACTGCCGAGGCGAGGATCGCCGAGACGAGGCACGCGAGGATCGGACGGCTTCTGCGCTCTGGGCTTGCCATGGCACCCCTCCCGGGGTCGACTGGTCGAAGAGTCGCGCGCACGATGCCAGCCGAAGCCATCGCGCGCCATGGCGCGTTCACGTCATCTCCACCCGGGTGGCAGGCGCGCTAGGCTGGCGGCCATGTCCCCGGTCGAGCCCCCCGGCGCGGGACCGGTCCCGCTCTCCGTCTGGGTGATCGAGGATCAGCGGCTGCTGCGCGAGAGCCTCGCGGCGCTGATCGCGGAACAGCCCGACCTCGCCTGCACGCTGGCCGCCCCTTCCTGCGAGGCGATGCAGGCCGCGCTCGATCGCGGCGAGCGCCCCGACGTCGTGCTGATGGACATCGGCCTGCCCGGCGCGAGCGGCATCGAGGGGGTGCGCAGGCTGCGCGAAGCGTCTCCGCGCTCCCACTGCGTGATCCTCACCATCCGCGAGGAGAACGACACTGTCTTCGCCGCCATCTGCTCCGGGGCGATCGGTTACCTGCTCAAACCGTCACCGCCCGAGCGGATCCTCGCTGCGCTGCGTGACGCCGCTCGAGGCGCGTCGCCGATCAATCCGGTGATCGCGCGCAAGGTGCTGACCGCGTTCGCGCGCGACGGCCGGCGCCAGGCGGCACCGACGGACTACGAGCTCACCCCGCGCGAGCGCGAGATCCTGGAGCTGCTGGTCGCCGGGGAGACCCTGCGGGCGAGCGCGGAGCGGTTGGGCGTCAGCTTCCACACCATCGACAACCACGTCCGCAGCATCTACTGCAAGCTGCACGTCAACAGCCGCGCCCTCGCGGTGGCGAAAGCGATCCAGGAGGGACTGGTCTGAGCCGCAGGACAGGTCGCGACCGCGTGCTAACCGAGCGGTTCGAAGCGCCCCTGGAAGAAGCGTAGCTCGGGCGGCTCGTAGGTGAAGCGCAGGCCGCGGATCGCGTCACGGCGCTGGTGGAGGCGGATGATCCCTTCCGCCACGGCGCGCAGGTGGTCGTCCGAGTAGACGCGCCGCGGCAGCGTCAGCCGGACCAGCTCGAGCGCCGGCCGGTAGTTCACGCCCGCGTGGTCACGGCCCTTCGAGACGTTGCCGCGCTCCATCGCCCGGACGCCGGTCTCGAGATAGAGCTCGCCCGCCAGCCGCTGCGCCGGGTACTCGTCCTGGTCGACGTGCGGCAGGAAGCGCTTGGCGTCGAGGAAGACCGCGTGGCTGCCGGTCGGACGCACCACCGGCACGCCGGCCTCCTCCAGCCAGCCCGCCAGCCGCGCCGCCTGCTCCACCCGCGAACGAATGTAGTGGTCGTCGACCATCTCGCGCATGCCCCGGGCCATCGCCGCGAGGTCGGCCGCGGGCAGGCCGCCATCGCGCACTCCGCCTTCGTAGATGCGGATCTTGGCCTCCGCCTTGCGCGCCCAGTCGGCGTTGTTCTTGAAGGCGAGCAGACCGCCGATGTTGATCAGGTAGTCCTTCTTGCCGGAGACGGTGCAGCCGTCGCCGTAGAGCATCATCTCGCGCAGGATCTCCTTGACCTTGGTGGCGTGGAAGCGCGAATCGTGCTTCTGGATCAGGTAGGCGTTCTCGACCGCGCGCGTGGCGTCGAACATCACCGGAATGCCGTGAGAGCTGCAATAGGCGTAGACCTCGCGCAAGTTGTCCATCGACACCGGCTGCCCGCCCGCCATGTTGACCGAGTGCTCGAACGAGATGTAGGCGATCTGCGCCGCGCCGTGCTCGCTGACCAGGGCATCGAGCTTGGCGAGGTCGATGTTGCCCTTCCAGGGGAAATCCGAGGCGGGATCGTGGGCCTGGTCGACGATGACATCGACGAACACGCCGCCCGCCATCTCCTGGTGC
Source organism: Acidobacteriota bacterium (assembly GCA_014584695.1). Taxonomy (GTDB): domain Bacteria; phylum Acidobacteriota; class Thermoanaerobaculia; order Multivoradales; family JAGPDF01; genus JACTMI01. Next base: position 16,512 of record JACTMI010000008.1, read on the forward strand.
ACCTTGGTGGTGGTGAAGTACATGTTGCCTGGGACCAGCTGGCCGGGGCGGATCATCACCTCCGACAGGATCTGCTCGGCGGCGCGCCCCTGGTGAGTTGGCAGCACGTGCTCGTAGCCGTAGCAGTCGCGCACCGCGGCGGCGAGCTCGAGAAAGGCGTCGGTGGTCCCCGGGGTCGGCAGCGCGGCGTCGTAGGCGGCCCATTGGGTGGTCGACATCGCCGTGGTGCCGGAATCCGTCAGCAGATCGATCGTCACGTCGGCCGAGCGCAGCAGGAAGGTATTCCAGCCCGCCTCGCGAATGGCGCGCGCGCGCTGCTCCCGCGTCGTGCGGGCGATCGGCTCGAGGGTGTGCACGACGTAGGGGTCGCAGTCGAAGGCGAAGGCGTCGAGATCGGCGAAGAAGGAACGGAAGCGGAGCTGGTCGTGCCACTCGCCGTTGGCCTCGACTTCGAGTGGCGCCACCTTCTCGCGCTGGCGGTGGAGGGCGATCAGGGCGTCGGCCACCTGGTCGAGCTGGGTGTTGGTCATCGCCAGGCGCGGGATCTGGACCGGCAGCAGGGTGTCGCGACCGACCAGGCCCTGCGCCATCGCCCGCACGCCGGCGGTCTGGTAGAGCGCGCAGGCGAGGGCGTGCGCGGGGTGCTCACCGGCCTGGGGCAGGAACTCCGCGGCCTTGACGTAGGCCCCGTCGCAGCCGCGCTCGACCGGCACGCCCGCCGCGAGCAGGCGGGAGCTGAAGCGCTCGGTCTGGTGCATCACCCACTGCACCCCCGCCTCGTCGCACATCTCGGCCAGACCGCGCGCCAGCACCTCCATCGTGCGGCCGGCCATGCCGCCGTAGGTGTGCAGCCCCTCGAACACCACGACGTCGTTGATGAAGTGCTCGTGGTCGGCCGGGTTGTCGGTGGCGAGGAAACCGCCGGTATTGCAGCGCGGGTCCTGGGCGCCGTCCATCAGCACGACGTGGGCGGTCTTCGCGATCGCCCGCACCAGCTCGGCGATGGTGCGGTCGGCCATCCCCGGCTCGTGCCGCTGGACGAACCAGGCGTTTTCGATCACTCGCGAGACGTCGACGACCAGGCGCAACCCCGCGCGGTCCGCGAGCGCCCGCACGGCTCGCAGGTTGGCGAGGCTGAACGGATGCTGGCCGTCGGCGAACGCCTGGCAGCCGATGAACGGCGGCTTGCCCGTGCGGACGATCTCCTCGAGCCGGGCCAGGTCGAAGTTGCCGGTGAAGACGGGGGCGCCATGGTCCCGCGCGTCGAGGATCTCGATGCCGCGCGGCGCGTGGAGGTCGACGCGGCCGCGCGCGTTGGAGGGCAGGGACTGCCCCGCCTTGGCGAAGGCGCGCACCAGCAGCTTCACCGCCCCCAGCGAGTTGTGGGTCGGGCAGACGTAGGTGTGACCGAGCACGCGCGTGATCACCGCGTTCAGGGTCTCGAAGTTGCGCGCCCCGGCGTAGGCCTCGTCGCCGATCAGCTGGCCGGCGAGCTGCTCCTGGGTCATCGCGCTGGTGCCGTAGGAGACCATGTCGAAGGTCACCTGCGAGGGCGTCAGCTGGAAGACGTTGAAACGCGCCATCGAGAGGTTGCGCTTGCGTTCCTCGAGCGACGGGAACGCGATCGGACGCACGGTCTTGATCTTGTGCGGTTCGTGCAGCGGCAGAGCGAGGTTCGGCATGGCGGGAGCTCCCCTTCGCAGTCCCCGATAGTCTAGTAAGCCAGGACGCCGAAATTGAACCCCTCCTGCTAGGCTGTTCCCGGCATTCTCCTAAAACACTTAACTCTCACCAGCAAGAGACACAACGATCTATCGTCCAGATCCACGCCACGCCCCAGCACGCCCCCGCATGCCCCCGTACGCCACCTCCATGCCACTCCACGCCGCTCTGCTCCGCTCCTTCCTGACCAGACTGCGCGCCGGCGACACCGAGGTGCCTGCTGCAGCGAGAAGCAAAGGCCTTCTGTTGAAGGGGGTGGCCTCCGCCACGAACGCGGCGAGCTCGCAACGGCTGCTGCAGCGGCGACACTCCTCCCCTTCTATGGAGCTTCTGAGCGCTTCCTCCCCAGCGAGCGCTCAGCTCGGAGAGCGACCCTCCCGAGGTGCGGTGGCTCGAGCGCAGGTGGTCGAGCAGGCGAAAAGCAAAAGCGTGCTGTTGAAGGGGGTGACCTCCGTCACGAAGGCGGCGAGCTCGCAACGGCTGCCGCAACGGCGACACTCCTCCCCTTCTATGGAGCTTCTGAGCGCTTCCTCCCCAGCGAGCGCTCAGCCCGGAGAGCGACCCTCCCGAGGTGCGGTGGCTCGAGCGCAGGTGGTCGGGCAGGCGAAAAGCAAAAGCGTGCTGTTGAAGGGGGTGACCTCCGTCACGACGGCGGCGAGCTCGCAACGGCTGCTGCAGCGGCGACACTCCTCCCCTTCTATGGAGCTTCTTCATCGCCCGGCCCACCGATCCGTCCGTGCCCGCAGCGGAGGGCTGTGACTCACCGTTGGGCAAGAGATGAGCGATGAAGGAAAGTCAGGTGATCAGGAATGCGGGGGAGTTGGAGAGTAGGAAAGAAGGCAGGTAGGAAAGTGGGCAGGTAGGAAAGAAGGCAGGGAAGGGGGAGCTCATGAGCCCGGAGTCGGCACGGCTGCTCGATGGGACGGGATGGCGGATTCTGGAGGAGCTGCAGGAGGACGGGCGGATGACGTTCACGGAGCTCGGCCGGCGGGTGGGGCTGTCGACGCCGGCGGTGGCGGAACGGGTCCGGCAGCTCGAGGCGGCCGGGATCGTGCGCGGCTTTCGCGCCGAAATCGATCTCGCCCGCGTCGGCTTGCCGGTCCTCGCGGTGGTCCGCATGAGCGTCGTGGGCGACGTGCTCGGACGAATCACCGCCGTCGCCCAGGAGCTTCCCGAAGTGCTCGAGTGCCACCGCGGCACCGGCGCCGACTCCTTCATCATGAAGGTGGCGGTCGCCTCGGTCGAACAGCTCGAGCGCTTGATCGACCGCCTGACCCCCTTCGGCACCACCTCGACCTCGATCGTCCTCTCGTCACCGGTGCCGCGGCGGACGCTGCGGGCCACGACGCCGCCAGCTCCCGCCCACCCACCGCCTCGCCGCCGACGCTGAACGCGACCGCTCGCCGCCGTCGCCCCGCCCCCCATCCTCCATCCCCCCTCCCCGCTCCTCGCTCCTCGATCCCCGCGTGGGGCTTGACAGGGGGCGGGAGCCCGCCTATCATTCATCGCTGTATGGTCATATATCGACACATTGCCAGCCTGGCGGCGGCCGCGCTCGTCGGCGCCGCGACCCTCTCCGCCCAAGCCCCAGCGGCCCTTTCGCTCGCCGATGCGCTGGCGCGCGGGCGCTCCGGCGCCCGTGAGGCGGTGGCCGCCTCGGCGCGCCAGCGGGCCGCCGAGGCGCGCGCCCGCGAGGCCGCCGGCCACCGTCTGCCGCAGGTCCGGCTCTCCGAGCAGTGGATCCGTACCGACTCGCCCGCCGATGCCTTCGGGCTGTTGCTCAACCAGGAGCGCTTCTCCTTCCCCGACTTCGTCTCCGGGGATCCCAACTCCCCCGACGCGCTCGAGACCGCGATCACGCGCCTCGAAGTCGAGGTCCCGATCTGGACCGGCGGGGAGCTCTCGACTCGCATCCGGCAGGCCCGTCTCGCCGCCGAGGCGGCCGCGGAGAGCGCGGCCCGCGCCGGGGATCGCGCCGCCGTCGACGCCGCCGAATCCTGGATTCGGCTGGCCCAGGCGCGCGAGGGCGTGGCCCTGCTCGAGAAGGCTCGCGACACCGTCGCCGCCCACGTCGATCTGGCGCGCAACTACGCCGCGCAGGGGATGCTGGTCCGCTCCGAGCTGCTGCGCGCCGAAGTCGAGCTCGCGAAGCTCGACGACCTGCTTTCGGAGGCGCGCGGCAATGCGCGGGTGGCCGAGGCGAATCTCGGCTTCCGCATCGGCGAGCCGATCGATACCACCTACGCGCTCGCGCCGCTCGCCGAGCCCCCCGCGCTCACCCGCGACCGGCAGGGGTGGATCGCCGCCACGGCCGCCCGCCGCGACCTCGCCGGGGCGCGCAAGCTGCTCGAGGCCGGCGAGCTCGAGGCCAAGGCGATCCAGGGCGGGCTGCTGCCCCGCATCGGCGTCGTCGCGCGCCACGATCTGGTCGACGACCAGCTCTTCGGCTCGCACGGCGACTCGACGACGATCGCCGCGATGGTGACCTTCGACCTGTTCGATGGCGGCAAGAAGCGCGCGGCGCTCGCCGCCGCCCGGGCCGAGGCCGAGGCCGGCCGCGCCGACGTCGAGCGCTTCGCCGAGGGAGTCCAGCTCGAGGCCAAGCACGCCTTCGAGACCGCCGCCGTCGCGCTCGAGCGTCGAGCCACCGCCGCCGCGGCGCTCGCCGCCGCGGACGAGGCGGTGCGCATCGTCGAGGACCGCTTCCGCGCCGGCGTGGTCAAGACCACCGACCTGCTCGACGCCACCACCGCCCGCCGCGAGGCCGAGATGCGCGAGCTGGTCGCGCGCGCCGACGCCTGGCTCGCCCAGCTCCAGCTCGCGCTCGCCGCCGGCGAGCGACCCGAATCCGTGCTCGCATCCGTCCAACCGTGAACCCGAGGGAGACCCATCCCGTGAAGATCCGCCTCGCCTTCGCCTCGCTCTCGCTCGCCGCCCTGGCGCTCGCCGCCTGCGGTGGGCGTCCGGCCGTGGTGCCCGCGACCGAACCGGCGCCCGTCTCGGCGCGCGTCGCGGTCGCCGAACGCGCCGCCACCGAGCGCCGCACCGAGCTCGCCGGCACCGTCGCGGCCGAGAGGTCGACCGCCGTCTCCTCCCGCGTCATGGCGCTCGTCACGGCCGTTCCCGTCGCGCTGGGCGACGAAGTCCGCGCCGGCCAGACGCTGGTCGCGATCGACCCCACCGCCGCCGAGGGCCAGGTCGCCCAGGCGCGCGGCGCGCTGGCGCAGGCCGAGGCCGCGCTCACTCTCGCACGGCGCAACCACGAGCGCTTCCAGGCGCTCGCCGCCACCCGGTCCGCCTCCGAGCTCGAGGTCGACCTCGCGCGCATGCAGCTCGAGCAGGCCGAAGGGGCGGTCGAGCAGGCCCGCGGCGCGGTCGCCGCGGCGAGCTCGGTGGCCCGCGAGTCGCGCGTCGTCGCGCCGTTCGCGGGGCGGGTCTCGGCGCGCCTAGTCGAGGTCGGCGATCTGGCGGCGCCCGGACGTCCGTTGGTGATGATCGAGTCGCGCGGCGGCCGGCGGCTGGTCGTGGCGGTGCCGGAGACCCTCGCCGGCGGCGCGGCCCTGGCCCCCGGCGCTCCGATCGCGGTGACTCTCGACGCCCAACCGACGCTCGGCGAGCTCGCCGGCCGCGTCGCCGAAATCTCCCCCGGTCCCGACCCGGTGACCCACGCCTACACCGTCAAGATCGACCTGCCCCTCGACCCCGGCGTGGCGGTGCCGGCGGGCGCCGCCGGACGGGCGCACGTGCCGGCCGGCGAGCGCGCCACCGTGCGCGTCCCGCGCGAGGCGTTGATCGAGAGCGGCGGTCTCACCCTGGTCGTCGTGCGCGACGACGCGGGCAGGGCGCAGTCGCGCGTCGTCACCGTCGGTGCCGCCGCCGCCGACGGCCGCGTCGAGATCCTCTCCGGCCTCGCTGGCGGCGAGTCCGTCGCGCTCGGTCTCGCCGTGGCACCCGCCGCCGGCGCCCGCTTCGAGGTGGTGCCGTGAGCCCCGACGAATCGACGCGGCCCGGTGTCGGGAGCGGCGCGGGTCTGCCCGAGCGGACGCGACGCGAAGCGCTCCGGCTGCGCCAGACCCGCAAACCGCTCGGCTTCGCCGGCAAGGTCGCCGCCGCCTTCCTCGACTCGAAGCTGACCCCTCTTCTGGTCGTCGCGTCCCTGCTGCTCGGTGCCTTTGCGGTGCTGGTGACGCCGCGCGAGGAGGAGCCGCAGATCAAAGTGCCGATGGTCGATGTCTTCGTGCAGCTGCCCGGCGCCACCGCCGAGGAGGTCGAGCGCCGGCTGGTGACACCGCTCGAAAAGGCGCTGTTCGAGATCCCCGGCGTCGAGCACGTCTACTCGACCTCGCAGCCGTCCGGCGGCATGATCATCGTGCGCTACCTGGTCGGCACCGACCCGGACCGCGCCGCGCTCGCCGTCCACACCAAGCTGGCGGAGAAGGCCGCCGAGCTGCCTGCCGGCGCGCCGCCGCCGTTGGTCGTGCCGCGCGGCATCGACGACGTGCCGGCGCTCGCCTACACCCTCTGGTCGGAAACGGCGACGCCGCTCGAGCTCCGGCAGGTCGCGCAAGAGCTGCGCGCCGAGCTGGTCCGCCATCCGCGGGTCGCCCAGGTCCACGTCTTGGGCGGAGTGCGGCGCGCGATCACGGTCCGCTTCGACCGCGAGCGCCTCGCCGCGCACCAGGTCTCGATCCTGCAGGTCTACCAGGCGCTCGCCGGCCTCGATTGGAAGCTGCCCGCGGGCAGCTTCGCCGCCGGCGACGTCGACACCGAGGTCGAAGTCGGCGCCCTCTTCCGCTCCGCCGACGAGGTCGCCGCCGCGGTGGTGGGCGTCTACCCGGACGGCGCCGGCGGCCGCCGCCCGGTCTACCTGCGCGACGTCGCCACCGTCGCCGACGGTCCCGACGAGCCCGCCCAATACGTCTGGATGACCGCCGGCGCCGCCGGCGCGCACAAGCGGCTGCCGGCCGGCCTCGACACCCCGGCGGTGACGCTCGCCATCGCCAAGAAGCCCGGCACCAACGCCGTCGACCTGGTCGCGGAGCTCGACGCCCTGGTGGCGCGGCTGGCGGGCCCGCTGCTGCCGGCCAACGTCGAGATCACCAAGACCCGCGACTACGGCTTCACCGCCGACGAGAAGTCGAGCGAGCTGATGAAGCACCTCGGGCTCGCCACCCTCTCCGTGGTCTTGCTCATGGCGCTCGCCCTCGGGCGCCGCGAGGCGGTGGTGGTGCTGGTCGCCGTGCCGGTGACCCTGGCGCTGACCCTGGCCTCTTCCTACCTGTTCGGCTACACGCTCAACCGGGTGACGTTGTTCGCGCTGATCTTCGCCATCGGCATCCTGGTCGACGACGCCATCGTTGTGGTCGAGAACATTCACCGCCACTTCCAGCTCGGCTGGACCCACCCTCGCCACGCCACCGTCTACGCCACCGACGAGGTCGGCAACCCGACGATTCTCGCCACCTTCACGGTGATCGGCGCCCTGCTGCCGCTCGCTTTCGTCTCCGGATTGATGGGCCCCTACATGCGGCCGATCCCGATCAACGCCTCGGCGGCGATGCTCTTCTCGCTGATCGTGGCCTTCGTCGTCTCGCCGTGGCTCACCTACCGGCTGTTCCGCAAGCACGCCGAGGCGATGGCCTCGGGACAGCACGACAAGCCCGGCGCGGCGACCGAGCAGGAGGGCCGGCTCGACCGGCTCTACCAGCGGATCTTCGCGCCGTTGCTCGCCTCGCGCCTCAAGCGCTGGGCGCTGCTCGCCGGAGTCGCGATCCTGCTGGTCGCGTCGGTGATGCTCTTCCCGTTCCGCTTCGCGGCGGTCAAGATGCTGCCGCACGACAACAAGAGCGAGCTCCAGGTGGTGATCGACATGCCCGAGGGCACGACCCTCGAGCGGACCGCCGCGGTCGCCCGCGAGCTGGCGATGACCGTGCGCTCCCTGCCCGAAGTCACCGACGTCGAGACCTACGTCGGCACGTCGGCGCCGTTCAGCTTCAATGGCCTCGTGCGTCACTACTTCCTGCGCTCGGGCCCGCTGGTGGCCGACCTGCAGGTCAACCTGCTGCCCAAGCACGATCGCAAGCGCGCCAGTCACGACTTCGCCAAGCAGCTGCGGCCGCTGCTGGCGCCGATCGCCGCGCGGCACGGCGCCAACGTCAAGGTCACCGAGGTGCCGCCGGGGCCGCCCGTGCTGTCGACGCTGGTGGCCGAGGTCTACGCGCCGACTCCGGCCGAGCGCCTCTCCCTCGCCGAGCAGGTCAAGGCGATCTTCGAGAGCACGCCCGGCGTCGTCGACGTCGACTGGTACGTCGAGGGCCCCGGTCCCAAGCTCGAGCTCGAAGTCGACCGCGAGAAGGCGGCGCGCGCCGGCGTCTCACCAGAGGTCGTCGCCCGCACGCTCCGGGTGGCGCTCGCCGGCGCCGACGCCGCCCACCTCTCGGATCCGCGCGCGCGCGAGCCGGTGCCGGTCACGCTCCGTCTCGACCGCGCCCAGCGCTCGGGCGCGGCGGAGCTGCTGGCGGTCGACGTCCACGGCGCGGATGGCCGCCTGGTGCCGCTCTCCGAGCTGGTGCGGCCGGTCGAGACGGTCCGGGCGCCGTTCGTCTACCACAAGAACCTGCGGCCCGTGACCTACGTGCTGGGTGACGTCGCCCCCACCAGGCCGGGCAGCTCCGCCGAGTCACCCGTCTACGCGATCGCCGACATGGGGGAGCGCATCGGCGCGCTGCGTGACGCCGCCGGCCGGCCGCTCGAGGTCCTCTTCTCCGGCCGCCCGGCCGACGGCACGCGCTCGGCGCTGGTCTGGGACGGCGAGTGGCAGGTGACGCACGACGTCTTCCTGGACATGGGGATCGCCTTCGCCGCCGTGCTGGTGCTGATCTACCTGCTGGTCGTCGGCTGGTTCCGCTCTTTCGTGACGCCGATGATCATCATGGCGCCGATCCCGCTGACGCTGATCGGCATCGTGCCGGCGCACGCCCTGGGCGGGGTCTTCTTCACCGCCACCTCGATGATCGGCTTCATCGCGCTCGCCGGCATCATCGTGCGCAACTCGATTCTGCTGGTCGACTTCGTCAACCTCGAGCTCGAGGCCGGAGCGCCACTCGCGGAAGCCGTGACCAAGGCGGCCGCCGTCCGCTTCCGGCCGATCGCGCTCACCGCCGCGGCGCTGGTCGTGGGCGGCGTCGTCATCCTCCTCGACCCGATCTTCCAGGGGCTCGCGGTGGCGCTCATCTCGGGCGTCGTGGTCTCGACCGCGCTCACCCTGGTGGTCATCCCGCTCCTCTACTACATGTACGTCTCGACCGTCGGCGTCGCAGCCGTCGCGCCCGCCGCCGACCGAGAATCCGGAGGTGAAGCATGAACGCCAACGTCGACACGGCCCTCCGCGGCATCGCCGGGACCTTCATCCTGGCCTCGCTCGCGCTCGGGCACTTCGTCCACCCCTACTGGTATCTGTTCACCGCCTTCGTCGGACTCAACCTGCTCCAGTCGGCTTTCACCGGCTGGTGCCCGATGATGACGATCCTGCGCAAGCTCGGCCTCAGAGGCTGATCCGATGAAGCTGCTGATGATCGTCGTCGACGAGACGAAGAAGGAGCAGCTCGAGGTGGTGCTCGAGGAGGCCGGCGTCGCCGGCTACACGGAGCTCTCGCGCGCCGCCGGGTCGGGCTCGACCGGGCCGCGCCTGGGCTCGCGTGCCTTCCCACGCACCTCGGCGGTGGTCTTCACCTTCGTGCCGGACGAAGCCCTCGATCCCCTGCGCGACCGGCTGCGCAGCTTCTGCGCCGATTGTGGCGAGCGCTTGCGCATGGTCGCCTGGGACGTCGACGATCTGGGGGAGACGACATGAGCGACCCGGCATCGATGACGCCGACGGACGAGTTGCTGGGCCGGATCGCCGAGCGCCTGAAGGCCCTCGCCGACCCCACCCGGCTCAAGATCCTCCACTCCCTGGAGCAGGGTGAGCGCTGCGTCTCGGACATCCTCGCCGCGGTGGGCGGCAGCCAAGCCAATGTCTCCAAGCACCTGGCGCTGCTGCGCCGGACCGGGATCGTGGCGGCCCGGCGGGCGGGGACGAACGTTCTCTACCGGGTCGTCGATCCGGCGGCCTTCGAGATCTGCCGGACCGTCTGCGGCGTTCTCGAGGAGCGGGCTGACGCCGACCGGCGGATGATCCGCAGCGCCACCGGCGGCCGTCGGAGGGCGCTCGCGCGATGAGCGACCTGCTGCTCTTCCTCGTCTTCCTGGCGGTCTGGGTGCTGCTGCAGAATTGGCTGCTGCCACGCCTGGGCGTCCCCACGTGAAGCGTCCCCGACCCGGCCGGGCGCCGGGTGTGCGGGCCAAGGCGGATCGAGACCTCGACGGCGCCGCCGCCGGTCGAACCGGAAGGAGAATCATGCGCGACACCGGAATCGCCTACCAGACCGAAGTCGACCTGAGTTTCGAGCAGGCCGTCGCCCGCTGCCGCGAGGAGCTGGCGCGGGAGGGCTTCGGCGTGCTGACCGAGATCGACATCCGCGCCAAGCTGGCCGAGAAACTGGGCGTCGAGGTGCCGCCGAACGTCATTCTCGGCGCCTGCCACCCGCCGTCGGCCCACCGGGCGCTCCAGGCCGTACCCGAGGTGGCCGTGCTGCTGCCCTGCAACGTCACCGTGGCGATCGAAGCCGGTCGAACCGTCGTCCGGGCGATGAACCCCGAGGGGGCGATGAAGCTGCTCGCCAACCCGGCTCTCGACGAGGTCGCCGCCACCGTCGGCGCCGCGCTGCGCCGGGTGCTCGAGCGCGTCGCCGGCTGATCGCCGATCAGCACTCGAGCGACGCTAGCGCTGGACCTCGATCCACGCGCGCGGCCGGACCAGGAAGAGATAGACCCCTTTGTCCTCGACCACGGCGAAGCCGAGCCGCTCGTAGAGTCGCCGCGCTCCGGTGTTGAAGGCCTCGACGTGAATCGACACGGGGACCCGGGCGCGCTCGGCCTCGTCGAGAACGAGCCGGATCAGGCGGGTGCCGACGCCGCGGTTGCGCGCCCGCGGTAGCAGGGCGAGATCGACGATGCGGAGCTCCTCGCTTCCGAGCGACCGGTAGAGCCGGCCGACCGGCTCGCCGCCGACCTCGACGACGTCGAAGCTCGCGCTCGGGTAGTTGCGGCGGTACTCGTGGTCCTGGGCCTCGAACTGGAGGCGGAGGAATGACTCCTTCTGCGCCTCGCTCCAGGGTACCGGCGCGAGCTCTTCGACGCGGGTCGAAGCGTAGACGCGAAAGAGCAGCTCGCGGTCGCTCGGCGTCGCCGGGCGGAGGGCGAGCGCCTCCGGCTCCAGCTCCGCGGGCGGCCCGTTCATCCGATCCGGCGGATGCCGACCGCGACCGACTCGAATCCGCCGGCGCGCTGGAGCAGCTCGAACATCGTGCCGCGCCAACCTTGTTCCCAGGTTCGGTCGCCGAAGGCCAGCAGGTAGACCCCTTCCTGCAGCTTCGGCCGGCCGGCGATGGCGTCCACGGTGAAGTCAGCGGCCCGGTACCGAGGCCCCTCGACGACCGGGGGCAGGGTGCCGGGGCGGCGAGGCAAGGGCAACGAGCCACCCGGGAGTCGACCGCCGCCAGCTCGCGTCTCGAGGCCGAAGTAGAGCCCGCCGTCGACCCCGGTCTCGACCACCGGGCGGACCTTCGCCGCTTGGCGCGCCTGCGGGTCCATGCGCGCGCTCCAGGCCAGGAAAGCGAGCGGCTCGGGGCCGAGCACCATCTCCGGTGGCGTGTCGGTGCCGGCGAACAGGTAACAGGTGCGGAAGCCCGCCGCGAGCTCCGAGTCCGGCACGCTCGGGAAGAAACCGTGCACGTTGACTTCGACTCGCGCCAGCGCTAGCTCCGAGCTGACCGTCAAGCGCTCGGCGGGGACGATCGAGAGCTCGAGCGACCCCGGGTCGAAGCCGGGCTGCTCCCAGGGCAGATCGAGCTCCTGGACCCAACCTTCGCTTTCCTCGATGAACCCCACCGAGAGATGGGCCGGCGTCAGCAGGTCGAGGCCGAGCGGCGACGCGATCGCCTGCTTCGCCAGGGCGGCGAAGGGGCTCGCGAACGTCGCCCCGGCTGCGATCACCGAACCGAGGGCCAGAGCCTCGCGCCGCGACACTTCGGCTCTGTAGCGCGCCGTTCCTCCTGCCTTGCCGTCGCTCATGACGTACTCCCCCAACCGCGAAAACCGCTCAAGTGAAGATGGCCTCGTAGCGCATGGAACCGTCCCGCGGCCCGAGCGGTACCAGGAAGATCTCGAGTCGGCCGACACCCTCCGCTTCGAGAGGGAGGATCTGCTGCGGGTACCAGGGACTCATCGGGCCGTGGAAGATCAGCCGGAAGGGCTCGCGCTTCGACTGCGGATCCGTGCCGCTCGCGAGGGGCTCCGCGGCGACGAGCGCGAGCTCGACATCAGCCGGCGCCGGCCTGTCGACCCGGAAGCGCAGGCCCAACCGCCCGGAGAAGTGCTCCCGCCTCAACTCAGCGATGTCCATCTTGTCGGATCCTCGCGTGGCGGACTCCTCGCGCGACCCTCGCGAGAGGCTGCCCCCTGCGCCCTTCGGCCGCGCGCGCTGCAGCTCGGTTTCGTGCCGGCAGACTACCACCCCGGGACCTCGAAGCGCCTCTCATCGCCCGCCGTTCCCCTCCTCCTGCCGGTAGGCCTCGGGCCAGAACCCCTGCCAGTCGCACCAATCGGCGTGGCGGGCGCGCAGCCGGGCCATCTCCTCGTCGACCTCCGCGGCGTGAGGATTCGGCCAGATGTCGTGCCAGCCGACGGTGAAACGGCGGCCGGCCGGCGGGACCCAGGAGAAGGCGTCGGCCGCCAGGATCTCGATCCGCTCGCCGTAGCGTGCCGCGAGATAGGGCGCGACCAGGCGGATGACGTCGGCGGAGAGCTCGAGAATCGTGATGCGGGAGACGCGCGCGCTCCATCGGCGCAGAACGGCCTCGGCGATCAGCCCGAGACCCAGGCCGGTGATCAAGATCTCCCCGCCGCGCGCGGCCTCCCGCAACGCGTCGCGCTGCGTCCACCATTCGTCGTAGAGGTCGGTCATGAACTGCTCGGGACCACGGCGCAAGCAGGTGTAGGTTCCAGGCCGGAACTTGAAGCAGTCTGGCCGCCGATCCGTGGCGGGCTCGTAAGCCCGGTCCGGAACGGTGACCCGCTCGATCACCCACTCCCCCGACCGGCCCGTCGGCACCTCGGACCGGATGTAGTCCGCGAGGGTCTCCATCGCCGAGCGCCGTGACCTCCTGCCGCTGCTCTTGCTCTCGTCCTAGGTCCGCGGCGGAAAGACACCCTGCAGCGCGATGCAGAAGCTCACGGTCAGGTAGGGCATCATGTTGTTGTGCGGCGCGTCGCCGCCCACCGGCGCGAGCGCCTGATCGGACATGGCCACCAGGCTCGCGTTGGCGGTGTTGAAGATGTTGTTGCCGCGGCCGAAGGGCCTCGCGACCAGGGCTCCGGCCGGCTGATTGGAGTTCGCCGCGTCGTTGGAGGCCCGCATGGTGTGGGCATGCGAAGGGATCTCCGACTCGAGCAACGTGACGGTCTCCGAGCCCCCGCTCTCCCCCAGGTCGTGCAGCGAGAGGCCCGGTCCCTGCCCCGGCTGCATCGGCGCGCGCCCCTGCAGGTCGGGCAACGCGAAGTTCGACTTGCCGTTGCCGCCGTAAGTGGTTCCGAGCAGAGAAAAGAGAGCCGTGTTCTGCGACAGTGGCAGCAGCTGCCCGTCGCAGAACGCCCAGCCCCTGGGCGCGAAGTTGAACGGAAAGATGCGGATCTCCGCGACGAACGGGTCGGCCATGTTCGCTCCTAGGGCGGCGAGGGGAAGATGCCGAACAGCGAAATGATGAAATTGACGCAGAGGTACGGCTGGAAGTTGGTGTGGGGTTGCGAGCCCCCGGTGGCCGCGATCGCCTGCGGGTTCATGTTGACCGAGCTGGTCGCGAGCGTGTTGTAGATGCTGCCGGCGAGCGAAGTGGCGAGCACGTTGTTCTGCGGGCTGGTCGCCTGACCGGCGGCGCCGCTGGTCATCTTCGGATGCGAATGCGCTGGAACCTGATTGACCGTCAGCGTGATCTCTTCCGCGCCGCCGGTCTCGGCGAGGATGAAGCCGTTGCCTTGGTGGATCGGCAGGCGGCCCCTCAGGTCCGGAACGGCGAACGTGCTCTGGCCGTCCCCTCCGTAGGTCGTGCCGATCAGCTGGAACAGCGTCTCGTTCTCGGAGATCGGCAGCAGTTGGCCCTCACAGAGCATCCAGCCGGCGGGAGCGAAGTTCCCGCCGAACATGCGAATCTCGCCGACATACGGTTGCGCCATGGCCGCTCCTTCAGGTCGGGCTCGGGAAGATGCCCTGGAGCGCGATCATGAAGTTGAGTGTCAGGAAGGGCTGCAAGTTGAGGTGGGCCTGCGAGCCTCCCGCGTTGAGAACCGCGCCAGAGTGGGCGGCAGCCAGGCTCGCCGGCGGACCGTAGATGCTACCGACCGCCGCCGAGGCGACCGCGAGAAAGGCGTTGGTCGGGTCGGTCGCGTTGGCGCTGGCGCCGACGCCGCTGGCGACGTGGGTGTGCAGCGGCAGCTCGGCGATCGAGAGCGTGTGCGCCTGCTCGCCAGCCCGCTCGCCGAGCGTGTGTCCCGACCCGGCGTGGATCGGAGTCCGCGCTCGCAGATCGGGCAGGGCGAAGTTGGTCTGGCCGTTGCCACCGTAGGTCGTGCCCAGCAGGGAGAAGAGCGCCTGGTTCTGGTTGATGGGCAGCAGCTGACCATTGCACTGCGCCCACCCCTGCGGCACGAAACCGAACGACGCGATCCGGATCTCGCTCAGAAACGGCTCTGCCATCTCGTTGTCCCCCTCCTCCGTCGAGTGTCGCCGACGCCGTCAGAACATCGGCCCGCTCGGTTGGAGGCAGGCACCCGGCACGACGTCGATCGTCGAACCGACCTCCACGTTCACGAACGGCGGACTGGTCGTCGGCGAGTTCGCGCCACCGAGATTGCCGCGCGCTCCCAGCAGTGTCGCGCAGGCCGCCGAAGGACTTCCGACCGGGCAGGTGCCCGATCCGACCAGGTTGAAGTCGCCGGCGAACTCCTCGAGCGAGTAGCCGTCCGGGGCCCGGTTGTTCTGCAGGTCGAGGCACAGCGTTCCGCCGCCGCCGGTGGGCAGGATTCGAGACTCGAAGGTCTGGCCGGGATCGAAGCCGGCATCGTGCTCGGCGAAGAGGTCGTTGATGATCGTCAGATCGAGGACGGCGCCGTTCTGGAGGTCGGCGAGCGCGCGCAGGCCGGGTCCGCAGAAGCCGGCCGCGCCCGGACAGAGCTGACCGGCGCCGAGGTTGCAGCCGCCGCCGGCGGAGGACGGATCGGTGCTGCAGAACGCGCCCTTGATCCCGAGGTTGTTGCGGAACATGACCCGCGCGCTCACCGTGCTGTCGGCGCGCAAGAACCAGGGCGCGTTGCCCGGCGTGTCGAAGGTGTTGTCCTCGACCAGAACATTCCAGGTGCCATTGGTCATCGCCAGAGTGAACTGGCCGACGCCGCCCGAAGCGTTGGCGATCTCGTCGAAGTAGTTGCCGTCGACGACGACGTTCCAGGTCATCGTGTCGGTCCCCAGGGAGCCGACCAGCACGCCGCCCTGCGGGAAGTCGAAGTCGCCACCGATGCCGCTCGAGTGGTCGTTGACGGTGAACTCGTTCTGTCCGATCACCACGTCGACGTTGCCGGTCGCCCCGGCGTCGCCGACCACCCGGATCGAGCCGATGGCGCAGTTGAGGAAGTCGTTGTCGAGCGCGTTGTTGACGCGGTCGCCGATGGTCACCGAGGCATTGCCGGCGCCCTGCACCGTGACGTCGATGCAGTGGCCGCCGACCGAGGAGCGCGGCCCGGAGGTGAACTCCTTGTAGGCATGGTGGAAGTTGTTGTTGGTCGCGGTCATGGTCAAGGTGCCGCCGGTGACGAAGAAGTCGATCAGCTCGCCGCCGCGCTGGAGCGTGCTGTTGGTGACCGAGACCGGACCGCGGATGCCGAGGATGCGAACCATCCCCTCGTTGTTGGAGTCACCGACGCCCGCGACGTGGAAGCGGTTGCTGTCCTCGAACGTCACGTTGTTGAGCGTCAGGCCGTTCCACACCGTGGCCGCGCCGCCCGCCAGCGTGGCGCCGTGGATCGCGTTGTCGCTGATCCGGCGGATGATGACACCGTCGAGCGTCAAGCCGCCGTCGACGTCCTGACCGTGGATGGCATCGTGCCCGCTGATCGTGTCGATGCCCCCGCCCATGTTGCCGAGATCCTCGAAGATCATGTGGCGCAGGGTCACCGGGCCGTCGGTGTTGTTCATCGTCATGCCGTCGGCGGTCTTGTTGTCGATCGTGCCGCCGGTGCCCGCGGAGCCGGTGCCGGTGACGTGGAACGGTCCGCTCCCGGTGTTGGCGAGGATGATCGCGGTGTTGCCGCTGGCGCCGGCCGAGTTGATCGAACGGAGCGTGACGCCGTCCGGCGTGATCGTCGTGTTGCTGAGGTTCAACACCGTCGCCGTGGTGGTGCTCAGGGCGTTGACCAGCGGCCCGGTGCTCCCCGGGTTGCACGGGCTCTCGTCGCAGATCGAGAGCCGGCCGCCGCTGGTGGCGGTGAACGCCGGGTTGGCACCCGTCGAGGCGGACAGGCCCCCGGCGAAGACGGTCGTGGACGCGGCGCCGTTGGAGTTGAGCAGGATGCCGCTGCCGGTCTCGGTGATCGCTCCGGTGAACGACACCGTGTCGCTGGTGCGCGAACTGATCGCCACCGCGCGGCCGTTGTTGTTGGTGACCGGGATTCCGAGCGTCACGTGCCCGCTGCCACCGGTGACGACGACCGCATCGCCCGAGGCCCCGGCCGGATCGCTGATCGCCCCGGAGTTGACCGAGAGCGCCGTGGCGCCGACGCCGCCGAAGGCGTTGACCAGCGACAGGCCGGTGGTGGTCGAGTTGGTGCTCTCCAGGAAACCGAGCGGCAGCGTCACCGAGGCGTTGTTGACGCTCACCGCCGGACCGCCGTTCGAATCGATCGTCGCGACGCCGGCCGGCACCACCAGGCGGAAGCCGGTACCGGCGCCGGCGTTGAGCGCACCGGTCGAAGTGACGCCGAGGCCGGTGCCGGCGTCGTTGAAGATGTCGAGATCGGTGAAGCCGAGGTCGCCGAGGACGTTGGTGAGCAGGAGGCCGTGGGTGCCGACGCCGTTGCCCGACTGACCGATCAGGGTCACCCCGCCCGCGACCTGCTGGATCGGCAGGCCGGGGACGGCGTCGAAGGTCGCGCCCGCGACCTCGATGCCCGAGCCGCCGGTGTTCCCGTGGATCACGTTGTCGTCGAAGCGGGTGATCGTGAGCGGGCCGCCGGTTCGCGTCACGTCGATGCCGCGGCTGCCGGCGGTCACCGTGTTGTCGTGAATCGCCAGAGTGAGCGCGCCGGTGCCGCCATGGTTGACGTCGACTCCCTCCTCGCCCGAGCCCCGCACGACGTTCTCACCGATGGTCAGCGATCCCGAGCCAGCGAACGCCGGGTTGGTGGTCAGGTCGATCCCGTTCGCGGCCACGCTCGACAGGCTCAGCCCGACGATCTCGGTCGGAATCACGTCCGTCGCCGACACCGCACTGTTGCCGGCGCCACTGCGATCGACGAGCGGGCGGCTCCCCGGTGTACCGGAATGGAGCACCGTCGGCGAGCCGTTGCCGTTGAGGCCGACCGGAATCGACAGCCCGGCGTGCTCGCCGACCAGGCGCTGGCCGCTCTTGAGCGCGATGCCGGCGTCCTGGCCGGTCGAGGTGCCGTCGCCGAAGAAGACGAAGATCCAGTCGTTCGCCGCCGACGCCGTCTGCGCCTCGACCAGCGTGTCGAACGGGTCGAGCGAGCGGCCGAGGCCGCCGGCCGGGGCGTTGTTGCGGACGTACCAGACCCGTTCGAAGAAGTCGATCGTCACCGTGCCCGTCACGGTCGCGAGACCGTCCGAAACGTCGTAAGTGAAGCTGTCGGGCGACGTGCGGCCGGGCGGCGACGTGTAGCTGAAGCTGCCGTCGGCGGCGACGATCACGACCGCGCCCGCCGTCGCCGCGGCGAGCGACGCCGTCAACGCCGCGGGTCCGTCCGGATCGGTGTCGTTGGCGAGCAGGTTGCCGGCGGCGTAGACATAGGGGCCGTCGCCGTCGGGGCCGGGATCGACGAGCGCGACCCGCAACCGGGTGTTCGAAATGGTCTGGAACGACTCGCCCGTGACCACCGGCGGGTCGTTGACCGGCGTGACCGTGATCGTCGAGGTCACCGGCAGGGAGCCGTCGATCCCATCGCTCGCGAGCCAAGTCACCGTCCGGTCGAGCGCCGATGGGGCATCGGAGTTGTTGAAGTAGGTCACGCCGCGCAGCGCCGTCTGATAGGCCGCGAGCGTGGCGTTGCCGGTCAGCGTCAGCGTGCCGGTCGCCGGCACGAAAGTCGGCGAGAGTCCCGCGCAGGGGGCACCGCAGGCCAGGATGTCCTGGCCGTTCTGGTAGTTGCCGCTGATCTGGGCGCTCGCCGAAACGAGTTGCGCGTGGTCGGCGTCGGCGACGGTGATCGTGGTGTCGATCGGCGTCGCGGGGTCGTTCTCCGTGTAGGCGAGCGTGGCCCCGGCGGAGAGCACCGGCCGATCGTTGACCGAGACCACCTGCACGGTCGCCGTCGCCGGCGCGCTGGTCTCGACGCCGTCGCTCGCCCGGAAGGCCACCGTGCGATCGAGGGTCGACGGGTCTTCCGAGGTGTTGTGGTAGCGGACGGCCCGCAGCGCGGTCTGGTAGTTGGCGACCGTTGAGGTGCCGGAGAGCGTCAACGTGCCGGTGGCGGGCACCCAATTGCCGGTGATGCCGAGCTGGTCGACGAAAGAGAGTACGTCCTCGCCGTTCACGTAGTTGGCGGTGATCTGTGCCGTCGCGCCGACGAGCAGCAAGCTGTCGCCGTCGGTGACGGTGAGCGCCGGGTCGATCGCGGTCGCCGGATCGTTCTCTGTGTAGACGAGGGTACCGCCGGCGATCACCACCGGGGGCAAACGGTCGATGATGACATAAGCGAACGCGGATTGCGGCCCGATCGGATTGCCCAGGGCGTCGAGCGTCGGATCGCCCGCCGTCGGCACGAGCGTGTAGGAAAAAGCGTCGGTGCCCTGGAATCCCGCGGGCGGCGTGTAGACGAAATGTCCGTCGGCGCCGACGTCGACGGTTCCGCCCTGCGCGGTCGCGGATCCGCTCACGGCGATGGCCGCCAACGGATTTCCGTCGGCGTCCGAGTCGTTGGCGAGGAGCGACGCCACCAGGGCGGCGGAGCTGTCGAGAGGCGTCGAGGTCACCGTTCGATACTGGTCGCGGCGCGCGAGCGGCGTCGTCCGCACCGAGGCCGGGACCAACTGGAGGTTCGGCTCGAGCAGGTCGGCGAGCTCGACGTCCGTCGCCGCGCCGGCGCTGTTGGCGATCGTCACCCGATAGCGGAACGTGTCTCCGGGCTCGACGCCGGCGGGTGGGAGAGGTCCACCGCCCGCGGCGAGGTCGACCTTGGCGGCCGCGATCGCCGGGGAACCGGTGGCGATCCGGTCGAGGACCAGCCCCTGCTCCGTGCCGGCGATGCGCAGCTCGATCGCGCCGACGTCGGTCAGGTCGGCCGGGCCGAGAGCGCCGGGCACCGTGACCAGCTCCGCGAACGAGATGAACAGCGAGGTCGGCGCGCCGATCGCGGGCAACACGCGGCCGGCCCGCGAAGCGTGATCGGCGTCCTGGTGAACGACCACGACCATGTGCGCTCCCGCGGTGGCTGAAGCGATCGAGAGACGGATCCCGCCGGCGGTGCCGCCATCGGTCAGGTCGACGCCGCCGAGACCGGTCGGATCGAGGGCCAACGGGTCGTTATCGCCGTCCCAGACGAGGTCGATCTCGCCCCGGGTATCGGGCGTCGTGTCGGTCACCGCGAAGCTCAGCACGCCGCCCGCCACGCCCGCCGACACGGGCCCCACGCCCGCGAGTCTCCGCACCACCAAGTCCCGGCTCGTGCCGAGAATGTCCGCGCCGGCGGTGACGACTGTCGACGCGCCGCCGGGGGGATCGGTGAGCGTCGCCTGGTTGGTCGTGAGCTCGTCGATGACGACCTCGGTCCACGCCGGAGTCGCCCATCCGAGCACGGCGAGGCCGACGAGAACGCGCCAACCGGTCTTCACCCGGGTGGCGTGAGCGCGGCCGCTCATCGACCGGCCTCCCCCTCGCCCGGGCGACGGCGCAGCCTACGCGCGGCGAGCGCGGCGAGCGCGAACGCGAGCGCTGCGGCACCGAGCGGCCCGAGCGCTGGAATCGCCTGGAGCGGCGGCGCGCCGCCGGCGGCCCGGATCATCCAGTTGCCGGGCTGGAAGGAATCGATCAGGCCGAAGTACTGGCCGGGAGCTGGCGTCAGCTGCGGCGGATCTGGCGGATCGCCCGCCCAGATCGCGAGCCACGAGCGGCCCTGCGACAGCCCGGTGTCGATCGCCGCCGGGAAGGTCGGGGGAGTCACGCCGCTGGTGATGAAGCGCGGCACCACGCCGACCAGCAGGTCGCTACCGGCCGGTACGAAGACCGGCGGATCGATCGGATAGACCGACGGTGTCACGCCGTCGAGCGCCTGAATGGCCGCGCCGAGAGTACGCGCGAGAGCCGCGCCGTTGGCCGGGTTGCCATCCGCGTCGACGTAGATGGCGATCTGGACCGCGTCGCCGACGGCCATCTGAGGATCGGGCAGAAAGAGCACCTCGACCGCGTCGAGGTCGAAGTTGCCGGGGGGAGAGAATCGGTTGAACCAGAGGAACTGCCGTGCGTTCTGGACCGCGACACCGACCGCGCCTTCGGCGCTGCCGTCGTCGAGCGACAGCACGGTCGAGCCCACGCCGAGCGTGGTCGGCGCCTCCGCCGAGCGTGCCGCGGGCCGGAAGGTCACGTCGGCACCCGCGGCGGGAAGTGCCCCCAGCGCCAGCAGCGCGCCGAACAGTACCGCCACCCCAGTCGATCCCGAGTCCTTCTTCATCGCGCGGCGCTCCCCGTCTCCCTGCCGGCCGCCGAGACTCCCAGCCGAACCCCCGCTCACGGCACGCACCCCGAGCAACCACCGTTCCACCGCGAGGTGTCCCCCGTCTCGAACCCGTCGGCGAAGATCGCCCCGCCGGCCGAAAGCCGCGCGCCGTCGATGCCACCGTCGAAGCTCTGCCCCGACGCGGTGACGAAGGCAAAGCGGCAGGCGGCCGACTGCGATCCGGCCGGCGGCGTGACGGCCCGGCTCAAGCTCGACCAGAGTCCACCGGTGTCGAACAGAACCAGCGTATCGGCGACCGTCCCGAGCAAGCCCGCGCAGGCGGCGGACGAATAGAACCGACAGCGGCGCTCGAATCCGATCGGCACTCCCGGCGCGGCGGCGAGGCGGACACGGACGTCCAGCTCGTAAGCCGTGCCGGCAACAACCTCCACGCACTGGCCGAGCCCGAACAGCGTGTCGACGCCCGGCGCCAAGTTGGTGAGGAACACCGAGCCCGAGTCGTCGGCGTCGTCGGCATCCGCGCTGCTCCAAGTGACCTCCGCCGGCACCGCCGCTTCGGGCGTCCAGCCGCCCAGGTCGCAATCGAAGTGACCGTTGGCGAAGTGGTTGTCGGGGTCGCTCCGGAAAGCACGCCGGAAGTCGCCGCCGGCGTTCGCGTCGCCGTCGCCGTCGAGCGCGTTGCCGGCGAGATCGGTCAGCTCGTCGCACAGGAAGAGCCGGTGCTGGCCTGCGGCGAGCGGCGCGGCGAGGGAGAGCGTCGCGGTGTCGGTCCCCGTGTCGTAGGTGACACTGGAGATCGACACGGCGACATCGTCCCCCGCGGCGCCGCCGCAGCCGGTGGTGGCGAAGTCGAAGTCGGGGCCGGCGGCGACGACGAGGTAGTTGGCAGGATTCGTCACGTCCGCGGCGCCCGAATCGCCCGGCGGGTCGGCCATGGGTTCGCTGAAGACGGCCCGGAAGCCGCCGATCCACGAGGTGACCGTCTCGCACTCGGTGAGCTCGCCGCCCGGGCTCGCGGGCACGGTGTCCACCTCGATCACGGTCGGCGGTGTACTGTCGAGCGTCACCGTCAAGCAGTCGCTGTTGTCGCCCGGATTCGGATCGGCACCATTGGCGCCGTCGTCGGCGACCGATGCGCAGTTGTCGACCTCGGGCACGCCGGGCGGCAGCGGGTCGTCGAGATCGACGGCGAAAACCGCGGCGCCGCCGGCCCCACCCCCAGCGACTCCACCGACCGCGAGCGTGCAGGTCGAGCCGGCGCTGTTGTCGGGCAGGCAGGCCCAACCGGCCGTCGACGCTCCCGGGTTGAAAGTCGTGTTCGCGGGTACCGTCTCGGTGATCGCGACGCCGGTCGCGCCCTGATTGCCGACGTTCGAGTAGTCGAGGTCGAAGGGGATCGTGTCGCCGGGGAAGGGCGTCGGACCGGCGTATCCCTTGGCGAGGGTCAGATCCGGTTGGGCGACGAGCGGCGTCGTGTCGGTCGAGCTGTTGTTGCCCGGAGTCGGGTCGGCGCCGTTCGTCCCGTCATCGGCGATCGTCGCGGTGTTCGAGATCTGAGCGACACCGGATTGTCCACCGTGACGGCGAACGTCGCCGCGCCGCCGGCTCCGCCACCCGCGAGCGCGCCGATCGCGAGCGAGCAGGCCGAGCCGGCGTTGCCGTTCGGCACGCAAACCCAGCCGGCGGTCGATGCGCCGGCGTTGAAGGTCGTGTTCGCCGGCACCGTCTCGCCGAGCACCACGCCGGTCGCGCCCTGGTTGCCGACGTTGGAGTAGGTCAAGGTGTAAGCGACCGTGGCCCCGGGCACCGTCGAGATGCCGCCGTCGCTCTTGACGATGGTCAGGTCCGGTTGGGCCCGCCGAGCGCCGGGTCGTCAGTCGGCACATCGGGGTCGTAGTTGGAACCGCTGACGTCCCCCTGGTTGCAGACCTGCGTGGCGCCGGCGAGGACCGGGTTGGCGACCGTGACCAGCCACTCGATGGTAACGGCGGCGCCGTCCTCGAGCTCGCCCAGGGGAACCGTGATCAACTGCGCCCGGCTCGCCGTGGCCGCGAGGCCCACCCAGACGAGGGCCCAGCGGAGAATTTGACGACGAATCCCGAACCGGCTCATCTGATCGTTTCCGACGCTGCCGCCTGTAAAGGAGGCTGGAGTCTACTCCCTGTCACTCTGCCTGCCTAGAGACTCGCGGCGATTGGGCTGGCCGGCGTTCCACAACTCCCGGGAGAGCGGCCCTCTCGGAACGAGTTGGGCTCGATAGACTGACCCTGTGCCCCCTTACCTCGCCGCCGTCTGTCAGATGACCTCGACGTCCGACGCCGAGGGCAATCTGGCGCAGGCGGAGGTGCTGATCCGGCGTGCGGCGGCGCGTGGTGCCGCGCTGGTGGCGACGCCCGAGAACGCCACCTTCCTCGGCCCGCACGGCGAGAAGGTACGACGGGCAGAGACGCTGGACGGTCCGGCCTGTCGGGGCTTCTCGGCGCTCGCCGCCGAGCTCGGGATCCACCTGCTGCTCGGCTCGTTCGCCGAGCGTGCCGACGATCCGCGCCGCGCCGCCAACACGAGCGTGCTCTTCGGCCCCGGCGGCGAGCGGCTGGCCTGCTACCGCAAGCTCCACCTGTTCGACGTCGACGTGCCGGGCGGGGTCAACTTCCGGGAGTCCGACACCGTGGTGGCCGGCGACCAGGTGGTGACCGTCGCGACGGCGCTCGGTACCCTCGGTCTCTCCATCTGTTACGACCTCCGGTTCGGTGAGCTTTACCGGGCCCTGGTCGCCCGCGGCGCCGAGCTGCTTCTGATTCCCTCGGCCTTCACCGCGGCGACCGGCAAGGCGCACTGGGAGACGCTGGTCCGCGCGCGCGCCATCGAGTCGCAGGCGTACGTGATCGCCCCTGGACAGTGGGGCAGTCACGACGACGATGGCCTGCGAGAGAGCCACGGCCAATCGATGATCGTCGATCCGTGGGGTCAATTGCTCGCCCAGGTGCCCGACGGCACCGGAATCGCTGTCGCCGAAATCGACCTCGACCGGGTGGCGCGGGTCCGCCGCGCCATCCCTGTCGCCACCCACCGGAGGCCCCTGCCGTGCTGATCGCCCCGCTGCTAGTCACCCTCGCCCTCGCCCCCCCGCCGCACCTGCCGCACCAGGTGCCAGCCGATTCCCCAGGAGATGAGCAGGCCGACGCGGTCGCCCAAGTGCCAAGCGCACAGGTGCCAGCCGATTCCCGACGGGAGTCGGCGCCCGCGACGATTCCCTCCCCACCCCAGGTCTCCTCGGCCGAGCAGACCTTCCAGCAGGCGCTGGCCGCGGAGCAGTCCGGGGACTGGGCTCGATACCGCGAGCTGGTCGAGCTGACAGTGGATGGGATGCCCGACCCGACGCGCCTGCTGTATCGGCTTGCCGGGGCCCGCCTGCGCGCCGGGGATCGTGACGGTGCGATCGAGGCCTTTCGACGGCAGATCGACGCCGGGATCCTGCGCGACCCGCGGCCCGACCCGGTCTTCGCGCCGCTGCTCTCGGATCCCCGATTCGCGACCGAGCTCTCCCGGTTGGACGCGCTGAGCGAGCCGCTGACCGTGTCTTCCGAGGCCTTCCGCCTGCCCGACGGTGATCTGATCGAGGGCATCGCGTTCGATCAGCAGACCGGCGCTGTCTACCTCTCGAGCGTGCGCGGCCGGAAGATCCTGCGTCGATCAAAGGAGGGCGCGATCGACACCTTCGTTCCAACCGGTGCGCAGGGCCTGCGCGGCGCACTCGGTCTCGCGGTCGATCCGGAGCGGCGGCTGCTCTGGGTGGTGTCGGTCGGCCTGCCGCACGCCGCCGAATTGCCGGCCGAGCAGCGAGGCCGGTCGAGCCTGATCGCGTTCGACTTGGAGTCGGGCGCCGTTCGCTCGCGCGTCGACGCGCCCGCGGGAGAACACCTATGGAACGACCTCGCACTGGCGAGGGACGGCACGGTCTATGCGAGCGATCCAGTCGGGAAGGCGGTCCACCGGATCCGACCGAACGGCACAGTCGAGACCGTGATCCAGGGCAACGGACTGCGCTCCCCCGGCGGCCTCGCTCTATCCGGCGGAGAAACGTTGCTCTACGTCGCCGACTGGATCGTCGGCCTGGCGGTGGTCGATCTCGCCAGCGGTGAGATCGCCTGGATGCCGCCGCCGGCCCGCTCGACCACGCTCGGGATCGACGGCCTGCTCCGCCGCGGAACCTCCCTCTACGCCATCCACAACGGCGTCACGCCGGCGCGCGTCAGCCGCTTCGATCTCTCTTCCGATGGTCGCGCCCTGGCGCGCGCCGAGACCCTCGAACGGGCGCATCCGCTCTACGACGAGCCGACCCTCGGCGTCTTGGTCGGCAATCAGCTCTGGTATGTGGCCAACAGCCACTGGCCGCGCTTCGACGACCAGGGTCAACTCCGCCAGGGGGCCACCCTCGAGCCGACCGTGGTCCTGTCCCTGCCGATCGGAACCTCGCGCTAACCGGGTGGCGAAGTTTCAAGGTGGGTGAGAAGCGGCAGCCTCCTCGTCGTCCTCCATCGAGCCGCCAAGCAAGTGCCCAAGCAAGTGCCAGCCTCTTGGAACTTGCGTCGCGCCTCGAGGGCAGGAACTCTGGTCGGGGCCGAGCACAGGTGCGCTTGTTCCGCTACTTGCCCGCTGGCAGTCCTGCCCAGGCACCGGGCAGTGATGGGTGGGTCAGGCTACCTAGCTCCGAGTGCCCCGATCTCGCCCCGCAGGGGACGCGGCTCCTCCGGAGTCACGCCTGTGCTCACACCCGGCTCGCAAGGCTCGGCGCCGAGCGGCGCAGCGGGCCCACCACCGGGAGCTAGCTAGCCGCTCTCGCCGCCCACGCAGGCGACGAAGCGGGCCGAAGGCGGAAAGGAGCCTGGCGGGAAGAGCGACAAGGCCTCGCTCGCCCCCGCGACGCCGAGACGGAATCGCGCGGATGCTCGCCGGAAGGCCTCGACGAAACCTTGGTAGCGCAGTCGTATCGCTCGACGCACGGCCTGCGTTGCCGCATGCACCAACGGGGCGGGCCGTTTCCTTGGCATGTCCTGCTCCAAGTGTGGATCCTGGCGAAGAAGGCGGGCCGACCCCAAGGGCTCACGGCCTGTGACCCGGATTCGCGCCGCCGTTTCGGCTTCGACCAGAGCGACGAGGTCGGCACACCGGGCGCGATGACGCTCGGGGGGGAGATCCCGCCAGCAAGGAAGGTGGACAAGGTCGAAGGACTCGACCGCGGTGACCTCCTCCCGACCGGACGCTCGACCACGCACCGCCAGCCGGTACTCCTTTGTCCGATCGAACCAGGTGCCGCGGACCGGACTGCCGTCCAGGAGCGCTCGGGTCGAGCTCGCTCCCGGCCAGTCTGTCGGTCGGCGAACGAGATTCTCCTTGCAGCCTTGCCGCAGAATATAGAGCAGCCGCTCGACCTGGGCAGCCTCTTCGTCGGACACGAGAACTGCTTGATACCTGCGGCCCCAGAACTTGTCCTTCCAGCGCACTTGACGGCCTACCTCGCGCGCGAGGTTGGAGTTCATGTAGTTCATGAAGGCAGCCAGCCGTTCCGCACTCGGCACCGTCACCAGCAGGTGAAAGTGATTCGAAAGGAAGCAGAAGGCATGGATCTGGACGGGATACAGGCGCACCGCGCGGGCGAGCACGCCGCGAACGAGATCGGCGATCCGAGGCGTCGGCCTGAGCAGGCACCGCCCTTGGACCGTGCGGCATGTCACCTCGACGAGCGAATCAGGAGGTATGAAGCGGATTCGGCGACCCATGTCTCCTGAGACGAGATTCCTTCCCGTCGGCTTGCGTCAAGTGGCTGGCACCTGCAGTCCGACTTCGGGGGGGTGGCGGGGCTAGCGGCCGAGCAACCCGGCCAGCACCTCCACCCCACGCAGCGCGCGCTCGGGCTCGATCGCCGTGTAGCAGAGGCGCACGTGCGTCGGGTAGGGGCCGAAGCTGTGGCCCGGGGCGATCAGGAGGCCGCGCTCGACACACTCCTCGAGCAAGCCCGTCAAGCCGCGCTCGTCGAGCTGTGCCGCGACGTCGAAGAAGAGAAAGGTCGAACCTTCCGGGGCCGGCAGGCCGAGCCGCTCGGCCGCGCGGCGGCCTGTCTCGGCGTACTGCTCACGGGCGCTCCGGGCCCAGGCGAACCCCGGTCCGGCGAGCGCCCGCACCGCCGCGAGCTGCGCCGCCGTCGGCGTCGAGTAGAAGGTGTGGGTCGCCACCTTGCGCAGCTCGATCATCACCTCGCGCGGCCCGACCACGTAGCCGCAGCGGTTCCCCGCCATGCCGAACGACTTCGAGAACGTCTGGGCGAGAAACGTCCGCTCCGGCGCCAGCGGCAAGGCCGGCACGTGCTCTCCCCGGTAGACCATCTGCTCGTAGACCTCGTCGGTCAGGATCCACAGCTCCTCGGTGCGCGCCCAGGCCACCAGCGCCTCGATCCAGTCGCGCGGCACCAGTCGTCCGCTCGGGTTGTTCGGCGTCGAGAGGTAGAGCGCCACGGTCCGGCCGGTCCGGCGGGCCCGCGCCGCGGCGACCGCCTCGCTCGCCGTCGCCACCTCGCCAGCGAGCACCGGCACCGCCACCGGGCGGCCGTGAAAGGAGCGGACGATCCCCTCGATCAGTGGCCAGTACGGCGCCAGGATCAGCACCTCGTCGCCCGGCTCGAGCAGGGCGCCGGCGATCGCCCCCAGCCCGCCGGTGGCCCCGGCGGCGATCAGCACGTGCTCGCGCTCGAGCGCCAGGCCGGTCTTGGCCCGTTCGTGCTCGACCACCGCGTCGAGCAGCTCGGGCAGCCCGTGCACCGACGCATAACGGTGCATCCCGGGGTAGTCCGCGACCGAGAGGTCCTCCATCCGGCAGCCCGCCGCGGGCTCCATCCAGGTGTCCCCGACGTGCAGCGGATAGCGCTCCCCCGCCACCCGCTCCAGCCGCTCGGCGAGCGTCGAGTAGACCGATGGCGGGATCGCGCTGAGGTGGGAGGCGACGCGAGGGGGTCGGGGCATGGGGTCTCTCGGGATCGGTGGGTCGGTCGGGAACGGCGGGTCGCTCAGCTTCGCTCTCGCCTCGGCTTCGATCTTGCAGAAACGTTGGCACTCTAAACCACGGCGGACCCGGCCCGCTCCGGCGCCGCCGCCATAGGATGACCGCCATGCCGCGACCCCGTGCCTCGCTCCCGCTGCTCGCCCTCGCTCTGCCGCTCGCCGGCCTCGCCCAGAGTCCACCCCCCAGCCAGCCGCCGACCTTCACGGAGAGGGTCGAGGTGCTGGTCCGCAATGTCGATGTCGTGGTCAGCGACCGCGACGGCAACCCCATTGTCGGGCTGACCCGCGAGGACTTCGAGCTGCTCGAGAACGGCAAACCGGTGCCGATCGTCAACTTCGCCGCCTACCGGGAGGGGGGCGACGCCGATCTGGCGCTCGAAGGGGGAGCGGTTCCGACCGAGGCCGTGGCTGCGGAGCCAGCCAGGAGTCGGGTTCTCGCCGCCCCCCCGGCGACCTGGGTCCTCCACGTCGATCAGGCGCAGCTCGAGCCCAAACAGCGCAACGAGATCGTCAAGCAGTTGCGCCGCTTCGTCGCCACTGCCCTGCGTCCCGGCGACCGCACCATGGTCACCACCTACGACGGCATCTCGCTGCGCATCCTTTCGCAATTGACGACGGACGTCGCCGCCACCGACCAGGCCCTGGCGAAGCTCGAGAAGAGCTCCAGCATCGCCGCGACCCGCCTCGCGCGGCGCCACCAACTGCGGCTCGAAATTGTCGACCCCCAGCTCGACCTCTACCGCGCCAAAGAGGTGCTGTGGGCGATCCAGGACTACGCCGAGGCCGAAACCGTCTACAGCCGCAACGCCCTGAGTGCTTTTCACGACCTGCTCGTCATCGTCGGCGGCATCGACGGCCGGGTCAACGTCGTGAGCGGCGGCGGCGGCTTCAGCAACCAGCCAGCCGAGGAGTTCTTCCGCCTCTTCGCAGTGCGCTTCCCTGGTCTCTTCGCCCGGGAGCTCGACGCTCGCCGCACCGATCCAACGCGCATCGAGCTCGAGACCGGCTTCGCCAAGCTGACCCGCGCCGTCAACTCGAGCCGCGTCACCATCCACACCATCTACGCCGGCAGCGAACGGGGACCGGCGGTCCACGCCGACGACGGCGGCGGATTCGAGGGCTTCACGCCCTCCGAGATCGTCACCCAGGAGGGAAGCTCCGCGCTCGCCTCCTTCGCCGCCTCGACCGGCGGCCGGTCGTTCGTCGCCGCGCCGGACCTGGCGCGACGCCTCGGCACCGCACGCAACGACGCTGTCCACTACTACTCGCTCGGCTACGAGCCGCCGCGGCTGGTCCCCGGCGAGTCGCGCCGGGTCGAGGTGCGGGTCAACCGCCCGGGCGCGCGGGTGCTCCACCGCCAGCAGCTGGCCGAAAAGAAGGCGGACGAGCTGGCCGGCGAAGCGGCGCTCTCGGCCCTGCTCGGCGAAACCGAGCCCGACCCCTTCGGCACCCGGCTGGTGGTCGGCACCGCGACCGGCAAGCGCAAGGAACAGCGAGTACCGGTCGAGGTCCAGGTGCCTCTGACTTCGGTGACGCTGCTGCCCGAGAAGGAGCGCTATCGGGGGCAGCTGCTGTTCCAGTTCGCGCTGCGCTCCCCGGACGGCGGCTACCGGCGCCTCGAGCCGCGCCCCATCGCGCTCGAGATCCCGGCCGATCGGGTCGGCCAAGCCATGGGCCAGCACGTGACGATGAAGGTCGACATCGCGGTCGAGCCGGGTGACTACCGCCTCGCCGTCTCAGTCCTCGACGAGCTCTCGGGCGTCCACGGCACCACCAGCGCCGCCCTGGTCGCCACCGGGGGCCGCTGAGGCCGACGCGGAGCTTTCGTCCCTCGGGAGAGCCTTGTCGTCCCACCGGGAGCCGACCGGCCGCCGATAGCGCCGGCTCACGGCCGACGTCGGCCGCGCATCTCTCTTACAATGAGTCGATGCGCACCCGGCGACTCCCCCTCACGGCTCTGACCCTTCTGGCGGTGGTCGCTTCCGGCCCGCCGGCGCCCGCCCCCGGCCAGGAGCAGGGGCTGGCCTCGTTCCTCGACCAGGTCGATGTCAGGGTGATCAACGTCGACGTCCTGGTGCTCGACGCCAAGGGGCAGCCGGTCAACGGGCTCCATCGCGAGGATTTCCAGATCCTCGAGAGCGGCCGCCCGGTCGAGCTGACCAATTTCGCCGCCTACGAAGAGGCGGCCGGCGTCGAGACGGTCGCCGGCGTCGCGACGATCGAGGGCGAGCTTGCGGCCGAGGATGCCGCGGGGCTGGCGCGGACGGCGCCGGCAGCCACCTGGATCGTCTACGTCGACCAGGCGCAGCTCCAACCCGGTCCGCGCAACCTGGTCCTCCGCGAGGTCCTCGAGTTCCTGCGCGCCGGACTGGCGCCGGGGGACCAGGTCGTCGCCGCCACCTTCGACGGCGCGGCGCTCAAGATCCTGGCGCCGCTGTCGAGCGAACCCGCGCCCGCCCTGGCCGCGCTCGAGGCTCTGCAGAAGCAGACCGGTGTTCCCTCCGGCCGGCGCGGACGCTCGGCGCTGCTGCAGCAGGAGATTCTGCTCGTCGACCTGCAGTCGATCACCGTGCTCGAGGAAGCCGACCAGCTCCTGACCGAGATCGAGTCGGCGGGTGAAGAGGAGGCGATGAGGAGCCGCAACGCGGTCACCGCGCTACGCGACCTGCTCGGCGTCGTCGCCGGCATCGACGGCCGCGTCGCGTTGCTGCTCGGCGGCGGCGGTTTCGACTCCGATCCGCTCGGCAACCTCTACGATCTCTGGGAGTCGAAGTTCGCCTCGCTGCTGACCCAGCTCCCCCGCCGCCCGCAGCGCCAGACGGATCCGCGCCGCAACCAGCTGGCGAGCGACTACCAGGGCCTCCTGCGGGCGATCAACAGCAGTCGCGTCACCGTCTACACGATCTACGCCGGCGCCGGCCGCGGACCGGACGTCTCGGCGGAGGTCGGCGGCATGCCGATCATCGACGGCCCCTCGCTGTCGCTCGGGCCCAGCCCGGAAGGAGGTTCGACCCTGGCGGCGTTCGCCACCGAGACTGGCGGTCGATCCTTCGTCAGCGCGACCGATCTCTCGAAGCGCCTGGCGGCGGCGCGCCGCGATTTCTCGATCTACTACTCGCTCGGCTACCGGCCCGACCGGAGCGAGATCGGCGGCTACTACCCGGTCGAGGTCCGCGTCCGCCGCGAGGGGCTGCGGGTCGTGCACCGGCGCGGCGTATCCGAGCGGACCTCCGAGGAGGAGGCCCAGGACTCGGCCGTGGCGGCGCTGCTCGCCGCGGAGCCGCCGGCCAACCCGCTCGGGGCCAGGATCGAGATCGGCGCCGCCGAAGCCGCCCGCCGGGGCCGGACCTCGACCGTGCCCGTCACCGTGCAAGTCCCCTTGCGTGGCACGACGCTGCTGCCCGCGGGGACGGCGCACCAGGGCAAGCTCTCCTTCTTCTTCGCCGTCCGCTACCCCGACGGCGGCTATCGTCGCCTCGAATCGCGGCCGCTCGACTTCGACGTCCCCAACGACCGCCTGGCCGGTGCCCTCGGCCAGCACGTCTCGTACCGTGTCGACCTGCCACTCGAACCGGGCGACTATCAGCTCGGCGTCGCCGTGGTCGACCGCATCGGCGGCGTGCGCGGCTCGCTGACGGCACCGATCAGCGTGGCCCGGGAGCGATGATCCGCCGATTGCGCCACCGGCAGCTCGCCGCCAGCGTCCTGATCGCCGCCGCGGCGGTCACCAGCGGCTCGGCGCTGCGCGCCCAGGCGAGTGGCATCGAAGTCCGGTCGATCGGCGGCGCCCGCCCCGAGGCCGCCGCCCTCTTGGCGCACGGCGGCAGCGGTGGACCCCTGCGCACCCAGATCGTCGCTCTGCCCGCTGGCCACGGCCGCGTGGCCGTGCCGGTCCTGGTTGGCATCGAGCTCGACGGCGAGAGCCTGCTCGCCGGTCAACCGTCGGCGCGGCTGGGCGTCGAGCTCACCCTCTACGCGGTCGGTCTGGGCGGCACGATCGGCGCCGCGATCGCCGAGGGAATCGCCGTGGATCTCGGCCGCCATGGTGGCGCGATCGAGGCCGGAGGACTGCGTTGGCTGGGCAGCCTGGAGCTCGCACCCGGCGACTGGTCGATCCGGGCGCTGGTGCGCAACCGCCAGACCGGGGCGTTCGGCCTCCGTGAGACCCGGCTGGTCCTCACCACGCCTGGCGCCGAGGCGCAGGCGACCTTCCTCGCCCCGGTCGTGGCCGCCGCCGACGAGTGGATCGAGGCGCGCTCCCCGGCGCTCGCCCCGGCGGCCGCCGGGGTCCTGACGGAGATCGGCGGCCCGCCCTCGGCGCTGCCGGTGTTGGCCCTCGACGCGCCCGCGCGACTCTGGGCCTGGATCGGCGGCGGCGAGGCGGGTCCGCTCGCGGCGCGCCTGGTCGACGGCCTCGGCCGGCCGGCGGGCGAGCCGACCTTGACCGCGCGGGCCGGCCGCCGGCTGGCGCCCGGTCTCGCCGCGACGGAGCTCGAGATGGCCGCGCCGGGGGGCCGCGCGGGCCTGCGCGATCTCATCCTGACGACGCACGATGGCGAGCTCGTCTCGCTGCCGCACCGTTGTCTCGCCCGTCCGGCCGACGAGGCCGTGGCCTGGAACGCGGTCGCGCGTGTCGCCCTGGCGCGGGCCGCCGCCGAGGAGAGTCCGGAGGCGCCGGCGCCGGTGGCGCCCCCCGCCTCCAAGGAGGACCTCGAGCGGTTCCGCACCGCCTATCGCGAGGCTTGGCGACGCTACGCGGCAGGGGACCCGGAGGGCGGCGTCGCCGCGCTCCAGGTCTTCGAGTCCGCCGCGCTCGAAGGCGATCCCAAGCGGGCCATGGGCTGGCTGGCGCAGGCCGATCGCTCGCTGCTGTCCGACATCGCCAAGAGCCGCCCCGGCGCGCTATTGCCGCTCGCGCTCTTCTACCAGGAGCTCTTCCGGGCGCATCTCGCGGCGGGCCGGATCGGCCTCGCGCGGCGCGCGGAGATGGTGACGCAATCGCTGCTCGTCGACAGCGCCAGCCGCGCGGCCACCGACGAGGAGCGCGAGATCGTCGCCTCGGCACTCGAGAGCCTCGCCGCCGACCTGCTCGACGCCCAGGCGCCGAACCGGGCCGCCGCGCTGCTCGAGCGGTCGACCTCCCTGGCGCCGAACCGGGCCGGCTCCTGGGTGGCGCTGGGGGCCCTCCACGAACGCAACCGCGAGCTCGACCCGGCCCGGCGCGCACTCGACCGCGCGCTCGCCGCCGCCCCCCGGCACCGCGAGGCCCGCCTTCGCCGCGCCCTGATCGAGGTTCGGGCCGGGTCGGCCAGGCGCGGAGTCGAGCTGCTCGACCAGCTGATCGCCGAGCCGGCCCTGGATTGGATCGCGGTCATCGCCAACCAGGAGCGGGCTCGACAGCACCTCGCGGCGGGCGACCTGACAGCGGCGGCTTCGCTGCTGGAGAATGCCGCGCGTCGCTTCCCCGCCGAGCCGTCGCTCGAGACCGCGCTCGCCTACACTCTCGATCGAGCTGGCCGGCGCGCCGAGGCGCGCGCCGCGGTCGAGCGCGCCACCCGGGCTGGTCGCAGCTTCGACATCGCGCCGCGCCAGCACTACGCGCGCTTCCCCGTGCAGGCTCTGGCCGCAGGTCGCGCCACGGTCGAGGAGCGCGGTTTCCTCGCCCGCTCCGAGTTGCTCGCCGCGCTCGGTGGCGGCGGAGGTCCGGCGTGAATCGTCCGCCGGCACGCGGCCTTCGCGTCACGGCGGCCGCCGGGTCGCTGATGGCGGCGGCGCTGCTCGCGGCGCCCGCCTTCGAGGTCGCCATCGTCGAACCGCTCGCCGGCCAAGCGGCCTTCGGCCCCACCGACTTCGCGGCCGAGGTGCGCGGCGGCGAGGCACGCTGGGTCGAGTTCTACGTCGACGGCCGCAAGGTCGGCGAGCGAACGGCGCCGCCCTACCGGATCGAGGTCGATCTCGGCGAGGAGAACCTCGAGCGCCGATTCCGCGTCGTCGCCCACGGCGAGGCCGGCGCCGTCAGCGAGGCCGAGCTGGTGCTGCCGCGGATCCGCGTCGACGACCGCATCGAGCTGCCGCTGCAGCAGCTCTACGTCACCGCGAGCCGCGCCGGCGCGCCGGCGCACGACCTGGCGCGCGGGCACTTCCGGGTCTTCGACGGCGGCGTCTCGCAGCGCCTGGTGACGTTCGAGCGCGGCGACGTGCCGCTCGCCGCCGTGCTGCTGCTCGACAGCTCGCTTTCGATGCGCGGCGCCCCGCTCGCCGCCGCATTGGCCGGCGCGCGCGCTTTCGCCGCCGGCATGGCGCCGCTCGACGAAGCGATGCTGCTGCTCTTCTCGGACCAGGTGATCCACCGCTCGGCTTTCGGCTCGGATCCGGCGACGCTCACCGGCGGCCTGACGGGGGCCGCCGCGCGCGGCGGCTCGGCGATCAACGACCACCTGTTCCTGGCGCTCAAGGAGCTCGAGCGCCGGCAGGGGCGGCGGGTCGCGATCCTGCTCTCGGACGGCATCGACGTCGACAGCTTGCTCTCCGCGCGCGAGCTCGAGCAGTCGATCGGCAGGAGCCCGGCGCTGCTCTACTGGATCCGTCCGGTCAGCAAGGCCGCCGGCCCACTCTGGCACCGCTCGGCTTGGCGCGACTTCAAGGAACACGACGCCGAGGTCAAGGCGCTCGAGCGGATGGTAGCTCGCAGTGGTGGGCGCATCGTCCCGATCGCCCGCATCGAGCAGGCCGAGGAGGCCTTCCGCGAGATCTTGGCCGAGCTGCGCAACCAGTACGTCCTCGGCTACTACCCCAGCGTCGCCCGCCACGACGGCTCCTGGCGCCGCATCCGCATCGACCTCGCCCTCCCCGGCATCGACCTGCGCGCCCGCGAGGGCTACTACGACGACTGACCGCAACCCCAGCGGCCGCCGACGGGGATCCCGTCCGCTCGAATCAAGCAGAGAGCGAAACAGAAGAAGAAGAAAATGGAAAAGAAAGCAAAGCTCCAGTTAAGGGCAGGTGTAGGGAGCGATCTCGTTGAGGCGAAGCGGTTTGCCGTCCGTGAAGAAGAGAAGAGCAACAGCTCCAGTTAAGGGTAGGTGAATGGAACGTCCTCGCTGAGCCGAAGCGGTCTGCCGTCCGTGAAGAAGAGAAAAGCAACAGCTCCAGTTAAGGGTAGGTGAGTGGAGCGTCCTCGCTGCGGCGAGGCGGATTGCCGTCCGAGAAGAAGAGAAGAGGCAACAGCTCCAGTTAAGGGTAGGTGAGTGGAGCGTCCTCGCTGCGGCGAGGCGGATTGCCGTCCGTGAAGAAGAGAAAAGGCAACAGCTCCAGTTAAGGGTAGGTGAGTGGAGCGTCCTCGCTGCGGCGAGGCGTGCGGGCGAGCCCGACGTCGTCGAATCCCCGCCGGCGCGACCGCGCGCTGACCGGGCCACAGAGCGTGCGGTCCGGCAGAGGCCCCCCTCCCCCTCCCCCTCCCCCTCCCCCTCCCCTTCCCCTTCCCGTTCCCCTTCGCCTGCCCCTTCTCATTCCCCATTCCGCTCCTTTTCCCACCTTTCACCGCCCCCGCTACCGCGCAGCTCAACTCAGTCAACAACGCCCCCCCTCCCACCCCTTCTATGGAAGCCTTTTCTTTTCTCTTCTTTTCTCTTCTCCGCTCTTCTCTTCTCTTCTCTTCTCTGCGCCTCTCCTGACTCTTCTTCCACCTCCTTCCCTTACTCTCTTCTCGCTCCGGACTCCTAGCGTCTGCCTCGTGGCTCTATTCCGCTGCAGCGGCAGGGGTGGGGGGTGTTCGGCGAGACCAGGCGCGACTGCGGCGGGGGGGCGGGCGGGGTCGGAAGAAAGGGCTTTCGACCCCGCAGAGGGGCGGCTCGGCCCGGCGGGCAACTCCCGGGCGAGCGCGACGTAACTACCCTGGCCATCCACTCCAGAAGGGAGCGATCCGAACATGAGGAAGAGGAAGAGGTCCAGGTCCGCCGCGACGTCGTCCGTATTTGCAACCGGTCTCCTGTTCGCGCTGGCCGTGGCGGTCGGCGCCGCGCCGCCGGCGGGGGCTCAAGCGGTGACACTGCCGCCGTCGGGAGACAACCAGAAGGCTTCGGTCACCCAGCACCTCGGGCTGGTCGAGGTGACCGTCGACTACTCCAGCCCGGATGTGCACGCCCCGGACGGCACCGACCGGCGGGGAAAGATCTGGGGGCAGCTCGTCCCCTTCGGCTGGCACCAGGAGGCCTTCGGCACCTGCGGCCAGATGTGCCCCTGGCGCGCCGGAGCCAACGAGAACACCGTCGTCCGCTTCAGCCACGACGTCCAGGTCGAGGGCCAGCCGCTCGCGGCCGGCGCCTACGGTCTCCACATGGTGCCGGGCGAGAATGAGTGGATCGTCATCTTCTCGAACAACTCGTCCTCGTGGGGCCACTACTTCTACAGCGAGGCCGAGGACGCCCTGCGGGTCACCGTCAAGGCGGAGAAGGCTCCCTACCGGGAGTGGCTGACCTACGAGTTCACCGACCGCCAGATGGACAAGGCGACCCTGGCGCTGGCCTGGGAGGAGCTGGTGGTGCCGATCCGGATCGCCGTTCCGAATGCGATCGACCTCTATGCCGCGAACCTCGGGCGCGAGCTCCGCAGCGCCCCCGGCTTCGACTGGCGCGGCTGGCAGCAATCGGCGCAGATGCTCGTCGACCGCAAGGTCCGCCCCGAGCTGGCCGAGCAGTGGGCCAGCAACGCCGTGTCGCTCCAGTTCATCGGCCAGGAAAACTGGCAGACGCTGCGCACCCTGGCGGCGGCGCAGCGCGCCAACGGCAAGGACGCGGCGGCGGAGGCGACGATGGCGCGCGCGCTCGTCCACCCGACGGCCGGACCGGTCGACATCTACCAGTACGCCCGGCCACTGATCGCCCAGGGCCAGCCCGAAAGAGCGCTCGCGGTCTTCCAGAAGGTGGCCGAGCGCTTCCCGGGCGCCTGGCCGACCGACGTCGGAATCGCCCGCGCCTACTCGGCGCTCGGCCGCTATGCCGAAGCGATCCCGCACCTCGAAGCCGCGCTCGCGATCGCGCCGGACGATCTGAACCGGAGCAACATCGAGCGGATGCTCGGCCGGTTGAAGAAGGGCGAGGACATCAACAAGTGACCGGGCGCGCCGGCCGCGAGGCCGGCGCCCTCCCTCATTCGACGACGACGCGCACCGCCCTCGAGCGGGCGCTGCTCCAGGGCACCCGCGCCTGGATGCGGTGCTCCCCCGGTACCAGCGGCCAGCGCGCCTCGTAGGGTGCCTCGACGGTCGCGAAGGGGACGCCGTCGACATACCAGACCAGCTGCGGCACCGGCGGCTCGACCACCGCCGAGAGGCGTAGCGTGTTGCGCGGGGGCGGTGTTTCCGGGTCGAACAGCAGGCGGACGCCGGGCTCCGGCGAGACGATCTCGACCCGAGGCTCGAGCGCCGCCAAAGTTCCACCGCCCGGCTCGCGCTGGGTGCCCGCGAGCGCCGCTGGCAGGCTGGCGACGCTCTGCCGGGCCAGCCAAGCGGCGTAGCGGGGCGGCAGCTCGACATGGACCCGGCCCTCGAGCTCGCGCGCCGGCGTCGCCGCCGTGGCGGGCGCGCCGGTCCGCCGGTCGACCGCCAGCCGGAAGTGCGCCGCGCAGTCGCCGAGCGGCGCCTCGGCCGGCAGCCACTCGAGCACCACCCGGTCACACGCTGGCGTCGCCCGCCCCCCCGTGAGCGGGCAGAGCCGCTCTGGCCGGAAGCCCGTGGGCGGCGGGAAGGGCGTCGCCGCCAGCCCGTCGAGCTGGTCGCGGTGGAGGTGCTCGATCAGGCCGCGCGCCAGGCGGGCCGCGACCCGGTAGCCGGACAGCTGCGTCATCGGCCGCTCGTCCGGATGACCGACCCAGGCCGCGACCAGGTAGCGGTCGGTCCAGGCGACCGTCCAGGCGTCGCGGTACCGCGAAGAGGTCCCGGTCTTGACCGCGACCGCGAACGGATACTCGGTGAAGCCGAGTCGTGGAAAGGTCGGCATACGCGCCTGGGGATCCGCCAGGAAGAGCGTCACCAGCCGTGCCGTCGCCGGTGAGACGAAGGGCGGCCCCGGCGCCGCCGTCTCGCCCTCGAGCCAGACCAGCGAGCGCGGGCGGCCGTCCCCCGCGAGCGCGGTGTAGGCGCCGGCCAGCCGCTCGAGCGTCACCGGCAGCGCGCCGATCGCGAGCCCCAGGCCGTAGCGCGCCGAGGGCCGTTCGTGCGCGTGCAGGCCGAGGTCGGCGAGCGCGGCGTAGAACGGCTCGAGGCCGACCCGCGCCGCCAGCGTGACCGCCGGCACGTTGCGCGAGTTGGCGAGCGCTGCCCGCGGCAGCAGCGGGCCGAGAAAGCGGTCATCGGCATTCAGGATCCCGCCCGGCCCCGGCCCGAGGTCGTCGAGGATCGTCGCCGGGCCGATCACCCCGCGCTCGAGCGCCTGCGCGAACAGCAGCGGCTTGAGCGTCGAACCCGAGGAGCGCGGCAGGCGGAGGTAGTCGATCGCCCCGGCTCGCTCGCGGTCGAAGTAGCCGGTCGAGCCGACCGCCGCGAGCACCCGCCAGCTGCCGCGCTCGACCACGATCGCGGCCGCGTTGCCGGCGCCCCGGTCGCTCGCCTCCGCGACCGCCTGCCGGGCCGCGTCCTCGGAAAACTCCTGCAGGTCGAGGTCGAGCGTGGTGGTCAACAGATAGCTGCCCGGCCCCACCGCGTCGGCCAGTCGCCCGCGCAGCGCCAGCAGCGGGTGGAGCGCCGCCTCCGGCCGCGCCGCCCGCCAGGGGAGGCGGAGCTGCGCGATCTCCTCGCGGGCGGCGGCGAGCTCGAGCGAGGAGATCTCTCCCCGTTCGGCCAGCCGCTCGAGAATCCGGCGCCCTCGCGCGATCGCCCGCGCCCGACCGCGCGGATCGTGAGGGTCCATCCGCGCCGGCGACTGCGGAATCGCCGCCAGAAAGGCGATCTCGGCCCACGACAGGTCCTCGACCGGTTTGTCGAGGTAGCGGCGCGCCGCGTAGCCGATGCCGTGGATCCGGTGGCCATAGGGGACGATCCGCAGGTAGTGGCGCAGCACCCCCTCCCGCCCGTGCCGCAGCGTCATCGCGACGGCGGTCGCCGCCTCGAGCAGCTTGCGCCCGTAGCCGCGCACCGCCGGCCGCTCGAGCCGCGCCACCTGCATCGCCAGGGTCGAGGCACCGGAGACCCGCCGACCGCCGGCCGAGTTCTGCCGCAACGCGCGCAGGATCGCGAGCGGATCGACTCCGGGGTGGTGGACGAAGCGGCGGTCCTCGATCGCGATCGTCGCCGCCGCGACCCGCGCGGGGACCGCGGCGAGCGGCCAGTAGCCGAGCCGGTCCTCCCCCGGCGCCGGCAGCTCGCCGAGGAAGCGTCCGGCGCGATCCCGCACCAGCAGGGTCGGCTCCGGCGGGTCGAAGCCCGAGCGGGCCAGCGCCAGCGCGGCGAGCAGGGCGACGCCGAGGCCGGCGAGCGCGGCCAGACCGCGGGCGATCCAGCGGCCTCGCCGGGCGCCACGAAACCGGGCGACCGCCGCGCGGATGCTCCACGCGATGCCTCTCATCCACGAGATCCTATGGATGGTGGCCCGCCGCAGCTACCCCGCGGGACGGTGCGGAGCCTCGCCGCCGGCGCCAGACTGCGGCTCAGGAGCGTGCCCATGTCCCGGATTCCGACCATGAAGTCCGTGATGACCCCCTTCCCCTATTCGATCGGACCGGACGACGATCTGGCCGAGGCCCGGCGGCGGATGACCGAGGCGGGGATCCGGCACCTGCCGGTGCTCGCCGCGGGCGAGCCCGTGGGGGTGGTCACCCAGCGCGACGTCGAGCGGGTCGAGTCGATCCAGGCCGCGACCGGGCGAGCGGCGCCGGCGGTGCGCGAGATCTGCCGCTACCCCGCCTACGTGGTACCGATCGACGAGCCGCTGGACAACGTGCTGCTCCACATGGCCAAGGAGCGGATCGGCTCCGCCCTGGTCGGGCGCGGCGACCGCATCGTCGGCATCTTCACCACCACCGACGCCTGCCGCCAGTTCGCGGAGTGCCTGCGCCGGGACGAGCCCGGCTCCGGCGACGACGCCGCCTGAGCAGCGCCGCGCCCGGCGAAATCAGTAGTCGGTGAGCGCGCGTGGCTGCCACGCGGCGCGCAACGCGTTCATCACCGCCAACACGTCGATCGCCTCTTGCGCCAGGGCGCCGGCCACCGGGGTCAGCCAGCCGAGCGCGGCGAAACCCATGCCCACGATCGAGAGGGCCATCCCGCCGACCGCGCTCTGGAGCGCGATGGCGCGCATGCGGACGCCGACGTGGAGCAGCTCGTCGGCGCGCTGCAGCGAGCTGTCGAGCACCACCGCGCCGGCCGCCTCCGAGGTGACGTCGCTGTTCTGGCCGAAAGCGACCCCGACGGTCGCCGCGGCGAGAGCTGGCGCGTCGTTGATGCCATCGCCGACGAACAGCGTCGGCGCGCGGGCGGTCTCGGCCCGGACCAGGGCGAGCTTCTGCTCCGGCGACTGCGAGAAGTGGATCTCCTCGATGCCGACCGCGCCGGCCAGGTGGCGCACTTCGGACTCGCGATCGCCCGAGACCAGCAGCACCCTTTCGAAGCGGTGGCGCGGCTTCAGGTGACGGACGAAGCTCGCCCCCTCGTGGCGTGGGCGGTCGCGGAAGCGCAGCAACGCCGCCACCGCGCCGTCGATGGCGATCACCGCCTCGAGCCCCCCCTCCGCCGGCGGCAGCGCCTCCGCCGCCGTGATCCCGGCCGCGCGCGCGCGGCTCGTCACCTCGACTCGCCGCCCGGCGACCTCGCCCTTCAGGCCCTCGCCGGGTCGCTCCGCGATGGCCGTCGCCTCGTGGATGGCGACCGATCGCCGCTCGGCCGCCGCCAGCACCGCGCCCGCCAGGGGGTGGCGCGAGTAGCGCTCGAGGCTCGCCACCAGCGCCAGCACCTCGTCCGGATCGTGGCCGCCCAGGGCCACCGTCGCGACCAGCTCCGGTTCGCCGTAGGTCAACGTCCCGGTCTTGTCGAAGATCGCCACCCGGCAGGTGCCGATCCGCTCCAGCACCACCGGATCGCGGATGATGATGCCGCGGCGCGCGGCGAGCGAGATCGAGCCGATGATCGCCACCGGGATCCCGATCAGCAGCGGACA
Organism: Acidobacteriota bacterium; assembly: GCA_014584695.1. Classification (GTDB taxonomy): domain Bacteria; phylum Acidobacteriota; class Thermoanaerobaculia; order Multivoradales; family JAGPDF01; genus JACTMI01. The sequence continues at coordinate 57,487 of JACTMI010000008.1, forward strand.
GGGCGTGGCGACCACCAGCACCGCCAGGAAACGGACCGGCTCGCCGCTCGCCGCCCAGGCGGCGAGCGCCAAACCGACCGCGATCGGCGTGTAGACGGCGCCCAGCTGGTCGCCCAAGCGCCGCAGCCGCGGCCGGCGCTGCTCGGAATCGCGCATCACCGCCAGGATCTTGGCGTAGCGTGAGTCGACCGCCCGCGCCGTGGCGCGAACCGTGAGCGCGCTCTCACCGTTGACGGCGCCCGAGAGGACGGTCGAGCCTGGGGTCTTCGAGATCCGGTAGGGCTCGCCCGTGAGGTAGGACTCGTCCATGACGCCGTGGCCCTCCTCGACCACGCCGTCGACCGGGCAGAGCTCGTGGGGAAAGACCACCGCCAGATCGCCGACCGCGAGCTCCTCGACCGCGACGTCGACCACCCGGCCGTCGACCCGCCGGTGCGCCACCGAAGGCATCCGCTTCGCCAGCGCTTCGAGCACCGAGGAGGCGCTGCGCACCGCGTAGCTCTCCAGCGTCTGCCCGCCAGAGAGCATGAGGACGACCAACGCGCCGGCCAGGTACTCGCCGAGGACGACCGCGGTGACGATCGAGATGCCGGCCAGCAGATCCGACCCGAACTCGCGCCGGAGCGCCTGGCGAAGGAGCGTCGCGACCAGCGGCAGGCCGCCCAGCAGCAGGATCGCGAGCAGGGGCACTTCGGCCGCCGGCCACGGCCCCAGCCGGCCGGCCGCCTCGAAGCCGAAGCGGAGGATCAGGTGGAGCCCGATCGCGAGCAGGGCGCCCGCGGCGATCCACGCCTCGCGCGTCGCCCACCAGCGGTTCGGTCTCGGCGTCTCCAAGACGGCACCTCGCCCTTGTTGTCGCAGAGGCTACGATGGCACCGGGTCGCGGCCAGCCACCCCGCCGGGCGGCCGCCGGCCGATGGTAACCTGCTCGCGGACTCCAGCAGTTCCCGCACGAGGGAGCGAGGCGAGATTGCAATACCGGGTCGGCATCGTGTTGTCGGGCGGCGGTAGCCGCGGGATCGCCCACATCGGCGTGCTGGCGGCGCTCGCGGAGCGGGGCATCGCGCCGGAATGTGTCTCCGGCACCAGTGCCGGCGCGATCGTCGGCGCGCTCTACGGGGGCGGGCTCACGCCCGACCAGATGCTCGACTTCTTCGCCGAGAAGAGCCCGTTCCGTTTCTCCAAGCTCGCCTTCGGCAAGCCCGGCGTCTTCGACACCGAGAAGATCGTCCCCGACTTCCTGGCGACCTTCCCTGACGACTCGTTCGAAGCCCTCGGCCGCCGCCTGTTCGTCGCCGCGACCGACCTGGTGCGCGCCCGGCTCGAGATCTTCGCCTCCGGGCCCCTGGTCCGGCCCGTGATCGCCTCGTCGTCGGTGCCGGCGCTGTTTTCGCCGACGCTCGTCGACGGCCGCCCCTTCGCCGACGGCGGCATCATCGACAACTTTCCGGTCAACCCCCTGCTCGGCCTCTGCGACGTCATCCTCGGCGTCTACGCCAGCCCCATCTCCCCCGTGGCCCGTGAAGACCTCTCGAGCTCGCTCGCCATCTCCCAACGGGCCTACGAGATCGGCGTCTATTACGCGTCGCGGCGCAACTTCCACCACTGCGACCTGGTCCTCCGCCTCGAAGGCCTGCGCCAGTTCGGCCTCTTCGACGTCAAGAAGCGCCAGGAGATCTTCGACCTCGGCTATCGCGCCACGCAGGCGCGCATGGAGGAGATCCTGCGCGTGGTCGATCCCGTCCGCTGAGCCCTGGGTCGGTCCACCCCCCCCCGACCGGGACCGCGCGCCGCGAGCTGTCACTCTCGCGCGTTGGTTGACGTACTATCCGTCGTAGGAACGAATCCAACAGCGGGCAGCGAGCAGGCCGAAGCTCGGCTCCCGGCGCGTGGCCGGGAACGAGCGGGATCTGCCCCCCGCTCGGCTCGTTCGAGGGGGACTCGCCATGGGCACACTGGGGACCATTCTGACCGTAGTCGCCAGCATCGGCATGTTGATCTTCGGCATCCAGATCCTGATCCACGCCTTCAAGACCAGCATCGGCTGGGGACTCGCCAGCCTCCTCATCCCCTTCGTCATCTTCGTCTATGTGGCGAAGAACTGGGAGGGGACGAAGACGCCGTTCCTGCGCTGGCTGGCCTGCTTGCCGGTGATGGTGATCGGCTGGGCGCTCAGCTTCTGGGGTGCCTTCTCGGCCGCGGGCGGCTGAGCACGGGCTCGAGGACGGTCTCGACGTCGCCGGCGTGCGGCCGAGCACTTCGCCGCACGCCGGCATCCGTCTTGACGCGCTGCGTCGTACCCTATAGGTCAGTTGGTTGACGTAAGCGTCAAGTGGCGCTAGGGTCGGTTGCCGGAGGGGATGCCGACCCGCGATGGCCCACCACGCCGATCCCGACCGGCTGTTCAGCATCACCGAGCTCTCCCAGGAGCTCGGCGTCACCCCCCGCGCCATCCGCTTCTACGAAGTCAAGGGGCTGCTCGATCCCAAGCGGGCCGGCTCCACCCGCGTCTACACCCACCGGGACCGCGGCCGCCTGCAGATCATCTTGCGCGGCAAGCGGCTCGGCTTCTCGCTCGCCCTGATCCAGAAGTACCTCGACCTCTACGACGCCGACCCGACCCGCAAGGCGCAGCTGCCCCACTTGCTCGCCGGCGCCCGGCAGCGGATCGCGGAGCTCGAAGCCCAACGCGCCGACCTCGAGCTCACCCTCGAGGAGCTGCGCGAGATCGAACAGATGACGCTCGAGGCGATGCGCCGGCTGGGCGTGCGCGAGCCGACGCGCGGCAGCGGCCCCTGAGGCGCTGGCGGCGACGGGCGACCGGACCAGCGCGGGGGCCGTGACGCCGCCGCACCCACGATGGAGGTGGAGACACCATGAAGAACGTCGTCATCGCCGGCTACGTCCGGTCCCCGTTCACTCCCGCCAAGAAGGGCGAGCTGACCAAGGTCCGCCCCGACGACCTCGCCGCGCAGACCGTGCGCGCGCTGATCGAGCGCACCGGCGTCGCCGCCGAGGACATCGAGGACCTGCTTCTCGGCTGCGCCTTCCCCGAAGGGGAGCAGGGCTTCAACGTCGCCCGGCTGACCGCTTTCCTCGCCGGCCTGCCGGTCGGCGTCGCGGGCGCCACGATCAATCGCTTCTGCGGCTCCTCGATGCAGGCCATTCACACCGCCGCGGGAGCGATCCAGATGAACGCCGGCGAGGTCTTCGTCTGCGCCGGCGTGGAGTCGATGACCCGGGTGCCCATGGGCGGCTTCAACCCGCTGCCCAACCCGGCGCTCATGGCGAGCTACCCGCAGGCCTTCGCCGCGATGGGCGAGACCGCCGAGAATCTGGCCCGCAAGTACGGCATCTCGCGCGCCCGCCAGGAACAGTTCGCGCTCGAGTCGCAACAGAAGACCGCCGCCGCGATCGCCGCCGGTCGCCTCGACGGCGAGATCGCGCCGATCGTCTGGAAAGGGGGCACGGTCACCCGGGACGGCTGCCCACGCCCCGACACCACTCTCGAGGGCCTGGCCAACTTGAAGCTCGCCTTCGACGACACCGGCACCGTCACCGCTGGCACCTCCTCGCCGGTCACCGACGGCGCCGCGGCGACCCTGGTCTGCTCCGAGGCTTACGCCGAGCGCAAGGGGCTCGTGCCGCTGGCGCGCATCCGCAGCTTGGCCGTCAGCGCTTGCCAACCCGAGATCATGGGCATCGGCCCGGTCGCCTCGACGCGCAAGGCGCTCGACCGCGCCGGGCTCACGCTCGACCAGATCGACCTGATCGAGCTCAACGAGGCGTTCGCCGCCCAGTCGCTCGCCTGCATCGACGAGCTGGGGCTCGACCCGGCCAAGGTCAACCTCGACGGCGGCGCCATCGCGCTCGGCCACCCGCTGGGCGCCACCGGCGCCCGGATCACCGGCAAGGCGGCCCAGCTGCTCGCCCGCGAGGGCAAGCGCTACGCCCTCGCCACGCAGTGCATCGGCGGCGGGCAGGGCATCGCGACGATTCTCGAGGCGGTCTGAACATGGGCGCCATCGAGAGAGTCGGCGTCCTCGGAGCCGGCGTCATGGGAGCCGGCATCGCCGCCCACGTCGCCAACGCCGGCATTCCGGTCGTGCTGCTCGACATCGTGCCCGCGGGCGCGACCGACCGGAACGCCCTCGCCAACGGGGCGCTCGAGAAGCTCAAGAAGGCGAAACCGGCGCCGCTCATGTCGGCGTCCTTCGCCCGGCGCATCACCCCGGGAAACCTCGAGGACGACCTCGGCCTGCTCGCCGACTGCGACTGGATCGTCGAGGCGGTGGTCGAGCGCGTGGACGTCAAGCAGGCGGTCTACCGCGCCGTCGACGCCGTCCGCAAGCCGGGCTCGATCGTTTCGACCAACACTTCGACCATCCCGCTGGCCAAGCTGGTCGCGGGCACCCCCGCCGGCTTCGCCGCCGATTTCCTGGTCACCCACTTCTTCAATCCCCCCCGCTACATGCGGCTGCTCGAGCTGGTCACCGGTCCGGCGACCCGGACGGATGCGGCCGCGGCGGTGCGCGGCTTCTGCGATCACCGCCTGGGCAAGAGCGTGGTCGTGTGCAAGGACACGCCCGGTTTCATCGCCAACCGGATCGGCACCTTCTGGATCGAAGCGGCGACCCGCGAGGCGCTCGCGCTCGGCCTGACGGTCGAGGAGGCCGACGCGGTGGCCGGCAAACCGTTCGGCTTTCCGAAGACCGGGGTCTTCGGCCTGATGGACCTGGTCGGCATCGACCTCGGCCCACACATCGCCGCCTCGCTGCTGGCGACGCTGCCGGCCGACGACGCCTACCGCGCGATCCACGAAGATCGCGAGCTGATCCGGAAGATGATCGCGGCGGGGTTGACTGGCCGCAAGGGCAAGGGGGGCTTCTACCGCCTCGACATCTCGGGTGGACGGAAGGAGAAGCTGGCGATCGATCTCGCCACCGGCGAGTACCGGCCGCAGCGCGAGGCGCGGCTGGCCAGCTTGGCCGCGGCCAGGAGCGGCGGGCCCCGCGCGCTGCTCGAGCACCCGGACCGCGGCGGCCGTTATGCCTGGGCCATGCTCTCGCGGACGCTCGCCTACGCGGCGTCGCTGGTGCCGGCGATCGCCGACGAGATCGCCGCCGTCGACGAGGCGATGCGCTGCGGCTACAGCTGGGATCTCGGTCCCTTCGAGCTGCTCGACAAGATCGGTCCCGCCTGGTTCGCCGGGCGGCTCGCCGCCGAGGGGAGGCCGGTGCCGCCGCTGCTCGCCGCGGTCGGCGCGGGGAGCTTCTACCGGGTCGAGTCGGGCCGGCTCGAGCAGCTCGCGCCCGACGGGAGCTACCGCGAAGTCCGCCGCCCCGACGGCGTCCTCCGGCTCGCCGATCTGGCGCGCGCCGGGAAGCCGGTCGCGAAGAACTCCTCGGCCAGCCTCTGGGATCTCGGCGACGGCGTCCTCTGCCTCGAGTTCCACACCAAGATGAACGCCCTCGAGGAAGGGGTGCTGCGGCAGCTGGCCAAAGCGCTCGGCCTGATCGACGGCACGCGTTTCCGCTCGCTGGTGATCCACAACGAGGCCAGCAATTTCTCGGTCGGCGCCAACATCGGCATCGCGCTCTTCGCCGCCAACGTCGGGCTGTGGCCGGAGATCGAAGCGACGATCGCCGCCGGTCAGGAGACCTTCCGCGCCCTGAAGTACGCGCCTTTCCCGGTGGTCGGAGCGCCGGCCGGCATGGCGCTCGGTGGCGGCTGCGAGATCCTGCTCCACTGCGACGCGGTGCAGGCGCACGCCGAGACCTACATGGGTCTGGTCGAGGCGGGGGTCGGGGTGATCCCGGGCTGGGGCGGCTGCAAGGAGATGGTCACCCGCTGGCAGACGAACCCGAAGCGCCCGGGCGGGCCGATGCCCGGCGTCGCCCAGGTCTTCGAGACCATCTCGACCGCCAAGGTCTCGACCTCGGCGGAAGAGGCTCGCGAGCTGCTCTTCCTGCGCCCGGGCGACGGCATCACCATGAACCGCGACCGCCTGCTCGCCGACGCCAAGGCCAAGGCACTCGAGCTCCTCGCCGCCGGCTACCGGCCGCCGGCGCCGGTCGAAATCTCGCTGCCCGGCCCGGCCGGGCGCGCAGCGCTCGACATGGCGGTGGCCGGCTTCCGCGCCAGCGGCGCGGCGACGCCGCACGACGTGGTGGTGGCCGGCCGGCTCGCCCGCGTCGTCACCGGCGGCGATACCGACCCGACCGAGAGCGTCACCGAGGACGACCTCTCCCGCCTCGAGCGCGAGGCCTTCCTCGAGCTCGTCCGCACGCCGGCGACGCTGGCGCGCATCGAACACATGCTGGAAACCGGCAAGCCCCTCCGGAACTAGACCCGACTCGAGGAGCGACCATCATGCCCACGACCTACAAGGCTCCCCTGCGCGACCTCCGCTTCGTCTACTACGAGCTGTTCGACGGCGCCGCGCTCGCTCGCCTCCCCGGCTTCGAGGACGCCACGGAAGACACCGCGACCGCGGTGCTCGAGGAGATGGGCAAGATCGCGAGCGAGGTCCTGCAGCCCTTGAATGCCGTCGGCGACGAGCAGGGCTGCCGCCTCGACAACGGCGTCGTCAGGACCCCCGAAGGCTTCCGCGACGCCTGGAACCTGCTGCGCGAAGGGGGGTGGATGGGGCTGACCGCCCGCCCCGAGTACGGTGGCCAGGGGCTGCCTTACTTCGTCGGCATCGCCGCCAGCGAGCTGATGATCTCGACCAACCTCGCCTTCTCGATGTACGTCTTCCTGACCCACGGCGCTTACGACGCCCTCGACCACCACGCCGGCGACGAGCTCAAGCGGATGGTCCTGCCCAAGCTGGTCGACGGCAGCTGGGCCGGCACCATGTGCCTGACCGAGCCGCAGAGCGGCACCGACCTGGGCCTCGTGCGCACCCAGGCGGTCGACGCCGGCGACGGCGTCTACCAGCTCGCCGGCAGCAAGATCTTCATCTCCGCCGGCGATCACGACCTGGCCGAGAACATCGTCCACCTGGTGCTCGCGCGCCTGCCCGAAGCGCCCGCCGGCATCAAGGGGATCAGCATGTTCCTGGTGCCCAAGCTGCGACCGGAGGGCGGGCGCCTGGTGCCCAACGGCGTCAGTTGCTCGGCGCTCGAGCACAAGATGGGGATCAAGGGCTCATCGACCTGCGTCATCGACTTCGAGGGCTCGGTCGGCTACCTGGTGGGCGAGCCGAACAAGGGGATGAAGGCGATGTTCACCTTCATGAACGCCGCCCGGCTGCACGTCGGCGTCCAGGGGCTGGCGCTCTCGGAGGCGGCCTACCAGCACGCCGCCGCGTTCGCGCGCGAGCGCCTGCAGGGGCGAGCGCTCACCGGCGCCAAGCATCCGGACAAGGAGGCCGACCCGATCCTCGTCCACCCCGACGTGCGCAAGATGCTGCTCTCGGTCCGTGCCTTCAACGAGGGCGCGCGCGCGCTGACCGCCTGGATCGCGATGGAGATCGATCACGCCCAGTCGGACCCCGACCCCGAACGGCGGCAGGCGGCGGATGACCTGGCTTCGCTGCTGACTCCGGTGGTCAAGGCCTTCCAGACCGACCTCGGCTTCGAGATGGCGAACGTCGCGCTGCAGGTCCACGGCGGCTACGGCTACGTGCGCGAGTACGGCGTCGAGCAGATAGTGCGCGACGCGCGGATCACGCAGATCTACGAGGGCACCAACGGCATCCAGGCGCTCGACCTCGTGGGCCGCAAGCTCTCGGCCCACATGGGGCGCTACCTGCGCCGGTTCTTCCACCCAGTGCAGGCCTTCCTCGAGCAGGAGGCCGCGGATCCGGCGATGCAGGAGTTCGTGACACCGGTCGCCAAGGCGTTCGAGCGCTTGCAGCGCGCCACCGCCTGGCTGGCGCAGGAGGGCATGAAGAACCCCGACCAGGCCGGCGCCGCCGCCACCGACTACCTCCACCTGTTCGGCTACGTCGCGCTCGGCTACCTCTGGGCGCGCATGGCCAAGGTCGCGCGCGCCAAGCTCGCCGCCGGAGCGGGAGCGGACGCCCCCTTCTACGAGGCCAAGCTCGCCACCGCTCGCTTCTACGTCCAGCGGATGCTGCCCAAGACCGGTGCCCTCTTCGCCACCATCAAGTCCGGCAGCACCGCGATCATGGACTTCCCGGACGCGGCCTTCTGACGGGCTTCGAGACCCACGCCCCTTCGCGGCGCCAGCTTCGAACTCCGCACAAAATGGGGACAGGCACGTAATAAGTATTGCGTGCCTGTCCCCGTTTCTCGCGGAGGAAGAACCGCGAAGCGCCGGCCTCGCTGGTGCGGCTCCACTCGAGGACGCACCTGTCGCCCTCGCCTCGCCGGACACGAGCCCGGCTTTTCCATTCTCTGGAGCTTCTTGGAGGCCGCGAGGCCGAGGCAGCTTCGTTTCCGCGAGGAGAAGCTCCATCGAAGGAAAGACCACTACAGAGCATCCGCAGCGGATCACGGGAGCCCTGGCCTTGGCCGCGACCTCGGCCGCGACCGAGGCTGCGCTCGACCTCCGTTGCCACGCCGAGGCCGCCGCGCAGCGCCGCGCCACCTCTGCCACGGTGGTCACGATCTGGGCTGTTCTCTTCTAGGGCGCTTTTCTGACGTCGCCACCCCGATGCAGTTCAGCACCTGCGCGGTGACACCCCCTGGACGGAAGCGATCTCCATCCAGGGGGGAACGGCGGCCTCGCGGGCGCGGGTGTGGGGTGAGGGTGGTCGGCCGCTCTCTCGACGCGCGCGCCCGGTTCAGGGCTTGGGCTCTCCCGGCAGCCAGCGGATCAGGGCGGGCACGAGGACCAGGGCGGCCACCATGTTCATGACGAACAGGAAGCAGAGCAGGATGCCCATATCGGCCTGGAACTTGAGCGGCGAGATGATCCAGGTCGACACCGCCAGCCCGAGCGTGACGCCGGTGAACAGCACGCCGTTGCCGGTTATCTCGAGCGCCTTCTGGTAGACGAGCTTGACGTCGGCGTGGGTGTGGAACAGCGAGCGGAAGCGGCTGTAGATGTAGATGCCGTAGTCGACGCCGATGCCGACCCCGAGCGCCACCACCGGCAGCGTGCCGACCTTGAGGCCGATCTCGAGGAACGCCATCAGCGCGTAGGCGAGCAGCGACACCAGCGAGAGCGGGATCAGGATGCACACCGCCGCGCGGATCGACCGGAACGTGATGATGCACAGCAGCGCCACCGCCCCGAACACCCACGCCAGCATCGGGAACTGGGCCGCGCTCACCGCCTCGTTGGTCGCCGCCATGACGCCGACGTTGCCGGTGGCGAGCTGGAACGACACCTCCGAGTTGCCGTGCGTGGCCTCGAACCGCTTGACCTCGGCGACGATCTCGTTGATGGTGTCGGCCTTGTGATCGCGAGTGAACAGCATCACCGGCATCACGCTGCAGTCGGAGTTGAGCAGCCCGCTCGAGGTCGGCACGTAGGCCACCGACTGAGTCAGCACCGATTCGTTGCGGGAGAGCTCCCGCCACTTCAGGCTCCCCTCGTTCCAGCCCGCGCCGATGACCTTGGCGACGCCGGGCAGGTCGAGCGTCGACTGCACGCCCTCGAGGTTCGCCATCCGCCACGAGAACTCGTCGATCGTGGTCATCACGGAGTGGTCGACGCAACCCTCGGGCCGGCTCACCGAGATGACGTTCAGGATGTCGACCCCGATCGAGAAGCGCGAAGTCACGACGTCGGTGTCACGGTTGTAGCGCGACTCGGCCCGCAGCTCCGGCACGCCGCGGTGCAGGTCGCCGATCTTGACGTCGTTGCTCTTCCACCAGCCGAAGACGAACAGCGCCAGCGCCACCAGCACGATGGCGAGCGCCGGCTTGCCGTCCGCGACCACCGAGAAGCGCCGCCACAGCCGCTCCATGTGCCGCGCGCGCCGGTGCAGCTTGTCGCGGTAATTCGCGCGGTACTTGACGAACGAGAGGATGACCGGCAGCAGGATCAGATTGGTGAGCAGGATCATCGCCACACCCAGGCTCGCCGAGACGGCGATCTCCTGGATGACGCGAATCTCGATCACCAGAATGGTCAAGAAGCCGATCGTGTCGGTCAGGAGCGCGATGCCGCCGGGCACCAGCAGGCGCCGAAAAGCCTTTCGCGCGGCCTGCTCGGGCGTGGCGCCGTCGAAGATCTCGGAGCCGCTCGCGCTCACCATCTGCACGGCGTGGCTGACCGCGATCGCCGGCACCAGGAACGGCACCAGGATCGACATCGGGTCGATGCCGAAGCCGAGCAGCGGCAGGAGACCGAGCTGGAAGACCACCGCCACCAGCGCGCTGGTCAGCACCGCGACCGCCAGCCGCAGCGATTGGGCGTAGAGGGCGACCAGGACGCCGGCCAGCAGCAGCGCGATGCCGAAGAACATCAGCACGCGCCGGACGCCGTCGGCGATGTCGCCCATCACCTTGGCGAAGCCGATGATGTGGACGGTCACCGCCGAGCCGGGCACGAACTCGGCGTCGAACTGCTGGCGCACCTTCTCCTCGAGCCGGGACGAGACCTGCAGCGGGTCGAGCTTCTCGCCCGTGGTCGGGTCGACCTCGAGCAGTTGGGCGCTGATGATCGCGCCGCTGAAGTCGTTGGCCACCAGCCGGCCGACGATGCCCGCCTTGAGGATGTTGCGGCGCACCGCCTCGAGCCCCTCCTCGGTGGGCTCGAAGTCGTCCGGGATGACGTTGCCGGCGGCGATGCCGTCCTCCACCACCTCCGTGTAGCGGACGTTGGGGGTGAACAGCGACTGCACACGGCTACGGTCGACACCGGGCAGGAAGAAGACCTCGTCGGTGGCCCGCTTGAGCGCGTCGAAGAACTCCGGCGTGAACATCTCGCCGTCCTTCGCGATCAGCGCCACCAGCACCCGGTTGGCGCCGCCGAACTCCTCCTGGTACTGCAGGAAGGTCGACATGTAAGGGTGCTTGAGCGGCAGCAGCTTGGTGAAGCCGGCGTCGATGCGCAGCCGCGAGGCCGACCACCCCATGACCACGGTCGCGAGCGCGAACAGCACCAGCACCGTGGCCCGGTGGCCGAAGATCAGGCGCTCGAGGAAGACACCGAAGCTCCCGCCGTTCGGGGCGCGCTCGGAGGCCTGCTCGGGACCCGGCGTCGGACCGCTCATGGCTCACCTCCGATTCGCCTGACGCCGCCTTCGCCGAAGAGCATCAGCTCTCGGCCGTCGCGGCGCGCGAGCACCGCCGAGGCGCCCTTGTTGTCCGGTAGCTCCTCGCCGCGGAAGGTGCGGCCGCCGTCCGAGCTCCTCAGCACGGCACCGGCGAGGCCGACCACCGCGATGCGCCCGCCGCCGAGATCGACGGCGTCGGTGAGGGTCGCGACCGTCCCGGTCTCGACCGCCGTCCAGGTCCCGCCCCGGTCTTCCGAGCGGAACAGGTTGCCGCGCAGGCCGAAGGCGAGCAGCGCGCCGTCCTCGAGCGGCTGCATGCCGAAGAAGGAGCCGATGTAGGGGGACTCGAGGCGCCGCCAGCTCTCGCCACCGTCGCCCGAGTGGTAGAGGTTGCCCGCTTCCGCCGCCAGGTACAGATCGCTACCGACCGCCGCGACGTGGTTGAGATGGAAGTCGTCTTCTTCGATCCGGCTCTCCGCCCAGCTGTCGCCACCGTCCGCGGTGGCGAGGATCACGCCATAGGCGCCCACCGCCAAACCCCGGTTCTCGTCGGCGAACCAGACATCGAGCAGCGGCCGCTCGTTGTCGGGTTCGTGGCGGACCCGCTCCCAGGTCGTGCCGCCATCGCGCGTGCGGAGAATCGTTTCGTCGTGGCCGACCACCCAACCGAGCCGCTCGTCGTGCATCCAGACGGCGGTCAGCAGGGCGCGCGAGGGGACTCGCGCCTGGCTCCAGCTCGCGCCGTCGTCGCGCGAGAGCAGGACGTGGCCGCGCTCGCCGACCGCGACGACGAGATCGCCCCGGCGGACGGCGTCGACCAGCAGCGAGGCCGCCGCGAGGGGCGCCGGGATCGACCACTCGCCTTCGGGAATCGGCTCCTCGGCCCGGACCGGCGCGCCATCGAGCGCTCCGCCTCCGAGGGCGAGCGCCAGGGACAGGACAGGGGAAAGAGCGAGGCGGGCGCTCATCGGACGCGCCCGCCTCGAACGAAAGCTCCCCTCGCGGGGGGCCGGCGTCGGCCGGCCGGCCCCCGACGAGGCGCGGTTCAACGCACGCCCTCTCGACGCAGCGCGTCGGGGGTGTAGTCGGCTTCGGTCCGCTTGATGTTGAAGTCGTGCGGCGGGTTCTCGCTGAACAGCGCCATCACGAGGTAGCGGCCGGCCTGCAGGTCGACGTGCGACTCCGCCGAGGTCCACACCGCGGGCACGTTGTAGAAGTTCATGACGTGACCCTCCGAGACCCGCCAGAGCTGGTCGCGGTTGTCGTACTGGTCGACCAGCAGGATGTGCCAGCTGTCCTCGTCGACGTAGAAGGTGCGGCGCTTGTAGACGTGGCGCTCGTTCGGCTTGAGCGTCGCGTCGACCACCCAGACCCGGTGCAGCTCGTAGCGCAGCAGGTCGGGGCTCATGTGCAGCGGGGTCAGGATGTCCTTGAACTTCACCGACGGATCCTGCAGCTTGTAGGCGTTGTAGGGGACGTAGATCTCCTGGCGGCCGACGAGCCGCCAGTCGTAGCGGTCCGGCGCGCCGTTGAACATGTCGAGCTGGTCGCTGGTGCGCATGTTGTCGGCCGCCGTGCCCGGGTTGTCGTAGGCGACCTGGGGCGCGCGCCGGACGCGGCGCTGGCCGGGGTTGTAGAGCCAGGCGTCGCGCGGCTGGGTGACCTGGTTCAGGGTCTCGTGCACCAGCAGGATGCCGCCCGCCAGCCGCGCCGGCGAGGTCACTTCCTGCTTGAACAGCGCGACGCGATTGCGCAACGCCGCTTCGGTCATCCCCGGCAAGTGGTAGAGGAGCATGGTCTCCTCGTCGAACTGCACCATGGTGTACTGGCCGCCGCGCGTCGGCGCCGCCTGGGCGACCTTGCGCAGGACGGTGTCGCCGCGGTAGCGCAGCAGATGGTTCCAAATCACCTGCACGCCCTCGGTCGGGATCGGGAACGGGATGCCCGCGAGCGCGCCGGTGACGCCGTTGCCGCCGGGCGCGAGCTGCGCCGTGCCGGCGATGGCCTTGGTCGCGTCGTAGATGCGCTGCGGCACGGCGGCGCTGCGCCGCGTCGGGTAGATGTTCATCTTGAACGACGGATAGGTCGCGAGCATCGCCTTGTGCCCTTCGGAGAGCTTGGCGGCGTGGGCGCTCGCGTTCTTGCCGTCGATCGTGACCACGATCTTGTCGGCGGCGTAGGGGTCGACGTAGTGCTTGCCCGGCACGTAGCCCGCGGGCGGCTGGGTGATGCCGCCCTCCCAGGCCGGGATGCTGCCGTCGGCGTTGGCGGCCTTGATGCCGCCGAGCGGCGTCAGCTCGGTGCCGAGCTTGGCGACTTCGGCGGGCGGCAGCGCGGCGAACGCGAGGCCCGCGAAGGCGAGCACCGCGGAGGAGAGGATCAGCCGGGAAACTCGGTTGCGCATGGGATGTCTCTCCTCAGAAGGAGTACTTGACGTTGGCCGCGACGAAGTCGCGATCGTTGATCAGGTTGTACCGCCCGGCGCCCATGTACTGGGTGTAGGACAGGTCCCACTCGAGATTGATCCGGTACTGGAAACCGAAACCGATGGTCAGCGCCTTGCGGCCGTCGATGAAGTTGCCGCCCGGGCCCGGCGAGATGCCGTCGACGTCGTGCGCCCAGGAGAAGCGCGGCGACAGGTTCACCGGTCCGAAGGCGTTGTTGTAGTCGAGCCGCCCGGCGATCACGTAACCCCAAGCCGTGTCGGTCGGGAAGGCCGAAGCGGGCTCGGTGCCGGGTTGGACGCCGGCCTGCTGGTGGATCGGGTTGCCGCTGGTGTAGGTGCCGGGAGCCTCGAGGCGGAGGACCGACTGCGCCGGCAGGTCGTGCACCTTGCTCCAGCCCGCTTCGCCGACGAGCACGAACTGGTCGGCGCCGAAGGCGCGGGCGAAGACCTTGGTCGCGGTCAGCTGCACCTGGGTGGTGTCGAAGCGGCGGTAGCCGGCGATCTCCTCGCTGAACCCGAAACCGCCCAGCTGGCCGGTCGAGGCGAGCAGGCCGCCGAGCTGGCGCAGTGGCGCGAGTTGGGGAATCGCGGGCAGCAGCCGCAACGGCGACAGCGCGGCGTAGAGCAACTCGACGTCGTCGACCTGGAGCGGCACGTCCTGGCGGTGCGATACCTCGCCCTGGAGCGCGATGCCGCTGCCGCCGAGCTGGGCATTGAAGCTCAAGCCGCAGAGCGAGATGTCCTCGGGGTACTCGAGGAAGTACTGGGCGGTGGCGGCATAGTTGCCTTGCGCCAGGATCCCGGCCGCGGTGCCGGTGCGGGCCATGATCACCGGCAAACGGCTGTTGTAGGAGAGGTAGTAGAGGCCGAACTCGGTGCCGCCGAGACCGGGCGCGAAGAGGCGGAAGGCGGCGCCGTACTGGCCGCTGTCGCCAGCCTCGCGGTTGGGACCGCGCGGGACCGCGACGCCCACCGGATTGCCCGGGATGTTGAAGCCCACCGGAATCGAGTCCGGCGCGGCGCCGAAGCCGAGCATCACCTTGGTGGCGCCCTCGCCCGCCAGGTCGGTGGCGCTGAAGTAGCTGCCGACCGGGTCGATCTTGGTCTCCTCCCAGTCGAACTGGTAGTAGGCCTCGAACGAGGTGTTGTCGGAGGGCTTCAGCGAGACGAGGACCGCGCCGACCGGCAGCAGCGCGTCGCGCAGCTCCGAGCCGGGGACGCGCAGGGCGGAGACGTCGACCGGGTTGATGGCGTTGATGCCGCCCTGGATGAAGGTGCTTTCGCCCCAGTTGATGACCTGGCGCCCGGCGCGGATCTCGGCCGGTCGCGGGCCCAGGTTGAAGCGGTACCAGAGGAAGGCGTCGCGGATCTCGGCGCGGCTGCCGACCCGCTCCTTGGCCTCGTCGGAGAGCGGCGTGCGCGCCCGGTCCCCCTTCTCGTTCTCGTGGTCGTAGAAGGCGAAGCCGCGCACGAAGCCGCCGAAGCCCTTGTAGCTGAACTGGAACTCACTCGTCCACTTGACCGCGTTGCTGGCGATGCCGGTCTCGTAGTTCTGGTTGCCGTCGTCGCCGTTGACCGAGAAGGCCGTGCCGCCGGCGGCGCGGCCGATGATCCGTGGATCCGGGTCGTCGAGCCGGTAGAGCAGGCCGTAGGAGAGGGTGTTACCCCAGCTCCACTTGAAGTCGCCCTGCTGGCCGCCGACCGCTGCGACCGGCGCGGCACAGAGAGCGACGAGGGCGAAGAGGGCGAGGAGCGGCGCCGCGCGCCCGCGCCGCCTGAGGACTGCGTTCTGGACCGGCTCGTTCATGGAGACCCCCAATGCTCGGGAAGATGCGCTGGCCCTCGAGCGCGGACCAGCGGGCTGGCAGCGGAACGTAACGGCGACTTCCACGCACCGACCCCGCTTCGTCGCGGCCTCTCGAGGTCGCGGCGGCGGATCGGAAAATCGTCGTGCGCGTCGACCGGGCTCGCGCCCGGTTCGACCCAAGCTGGAAGCTCATCCCTGGCAAGGACTCCTGTCCGGGAACCTAGCGACCCGGCTCGTCCCCTCGCGCCATCGCATGAGGCGGGGACATCCTACCCGCAGGGGTGGCGCGACGGAAAGCAAGGTGTGACCGCCGGGTCTCCCGCCCGAGCCGGCGCCGGGCCGGGCGCGAGCCGGGTGGTGAGAAGATCGGTGGCGATGCTCGGATCCGAACGACTCGCGAGCCGGCCCGCGTTGGCCCTGCTCCTACTCTGGACGAACCTCGCGGCGGCGTCGAGCGCGGCCTCGGCGGAAGAGCCACTGTCACCCGACGGCTGGCGCATCGAGCGGATCGACCGAGCCGAGGCGCTGCCGCCCGCGGGCCGCGTCGAGGTCGACAACCCCCACGGCGACCTGCGCGTCCGCTCGGGCCCGGCCGGACGGCTGAGCGTGCACGGGGTCCGCCAGACGCGGCCGGGGGAAACCGGGCCGCGTCTCGAGATCGTCGCCGGCGGTAACGGCCTCTCCCTGCGCATCGCACCCGGGAGCGACGCGCCGCCGCCAGCCGGCGAGCCCCCCTCCCGCCTCGACCTGGCACTCGAGGTGCCAGCCGATTCTCCGCTCAGCTTGCGGACGGTGGGCGGCCTGATCGAGGCCCGCGGCTTCGCCGCGCCGCTCCACGCCCGCAGCCGCTCGGGCGAGATCCGGCTGCGCGGCAGCGGCGCGGTCGACGTCGCCACGGAGCACGGCGCGGTCCGGGTCGCCTTCCATCCCCGCCTCGCCGACGGCCCCTCCCGCTTCGAAACGGTGAGCGGGGAGATCGAAGTCGAGCTGCCGGCGCGGGCCGCCGCCACCGCCCGGCTCGAGACCCAGGGGCGGTTGACGACCGACTTCACCCTCGCCGTCGAGCGTGTCGGGCCGCTCTCCAAACGCGCCCGGGCGACGATCGGCGGCGGCGGTCCGGAGCTCGTGCTGATCAGCCGCCTGGGCGGCCTCGCCCTGCTCGAGCGGCTGGCACCGAGCCCCGCGGCCGACGCTCGGCCGGTCGACACTCCGGCGCCGGAGCGGTAGGCTTCCCCCCGCATTCACGGCTCTCGGCCCCCCTTGATCCTCTACCCCAGGAGACGCTCATGAAGCGAAGCAACCGCGCGCGCCCATTGGTGGCCCTCTGCGCCCTTTTCGCTTGCCTCGCCGGTGCCGGGCCGACCGCGGCCGACTCGTCCGCCGGCGGCGGTCGCGCCGCCGCGGAGGTGATCGGCGAGGAGGTGCCGGGGATCCCGGTCGACGTCGATCTGCGCGACCTGCCGGTCGAGCCGGCGTGGCGCCCGGGCGACCCGATCAAGGAGATTCCGCGCCGCGCGCGGCCGCTGGAGGGTGATCTCCAGCCGGAGCCCTGGACCGGGGTCGACCCGCTGCTCGAGGCGCAGGAGGCGTTCTTCGGTCCCGGACCGGGGATCGTGGTCGGGCTGAACTTCAACGGCCAGGGTTTCTCGGGGGTGAATCCGCCGGACACGGTCGGCGACATCGGACCCGGCCACTACATCCAGATGATCAACGGCGGCGGCGGCACGCTGGTGACGGTTCACGACAAGTCGACCGGCGCCGTGATCGCGGGCCCCTTCGCGCTCGACGGGCTCGGCTCGGGCAACTGCGCCGCTGGGCTCGGCGACCCGATCGTGCTCTACGACCCGCTCGCCGACCGCTGGGTGCTGTCGGAATTCTCGTCGAGCGGCAACCGTCTCTGCGTCTACGTCTCGCGCTCTCCCGACCCGGTCACCGGCGGCTGGTGCGCTTACCAGCTGACCGCGCCCGGCTTCCCCGACTATCCAAAGTACGGCGTCTGGCCCGACGCCTACTACGTCACCACCAACGAGAGCTCGCCGGCGATCTACGCCTTCGACCGCGAGAACATGATCCTCGGCACGCCGACCACCTGCGGCACGGCGCGCCCGGCGCAGCGGTTCACCGCGCCGAGCCTGCCCGGTTTCCCGTTCGAGGCACTGACCCCCGCCGACCTCGACGGCGCCACGCCGCCGCCGCCGGGCCTGCCCGGCATCGTCATGCGCCACCGCGACACCGAGGTCCACGGTCCGGCCGGCCAGCCGACGCACGACCTGCTCGAAATGTGGGCGGTCGACATCGATTGGACGACGCCGGCCAACTCCGCCCTGGTCGCCCTGCCCGCGATCCAGGTCGCCGAGTTCGACTCCGACCTGTGCGGCCTCTCCTCGTTCTCCTGTTTCCCGCAGCCGGGCACCGGCACGCAGCTCGATCCGCTGCGCGAGGTGATCATGTTCCGCCTCGCCTACCGCAACTTCGGCTCGCACGAGACGCTGGTGGGCAACTACGTCACCGACGTCGACGGCACCAACCGGGGCGGCGTGCGCTGGTTCGAGCTGCGCGACACCGGCGCCGGCTGGACGCTCGAGCAGGAGGGGACCTACTCGCCCGACGCCACCAATCGCTGGATGGGCGCCATCGCGATGGACGGCGCCGGCAACCTCATGGTCGGCTACAACGTTTCGAGCGCCAGCGTCCACCCCGGGCTCCGGTTCACCGGTCGGCTCGCCGGCGACACCGCCGGTGTGATGACCCTCGCCGAGCAGGTGCTGGTGGCCGGCACCGCCTCGAATTCCAGCAACCGCTACGGCGACTATTCGGCGATGTCGGTCGACCCGGCCGACGACTGCACCTTCTGGTTCACCGGCGAGTGGAACGGCGCCTCGAGCTGGTCGACGCGCATCGGCAGCGTCAAGTTCGACGCCTGCGGCGAGCCCGGCTTCACGCTCTCGGCGACCCCCCCGGCCGCCGCCGTCTGCGCCGGCGCGGACGCGCTCTTCACCGTCCACGTCGGCTCGATCTCGGGCTACGACCTGCCGGTGACGCTCGCCGCGCTGGGCGCGCCGGCCGGCGCCACGGTGGGCTTCTCGGCCAACCCGCTGACGCCGCCCGACGCGACGACGATGACGGTCGGCAACACGGCCGCGATCGCCCCGGGGACGCACACGATCACGGTCCAGGGGACCGCCACCGACCTCTCGGTCGAGACCGACACGGTCGATCTGACGGTGGTCGCGACCTCGCCCGGAGCGCCGGCGCTCACCGCTCCCGCCGACGGCGCCAGCGGCGTCGCGAATCCCGCGCCGCTCGCCTGGAACGCGGTGGCGGGGGCGACGAGCTATGTCGTCGAGGTCGACGACACGGCCGACTTCTCGAGCCCGGTTTTCACCACCACGACGGCGGCCACGTCGACGACGGCGACCGGTCTCGTGGCCGACACCCGCTACTACTGGCGGGTGACGGCCGCCAACGCCTGCGGCGCCGGCGCCTCCTCGGCGCCGTTCCGCTTCCGCACCGCGGCGCGCTACTGCCGGACGCCGAACCTGCCGATCCCGGACGGCAACCCGACCGGTGTCACCGACCTGCTGACGGTGCCGGCGGGCGCCAACGCGATCCTCGATCTCGACGTCGAGCTGCGGGTCACCCACGGCTGGGTGGGCGACATCGCCTTCTCGCTCGAGCACCTGGGCACGACGCGGGTGATCTTCGACCGGCCCGGCGTCCCGGCGACCCAGTTCGGCTGTTCCGGAGATCACGTGGACGCCCTCTTCTCGGACGAAGCCGCCAACCCCGCCGAGACGAGCTGCAGCAACACCACCGGCCTGACCACCGGACCCTATTCGCCGGACCAGACCTTCTCGGCCTTCGACGGGACGACGCTTTCAGGCACCTGGACGATCACCGCGAGAGACCCGGAGTCGGATTTCCCCGGCACGCTCGACGAGTGGTGTCTCGTCCCGATGCTCGATCCGATGCCGTTCTGGGACGACTTCGAGACGGGCGACACGGGGCGCTGGACGTTCTCGGTCGGCGAGTGACAGCCGCCATTCTCCCCCGGCGAGCGACGCGATGACCGGGCGGGCCGAGGCGCCCGGCACGCGGCCCGCTCGGCCCCCGGGGGGCGAGGCGCTCCGTTGGCTGGTGGCGCCCTGGACGCTGCTGGTCTTCTTTCCCCTGGTCGTGCTGACGACGGCGTTCTGGGGGGCGGTGACGGTCCTGATCGCGCTGGTGAGCCGGCGCGCCGCCTTTCACACCGGCGAGATCTGGGCCGCCTGTCTCACCTGGGCGAGCTTCGTGCGGGTCCGCGTGCGCGGCCGCGAGCAGGCGCCGCGAGGCAGCTCCTACGTGATCGTCTGCAACCACCAGGGCTTCTACGACATCCTGGCGCTCTACGGCTTCCTGCGCCGGCAGTTCCGCTGGGTGATGAAAGCGGAGCTGCGCCGCATCCCGTTCCTGGGCTGGGGCTGCGCCGCGATCGGCCACATCTTCGTCGATCGCCGCGACCCGCAGCAGGCGATAGCCAGCCTCGAAGCGGCCAAGCCGCAACTCGAAGGCGGCGTTTCGGTCCTCTTCTTTCCCGAGGGCACGCGCAGCCGCGACGGCCGCCTGCTGCCGTTCAAGAAGGGCGCCTTCGTCATGGCCCGTCAGCTCGGCCTCCCCATCCTCCCGGTCACCCTCGTCGGCTCCGCCGGAGTCCTCCCCCGCGGCCGGCTCTTTCCCCGCCCCGGCACGATCGAGATCCACTTCCACCCGCCCATCGACCCCGCCTCGGCTCCCAACGCCGAGCAGCTCGCCCAGCTCGCGCGAGCCGCCGTCGAGTCGGCGCTCTGAGCGACCACTCCTCCGTGTCTCCGCTCCAGGCACACACTCTCCGGGAGTGAACCCTCGGAGCGAACCGAGAGGAGAGGACGATGGCGATCCGGATCGTGCAGCTCGGCAGTCCGCGGGCCGCGGGCCCGGCTGGTACGGCCAGGTGCGATGACGGCTGCGACCGAAGAGAAAAGCTCCATTGAAGGGAGCAGTAGTCGCCGCCGATTCGAGCGTTGCGAGTTCGCCACCGCCGTTCCTGTAGTCACCCCCCTTCAACAGAACGCCTTTCACTTCGCCTCGCCCCCATCCGGAGCTCCGTCGGAGCCGCAGATGCAACAGTTGCGACCAGGTGCGACAGCCGCGGCGACCGAAGCGAGAAGCTCCATTGAAGGGAACGTGTGTCGCCGTCGAGCCGCGCTTTGCGAGCTCGCCACCACCGTGCCTGGGGTCACCCCCATCAACAGAACGCTTTTCTCTACGACTCGCCCCCATCCAGAGCTCCGTCGGAGCCGCAAGCGCGGCTGGTGCGACCAAGTGCATCGTCCGCGGCGACGGAAGCGAAAAGCTCCATTGAAGGGAGCGGTAGTCGCCGCCGGTTCGAGCGTTGCGAGCTCGCCACCGCCATTTCAGGAGTCACCCCCTTCAACAGAACGCTTTTCTCTGTGCCTCGTCCTCCACGCACGCTCCCGTCGGTCCAGAGGCGCCGCGCGCGCTTCGACAGCTGGCGAAACCACGAGCGGCCGATGCTCGAGGCTCCGTTGATAGGCTCCAGGGCAGATCGGCTGATCGCCAGTTCGTGTCGAGTTGGGCTCCCGGTGCGGGTCCGGGGGAGAGGAGGGGCCATGGCTGCCGACCGCGGCGCGCCGCAGAGTATCGACGCCTATATCGCGGGCTTCGCGCCCGAGGTGCGCGGATTGCTGGAGCAGATCCGCCGGACGATCCAGATCGCCGTCCCGGAGGCGACCGAGGCGATCAAGTACCAGATTCCGACCTTCGTCCTGCACGGCAATCTCGTCCACTTCGCGGCCTATCCGGGCCACATCGGGCTCTACCCGGCGCCGCGGGAGGCGCCGGAGTTTCGCCACGAGCTCGAAGCCTACGCGGGGGGCAAGGGAACGGTCCGCTTCCCGCTCGACCAGCCGATTCCGTTCGACCTCGTCACCCGCATCGCGCGGCACCTGGCGGCCCGGAACGTGGCGAGAGCGGCGGCGAAATCGAAGCCGAGGGCGCGATGACCCTCGGGGCCGGGCCCGCATCGGAGCTCCGGACGAGACTCGCGGCGATCGGCAGCGTCCCCTACTTCGCCCGGCTCGGCGAGCCGGAGCGGCGAGCGCTGGCGGACCGGCTCGAACGCCGAGTCCACGCCAAGGGGGAGATGCTCTTTTCCGAGGGGGACACCTGCCCGGGGATCCACCTCGTCGAGTCGGGACAGCTCAAGCTCTACAAGACCTCCGACGATGGCCGGGAGCACATGCTGCGCCTGCTCGAGCCGGGCCACCACTTCGGCGAGGCGGTCGTCTTCGCCGGCTCCGCGTACCCGGTGAGCGTGCGCGCGCTGCGAGACTCGGTCGTCCACCTGCTGCCGCGCGGGCAGGTGGAAGAGCTCTTGCGCTCGAGCCCGGCCTTCGCCCTCGAGGTCGTCCGCTACCTGTCGCGCGTCATCGAGGGGTTGATCCGCAAAGTGGGCGACCTGACGCTCAAGGACGTCCGGCGCCGGCTCGCCACCGTGCTGCTCGACTGGGCGCTCGAGCGGGGACGGCCCGCGCCGGCCGGGGTGGAGGTCGAGCTGCCCGTCAGTCAGGAACAGCTGGCGGCGCTCGTCGGCACCGTGCGCGAGCAGATCTCGCGCGGCCTCTCCCGGCTCGAAGAGAGTGGCCTCCTCGAGGTCGCCCCCGGTGGCCGGCTGGTCTGGATCCGCGACCTCGACCGCCTGCGGGACCTGGTCGACGGCACCGTCGCCGACGGCTAGCCCGCGCCAGGCGCCGCCGCCGCGCGCAGCTCCGCGAGCAGCTCGGCTTCCGCGCGCTCGAAGCGCTCGCGGACCGCCCGCCAGGCGACGTCGGCGCGGGCGGCGAGAGCGGCCCGCGCCGCCGCGTCATCGAGCCCCGGCAAGTTGACGCAGACGTTCTGGTAGGCGCCCGAGGCGGCGGCGCGAGCCATCGCGGCGCCGGTACCGGCATCGGTGCGAGAGGCCGCGAGCCCGATCGCCGCCGCTTCGAGACAGAGCTCGACGACCTCGGGGCAACACTCGAGCGTCGCGAGCGGCACCTCGATGGTGCCGATCGTCGCTTCGGCCATCGCTCGGGAGCGCTGCTGCTCCTCCTCCGCGGTCCCGCGCGGCAGGCGCATCGCCGCCAGGTAGCGATCGAAGGCCGCGGTGTCGGCGTCGACCGCAGCCAGCAGGCGCGCCATCAGCTCCTGCGCGCGGACCGCGATCCGCTCGAGCTCGCCCTGCCGCTCCTCGAATCCTTTCTTGGCGTGCGAGAGATTCGCCACCATCGCAGCGAGACCGGCGCCGAGCGCCCCGGCGTAGGCCGCCACCGAGCCGCCCCCGGGCGCGGGCGAGTCGGCCGCCAGCTCTTCGGCGAAAGCGCCGAGTGAGAGCGCCACGAGCGGCGCCGGCGCGTTCGCCAGCCGGTACTCGATGATCCGCTCCGCGGGATCGAAAGACTTGACCTCGGAGAGGCCGAGCGTGCGCGCCGCGACGTGCACCAGCGCGGCCTCCGACACCCCGGTCGAGCGCCCCATCCGGCGCAGGTAGTGCCGCCCGGCCGCGAGCAGCACGTCGCGCGGCACCAGCCCGACGATCTCCGAGCCGGTCACGCGCAGACCGTGCGCCCGCGCCCGCTCTTCACAGGTGTCGAAGACGACATGGAGCGGCGTCGCGTCGAGGTCGGTGACGTTGATCGACACCTGCGCGCAACCGAACTCCGGGATCGTCCAGCCCACCGCCTTGATGCCGGGCAGCAAGCCCGGATCCCAGATCTCCTCGCCGGCGGAGTCCAGCACGGGCTTGCCGGCGGCGTCGAGCCGCTTCCTCCCCTTCTCGCGGATGTCGCCGGCGATGCGCGTCGCCAGCCGCTTGTCGACGGTGTTCAGGTTGACGTTGTAGGCGACCAGGAACTTGCGCGCGCCGATCACCGTCGCGCCGGCCTCGGGCCGGAAACGAGCGGGGCCGAAGTCCGGCCGCCAGGCCGGATCGGCGAGCTTGCGCTCGAGGCCCTCGTACTCGCCGGCGCGGATGTCGGCGAGGTTGCGGCGCGCGGGCGAGGTCGCCGCGTGCTCGTAGAGGTAGACCGGTAGCGCGAGCTCCGCGCCCACGCGCTCGCCCAGCCGGCGGGCGAGGGCGACGCATTCCGCCATCGTCACGCCCGCGACCGGCACGAACGGCACGACGTCGACGGCGCCGAGCCGCGCGTGCGCGCCCTGGTGACCGCGCATGTCGATCCGCTCGAGCGCGGCGGCGACGAGGCGAAACGCCCCCTCGAGCACCGCCTCCGGCTCACCGACGAAGGTGATCACGGTCCGGTTCGTCTCGGCCCCCGGATCGACGTCGAGCAGTGTCACGCCCGGCGCCGTGGCGGCCGCCCGGGCGATCGCTTCGTAGACTTCGGGGCGCCGCCCCTCGGAGATGTTCGGCACGCATTCGACGACGCGCATGCACCCTCCCTTCCGGTAGAATCGTAGCCCGAACTCCGGGTGGTGAGACAATCGCGGCGTGGCCTCGCGATCGGAGTCCGAGAGCGCCGCGACCGGCTGGCGCAACCGCCTGCACCAGGTCGTCTTCGAGGCCGAGACGCCGGCCGGCCGGTTTTTCGATCTCACCGTCCTGGCGCTCATCCTGGGCAGCGTCGCCACCGTGCTCGCCGAGAGCGAACCGGCGCTGCGGCAGCAGCACGGCCCGCTCCTGCGCGGGCTCGAATGGGTCTTCACCGGCCTGTTCACGGTCGAGTACGCGCTCCGCCTTCTCGCCGTCCGCCGGCCCGCCGCCTGGGCGCGCAGCTTCTTCGGGATCGTCGACCTGGTCGCCATCCTGCCGACCTACCTGAGCCTGGTCCTCCCCGGCGCGCAGGCTCTGCTCGTGCTGCGGGCGCTGCGGCTGCTGCGCATCTTCCGCATCCTCAAGCTCGCCCAGCTGCTGCGCGAGGCCCGCAGCCTGCGCCGGGCGCTGGTCTCGAGCCGGCGCAAGATCCTGGTCTTCTTCACCGCGGTGCTGATCCTGGTGCTGATCCTCGGCTCGATCGTCTATCTGGTCGAAGGCGAAGCGCACGGCTTCACCAGCATCCCGATCTCGATCTACTGGGCGATCGTCACGCTGACCACCGTCGGCTACGGCGATCTGTCGCCGCAGACGCCGCTCGGACGCTTCGTCGCCTCGATCGTGATGCTGCTCGGCTACGCCATCCTCGCCGTCCCCACCGGCATCGTCACCAGCGAGATCCTGGCGGCGCGCATCCAGAAGCCCTCGACCGAGGCCTGCCCGGCCTGCGGCGTCGACGGCCACGACCCCGACGCCAGACATTGCAAGTACTGCGGCACGGCGCTCTGAGCCGGCACTTCCCACCTCGCGGAGCGGTTCCTCGGCGCGGCTGCTGGGATACCCTTGCCGCTCGTGAAGACCCCACCCCGTGAAGAGCTCCGCGCCCTGCCCGCGACCGACGTCGCCGTGGTCGGAGGGGGCGTCGTCGGCATCGCTTGCGCGCTCGAGCTGGCCCGCCGCGGCGCCTCCGTCACCGTGCTCGAGCGCGACCGGATCGGCTCCGGCTGCTCGTTCGGCAACGCCGGCTGGCTGACCCCCTCGCTGTCGCTGCCACTCGCCGCTCCGGGCATGCTCCGGAAGGCCACCCGGTGGCTGCTCGACCCCGAGAGCCCGCTCTACATCCAGCCGCGCTTCGACGCCGGCCTCGCGCGCTGGATCCTCGGCTTCCTCGCCGCCACCCGCCGCTCCCGCTTCGAGCGCGGCGCCGCCGCCATGCTGGAGCTCTGCCGAGTGAGCGTCGACCTCTGGGAGGAGCTGGCGCGGCGGGCCCCGGAGCCGTTCGGCTTCGAGCGGCACGGCCTGGTGTCGGTCTACGAGCACCGGGAGGTGTTCGAGAAGGCGCGCGCGATGGCCGAGCTGGTCGCGCGCCACGGCATCCCGTTCGAGGCCTGGAGCGCCGACCAGGTGCGCGAGCGCGAGCCGGCGGTCGTCGGAGCGCAGGTCGGCGCCTACTACTTCCCGGACGACGCCCACTGCGAGCCCTATCCCGCGGTCGTGGCGCTGGCGGCCGAGGCGCGGCGGGCGGGGGTGCGCATCGTCGAGGGGGCCGAGGTCTACGCCGCCGAGCGGACCAACGGCACCGTCGGGCGCCTGTCGACGACCCTCGGCGCGCTCACCGCCGGCCAGGTCGTGCTCGCCGCCGGGGCCTGGTGCGAGGACCTCGGACGCTCGCTCGGCCTGCGCGTGCCGATCCTCGGCGCCAAGGGCTACTCGCTGGTGCTGCCGCGGCTCGAGCGCCACCCGCGCCATTCGATCTACCTCGCCGAGCGCAAGATCGCGATCAACCCGCACGCCGACGCCCTGCGCGTCTCCGGGACGCTCGAGCTGGTGCGCGACGACCTGTCGATCAACCGGCGCCGCGTCGGCGCCATCGTGCGCGGCGCGAGCGGCATGCTGGCGCTGCCGCGACCGCTCGGCGTGCGCGAGCTCTGGCGGGGGCTACGCCCGTGCGCCCCCGACGGCATGCCGCTGATCGGCCGCGCGCGCGGCGTCGGCAACCTCTGGCTGGCCACCGGCCACCAGATGACCGGCCTCAAGACCGCCACCGGCACCGGCCGCCTGATCGCGGAGCTGGTCACCGGCCAGCCGCCGAGCTTCGACCCGGAGCCCTTCCGCGCCGACCGCTACTGAGCCCGGATACGCTAGCGCCATGAGTCCGGCCTCCGGCGAGCCGGCCCGCGCGGCCGAGCGGCTCCGCTCGCTCGACGCCTTTCGCGGCGCGACCATCGCGCTGATGATCCTGGTCAACAACGCCGGCGACTGGGGCAAGACCTACGCCCCGCTGCTCCACGCCGAGTGGCACGGCTGGACCCCGACCGATCTGGTCTTCCCTTTCTTCCTCTTCATCGTCGGCGTCGCGATTCCCTTCGCCCTGGCGCCGCGGCTCGAGCACGCGGCCGGCGATCTCGGGCCGCTCCACCGCAAGATCCTGAGGCGCGCCGGCATCCTGTTCGCGCTCGGTCTGCTGCTCAACTGGTTCCCGTTCTGGACCGTCGCCTGGGAGCGCGCGCGCATTCCCGGCGTCCTCCAACGCATCGCCTTGGTCTACCTGGCCGCGGCCCTCGCCTACCTCCACCTGCGGCCGCGCGGCCGCGCGCTCCTCGGACTCTCGCTGCTCGCCGGCTACTGGGCCGTGATGAAGCTCGTGCCGGCGCCGGGATTCACCGCCGGCGATCTGTCACCCGCCGGCAACCTCGCCGCCTGGGTCGATCGCCTGGTGCTCGGCGCCCATACCTGGCGCTACGCGCCGGGACCGGGGGATCCCGAGGGGATCCTGTCGACGCTGCCGGCGATCGTTTCGGCGCTCGCCGGCCTGTTCGTGGGGGACCTCCTCCGCTCCGCGCTCGCACCCGGACGCAAGCTGGCGCGGCTGCTGATCTGGGGCGCGCTCGCGACCGCCGGCGGTCTCGCCCTCGACCCGCTGTTTCCGATCAACAAGAACCTCTGGACGCCGAGCTACGTCGTCTTCACCACCGGTGCCGCCTTGCTCGGCCTGGGCGGGGCCTATTTCCTGATCGACCGGCAGGGGATCGCCGGCTGGTCTCGCCCGTTCGCGCTCTACGGCACCAATGCGATCGCCGCCTATGTCGGCAGCGGCCTGCTGGCGAAGCTCACCCTGGCCATCCGCTGGGAGGCGGCCGACGGCGCGACGGTCAACCTGCAGCAGTGGCTCTACGGCCACCTCTACGCCCCTCTCTTGCCCGATTACGTCGCCTCCCTCGCCTGGGCCTCGACCCAGGTCGCGCTCTGGCTGGCCGTCGTCGCCTGGCTGGACCGGCGGCGGATCTACCTCAAAGTCTGACCTCGCCGGCCCCGGCACGATCTCTGCTTGGTCCTCCGGCACAAGGGGGTGCCCCATGAGAGAACCGGTTCGGCATGGACAGTTCGGGATCGTCGCCGTCGTAGCTCTGCTCGCCTTGGCAGGGCGCGTGGAGGCCCAGACGGAGGGTGTCGAGCTCTCGCTCCTCTTCGCTCCGGAGGCGACCTATTCCAGTGCCGAGGGCCTGGACACTGGCACCAGCTGGGGTCTCGGCGCCGGCGTCCCTCTGCGCAGTGCCTGGACGCTCGAAGCGCGGGGGCTCTTCTCCCACCAGGAGGCCAGCGGCATCAGCTTCGAGCGCAGAACGCTCGATCTGGGACTGCGGCGCAGCTTCGCGGCCGGAGCGGGCTGGCGCCCCTTCCTGCAGCTCGGGGCGAGACAACGCGCGACCGAGATCGAGCGCGAGGTCGTCTGTCTCGATAGCTTCCAGTTCCCCTGTCCGGCCGACCGCGAGAAGCGGGACGAGGTGGGCGCGTTCGTGGGCGGCGGCGTCGATTGGCGCCTGGCTCCGCGGTGGGCCCTGCGCCTCGACGGCCGGCTGTTCCTCTACGAGTCCGACCTCACCGGCGATTTCGAGGAGGACACCGACCTGACGCTCGGACTCGTCTTTCGCTTCTGAGCCTCGACTCCTTCGACCCCCAGTGCCGAGCGCAACACCCGTGGGCAAGGGAGCTCGGAGCGAGCCGCCAGGCGAGCGACCGCGGCGGGGTGAGGGCACCGGATTCACTCCGGGGCCCGAGGGGAGGGCGCGTGCCCTCCCCTGTGAGATCGACCTCGTGTCGCGGGCTCAGGACCCTCGATAGGTCCTGAATCCCGGGCGGGGGGCCAGCCCGGCTGCTACGATCGATCCCGTCCGCGCTCCCCTGCAACACGACGGGAATCGCGGGCCGTCGATCCCGATGCCAGCTTCGAACGTCGCCCACCTGACCATCCGCCGCGCCCCTCCGGGCGGGCTGGGAGACAAGTACCCGATCACGGTCTCTCTGGACGGCGCGCCGTGGGGCACGCTGCGTCCCGGCGAGGCGCTCGCGCGCGAGCTCGCCCCCGGCCGGTACCGGCTGCGCGTCTACAACACCCTGGTGTGGAAGAACTTGGAGCTCGAGCTCGCGCCCGGCGACCAGGTCGGCTTCGTCGCTCGCAACCGCGCCGGCCCGGGAACGGAGCTGCTCGCCCTGCTCGGCGCCGGCCCCCTCTACCTCGCCGTCGAGCGCGAAACGCCGGCATGACGGCCCAGTTACGGGGGGGACCGAACGGCGGCGCACTCGATCGCAGCGTGAGCGCTTCGGGCTGGCGTGACGATCTGGTAGCATGGCTAGAAGTAGCTTTCAACTCGTTCCGGCTGCGGAGCTCTGAACGCGCCACCACCCACCGAGGAGATCGCCCATGTCGAGAAACCGCCCCATCGCAATCTGGACCCTGGCGCTCGTCGCCCTTTCTGCGCCGCTGCTGGCGCAGGGGTTCTCCACCAACGAGCAGGGCCGCGGGGAGCAGGTGCTGCCGCTCAAGCACGGTTCGAACCTGGGCGGCTGCGGCTCGGTCACGCTGACGCATTCGGCCTCGCAGGTGATCACGGCCTTGAATTCGGTCTCCTGCAACGCGGGCGGTCTCCACGCGGAGAACTCCTACTATCGGGTGTTCGACCTCGCGGCCTTCGGCCAGGCAGACTTCGACGTCTGCTCGGTCGAGATCGGCGTCGAGCAAGCCGCTGGCGCCGGCGGCTCGCAGCCGATCGAAATCCGCCTCTACACCACCCCGACCGGGACCTTCCCGGGCGGCGCCCTGACGTCGATCGGGACTTTGGTGACCGCGATCGCCGACCAGTCCCTGACGCTCGCCGACTTCCCCGTCGCCGGATACGCGGACGCCGGCCTCGACCTGGTGGTCGAGGTGTTCACTCCGGACGGGCAGGCCGCCGGCAACAGCTTCTTCATCGGCTCGAATGCCTCGGGGCAGACCGGGCCCAGTTACATCCGGGCGCCAACCTGCGGCGCCACGGTACCGACGAACCTCGCGGGCCTCGGCTTCCCCGGCATGCACATCGTGATGAACGTGCACGGCGATCCGGGAACTCCGGCGCTGCTGCCGACCGAATCCGGCATCGTCGACCAGCCCGGTTTCGCGGATAGCTGCACCCCCTTCCCGGCGAACCAGAACGGCGTTCTCGAGCCGGGTGAGCAGATCAGTCTGCCGGTGGAGATCTCCGCCATCGGCGGCAGCTTCAGCGGCATCTCCGCGACGCTCGTGAGCAACACGCCGGGCGTCCAGGTCCTGCTCGGCTCCGCCACCTATCCGAACATCGCCGCCGGCGGCTCGGCCGGGCCGAACAGCCCCTTCCAGCTCTACATCGCCGAGACCGTCCCCTGCGGCACGGCGGTCGAGCTCGCGCTGACGATCATCGCCAACGAAGGCGGCCCGTTCGCCTCGAACCTCACCGGACAGATCGGAGCCGATCCGGCGTCGCCGACCGGTCTGCCCCTGGCGATTCCGGACAATGCTCCGGCCGGAGCGACCAGCACGCTCAACGTGTCCAACAGCTTCGTGCTCACGGACGTCAATGTCGTCTACCAGATGAGCCACACCTGGGTCGGCGACGTCGTCATCACCCTGACGCCGCCCGGCGGCGGGCCGATCACCCTGATGGATCGTCCCGGCGTGCCGGCCTCGACCTTCGGCTGCTCCGGCGACAACATGGACGTCATCTTCGACGACTCCGCGAGCTTCGATCCGGAGACCAACTGCCCGGTCACGGTTCCGGTCTTCAGCGGCCCGGTGCTGCCGTTCTCGCCGCTCAGCGTGCTCAACGGCACCAACGTCCAGGGCAACTGGACGCTCACCGTCTCCGATCATGCGGGTGGCGACACCGGCACGGTGACGAACTGGAACCTCCAGACGACGCCCCCGATCCTCGGCAGCTGTAACATCTGCCTCGGCAACGAGCCCGGCGGCGGGCCGATCATCCAGGAGATCCCGACCCTGTCGAAGTCCAGCCTGGCGCTGCTCGGCGCGCTGCTGGCGGGAGCGGCGGCGCTGCTGATCCGGCGCCGCGGCTGAGCTCGTCGCCGAACCGCTGAGTCAAGGGGCGCGCCCTCGCGGGCGCGCCCTTTTTCTTCGTTCTCCGCGGTCTCGGCGCACGATCGCCTTCGCCCCCCCACCGCGGCCGATAGGATGCGGCCCATGACTCTCCTCTCCTCGCGTCGTCGCCTCCACCGCCTCGCCTCCGCCCTGGCGGGTCTGCTCGGCCTGGCGGCTCTCGGCGGCCTGCTCGGGTGCGCCACCGGCGGCGCTCCCGGCTCCTCCGCGCCGGTCGCTCCGCCCCCGCCTCTCGAAGCTGCCTCGACGCTCCGTCCAGGGATCCCCTCGGCGGACGAGCCGCTGCCGCTCGATCCGGCGGTGCGCGCCGGGCGGCTCGACAACGGGTTGCGCTACTTCGTCCGCGCCAACTCCCGGCCGGCGGCGCGCGCCGCGCTCTGGCTGGCGGTCGACGCCGGTTCGGTGCAGGAGGACGAAGACCAGGCCGGGCTCGCGCACTTTCTCGAGCACATGGCCTTCAACGGCACCGCGCAGTTCCCTAAGCGGGAGCTGGTCGCCTGGCTCGAAGGGACCGGCATGCGCTTCGGTCCGGACGTCAACGCCTGGACCAGCTTCGACGAGACCGTCTACATGCTGCTCGTGCCGACCGACGACCTGGCGATGCTCGGCCGGGGGCTCGAGGTGCTCGAGCAGTGGGCCTGCTGTCTGACCCTCGACCCCGCCGAGGTGGAGGCCGAGCGCGGCGTCGTGATCGAGGAGTGGCGGCTCGGGCGGGGCGCCGCGGCGCGTGTCCGCGACCGCCAGCTGCCGATCCTCTGGAGCGGCTCGCTCTACGCCGAGCGGCTGCCGATCGGCCGGCCGGAAGTGCTCGCCGCGGCGACACCCGAGCTGCTGCGCCGGTACCAACGCGAATGGTACCGGCCCGACCTGATGGCGGTGATCGCGGTCGGTGACTTCGATCCGGCGACGGTCGAGGCCGAGATCCAGGCCCGCTTCTCCGCGCTCGCCGCGCCGGCGGCGCCGCGAGCACGGACCTCGCCCGAGGTGCCGCTCCTGGACGAAGCGGTCGCCGACGTCGTCACCGACGCGGAGCTGCCGATGGCGGGCCTGTCGATCAGCCGGCGCGGCGAGCGCGAGCCGCGGGGGCGCGTCGCCGACTTCCGGCGCGATCTGGTGCGGAGCCTCTGGACCGGCCTGGTCAATGCCCGGCTGGACGAGCGGCGGCGCGCCGCCGAAGCCCCCTTCCTCTTCGCGGCCGCGGGCACCGGCGGCCTGCGCGGCGGGCGGCTCTTCCGGTTTCACACCGCCGCGGCGCCCGACCGGTTGACCGAGGCGTTCCGGTCGCTCGCGGCCGAAGCCGAGCGCGCCCGCCGCTTCGGCTTCTCGGCCGAGGAGCTCGAGCGGCGCAAGGCCGAGGTCCTGCGCGGCTACGAGAGCGCGCTCGCCGACCGCGACAAGACCGAGTCGGAGACGCTCGCGCGCGAGCTGCTCGGCCACGTGCTCGAGGGCTACGCCGTGCCCGGCATCGAGCGCGAGCTCGAGCTGGTCTCCACCCTGCTCCCCGGCATCACCCTGGCCGAAGTGCAGGCGGCCGGCGAGCGCTGGTTCGAGGGGCCCGCGGTGGTGCTGGCGAACCTGCCCGCGCGCGAGGACATCCCGGCGCCGACTCCCGAATCGCTGCTCGCCGAGCTCACCGCGGCCGCGGCGCTCGAGCTCGAGCCCTACGAGGACCGGACCATCGCGGGGCCTCTGGTGCCCGAGGCACCGCAGCCCGGCCGGGTGGTCGAGGAGCGCGCGGTCCCCGAGCTCGAGCTGGTCGATTGGACGCTCTCGAACGGCGTGCGCGTCCTGCTCCGCCCCACCGATTTCAAGAACGACGAGGTCCTGCTGCGCGGCTTCCGGCCGGGCGGCCACTCGAACGCCACCGAGGAGGAGTACGCCTCGGCGCGCTTCGCCTCGTCGATCCTGGCCGAGGGCGGGGCCGGGCGCTTCGACGCCGTGGCCCTGCGCAAGGCGCTCGCCGGCAAGCGCGCCGGCGCCGGCGCCCGCATCGACGAGCTCGAGGAGGAAGTTTCGGGCCGGGCCTCGCCGCGCGACCTCGAAACGATGTTCGAGCTCGCCTACCTCTCGGTGACCGCGCCGCGCGCCGATGCCGCCGCCTTCGAGTCGTTCCGCACGCGTCTGCGCGGCATGCTCGAGAACCGCCTGGCGCAGCCGCAGGCGCAGTTCGAGGACGAGTTCAACCTCCGCTTCTCCCAGCATCACCCGCGCCGGCAGCCCCCCACGCCGGCGAGCCTGGACGAGCTCGACCTCGCCGTCGCCGAGCGCTTCCACCGCTCGCGCTTCGCGCGCCCCGACGGCTTCACCTTCGTCCTGGTCGGCGCCTTCGAAATCGAAGTCATCCGCCCGTTGGTCGAGCGCTGGCTGGGCGGGCTGCCGGGCGGCGGCGACACCGCGGCGGCTCCGGGCTGGCGAGATCTCGGCATCGAGGCGCCGGCGGGGGTCCAGAGCTTCGAGCTGCGGCGCGGGCTCGAGCCGAAGGCGGCGCTCCGCCTGGTTTTCCACGGGCCGGCGAGCTTCGGCCGCGAGGAGCAGCACGTCTTGCGCTCGCTCGCGGACGCGCTCCGGATCGAGCTGCGCGAAGTCCTGCGCGAGGAAGAGGGGGGCACCTACGGCGTCAGCGTCTCGGGCGGGCTCACCGACCGACCGCGGCCGCGCTTCTCGCTCGCCATCGAGTTCGGGTGCGATCCGGAGCGTGCCGCCGAGCTCGAAGCAAGCCTCTTCGCGGCGCTCGAGCGGATCCGCGCCGAGGGGCCAGGCGAAGAGACGGTCGCCAAGGTCCGCGAGACCCAGCGCCGCGAGCGCGAGGTGGCGCTGCGCCAGAACGGCTTCTGGGCCGGCTCGCTGGAGGGCTACCTGCGCAACGGCTGGGACCCGCGCCTCATCCTCGCCCACGACGAGCTGATCGCGGCCTCGACCCCCGAAGCCCTGGCCGCCGCCGCCCGCCGCTACGCCGACCCGGCGCAGTACCTGCTCGGCAGACTGCTGCCGCAGGCAGTCCCCGCCACGCCCTGATCGCGACGCGAGGCGGCGGCGCGGCCCGTCACCCGGCGAGCGCCGCGAGCAGCTGCGCGACGGCGAGGCCGAGGTAGGTGCCGAGGACGTTGCCGACGACGGCGAGCAGGAGACCGACGGGGGCCAGGCCAGGCTGGTAGATCTCGGCGACGATCGGGGCCGAGGAGTAGCCGCCGATCGCGGCCTGGCTGGCGGCGCCGAGGAAGAACGAGGGCGCGCGCAGCAGACGCAGCGCGCCCAGGAGCACCAGCGCGTGGACGGCGATGACGATCCCCCCCGCGACGATCCACAGCGGCTGGGCGACGACGGTCCGGAGATTCGCCTGCGCCCCCACCGAGGCGAGCAGCAGGAAGAAGGCGGCGTAGCCCAGGCTCGAGGCGCCCGCGCCGTCGTAGCGCGCGAGCGGCGACAGCGACAGCAGCAGGCCGCCGGTGGTGACGATCAGGATCCCCCAGGCGAACGGCGTCAGCACGTCACCCAGCGGCGGCAGCAGGCGGCCGAGCGCCATGCCGGCGGCGGCCACCGTGAGCGCGATAGCGACCAGGAGGGTAGCGTCCGCCACCGTGGTCGGCCGCCGGTCGCGCTCGATCCGCGCCGCGATCCGCCGGCCGATCGTCTCGACGGCGCCCCGCTCGGCACGCAGCCGCCGATCGAGCGCCGGCTGGCGCGCCGAGAGCGCCACCAGGATCCCCATCCAGCTGTAGCCGACGACCGTGTCGACCAGGATCGCGATCCCCTGCGTGTCCGCGGACAGCCCGAGCGCGGTCGACACCGCCACCAGGTTCGCGCTGCCGCCGGTCCAGGTCCCCACCAGCGCCGCCAGACCCTTCCACGCGTCCGGCCCGAGCGCCCCGCCGAGCAGCAGGAACGCCGCGATCGCACCGAGCGAGATGCCGAGGCAGCCGGCGGCCATCGCCAGCAGGGCCTTCGGGCCCAGCCGCGCGATCATCCGCAGGTCCGAGGAGAGCAGCAGCAGCACCAGCGCCGCCGGCAGCAGGTGGCGGGCGAGAGCTCCGTAGAGCGGGCTCGCCGCCGGCAGCAGGCCCAACGAGGTCGCGACCATGGGCAGCAGATAGATCCAGAAGATCGCCGGCAGCCGGCGGAAGAGCGGCTGGAGCGCCGGCAGCCGGTCGAGCTGCAGCACCAGGGCGACCAGGGCGGCGAGAACGGCGAGCAGGGCGAAGGGGGACTCGATCAACCGGCGCAGCTTCCCCCACGGGCGCGCGAGCGGTCAACCAGGCCGCCCGCTCGACGGCCGGCCCGCCCGAGCGCTAGTCTCGGTCCGGTGACCGATGGCGCGCTCGAATCGTCCGCTCAGGACCGCCAGCGCCGCGGCTCCGGGCCCGGGCCGGCCGGCGCCGATGGCGCGACGTCGAACCGCGTCGACGACGAGGCCGCGTTGTTGACCGCGCTGCGCGCCGGCGACGAACGGGCCTTCGAGCGGCTGGTCGTCGAGCAGGGGGGCCGGCTGCTGGCGGTCGCCCGCCGCCTCCTGCGCAACGACGAGGACGCCCGCGACTGCCTGCAAGAGTGCTTCGTGCAGGCGTTCCGGGCCCTGCCCCGCTTCGAGGGTCAGGCCAAGCTCTCGACCTGGCTCCACCGCATCGTCGTCAACGCCGCGCTGATGAAGCTGCGCGGCCGGCGCGCCCGCCCCGAGGGGTCGATCGAGTCGCTGCTCCCCAGCTTCCACGAGGACGGTCACTCGACGGTCTCCTTCCGAGACTGGACACCCGGGGCCGACGAGCTGCTCGAGCGCGAGGAGGTCCGGGCGCTGGTGCGCGCGGCGATCGACCAGCTGCCCGAGAGCCATCGCACGGTGCTCGTCCTGCGCGACCTCGAAGAGCTCGACACCGCCGAGGCCGCCGCCGCCTTGGGCATCAGCCCGAACGCCGTCAAGATCCGGCTCCATCGCGCCCGCCAGGCGCTGCGCCAGCAGCTGGACCTGCGACTGAGAGAGGGGTACCTGGCTTGAGATCCCGCATCGGCAAGCTGGTCGAATCCGGGGGTGAGCTCTACCTCACTTGCGAAGAGGTCATCGGCTTCCTGCTCGAGTACCTGGACCACGAGCTCGAACCCGAGGAGGAGCGCAACTTCGAACGGCACCTGGCGATCTGCCCATCGTGCGTCGCCTACCTCGCCACCTACCGGGAGTCGATCCGGCTCGCGCGTGGCGCCGAGGCGGCCGCGCCGGTGCCGGAGCCGGCGCCCGAGCTGGTGCGCGCCATTCTCGCCGCCCGCGGGCGCTAAGCGGGTCGACGCCGGAGAGGAAAACCATGACCTTCGATCTCTCGGGGCAAGTGGCGCTGGTGACCGGGGCGTCCGGGGCGCTCGGCGGCGTGCTGACGCGGCGTCTGGTGGCCGC
Organism: Acidobacteriota bacterium; assembly: GCA_014584695.1. Lineage (GTDB taxonomy): Bacteria > Acidobacteriota > Thermoanaerobaculia > Multivoradales > JAGPDF01 > JACTMI01. The sequence continues at coordinate 93,232 of JACTMI010000008.1, forward strand.
CGGGGCGCGCGTCGCCGCGACCGGCCGCGACGGCGAGCGGCTGCTGGCCGCCCTCCTCGACGCCGGCCTCGAGCCGTCCGCACGGCTGACGGCGCACGCGGTCGACCTGGTGGACGCGGCCGCGGTCGAGGCGCTGGTCGCGGAGGTCGTCCGCCGCCATGGGCGGCTGGACCACCTGTTCAACGTCGCCGGGACCTTCGCGGCCGCCGACAGCGTCGAAGCCACCCCGGACGAGCTCTGGGCCCGGCTCTGGGACGCCAACTTCCGCGCCACCCTCCACGCCTGCCGGGCCGCGGCGCCGGTGATGAAGCGGCAGGGCGCCGGCACGATCGTCAACGTCGGCGCGCGCGCCGCGCTCGCGGGTGGCGCCGGCGTCGCCGCTTACAGCGTGTCGAAGACCGCCGTGATGCGGCTGACCGAGAGCCTGGCGGCCGAGGGCAAGCGGCACGGCGTGCGGGTCAATTGCGTCCTGCCGGGGACGCTCGACACCCCGGCCAACCACGCCGCCATGCCGACCGCGAAGCCCGCCGGCTGGATCGAGCTCGACGCCCTGGTCGACGTTCTGCTCTTCCTCGCCTCCCCCGCCGCCCGCGCGCTCCACGGCGCCGCCATCCCGGTCTTCGGCGCCGGCTAGCTCCCGCCACCCGACACCCCGCCCTTAGAATCGTCGCGCCATGACGACCTTCCGCCACCGGACGATCGAGCTCGCGCTGCGCACGCCGTTCCGGCTCTCGCGCGGCACTTCCGCCACCCGCCACAACGTGCTCTTCGAGCTCGAGCACGACGGTGCTCGCGGCCGCGGCGAGGCGGCGCCGATTCCGCGCTACGGCGAGAGCGCCGAGTCGGCGACGGCCGCCCTCGAGGCGATGGCCGCCGGCCTGGACGATCCGCGCGCTTACGCCGAGCTCGCCGCCGAGCGCGCCGTCCCCGGCCAGCGGGCGGCGCAGGCCGCGTTCGACGTCGCGCTCCACGACCTCGCCGCCCGCCGGCTCGGCGTGCCGGTCCGCGAGCTGCTCGGCATCGGCCGGCGCGATCTGCCGCCGACTTCGTGGACGATCGGCGTCGATCCGATCCCGGAAGCGCTGGAAAAGGTGGCGGCGGCGCGGCGGTTCGAGGTGCTCAAGGTCAAGATGGGGGTCGAGGGCGACCTCGAGCTGCTGCGGGCGATTCGTGGCGCCACGGGGCAGGCGATCCGGATCGACGCCAACGAGGGTTGGACGCTCGAGGGCGCGCGGGAGCGGCTGCCGGAGCTCGCTCGGCTGGGGGTCGAGCTGGTCGAGCAGCCGCTGCCCGCGGGGCGGCTCGAACAGACCCGGGCGCTGCGCGCGGCGAGCCCGCTGCCGCTGGTCGCAGACGAGGATGTCCACGACGCGGCGGACGTGCCGAAGCTGGCCGGCGTCTACGACGGCATCAACGTCAAGCTGGCCAAGTGCGGAGGGATCTCGGGGGCGCTGGCGCTGATCGCGACGGCGCGGGCGCACGGCATGAAGATCCTGCTCGGCTGCATGGTCGAGAGCTCGCTCGGGATCGCGGCGGCGTTGGCGGTGGCGCCGCTCGTGGACTGGATCGATCTCGACGGGAGCCTGCTGGTGTCGAACGATCCGTTCTCCGGCCTGGAGCTCGACGGCGGGCGATTGCGGCTGCCGGAGGGTCCGGGTTTGGGGGTCGAGCCGGTGGCCAGTTGAGCCCCTCGATATGATTCCTGGATGAGCTCTTTCGAATGGCGCGACGGCCGCCTCCACGCCGACGAGATTCCGGTGGAGGCGATCGCGGAAGCGGTCGGCACGCCGACGTACGTCTACTCGGCGACCGCGATCCGGGCGGCGTACCGACGGCTCCAGACCGCCTTCGCGCCGCTCGACGCCGAGCTGCACTACGCCGTCAAGGCGAGCCCGAACCTCCACCTGTGCCGGCTCTTGCGCTCGCTCGGCGCGGGCATGGACGTGGTCTCGGGGGGCGAGCTGGAGCGGGCCTGGCTCGCCGGCGCGCCGATGTCGGAGATCGTGTTCGCGGGGGTGGGCAAGAGCGACGACGAGCTGCGGGCCGCGCTCGACGGGCGGGCGAGCCCGCTCACCGCCGCCGAGGCCGCGCGCTTCGGCGCTCCGGATCCGGCGGGCCGCGGGCCGGTCGGCCGCTTCAACGTCGAGTCGGAGAGCGAGCTCGAGCGGATCGCGGCGATCGCCACCGAGCTGGGGGCGACGGCGCGCTTCTGTCTGCGGGTGAATCCGAACGTCGATCCGCACACCCACGAATACACGACCACCGGCAAGAAGGAGAACAAGTTCGGCATCGACGCCGACCGGATCGCCGGCGTGGTCGAGCGCTGGGGGGGAGCGCCCGGGCTCGCCTTCGAGGGCCTGCACGTCCACATCGGCTCGCCGGTGCCGGAGATCGAGCCCTACGCCGAGGCCATCGCGGTCGTGCTCGAGCTCGCCGACGAGCTCGGGCGTCGGGGGCACCCGGTCTCGACGCTGAACCTGGGCGGCGGCTGGCCGATCCCTTACACCGAAGGCGCGGTGCCGCCGATCGAGGCCTACGCCGAGCGCATCGTGCCGCTGCTCGAGGAGCGCGCCCGCGGAGGCCTCGCGGTGCTGCTCGAGCCGGGCCGCTCGATCCTCGCCAACTCCGGCGTGCTGGTGGCGCGCGTCCAGCACGTCAAGCGCGGCCGCGCCAAGACCTTCGTCATCTGCGACGGCGGCATGCACACGTTGATCCGGCCAGCGCTCTACCGCGCCTTCCACTTCGTCTGGCCGGCGGCCTGGAGCGGGCCGGCGCCGCGCTGGGTCGAGGACTCGGCGGCGGAGGGCGGCGGGCAGGGCGACGGCCTCGAGGTCTGCGACATCGTCGGACCGATCTGCGAGACCGGCGACTTCCTGGCGCGCGATCGCGCCCTGCCGCCGATGCGGCGCGGCGAGCTGCTGGCGGTCTTCTCGGCCGGCGCCTACGGCATGTCGATGGCCTCGAACTACAACGATCACGGCCGGCCCGCCGAGGTTTTGGTCGACGGCGACCGGGCGCGCGTCATCAACGAGCGCCAGCCGCTCGCGGCGCTGCTCGCGACCGAGGCGAGCGTGCGCGAGCTACGGCTCGCGCGCCCCGGCGTGCCGGCGTGAGAGCGGCCACTCTGCCGCTGACCGCCCTGCTGCTGACCGCCCTGCTGCTGCCTTCGATGCTCACCGGCTGCGCCGCGCCACCGTCCGCCCGCGAGCCGGGCGATCTCTCCGCGACCTCGGAGCCGCTGCGCTCCATCCTCCGGAGCCGGCCGGCGCTGGCGCCGATTCTCGCCGGCGCCGCGCAGTACCGGCCGCAGATCCTGCTCGGCTGGTTCGAGGAGGGGCCGGACGGGCGCCAAGTGCTTCGGCAGGCGGGTTTTCGCGACGGCGGAGAGTACTTCTATCCGGCCAGCGCGGTGAAGCTGTTCGCCGCGATCGCCGCGCTCGAACGGCTGGCCGAGCTGCGGCGGGAGACCGGCCTCGATCTCGGGCCCGACACGCCGCTCGTCTACCACCCACTGTTCGAGGGCGAGCTGCTGGTCGACCGCGACGAGACCCACCTCGCCGGCGGCACGGTCACCGTCCGCCACGAGATCCGCAAGCTCTTCCTGGTCTCCGACAACGAGGCCTTCAACCGCCTTTACGAGCTGGTCGGGCAGGACCGGCTGGCGGCTTCGATGGCGCGCGCCGGAATCATCGACGCGCGCGTCGTCCACCGGCTCGCCGAGCCGCGGAGCGCCGAGGAGAACCGGCGCTCGCCGCGCATCGACTTCCGCGGCGCGGGGTTCGTCCACACCGTCGACGAGCGGACCTCCGAGCCGCTCGATCCGGCGCCCGAGGTGATCGGCCTGCGCATCGGCGATGCCTATCTCGCCGGAGACGGCCGCGTCGACGGGCCGATGGACTTCTCGACCAAGAACTACTTCCCGCTGGTCGAGCTGCAGCGCGGCCTGTGCCGACTCGTCCGCCCCAACGCCGACTGCGGTCCGGGCGAGCCCTTCGCGCTCGCCGAGGGCGACCGTGAGCTGCTGCTCGAGGCGATGCGCCTCTATCCGCGCGAATCGGCGGACCCGGTCTACGACCCGGCCGAGTATCCGGACGCCTGGGGCAAGAACCTGCTCCCCGGGCTGACCCGGCGCATCGCCCAGGCCGATCTCGAGATCCACAACAAGACCGGACGGGCCTACGGCTTCTCGGTCGAGAACGCCTGGGTCTACGACCGCGTGAGCGGGCGCGGCTGCTTCCTCGCCGCCACCATCTACACCAACGCCGACGGCGTCTTGAACGACGACGCCTACGAGTATCGCGAGGTCGCCGATCCCTTCTTCGCCGACCTCGGCGAGGCGCTGGCGATCTGGCTGCGGCGACCGGAGGCTCAGGCGAAGAACAGGTAGCAGACCAGGATCGCGGCGACGAGGCCGGCCAGATCGGCCGACAGGCCGCAGGCGACGGCGTAGCGCTCGCGGCGGATGCCGACCGCGCCGAAGTAGACCGCCAGCGTGTAGAACGTCGTCTCGGTGCTGCCCTGGATGACGCTCGCGAGCCGCCCGGCGAACGAATCGGCGCCGTGCGTCTTCATGGTCTCGAGCATCATGCCGCGCGCGCCGCTGCCCGACAGCGGCCGCATCAGCGCCGTCGGCAGGCCGTCGACCCAGCGGTGGTCGATGCCGGCCGCGGTCACCCCCCAGCGGATGCCGTCGAGCAGCAGGTCGAGCGCGCCGCTGGCGCGCAGCACGCCGATCGCCACCAGCATCGCGACCAGGTAGGGGATGATCCCGACCGCCACCTCGAAGCCCTCCTTGGCGCCGGCGACGAAGCTCTCGTAGACCGCCACCTTCCGCCGCACGGCGAGCCCCACGAAGGCCACGATCACCGCGAAGATCAGGAAGTTCGACACGATCGAGGACTGCCGCTCCATCGCCTCGCGCTCGAGCCCGCCGAAGTAGACGACCATGCCGGCCACCAGCGCGGTCATGCCGCCGAGATAGGCGAGCACGACCGGATCCGCGAGCCGCAGGCGCTGGATCGCCGACGTCACGAGCAGGCCGACCAGGGTCGAGCAGAAGGTCGCGATCAGGAGCGGGATGAAGACATCGGTCGGATCGGCGGCGCCGAGCTGGGCGCGGTAGACGAAGATCGAGATCGGGATCAGCGTCACCGCCGAGGTGTTGATCACCAGGAAGAGGATCTGCGCGTCGGTGGCGCGCTCCGGCTCCGGATTGAGCGTCTGCAGCTCCTTCATCGCCTTGAGGCCGAGGGGCGTCGCGGCGTTGTCGAGCCCCAGCATGTTGGCCGCCATGTTCATGACGATCGAGCCCATCGCCGAGTGGCCCGCCGGCACGCCCGGAAAGAGCCGGCGCAGCAGCGGTCCGAAGGCCCAGGCGACGAAGTCGATCGCGCCCCCCTTCTCGCCCAGCTTCATGATGCCGAGCCACAGGCACATCATGCCGGTCAGGCCGAGCGCGATCTCGAAACCGGTCTTGGCCATCTCGAAGGAGGACGACACCATCGCCGCCCACACCGCGTGGTCGCCCTGCAGCAGCGAGCGCACCGCCGCGGCGACGAGCGCGACGAAGAAGAAGGCGGCCCAGATCCGGTTCAGCATGGTCGGGGGCGCCGCGCCGCGGGCTCAGCCCTCCAGCACCGCGAGGGCGTTGAGGACCTGGAGCGCGGCGCCGTAGGCGAGGCACTCCTCGTCGACGTCGAAGCGGTCGTTGTGGACCGGGTGGACGATCCCGCGCGCCTCGTTGCGGACACCGAGCGAGAAGAAAGCGCCCGGCACGTGGGTGAGGTAGAAACCGAAGTCCTCGACCCCCATGTTGGGGCGGTCGAAGATCGTTACCCGAGCGCCCCCGACCAGCCGCTCCGCGGAGGCGCGCACGAGGTCGATCATCCGGTCGTCGTTGATCACCGGGTCGTAGCTCGGCTCGATCTCGACCTCGGCGCGGGCGCCGAGGCCGGCGGCGACCCCGGTGGCGATCTCCCGCACGCGGGTCCGGACCAGCTCGCGGGTCGAGCGGTCGAGGGTCCGCAGCGTGCCCACCATCCGCACCACCTGGGCGACGACGTTGCCCACGGTGCCGCCCTCGATCGACCCGAGGGTGACCACCCCGGAGCTGCGCGCGTCGAGGTTGCGCGACACCACGGTCTGGAGCGCCGTGACGACGTGGGCGGCGGCGACGATGGCGTCGACGCCCGAGGCCGGATAGGCGCCGTGACAGGAGCGGCCGTGGATGGTGATGGTGAGATTGTCCGAGGCGGCGTTGCGCTGGCCGTAGCGCAGGCCGACCGTTCCCACCTCGAGCTCCGGATCGACGTGCAGGCCGAAGATGGCCTCGACGCGCGGCGCCTCGAGCACGCCAGCTTCGACCAGCAGCCTCGCGCCGCCGACGGTCTCCTCCGCCGGCTGGAAGATCAGCTTGACCAGTCCGGGCCGGTGCCGCAGCCGGGGGCCGAGCAGCCGCGCGGCGCCGAGCGCGATCGCGGTGTGGACGTCGTGCCCGCAGGCGTGCATCCGCGCCGGCACCTCGGAGCGGTAGGGGACCTCTTTGGCGTCCTGGATCGGCAGCGCGTCGAGGTCGGCGCGCAGGGCGACCACCCGCCCCGGGCCGGCGCCGGGAAGCAGGCCCAGGACGCCGGTCCCCGCGAGGCCCGCCACGTGCTCGATGCCGAGCTCTCGCAGCCGCTCCTGGACCCGGCCGCTGGTGCGGTGCTCCTCGAGCCCCAGCTCGGGGTGACGGTGGAGATCGCGGCGGATCTCGACCATCCACGGCAGGATGTCGCGCGCCTCGGCGAGCAGCGCGGCCGCTTCGCCAACGGCCGCGGCGCGGCGCTCGTCGAGGCTCGGTTCCGGCATGACGGGGAGCGTAGCAGAGCGTGCCGCGCGCGCCGCCGGGTTAGAGTCCGGTCGATGCGACGATCGGCCCCGCTCGCCGCCCTGCTCACCGCCCTGCTCGCTGCTGCCGCCGCCGGCTGCGCGCGCGAGCCTCCGGCGCCGGCCCCGCCGCCGCGGCCCGCGCTGCTCCTGGTGACGCTCGACACCACGCGGGCCGACGCTGTCGCGCCCGAGGCCGACGCCGCGGTCACCCCGCACCTCGCCGCGCTCGCGGCGCGCGGCATCACTTTCGCCCACGCCTACTCGACGGCGCCGACGACGCTGCCCGCCCACGCCTCGATGATGACCGGCCTCTACCCCGCCGGCCACGGCGTGCACGAGAACGGCCGCCGGCTCGACGACGGCGTCCCGCTGGTCGCCGAACGGTTGCGCGAGCTCGGCTACGCCACCGCCGCGTTCGTCTCCGGCTACCCGCTCGAACGCCAGTACGGCCTCGCCCGCGGCTTCGATCACTACGACGACGAGATGCCCGTGCGCGGCGTCGAGCGGAGCGCGGCAGCGACCACCGAACGCGCGCTCGCCCACCTCGAGTCGCTCTCCGGCCGAGCGCACTTCCTCTGGGTCCACTACTTCGACCCGCACGACCCCTACGAACCGCCGGAGCCGTTCCGCTCGCGCTTCGCCGCCGACCCCTACCGCGGCGAGATCGCCGCCATGGATCACCAGCTCGGCCGTCTGCTCGCGGCCTTCGAGGCCGCCTGCGGCGAGCGTCCGTGGCGGCTCGTCGTCGCCGCCGACCACGGCGAGGGGCGCGGCGACCACGGTGAGATGCTGCACGGCAACCTGCTCTACCAGGGCGTGATGAGGGTGCCGCTGGTCGTCGCCGGCAGCGGTCTCGCGCCCGGACGGCGCGAGGATGCGGTGAGCTTGCGCCAGATCCGCGCCACCCTCCTCGACTGGGCTGGCGACCGGAGCGAAGGGAGCTTGCTCGCCGCCCACGCCGAGCCGGTCCTGGGCGAGGCGATGCAGCCGTTCCTCAACTACCGCTGGCAGCCCCAGGTGATGGCGGTCGATGGCCGCCAGAAGCTGATCCGCTCCGGTCGGCTCGAGCTCTACGACCTGCTCGCCGATCCGGCCGAGCGCCGCGATCTGGCGGACGAGATCGCCCCGCCGCGCGAGCTGGCGCGCGCGGTCGCCGACTATCCCCTGCCGGCGACCCGGCCGGCGGGCGGCGGCCAACCGCTCGACGAGGAGGCGCGGCGCCGCCTGGCCAGCCTCGGCTACCTGGGCGGCGGGGAAACTCCCCACCGAGTGCCTCCGGACGCGCCGCGCGCCGCCGACATGACCCACCTCTTCGACGACCTCGACCTCGTGTCGCGGCGGTTCTCCGAGGAGGACTACGAACGGGTGCTACCGCCGCTCGGCCGGGTGCTCGCCGCCGACCCCGGCAACTTGATGGCCACCGTCCGGCTGGCGGTCAGCCACGCGCTCCTGGGCGACGACGCACGGGCGCTCGCGGCCTTCGCCGCCGCCCGGCGCATCGATCCCGACTCGATCGAGGTCCGCCACTATCTCGGCCTCCACCACGCCCGCCGCGGCCGCGCCGAGGAGGCCGCGCCGCTGCTCGAGGAGGTGCTCGCCGTGCAGCCGGACCGCTTCCCGGCGCTGGTGGCGCTGGCGGAGATCCGCGCCCGCCGCGGCCGCCTCGCCGAGGCGGCGAGCCTCCTCGAGCGGGCGCTGCCGCTAGCGCGCGAGCCGGCGCCGCTCGCGGTCGAGCTCGGCCAGCTGCGGATGGGGCTGGGCGAGACCGGCGCGGCGCTCGCCGCCTTCGAGCGGGCGCGCGGCCTCCAGGGACCGAGCTTCGGCCACGATCTCGAGCTGGGGGTGCTCTATCTCGCCGCCCGTCGTCCCGAGGAGGCGCGCGCCGCGCTCGACCGCGTCCCCGCCACGCACCCCGGCTACGCCATGGCGCTGTTCAAGCGCGCACAGGTGAGCGTCCTGCTGGGCGAGCCCGACCGCGCCGAGCGCGTGCGCGCCGCCTGGGCCGCCGCCGACCCCGAAACCCGCCCCCTGATCCAGAACGAGCGCCTCTTCACCGGCCTCCTCCCGCCCTGACCACGAGATTCGCGAGGACCACAGCGACCACGACGAGGAGCGAGAGGGAGATGGCGGAAGCGTCGCCGTTGCGAGGGGCAGGTGAGAAGCAGAAAGGAAAGGAACACAGGAGAGAAGAGGGGAAGAGAAGAGAAAGGAAGAAAGAACAAAGCCCATAGAAGGGAAAGCCTTCAGGCGGGGCGGGCTGGGCGTGCAGCGGCGCTCGAGGCGGGCGAGACGGCTGACACCAGCGAGATAAACGAGGCAGCTTGGCAACCGGGCCGCGGCAGCGGACGGAATCCTCGACGCCACCCACCCGCAGCCGCCACCCCGGCCAGCCCCCGCCCCGCCCCCCACCTCCCCCCTTCAATGGGCTCTTGCTTTTCGCCTTTCTCTTTCGCTTTTCCTTTTCGCTTCTGCTTTTCGCTCTTGCCTTCGGACTTGCCTTGGCTCTGGCTCTCGCTCCAGGCCCTGTATCTGGTCCCGCGACGGCGCTTCCCCTCGAGCTCGCTTCGCTTCGAGCTGAACGGCGCGCCAAGAGAAAGGCCCGCGGATTGCTCCGCGGGCCTTGGGCTGGATTCCGGGCGCGGGGTCAGCGCGCCGCGGGTGGCTCCCTGCGGGAGCTCAGAACTGGAACTTCAGCGCCGCCTGGAAACGCCGCGGTGCGTAGAACGTCTGCATCTGGCCGAAGGTGGCCGGGACGCGCCGGTTCTCCTGCGGGTTGTAACCCGTCTGGTTGTCGAAAATGTTGAACACGTCCACGCGGGCCTGGATGTTGAACCGGTCGCCGATCGGGAAGTCCTGGGTGTAGTTGAGGTCGACCTGATAGTGGTCGTCGGTGCGCCGCGATCCCGCCGGCTCGCCGTAGCGGTTCGTGCTCGACGTGCTGGTCGAGCCGGTGGCGGTGAGCAGCGCCCGATAGACCTCGACGTCGGTCGCCTGCCAGGGCTGGCCCGACTGGTAGATCGCGTAGCCGCCGACGCTGGCATTCCAGGGCAGCGCGTAATAGCCGAAGAGCTTGAGCTGGTGGCGGCGGTCGCCGGTCAAGTCGCCGTACTTGAAGTCCCAGAGCTGGCGGCCGGCGCCGTCGGCGATGTTCGACGACCCGATGAAGATGTTGCCGTCGTTGGCCAGGTTGGTGGTGCTGCTGTCCTGGTCGAAGTTGCCGTAATAGTGGCTCCAGACGTAGGAGCCACGGAAATAGGCCTGGCGGCCGCGCCACTCGGTCTCGACGCCCGCCTCCCAGTACTTGGTGAAGGAGTTGTCGAGCTCGGCGATGACGTAGGAGGAGCCGCCGATCTCGCCGCGCACCTGACCGAGGTTGCCGATGTAGAGCTCGCGCGGGATGCCCGCCGGCGGGTTGTACCTGAGCCGGGAGTCGTTCTCGGTGTCTTCCCAGAAGTTGTAGCCGTAGCGATAGCGGGCGTGGGCGCGCGCCGACCAGCCGTTACCGAAGGCGCGCGAAGTGCCGATCAGGTACTCGTCGACCGTGCGCGGATCGAGCCCCTCCTGAAAGAACTTGCCCGACGAGGAGGCTTCCGGGGTCGAGCCGATGAAGTTGCCGTTCTGGTCGAAGTAGGCGTTGACGATCACCGCCAGGTTGCGCGCCCAGGACGCCGCGCGCGGCAGCGAGCTCGCGGCCGGCATGTAACGAGCGAAGTTGGCGTAGACGGTGTTGGCGCCGTCGTAGGCCCAGATCGCGCCCAGCCGGGGCTGGATCATGTCGTCGAAGTCGAGCTCGTACATCTTGTACCTGCTGTTCTTGTCGAGCTCGAAGCCGGAGACGCGGCTGGAATTGGGCCGCAAGCCCTGGCCGTAGAGCTGATCGTTGCTGATCAGCAAGCCGGCGTTGAAGGTGAAGTTGCCGGAGCGGATGGTGTCGTTGATCTCGAAGTTCTGGGACTCGTACTCCGAGTGGATGACCGGCACCCGGCTGCCGTCCGGCAGCGTGATGCCCTGCTGCTGGACCTGGGCTTGGAAGAAGATCGGCTGGCCGGCGCAGGTGGAGTTCGCCGGGCAGTTGAGGCGCCCGCCGGGGACCGTGATCGCGCCCCAGCCGTTCGAGCTCCGGTCCAGGTCCTCCTCGTCGCGGAACCACTGATAGCCGATGTGGATCTCGTGGGTGACCTTCTCGCCGCGGAAGAAGTCGTAGCCGATCTGGTAGCTGGTGCGGTAGAAGTCCTGGTTGTTGATCTCGGCGCCGCCGCCGACGATGCCGCCACCCACCCGCACGCCGTTCTGCACGTAGCCATAGCGCTGGATGATCGAGGCGATGAAGTTGTTGTAGTTGGTCTGGTTGGCGATCGGCGCGGGCACGCTGAGGCGACCCATCCGGTCCAGGTTCGCGACATCGAGGCCGACGCTGCCGTTGAGCGGCGTCTGGAAGCCGAAGAGAGTGTCCGGACGCCCCAGCGTCTCGTTCGCGAAGTCGGTGAACTTGAAGGTGAAGAAGCTCTTGTCGTTGATCACCCAGGTGCCCTCGAAGATGCCGATGTCGAGGGTCGCCTCCTCGCCCAGGCTGGCCGTGCCGGAGGTCGTGCCGCTGCCGACGCTGGCGCCGAAGACCTCGCGCTCGGAGGCCCGGTAGCTGCCGTGCAGGAGGATCGAGCTGGTCGGCGCGAAGGTCAGCTTGCCGAAGATCTCGTCGCGCGTGCTGTCGTAGTCGGGGACCTCGCCGTAGAGGTTGGCTCGGTTCTCGCGCGCGACCGTCGGCCGGTAGTAGGAAGCGTAGAAGAAGAGCCGCTCGCGCACCAGCGGACCGCCGAGGCTCGCGACCAGCCAGTCCTTGTCCTCCTCGAACACCGACGCGCTGGCCGTGGTGCGATCGCTGGTCATGTCTTCCGTCTGAATCTGGTACGACACCGAGCCGGCGAACCTATTGGTCCCCGAGCGGCTGATCGAGTTGATCGAGAAGCCGCCGGAGCGATTGAAGTCGGTGGCGTCGGCGCCGCCCTTGACCACGGAGATCTGATCGATGTCGTGGGAGGAGGGCTCGGCCGAAAGCGTACCGAACAGCGGCAGGTTCACGTTCACGCCGTCGAACTGGTAGACGTTGTCCTGGCCGCTGCCGCCGGCCGACGGGCCGCGCACGACGTTCTCGGTGTACTGGACGCCCGGGATCAGCTTGACCAGATCGCGGTACTCCTGGCCGACCGGCATCTTGTCGATGACATCGGCCGTGACCGCGGCCTTGAGCTCGGCCGAGGAGGTGTCGACCAGGGTCGCCAGGCCGACCACCTGGATCTCCTCGCTCATCGCCTCCGGCGCCATCGTCACCGAGACGGCGGAGTTCTGCTGCAGCGCCACCTGGACGCTGCGCCGCTCCGACGCGAGACCGGAGAGGGTGAAGGTCAACTCGTAACTGCCGGGCGGCAGGAGCGGCAGGCGGAACTCGCCGGTGGCGCCCGTGACCACCGTGCGGGCCTGCGGCAGCACGCTCGAAGTCGCCTCGACGGTGACGCCCGGCATCGCGTCGCCGTCGGGAGAGGTCACTCGGCCGGAGATCGAACCGGTTTGCTGGGCGAGCGCCGGGACGGCGCCCAGGGCCAGCACGAATACCCACGCGAGCCACTTCCTCATCTTTCTCCCCTTCTCCTGTAACGGCCTGGACGCCAAGTCGACGACCGGCATTGGATCGTGCTCCGGACTGTAACACCACCGTCGCCCGGAGGGCACCTGCCGCTGTGGCGCTCCGGGCTCAGTCAGAGGCCTCGCCCAGCGCCCGCCAGACCTGCCCGCGCGCCGCCGCCAGCCGGGTCCGCGCCTCGGCGGGCGAGAGTCCGAGCCGGCCCGCCACCAGGGCGATCTTGACCTCTCCGCCGCTCGCCTCGAGCCACCGCGCCGCGGTCTCGCGGTCCACTCCCCCGGCGGCGGCGACGATGCGCAGCGCGCGGTCACGCAGCTTCGCCGAGCCGGGGCGCAGGTCCACCATCCAGTTGCGGTAGGCCTTGCCGAGGCGGACCATGGCGGCGGTGGTGATCGCGTTGAGCGCGGCCTTGGTGGCGGAACCGGCCTTGAGGCGCGTCGAGCCGGTGAGAACCTCGGGACCGGTGGCGAGCGCGATCACCAGATCGGCCCGGTCCGCCACCGCGCCGGGGGCGGCGCAGGTCAGCAGCACCGTGCGCCCGCCGCGCGCGCGCGCGGCGCTCAGCGCGCCCGCGACGTAGGGGGTCACCGAGCTGGCGGAGACGGCGATCAAGAGATCTCCGCTGGAGAGCCCGGCCGCCGCTTCCACTCCATCCTCCACGCGGTCCTCCGCCCCTTCGCGAGCGTGGAAGACCGCCTCGGGGCCGCCGGCGATCACGGCGCGCAGGCGCGCCGGATCGGTGCCGAACGTCGGCGGGCACTCGGCCGCCTCGAGCACCGCCAGGCGCCCGCTGGTGCCGGCGCCGGCGATCAGGACTTCGCCGCCGGCGGCGTAGGTCTCGGCCAGCCACTCGGCCGCGCGGGCGATCTCGCCGACCCGCTCGAGCGCCCGCTCGACGCCGGCGCGATCCTCCGCGAGCAGCAGCGCCACCGCTCGCTCGGTGGGCATCCGGTCGAGCCTCTCGCTCGCCGGATGGCGCGCCTCGGTGGCGAGTGACGACCACGCCGTCTCCTCCGCGTGGCCGAGTCCCGCTGGGTCTCTCCTCTCCCGGTCTCCGCTCACCTGCCCGCCGCTCCTCCCCCGCGTCGTCGCCGCGCCGGGGTCCGATCTCGTAGGATCGGTCGCCCCGGCGCCGGCTGGATTCCGACGAAACGATTCGGAGAATACATGCTCGAGGCCCTGACGCGCGGAGTCACGACGGTCAGCAACCTGGTCTGGGGACCCTGGACGATCGCGCTGCTGTTCGGCACCGGGATCTTCCTCACCCTCCGCTTCCGCTGCGTCCAGGTCACCCGCCTGGGCCGAGCGTTGAGGTCGCTGCGACCCGCCGCGGCGGAGGGTGCCGCCGGCGCGCTGACCCCGTTCCAGGCTTTCATGACCGGGCTCGCGGGCTCGGTCGGTACCGGCAACATCGCCGGCGTCGCCACCGCGATCGTCGCCGGCGGGCCCGGGGCGGTCTTCTGGATCTGGTGCTACGGCTTCTTCGCCACCGCCGTCAAGCTGGCCGAAGCGATGCTCGCCGTCCGTTTCCGGCGCCCCGACGCCGCCGGGCTCTCGGCGGGGCCGATGCACTACCTCGAGCAGGGTCTCGGGCAGCGCTGGCTCGGTCTGCTCTATGCCGCGATCGCCGGCGTCGCCGCGCTGACCACCACCCCCTTCACCCAGCCGAACTCGATCGCGGTGGCGTTCGAGAGCGAGCTCGGCGTCCCGCGCTGGGCCTGCGGCGTCGCGCTCGCGCTGCTCACCTGGATGGTGGTCATCGGCGGCGTCCGCTCGATCGGCCGGGCGGCGGAGCGGCTGGCACCGGCCATGGTCGTGCTCTACCTGGTCGGCGGCTTGGTGGTGATCGTCACCTTCGCCGGCCGCATCCCGGAGGTCCTGGCGACCATCCTCACCGCGGCGTTCTCGACCGAGGCGGCGGCCGGCGGCGCGGCCGGCACCGGCATGATGCTGGCGGTGCGCTACGGCTTGGCGCGCGGCATCTACGCCAACGAGGCCGGCTACGGCACCGCCGCGGTCGCCTACGGCAGCGCCCGTTCGGCGCGGCCGGCGCAGCAGGGGCTCAACGCGATGGTCGAGGTCTACATCGTCTCCTTCGTCACCTCGAGCGTCAGCGCGCTCACCATCCTGCTGAGCGGCGCCGCGATCGGCGGCGCGACCAGCACCTCCCTGGTCGCCGCCGCCTTCGGCTCGGTGATCCCCTTCGGCGGCTACCTGGTGATGGTCTGCGCGCTGCTGTTCGGCTACACGACGCTGATCGGCTGGGGCTACTACGGCGAGCAGTTCCTCGCCTATCTCGCCGGGCCGCGGATCATCGTCCCCTACCGTTGGCTCTATTGCGCCCTGGTCGTCCTCGGCGCCACCACGAGCGTCGAGCTGGTCTGGTCCTGGGGCGACCTCATGAACGGCCTGCAGATCTTCCCCAATCTCGTCGGCGTGCTCGGCCTGTCGGGCGTGGTCGCCAAGATGTTGCGCGACGACCCGCGCTGAGCGCCCGAGGCGTCCGAAGCCGCGTGCTAGGCTTTCGCCTCGCTTCGACGGATGCCCCGCGCTTGCGTTACGTCATCGGAATCGACGCCGGAGGGACCAAGACGGTCGGCCTGCTCGCCGACGAGTCCGGCGCCGTGCTGCGCGAGGCGCGCGGTGGCGGCGCCAACCTGCGCGCGCACGGCGAGCTGGGCGTCGAGAAGTCGCTCTTCCAGGTGATCGACGCGCTCGACTCACCGCGGCCGGTCGACGCGCTCTGCCTGGGCATCGCCGGCGTCGGGCGCGAAGCGGATCGGCTGGTGGTGCGCGACCTGCTGCGCCGGCTCGGCATCCGCAAGGCGGTGTCGATCGTCACCGACGCGCTCGTCGCGCTGGTGGCCGGCGCACCAGACGGCCACGGCATCGTGCTGGTCGCCGGCACCGGGTCGATCGCCTACGGCGTCGACCCTTCGGGCCGGAGCGCCCGCTCCGGCGGCTGGGGCTACCTGCTGGGCGACGAGGGGTCGGCGTTCTGGCTCGGGCACGCCGCCGTGCGCCTGGGGATCCGCGCCGCGGACGGCCGCGGTCCGGCGACGACGCTCTACGCCCGGATCCTCGCGCGGCTCGAGCTCGCCGAGCCGGCCGACCTGGTCGAGTGGTTCTACGACCAAGAGCTGTCGCGCACGCGCGTGGCGCAGCTGGCGCGGGTGGTCGAAGAGGCGGCCGCCGAGGGCGACGAATCGGCGCAGGACCTGCTCGACCAGGCCGCCCGCCACCTGACGCGCGCGGCGCGGGCCGTGGACCGGCAGCTCGAGTTCCCCGGCCCCTACCCGCTGGTGCTCTCCGGCGGTGCCTTCCGCGCCTGCCCCAGCCTCGCGCGCCGCATCGAGGCCCGTCTCGACGACCTGCCCGACGCGCGCGTGGTCCGGCTCGAAGTCGAGCCGGCCAACGGCGCCGTCCTGCTCGCGCTCCGGCTGCTCGCCGCGAGCGACGCCGCCGACCGGCCGGAGCCAGCTCCCTCGTGAGCCGCTGCCTGATCGTCAACGCCGACGACCTCGGCCGCAGCACCGGCATCAACGACGGCATCTTCGAGGCGCACCGGCGCGGGCTGGTGTCGAGCGCCACGCTGATGGTCGGTTTCGCCGCCGCCCGTGACGCCGCGGCTCGGCTCGCCGAATACCCGTCGCTCGGCGTCGGCCTCCACGTCACCTTGACCGGCGCCCGGCCGACGCTGCCGCCCGAGCGCGTCGCCAGCCTGGTCGACGCCGCCGGGCGGCTGCCGCGCCGGCCGGAGGCGATCGCCGGCTTCGACCCCGCCGAAGCGCGCGCCGAGATCGAGCATCAGCTGCGGCTCTTTTACGTGCTCACCGGCCGCGCACCGACCCATCTCGACAGCCATCACCACGCCCACGCCGTACCCGTGGTGCTCGACCAGATGGTCGCCGTGGCGCGCGCGGCGGCGCTGCCGGTCCGCAGCTCCACGCCGGCGATCGCCGAGCGGCTGCGCGCCGAGGGGATCCCGACGACCGACCGCTTCGTCGATGCCTTCTACGGTGACGGCGCGACGCTCGAGCGGCTGCTCGAGATCCTGCGCGAGACCGGCGAGGGGACCACGGAGGTGATGTGCCACCCCGGGCGCGCCGACGACGAGCTGCGGCGGGAGAGCGCCTACGCCGAACCGCGGGAACGCGAGGTCGAGCTGCTCTGTCACCCGGCCGCGCTCGCGCTGCGCCGCGAGCTCGGTCTCGAGCTCACGCGCTTCGGAGCCCCGTGAAGGTCCGGACGGTCGCCGACGCCGCCGCCGCCGCGCGCGCGGCCGCCCGCCGGATCGCTGCAGCAGCCGAGCTCCGGCCCGAGCTCGTCCTCGGCCTGCCGACCGGCCGGACCATGGTCCCGCTCTACGGCGAGCTCGCCCGCCGCCACGCCGCCGGCGAGCTCGCGCTCGGCCGCGCGCGCGCCTTCAACCTCGACGAGTTGCTGCTGCCGCGCGACCATCCGGCCAGCTTCCGCGCCTACATGGCGCGACACGCCTGGGAGCGGATCGGACTCGACCGGGCGCGCTGCGAGATCCCGGACGCCGAGGCCGAAGCCGCGGCCGAATGCCGGCGCTACGAAGGCGCCCTCGCCGCCGCCGGCGGGCTCGACCTGGCGATCCTCGGCCTGGGGGCCGACGGCCATATCGCCTACAACCTCCCCGGGCCGCCCGAGTCGGTCACCCACGTCGTCACCCTCCCCACCCCCCTCGCCGACCAGCTCCAGGTGCCAGCCGATTGGCGGCCCCTGCGCGCGATCACGCTCGGCCTCGGGGCCTTCCTGGGCGCCCGCCAGCTGCTGGTACTCGCCACCACGGCGGACAAGCTCGAAGCGGTCCGGGCGCTCCTCTCCGGCCGGCCCGACCCACGCTGGCCCTGCTCGCTGCTCGCCGGCCACGCCGCCCTCGAGCTCCTGCTGACGCCGGAGTCCACCCCCCCGCCCGGCGGAGATCCCGGGCAACCGGAACGGGAATCGGCTGGCACCTGATGAGCCTCTCGGCGCTCGACGGCGGGCTGCTCGCCGCTTACCTGCTCGCGGTCCTGGCGTGGGGACTCTGGATCGGTCGCGGCACCTCGACGGCGTCGGACTACATGCTCGGCGGGCGCCATCTGCCCTGGTGGGTGATCCTCTTCTCGATCGTCGCCACCGAGACCTCGACCGTCACTTTCCTCTCGATTCCCGGTTTCGCCTACGGCCGCGACCTGACCTGGCTGCAGATTCCGCTCGGGTTCCTGCTCGGCCGCTACCTGGTCGCCTGGCTGTTGCTGCCGCGCTACTTCGAGGGCAACCTGTTCACCGCCTACGAGGTCCTGCGCGAGCGCTTCGGCGGCGGCGCCCAGCGCGCGGCGTCGGTACTGTTCGTCGTCACGCGCAGCCTCGCCGACGGGCTCCGGCTCTTCCTCTCCGCGCTCGTCCTGCAGGAGATGACCGGCATCGCCCTGCCCTGGGCGGTGATCGCCCTCGGCGTCACGACCATCGTCTACACCTACGCCGGCGGCATGCGCGCGGTGCTGTGGACCGACCTCGTGCAGTTCGTGGTCTACATCGGCGGCGCCCTGCTGGCGCTCGGCCTGCTGCTCGACCGGCTGCCGGACGGCTTCGCCGGCCTGCTGGCGGCCGGCGGCGAGGCCGGGAAGCTCCACGTCCTCGATCTGCGCCTCGACTGGGCCGAACCCTACGCGCTCTGGACCGGGCTCCTGGGCGGCGCCTTCGTCACCCTGGGCTCGCACGGGGTCGACCAGATGATGGTGCAGCGCTACCTCTGCGCCCCCTCCCTGCGCGACGCGCGGCGCGCCCTGGTGGTGAGCGGCTACGTCGTGGTCGCGCAGTTCGCGCTGTTTCTGCTGATCGGCGTCGGCCTGTTCCTGTTCTACCAGCTCCATCCGCCGGCGGTCCCCTTCGAGCGCACCGACCGCGTCTTCGCCCGCTTCATCCTGGACGAGCTGCCGGTGGGGGTGGTCGGGATCCTGCTCGGCGCCATCTTCGCCGCGGCGATGTCGACGCTCTCTTCCTCGCTCAACTCGTGCGCCACGGCGGTCACGCGGGACCTCTACCTGCCGCTCGCCGGGGCGCGCGCCAACCCGGTGAAGGAGCTGCGGGTGACGCGCGCCATGACCGCGGTCTTCGGCGTCGTCCAGATCGCCGTCGGCATCGGCGGACTCTGGCTCGAGTCGACGGTGGTCGCGAGCGTGCTCGGAATCGCCGCGTTCACCACCGGCATCGTGCTCGGGATCTTCTTCCTCGGCCGCTTCGCCCCGCGCGTCGGCCAGCGCGCCGCGCTCGCCGGTCTGGTGACCGGCTTCGCCGCCATGACCGCGATCTACTTCGCCACACCGCTCGCCTGGACCTGGTACGCGCTGGTCGGCTCCGCCATCACCTTCGCCTCCGGCTGGGCCGCCAGCCACCTCTGGCCGCGCGCGCGGCCGGCCTGACCCAGCTCCGCGGCCCGAGCAAAGAAGCTCCTCAGAAGGGTCGCAGTTCGAGCTGTCGCGGCTGCGGCCGGGCGACCGTGGCGGAACAGGCTGTGAGCGCTCCAGCCGCCGAAGGCGCGCCCGTCAAGCCACTCCGGTCACGGTCCCAACCCTTCTATGGAGCTTCTCGCTCGGGCGGCCCCGGCGCCAGGGCTCGAGCGGACGTTGGCTCCTCCCGTGGAACGGCGGGGTGCCATCTGCCGGGCTCAGCCGCCGTGGAGCTTGCGCAGGGCGGCCTGCTTGAGGGCCATGCTGGTGGCGGCACCCTTGGCGATGGCGCGGATCTCGTGGTCGGGGAGAGTCGGCAGGATCCGCAGCGCGAAGGGGAGCGGGGTCTTGGCGTTCTGGATCAGCGCCAGCCGGACGTCGAGGTTGGAAAACCACGGGCTGGTCTTGAGGATCAGCTCGGCGGCCTGAAAGGAGAGGAAGGAGGACTTGGCGACCCGCACGACCTCGTCGATCGACAGCCGCGGGTTCTTGAGCAGCGCGAAGAGCACCTGCGGGTCGCTCTCCTGGACGAGCAGCGCGCGGGTGACCCGGTCGGCCTTGGGCGCGAGCAGCACCTTCTGCGGCGGCGTCAGGTTGCGCAGTCGCTCCCAGAGCGACTGGCGCACCGCCTCGTCGGGCTCGTCTCCCGCTGCGCCGCCGCTCGGGGTGCGCAGGGCCGCGAGGTGAGCGGCGGGGTCGCCATCGATCTGGAGCGCCAGCGCTCCAGGCAGCGTCGCCACGACCTGAGCCGCGAGCCGGAGCTCGCCGCCGCCGACGAGCCGGAGGATCACCTCGACCCGAGTCAGCGCCGGTAGCGCGTCGACGCCGGGAAGGAGGAGCCCACCCATCGCCAGGTGCGCGCGCTCCTCGCGGTCGAGCTCCGCTTCGTTCTCGAGCTCGATCAGGAAGACCCCCGGCTCCGGACGGCTGATCCGCATCGGTAGGGCCAGGATCTCACGAACCGGCGCCGGACTTCGCTCGCGATCGCGACTCAGTGAACCCCGCCACAGACGGCGACGGGCGCGACGCTTCAGGATCGCCCCGCTCTCTCCAGGCCTGGAGGTTCGCCACCCGATGCGTCGAAGATCCCGCTGGCTCGTCACCTCGTCGCTGCTCGCGACCGCTTTCGCCGGCGCGCTCGCCGCGAGCGTGCCCTACGACATGGTCTACGTCCGGCAGCCCCGCTTTGGCGACTCGACCAACACGATCTGGCCCGAGGTCTTCCATCCCGCCCGGCTCGACCCGGGGGCCGACCTGATGCTCCTGCGCCCGGATGGGACGGAAGAAGTGCTGGTCGCCGGCGGCCATGGCGGCGTGACCGATCCGTTCGTCTCTTTCGACGGGCAGTGGGTCTACTACTCGTACTTCCCGGACCTGCGCCCCGGGTCGCTGAATCCTCAGCGCGAGCATCTCCCCTACGCCGGCGCCGACATCTACCGGATCCACGTCCCCAGCCGCACCGTTCAGCGCCTGACCTTCGGCGAGTTCACCCCCAACACGGGCGCCGGGAACTGGGACGAGTCGAACCCGGTGAATCCCCCGGCGGGGTTCAACCGGCTCGGCTACGGCATCCTCAACCTCGGCCCCTGTCCGCTTCCGGGCGGCCGGATCGCCTTCACCAGCAACCGGAACGGCTTCTGGCCGCAGAAGGGCTTCACCAGCCCGACCCTGCAGCTCTTCGTGATGGACGAGGACGGTTCCAACGTCACGCCGATCGCGCCGATGACGATCTCCTCGGCGCTCCATCCCACCGTGCTGGCCGACGGCCGCCTCCTCTTCTCCAGCCACGAGGACCAGGGGCTGCGCGACCTGCGGCTCTGGGGGATCTGGTCGATCTACCCCGATGGCCGGAATTGGGATCCGGTCGTCTCGGCGTTCCGCGAGCCGCAGGCCTTCCACTTCATGACCCAGCTCTCGGGCGGCGATCTGGTGGTCGTCGACTACTACAACCTCAACAACAACGGTTTCGGAGCGCTCTACCGGATGCCCGTGGCGCCGCCTCCCGGAATGCCCCGATTCCACTCCGCCTTCCCCGACGACAATCCGCCGATCGACCAGACGGTCGAGCAGGGATTCTCCTATCCGTTCCGGATGCCGTTCACCCCGCGTGGGCTCCATTCGATCTCGCCCTTCACGCACGGCAACGACGAAGCGGCGCCGGTCGGCGCGGGAGGCGTGCGGGTCGGCAAGTTCACGCATCCGTCCGCCGCGCCGGGCGGCGACCTGCTGGTCGCGTGGACCCCCGGTCCGGCCAACGACCTGAATCGTCCGACCCCGATCCCCTACTACGACAGCGGCCTCTACCTCGTTCCGGACGGCGCCGTGATGGCGGGGCCCCAGGACCTGGTCCCGATCAAGAACGACCCGGCCTACAACGAGGCCTGGCCGCGGGCGCTCGTTCCGTACTCGGCGGTTCACGACGTCGCGGAGCCCGTGGAGATCCCCTGGCTGCCCAACGACGGTACCGTCCACGAGGAGCTGCCGGCGGGGACGCCGTTCGGCCTCGTCGGCGCTTCGAGTGTCTACAAGCGGGAGAGCTTCCCGGGTTGGGTGACGCCTTGGTCCGACACCTTCGACGGCCTCGACGCGTTCAACACCTCGGAGAACGGGCAGAGCAGCAACTGGTTCGTTCAAGGGGCCGAAGCTGGGCGCTATGCCAACGCCGACATCTGGGCGATCCGCCTGCTGGCGATGGAAGCCAACAGCCATCGCAGCTATGGCCCCCAGGAGGGCAAGCACTTCAGCAGTCACGCGGAGGAACGCCTGCGCATCCTGGGCGAGATCCCGCTGCGAAAGCAGGATGGCCAGGGCAACCCGATCCTCGACGCCGAGGGGAATCCCGACACCAGCTTCCTGGTCAGGATCCCGGCCGACACGCCGTTCACTTTCCAGACGCTCGACCGCAAGGGCATGGTGCTCCACGCCGCGCAGACCTGGCATCAGGTGCGACCCGGAGAGGCGCGGACCAACTGCGGCGGCTGCCATGCCCACAGCCAGATGCCGCTCTCCTTCGAGACCACGGCCGCCGGTCAACCTGGCTTCCAGGTCTGGGATCTGGCGCGCGAGACTCCGCTGCTGACCCGGAATCCGGACGGTACGCCGGGCCTCGCCGTCTCCCATCTGCCGGTGGTCAACGTCGAGTTCTACCGCGACATCCGGCCGCTGCTGCAGCGCAGCTGCGTCTCCTGTCACGCCGGCGGCGCGGCCGCTCCCGGAGCGCTCGATCTCTCGGTCACCACGTTGACGAACGGCCTGCCCGGCGACTATCGCCGCCTGGCCGCGGATGGCCAGGCGCAGTGGGGATTTCCGCCCGTGATCGCCAACGGGACTTGGCGTCAGACCAACGCCAGCCGCTACGTGCGGGCCTTCCAGAGCCGCAGGAGCCTGCTGGTCTGGAAGCTGTTCGGCGAGCGGCTCGACGGCTGGTCCAACGCCGACCATCCGACCGAGTCGACTCCGGGAGATCCTTCGACCCTGCCGCCGGGGGAGGATCCGAACGAAGCCGACCTCGATTTCTCGGGCTCGATCATGCCGCCTCCCGGCTCGGGCGCGCCACCGCTCAGCGACGCCGAGCGACTCACGATCGTCCGCTGGATCGACCTCGGCTGCCCGATCGACACCGGGCAGGGCTCCGCCGCGGAATTCGGCTGGCACCTGGACGACCAGCGACCGACGGTGGCGCTCTCGCTGCCCCGGCCGGGAATCAACCCGGAGCCGCTGGACCGCCTCCGGTTCGGCCTCGCCGACGCCTACAAGGGGCTCGATCTGGGATCCCTGTCCGTGACGGCCGACACGGAGCTGGCGGGCAGGCCCGCCGGCAGCCAGCTCGCTGACCTCGCGGCGCCCGTGGAGGACGGTATCTGGGAGATCGGTCTGGGCGCCCCCATTCCTCCTCTGCCTCGGCTTCACCTCGAGGTCTCGGTGCGCGACCTCCAGGGCAACGTCACGCGGGTTCGCCGCCGGTTCTCGACCCTGGTGCCGCTGTTCGCCGACGACTTCGAGCGCGGCCACGCGGGGGCCTGGTCGCAGCTCGCCCCCTGAAGTCGGAGGTCGGGCCACGGGCGGCGAGCGGCCCCAAGGCCGGGGGAGCGCCGCAGCCGGCGATCTCAAGGCGCGCCGCTCGGCCAGGTGCCAGCCGACTGGTCCGGGGCTCGTACCACGTGATCACGGACTCGAGAACGACCACTCGAAGCGGTCGCCGGTCTCGAAGCCGTCGACGAACAGCTGCCCGAAGAGGACCGCGACCGCCCCCACGTCGGGTTGCTCCGGCAGGTCCCTGAGCGGTGCGCCGATCGCCAGGTCCGAAAAGCCGTTGCCGTCGAAGTCGCCGGCGGCAAGGGACCGGCCGAAGGTCGGACTCCCGATCGCCAGATCCGGGATCATCCCCGGATGGATCGTGAGCGGGGATTCCAGCTTGGGAGTCAGCCATCTCGCGGCCGTGCCCTGGGGGAACAGATTGATCGGGCGGCCGAGAAGGATCGATATCGAGCCGGCAAAGGGGGCCCCGATGAGGGATTCACCCGGTGAGCCAATCGCCAGATCCTCGATGCCGTCGCCATTGAAGTCGCCGGCGGCGAGCGCGCTGCCGAAGAAGTCCTCGGCCTCGCTGTGGCCGGGACCGTGGAGCAGGTCCTCCCAGAGGTACTTGTGCCCGAAGGCCAGTCCCAAGGGGTTACCGGGGATCACCATCACCATCCCGATGTTGCGCGGTTCGCCAGCGTTGGCGTCCTCGCCCGGAATGCCGATCGCGAGGTCGTCCAGACCGTCGCCGTTGAAGTCGCCCGCCGCAAGCGCCTGGCCGAAGTCGTCACCGCTCTCGGGAAACGCTTCGAAAATGAGCCTCGGCGCCGGCACGCCACCGCTGCCCGTCAAGATCAGTGAGAAGCTGCTCCCGTAGACGACCTGGGTCGCGCCGGTTCCATTCTCCTTGGGCACGCCGATCGCCAGGTCGTCGAACCCGTCGCCGTTGAAGTCGCCGGCGCAGACCACTGCCCCGAACCGATCCCCGGCCTCCGGAGCATCGGGCACGTCGAAGATCCCCTGGTAGATCTCGAACCCCTCGTAAGGCGAGAGCCCCGCACCGAGTCCCCGGTCGGGATGGCCGTGCGCGACGAAGACCATGCCGGCATCGTTGGCACTGCTGGAGATCCAAGACCGAGGTGCGCCGATCGCCAGGTCGTCGAACCCGTCGCCGTTGAAATCGCCGGCGGCGAGCGCAAAGCCCGTATTGGATCCAAATGGAGGCTGCGACGCCCCCGGCATCCCGTGCGTGCCCGGCTTGAGGAAGCTGCTCGCCACCGATTCGATGCCGCCCAGGCTCCCTGGCAGTCCGCGATGGATCTGCACCATGCCGAGTCTCCAGGTCGGGTTCCCAGGAAGCCCTTTTCGCATGGGAACCCCGACCGCGAGGTCGTCGAAGCCGTCGGCGTCGAAGTCTCCGACCGCCAGCGCTCGACCGTACATGTCGTTCGCCGCCGCGGGCTCCGCGGGGTGGAGCTCGGGATTCAGGACGACGACGGTCTGGAGCGAACCGGCCGGCCCGCCGAAGCGCACCTGGACCGTGCCGCAGTCCCAGATCACGAAGTCGCAATCGTTGCCCGGGATGCCGACGGCCAGGTCGTCGTAGCCATCGGCGTTGAAATCGCCGGTCGCCACGGCGAAGCCGTATTCGTCCGCCGCGCCCGGCGCGTCATGGCCCGTCCCCTCCTCGAGCAGGAGGCGCGCGCCGACCGGCGAGAGGCCGATCCCTGGTCGCGGTTGAGCCTCGAGCGAGCTGAAGCCTGGGAGGGCCGCCGCGAAGAGAGCCGCGAGCGCCACTCGGTTCCCGAGCCGCGACTCTCGAACTGGGTCCTTCATTTCACACACTCCTTGCCCTGGCTCAGGGCTGTTCGTGTCGCTACGCCGCGCTCGCCTCGCCAGGCGGCGCCTTCATCTTCGTCCCGCGGCGACCGGAAGCGGCCACGCCGCGCCACGTTCGCTCAGCCGGCGCCCACCTCGATGGCGACCTCGGTGCCGTTGAGCAAAACGTCGAGGACGGCCGAACGCGCCCGCGACTGGTCGACGATCGACCGCAACGTCTCCGGCGACGCATCGCCCTCGACGTCGAGACGCATCCGGATGCCGTGGTAGCCGTTACGGACCGTTTCCGAGAGGCCGAGAATGCCGCGCAGGTCCATGTCGCCTTCGATCCGCGACTCGAGCTTCGTCAGCGCGACGCCACGGGCGGAGGCGATGTTGGCGACGCCGGCCGTGATGCACGAGGCCAGCGCGTAGAGGAGGAACTCCACCGGCGTGGGCCCCTCGTCGCCGCCGACGAGGACGGCGGGATGGTCGGCGGAAAAGCGGAAAGCCTCGGCATGCGCGTGCTCCCCGCCCGCGCCCGTGAATCCTTCGGCCCGGTTGACGCTGTGCGTCCCCGCGACCCAGCGATTGCTGGCCCGCCAGGTGAACCGCGCCAGCTCAGGGCTCTGCCGCACGGCGTTCACGGTCGCCAGCAGCGTCGGCGTATCGACACCGTTCAGCACCTTCGGCTCGCGCTTCGTCTCGGAAATCGTCATTTCGTCACTCCTTTCGGGTTGAGAGTCGGGCTGCGTCGGCATCGGCCCGCAGCCCTCGTTCGACCCAATTCCGCGCGAGAGCGCCGCGCGCGGGGACAGGGCCCTGCCGTCTGGCGGAAAAGGCGCCTGACGTAGGATCCGGCCCATGGCCAACCCGCCGGATTCCGAAGACGTCACCGACCTGCTCGCGGCCTGGCGCGCGGGGGACGCGGAAGCGGAGGCCAGGCTGCTCGACCGCGCCTACGTGACGCTGCGGCACATCGCGATCGCGCAGCTTCGCGCCGAGCGCCCGGGCCACACGCTGCAGCCGACGGCGCTCGTCCACGAGGCCTACCTGCGGCTGCTCGGTCAACGCGAGATCGACTGGCGCGACCGCGCGCACTTCTACGGGCTCGCAGCCCTCACGATGCGACGCGTGCTCGTCGATCATGCCCGGCGACGCCTCGCGAAGAAGCGCAAGGCCGGCGAGGTCGCGCCGCCTTTGACGGTGGCCGACGACTCGGGGGCGGCGATCGACCTGCTCGACCTCGATCGAACGCTGACGCGCCTCGCCGAGCGGTTCCCACGCCAGGCCCGCGTCGTCGAGCTGCGCTACTTCGCCGATCTCGAGCTCGACGAGATCGCGGCGCTGCTCGAAGTGTCGGAGCGCACGGTCAAGCGCGACTGGCGGTTCGCGCGGGTCTGGCTGCGGGAGGAGCTGGGCGGACCGGCCCCGTGAGCACCGATCGCCTCCCCGACCTCTTCCTCGAGGCGGCGGAGCTCGACGAAGCGGGGCGTCGCGAGCTGATCGAGCGGGTGGAGCGCGAGAGCCCCGAGCTCGCCGACGAGCTTTGCCGCCTTCTCGCCCGAGCCGAATCGTCGCCGTCGCCCGTCGACCGGCCGCCGCCGATCCCCGACGACCTCGTGACCGACGTCGTGCCGGAGAGCGTCGGCCCCTACCGGATCGTGCGCGAGCTCGGGCGCGGCGGAATGGGCCGGGTCTTCCTCGCCGAGCAGGAGACCCCTGACTTCACCCGTCGCGTCGCCCTCAAGTTGATCCATCGCCCGGGCGCCGACGCGGTCCGACGCTTTCGGGACGAGGTCAGGATCCTCGCCACGCTCGAGCACCCCGGGATCGCCCGCTTCCTCGACGGCGGTCGCAGCCCCGAGGAGATCTGGTACCTGGCGCTCGAGTTCGTCGAGGGCGAGGACATCGTCTCCCACGCCCGCGAGCTCGCCGTCGACGCGCGCGTGCGCCTGGTCGCCGCGGTCGCCGAGGCCGTCGCCTATGCGCACGAGCGCGGAGTCATCCACCGCGACCTCAAGCCCGGCAACGTGCTGGTCGGACGAGACGGCCGGCCGCGGCTGCTCGACTTCGGCATCTCGAAGCTGCTCGACCCGGCGAGCGACATCGACCCGACGACGACGGCGCCGGCCGGAAGGATCCTCACCCCCGCCTATGCCAGCCCGGAGCAGCTCGCGGGGCTTCCGGTGACTCCGGCCTCGGACGTCTATTCTCTCGGCGTCGTCCTCTACGAGCTGCTCGCGGGACGCCGCCCGGATCGGGGGGAAATCGGCACGGCGCTCGGCACGCCGGTGGCACCCAGCATCGCCCTGCGTCGTTCCTCCGCTGGATCCTCCTCCGCGCCACGCGCCCGTCGCGGCTCCGCGTCGCGCATCCATCGCTCGCTGGACGCGATCTGCCTGATGGCCCTGCGAAACGACCCCGCCGAGCGCTATGCGAGCGCCGCCGAGCTGCTCGCGGATCTGCGTCGGTACCTCGACGGCGAACTGGTCGTGGCGCTCGCCGACGACCCGATCCGACGAGCACCATTCGCCGGCCGAGGACTCGTCCTTCCGCTCACCGCCGCGCTGCTGCTCGCGACAGCTGCACTGTTCATCCTCCCGACGCGATTCGACGACTCGAAAGAGAGTCAGCCCGCCCCGGCGGTACCCGAGAGGGCCTTGTTTCCGTTCAATCCGACCACTCCACCGACCGTCGAGCAGAGCGAAAGCCGGCTCGCCGATGCACCTTCAGATCTCGTGGCCGGGGCCGCGCTCGCCGTGCGGCTCGCTCGAGAAAGGCGGGCCGACGAGGCGCGCCTGGCGATCGGCAGACTGAGACAGCTTCCGGGCGCCAAGGCCGATCCGCTCCTCGACTACGCCGAGGCCGAAGTCGCCGTCACGGAGCATCAGCTGCAACTCGCGCTCGTGCTGCTGACGCGCGCGCGAGCGAACGCCCTCGCGCTGGAGCGTCGCGAGCTCGTGGGCACGATCCGTCTCCTCCGGGGCAGGGTGCTGATGAGCCTCGGACAGCGCGACAAGGCGCTCGTCGAGCTCGAGCAGGCACGGGCCGAGCTCGAGCGCGAGACCGACTATCTCCCTCTCTACCGCGCGCTCGTCTCCCTGGGCAACTTCTACGGTCAGCGTGGGGAGCTCGCGCGCAGCGACGAGATGTTCGAGGCGGCGATCGTCGCCGCCAGCGCGGCAGGGTTCGATCCCGCGGGCGCGACGACGAACCTCGCCGAAAGCAACCTGCTCTCGGGGCGGCCAGATCAGGCCGAGCCCCTGGCGAGGCGGTCGACCGACCAGGCGCGATTCCACGGACGCACCGAGAGCGTCGCGGGAATGCTCGGGCGGCAGGCCGAGATCGTTCGCGAGCTCGGTCGGCCGGACGAAGCGTCGCGGCTGCTGGACGAAGCACTCTCTCTGGCGCGAGCGGTCGAGAGCGCACTCACGCTGCGCGATGCGCTGTTCCGGCAGTCGTCCGCGGATCTCGACGAGGGGCGGCTGGATCGGCTCGACGACGCGATTCGGGACCTCGCAGCCGCGGCCAACACCAGCCTCGACCGCCGCTCGCTGGCGCACGCGCGCTCCATCGCGGCGCGCCAAGCGGCGCTCACCGGAGACTTGCCGGCCGCGCGGGCCCGCTTCGCCGACGCGCGTCGAATCTACCTCGCCGCCGGGGACCCCGATTTCGCGGCGCGATCCGACCTCGAGTGGGCGCGACACGAGCTCGAGGCGGGGGATGCGACAACGGCCGAGCGAATCCTGGACGAGGCGCTCACGGGGATCGTCGAGCCCTCCGCCACGTCATACCGGTATTTCTCGGCGGCCCTGGGAGCTCGGATCGCGGCGCATCGTGGCGACCTCGTGACGGCGCGACGCCTCCTCGGAGCCCTCGGCACCGAGGCCGCGTCGTCCCCGAGTCTCCCTCGTCGAATCGCGTTCCTGCGCTCGTCTGCCGCCGTGGCCGAGCTGGAGCAGCGACGGAACGACGCGCGGCGCGATCGGTTGGCCGCCCTCGAGATCGCGAAAGGGGGCCGCTGGCGCGTCGACGAGCTCGAGCTCCGGATCGAGCTCGTCGACGCGAAGGGCCAAGGAAGAGCCGAGCTCGCCGCGATCGGCGACGAGGCCGAGGCCGCGGGACTGCTCTCGCTCGCCCGGAGGGCCCGCCACCTCGCGACGACAGCGCCGGTCGCCTCGAGCTTCTGAAGAGGCCCGCCCTCGCTCCTCGAACCGCTCTCTACCAGGACAGCGCCGGGCCCGAGCCGAAGGTGTAGCGGACGAGATGGAAGAAGAGCGGTGCGGCGAAGCAGAGGGAGTCCACTCGATCCAGGATGCCGCCGTGGCCGGCGAGGATCGTGCCGAAGTCCTTGATCCCACGGTCACGTTTGATCGCCGAGGCGACGAGACCACCCGCGAACCCGAAGAGACAGATCGCCAGAGCGAAGCCGGCCGCCTGGGCGGGCGAAAAGGGCGTGGCCCAGTGCAGCGCCGCGCCGATGGCCGTCGCGGTCGCCACACCTCCGACGAATCCCTCGACGGTCTTGCTCGGGCTCACCTGGGGCGCTATCGGCCGCCGGCCCAGGAGCTTCCCCCAGACGTACTGGAAGACGTCCGAGAGCTGAACGACGATCACGAGGAACAGCAAGAGCTTGGCATTCGCCGCCTCGCCCGCGGCAGCGGGCAGCGGCAGCATCAGGAGAGCGGGAGCATGGCTGAGGCAGTAGACGGCGATCATCAGGCCCCACTGGATCTTGGCGACCCGCTCGAGGAAGTGCCGTGTGTCACCCGCCAGGGCGCTGCGCGCCGGCACGAAGAGGAACGCGTAGACGGGGATCAAGATCGCGAACAATCCGTACCAGCGCGCCGCCACCAGCGCGTACTGCAGCGGCAGCACGACGAAGAAGCTGTAGAACAGCGTGGCGTGGTCGCCGCGCCCGGTCGGCGTCAAGGTGATGAACTCCCGCAGCGCCAGGAACGAGAGCAGGGCATAGAGCACCACCGTGCCGATCGGACCCAGCAGCAGCGCCGCGCAGAAGACCCCTACCATGACCCACCAGGCGTTGACCCGAGCGACGAGGTTCTCGACCGTCGCGCGGGCCGCACCGGTGCCCACCCGCCGCCGCAGGATCGCCGAGACCAACGAAGCCACTGTCAGCAGCGCCAGGACGCCGCCGAGCAAGAAGCGCAGATCGTCGTCGATGCTCATCGCGCCTCCGCAACCTCCGCCGGCCGTGGCCGATCTCCCCAGAGCTCCACCAGGGCGCCACGCGCCCGCTCGAGAAAGGCCTCCCGCTCCTCTCCGGGCGCCAGCCGCATCGGAGCCCCGAACGTCGCGGTGGCCGAGAGCGGAACCGGGACGAATTCCCCCTTGGGCAACACGCGATTCAAGTGGTCGAGCCACACCGGCACGAGCTCGATCGCGGGGCGCGCGGCGCAGAGGTGAAACAACCCGCTCTTGAACGGCAGGGGCATTCCTCCGGGCCCGCGGGTCCCCTCCGGAAAGAGGATGAGCGAAGCCCCGCCGTCGAGCGCCGCGACGGTCGCCTCGACGGCGCGGCGCGCCGCGGTGACGATCTCTTCCCGGGGCCGGTCGCCGGCCAGCCGGCGCTCGATCAGCACGGCGCGAAAGGCCCGCTCTGCGAGCAGGCGGCGAAACGAAGTCTGACGCCAGTAGTCGGCTCCCGCCACGGGTCGGGTTCGGGCGCGCAGAGCCGGAGGCAGCGACGACCAGAGGACGACGAAGTCGAGATGGCTGCTGTGGTTGGCGAAATAGACTCGCTGTTGCAGCTCGGGCTGACACCCCACCCAACGGGCGGTGGCGCCGGTCAACAACCAAGCGAGCGCGGCCACCGAGCGAGCGAGCCCGCGTTCGATCCGATTCGGTTCCAAGGTCTGGTCGCTAGGAAGCATCAGCGCGCCGCCGGAGCGCCTCGGCCAGCGACTGCAACCGGCGGAGGGAGGTCACCAGCGCACCCGCGGCGATGACCGCCAGCCCGACCACCAGCGCGCCCCCCGGCGGCGCGCCGAGACCAGCCTCCAACGGACTCGCCAGCGCGGCGAGCGTCAGCGTGAACATCCGGTGCTGCTTGGCCATCGGTCCGCGAAAATCCTGGGCAAGTCCCAACGCGCCGCCGAGCTGCCGGAGATAGGCCGTACCCATCGACAGGAGCGCCGCGCACCAGCCCAGCAGCGGGCTGATCGCTCCGAGGAGTCCTTCCGACGAAAGAGCGGCGATGCCGTAGCCAGCCCCTAGCAAGAGAACGACATCAGCGAAACGGTCCGGCACCTCGTTCCAGAGGTCGCCCGTCGCCTGCTTGCGGCCGTGCTCGACGGCGACCATGCCATCGAGGAGATTGGCGATCAACCGGAGCTGGATGCAGGCCGCGGCCGCGATCGCCCAGACCCAACGGGCAGAGGCTCCACCGCCGAGCTGGTAGAGCGCGACGGCGCCCAGCAGCGCCGACACCATGCTCGAGAGCGAGATCGCGTTGGGTCGGACCCCGGCGCGGGCGAGCCAGCGCGCCGAGGCTCGTGCCCAACCGGTCTCGCGGCTCGACAAGGGGCGGCGCGGCGCAGGGGTTCGGACGGGCTCGATGGGTCGCACCGCGCGGAGGATACCCGAGAAGCTCGAGGGCAAGGCCCTCCCGCGCAGCGGTCTCGGTGGCGGCGCGCTCTTGGCGCGAAGCCTCCCGAGGTCAGAGCTTCGACGCGCGGGCCAGGTGCCCTCTGGAGTCGGCCCTGGACCGCCCGGCACGTTCCGTTCACCAGGAACCCGGGCGGCACGATGCGAAGGCCGCGACCCATGCAGACCGGAAACGCCTCTCGTGCGCCCCGACTCGCGGCGATTCGGTTGGCACCTCGACGCAGCCGCTGCGTCTTCCGGTCGAGTCGACGCGAGCGGGCGGGTCGAGGACGGACAGGGCCGTCGCCTGGCCGAGTTTGCTTCAACGACGCGCTTGCGACTAGAATGCGCATTGAAGCTCTCCCGACCGACCGAAAAGAGGCCGATATGCGATTCTTCCGTAGACCCGTCTCGCTCCTCGTCGTCGCGCTGGTCGCTGCCGCACCGCTCGCCGCCGGGACCTTCACGGCGTCCGTCGACGGCTTCGTCGGGCCGGGCGATCCCAACATGCTGGTCGCCATCATCTCGACGCCGAATTGCACCGGGGGCTACGGTTCGGTCGACGTCTTCTACGATCTCTACGCGCTGGCGGTCGGCGAAGCCGGAACCTACCAAGTGGAGCTCCTGAGCTCGACGGGGAACACGGCCTTCTACCTCTACGAGAACACCTTCAATCCAGGTGCGGCGGCGGACAACTGCTACGCTGCCTCGAACTCCGGTAACCCGCAGGTCGTCTCCGTTCAGCTGAACCCCGGGACGCAGTACTTCGTCGCCGCGATCGACGACACCTTCGCTCAACTCGGGGACAGCTACACGCTCTCGGTCGAAGGTCCGGGTCCGATCAGCCTGGGCGACTACGTCCCCCCCATCATCCAGGAGATTCCCACGCTGTCGACCTGGAGCTTGGGAGCTCTGGGGCTCGCGCTCGCGCTCCTCGGGCTCGTCTTGGTGCGGCGGCGCGCCGTCGCCTGAAATCTTGCGCGTCGGGCGCTCTATGGCGCCCGGCACGCATCGCCGTAGAGCAGCGCCGATCGGGTCTCGTGCCACCAAGCGTCGGCGCCTGCCATGCTGGACCCGGTGATCGATTCGTCGCCACGCCGACGGACCTCGAGGAGCACTTCCGGCGTCCCGGTCAGCCAGGTCAGGGCCTCACCTCCGCGCAGCCACTCGAACCGCGGTTGCCGCGACAGCTCGCGCAGTAGCTCGATCCCCAGGCGGTAGCCGTCCGCGACGTCGGGATCCGTCACCTCGATCCGGAACCCCGCGCACTCGACATCGCGGTACTTGGGATCAGGCGCCTCCGGAGAGGCTCGCGGCGTGAATCGCGTCGGCGCGAGCCGGAAGCCGGGCACGGTGACCGCCACTTGCGCCGGGTCGAGCCAGGGAGCGCCGATGCGCAAGAACGGTGCTTCGGTGCCCCGCCCCTCCGAGACGTTCGTCGCCTCGAGCAACGCGATCCCGGGGTAGGCGAGCGCCGCCTCGGCGCTGCGCAGGTTCGGCGACGGCGCTACCCACCGCCGCCCCGTCGCCGGCCAGGTCATCTCCCGGCGCCAGCCCGCCATCGGGACCACCGTGAGCCGCGCCGGCCGCGCCCGCCGAGCGTTGGCGTAGCGCGCCATCTCGCCCATCGTCAGGCCGTGAACCAACGGCCCGGGGGCGCGACTGACCAGACTGAGTGGGACCTCCTCGGGCGGCGCCCGCCGAGGTCCGGCGACCCTCCTGCCCCCGAGCGGGTTGGGGCGGTCGAGCACGATCAACTCGATGTCCGCCTCCGCGGCCGCGTCGAGGCAGAGCAAGAGCGTGCTCGCGTAGGTGTAGAAGCGGACCCCGGCATCCTGCAGATCGAACACCAGCGCATCGAGGCCCGCCAGATCCTCCGCCGTCGGCTGCGGGTGACCTCCGTAGAGGCTCACCACCGGCAGTCCGCTCTCGCCGTCGATGCCGCTCGGGACACTCTCTCCCGCCGCCGCCAACCCGCGCAGCCCGTGTTCCGGCGAGAACAGCCGGACGAGATCGAGCCCCTGTTCGCGCAACACCGCGATCGCGTGGCGGCCGTCCGTGGTGACCGAGGCGGCATGGGCGACCAGACCGAGCCGCTTGCCCGCGAGCGGCGCGGCATCTCCGGCCGCGATCCGATCGAGCCCGACCTGCACGGCGGCGGGGCCTCCGACTTCGATCTCTCGGTCCGGATCCGACAGAGCCCGGATCACGGCGTCCGCTAGCGCCGGTCGCACCGCCGCGATCTTCCGGTTCTCTCGCGTCGGGTGGACACGGTTCGTGAGCAGGATGAGGAACAGGTCGCGCCCCGGGTCGATCCAGATCGACGTCCCGGTGAAGCCGGTGTGCCCGAACGAGTCGCCCGAGAAGAGCTCCCCGGCCGAGGATCCGGACGGCGACTTGGTATCCCAGCCGAGCGCCCGCGAGGAGCCCTCCGGGCTCCCCGCCGCCCGCGTGAACAGCTCGACCGTCTCTCGCCGCACGATCCGCTGGCCGCCGTAGGCCCCTTTCCAGAGCAGCATCTGCGCGAACCGCGCGAGGTCCCGCGCCGTTCCGAACAGTCCGGCGTGCGGCGCGACGCCGCCCAGCGCGAATGCGTTCTCGTCGTGGACCTCGCCGTGGACGACGCGTCCGCGCCAGGGATCGAATTCCGTCGGCGCGATGCGCGTCGCGAGCCGGGCCTCCGGCCGCCATCCCGTATCTCGCATGCCGAGCGGCTCGAACAGTCGCTCGCGCACCAACTCGTCGACGGGCCGGCCGGCGACGCGCTCGAGAACCTCCCCGAGCAGCAGGATGCCGAGGTCGCTGTACCTCATCTGCGCGCCCGGCTCCGAGACGAGCGGCATCGAATAGATGCGGTCCAGAAACGCCGCGCGGCCGGAGAGCTCGCGATAGAGCGGCGCCCACCAGTCGATCCCCGAGCTGTGGGTCAGCAGGTGACGGACGGTGACGCGGTCCTTCCCGCTTCCAGCGAAGCGCGGGAGAAAGCTCGCCACGCGAGCGTCGAGATCGAGCCGCCCCTCGTCGACCAGCAACATCGCCGCGGTGGTCGTCGCAACGACCTTGGTCAGGCTCGCGAGATCGTAGATCGTGTCGGCCTCGACCTGGGGGGCATCCGGCGCATAGGTCTGCCGTCCGAAAGGCCGCAAGTGCGCGAGCCGGCCGTTCCTGCCGATCGCCACGACTCCGCCCGGGAAGGCGCCGTCGGCCACCGCCGCCGCGATCAGCCGGTCGACCTCGGCCAGCCCCTCCGGCCGGAAGCCCGCGGTTTCCGGCGAGGAGGGCTCCAACTCGAGGCGGCGCGCCGGCCGCTCGATGCCATGTCCGAACGGCGCGACGCCCGGGATCGTGACCGGCAGCTTGCCGGCGATCGGATGCTCTCCGAACAGCGCCGCGACCGCCGCGCGCTGGCTCGACTCCTCCGCCCCGTAGGCGCACAGATAGACGGGCACGGAGGGGAACTGGGTGAGCAGATACGGGCTGCCGTACGAGACCACGATCACCGGCGTGCCGCCGGCGGCGAGCCGCTCGACCAGCGCCGCGTGCGTCGCGTCCATGTCGGCGCGCCCCTTCGACGAGGTCACGCGGACGAAGGCCGAGACGACGACGTGCGTGAAGCCGGGAGCGAGAGCGGCGATCTCGCCGGCGGTCACCTCGGAGATCGCCGGTCCGAGCCGCTTGGTCATCGACACGGCGCCCCTGCGCGCCAGCTCGGCCTCCGGCAGCCCGACGATCGCCGCGTTGACCCAGTCGCTCGAGGCCACCAGGTGGAGGATCCGCAGCGGGTCCTCGATCCGCAGCGGCAGCGTCCGCCGGTCGTCGCGCACCAGCGTGATCGCCGCGCGCGCGATCTCGTCGGCGCGCCGCAGGTCGTCCGGGCGACCGATGTCCGAGCGGCGGGCCCGGAGCTCCCGCTCGCGCTCGGCGCGGCTCCGATGGAGCCCGAGGCGCGCCTTGGCGGCGAGGATCCGCGCCACCGACGCCTCGATCCGCTCGGGCGTGAGCAGCCCCTCCTCGACCGCGCGCAGCAGCGACCGCACCGCCACGCGGGGGTCGGCGGGCAGCAGGACGACGTCGGCCCCGGCCGCGACGGCCTCGACCACCGCCTCGCCCATCCACACGCCGCCGACGCCGCGCATCTCCATCGCGTCGGTCACCACCAAGCCGTCGAAGCCGAGCTCGCCGCGCAGCAGGCCGGTCGAGATCGGGCGGGATAGCGTCGCCGGCCGGCCGCTCGGATCGAGCGCCGGCACGGCGAGGTGACCGACCATCACCGAGTCGACGCCGGCGGCGATCGCGGCGCGGAACGGTGCGAGCTCGACCCGATCGAGCCGCGCGCGGTCACCCGGAATCGTCGGCAGCTCGAGGTGGCTGTCGAGCGCGGTCTCGCCGTGGCCGGGGAAGTGCTTGGCGGAGGTCAGGATCCCCCCAGCTCGCGCCCCTTCGACGAAGGCGGCGACCAGCTCCGCGACCAGCTCGGGCCGTTCGCCGAACGAGCGCAGGTTGATGATTGGATTGGCGGGGTCGCTGTTGACGTCGGCGACCGGGGCGAAAGCCCAGTGGATCCCGGCCGCGCGCCCCTCGCGGGCCGTCAGCTCGCCTGCGAAGCGCGCCGCCGCGACGGACCGCGTCGCACCCAGCGCCATCGCGTCGGGCAGCGGCGTCGAACCCGACACCACCCGGAAGGAGAGGCTCCGCTCGAGATCGGAGGCCACCAGGAGCGGCACCGGTGCGGCATCCTCGAGCTCGGCGATCAGCCGCGGGATCGAATCGACCTCCGAGCGGAAGAGCACGACGCCACCCACGCCGAGCTCGGAGACCTCGGCGGCGAGCGCCCGGCGCTCCGGAGTGGCGGGATGGTCAGGGCGCCCGTAGGCCCGCACCATCACCATCTGCCCGACCCGGCCGGCGAGGTCGAGGCGGCGAAGCGTCGCTTCCGCCCAGGCTCGGCCGTCCGCATCGAGGCCGTCGAAGGCCAGGCGGAGGGAATCGGGTCCCGGCGCCTCGGGCGAGCTCCCGACACCGCCCGACCGGCAGGCCCAAGTGCCAGCCGCCAGCACCAGGACGCCGGCCGACAACAGACCCCTCCAACGCCGGGCGCTCACCGATCCCCCGGCGATAACTCGATGCCTCCCAGGAAGATCCGCTCCAACTCCCCCGACAGCGGGTCCTCCCCCGCCGCCGCGACGACCAGGAAATCGGCTGGCACCTCGGGGCGCAGGGGGTGGCTCCAGAGGGCGGCGAGGCGGGCGGTTGGCGGGGCGGGCGGGGCGGCCGTCGCTCGTTCGAGCGCCCCGACCTGGGCGGCCAGGCTCGGTTCGGCCGGCCGCTCGAGCCGGCGCTCCAGCCGCCGACGCGGCAGGTCGGATCGGTCCGTCGTCACCTCGAGCGCGGGCCGGCGCGGGCCGCTGAGCTCCGCCGCCCGCCGCAGCGCACCCTCCAGCCGCCGCTCCGGGACCCACCAGCGCACCTTCGCCACGCCGCTGCGCGCCAGGGCTTCGAGGCCCGGGCCGTCGAGCAGCCGCCGGGCCCGCCAGCCCTCGGCGCCGACCACGAACGCCGGCAGGATCCGCCGCCCCGTGGCGTCGATCTCCCGCCCGGCGCCGAAGACGTGGGCGTCGCCCAGCTCGACGATCTTCGACCTCGGCGGCCCCACCGCGGCGCAGCCCTCCCGCTCGCGATCGCTCACCAGCTGGTCGAAGGCGAGATCGGCCCGATAGCGCGTGAGCCCCCGCCCGTCGCCGCCGATCGGCTGCAGCAGCTCGCCGCCGCGCAACGCGACGTCCGCCCAGACGTCGGCGTTGTTCTCCGGCAGGGCCGCGTAGTCTGCCGGGTCGAAACCGGCCAGATCGTCACGCGCCAGCTCGCCCAGCACGAAGCCGAGGGCGACGAAATTGAGGCGCGTCAGCTCGGCGAGCGAGCTTTCCGCCGGCACGCCGCCGCTCTCGACCAGCAGCACCGGCGTCCCCCACGCCGTCACCTGGTCGCCGAAGGAACGCGGGCTGTAGCTGTCGTCGAAGCGCGCCAGCCCCCCGGGCGCGAAGGGCTCGATCGCCGTTGCCACCGCCGCGCCCGCGCGCATCGCGCGCAGTCGCCCCGGCGTCACCGTCTTCTCGGCGTCGCCCACCACCGCGAGCACCGCGCCGGCGGCCAGTCTGCGTGTCTCGCCCACCGTCCGCCGCCGATTCTGGTCGTGGAGGTTGAAGCCCAGGATCGGCCGGTGCTCCTCGCGCAGGCGCGCCAGCAGGCGCCCCTCCGGAGTCGCGAGGTGGAGCGCGTCGCGGTTGACATCGATCCCCTGCGCGTTGCGGCGCGTGTAGCGCTCGGCGCCGTCCGGGTTGAGCATCGGCACCATCACCAGCGTCAACCGGTCCAGCAGGCGCGCGACCTCGGGCTCCCCAGCGCGGCTCAGCAGGTAGTCGGCCAGATCGAGCAGCGCCGGCGTCGCCGAGGGCTCGTCGCCGTGCATCTGCGACCAGAGCAGCACGCTCGCCGGCCCCGCTCCGAGAATCATCCGGTGGATCGGGCGCCCCTCGACCGAGCGCCCCACCTCCTCCAGCCGCAGGGCGCCGGGATGGCGGCCGGCGAGCTCGCGCAGCCGCTCCTCGAGCTCGGCCGGCCGCAGGCAGGGCGCGACGGTCTGGACCACTCGCGCCGCGGGCCACGCTGCCCAGAGCGTCCGCGGCGTCAACGGCTCGGCGGCGCCCGCCGGCGGCGCGGCGAGCGGGAGGCCGAGCGTCAGGAGGAGGATCGGGTAGGCCCGCGCGACGCGGATCGTCGGGGCTCGGCTGGTCGGAGCTCGGCTCATCGGGTTTCGACTTCCTGGACGGCGAGCCGGCGGGTCGCGCGCGACCAGAGGGCTCGAATGAGGAGCGCAGCCACGGCCGCGACCGCCGCGAGCGCCAGCGCGCGCAGCGGCCGGCCGTAGAGCGCCGCGCCGGTGGCGAAGAGCGCCGCGTAGACCGCCGCCGCGCCGAGCGCCGCGCAGGCGATGCCCGCCGGCAGCTCGCCCAGACCCGCCGGCAGCGGCTCGCCCGCCGCGGCGGCCCGCTGGCGCACCCGCGTCCACCCGGGCCCGCCGGGACGGGTCGCGCGGACGAAGCGGCGGAGCGTGGCCTCGTCGGTCGCCGGGCCGAGCAACGCGGCGGTCACCCAGGCCACCGTCGTGATCGCCACCCCGGTCACCAGCTGCCGCCACTCGGGCAGCGGCGCGAAGCCGAGCGCCCCGTGGACGAACTGGAAGTAGACCGCGACCAGGAACGAGACCCCCATCGCGACCACTTCGGAGACCGCGTTGACCCGCCACCAGAACCAGCGCAGCAGGAACAGGGCGCCCGTTCCGGCGCCGATCTGGAGCAGGATCTGGAAGGCCTGGAGCGCGTTCGACAGCAGCAGGGAGACGCCGCCCGCGGCGGCCATCAACCCCAGGGTCGCCCAGCGGCCGAAACGGACCAGCTCGCGCTCGGTCGCCGCCGGCGCGACGAAACGGCGGTAGAAGTCGTGGACGAGGTAGGAGGCGCCCCAGTTGAGATGGGTCGAGATGGTCGACATGTACGCCGCCGCGAGCGAGGCGACGACGATCCCCAGCAGCCCGGCCGGCAGGAACGTGAGCATCGCCGGGTAGGCGAGGTCATCGCGCAGGACCCGCGGATCGACCCCCGGGAAGGCGGCGCGCAGCGCGTCGAGATCGGGGAAGACGACCAGCGAAGCGAGCGCCACCAGGATCCAGGGCCAGGGCCGCAGCGCGTAGTGGGCGACGTTGAACAGCAGCGTCGCGCCCTGCGCGTGCGCCTCGCTCTTCGCCGCCAGCATCCGCTGCGCCACGTAGCCGCCGCCGCCCGGCTCGGAGCCGGGGTACCAGACGCTCCACCACTGCACCGCGAGCGGCACCAGGAGGAGGCTGACGAACAGCGCCGGGTCGGAGGCGTCGGGCAAGAAGTCGAGCCGCGCGGCGACCGCGGGGTGCGCGAGCAGCCCGTCGAGCCCGCCGACCTCCGGCCGCCGCAACGCCCACACCGCGGCCGCCACCGAACCCGCCATGGCGACCGTGAACTGCAGGAAGTCGGTGATCAGCACGCCCGTCAGGCCGCCCAGCATCGCGTAGACAACGGTCACCGCGCCCGCGATCACCACCGTCTGGACCGGCGTCAGGCCGAGCAGCACGCCGCCGATCTTGATCGCGGCGAGCGTCACCGAGGCCATGATCATGATGTTGAAAAAGGCCCCCAGATAGATCGCCCGGAACCCCCTCAGGAAGCGCGCCAGCCGGCCCGAGTAGCGCAGCTCGTAGAAGCCGACGTCGGTCTCGACCCCGGAGCGCCGCCAGAGACGGGCGTAGACGAAGGTCGTGGTCATGCCGGTGAGCAAGAAGGCCCACCAGATCCAGTTGCCGGCGACGCCGCGGGTGCGCACGATGTCGGTGACCAGGTTCGGCGTGTCGGTCGAAAACGTCGTCGCGACCATCGACACGCCGAGCAGCCACCAGGGCATCCGCCGCCCCGACAGGAAGAACTCCCCGGCGGAAGAGCCCGCCCGCCGCGTCACCGCCAGCCCCACCGCCAGCGACAGCGCCAGAAACCCGACCACGAACACCCAGTCGATCGTCTGCAGCCTCACCCGCGGGCACCTCCTGGAGCGTCGGCGCGAGTCTACAGGCAGCAGCGCGGCCGGCTGGCTGCCGACGCTGCGATACGCTCACGATTCGAGGTCGGAGGGGTCTGGACGCGATGAGAATCTGGGGACTCGTAGGGGCCGCGGGCGCCCTGGCCGGGCTCGCGATCGGCTGCGCGAGCGGACCGCGCGGGGAGACTACGGCACGGGAGGTCGAGGTGGCCGTTCACGACGTGCTGCTGCGGGGCGGGACGATCTACGACGGCGGTGGCGGGGCGGCGTTCGTCGCCGACGTCGCGATCGACGGCGACCGCATCGTGGCGATCGGCGAGCTCGCCGGCGCGCGCGGCAGGCTCGACCTCGACGTCTCCGGCCTGGCGGTGGCGCCCGGTTTCGTCAACATGCTGAGCTGGGCCGACGAGTCGCTGCTGGTCGACGGCCGCTCGCTCTCGGACATCGTCCAGGGGGTGACGCTCGAGGTCTTCGGCGAGGGGACCTCGATGGGTCCGCTCTCGGAGCCGATGCGTGAACGGCTGCTCACCAACCAGAGCGAGCTGCGCTACGAGGTCCCCTGGACGACGCTCGCCGGCTACCTCGCGCACCTCGAGGCCAAGGGGGTGTCGACCAACGTCGCTTCCTTCGTCGGCGCGGCCACCGTGCGCATCCACGAGCTGGGTTACGAGGATCGCGCGCCGACTCCGGAGGAGCTCGATCGAATGCGCTCCCTGGTCGCCGCGGCGATGCGCGAGGGGGCGATGGGGGTCGGCTCCTCGCTCCCCTACATCCCCGCCGCCTTCGCCTCGACCGACGAGCTGGTGGCACTCGCCGAAGTCGCCGCCGCCCACGGCGGCATGTACATCTCGCACATCCGCGACGAAGGCGGTCAATTACTCGAGTCGCTCGACGAGCACCTCGAGATCCTCCGCCGCTCCGGCGCGCGCGGCGAGGTCTACCACTTCAAGGCCTCCGGCAAGGCCAACTGGGGCAAGTTCGACGCCGCCATCGCCAAGCTCGAGGCCGCGCGCGCCCAAGGGCTCGCCGTCACCGCCGATGTCTATCCCTACCCGGCGAGCTCGACGGGCCTGACCTACGCGCTGCCGGCCTGGGTGCAAGAGGGCGGACTCGAGAAGATGCTCGAGCGGATCGCCGACCCGGAGATCCGCGCGCTGGTGCTGCCCGAGCTCAGCCTGATCCCGCCCGAGGACCTGCTGCTGATCGAGTTCCGCAATCCCGCGTTGCGCCGCTACGTCGGCTGGACGCTGGCCGCCGTCGCCGCCGAGCGCGGCACCTCGCCGGAACAGACGCTGTTCGACCTGCTGGTCGAAGACCGGAGTCGGATCGGCACCGTCCGTTTCACGATGAGCGAGGAGAACGTCCGCAAGGCGATCGCCCTCCCCTGGGTCTCGTTCTGCTCCGACGGCGAGTCGGTCGCGCCCGAGCCGCCGTTCACCCACTCGCAGCCCCACCCGCGCTCCTACGGCAGCTTCGCGCGCATCCTGGGCAAGTACGTGCGCGAGGAGGGGGTGCTGCCGCTCGCCGAGGCGATCCGCAAGCTCACGGGCTTGCCGGCCGAGAACCTCCGCCTCGACCGGCGCGGCCGCCTGCTCACCGGCTACTTCGCCGATGTCGTGGTCTTCGATCCCGCGACCGTGATCGACCGCGCGACCTTCGAGCGCCCGCACCAGCTGGCGACCGGTGTTCAACATGTCCTCGTCAACGGAGTGCCGGTGATCAGCGACGGCGCGCACACCGGCGCCACCCCGGGGCGCTTCGTGCGCGGACCGGGCGTGGAGGTGAAGCGATGATCTGTTCGACGCGGAACGATCTCGGCGGCTCGGCGGTCGCGCTCGCGCTGGGAATCTCGATCGCGCTCGCCGCCACGGGCCAGGGCCGCTCGGCCGAGCCCGGCCTGGCGCAGCACCCGAAGGTCGCCGACGCCATCCGGCTCTACGACCTCTGGGCCGGCGAGCAGCTCGCCTACCACGGCGTCCCCGGCGTCGCCATCGGCATCGTCCACGGCGGCGAGCTGGTCTGGGCGCGCGGTTACGGCGTCGCCGACCTCGCGACCGGCGAGCCGGTGACCCCCAGGACGCTCTTCCGCATCGGCTCGGTGACCAAGCTCTTCACCGCCACCGCGATCCTGCAGCTGCGCGACGCCGGCAAGCTCCGGCTCGACGACCCGGTGGCGCGCCACTTGCCCTGGTTCCAGATCGAGTCGCCGTTCCCGGATGCCCCGGCGATCACGATCGAGCACCTCCTGACCCACACCTCCGGCTTGCCGCGCGAGGGGGCCTTCCCGTACTGGACGACGCACGAGTTCCCGACGCCAGCAGCGCTGCGCGCCGCGCTCCCCACCCAGAGCGCGATCCACCCGCCGGGCGAGACGTACAAGTACTCGAACCTCGGCATGGCGCTGCTCGGCGAAGTCGTCACCGCGGTCGCCGGCGAGCCCTGGGCGGCTTACGTCCAGCGCCACATCCTGGCGCCGCTCGGGATGACCGCGAGCTCCGCCGCGCCGGACGCGGAGCTGATCGGCCGGCTCGCCCGCCAGCACCGCCGCAAGCAGCCGGACGGCGGCCGCGGCAGCCTCGACTACTACGAGACAGACGCCATCGCCCCGGCGGCCGCCGTGGTCTCGACGATCGAGGATCTCGCCCGCTTCGCCGCGCTCCACCTCTCCGCCGGCCCGGCGGGGCCACCGGCCGGGGGCGCGCAGATCGTCGCCGGTCCGACGCTCGCCGAGATGCACCGCGCGCGCTTCGTGCTGCCGAGCTGGACCAGCGGCCGCGGCCTCGGCTTCGCCGTCTCGCGGCGCGACGGCCGGACGCTGGTCGCGCACGGCGGCTGGATCGGCGGCCACCGCGCCGACCTGGTGCTCGACCCCACCCGACGGCTCGCCGTGGTGACGCTCACCAACGCCGACGACGCCAGCCCCGCCCTCTTCGGCCGCAAGGCGCTCGACGTCGTGGGCGGCGCGATCGCCGTGGCGACCGCGCCGCCGCCCGCGCCGGCGCCAGGGCCCGACCCCTCCTGGCGGGCCTATCTCGGCCGCTACACCGACCCTTGGGATTGGGAGTCCGAGGTCCTGATCCTGGACGGAGCTCTCACGCTCTACGACCACGGCTATCCGCCCGACGACGACCCGGACAGCGCGATCATCCGCCTGACACCCACCGGCGCGCCCCATACGTTCAAGATGTCCGACGGCGAGACGGTCCGCTTCGAGCTCGACGAGCGCGGCGAAGTCGTCCGGCTCTGGCGCCGCTACGAGTACCTGACGCCGATTCGGCCCTGAGCGGCCGGTCGACGGGGGCTCGCGCCTCCGGAGCCGGCGCCCCGGGGGTCTCGAGCGGCGCCCGAGTCCCGCTCGTGCGCCGCTCGTCCCGCTGGTCGTCCCGCCGGGCCGGGAGAGTGGGGGTCGACTACACTGACCCCATGGTCGACTCCGAGGCCGGCCCGGGAGCCTTCTGGCGGGGGGTGGCGTCCGTCTTCGTCGTCTGCACGGCGCTCGGCGTCCTGATGGGGCTGCACTTCGCCTTCGACGCCACCGCCCACGGCCGGCCGGCGCCGGTGGCCAGGCGCCTGATCGAGGAGACCACCGGGTTCTGGGCGGCCGGGCTCCTCTTCTTTCCGCTGCGTTGGGTGGCTCTCCGTTGGCGCTTGGACCGCCCCGGTTGGGCGCGTTCGCTCCCGGCCCACCTCCTGGCGCTGCCGGCGATCGCCTCGACGCACACCTTGCTGATGTGGGGCTCCCGATCGTTGGCCTACCCGGCCCTCGGCCTCGGCCGCTACGACTACGGCAGCGTGCCCTGGCGCTTCTTGATGGAGCTGCCGACTCAAGCGCTCGGGTACGCGGTCACGACGGGCGGCGTCTACCTCTTCGCGCGGGCGCGCGAGGCAAGGGAGCGCGAGCTGCGCGCCGCGCAGCTCGCCGCGGGTCTCAAGCAGGCGCGCCTGGAGAACCTCGAGCTGCGATTGCGACCGCACTTCCTCTTCAATGCGCTCAACACGATCGCGGCCACGATGTACGACGACCCTCACGCGGCGGACGAACAGATCGGCCGCCTCTCCGAACTGCTCCGGGCCTCGCTGCGTCCGGGCGGCGAACACGAGGTACCGCTCGGCGACGAGCTGGAGATTCTGGAGCACTACCTGGCGCTCGTGCGCGCCCGCTTCTCCGACGACCTCGCGATCACCGTCGATGCCTCCACCGAAGCGCGTGGCGTCAAGGTCCCTCAACTCCTGCTGCAGCCTCTGGTCGAGAACGCCGTCCGACACGGCCGGGCTTCGCGCGACGGACGAGGCGCCATCTCGATCCGGGCGCGCCTCGACGACGGCATCCTGGAACTGGTGGTGGCCGACGACGGTCCGGGCCTCGGCGAGGAGCTCGCCCCGGGGCTGGGGCTGAGTCTCACGGCCGAGCGGCTCGAGCTGCTCTACGGCGCTCGGGCGGAGCTCCGCGCCGGCCGGCGGGACGGCGGTTTCGAGGTGGTGATCCGGCTTCCGGCCCGCAGGGAAAGCGAGCTCGCAGAGGAATGAGCGGTCCCCGCGTCCTGATCGTCGACGACGAAGCACCCGCGCGGCGTCGATTGCGACAGCTGCTCGCCGGCGAGACCGAGTGGCAGGTCGTGGCCGAGGCGAACGACGTCGCTTCGGCCGTCGCCGAGATCGAGCAGTCGCGACCGGATGTGGTCTTCCTCGACATCCGGATCCCCGGCGGGGACGGCTTCGAGGTGGTGAGGAGAGTCGGCGTCGCGAGAATGCCACTCGTGGTCTTCGTCACCGCATTCGACGATCGCTCGCTCGAG
Source organism: Acidobacteriota bacterium (assembly GCA_014584695.1). Taxonomy (GTDB): domain Bacteria; phylum Acidobacteriota; class Thermoanaerobaculia; order Multivoradales; family JAGPDF01; genus JACTMI01. Next base: position 138,060 of record JACTMI010000008.1, read on the forward strand.
GCGTTCGAGGTCGGCGCGCGCGACTACCTCGTCAAGCCGGTCACGCCGGCCCGGCTTCGAACAGCAGTCGAGCGGTTGCGACGCCGCCTCGAGGTCCCCGACTCCCCGGCGCTCGCCGCCGAGCTCGAGGCGATCCTGCGGCGACTCGCGAAGCCTGAGTACCTCGAGCGCGTCACGGTCTGGAACGGGGACCGCGGGACGTTGCTCGCGGTCCTGAAGATCGACTACTTCGAGGCGGCTCGTTCTCATGTCTGGGTCCACGTCGGAGGCAGCCGGTACCTCCTCCGGCACGGCCTGGGCGAGCTCGCGGAGCGACTCGATCCGGCGCGCTTCCAACGCATCCATCGATCCCATATCGTCCGCCTCGACGCGATCCGCGAGCTGCGATCGTGGTTCCACGGTGATCTGAAGGTCGTCCTGGCGGACGGCACCGAGCTCATGTGGAGCCGGCGGTTCCGGACTCGCGAGCCCGCTGCGCGCCTTCTCGAATGAGCCGCGGGCCGATCGGGCACACCGTCAGCTGAACTCCTTGACCTGCGGCCAGAGATCGTCGAGAGCGCCCCGGAGCCCGCGGCAGAGCCAGATCGGGACGACCGAGCGCGGCAGAGCCCAGGGATGGTAGACGTAGCCGCGCAGCGCGACCTCCTCGTAGGCCGCTTCGAGACCCTCCGGTTGGCCGCCGACGACGATCACGACCTCGCCCGTGTGGCCACGCGGTCCCCAGTGGAAGTACGCCAGATGGCCACTGATCGCCTTCTTGAGGCCTAGCTCGGGGCCGAATCGGTCGATGGCCCCGGCGCGGCCGTAGTCCCCGGCGAAGATCGCGGCCACAACCTGCTCCTGCGGCGTCAGCGACTCGAAAACGGCGGCCACGGCCTCGGCGGTCTCGCGCCAGCCGAAACGGTCGGCATGGAGGTGGGGCAGGGCACCGAGGCCGACGTTCTCGAGACGCGGGGCCGAGATTCCGAGCGCGTTCGAGTAGCGGACATGGGTCGCGGGCGGCAGACAGGGAAAGGCGAGCGGGGCGAGCACGGCGCCCGTGACCGCGACGAAGGTCAGGACGGCGGTCGACCGCGCCCGGCTCTCGCCCAGGCGCAACCGCCGCTCGATCGCGACGCTGCCCGCGGCGAGCAGGGGTGTCCAGACAGGATTCGTGTAGTAGATCCGGGCGTCGACCAGGATGAGGAGCGAGATCGCGATCAGGAACGACCAGGCCAGGAAACGGAAGTGGACGGCGCCCGGCCGCGCCCAGAGCCAGACGAGCCCGGTCGCGCTGATGAGAGCTCCCGCTGGGCCCACGACCGCGACCTGTTGCGCCAGAAAGGCGAGCGCTCCCAGATCGACGTCGCGCTGGTTCTCCGCGATGTTGGCGAGCACCTCGAGATGGGGAAACCCGTGCGCGGCCATCCAGATCAGATTCGGAAGAAAGAGCAGCGCCGCGATGCCGCCGGCGGCCCAGAACGCCGGCTCACGAAACCAGCGGCGCTCGGGTGTCAGAGCCAGGCCGACGAGAGCGGCCAGGCCGAAGAGGATCCCGGTGTGCTTCGTCAGCAGCGCGAGCCCGGCCAGTAGCCCGAACAGCAGCCAGTGACCGCGCGCACCACCGTTCGCGAGACGGGCGAGCGTCCACGCCGCGGCCGCCCAGAGCAGGGGCTCGTAGCCGTTCATCGAGTTGTAGCTGGTCGCCGCGAGGTAGACGGGAGCCGTCAGCGCCGCGAGAGCCGCGAGCGCCTGGGCGTGGCGGCCTCCTCCGAGCTCACGGGCGAGCAACCCTGCGAGCAGGACCAGACCTCCACCGGTGAACACGACGAAGATCCGGGTGGCGAGCAGTCCGTTTCCGAACAGGGACACCTGCAGCGCCGTCAACGCCGGCATCAGCGGGGCCAGGTCGACATAGCCCCAATCCAGATGTTCGGCGGCGGCGAGGAAGTAGAGCTCGTCGACGAAATAGGAATAGTCGAGCCCCACGGTCGTGACGACGTGGACTACGACTTTGACCAGCGCGACGAACAGAACCGCACCGAGCCCTGCGGCCCAGGCCCAGGACGAGCGGGGCACTTCGTCGAGTCCAGCGTGTGGTGAGTCGACCAGCTCAGCGTGAGAGCTCATGAAAATCTCCTCGGTCCGGAGTCTCGGGGATCGACGCGCGCGCTGGCGAGGCCCGTCCGATGACCGGGACCGAGACGAGCCGAGCGGGAACCTCCGGTCAACGAGCCCCGTCCCGCCCGCCATGCGATGGCGAATCGAGGGGTCTTCGGCCCTCCGCCTCGCCAGCTCGAGCAAGTCCCGACCATCGAAGTGGAGTCCCGTTGGTGGGACCCGAGGCCCATTCGTCCACCAGCCCTACGGCGCGATCGCGCCGATCGGAGATCGTCGATTCGCATGGAGCCGCCACGGCTCCGGGAGGTCGGAATGGGCCATCGGCACGGCAGGGTGATCGCGTTCGCCGGGACGGCGCTGCCGCTCGCGCTGGCGCTCCTCGTTGGTTGCAGCGATGCTCGCGGCCCCGGCAAGACGGTCGCGGTCGAGATCCCCGCGCCTTCCCTGGCGGGAAGCGTAGTCGGAGAACCCGATCGGCAACCGGCGAGGATCTACCTGCCGCCGTCTTACGTCGATGGCAGGCGGAGGTACCCGGTGGTCTACTACCTGCCCGGTTTCGACTCCTCCGTCGACGAGTACTTCGATGGCTCGCTTTCCGGCTGGAATCTGGCCGCCGATCTCGAGCGCTTGCACGCGACCAGAGCTCTCTCGGAGTTCATCGTCGTGGTGCTCAACGGCCGCAACCGGCTGGGCGGCAGCTTCTACGTCGATTCTCCGCTCACCGGAGGCTGGGAATCGTTCGTCGTCGACGACGTCGTGAGCTTCACCGATCGGGAGTTCCGGACGCTCCCGGATGCTCGATCTCGCGCGCTGGTCGGGGACTCGATGGGCGGGAGCGGGGCCTTGCGGATCGCGATGCGGCATTCAGATCGTTTCTCGAGCGTGTATGCGCTCAGCCCGGGCCTCTTCGCGCCGGACGGGATCGTCCAGGCCGGCCTGCTCTCGGCGCATCGGGCGGCGGCGACGGCGTGGTGGCGACGCCGGATGGAGGTCGACCCGGAGATCGAGCGGGCCGGGGGCCTTCCGGGGCTCGTCGATACGCTGCTCAGCTCGCATGATCGCTTCAACCATCGGCTCGCCTTCACCTGGGCCTACACTGCGGCATTCGCGCCCGCGGCGGCGCTGACGCTCCTGCCCGGCTTGGCGGGCGACGTTGCTTCCAGGGTCGCACCCAAGTCAGCGGACCAGTCCCTGCGCGAGGCGCTCGAACGGGGATTCGGCGACTTGGAGCGCAAGGTGCAGGACCACCGGGAGAATCTCCTCTCGCTCAGCGGCATCGCCGTCGACTGTGGGCGTGACGACCGCCTCGCCTGGATTCCGGCTGGATGCCAGCATCTCGCTGATCTGCTCGCTGCGGCGGCCATCCCTCACGACCTGCGGCTCCACGAAGGGGGGCATATCGACCGCCTTCCCCTGCGACTCCGGGACGAAGCGTGGCCCTATCTGGCGAAACGACTGCGGCAGGACGGCGAGTGAGGTCCCCAGCGCGCCGGCTCCTCCGGTTCGTCAGGCTGCCGAAAGCTCACCCGGACCTCAGGGCGGTGGCGGCCGGGTGCCGCGGGGGTAGAACAGCAGCGCGTCGCCGTTCTCGCGCTCGCCGTCGCGGTCCGACGGCTGGTTGACGATCTCGCCCCGGATCACCATCGTGGTCGAGCCGCCGCCGTCGAGGTTCACCGCGTCGACCGCGCCCAGGTCGAGGAAGAGATCGGTGAGCTCGCCGAGCGACATGCCGACGCTGTGCCCCGGCTGCCGGCCGTCGACGATGACCGCGAGCAGGGTGCCGTCGGCGCGCGCGCCGACCGCCGTGCGGGGATGGCGCGCGAGCCCGAACACACGCGAGATCGCTTCGGCCTCCGGCGCCTCGACCCGCCGCCCGCCGGCGAGCAGCAACGGTCCGGCGCCCAGCGCGTCGGTGACCCGCGGCCAGAGACGCTGCGGATCCGGATCGAGCGAAACCAGCTCCGTGGCGAGCTCGACCGGGTCACCTGGCGCGAGCTCCGGCGCGCGGCGCCCCGCCGCGAAGGAGAGGACGAAGCCGTCCGTGGGGATCCGCGAGCTGCCGGCGCCGGAGCGGATCCGGAGGACTCTGCCCGCCGATACCAGCATCTCCGTACCCTCGGGCCCGGTGAGCGTCGTGCGGTGGAACTCGGGCGTGAAGGCGATCACTTCGCCGGGCTTGCGCGCGCGGTTGACGCCGTCGAGCGCGATCACGGTGCCGTCGGCCAACCGCGCTTCGAGCCGCGCATCGAGCCGCGCGAACGCCGCGCGGACGCGGCCCCCGTCGACGAAGAAACCCGCCCCGGCCCGCCCCCGGTCGGGCTCCGAGAGCAGGCGGCCGTCGATCATCAGCACCCCTTCGCTGTCGCCGCGGGTCGGGCCCGCGACGACGTAGAAGCCGCCGTTGACCGCCGCCAGCGCGCCGTGCCGGCGCGCCAGCGAGCGGGTCGATTCGACGCCGATCGCCGCGTCGACGGCGCGGGCGACCACCACTTCGACGCGCGCGGGATCGATTTCGAGCACCTGCACCTCGAACGGTCCTCCGGGGTGGGTCGGGTCGTGGCCGATCTCGAGCCAGCGGGTCTCGATCCCGGCCGCGGCGAGGCGGGCCTGGGTGGCCTGCGCCTCGGCCCCGCCGGCGAGCCCGGCGACGCGGATCTCGTAGCCCTCCGGGCTCGTCGCGACGCGGATCTCGCCCTGCCCGGCCGCCGCTTCGACGCGCGCCAGCCAGGCGTCGGCCTCGCGCTGGCGCGAGAACGGACCCAGCGCGAGCACGACCCTCGTCGCGCCGTCGGCCGCCGCCGAGCAGAGCACGTGGTGGATGAGCCCGGGAGCGAGCTCGGTCGAGCGCCGGCTCCATGGCTCGAGCTCCGCCACCGCACCCTGCGCCAGGAGTCCGGCGGTCAAGCCGAGCCCCAAGGCGAGCCCCGCCCCGTGCCCGGCCCACGGCCGCGTCCCGTGGGGCCTCACCACTGCTCCCTGGTCGATCGCCCTCCGCATCCCCGGCGGCCCTCCTCGTCCCCCGGCGGGCCCCATCGCGGCGCCCCCCTTGGTCGGTAACGGTATCCGATGAGAAGCTCGCCGGCACGCGATGAGGCCACGACGCTCCGCTCTCGCTCTCGGCTCGCTGGTCCTCGGCCTGGGCCTGGCCGTCGCCGCCGGTGCGCGGCAGGACGCCGCGCCGCCGCCCGTGGAGCCGCCGACGTTCGTCGACCGGCTCGACGTGGTGCTGACCACGATCGTCGTGCGCGTCGTCGGCCGCGACGGCGCGCCGCTGCTCGGACTCGGGCGTGACGACTTCCGGCTGCTCGCCGGCGACCGCGAGATCGCGATCGAGGCGGTCGAATGGGTCGGTTCGGAGGACCTGGACGCGGTGGTCGAGCGGGAGCTCGCCGCCGATCTCGACGCCCCGCCGGTCGAGCTCGACGCCCCGCCCAACGGCAAGCTGGTCGTCTTCTTCGTGCAGGCCGACTTTCACCCCTCGCGCCTGTCGGGGCAGCTGCGGACCCTGCCCTACGCGATCCGCTTCCTGGACACGCTCGGTCTCCAGGATCAGGCCGCGGTGGTCTCGTTCGACTCTCACCTGAAGCTGCGCCAGGACTTCACGCAGGAGCGGAGCCTGGTCGAAGAGGCGCTCGCGGCCGGGCTGCGCAAAGGCCCGGGCCGCTGGCCGCGGCGGCCGCAGGCCCCCCCCTCGCTCGCGCGTTTTCTGCCCGAGGACGGCGCCCGGCGCGCGGCCACGCCCGAGCAGGCGCTCGCCCGCACCGCCCACGCCCTCGAGCCACTCCCGGGCGAAAAGGTGATCGTCTGGGTCGGCTGGGGCCTGGGCAACCTGACACCGCTCGGCGTGCGCATGCCGGCCGAGTACGGCGAGGCTCTCGCCGCGCTGGCGCGCGCCAAGGCCTCGGTCTTCGTCCTCGACGTCACCAGCGCCGACTACCACACGCTCGAGGAGGGCTTGAAACAGGTCGTCGCCGACACCGGCGGCACCTACGCCAAGACCTACCACTTCCCCGCCGGCGCCACCGCGCGGCTCGCGCGCGCCGTCTCGGGCCACTACCTGCTCTACGCCCGCCTGACCGCGACCCCTCCAGGCGGGCGCCCCCACGAGCTCCGCCTCGAGCTGCGCCCCGACCACCCCCAACGCCGCGCCGCCCGCATCCTCACCCCCCGCCTCATCACCAACCCCGAACCCGGCCGGCTGCCGCCCTGAAGAACACGGGGGCAGTCCCCCGACCACCCACAGCACCACCCGACCCACCAGGCCGTCCCAGTCGACGCCCCGCAGGTCCGTCGCTCGACCCTGGCTCGCGGCTGCCGGTCGGCATCGTCAATCGGCACTTCGTCGAGGTTGGTGTAGCAGGTGTACGACGATGCGAACGACCCCCTCGTGGTCAGCGGCCCGACTCTCGGCGATGAGCAGCGTCAGGGCGACGAGCGTGGCGTCGGAAATGCGCTGGGCACCGTCCGCGTCGAACAGGCCTCCGTTCTTCTCCAGGAACCAGAGAAAGAGCGCCGCGCCGATCCGCTTGTTGCCGTCGACGAAGGGGTGGCCCTTGACCAGGAAGTAGAGGAGATTCGCCGCCTTCTCCTCGAGGCTGGGATAGAGGTCTCGGCCGTCGAAAGTCTGCGCGACTGCGCCAAGCGCGCTCTCGAGCCCCCTCCCGCGCGGGCGACCGAACAGGGTCCCGGCGCCGAAGCTGTCGCGAAGCCGGTCGACGATGCGGAGCGCCTCCGCAGGGGACAGGGCGTGAGCCGCACGCCCGCCTGCCGGCGCCGGTGCCACGCGCTGATGGTCATAGTCGTCGAGCAGATCGAGGGCGAAGCTGTACTCGCCGACGACGCGCAGCAGGGCTCGGGCCTCATCGCCCGAGAGGTCTGACCGCGCGGCCGTGCCGGCGATCAGGCGTACGGCCTGGTTGAGTTCGCCCAGCCGCCGTTGGTTCACGGTGTAGCCGCGCAACAGGTGATCGCGCAGGATCTGGGTAGCCCAGATGCGGAACTGAGTGCCGCGTTTGGAGTTGACGCGATAACCGACGGAGAGGATGGCGTCCAGGCTGTAGTGTTCGACCTGATAGGTCTTGCCGTCGGCGGCAGTTGTTGCATTTCTTGCAACAACTGCCGAGCGCACCAACTCCCTCTCTTTGAAGATGTTGCGCAAGTGCCGAGAAATCACGGACTTGTCGCGCTCGAACAGCTCCGCGAGCTGCCGGAGACTCAGCCAGACCGAGTCGCGCTCGAGCCGCACCTCGAGCCGCACGCTCTTGCCCGCCGGCGCGTAGAGCACGACTTCACCACCGCTCCGAACGCCCTCTGGTGCTCGTCGCCGATCAGTCGAGGGCACGTTCGTTCTCGATCACGAAGATCCTGGGCTGGCGGCGGTCATCAACCGAAATCGAGTGCGTCTCCCCAACTTCTCCACGCCATTCGCTTCTCGACGACACCGTCGGATCCATGGCCCGTCGCTCGGCGTCCTGGAGAGCCTCGTGGACTCGGAGGTGGGTCGGGCCGTCCCCGACGACGAAGATGTCGAGCGCGCTCTGCTGCACCGTCGTGAAACGTGGCCCCGCCAGGCCACCCGGGGCCAACCGGGACTGTCGCATGCCCATCCCGGGAAGGATGATGCCCCGGATGAGAACGCCCGCAACCCTCGACACGGCTCGACCCATCGGCCTGTTCCAAGGCTTCCGTCGTGATCCGCGGGCCTCACGAAGCGGACCCTACCCCGCGCTCCGAGGCGTTTCCAGTCGCGCGGGCGGAAACACCCGGTAACGCCCGAGCGGGCCGCGGTCCGGCTCCCCTGCGAGGCCCGGGCCCGACTGCTGCCCTCTTCCCATCACGGGCAGATGAAGGCGTTCGTGTCGCCCACCGTGCTCGGATAGCTGCCGAGCTGGTTGCTGTAGCTGCGGGACTGGCCGGTCAGCGTGTCTCGGATCGAGACGGCGTACCCCTGGTTCGTGAGCCCGGAGACGAAGGCCCAGAATCTGTTGAACGGCGGCACGCACGCGTTGACCATCTTCACGCCCATCTCGAAGTTCGCGTTGTCGAAGAAGTAGTAGAAGACCGACTGATCGGACTCCGTCCGCTGACCCGAGAAGCTCATCACTCCGGCGTTGCCGCCAGTGGACTGGGTCTGGTAGGTCACCTTGACCTCGAATCTGCCGTCGAGCAGGCAGGCGGTAGAAGCATTGCGGACGCAAGCGCCGGTCTGGCCGCAGGTGCCGCCGTTGAGGCCCCGCTGCGTGGCATCCCCCACCCAATCCATGTAGTACCAGGCGCCGTCGATGTACTCGAGCAGCAGAATCGTCACGTAGTAGCAACCGGACGCAGGCGGGCTGTAGGCCGTGTCGCAGACCAGGGACGCATAGGTGGCACCTGGCGCGAGCGCGGGATACGTACAGCTCCCGAGATAGCTTCCCGAGGTCTGCCCGCCGGTCACGGGCTGCGGGCTTGCCCAGAGACCCAGTGCGATCGGCCCCGTGGACGTGGGCCTGGAGTTCTTGACGTTGTCGGCGCGCATGTGCACCTGACCGGACTCGATCGACCACTCCCAATACCCGAGAATGTCGAGACCGTAGTCGGTCGTTGCATGATCCGCCGTGGTCGCTTCGTCTAGGTCGGCTCCGATCAACGATTCCGACGACGAGGACGCGGCTGCGTCGCGCGTAGCCACTAATCCAACCAACTCGCTGACGCCTGCCTCTGCCACTGGAGACCCCAGGCGCCGCACCTCCAGGGCATCTTCGGACGACGAGATCTCCAGATCGCTGACGGGAACGAACTCGATATCTGGCATGCCGCCATCCACGGGCCCACTGAGCAGGCAGTTCATCGCCGACGTGTCACCCACGGTCTGGGGGTAGCTGCCGAGCGGGTTGGAGTAAGAGCGCGTCGTTCCGGTGACGGAATCCCTGACCGTCACTTGGTAGCCCACGTTCGTCAGGCCGCTGACGAACGCCCAGAAGCGGTTGAACGGCGCCACGCAGGCGTTGACCATCTTGACGCCCATCTCGAAGTTGACGTTGTCGAAGAAGTAGAAAAAGACCGACTGGTCCGACTCCGTGCGGGCTCCGGAGAAGCTCATGACCTGGGCATCTCCACCCTGAGTGCCCGTGTTGAAACTCACCCTGACTTCGAAGCGATTGTTCAGCAAGCAAGCCGTCCGGCTGTCCCGGACGCAAGGCCCTGGAGAGCCGGCGCCAGTGATCGCTTCCACAGCTTCGACGGCATCGATGATCCCGTAGCCGGAGTCCCTGTCGACTCCCGGCGCCATGATGTCCAACGCAGTGGCCTGCAGAGCCTGCCTTACCTGCGTCAGGGTCGCGCTCGGCCTTGCGGCCACCATGAGGGCGGCGATCGCTGCAGCATGCGGGGCGGCTGCCGATGTACCAAAGAACTGGCCCAGGCCGGGATTCGGGTTCGTCGTCGCCACGCCATCGGCTGCCGCCAGGTCCGGCTTCTGGCGAACCGTGCCGCCCGTCCCTAGGAAGTTGCCAGGGGTGATCGGTGTGCCGTTCGCCGCATAAAAGATCCGCCGAGGTCCATCGGACGAGAAGGACTCCACGGGGTTGGCTGCCCCACCAAGAAACGGACCGCCCGCCGCCGTCGCTACATTCACTGCGGCGATGGAGAATCCAGAGGCAGCCGCAGAGTGCCCACTCGTCTCGCCAGAGGTTCCGTACTGAAGGCGCCCGCGATTGGTCTTGAGGTGCAGGTATCTGGCGGATGCGCCGCCCAGATAGTTGATCACCACCAGCCTAGAGCCCGAGGCGACTGCGGGGACTGCCTCAATGGGAAGACCCGCCCCATCTTGCGAATCCGCACTGCAATGAAGAACGGTTGTCCCATCTTGAGAGAGGGCACAGAGATCGTAGTCGTTCGATGATGATCCCCACGCATCTGACCACTGAAGGACAATCGGGTTTGGACTGGCCTCAGTGAGCTGGTTGTACACCGAAGGACCGAAGCTGTGGACCGTGCCATCGGGAACCGTGGCTCCGGAGACGAAATCCCCCTCCCACGTTCCGGAGCGGTTCGACGAGAGGTTACCGGAGTTCGCCGCAGCAGAGAAGTAGAAGACTCCTTGAGAGGCCGCCTGTTCGACGGCCTGCGCGACAACGCCATCCTGAAACACGGGTGCGCCCAAGTAGAAGATGTCGTCGACGATGACCTTGCAGCCGGCCGCGGCGAGGGCTTGAATGTTGGCCGCCATTGCAGCCTCCCCACCGCTCGCGGTGGCGAAGTAGAGCTGCGCGCCCGGCGCGAGATCGTGAACGATCTCCAGCATGGCCGTCCCCTCGCCTGAAGCTGGGACTCCGCTCTGTCCTGGCAAGACGGTCACCGCCGGAAGGTCGCCGGTCGACTGCGCGAGGGCCAAGTGGTCCACGCTGTCAGACATCACCCCGACCTTGACGCCGGAGCCGTTGACTCCGAACACGCTCCTGGCGACGTTCGCGCGGTGCGCGATGTCGCCCTGGCTCGTGTTGACCTTGTTGGTGACCGGGGGAATGTACTCCCGTATCCACGATACGTCCGGCCCTTCCGCGATGGGCTCGAGCGCCGCGAAGGGGACCCGAGCACGGACGGCTCGGTAGTGCGGGAAGACCGAGACCACTTCTCCGCCGCGCTGCTCGATCTCTTCCAGGAGACCCGGTGTCACTTCGGCGGTTATCTCGACATCTACTCGAAGCCCACCTACTCGCAGGAGTGAGGCGCCCCATCTCGGGACCTGCAGCATCTCGACATCGCCCTTCTGGGACCGGACTTCGTAGACCAGATTGGTCGAGAGCTTCCTTTGCGCTGGGGTGCGGGAGGCCTTCTCCGCGAACACTGCTTCGAGCTGCAGACGCGCGTGCTGGCTCAACTCGAGCTCCGGCGGCGACGGTGGCGGCGCTTGAGCCAGTGCACTCGTGCCAGACAGCAAGAACGGCAGAGTCGCGCAGATGAGCCGGGCGAGAGTCCTCGTATGCATGGCAAGCCTCCCCTTCCACGCCTTCTGAACCATCCGAGAGCTCGCGTTCGCGACTCCCGCAGCCTCTGCCAGCGGGTATGCCGGAGGGCCATCGTGCACCGTTTGCGGCTTCGACGGAGATATCACATCCGCCTGTCAGAACCTGACAGTCGCCTCCCAGGGACGGGCTGGGGGGAAGCGGCGGTCCGGCGGAAGTGGCGGGCGTGGGCTGGAGTCCGCAGATTCGAAGCCGCCTCGTGTCCCGTGGTTGCCTCTACCTCTCGGCGCTGCCTTCTCGCAACGGCGCGATCCGCACCAGCGCGCCGGGGGAGGTGCCGATGACGGAGGCGTCGTACATCATCTCGGCCTTGGCGGGGGGTTGTTGGAATTGGCCGGGGATCTGGGCGCGGGCGCGGAAGCGGAAGTCGTAGGTGCCGGCGGGGAGGGTGTCGTAGTAGAAGGCGACCTGGTCGTCGAGGTAGGCGACGTAGGTCGGCTCGAGCGTCGGACGGGCCGAGGGGGCGGCCTCCGGCGGCGCGGTGTCGAGCGCCGGGTTGAGCGGCTCGAGGCCGGCCGCGAGCGGCACCACGATGGCGACGTAGTGGCGCTCGGCCGGGTTGACCACCTGCACGTGGTCCTCGACCACCTCGCCCACCGCGAGCTCGACCGCGCGGCCCGGGCTGTCGAGCGCGATCCGCTCCGGGGCGGCGCCGCTGCCGCCGCGCAGCACCAGCTGCTCGCGCGCCACCACGAAGCCTTCGCGTCGGGCCGCCGCCTGCGCGCCCGGCGCCGCGGGCAGGTACTCGAGCTCCAGCCGCGCGTCGACCGGCGGCGCCGCGTCGCTCGCGATGCGGAGCTCGGCGGGGCCGCTCGCCGTCGAGCTCCAGAACGCGGTAGGAGCGGCGGCGGAGAGCGCGAGCTCGCGCACGCTGCCGGCGGCGGCGACCGTCACCGTCGTCGCGGTCCAGCTCGCCGTCCCATCCGCGCGGCGCGAGTCGAGCCGCTGGGTGAGCGCCAGGATCGCGCTGGCGTTGGCGTTGGTCGAGCCCCAGCCGCCGCCGCGGCCGAGACCGACCAGCGCCGCGGTCATCAGGTCGAGCCGCTTCGCCTCCTCCGGCTGATCGGCGCGGCCGGCCAAGGCACGCGTCATCTCGGCGAGCGTCCGCGTCTCGCTCGGCAGCACCAGGCCACTCACGGCGGCGCGCTGGCCTTGGAGGCCGCCGTAGGTCTCGCGCCCCTGGTGGAGCCGGACGACGAGGCCGCGCCAGAGCTCCTGCTCGAGCGGCGCCAGCGCCGGCGCCGCCGACTGCCCGGCGCGATCGAACGCGGTGAGCACGCTCGCGACGTGCTCGAGGTCGAGGAACTGCGCGCGGCGGGCGAGCTCGTTGCCGTAGGCGACGTCGAAGCGGCCCGCCCGGGCGAGCGCGCGCAGCGCCCAGCTGCGCTCCGCCCAGGACTCGCCGTCGACGAAGTGCGCGTAGTCCGAGCGCAGCGCCTGCGCCAGCGCGGCGAGCGCCTTGGCTTCCAGCTCGTCGGCGACGGCGTAGCTCGCCTCCTTCGCCTCGGCCATCCACTCGACCGCCCACGAGGTCAGCGCCACGCTGCCGCGCCCCCCCGGCCAGAAGGCGAAGAGTCCCGTCGGCTGCTGGACCTGCGGCAGCCAGGCGAGCGTGTCGGCCACCGCACGGTCCAGCGAGCGGTCGTCGCCCTCGAGGTGGAGCAGGTCGCGGAAGCGACGCAGCGCCAGCTGCGCGCGCGCGGTCGCGAGCCGCTGCTCGGTGCAGCCGTAGGGATACTGGAGGAGGAAGTCGAGACCGGCGGCGAGCTCCACCAGGCCGGGCTCGGCGGCGAGGAGGACCTTGCGGCGCAGCGAGCCCGGCCGCTCCGCCTCGCCCGGCGCCGGCAACGGGACAGCGGCCCCCGGCTCGAGCCGGACGGTCTCGGAGCGGCGGATCCGTTCGCGGTCGTCGCGGATCGGCAACCGCACCTCGAAGGCGTCACCGGCGCCGTCCGAGCCGCGCTCGGCGCCCAGCCGGACGGCGACCTCGGTGCGCGCGAGGCGCCCCCGCTCGTCGTAGGCCGGCGTCGGCACCGCGACCTCGAAGTCGATCCGCTGGGCGCGGTTGGGCACCCAGTCGAACGGCCGCTTCGTCGCGCCGCGCGCCTCGAGGCCCTCGAAGCGCGCCTCGACGCTCCCCGGTCCCGCCTCGCCTTCCACCAACCGCGCCACCGCCGTCGCCGAGAAGAGATCGCCCGGCCGGACGAAGCGCGGCAGCGCCGGCTGCACGACGACCGGCTGGCGGATCTCGATCCGTCCGGTCGCGAAGCCGAAGCGCTCGGCCCCGGAGATTGCCTTGGCCCGCACCAGGAAGTTCGTCAGGTCGTCCGAGAGCTGGACCGGGACGCGCGCGACGCCGTCCGGGCCGATCGGGATCGACGCCGCGTAGAAGGGGACCGCCTGGAAGTTCTTGCGCACCGTCTGCCGGTCGAGCAGCGAGGTGCCCTCCTCGCCCTCGTCGCCGCCGGGCAGCTCGGCGAAGGGCAGGTCGCCGAACACCATGGCGCGCGTGTCGCGCGCGGCGAAGTGGCTGCGCGGCTCGGTGAGGAAGCTCGGCACCGGGTCGAGACGCGCCTCGCGCGCCAGCGCCATCACCGCCTGGTCGACCAGCCAGAGCGTCGCCTCGCCGGCCGCCGGCCGGCCCTCGGGATCGCGCAAGCGGATCTCGATCTCGATCGTCTGCCCGGGCCGGGCGCGGCTCGGATGTTCGAGCTCGACCGCGAGCTGGTGCGCGCGCGGCTCGACCTCGAGCCAGACCGTCGCCCCGAAAGTGGCCGGCCGCCCGAGATCCGTGGCGTTGCCGGCGCGCGGGCCGCTGCCGGGCAGGCGCCCGCGTATCAACAGGAAGTGGACCGGCAGCTTCGGCGCCCACGCCCCCTCGATCGGCAGCTCGAACACCGCCTGGCCGCCGCGCACCGGCAGCCAGTGGTAGCGGTTGCCCTCCGGCGCCTCGACCACGCACAGCGCCTCGCCGCTCTGGAACGGGCTCTCGAGCACCAGCCGCGCGGTCGCCCCCGGCGCGTAGCGCGCGCGATCGGGCACCACCGAGAAGACCGCCGTCGCCGGTTTCGCCCACGACACCGGCTCGCCGCCCCCGGCAAACAGGTCGACCGACACCGTCTGCGCGCGCCCCAGCCGGTCGTGCGCCTCGAGCTGGACGAGATAGACCCCCGCCGCCGGCAGGTCGAAGGGCAGGGCGACCGGCGCCGCGCCGCTCGTCAGCGTCGACTCGGCGATCGTCTCGTCGACCACCTCGGTGACATAGCGGGCGACGCCGTCGCTGAAGTCCGAGGCGCGCAGGTAGGAGTGCCACTGCCGCGAGACCAGGCGCGCGGTGACCCGCTGGCCGGCGAGCGGCCGCTCGTCGGGGCCGAGCAGCACGACCTGCGGCGCGATGCGGCCGGCGCGCTCGACGTAGCGCGGCACGCGCACGCCGATCACGAACGGCGGCACCGCGGTGATCTGGCGGGTCGCGGTCACCGTCTGCTCGTCGGCGTCGATCACCGTCGCCTCGACGACGTAGGTGCGCGGCTGCGCGGTCGGCTCGCTCGACGGATCGAGCGCCAGGCGCGCGCCGCCGTCCTCGTCCGTGGTGTCGGCGCGCTCGAGCGCCGGCGAAGGCTCGAAGCGGCGCTCGCGCGCGAAGCGGGCGTCGGAGGAAAAGAGGAAGCCGGGGTAGGCCTTCGGCGTCCACTCGGCGGGGAACTGCGTCACTCGCCACTCGACCGGGCGCGCGGCGACGCGGCCGCCGGCGTAATAGGTGGCGGCGAGCCTGACCTCGAAGGCACGGTCGAGCGGCGCCCGCTCGGGCCCGTCGAGACGGACCTCGAAGCGCGGCAACCGGTAGGCCTCCTTGCGGAAGCTGGCGCGGCCGGCGATCGCCTCGCCATTGCCGGCGCGCTCGAGGTAGGCACGGAAGGTGCCGGTGGGCAGATCGGCCTCCTCGAAGCGGTGGTCGATCGCGCCCAGCGCGTTCGGAGTCACCGGGTAGCGCCAGACCAGATCGCCCGGCCCTTCGATCACCAGGATCAGCTCTTCCGTGACCGGGGTGAGCCGCCCGCGCTCGCGCGTTCGCACGTAGCCCTTGAGATAGACCGGCTCTTCGGGCCGGTGGATCGGCCGCTCGGGAAAGAGATGGGCCAGCCACTCGACCGCCGGCCCGCGGCCCGCGAGCGGCTCCTGGGTCCACTGCAGCCAGCTCTCCCCGGTCGCCTGCCAGCGGTTGTCGGCGAAGGCGTCCGGCGCGCGATACGGATCGAGCACCAGCCGGTCGCTCCCCAACGCGACGGTGATCCGCCGCACCTGCCGCGACGGCCCGGAGCCGCGGCCGGGCGCCGGCCAGACCAGCAGGCCGTCGCCTCCGCTGCGGCCGCGGAAGAGCTCAACCCAGGCGGGTGAAGCGCCCCGCGGGTACTCCGCGCCCTCGACCACCACCTCCGCCCCCGCGACCGGGCGCGCGCTGGCGAGCGAGGTCACCGCGAACAGCGTCCGCGTCGGCTCCTCGAGCGTGGTCAGCGCGAGATCGGTCGCCTGCAGCCGCATCCAGCTCCGCGTCGTGCCGGCGCCCAGGCGCCGGATCCCCACCAGGTAGGTCCCGGGCGCGCCGGGACCGGCGAGGCGATCGAGGTGGGCGCCGAGGTCGAGACCGAAGGAGGCCGAGCCGCCGTCGCGGCGCAACGGCAGGTCGACGATCGCCGACACCGGCGGCGAGCCGAGCGCCAGGAGCCGGCGCGCGAGCTCGCGCGCGTCGGGCGCGGCGTCGGCCCGCGTCCACGGCCCCGGTGCCTCCCCCGGACCCGGAGGACGCGGCGCTTCGTCGACCTCGACCGGCCGTTCGGGGAAGGGCCAGAGCGACCGATCGAGCGGATCGACCGGCACGATCCGCAGGTCGAGCCGCTCCTCGCCGCGGCCGAGCAGCGGCAGCTGCCGCGGTCCCTGGCGCTCGACCAGCCCGCTCGCGGCGCCCAGGCGGACGAAAGCGGCGGCGCGCGGGAAGGCCAGCACCAGCCGGTTGTCCGCCGCGAGATCGAGCGGGCGGCCGTCGCGGTCGACGAGTGGATGAGGGGCGAGCGCGACTTCGTAGGTCGTCTCGCGCGCGAAGTCACCGCGCAGCTCGAGTCGCCGGCCCGAGAGGCGGGCGGCGAGGTTCGGCACCGAGGGCGAGAGCCGCACCAGGTTGCGCGCCTCGATCGCCCCGAGCTCGCGCGGATCGGCCGAGAAGTCGACCACGATCGCCGGGTCGGTGTCTTCGCACGCCAGGGCCTGCTCGCGCGAATAGCGCGCGCCCGACGGCACCACCGGCAGCTGGCGCGCGCGGCAGCCGAAGCGCAGCGCGCGAAACGGCTCCGCGGTGGCGAAAGCGAGCTCCCAGAAGGCCCGCTCGGGCGGATCCTCGAGCGTCAGCCGGAGGCGGACGAAGACCCGCCTGCCGGTCGGGATCGGGCGGCGCAGCACCAGAACGTAGGTCGCCGCCGCGCCGGGGGCCGCGCGCTCGAGGCTCTTGATCTCGAAGTCCTCGCGCGCGAGAAAGGTCGCCCCGCCCTCCCCCGCCTCGAAGCCGGGGAGCGAGCGGATCTCGACCACCAGCGCTCGCGCCAGGGCCTCGACGGGCAGCGGATCGGCGAAGGTCAAGGCGATCTCCTCGACCGCCGGCAGCCCTGAGGCGTCCGCGTTGGGCAGCGTCCCCACCGGCGGCGCGAGCAGCGTCGCCAGGCGCACGCTCTGGCCGCCGGCGCGCACGGTGACCCGCTCGAGCGGCGGCCACGGGTCGGCGGGTCGGAACTGGAGCGTCCGCTCGTCGAGCCAGGTCCATGCCCCGGCCTGGGCCGGCGTGAGCGCCGCGAAACGCTCCGGCGCGTCCTCGGGGCCGCCGCCCGCGCGGCCGGTCGAGACGGGGAAGAAGATCGTCACCGGGTCCCAGCGGCGCAGCAGCTTCTCGGGCACCACGACGACGCGGTCGCGCGCCGCCCCCGCCGGCCGCGCGACCCGCGCGGCACCTACTTCACCCGCCTGCCCCCACGCCGGCGCCGCGGCTCCGAGGAGAAGTTGCAGAAGACCCAGTGCGCAGAAGAAGAAAAAGAAAAAGACCATGGAAGGGAAAGGCCTGGATGGGGCTGGGTCGGCGCGGTGCTCCGGCCGTGGCGGGCGGCGCGAGGAGGAAAAGCCCATAGAAGGGAGAGACTTGGATGGGGCCGGGTCGGCGCGGTGCGCCGTCCGTGGCGGACGGAGCGAGGCAGAAAAGCTCATAGAAGGAAAAGACCTGGATGGGGCCTGGGCTGCACGCCGCGTCGCTCGTGGCGTGTGAAAGGAATCCAAGCCCATCGAAGAGGAGGTGCGGGCTGGAGCTCTCCGCGCGAGACTCCGCGCGAGACTCCGCGCGAGACGCCACGCCAGCGGCTGCTTCGGCGCGGAGACCTGAGCGATGGGCTCTGTCTCGCGAGACAGAGTCGGCTCGGATTCCGGTCCGAACCCACCAGCGCCCGGCACCCGCCGCTCCCGCCCCACCATCCACCTCACCCCTTCTATGGTCATTTGCTTTTGCTCTTGCTCTTGTTCTTGCTCTTGCTTGCGCTTCTGCTCGTGCTCTTGCCCGTGCCCTTGCATTGCCATCGCCCCGCCCTCAGCCCCGTTCCTCGGCCCGCATGCGCGTTGCGCTCGCGGCGGGGACTTCTTCCTCTCCATCGATCTCGTCTTCCTCGTCGGCCGCTTCCTCGAGCCCGTCCTCCAGCTCTTCCTCCTCGAGCTCGTCGCTCGGATCCCGCTCGGCGCCGGTCAGGGCATCGGTGGCGCCGGCGAGGGGCGCGCCTTCGAACCAGCGTCGCGTGTCGCCGGCGCCGAGCACGGCGCGGGGGGGCGGCGGGTCACCCCGTTCGAGCGAGACCAGCTCGCGCACCGTCGCTTCGGGCGGCGCCTTCGACGGCGGCGCGATGCCGACGATCGCCGGGCGGACGCGCGCCGGCGCGGCGTCATCCGGCGCGTGCAGCGCCAGCCGGTAGTCGCCCGGCGCGAGCTCGCGCCAGAGCACGACGCCGCGGCCCAGTCGCTCGCCGGCCGCGCTCTCGAGCTCGACTTCGGTTCCGCCGGTCGACGACCGGACGCCGACACCGACCATGCCCGGCCGCTCGACGCGGAAGCCGTAGAGCCGGGCCCCGCCGGGGGGCAGCAACACCTCGGCACCGAGTCCCTCGCCGGCCGGCACCAGCGGCGCCGCCGCGATCTCCAACCTCCCCGCGAGCGGTGCGCCGCCGAAGCCGCGCAGCGAGACCCGGAGTGTTCCGGCCGGCACCACCACCGCCCAGGAGAGCCGCTCCGGGAAAAGCTCGGCACGGGCCGGGTGTCCCGGAGCGGAGAGCGCGACCGCGGCCGCGACCGGGCTCGTGAGGGTGAGGATCGAAGGCGCCGCGACTTCGACTGCGAGCTGCATCCGCTCTCCCGCGAGCTCGACCGCCGCCGGCGGCAACACCGGGGTCGCGGCGCCTCCGGCATTCAGCTCGACACCGAGCGCCGGCGCGGCGGCCTCCGTCCCCTCGATCCACGCCGCGACCGGCCCGGCGCCCGCCTCGAGGAAAAGCGTCCCGGGCTCCCCTCCGAGCGCCATCCGCTCGCCCCGTTCGATGGCGCCGTCGGCGCCGACGTAGCGCGCCTCGCTCGCCCCGCGAACGCGCAGCGTGGAGCCGGGTCCGGGCGGGGTCACCTCGACGCGGACCGTGCCAGCGCGCGCGAGCCGTCGCTCGAAGGGAACGCCTACCGCGAGCCGTGCGACCGTCTCGCCAGGCGCGGCGAGCCGCTGTTCCAGCCGCGCCGCGAGCGGCCGCTCGGTCGGGTTCGCGATCAGGACCTCGCCGGCTTCGACCCTCAGCTCCGCGGTCGCATCCGCGCCCGCCGCCCACGCCGGCGCGGTGTCCGCGCCGACCGCCGCGGCGCCGCGAGCGAGCGTCAGGGCGAGGACGCTCGCATCGCCGCCCGGCAGCTCGATGCGGCGCGCCGAAGTGGGTGGCAGCTCGAGGTCGAGCGCGCCGGCGGCGAGCGTCGCGGGCGCGGCTTCGGCGAGTGGGCGCGCCGAAACGCGCGCCTCCACCGACTCCCGGCCGGCCGCTCGCAGCTCGACCGCCCTCGCTCCCCGCGCCAGCGCGAGCGAGCGCTGGGGCGCGACCGCGGCCGCGCGGTCGAACCGGTCGGATTCCGGCGCGCCGCCCGCGGCGGCGAGCGGCCTCAGCACGACGTCGCCGGAGAGCACGGCCGCTTCGATCGCGACCGGACCGGCCGCGGCGGCGAGATCGCAGCGGACCGGCTCCCCCGGGTCGAGCTGCAGGAGGACCGGCTGCCCTCCGATCGCGAGGCGCCGGGCGGCGACGGTCACCGGAGTCGCCGCGGGAGCCGCGAGCCAGAGCGTCTCCCCGCTCGCCACCCAGGCGCCCGGCCGCCGCTCGAACGGCGCGCCGGCACGCCGCGCCACCAGCGGCTCGCCGTCGTCTCCGGTCGGCGCGGCCTCGAAGCAGCCCGCGCGGTCGAGCTCGACCGCCGCCACCGCGAGCGGCGGCTCGACCCCCGCGAGCCTTCGCAACGGGACGCCGCCGGCGAGATCGCGCTCGCGCTCGCGCCGCACCGCCCCCGCGAAGCCAGTCAGCCGGACCGCCACCGGCCGCCCGTCGAGGGAACTCAGCCGCAGCCGCCAGGCGTCGCCGCTCGCCGCCGCGAGCGGCAAACCGAGCGAGGCCTCGCGGCCGACCGTGCGCGCGACCTGGCGCCATGGGCCGCCGCGGCGCGTCTCGAGCGCGAGCGCGACCGGCTCGGCGGCCCGCGCGCCGACGGCGAGCAGCTCGTGGGGCGACGCGCCGAGGCCGGCGAGCTCGAGCGGCACCACGTGGATCTCGCCTCCGGCCTCGAGCTCGAGCGGTTCTCCGCCCGGCCGCCACGGCGCCTCCTGGCGCTCGGGGCGCGAGCGCAGAGTCACCGTCGTCGCGCCGCTCGTGGCGCCGACCGGATCGAGGCGGAGCCGGTAGCGCCCGCGCGGCAAGCGGCCGGCGACCAGGGCGTTCCAGTCGTCCGGGCGATCGTCGGCGGCGGCCACCAGCTCGCCTTTGCCGTCGAAGAGGCGGGCTCGCACGTCGACGTCGCCGAACGTCGCCAGCTCGACGTCGGCGCCGCCGTCGAGAGAGACCGCGACGCTCGCGGGCAAGCGCACGGCCCGGCTGCCGCCATCGAGCAGCTCCTCGGGCTGGAGCCGCACCCGGTACGGCGCCAGATGGTCGCGCCGCGTCGCCGTCACGGCGAGCTCGTAGTCCCCCGGCGGCAGCTCGCCGCGGAAGGGGCGCCGCGCCTGAACCTGGCCCACTGGCCGCCGCTCGACTCCCGATTCGAGCGCGAGGATCTCGCCGGCCATTTCGCCCGAGAGCGTCGCGGTCAGGGTCGCCGCCGCGGGGAGGCTGAAGTGCCAGCGATCGGGCAACCGCTCGCTCCCCTCCGCCGGCTCGGTCCAGAGATGGTCGACGGTCTGCTCGAGGGCGAGGCGATGCGGGCCGTGCCCCTCGCGCCGCGCGGCGGCGAGCCGCCGGCGCAGGGTCGTCACCGCGCGCGCTTCGACGCCGCGAGGCAGGACGAGGGCGCGATAGCGGCCCGGCTCGAGATCGAGCACGGCGAGGCCGTGGACCACCGGCGCGGCCACCGGCCAGCCGTCCTCGTCCTCGACCCGAAGATCGAAGCGGCCGCCGAGCGCCAGCGACTCGACCTCGTAGCGGCCACTCTCGGCGATCTCGAAGGCGTACGCCACGGCGGCGTCCCGCGGCAACGTGGCGCGCGCGGCGACGCCGTCGGTCAGCCGTCCGCCGTCGCGGATCTCGGCCCGCCGCAGCCGGACGCCGAGGCGCCCGGCGCTCGCGCCCCGCGCGCCGACGGTGAGCTGGTACTCGCCGCTGCGCAGGTAGGCGCGCACCGCGGCGTTGCGGCCGGCGCCGTTCTCGGCCGCTTCCGCCAGACGCGGGACGACGCGGGTGCGCAGCCGCGCCTCGGTGGCGAGCAGGCCGGTGGTCTCGGCGAGGTAGAGCGCGCTGGCGCCGGCCTCGAGCAGGAACGACGCCGTCGCGCCCTGTTCGAGGTCGAGCGCGAGCGGCGCCGCGGCGCTCAGGCGCGGTGCCTCGCCGGCCGCGTCGAGCTCGCTCGCGGCGAGCGTCGGCCGCCCGGCCCCCGGCGCTCGCCACTCCGGCTCGAAGCGGATCGACGCCGCGACGGTGCGGTCGCGGCGCGAGCGGACGCGCAGCCGGTGGCTGCCGCTGCCGATCGGCAGGCTCTCGCGCCATTCGGCGGCCGCGTCGACGGCCAGCTCGAGCGCTCCGCCGTCCTCGGCGCGCGCGGTGGCGATCGAGTCGCCCCCCGCGCGCGCCGGCAGCACGATCTCCTCGCCCGGCCGGATCGAGATCGGCAGCGCCGTCTCGAGGTCGAGCGGCAGCTCCCGCACCAGCGGGCCCACCGCGACCTCCGGCTGTTCGTTGACCAGCAGCAGGTACTCGGTGTCGCCCGCCAGCTCGACGGCCCCCAACTGAACCGCCCCGCGCGGCTCGGCGAGCGATCCCTCCCCGGGCGCGCCGGCGGCGGACAGCGCGAGGTCGAGAACCCCCGGCTCGGTCGGGATCGCGGTCAGGACGTAGAGACCCGGATCGAGATCGAAGGCCGCCGGAGCCGGCCGCAGGCGCGACGGCTGGAATCCCTCCGGCGAGGCGACCAGCAGCGGATCGATCCGGAACTCCGCCGCCGCGCCGCTCGCCCGGAGCTCGTAGCGGCCCGACTCGAGCACGCGCAGGAAGAGCGTCGCTTCCGCCAGCAGGTTGAAGCGGCGCGCCCAGCCGCGCTCGCGGCCCAGCTCGATGGCCTGGGCCGCGGCGACGCGCGTCTGGCGTTGGTCACCGCGCGGCCAGGCGAGCAGGACGCCGGTCGCGTCGATCGAGTCGGCGGCGTCTCCCGCGTGCACGGTCGAGATCCAATAGCGCCCGGAGCCGGAGATCGGTAGCCGGCGCGCCGCCGCGAAGTGCTGAAGCACGTAAGGCTGCCCCGCCTCGCCGCGGACCGTCACCACCACCGGCCCCTCGCGCGGGCCCCAGCTCACCTCGGCCACCGGCGGCACGGTCTCCTGGTCGATCAGCCACCAGCCCCCTTCGGCGAACGGCTGCTCGGGATCGAAAGTCGCCAGCTCGAGCGCCGCGCCGCGGGGCTCGGGCAGCTCGAGGCGGAAGAAGCTCGCGGCGCCAGGGATCAAGAAGCGATCGAAACCGAACGGGCCGATCGTCATCGCTTCGCGTCCGGCGACCTGGCGGCGCGGGATCCCCCAGCGCAGATGGAGCGGGCGCTCGGCGCCGCCGCGGCTCCACGCGACTTCGGGCCCACCGTAGGCGGTCAGGCGATAGAGGCCCGGGGCCAGATCAGCGGTGAGGCGAAGCAGCTGGAGCGGACGGCCCGGCAGCGGCTCGATGGTCTCCACGAGCGGCGCGGCGTCGACCAGCCAGCCGCCGCTCTGCCAGAGCCGCAGATCGGCCAGGTGTCGCCCAGCGGCCTCGAGCACGACGCGCTGCCGCCGCGAGACTCCGAGGTAGTAGGAGCGCTGCTCGAAGTCCCCGAGCTCGGAAGACACCGGCGCCAGCTCCAGGAGCTTGGGGATCTCGGGCTCGGAGAGCTCGCGAAAGGGCCGCGCCGAGAGCGTCGCGTCGCCGCGCCCCAAGCTCGGCCCGAACGCCACCACCCGCACCTCGCCGCGATCGAGAAAGAGGTCGATCCGCCCGTCCCGCTCCCCCGCCACCCCGGCGACCTCCCCCGCCCCCGCCATCCGGTCGACCACCTGGAGCGCCACCCCCACCCGGCTCGAAACCTCGACCGCCCACCGCCCGAACGCCGGGATCTCCAACGCGGCGACCTGCCGCCCCTCGGCGGGAATCAGCGACCGGTCGAAGCGGGCGACGCGAACCGCGGCAGGCTCCCCACCCTCGACCGAAGCCGCGGCGACCTCACCCGCATCTTGCGCGCGCAGCACGGCAAGCTGCGCCCACGCCCCGAGCACGACGAACGCCATCCCCACACCCCACCCCGCCCGCCCAACCCACCCCCTCGAGCCCCCTCCGCTCATCCCGCCTCCCGCGACCGGATCACTCGGTCGTACCCCGCGCGCATTCTAGGCCGCCGCAGGCGAGTAGAGCTTGGCAACTTCCGCCGTGGCCACTAGCTGGACCTCCCGTTGCCCGCTTCGCAGGGCCGCCCACCCCGCCCGGAGGTCCAGGCCAGACCTCGGTGCCTAGGGTCGTCCCATCTCACTTCGCTCGGACGCCGAGAGTGCCCCGCACCCCTCGGATTCCCCACTCTCGCTCCTGGCAACAATTGACGTGTGCCGGAGCTCTGCCGCTTTCTGGGGATCGTCATCGCCATGTACTACCGCGAGCATGGGCCGCCACATTTCCACGCCGTCTACGGCGACTACAAGTAGCCCGCGATGACGCCGAAACTTCTCGAAGTTCGCACACTCACCGGTTACTCGCTCCACCTGCGGTTCGCCGATGGGACCGAGGGCGAGATCGACCTCGCCGCGGAGCTCTGGGGTCCCGTGTTCGAGCCACTCCTCGACCCCGAACGCTTCCGCGAGGTCCAGATCCACCCGGAGCTCCACACCCTGGTCTGGCCGAACGGCGCCGACTTCGCGCCCGAGTTCCTGTTCGAAACCCTCCGCCGCGCCGCCTGATTCCGATCGCCGAGCGAGGGTACCTCCGGCGCTTTTCTCCGATTCTCCAACCCCCGCCCACATCCAGACGACCAGGAGGGGGACTGGGGCACCCGCTCGCGAGGTCTCGAGCGCTTGCCTGGACCGCCCCCCCACCCCCGATGCCGCAAGGAGCCCTTGGCGGGCAGAGAAGACGCGACTCGAGCTCTACCGACCCGGGATTCCACGGGCCCACGGGCCGAGCCCGGCCTCCGAAGCCCGCTGACAGCCGCTGTCAGCGCCAGGTGCTACCCTGGCGGTCATCTGATCGGCTGAACCTCAGAAAGGAGGGATCACGTGACGCGCTTCCCCGCGAAGTCGGCCTCCATCGCCGTGGTCGTGTGGGCGGTCCTCTGGACCTCTTCTCCCCTGCTCGCGAGCGGAGCAGGCGCGATTCCAGAGCTCCAGAGATTCCCCGATCCACTGACCCTGCCACCACCTCCGCTGCACGCGCTCGAGGCAGTCCGCGTCCCTGACCCGACAGGCGGCCCCGCCGAGAAGATCGTTCCCACTCTGTGGAAGCGGCTCTCTGCTCTCGACCCGGCCGAGGAGATCGCGATCATCGTCGAGCTTCATCAGCCAGCACACGCTTCCGAGGCTGCTCCCCTCAGCCCTGAATGGGACACGGAGCAGCGCGAGCTCACTACGTTAATGGCCCACCGCTTCTCCACACAGGCCGGCCTGCTGCTCCAGAATGCACGCGGACTCTCACACTTCCCACTCATCTTCGGGACGGCAACCAAGGAGGGGACTCAGCAACTCGCAGCGCTGTCAGAGGTCTACCGCGTCTACGAGGATGAGGAAGTCTCTGCCATGCGCGCTGAAGGCGGCGCCCTCATAAAGGCCAATACGCTTCGAACAGCATATGGGGGTACTGGAAGCGGAATTGGCGTGGCCGTAATCGATTCCGGGATTGACGACGGCCACCCCGAACTTGCAAGCCGCGTCGTCGCTCATGGGGACTTCACCGGCACAACCGGCGACGGGACAATTGACGGTACCGGCCATGGCACTGCAGTGGCCGGCATCATCGCCGGAGTCAACGGCGGCATGGCGCCACAAGCATCGCTTTGGGCCATGAAGGTCTTCAAAGCCGACGGCCAACCAACAAGCTCTAGCATTCTGGACGCACTCAACTCGGCCTATGCGAATCGCAACAACTTCGGCGGCCTGGACATCATCAACATGTCGCTCGGCGGAGGAGGTCCGTACAACTCGGATTGCGATGCGGTATCACCATTCAACTCGGTCCTTAACAGTCTCTACGCCGCCGGCATCCACATCTTCGTTGCGAGCGGTAACAATGGAGCTACGAATGGAATCAGTAGCCCTGCCTGCCATTCGAAGGTGATCGCAGTTGGTGCGGTTTACGACGAGAACATCGGTAGCTTCAGCTGGCCGGGGCCACCAGCCTGTCAGAGCGCAACGACGGCAGCCGATCAGATCACCTGCTACTCGGATTCAGGACATCCACTGGACATCTTGGCGCCATCGCACAATGCAACAACCACGATCCCTGGGGGTGGAAACGCGCCCTTCGGCGGTACTTCCGCTTCCGCGCCCTACTCGGCGGGAGTCGGAGCTCAGCTCCTCCAGCTCCACCCTGGAACAACTCCGGCTCAGCTTCGGACAGCCCTGATGACAACCGGCAAGCCGATTACCGATGTCAACAGCATCACTCGCAACCGCATTGATGCTGTGGCCGCGCATCTGGCCCTCACTGGCAGCGGCGGCGGAGACACCAGCCCTTGCGTGGCTTCCGCGACGACGGCTTGCTTCCAGAGCGGTCGCTTCGAGGCCAAGGTGACCTGGACGACGGCGTCGGGCCCGGGCAGCGCGAACGTCATGTTCTTCGGGGGCCAGCGGGCGAGCACGGAAGAGACGGCGTTCTTCCAGTTCTTCAGCCCCACGAATTTCGAGATGGGGTTGAAGATCCTGAATGCCTGCATCCCGGTCTTCAACAACAAGTACTGGATCTTCATCAGCGGCTTGACCGATCAAGGGTGGTTGGTGCGCATTCGCGATACCTCCACGGGACAGGTTCAGACCTACAACAACACACTTGGGACGCTCTCGACGACGTTCCGCGATCAGAGCTCGTTCAGCTGCAACTGAGCACAGCGAAGACGGGCGTCGTGCTCCGGAATGGAGCGCGGCGCCCCCCCTTCTCTCCGTTCGCCGGGACAGCCGCTCTGAGCCTCTCCCCGAATCCTGAGCCAGTCGTGAGCTGACCGTCCTCCGGCGCGCCGAGAAAGCTGGCCTCGACGGCCTGCGGACGAGGCAGCGCGGGCTTGCTCACCGGTGCCTCGGGTCGCAACGTATGCTAGCATACGTCATATGAAGCGGACGACGATCTTCCTCGACGAGGCGGACGAGCGGGAGCTGGAGCATCTCGCCCGTGGGCGCGGGGCGCCGAAGGCCTCGCTGGTGCGGGAGGCGATCAGCGAGTATCTCGCCCGGCGGCGCGGCGAGGTGGAAGCGCAGCCGCTGGCGTTCGTCGCCATCGGCCGGAGCGGCCGGAGCGACGTCGCCGAACGCCACGAGGAGCTTCTGTTCCAGACCGAGGCCGAGCGCCCCGCTCCCCCGCCGCGCGCCGCGAGCCCGCGGAGCCCACGCCGTCCGCGCCGCCCGACGAGCCGGCGCTCGTCGCGGCGGAGCTGACCGCTTGGCCGTCCTCCTCGACACCGGCATCCTCTACGCCGCCGCCGACGCCGACGACGCCTGGCACGAGCGCGCCGCGTCGCTGCTGGCCGCCGAGAGCGGGCTACGCGTCGTGCCGGTCACCGTCGTCCCGGAGGTCTGTTACCTCCTCCACGCGCGGCTCGGGTCCCGCGCCGAACGCGCGTTCCTCGACACCCTGGGGCGAGACCTGGCGCTCGAGCCGCTGCACGATCGAGACCTGGACACCGTGCGCGGCCTGCTCGACGCGAGACCCGAAATCGGCTTCGTCGACGCCTCGGTCGCCGCGATCGCCGCGCGCCTCGGCATCGCCCGCATCGCCACCACCGACCGGAGACACTTCACGGGCCTCGCCCTCCCCGGCGGGCTCGCCGTCGAGCTCGTGCCCTGAACCGCCGGCACTTCATCGGAGACCAGGAGCCCCGACCCATCGGCGTGAGCGGCCTCGATCCGACGGCCCGGGGGGGACCCTATGGTCCTTGCAGCACCTGTTTCAGGAGGGCGACGAGGGCCGCGCGTGGGATGCCCTTGGTGGTGAAGACCTTGACGTGACGGACGTGCTTGCCGCTGCCGACGAGCAGTGCTTCCGGGTCGTTCAGCGTCGAGCCGGCGAAGAAGCCGAACTGGACGTGGTCGGGCTCGGCGTGCATGTAGACCTTCGGTACGTCGCCGAGCGTCCAGCAGCCCTGTCCCCACTTGACGGTCGGGGTGAGCTCGGGAGCACTCTCCTTGACGATTCGTGAGAGTGCGTTGACGAGCTTCTGATGGCTCGCCGACTGGTCACGCTTCCACTCGTCGAACGAGGCATAAGCCTTCATCTTCTGCGGTTTCACGGCTGACTCCTCGCAGGACCCGGTCGATCGCTGACGCCCTGGGTCGGGCACATCGCTGACAGGTTGGAGACTCTAACTGCTCCGAGCTCTGCGCGAGACCGCAGGGCTCCAGCTCCTGGGCCGCGGACCTCTTCCAGCTCGAGAGATCCTCGATCCTTCGCCGCGGAATCTGGAAGACCGCTAGCCTCAGCCGCCGACGACACGCACCTTGGCGAGCTTCGCGCCGGCGCGTTCACAGGTCCAGGTCTCGTCGAAGCGGGAGGTGTAGTCGGCATGAATGAGGCGGTCGACGAAGCCGGGGCGGGCGGTGGCGAGTCCGGGCGTCGCGAGGAGGGTCGCGGCGGCTCCCGAGGGGCGAAGCGGGCTCGCTCGGAAGAGGTCGCGAAGGGCGTCGAGCGCTCCCTGCTTCGTGGCTCCGTAGTGGTGCTGGAGCGCGAAGTAGCACTCGGCGACGACGAGATCGGAGACCAGGAACTTCGTCCCTTCGGCGTGCGCGGCTTCGATCCCGCGGCCCACCGCCGCGGCGAGCTGGTCCGGCTCGCCGGTGAGCAGACGGACCACGACCGAGGTGTCGAGCCCGACCCGCTTCAACCTCTCCGCTTCCCCTTCGGTGCTCCCACCGCGTCCGTTTCCGCCACCCAGCCGCGCTCGATGCTCTTCTGGATCTCGCTCCAGTCGGAAGTCGCGCTGGCCCTCGAAAGATGCGGGCGACCGGCACCTACCCAGCTGGGGGTCACCAGATCGGCCGTCGGCGTGGCCGGCTCGGCGACGCTGTCCGCGGGCGTCACCCCGGACCATCGGCCATCAACATATGCGCTCAGCAACTCCGCGACCACCTCCCGGATGGTCCTCCCCTCGAGCGCGCTCCTCGCCTTGACCCGCCGATACAGGTCGTCCGGGAGATCGATCGTCGCCTTCACGGGGGCATGCTAACCAGTTAGCTGGCTAACCGCAAGGGCTCAGGAGACCTTATCTCGCCGCCCCGAGCTTGCCCAGCAGCACCTCGACCGCCTTCTCGAGCTGCTGGTCGCGGCCGCGGGCTTCGAGGGCGGGGTCGTTGTCGATCGGGTGGTCCGGCGCGAGGTGCTTGCGCTCGAGGTAGTCGCCGGACTTGTCCTTCAAGCCGACTTGCGGGATGCCGAAGACCAGGGTCGGATCCTGCAGCCGCTCCCACCAGACCGAGGTGCAGGTGCCCGGCACCGGCATGCCGACCGTGTCGCCGATCGCCAGGTCCTTGTAAGCGGCCGGGAAGCAGTGGGCATCGGAGTAGTTGCCCTCGTTCATCACCACGATCGACGGCCGCGTCCAGCGCAGCGACGGCTCGCTGCCGACCTGCTGGCCGCGGGCGACGTTCAGGGCGTAGGTCTCGCCGGTCAGGAACGTGGTCAGCGCCTCGACCAGGTTGCCGCCGCCGTTGAAGCGGGTGTCGAGGACGATCCCCTCCTTGCCCACCGCGCGCCCGAAGACCGCCTCGAACACCTCGCGATACGAGGCGTCGTTCATCGACCGGATGTGCGCGTAACCGAGGCGGCCGTTCGACCGCCGCTCGACCTCGGCGCGGCGCGAGCGGACCCAGCGTTGGTAGAGCAGCTCCGATTCCTCGCCGAGGGCGATCGGCTTGACCGTCTCCTGCCAGCGCCGGCCGCTCTTCGGGTCGTGGAGGGCGAGGCGGACCAGCGTGCCCGCCTTGTGGTTGAGCAGCGGATACCAGTTGCCGCCGGCGGGGATCGCCGCGCCATCGATCGATTCGATCACGACGCCCGCCGCCACGCGCGTGCCCGCCTTGGTCAACGGCCCGCCCTCGATCACTTCGGCGATCTCGATCCCCGGGCCGGCGTGGCCCGGGCGCGGGAAGAAGCCGAGCGAGGCGGTGGCATCGGCGCCGGCGTCCCGCTTCGGGCGGAAGCGCCCGCCGGTGTGCGAGGCGTCGAGCTCGCCCTGGAGCTCCGAGATCAGCTCCGCGAAGTCCCGGTTCTCGGTGACGTGCGGCAGGAAGCGCGCGTAAGCGGGCTTCAGGGCGTTCCAGTCGACGCCGTGCATCGAGTCGAGATAGAACTTCTGCGCGGTCTGGCGCCAGATGTGCTCGTAGAGGTAGGCGCGTTCGGCGGCGCCGTCGAGGGCGATCCGCGCCGAGAGCGCCACCGGCTTGACCTTGCCCCCCTCGATCTCGACCGTGGCGAGCTTGCCGTCCGCGAGCACGAAGGCCTTCTTGCCTTCGCGGTCGAGCGCGAAGCCGGCGACCTCCTCGGCGTCGAGCTTGGCGACCAGCTTGACCTCGTCCTTGCGGGGCGTCGCGAGCCAGAGGTCGAAGCCCTTCTCGAAGCGCGCGAGATAGAGCAGCGACTCGCCGTCGGCAGTCAACCGCGCGGCGGCGAGCGCTGCCGAGGCGCGGGTCAGGCGGACCGTGCGGTCCTCGAGGCCGGCGAGCTCGATCGCCACCGGATCGGCGAGCTTCGGCTTCGGCTCGTCGTCGTCGGCCACCCCGGGCTGGCCACCCTTGGGGGTCTTCGCCTTCGCCTCGGCCTCCTGGCTCGCCTGCTGCTGCTTCTCCTTCAGCTTCTTCGCCTTCTCCTCCTTCGCCTTGACCTGCTCGAGCTCGGCCGGGGTCAGACGGAAGCGGTCGAAAGCCTCCTGGGTGAAGAACATCGCGTAGAGGTCGTCCTGCGAGCCCCAACCGGCGTGCCGGCGCATGCCCCGGCGATCGCTCGCCCAGTACATCATCGAGCCGCTGGCGTCGAAGCGCGGGTACAGATCCTCGTAGCCGCTCCGGGTCAGGTTGACGAGCTCGCCCGCGCCCGAAGAGGGCACCAGCCCGACCTCCGAGGACCACCGGCCGTCGCTCAGGAACTGCACCAGGAACCACCGGCCGTCGGGCGACCACTGGTACCACTGATCGCCGTCGGAATAGGAGTAGTTGCGGTCGCCGGGCAGGATCAATCGGCTCTTGCCGGTCGCCGGATCGAGCACCTTGAGCGTCGCACGGTTCTCGAGGTAGGCGATCTCCTTGCCGTCCGGGGAGAAGGCTGGCTGGAAGGTCTCATCGGCGCTCACCAGGACCGGCCGCTCGGTAATCGCCGTGGCGTTGAAGAAGTCGGGCTCGTCCGGGTCGGTGAGATCACTGCGGTAGAGGTTCCAGCTGCCGCCGCGCTCGCTGGCGTAGAGCAGGCTGCGGCCGTCGGGCGAGAAGCTGACCGAGCGCTCCTGCTCCGGCGTGGCGGTGATCCGCCGCGTGACCGCGTGCTCGGTGGCGGTGACGAAGATCTCGCCGCGCGCGACGAAGGCGATCTCCTTGCCGTCGGGCGAGACGTCGAACTCGGTCAGCTGGTCGGCGACGTCGGCCCAGGCGATCTCGCCCCCCCGCGGCTCGGCCGCCAGCGCGACCGCGAGCTTGCGGCTGGCCGCGTCGCCCGCCCGACGGACCCACAGCTCGCCGTCCCAGGCGTAGCAGAGATCCCCGCCGCGCGAGATCGACAGGAAGCGCACCGGGTGCGTGGCGTGATCGGTGACCTGCACCGGCTGGTCCGGCCGCTCGAGGTCGAGGCGCCAGACGTTGAAGCTGCCGCTCCGTTCGGACAGGTAGTAGAGCGAGCGCTCGTCCGGGCTCCACACCGGCTGGCGGTCGTCGGCGCCGAGCTCGGTCAGACGGACGTGCTCGCCGGTCGCGGCCTGGTAGAGCCAGAGGTCGCGGGCGAACGAGGAGTCGTCGTGCTTGCGCCAGGGCATCTCGTAGCCCTTGCGGTCCGAGTAGGCCAGACGCTGGCCCGCCCGGTCCCAGACCGCGTATTCGGCCGGCGTCGTCAGCAGGTGCCGTGGCAGGCCGCCGGTGAGCGCCACCTGGTAGAGCTCGGGCTGCGCCGAGGTCGGGAACTGGACGTTCTCGGCCAGGTCGAGTCGCGCCGAGCCGAAGAGCACCGCGGCGCCGTCCGGGGTGAAGCTGGTCGGGATGTCGTCGGCGGAGTGGAAGGTGAGCCGGGTGGCGGCGCCGCCGCTCGACGGCATCACGAACAGGTCGAAGTTGCCGTAGCGGTCGGAGGCGAAGGCGAGCCGGCCGCCGTCGGGCGACCACACCGGCGCGAATTCGTAGGCCTCGTGGACGGTGAGCGGGATCGCCACGCCGCCGGCCGCGGGCACCGTCCAGAGGTCGCCGCGGTAGCTGAAGGCGATCGTGCGCCCATCCGGCGAGATCGCCGGATAGCGCAGCCAGAGAGCGGATTCGGCGGCGGTCACTGGCGCCGCGAGCGGCGCGAGCAGGCAGAGAGCGACGAGGGCGAGCTGAAATCGGCGCAAGGGGGGACCTCCGGGTCGAAGAGCGGACACGAGTGCTTCCAATCCCCATACGCAGAATCGAGATCCCGGGTTCCGAGGGAGGCGCTGTCGCCCAGGGGAGGGCCGAGCGAGAGAGGGGCCGGAGCGGCCCGCGCACCGGGCCCGGGGGCGGCCGGACGTGCGGCGGCCCGGGGCGCCGGCCGCAGCCGCGGCCGCCGCTCCCGGGCCGGGAGGGACTACGAACTCAGGCGGTCCGGCGGCGGCGCAGGGCCCCCAAGCCGAGCGCCGCGAGGCCGGCGGCGAGCGCCGCGAGGCCCACGCCGGACAGGGTCGGGATCTCGACCAGGGTGTCGAGCACGACCACGGTCGCGCTGTCCTGCGCCTCGGCCGACGGGCCGCCGACGACGGAGGCGGTCCAGGTCGCGGTGTTGGTCACCGTCGCGTCGGCCACGTCTGGAACGATGAGGAAGGCACTGGTGCCGGGCACCAGGTTGTAGTTGAAGGCCGTCAGGATCGCTCCGAGGTGGGAGTCGACCAGGTCGTGGACGTTCAGCGCCACATCCCCGGTGTTGGTGACCTCGAAGCAGTAGTAGACGTTGGTGCCGTTGGGCACCGAGATCTGGTCGGTGACGGCGCAGGTCAAGGCGTCGGTGCCCACCGTCTTGGCGAGCGAGATCTCCGGCTCACCCACCGGCGCCGGCGGAATCCACGCCCCGGCCGAGAAGACCTCCGAGGTGGTCCAAGGGTTGTTGAGCGGCGTCTGGTAGGCCGCCGCCCCGAAGTCCCAGACGTAGATGAACCCGGGCTCGTCGGTCACCAGGTAGGCGCGCCCGCCACCGATCGCCAGGCCGTCGATGTCGGTCTGCCCGGCCGGGTAGGGCGTGATCAAGGTCCCGGTACCATCCAGGTTCATCCGGAAGAGACCCGAGCCGAAGGGCGTCGTGTCGTCATTCGTCATGTAGATGTCGCCCGTGACGGGGTCGGCCGCGAGACCACCGCAATCGAAGTCGGCGTCGGTGTAGTCGATGTGAACCGTGGCGACGAGAGTCGTCGTGTTGATCGTGTACACCGCCTCGTTCGCGATGTTCTTGCAGCCGTAAAGCGTGCCGTTGAAGAAGGCCAGGCCGACCATCGCCTGCGCAGCGCCGGCGCCGTCGACGATCGTCCCGAGCGTGCTCACGGAGCCGCCTACCGGCCAGACGTGGAGCGTCGAGCCGTTGTTCAAGTAGACCTGGTCGCCGATCGAGTCGTACGCCGCCCCCCAGGCCTGGAAGCCCGTGAACAGGGGGGTGAAGCCGTTGGTCACCACATCGACCCGGTAGGTCGAGATGGTCACGTCGTCGACGCCGATGAACAGCGGGCCGCCCACGCCGACTCCTTCGGGCGCCGCCGGCGGCGCCTGCTCGAAAGCGGCCGGATTCTCCTCCGCCGCCCGGGCGAGTGCCTGCTCGGCCGCGCTCTCGGTCTCCGGATCGCTCGCCGCGGCTCCGAGCGGAAAGGCGAGCAGCAGGGCGGTGGCCAGGGTCCAGGTCAGGGATCTTGCGCTCATGTTCCAGGTCTCCTCTTCCACCCAGAAGGGTCGCACGCCAGAGCAGCCGACTGTTCGGCTGCCGCACGGTCTCGATGCTCCGGGTCATTCTTTCAGTATATACCCTTGGTTCGATCGCCTGTCCCGGCGGTTCGGCGAGATCGTCCACTCCAGGGGACCTCCGAGCCGGCTCGCTCGCCGTCGTGTTCCCCGCTCAGGAGTCTCGGAGAAAGCCTCGAGGTTGGACAGGCGTTCTTCTTGGGGGCGACGACTGCGAGGGCCGCTCGCGTCGACGAGCTTCCGCCACCGCTCATCCCCGTTTGCTAGGCTGTCGATATCCCCCATGGACGCAGCCCGCTGGCGGCGCCTGACCGATCGATTCGAGGAGATCGCCTCGTCTCCCGAGCCGGAGGCGCGGCTCCAGCTCGACGCGCTCCGGGCGCGGGATCCGGAGCTCGCCGCCGAGCTCGCGGCGATGCTCGCCGCGCACCGGAGCGGCCGGCCCCTGGCGCTCGAGCGCGAGCTGGCGAAGGAGGGCGGCGAGTGGAGGTCCGCGCGCCCGGACACGGTCGGTCCCTACCGGTTGATCGAGCTCCTCGGCGAGGGGGGCATGGCGGAGGTCTGGCTGGCCGAGCGGGACGAACCGGGATTCCGGCGGCTGGTCGCCCTCAAGCGGATCCGCGCCGGCATCGCGACCGAGGAGCTGCGCCGACGCTTCGAGATCGAGCGCGAGGCGCTGGCGCGGCTGTCCCATAGGAGCATCGCCCGCCTGCTCGACGGCGGTGTCGACGAGGGCGGCGTCCCCTACCTGATCCTCGAGCGGGTCGAGGGCGCGCCGATCACCGCGGCGGCGGATCGCCTGCGCCTGGCGCTCGACGAGCGGTTGCGTCTGTTTCTCGACGTCTGCGACGCGGTCGCTTACGCGCACGCCCGCCTGGTGGTGCACCGCGATCTCAAGCCCTCCAACATCTTCCTCACCGAGGCGCTCGAGGTGCGCCTGCTCGACTTCGGGATCGCCAAGCTGCTCGATCCCATGGCTCCGGGCGCCACGACCCGCACCGCGCTGCGCCTGGTCACGCCCGAGTACGCGAGCCCCGAGCAGCTCGACGGCGGCGTCATCACCACGGCGACCGACGTCTACGCCCTGGGGTTGCTGCTGTTCGAGCTGTTGGCCGGAAAGCGCCCCTTCCGTGACCACGAGAGCTCCGTCGGCGCGCTCGAGCGGGCGGTGCGGGAGCTCGCCGCGCCGAGGCCTAGCGACACCGCGGCGCGCGACCCCACGGCCACGATCGCCGCCTCCCGCGCGACCACGCCCCAGGCGCTCTCCCGCGCGCTGCGCGGTGACCTCGACACCGTCGTGGCCACCGCGCTCCAGAAGGAGCCGGCGCGCAGGTACGCCTCGGTCGGCGAGCTCGCCGAGGATGTCCGTCGTTTCCTGCGCGACGAACCGCTGCGCGCCCGTCCGGAGAGCAGCTTCTATCGGTTCCGCAAGTTCGCTCGCCGACACCGCGCGGGGGTCTCCGCGGCCACGCTCGTGGCCGTCCTGGTCGTGGCCTTCGCCGGCTACGCGGGCTGGCAGTCGGCGCTGCTCACCCGCGAACGCGACCGCGCCCGCAGCGAACGGGACAAGGCGCGAGAGGTCTCGGATTTCCTGGTCGAGCTGTTCGGCGCGGACCCCTACGCCGACGACGAGAGCATCCGCGACTCGACGCCGGTGGGCGAGGTGCTCGGACGGAGCGAGCTCGCCGTCCGCCGGGAGCTCGCGGGCCGGCCCGACCTGCAAGCGGCGCTGCTCTCGCAGCTCGCGCGGCTCCAGGGCCATCTCGGCCAGCTGGTGGCGGCGCGTGCGCTCGCCGCAGAAGCGCTCGACCTGCGGCGCGCGCTCCCCGGAGACCAGCGCGCCGATGTCGCCGAGAGCCTGAACGTGCTCGCCACCCTGCAGCAGGAGCTGCGCGAGCTCGAGCCCGCCGAGGCTGGGTTTCGGGAGGCGCTCGCGCTGCGCGAAGCCGTCCACGGACCTTCCCATCCCGACGTCGCCGAGAGCGTTCACAACCTCGCGGTGCTGCTCGCCGACAAGAACGACGATGCCGGCTCCGACGAGACCGAGCGGTTGACGCGGCGGGCCGTCGCGCTGCGAACCGAGCTGTTCGGAGACGATCATCTCGACACCAGTCAGAGCCGGAACGCGCTCGGCGTCTTCCTGTATCGGCGAGCGCGGCCCGGCGATCTCGAGCGCGCCGAAGGCCTCTACCGCCAGGTGCTCGAGACCCGCCGGCGCCGGCTCGGCCCCGACCACCCGACGATCGCCAACGTGGAGAACAACCTCGCCAACCTGCTGGACGACCTCGCCAGGGAGCGGGAGGCGGTGCCGCTGTTCGAGGATGCGATCCGCGTCTGGAGCCGGGCGCTCGGCGCCGAGCATCCCCGGGTCGCGACCGGCTACTACGGGCTCGCCGGGGCGCTCACGGACCTCGGCGACCTCGCCGGCGCCGAAACCGCCCTCCGGCGCTCGATCGAGATCGACGGGCGAGCACTGCCGGCCGATCACCCTTATCTGCGCGAGAGCCAAGAGCGGCTCGCCACGCTGGTCGCGCGCCGCGCGCTGGCCGACTCGGAGAGCCCGCGGTGAGCGGCGAGGTGACCCTCTGGCTGGAGCGGCTGCGCGCGGGCGAGGGGGGCGCGCTCGACGAGGTCGTGGCGCGGCTCTATCCGGAGCTGCGCGCGGTCGCCCGCCGTCTGCTGCGCGGTGAGCGCGCCGGCCGCACCCTCGCCACGACCGCGCTCGTCCACGAAACCTACCTGCGCCTGCTCGGCTCCCGCGCGCTCGCGCCCGCGGATCGTGGCGCCTTCCTCGCCGCCGCCGCCGTCACCATGCGCCGCATCCTGGTCGACGCGGCCCGCCGCCGGCTCGCCCTCAAGCGGGGCGGCGAGAGCGCCCGGGTCGAGCTCGACGAGATCGCGGAGGTGGTCGCGGCGCCCGAGGGCGACGAAGAGCTCCTGCGGGTGGACGCCGCGCTCGCCGAGCTCGACCGCGCGGCCCCGCGCGCGCGTCAGATCGTCGAGCTCCGGTTCTTCGTCGGCGCCACGCTCGCCGAGACCGCCGCGGCCCTCTCGCTGTCGACCAAGACGGTCCAGCGCGACTGGCTGGCCGCGCGGGCCTGGCTGCGGGCGCGCATCGCCGGCGATCCCCCGCCGGCCGTCTCCTCCTGAGCCCCGCCCGGGGCACCGCTCCGGACCGGTCAACCCGAGCGATGTCCAGTTCCGGCCCCCGTCTGCGCCAATGGGATCAGGAGGACGTCCCATGTCTCGAGCACTTCGTAACCGCCGCCCGTCCCCGGCGCCGCGCCGGCGGCAGTTCCGGCGCCTTGCCCCCCTGGCCCTCGTCGCCGTGGCCGCGCTCGCCGCGCCGTACGCTCCGGCGCGGGCGGCGACGATCACGGTCGACAGCGTCGAAACGAGCGTGGTCAACGACGCGCTCTGCACGCTCCCCGAGGCGATCGTCGCCGCGAACGAGAACTTCCCCTACAACGGCTGCGCCGCTGGCTCCGCCACCGGCTTCGACGACATCGTCTTCGATCTGCCGCCCGGAGCGACGATCACGGCGACCATCGCTCCGCTGCCCGCGATCCGCTCGAGCTTGACGATCAGCGGCCCCGGCCGCGACCAGCTCGTGATCGACGGCGACAACCTCCAGCCACTCTTCGTGGTCGAAACCGCGGCGGAGCCGATCACGGTTCAGATTCGTGACCTGACCCTGGCTCGCGGCCACGGTCAGGGCCCCGGGCGGGGCGGCGCCGTGACGGTGCTGGCGGGCGACGCGCTCGTGGTCCGGCGCGTCGACTTCCGCCAGAACGTCGCGGAGTCTGGCGGCGGAGCGCTCCGGATCGTCGGCGCGGCCGGCCTGCCTGCCGGCACGACGGTCGAGGACTGCTACTTCGAGGGCAACGAGGCCGGTGCCGGAGGGGGAGGAGCGATCTTCCTCGACCACGCGATCGCCCAGGTGCGACGGTCGACCTTTTTCACCAACGAGACCGCGGCCGAGCCGAGCGGCGGCGTCGCCCGTGGCGGCGGCGCGATCGCATCCTACGACTCGACGCTCAACGTGCGCACCTCGACCTTCTACGGCAACTTCACGTTCGGCTCGGGCGGCGCGCTGCTCGCCTTCTCGAACGATCCCTTCAGCCCCGACGTCCTGTCGATCACCGACTCGACGATCTTCGAGAACGTGGGCGACGGCGACGGCGACGATCTCGGCAACGTCGGCGGCGTCGCGATCGCCGTCTTTCCAGGCGATCCGATGAGCGCGGAGATCCAGAACACGCTGATCGCGAAGAACGTCGATCCCGGATCGACGCAGCTGCCCGATCTGTTCGTCTCCGGAACCGGCATCGACTCACTCGGCCACAACCTGGTGGGCGTCAACGCGGGAATCGAGTTCTGGTTCCCGGCCGGCGGGCCGAACGCCAACGGGGACTACGTCGGCACCGTCTCCTCGCCCCTCCACCCGTCCCTCGGGCCGTTCGACTTCTGGGGCGGGCCGACCCCGGTCCTGCCGCCGCTCGCGACCGGATCGACGCCGGTGATCGACCTCGGCCACTGCTGGGACGACAGCTACGACCAGCGCGGCTACGTCGACCCCGCGACCAACCGCCGCCCGGTCGACGATCCGGCCTTTCCGGAACCGACCGGCGGCGACGGCTGCGACATCGGCGCCGTCGAGGCCGGCGCCGAGCCGCCGGACACTTCCGCGATCTTCGCCGACGGCTTCGAGACCGGCGACACCATCCGGTGGTCGGCGGTGGCGCCGTGAAGCGTTCCGACCCACGCATCGTCGCCACGATGGTGGAGGAGGGCGCCGCGAGCGACGGCTGCGACATCGGAGCCCGATCGAAACCCAGAGCCGTGGTCGCCTCAGCTGGGAATGGGTAGGCCCGCGACAGGAGAAAGGACCAGAGAGTGGGGCCAGGAGCAGGCGAGCCCGCCGCGGCTTCCGGGAGGCAGCGACGGATTCCAGGCAGTGTCCAGTTGGCCCTTCTCTTCTTCCCAACCGGGCTTCTTCTGCGCTCCCCAGCCCACTCGCGCTTCGAAGAGAAAGGACCATAGAAGGGATAAGTGCCGGCGAACCGTCCGCTGCCCTCGCGGGCCAGCCACGGGCTCGAGGCAGTGTCCAGCTGGTCCTTTCTTTTCCTCCTAACTGGGCCTCTTCCGCGCTCCCCAGCTCACTCGCGCTTCAAATGGAAAAGACCAAAGAAGGGGTACGTGTCGGCGAGCTGTTCGCTGCCCTCGCGAGGCAGCCGCGGGCTCGACGCAGTGTCCAGCTGGTCCTTCCTTCTCTTCCTAACTGGTCTTTCTCTTCTTCTTCCCTTTCCTTTTCTTCTTCTCCTTCTCCTTCTCCTTCTCCTTCTTCCCCTTCTTCTCTTGGACCATATTCCCCTACGCTTCGGCCCGTCGAGCTGGTGGAGGGTCGCCTTCGGACCCCCTCTTCTCCGCTGCGGCGAGCCAGCCGCGGCGGAGGCGCTCGGGGGGGATGCTGGAGAGGTAGGGCTTGAGATCGAGGATCGGGCTGCCGTCGAGCATGTCGACGCCGCGGACGTGGAGGGTCGCTCCGTCGCGGCCGAGCAGCTCGACGACGGAGAGGCCGATCGGGTTGGGGCGGCGGGGCGAGCGGGTGGCGAAGACGCCGTGCTCGAGGCCGTCGGTCGGGTTGCGGCCGACCAGCTGGTAGCCCTCCGAGCGGTCGAAGACCCAGAGCACGAACAGGTGGGAAAAGCCCTCGATGTCCTGGAGGCCCGCTTCGAGCTCGGGGAGCAGCTCGAGGCTCCCCTCCTCCGGGTGTTTCGCGCCCAGGCCCTTGGGCACCTCGTCGGTCGAGCGGAAGGGTGACCGAACCTGGCCGATCGGGCGGAAGTGGTATTCGGGCGGGGCGATCTGCTGGCTCATGCGTGCAGTTTCTCACTCCCCTCCCCGCAGCGAGCGGCTCCGCGCCACGGGGCAGGAAACCCGCGGCTCTCTCGGGCGTAAACTCTCTCGGATTGCCGTGCCCCGCTGCCCCCCGATTCCGACTCGAGGAGACCCCATGACTTCATGGTTCGCCCGCGCCCTGTCCCGGCCCCCGCTGGCTCGGCTCGCCCCGCTCGCCTTCGCGCTCGCCCTGCCGCTCGCAGGTGGCACCGCCGCCACGGCCCAGGAGGCCGCCAGCCGGCCGAACGCCGGCATGCTCCGCTACCCGGACGTCTCGGCGGACCGGATCGTCTTCCTCTACGCCGACGACCTCTGGACCGTGCCGCGGACCGGCGGCGTCGCGACGCCGCTCGCCAGCCCGCCGGGCGAAGAGCAGCGGCCCCGCTTCTCCCCCGACGGGCGCACGCTCGCTTTCGTCGGCAACTACGACGGCAACCGCGACCTCTACACCGTGCCGGTGGCCGGCGGCGTGCCGCAGCGGGTCACGCACCACCCGACCTTCGAGCAGCTGTCGGACTGGACGCCGGACGGCCGGCTCCTGTTCGCCGCCTTCGGCATGGGGCACTATCCGCGCGCGGCCGAGCTCTGGTCGGTCGACGCACGAGGCGGGCTCCCGGCCAAGCTGCCGGTCCCCTACGGCGCCAACGCCGCCGTGAGCCCGGACGGCGAGTGGCTCGCCTACACGCTGCACGCGATCGACCACCGCACCTGGAAGCGCTATCGCGGCGGCATGGCGACCGACATCTGGCTCTTCCACCTGACCCGCCACGAGGCGCGCAAGGTGACCGACTGGCCGGGCGTCGACACCCTGCCGATGTGGCACGGCACCGACGTCGTCTACCTCTCCGACGAAGCGCCGCCGCACCGGCTCAACCTCTGGCGCTACGACACCTCGACCGGGCGGCGCGAGCAGCTCACGCGGTTCACCGACCACGACGTCAAGTGGCCCGCGATCGGACCCGGCCCGGACGGCCGCGGCGAGGTGGTCTTCCAGCACGGCAGCGACTTGCAGCTGCTCGACCTCGGCACCGGCACCGTTCGCACGGTCGAGGTCCACATTCCAGGTGCCCGCGCGACGCTCCGGCGCCAACTGGTCGACGCCGCGCCGCTGCTCGACAACGCGAGCCCATCACCCAGCGGCAAGCGGGTGCTCGCGGAGGCGCGAGGCGATCTCTGGACGCTGCCGGCCGAGAAAGGCTCGCCGCGCAACCTGACCCGCTCGAGCGGCGTCGCCGAGCGGGATCCGGCCTGGAGCCCCGACGGCAAGTGGATCGCCTACGTCGCCGACACGACCGGAGAGTACGAGCTCTACGTCGTCGCCGCCGATGGCGCCGGCGAGCCGCGCCGGCTGACCACCGGCGCCGACCGCTTCCTCTCCGGCCCGACCTGGTCGCCGGATTCGAAGAAAATCGCCTACTGGGATCTCTCGGGCGCGCTGCGGCTCGCCGACGTCGCCACCGCCACCTCGGTCGAGGTCGACCGCGATCCCTGGGCGCCTTTTCCACCGCCGCCGGTCGCCTGGTCGCACGACTCGGGTTGGCTCGCCTACCCGAAGGGGGGCGAGACCTTCCTGACCGCGATCTGGCTCCACGACGTCCGCAAGGGGACGGCGACCCAGGTCACCTCCGGCCGCTATTCCGACAGCTGGCCCACCTTCGACCGCAAGGGCGATCTGCTCTACTTCGCCAGCGTTCGCGAGTTCACCGAGCCGCTCTACCAGGACGTCGGCTTCAGCTTCGTCTACACGCGTGGCGACCGGCTCTACGCCGTGCCACTGCGCGCCGACGTCCGCTCGCCGCTGCTGCCGGTGAGCGACGAGGAGGGCGCCGGGGCCGAGCAGAAGGAGAAGTCCGCCGCCCAGAAGATCGAGGAGGAGGACGCCGAGGAGGCCGGCGAAGCGAAGAGCCCGAAACCGGTGTCGCCGCTCGCGATCGATCTCGCCGGTTTCGAAGCGCGGGCGATCCTGCTGCCGGTCGAGCGCGGCGACTTCCACCATCTGGGGGTCGCCGACGGCGGCAAGCTGGTCTACACCCGGCGCTCCCCTTGGGGGGGCGAGAGCAAGGCGAAGATCGAGATTCTCGACCTCGAGGCCAAGAAGGACGACGATCGCGTCAAGACCGTGGTCGACGGCGTCGACGGCTTCCGCCTGTCGGCCGACGGCAAGAAGCTGCTGGTGCGCCAGGGCAAGAGCTACGCCTTCGTCGAGCCCAAGCCGGACCAGAAACTCGAGGCCAAGGTGGCGGTCGCGGACCTGCTGGTCGAGGTCGACCCGCGCGCCGAGTGGCGCCAGATGTTCCTCGAAGCCTGGCGGCTCCAGCGCGACTTCTTCTACGACCCGGGGATGCACGGCGTCGACTGGGCCGCGCAGCGCGAGGTCTACGGCGCCATGGTCGAGGACTGCGCCTCGCGCTCGGACCTCTCCTACATCCTGCGCGAGATGATCTCCGAGCTCAACGTCGGCCACGCCTACTACTTCGACGAGGGTCCGCCGGGCGTGCCGAGCCTCACGGTCGGCATGCCGGGGGCGGACTTCGAGCTCGGCGACGGCGCTTACCGCTTCGCGCGCATCCTGCGCGGCGCCGCCTGGGACGCCGACGCCCGCGGCCCCCTCGGTGAGCCGGGGCTCGACGTGCGCGAAGGCGACTACCTGCTCGCCGTCAACGGCGTGCCGGTGGATCCGGCGAAGAGCCCGTGGGCGGCGTTCCAGGGTCTCGCCGGCAAAGTCGCGATGCTCACCGTCTCGGCCGAGCCGCGCCCCGCGGCCGGCTCCGCGGCGATCCGGCAGGTCGCGGTCCGGCTGGCCGCCGACGAGAACGCGCTCCGCTTCCGCGCCTGGATCGAGAACAACCGCCGCCACGTCGAGGAGCGCAGCGGCGGTCGCATCGCCTACATCTACGTGCCGGACACCGGGCGCAACGGTCAGAACGAGCTGTTCCGCCAGTTCTACGGCCAGGCGGCGCACGAGGCGCTGCTGGTCGACGAGCGCTGGAACGGCGGCGGCCAGATCCCGACCCGCTTCGTCGAGCTGCTCGACCGGCCGATCGCCAACTACTGGGCCCGCCGCGACGGCCGCGACTGGCCCTGGCCTTTCGACGCCCACCAGGGCCCCAAGGCGATGCTGATCAACGGCCTCGCCGGCTCGGGCGGCGACTACTTCCCGTTCTGGTTCCGGGCCCGCGGGTTGGGCAAGCTGATCGGCACCCGCACCTGGGGCGGCCTGGTCGGCATCAGCGGCAACCCGGGCCTGATCGACGGCGGGGTGGTGACGGTGCCGACCTTCGCCTTCTACGAAACCGACGGCACCTGGGGCATCGAAGGCCACGGCGTCGACCCCGATATCGTGGTGCTCGACGATCCGGCGAAGATGGCGGGCGGCGCCGACGTGCAGCTGGATGCCGCGATCGACCACCTGCTGGCCGAACTCGACCGCGCCCCCTACCGCAAACCGGCCCGCCCGCCCTACCGCGACCGCAGCGGCATGGTCGACTGGCCCGAGGACCACTGAACCCCGACTCCGCGCCCCACCCTGGGGCGCGGTGCCGGCGCTGGAATCGGCTGCTATGTTGCCGGTGATGCGAGCGTCGGCGGCCCGGCCGTCGCCGGTGAACTGATCGCGGCGCTCCGCCGAGAGGTTCCGCCATGGACTCCGAGACCCTCCTCCGCTTGCGCGAGGAGCGGGCCCGCCTTTACCTCGGCGGCGGCGCCGAGCGGATCGAGCGCCAGCACGCGGCCGGCAAGCTGACCGCGCGCGAGCGGCTGGCGCTGCTCTACGACCCGAACACCTTCCAGGAGCTCCATCTCTACGTCCGCCACCGCTCGAGCCACCCCGATCTCGCCGGCAAGCAGCTGCCGGGTGAAGGGGTGGTGACCGGCGTCGGCAGCGTCGCGGGGCGGCCGCTCTACGCCGCCAGCCAGGACTTCACCGTCGCCGGCGGCTCGATCGGCGAGGCCGGCGCCCGCAAGATCTGCGACCTGATGGACGACGCGCTGCGCACCGGGCATCCGTTCCTGTTCTTCAACGACGGCGCCGGCGCGCGCATCCAGGAGGGCGTCGACTCGCTCGACGGCTACGGCGGCATCTTCTACCGCAACGTGCTGCTCTCCGGCGTCGTGCCGCAGGTCAGCATCATCGCCGGCCCCTGCGCCGGCGGCGCCGCCTACTCGCCGGCGCTCACCGACTTCATCATCCAGGTGGCGAGCGAGGGGCAGATGTACATCACCGGTCCCTCGGTGATCCGCGAAGTCACCGGCGAGGAGGTCACCGCCGAGGAGCTGGGCGGCGTCGAGAGCCATTCGCACTACTCCGGGGTGGTCCACTTCGTCGCCGCCGACGACGCCGACGCCGTGGCCCTGGCGCAGCGGCTGCTGGCGCTGCTGCCGTCGAACAACACCGAGGAGCCGCCGTTCGTGCGCGAGCTCCACGAGGAGGCGGTGTTCTCCGACGAGCGCTTCCACCGTATCGTGCCGGAGGACCCGCGCGAGCCCTACGACATGCGGCAGGTGATCCTGGCCGCGGTCGACCGCGACGACTTCCTCGAGGTGCAGCCCGCTTTCGCGCCCAACCTGGTGGTCGGCTTCGGCCGCCTGATGGGGCGCACGATCGGCGTGCTGGCCAACCAGCCGATGGCGCGCGCCGGGGCGCTCGACATCGACGCCTCCGACAAGGCGGCGCGCTTCATCCGCTTCTGCAACGCTTTCAACGTCCCGCTGGTCACTTTCGTCGACGTGCCGGGCTTCCTGCCGGGGGTCAAGCAAGAGCTCGGCGGCATCATCCGCCACGGCGCCAAGATGCTGTTCGCCTACGCCGCGGCGACGGTGCCGAAGCTGACCGTCATCGTCCGCAAGGCCTACGGCGGCGCCTACCTCGCCATGTGCGCCAAGGCGATGGGGGCGGATCGCTCCTGCGCCTGGCCCGGCGCCGAGATCGCGGTGATGGGCGCCGAAGGGGCGGTGCGGGTGCTCAACCGCCGCGAGATCGAAGCGGCCGAGGACCCGCGCGCCGAGCTCGCCCGCCGGGTGGCCGAGTACCGCGCCCAGTTCGCCGATCCGCGGGTCGCCGCCGGCCGCGGGATGATCGACGACATCGTCGATCCGGCCGACACGCGGGTCTATCTGGCCGGCGCGCTCGAGGTGCTGCGCACCAAGCGCGAGCTGCGGCCGCACAAGAAGCACGGCCTGATCCCGATGTGAGCGAGCGGCGCCGGTGAAAGTCGACCCGCTGCAGTTCGGCCTCGAGATCACCGTGGTGGGGATGGGGGTCGTCTTTCTCGCCCTGCTGCTGGTCGCCTCCGCGATCGCGCTGATGAGCCGGCTCGACGAGCGCTGGCAGTCGGGCGAGCGACGGGACGAGGCGGCGGCCTTCGGCAAGACTCCGACCATCGACACCACCACCCTGGTGCTGATCGTGGCGGCGGTGGCGACCGTCGTCACCGGTCGCCACCGCATCCGCGCCGTTCGCCGGTTGCTGCCGGGCGACTCGCCGGCGAGCGCCTGGTCGGCCGCGGGCCGCGCCGTGCTGCTCGGCTCGCACGTCGTCACACCGCGCCCCCCTTCCCGCTGAGCTCCGAGCCGCCAACGCCGAATACCCACGGAGACCGCCCGCCATGAAGCTCAAGATCACCGTCCACGGCGTCGCCTACGAGGTCGATGTCGAAGTCCTCGACGCCGGCCAGGGGCTCGCGGCGCCGACGCCGCTGCCCGTTCCGGCGGTG
This sequence comes from Acidobacteriota bacterium, assembly GCA_014584695.1. Taxonomy (GTDB): domain Bacteria; phylum Acidobacteriota; class Thermoanaerobaculia; order Multivoradales; family JAGPDF01; genus JACTMI01. The sequence goes on from JACTMI010000008.1 coordinate 182,876, forward strand.
CCGCGCGGCGCCCCGCCGGCGCCGCCGCGCCCG
>JACTMI010000011.1 GCA_014584695.1 Acidobacteriota bacterium
CGACCGCCCCGTCGCGGTCGAGCACGCACAGGTACATCGTCCGCCGGTGCAGATCGATGCCGCAGGTGAATTCGTGGGCGCGAGCGTAGAATCGCATGCGGTGCCTCCTCTGGCTGGTGGTTTGCGATCCAGGAAAGCTACCGCGTGGGTAGCCCCAGGGGAGGCCTGTATGAGCTTCATTTCGTTCGAGCGGGCGCGCTCGGCAGCGGTGGCCCGCTTCGCGGCCCGCCGCTGGTGGCGCGCCGCTCAGCTCATGATCCGTTATGCGGCACTTGAACTGTTGCCTATACTCGCGGCGTGAAGGTCCGCGACCTCATTCGTCTGCTCGAAGAGGACGGCTGGTTGCTCGCTCGTACGCGTGGTAGTCATCGGCAGTTTCGCCACCCCACGAAGCTAGGCACCGTAACTGTCGCCGGCAAGCCAGGCGTCGAGGTCCCGGTTGGTACACTGCGCAGTGCCTTGAAGCAGGCCGGTCTCCTCGGCAGGAAGGAGTAGAGGCATGCAGTATCTCGTCGTAATCGAGAAGGGCGAATCGAGCTTCGGTGCATACGTGCCCGATCTTCCGGGCTGCATCGCCGCTGCGCAGTCCGAGCAGGAGGTTCGTCAGCTCATCAAGGAAGCCATTGAGTTCCACATTGATGGTCTTCGCGAATCGGGCGAACCAGTGCCCCCACCCAGCTCCTCCGCCGCCGTCGTCGAAGTGGGCGCCGCATAACCCCTCGCTCGAGAGGACAAATGGGCTGCGCCCATTTGCCGCTCAGCTCATGATCCGCGCGGCCGGCGTGCGGGCGGGTGCTACGCTCTTCTCGTGAGTCCGACGATCTTCCGAGCGGCCGGTCTTCGGTTCTTCTTCTTCTCTCGTGAGGAAGCGCGGCTTCACGTTCATGCAGTCGGACCCGAGGGCGAGGCCAAGTTCTGGGTGGAGCCAAAGATCGAAGTTGCGCGGAACTTCGGACTGAGCGAGCGCAAGATCCGCGAGGCTCTGCGGCTCGTCGAGGAGCACGAGGATGAGATCAGGGCAGCTTGGCGAGAGCACTTCGGCAGCTGAAGTCACGAACGTCTCGCGGCACGGATTCTGGCTGCTGCTCGATGACGAGGAGCGCTTCCTTCCCTTCGAGCAGTTTCCCTGGTTCGCGGAGGCGTCGATCGCGCAGCTCACCAAAGTGGAGCGTCCACTCCCGCATCACCTCTATTGGCCCGACCTCGATGTCGATCTTCACGTCGACTCGATCGATAGTCCCGAGTCGTATCCCCTCGTAAGTGGCGCTCGGCCTAACAAGTCGCCCCAGCGGACACCGGCTGCGCGGACGCGCAGCCGGCGCCGCTGAGCTCATGATCCGTTGACGGCTGGCCGTGGCTACGAGGATCCCGAACGATGGCGACCTTGTTCGGGCGCTCGGCTTCGTAACGATGTACTCCGCCTGGCTTGAACAAGATGTAGACGACGTCCTCTACGCCCTCGGCGAGTCAAGCAATGGGTGGTTGAAGTGGTCTATTGGAAGGAAGATCTAAGCGGCCTCCACCAGATTGGACGGTCGCGACGGAGCGGCTGCACAGCACCTGCTGGAGGCGCTGAGAGACGTTGAGCGACTGTTCGAGCGCCGCAACGAGTTCGTTCATGGCCGGATCTTCGCTGGCCAGGAGCGCGAATACCTGAAGAGCGGAAGGCCGGGCGTTCCGACGCGAGAGGTCTCCTTCAGCGAGCTCCGTGATCTCGCGGACAGCATCTTCGATGCAATAGGCTCTCTTGGACTGTTGGCCGAAGAGCTCCTCGACCATGGCCCCGATCCTCTGACCGGCCGGGAGGATGGGTAACAGTGTAGACCGGCATGATGGGTAACACTTTTCTGGCCTAGGCATGCAGCATCCGGTCACGTTCGTCGAAGCGAGCGAGCAGGCGACCAGGCCCCGGGGGCTGGTCGTGAGGAGAGCGTGTCTCGCCGTCCTGATCGCCCTGGCGGCGCCGGTCCGAGCCTCCGCCGAGACGATCTACGCGGTCGCGGCCGCGGAGGGCTGGAGGATCTTCTGGTTCGACAGCGAGACGCCCGGCGAGTTGCTGGGGTCGCTGCCGATCTTCGGCGCCTTCGACGACTACCTGGGAATCCGGCTCGAGTTCGATCCGCTGACGAGCGAGCTCTACGGCTTCGCCTACCCCAACTGTCCGATCACCTGCCCGACCTCACCGGTCGACCCGGCGCGGATCGATCTCGCGACCGGCGCCACGGCGCTGCTGGATTGGCCGGGCTTTCCGTCCTACGAGATCAGCCTCCACGATCTCCGGATCGATCCCGCGACGCGCGAAGTGCGGATGGTCGGACACCAGCTCAGGAGCTTCCGCTACTCCCTGGACGATTTCCAGCTCCACCTCGACGGGTTGCTCGATGCGCCGGGCCAGTACGTCGCGCTCGCTCACACCGCGCCCGCGGCGGGGGAGGGGACGCGGACGCTGGCGGTGTTCTATCCCTTGCCGCTCGAGTTCCCCCTGGTGCCGCGGCTGGCGGAGATCGGTGACGCCGGGCAGGTGACGGTGATCGGCCCGATCGACGTGCCGTACTTCGTCGCGGGATTCGACATCTCCGCGCGCGGCACGGCCTACCTCCTCGCGGAGCCGCCGGAATTCGCCGGTCAGCGGCTCTACCGATTGAATCTCGAGTCGCTGGCGACGGAGGACCTGGGTGCGATCGCGATGCCTCCGGGCGGCTGGTACGTCCACGGCATCGCCATCGCGCCGCCGGATCCGACCCTTGGCGCCCTGGAGATCCCCACGCTCTCCCGGTTCGGACTCGCCGCGCTGTCGCTGTCGCTGGCGTGCGCCGCGCTCTGGCGGTCGCGGTTTGGATAGTCTCGGTCCTCGAGATGCGAAGAGTCGTCTCCTCCGGTTCGCCGCTCGAGCCCCGTATCGGGTTCTCGCGCGCCGTCCGCGTCGGGCCGATCGTCGCCGTGTCGGGGACGGCGCCGATCGCTCCCGACGGCAGCGTGGCATCCCCGGGGAGCGTCTACGGCCAGACCCACCGCTGCCTGGCGATCGTCCTGCAAGCCATCGCGGAGGCGGGCCTCACGGCGGAATCGGTCGTTCGAACGCGCGTCCTGCTGACCGACATCCGACGCTGGGAGGAGGCTGCCCGTGCCCACGGTGAGGTCTTCGGGCAGGTGCGCCCCGCGTGCACCTTCGTCGAGGTCGGTGGCTTCATCGACGAGGGCTGGCTGGTCGAGGTCGAGGCCGACTGCGTGGCGCCGACGGCGCCGAGTGGCGACTGACGCGTGCCTCGAGCGGCGCATTGCAGGCGCCCGGGAGCAAGGAGCGCGAATGAGCTCCCGGCGGGGGCGGCGCGGACCCGAGGCGGCCGAGTGGGATCTGAGCGCCGCTGCCGCCCGTCCGGCCGCCGAGGAGGTCCAGCGACTACCACCCTCTCCCGCCATCCCGGCCGCGATGTGAAATCCGGATTCCCCGACGGCGAGGGCTCGACCCGGGCCGTGACAACAGTGATCGCGCCCGTGGCCGAAATCCTCGTGGGCGGCTAGGGGCCGAGCATGCCGATCGTGGCTCTCCTCCTGTTCGGTGTCCATGTCGCCTTGCTCGTCTGGGCGCTCGTCGGCATGGTCGAGCTGGTGAGCGCGAGAGTCCCCTGGCCGAAGGTGAGCAACGCGGCGTTCCCCCCCTGGCTCCTCCTGATCCACTGGCTCGCGGTGCTGGGCGGCTCCGGCGTGTTCGTGGCCGGCTACCTCGCGCGGTGGCGGCACACGCCCGGCGCCTTGGCGATCGCCTACGCCTTCATGGCCGCGGTCTGCGTGATCGAGACCTTCGGGTTCCTCACCGGTACGGGACGATTCGTCGCGATGGCGCTGGAGTTCGGTGCCTACCTCGGCATCCTCTGGCTGTTGCGGAACCACGCGACGTTCGCGCAGCGCTTCTCCGGCTAGGAGGTCGCGGCGCGCAGAGGGCGGGCATAGAGTCAGAAGATGGACATCGAGGCCGTGGCGCTCGGGGTGATCGGAGATGGCGACATCGTCTTCGTCCGGCTCGCCGCCTCCGCGGCCGCGCTCGGGCGCCGGAGCCGACCGCGGTGACGGGAGGGGCATGAGGCGGGTCGTGATCGCCGGCGGAGTGGTGGTGGGCGGGCTGATCCTGCTCGCTGTCGCCGTTACCTTCGGGAGCCGGGCCGCCGAGCGCGAGCGCGATCTCGCCGGGACGGCCTCGCGCGAGCGCGATTTCGTCGGGACGGCCTCGCGCGAGCGCGATTTCGTCGGGACGGCCTCGCGCGAGCGCGAGGCCGTGGCCGCTCCAGCGCGGAGGGCGGAGGAGCTGGGCGGGGATGGGGGGGCAGCGGCGGCGGACGGGTCGGCGGCGCGGTCGCCGGAGAGCTACCAGGGCTTCCTCTCCGGGCGCGTCATCACCACCGGCGGCGACCTGTTCGAAGGGCGGCTGCGTTGGGGCGGCGGCGAGGAGGCCTTCTGGGGGGACTACTTCAACGGCGTCAAGGTCGGCAACCCGTGGGTCGCGCACGTGCCGCCCGAGCGGCTGCCCCGTGAGCGCCGCCCGTTCGCGGTCTTCGGCCTCGAGATCCTCGAGCGGCAGCGCCCGCTCGAGCTCGGCCGCCCGTTCATGGCGCGCTTCGGCGACCTGGCGCGCATCGACGCGGAGGGCCGCGACGTGCGGGTGACGCTCAAGAGCGGGACCGAGATCGTCCTCGACCGCTTCGAGGCGAGCGATTTCGACGACGGCGTCCGCGTCTGGGACCCCCGACGCGGCGTCGTCGACCTCGGGCCGCGGCGGATCCGCGCCATCGAGCTCCTCCCCGCCAGCGCGCTCGGCGAGCCGCCCGGCCGGCTGCACGGCACCGTGCGCACGGCGGCGGGGGAGTTCACCGGCTTCGTGCAGTGGGAGCGGGAGAAGTGCCTCGGCTCCGACGAGCTCGTCGGGCGCACCGCCGAAGGCGAGGTCGCGCTGCGCTTCGACACCGTGCGCGCCGTCGCGCGGCAGGCCGACGAGAGCCTGCGGGTCTCGCTCGTCGACGGACGCGAGCTCGTGCTCTCGGGCGGCGGCAGATCGGGTCCGGGGCCGCGCGGCGTCTACGTCGACGACCCGCGCTACGGCCGCGTGCTGATCTCCCGGGCGGCCTTCGAGCGGCTCGACCTGGCGCAGCCCGGAGCGGCCGGCAGTGGCCCCGCCTACGGTGACTTCCCGCCGGGCCGGCCGCTCACCGGCGTGGTCACCACCCGCGACGGCCGCCGGCTCGCCGGCCGGTTGGTCTACGACCTCGACGAGAGCGAGACCACCGAGACGCTCGACGCCCCCGCGCGGGGCGTGGACTACACCCTCCCCTTCGGCGGCATCGCCGCGGTCGACCTGGGCGGCGGCTCGCCGGCCGGCGCGCGGCTCGCCCGCGTGACGCTCCGGAGCGGCGAGGAGCTCGAGCTCGAGCGCGCTGGCGACCTCGGCGCGAACAACGCCGGCCTGCTCGTCTTCCTCGCCGACGGCGAGAGCGCCGAATACGTGCCCTGGCCCGAAGTCCTTCGGATCGATCTCGACCGGCCGGATGCCGCGCAGGCGGCTCGTGCACGCTGACGGGCCGGGCGGTCCCTGCCGCTGGCGGATGCACCTTCCCGTGCCGGCCGAGCGGCGGTTCGACGCGCTGACGACCGAGGAGGGGCGGCCGCGCGCACGGCGTCGACTTTCGCCACCACGACCCGCGGCGCACCTGGCAGCGGCGTCGTGCCGATCCATCCCCGGTCGCACCGGTCGCGGAAAGGCGAACCGGCGGGCCGCGAACCGATCCGGAGGGGACCATGCTGGTGGTCATCAGGCTCGCGCACACGATCGTCTGGGCGCTGTTCGTCGCCTGCATCGCGGGGATCTACCTGTTCACCGCGCAAGGCCGCTTCGCGGCCGCGCTCGCCTGCGTCGGGATCGTCCTGGTCGAGGTGGCCGTGTTGCTACTCAACCGGATGCGCTGCCCGCTCACGGCGGTCGCGGCGCGCTACACGGACGATCGCGCCGAGAACTTCGACATCTACCTGCCGCGCTGGCTGGCCAGGCACAACCAGGTGATCTTCGGCACGCTCTACCTGCTCGGCATCGCCTACGCCGCGGCGAAATGGGCCCTCCAGGCGGGGGGCGGCGCCGCCGCCACGGGATAGGGTAGGGCGGATGGAGATCCTCGCCGCGGTCGGCAACACCTCGCTCGTCCCGCTGCGACGGCTGGTGCCGCCGGACTCCGCCGACGTCCTGGTCAAGCTCGAGTGGGAGAACCCGACCGGCAGCATGAAGGACCGGATGGCGGTCGCCGTCATCGGACGGGCGGCGGCCGACGGCAGGTTGCGGCCGGGCGACACCGTGGTCGAGTACACCGGCGGCAGCACCGGCACCTCGCTCGCTTTCGTCTGCGCCGCCAGGGGCTACCCGATCCGCATCGTCACCTCGGACGCCTTCAGCCAGGAGAAGCGGGACCACATGGCGGCGCTCGGCGCCGAGCTGACGCTGGTGCCGAGCGAAGGGGGCCTGACCACGCGCCAGCTGATCCTCGACATGATCGAGGCCGCCCGCGAGCTGAGCCGGGAGCCCCACACCTACTGGACCGATCAGCTCCGCAACCACGACAGCATCGCCGGCTACCACCCGCTGGGCGAAGAGATCTGGACGCAGACCGGCGGCCGGGTCGACGCCTTCGTCCACTGCGTCGGCACGGCGGCGACCTCGCGCGGCGTCGCCACCGTGCTCAAGCGGCACCGGCGAGAGGTGCGGATCGCCGTGGTCGAGCCGGCGGAGTCCGCCGTGCTCTCGGGCGGCGCGGCGGGGCCGCACAAGATCGAAGGGGTCGGGATCGGTGACACGCCGCCGCTCTGGGAGCCGGCGCTGGTCGACGAGATCGTGCCGGTGTCGACCGCGGAGGCCAAGGAGATGACACGGCGGCTGGCGCGCGAGGAGGGGCTGTTCGCGGGGACCTCCTCCGGCGCCAACGTCGTCGCGGCGATCCGCATCGCCCGGCAGCTGGGTCCGGGCAAGACGGTCGTGACGCTGATGTGCGACTCCGGCCTCAAGTACCTGAGCACCGACGTCTACCGGCGCGGCTAGCGCGGGCGCCGGCCGCGGGTCCGGGTAGGATGCCCGCCCGAGGAGGAGAGCGATGGATCTAGGGCTGCGCGGGAAGGGCTGTGTCGTCACCGGCGGGAGCCGCGGCATCGGGCGCGCGATCGCGCTCGGTCTGGCGGCGGAGGGCGCCAACGTCGCGATCTGCGCCCGGGACGAAGGGGCGCTCGGGGCGACCGAAGCGGAGCTGCGGGCGAGCGGCGGCCGCGTCCACGCGCAGAGGTGTGATGTCGCCGACGCCGCGGCGCTTCAGGGCTTCCTCGAGGCGGCGCGGCGCGAGCTCGGCGGCCTCGACGTGCTGGTCCACAACGCCTCGGCGCTCGCCGTGGGCCCCGACCCGGCCTCCTGGAAGCTGAGCCTCGAGGTCGACCTGATGGCCGGGGTGCGCGCCTGCGAGCAGGTGGTGCCCTGGATGGCCGCGGCCGGCGGCGGCAGCATCCTGCTGGTCTCCTCGATCTCGGCCTTCGACGCCAGCCCGATGCCCGACTTCGGCTACACCACCGCCAAGGCGGGGCTGCTCGCCTACACCAAGAAGCTGGCGGTGCTCGAAGCGCCGCGCGGCATCCGCGTCAACGCCATCGCCCCGGGGTCGATCGAGTTCCCGGGCGGCGTCTGGGCCCAGGTGAAGGCGGCCCAGCCCGGCGTCTACGAGATGGTGCGCGGGTCGATCCCGGCGGGCCGGCTCGGGACGCCGCAGGAGGTCGCGGACGCGGCGGTCTTCCTCGTCTCCCCGCGCGCCGGCTGGGTCACCGGCGTCTGCCTGGCGGTGGACGGCGGCCAGCATCGGGGGATGCGCTAGGCGCCGGGCTCGCCGCGGTGGTGGGCACGAGCGGGTGGAGAGCCGGATGCCGATGCGCAGGTTCGTGGCGCTCTCCGGCTGCCTCCTGGCGCTCGCGGGGCTGGGGCTCCAGGTCTACTTCGACTCCGTCTACGACACCTGGCTCCTGGCCGACGCCTCCGCCCCGCCGGGCCTCGAGGTACCCGGGGACCCGCGGGAAGCGGTGCTCTACCCGAGCGAGCAGCGGCAGGCGCGCGCGCGCGACGGCGCGCGGCTCGGCCGCGGCGTCGCGGCCGCCGGCGCCCTGTTGATGGTCGGCGGCTTGCTCGGCGCGCGGCGGCGAGCCGGCGGAGGCGAGCCCTGAGCGCGACGCCGGGCGCCGACGGCCCGCCCGCGAGCGTGCGGCTCAGCTGGCTCGACCCGCGCCGGCCGGCGATCGCGGCGGGGATCCACGCGGTGCAGATGGCCGCCTACGCCCAGGAGGCGGCGCTGCTCGGGGCGCGGCGCTTCCCGCCGCTCGAGCGGACGGTGGCGGACGTGCGCGCGGCGGCCGAGCGCTTCCTGGGCGCCCTCGACGGCGAGCGGATCGTCGCCGCGCTGGGGCTGCTGCCGGAGGGCGAGCCGGGAGCGGCGGCGGCGAGCGACATCACTTCGCTCGTCGTCCTGCCCGAATGGCAGCGGCGGGGTCTCGGCAAGCGGCTGGTCGAGGCCGCGCTCGCGGCCTGCGCGGGCGGCGCGGTCACCGTCTCGACCGGGGTCGCCAATGCCCCCGCGCGGGCGCTCTACGCCGGGCTCGGCTTCGTCGAAGTCCGCCGCCGCGTGGTCGGCGCCGAGCCGATCGAGATCGTCGAATTGCTGCGGCCCCGAGTCGTCGGCTAGGACGGCCCGGGGCCCTTCACTTCGGCTCGCGGCGCGGCGCGCCGGTCACTTGCCGGCCGAGGCCGGCTGCGGCACCGGGAAGCCGCGATCGCGCATCAGCGCGTCGATCCTGGCGTCGCGGCCGCGGAAAGCGCGGTAGCCCTCCGCCGGGTCGACCGTGTTGCCGACCGAGAAGACGTGGTCGGTGAGCTTCTTCGCCACCGCCTTGTCCCACGGCCCGCCGGCCTCCTGGAAAGCCTGCCAGGCGTCCGCCGTCAGCGTGTCGGCCCACAGGTAGCTGTAGTAGGCCGCCGAGTAGCCGTCGCCGGAGAAGACGTGGGTGAAGTGCGGCGTGCGATGGCGCATGACGATCTGCTTCGGCATGCCGAGCCGCTCGAGCGTCTCGCGCTCGAAGCGGTCGGGGTCGATCGGCGTCGAGCCGGCCAGGTGGAGCTTCATGTCGACCAGCGCGCTCGCCAGGTACTCGACGGTGGCGAAGCCCTGGTTGAAGGTCGCGGCGCGCTCGATCCGCTCGACCAGCTCCTTCGGGATCGGCTGGCCGGTCTGGTGGTGGAGCGCGAAGCGGCCCAGCACCTCCGGGGTCGACAGCCAGTACTCGAGCACCTGCGACGGGAACTCGACGTAGTCGCGGGCGACCTGGGTGCCGGCGAGGCTCGGATAGTCGACCGACGAGGAGAGGCCGTGCAGCGCGTGGCCGAACTCGTGGAAGAGCGTCTCGGCGTCGTCCCAGCTGATGAGCACCGGCTCGCCGGGCTTGCCCTGCACGAAGTTCGAGTTGTTCGAGACGATCGTCGTCACTTCGCCGTCGAAGCGCTGCTGGGTCCGGTAAGCGTTCATCCAGGCGCCCGAGCGCTTGCCCGGCCGGGCGTAGGGGTCGAAGTACCAGAGCCCGATGTGGCGATCCGAAGCGGCGCCCCGGACCTCCCAGACCTTGACGTCCTGGTGCACGACCGGCAGCCCTTCGACCGGCACGAAGCGGAAGCCGAACAGCTCGCCGGCGACGAAGAACATCCCCTCGCGCAGCTTGTCGAGCTGCAGGTAGGGCTTGATCGCGTCGGTGTCGAGGTCGTACTTGGCCTTGCGCACCTTCTCGGCGTAGTAGCGGTAGTCCCAGGGCTCGATCGTGATCTTGGCGCCGTCGCCCGCCTCGCGGTCGGCGATCGCCTGCATGTCGGCGACCTCTTCGGCGACCCGCGCCACGGCCGGCGTCCACACCGCCTCGAGCAGCTCCATCGCCCGCTCCGGCGACTTCGCCATCGAGTTCTCGAGCCGCCAGTGGGCGTGGGTCTCGTAGCCGAGGATCTTGGCGCGCTCGGCGCGCAGCGCGAGGATCTCGGTGATCAGCGCGTTGTTGTCCTTGGCGTCGCCGTTGTCGCCGCGGCTGTAGTAGGTCTTCCAGACCCGCTCGCGCAGGTCGCGGCGGTCGGAGTAGACCAGGAACGGCTCCATCGAGGAGCGGGTGTTCGAGATCGCGAACTTGCCCTCCTGGCCCCGCGCGGCGGCCGCGGCGGCGGCGCCGGCGCGGATCGAGTCCGGCAACCCGGCGACCTCCTTCTCGTCGAGGAAGAGGACGTAGTCGGTCTCGTCGGCGAGGACGTTCTGGCCGAACTGGGTGTAGAGGCCGGCCAGCCGTTGGTTGATCGCCGACAGCCGCTCCTTGGCGGCAGCGTCGAGCTTGGCGCCGGCGCGCACGAAGTTGGTGTAGCGCAGCCACGCGAGCCGCTGCTGCTCGGGGGTGAGGCCGGCCTTCTCGCGCCCTTCGTAAACGGCGGCGATGCGCGCGAAGAGCTTCTCGTTCTGGGTGATCTTGTCGGCGAAGGCGGCCATCTTGGGCGCCATCTCGCGCTCGACCGCCTGGAACTCCGGGGTGGCCATGGTGCTGGCGAAGACGCCGTAGACCGCGCGCACGCGGTCGAGGGTCCGGCCGGCGCGCTCCATCGCGGCGAGGGTGTTGGCGAAGTCGGCCGGCGCCTCCTGGGCGGCGATGGCATCGATCTCGGCGAGCGCTTCCGCCATCGCCGCCTCGAGGGCGGGGGCGAAGTGCTGGACCTGGACCTGGTCGAACGGCGGCACGCCGCCGTGCGGACCGCTCCAGGGGGCGAGCAGCGGGTTCGAGGCGGCTGAGGCGGGCGCGGCGGCGAGCAGCGTCGCCACGCCGAGACTCGGCAGGAGGTGGTTGGGCATCTCGGGGTTCTCCATCGGATTCGCTCGGGTCCGGCCCGAAGGGGCGGGGATCGAGGAGCGCCGGCCGGTGTGGCCGGGAGACATTCTATCGCCCCGGCGCGGCCGCGGCATCTCGCGCGGCGGTGGCCGCGGGTCGCCGATCCCACGACGGGACCGGCCTGGCCCCGAAACGGGCCGCCGCGTCAGCTCGACGCGGCCAGCGCTTCGCAGCGGCGGACGATCTCGCCGGCCGGCTCGATCGCCGCGACCGAGTCGACGCTGCGCCCGGCCTGCCAGACGTCGCGGTAGCTCAAGCCCTCGAGCGAGGCCTTCTTGAGCTCGCGCAGCGAGCGCAGGGCGTAGAAGGTCCGCATCCAGTGCTTGGTCCGCGGCCCGCGCAGCAGCCAGCGCCCGAGCGGTCCGGCGCGAGTGCCGACGCGCTCGATCCAGGGGGTGCGGATGACCGAGCAGGGGACTCCGGACAGGCGCTCGGTCAGCACGATGTCGTCGGCCGCCGCGGCGACGATGGCGCGCTTGTAGTCCTCGTGCGCCCGGCACTCCGGGGTGGCGATGAAGCGGGTGCCCATTTGGACGCCGGCGTAGCCCGAGTCGAGCGCGCGGACGAAGCCCGCCGCGTCGCCGACGCCGCCGGCGCAGACCAGCGGCACGCCGAGGTCACCGAGCTCGGCGAGCAACTCCGCGGGCGAGAGTCGGCCGGTGTGGCCGCCGGCGCGATGGTTGACGCAGATCAGCCCGTCGACCCGCTCGGCGAGCGCCCGCTCGGCCCACTTGCGCTCGGTGACGTCGTGGTAGACCACGCCGCCCGCCGCGTGCACCCGCTCGACCACCCAGCGCGGGTTGCCGAGCGCGGTGACCACGAACCGGACGCCCTCTTCGAGCGCGACGTCGAGCCAGCGCTTCATCCGCTCCTCGTAGGTGCGGGCGCTCTTCTCGACGATGACGTTGAGCCCGATCGGCCGCGAGGTCAGGCGGCGCAGATGGCGCAGCCCGGCGCGGAACTCGTGGCCGTGGACGTAGACGAGCGAGATCGGCTGCACGATGCCGAGCCCTCCCGCCTCCGAAACCGCCGCCACCAGCTCCGGGTTGGAGCAGGGGTACATCGCGCCGCACAGCAGCGGCACGCGGATGCCCGCGGCGCGGGCGAGCGGCGTGTCGAGGCGGGAGCTGGCGAGGCGCGCCGCGTCCGGTCGAGGGTCGTTCGACATCGCTCGCATCCTACGGCGAGGAGCCGCTCGCCAGTGCGCCCCGCGGCCGGGCCGGTTCGTCCCGAGCGCCACCGCGAGGGGTGTCGCAGCCGATTGACAGGCTGGAGCGAGCGTGGTCGGCTCGATCGACGCCGCCTGGCCGGGCGACGCGGCCTCTCGGAGGGTGCGGGCGATGGCGATCGAGTTCACCGTGAATGGCCGGCGCGCGCGCTTCGACGGCGCGCCGAGGATGCCGCTGCTCTGGTATCTGCGCGACCACGCCGGGCTCACCGGCACGAAGTTCGGATGCGGCATCGGCGCCTGCGGCGCCTGCACCGTGCTGGTCGATGGCGCCGCGCAGCGCAGCTGTCTGCTCCCGATGGGGGGTCTCGAAGGGCGCGGCGTCACCACGATCGAAGGTCTCGCGCGTGGCGAACGCCTCCATCCGGTCCAACAGGCCTGGATCGAGGTGGACGTGGCGCAATGCGGCTACTGCCAGGCCGGCCAGATTCTGGCCGCCGTCGACCTGCTGGCGCGCGTCGCGGAGCCGAGCGACCAGGAGATCGCGGCCCTCGCCAACCTCTGTCGCTGCGGCACCTACCCGCGCATCCGCCAAGCCATCCGCCGCGCCGCCGAGCTCGGCCGCGGGGGCCCGGGGTCGCGATGAGCGAGAGGTCGAAGAGCGAGCCCGTGACGAGCGGCGCCAACGGTCCGCTCGGCCTCGATCGGCGGGCCTTTCTCAAAGTCACCCTCACGGCCACCGGCGCGCTGCTCGTCAGCCGCTGCGCGCCGGCGCCGGCGCCCCTCGGAGACCCGATCGAGCTGGGGCTCTTCGTCCGCCTCGAGCCGGACGGGCGGGTCGTGATCGGCGCGCGCTCGCCGGAGATCGGCCAAGGGGTCAAGACGGCGCTGCCGATGCTGATCGCCGAGGAGCTCGACGTCGACTGGGAGCGGGTGACGGTCGAACAGCTGCCACTCGGTCTCGTCCCGACCTCCGAGCCGCCCGGAATGACCTGGAAATACGGGCCCCAGGGGGCTGGAGGGAGCACGAGCATTCCCGCCGCCTGGCGCGACCTGCGCCAGGCGGGCGCCGAGGCGCGCCGACGCCTGGTGCTCGCCGCCGCCGAGCAGTGGGGCGTGGAAGCGGCGTCGTTGGTGACCGAGTCGGGCAGCGTCGTCAGCGGCGACGGCCGGCGCCTCGCTTACGCGGCGCTCGCCGCCGGCGCCGCGGCCCTGGGTCCCCCCGCGGAGCCGGCGCCGCTCAAGGAGCCGATGAGCTATCGCATCGTCGGCCGGCCGCAGCGCACGGTCGACGGCCGCGAGATCGTCACCGGCGCCGCCCGCTACGGCCTCGACGAGCGGCTGCCCGACTCGTGGGTCGCGGTGGTGGCGCGCTGCCCGACATTCGAGGGCGAGATCGTGCGTTTCGACGATCGCAGGGCGCGTGCCGTCCCGGGCGTGCGCGACGTCGTCGTGCTTTCCGGCCCGAAGCCGGGCGAGCCGATCACCGCGAACCTCGCCCCGGGCGTGGCGGTGCTCGCCGACGACACCTGGTCGGCGCTCGAGGGGCGCGCCGCGCTCGAGATCGAGTGGACGGCGGGTCCCTGGGCTGCGGAGAGCAGCACCAGCCTCGACGCCCAGTGCGAGGGCCTGCTCGCCGGTCCGATGCGGCGAGTCCACTCCGAAGGAGACTTCGACCGCGCGCGCGCCGCCGCCCGCCAGGTCGTCGAAGGACGCTACCGGGTCCCCTTCGTCTCCCACGCGCCGCTCGAGATCCAGAACGCCTGCGCGCACGTCGAGGCGGACCGGGTGACGATCGTCGCGCCGATGCAGCAACCAGCCGGCGCCTCGCGCGTCGCGCACGCGCTCACCGGCGTCGACCGCCAGCGCATCGAAGTGCGGATGACGCGAGTCGGCGGCGGCTTCGGCCGGCGTCTGACCAACGACTTCGTCGCCGAGGCGGTGCTGCTGTCGAAGGCCGTGGGCCGCCCGGTTCAGGTGGTCTGGACGCGCGAGGACGACCTGCGGCACGACTGGTTCCGGCCTTTCGGACACCACCACCTGATCGCCGCTCTCGACCGCGACGGGGCGGTCACCGGCTGGGCGCATCGGCTGGCGAGCACCTCGAAGTACCACCGTCGCCCCGGCGTGCCGGCCGAGGAGATGTGGACTCCGGAGCTCTGCCCGGACGACTTTCCGTCGAAGCTGGTGCCGAGCTACGCCCTGGAATGGGCGGCGGTCGAGTCGGGCATGGTGCGTGGCTCGTGGCGAGCGCCCGCCCATACCGCCAACGCCTTCGCCGTGCAGTGCTTCCTCGACGAGGTCGCGCACGCGAGCGGGCGCGACCCGCTGGCGTTGCGGCGCGAGCTGCTGGGACCGCCGCGCGAGCTCGACTACGCCCAGCACGGCGGACCGAAGTTCCACACCGGTCGCCTCGCCGGTGTGCTCGAGGCGGCGGCGGAGCGGATCGGCTGGGGGCGGACGCCACCGCCGGGGCACGGCCTCGGCCTGGCGGCGCACTTCACTTTCGGCGGCTACTGCGCTCACGCTCTCGAGGTGGCGGTCGACGGCGACGGGCAGTGGCGGATCGTCCGCTGCGTTTGCGCGCTCGACGTCGGACGACCGATCAACCCGCTGGGGGTCGAGGCCCAAGCGATCGGCGGCACGATCGACGGCCTGTCGACGGCGCGCTCGCTCGAGATTCGAGTCGCGGGCGGACGCGTGGTCAACCGCAACTTCTCCGACTATCCCCTGCTCGCCATGCGAGACGCACCCGACATCGAGGTGATCGTGGTGCCGAGCGAAGCCGCGCCGGCGGGCGCGGGCGAAATGGCGATTCCGACCCTCGCGCCGGCGCTCGCCAACGCCCTCTTCGCCGCCAGCGGCGTCCGCCTGCGCTCCCTGCCGATCGGGGACCAGCTGCGCGCGGCGCTGGCCGCGCGCGCCTGATCGCCCGGAACTCCGCCCCCGGCGCGGAGACCGCGCTCAGCAGTCGAGCACGTGGATGTTGCGCGCGGCGCACATCTGCTTGAGCACCCGCGGCCAGACGGTGACCGAGACCTCGCCCAGATGGGCCTTGCGCAGCAGGTACATGAGCGTGCGCGACTGGCCGATGCCGCCGCCGATCGACAGCGGCAGCGTGCCGTCGACGATCCCCTGGTGGTACGGGAACTTCAGGAAGTCGGTCTGGCCGGTCAGCTGGAGCTGGCGCACCAGCGTGTCGGCGTCGACGCGGATCCCCATCGAGGAGAGCTCGTGCCGGCGCCGGGTCACCGGGTTCCAGACCAGGATGTCGCCGTTCAGGCCGTGCATCGGGCGGCCGTCCTTCGACACCGTCTCGGTCACCCAGTCGTCGTAGTCGGCGGCGCGCATCTCGTGCGGGTAGCCGTCGGCGAGCGTCCAGCCGATGCCGTAGATGAAGATCGCCGGGTACTCCTGGAGGATCGCGGTCTCGCGCTGCTTGCGCGGCAGATCGGGGTAGCGCTCGAGGATCTCCTCGGCGTGCAGGAACTCGAGCTTCTCGGGCAGCGCCGGGAAGCGGGACTTGCCCAGCACCGGGAAGAGGTCGCGCGCCACCTGGTCGGCCTCGCGGATCACCTTCCAGATCCGCTCGACGGTGTCGGTAAGGTAGGCGAGATTGCGGTCGGCGCGGGTGATCGTCTTCTCCCAGTCCCACTGGTCGACGTAGGCCGAGTGGTCGTGGTCGAGGAAGTAGTCCTTGCGCACCGCGCGCATGTCGGTGACCAGTCCCTCGCCGGGCGCCAGGTCGAACATCTTGAGAGCCACCCGCTTCCACTTCGTGGCGGCCTGCACCACCTGGGCGTCGACCGGGTTCTTGCCGTGGTCGTTGACGATGCGGAAGCAGATCGGCCCGCGCGAGCCGTCGCGGTCGAGGTAGTCGTTGACGCCACTCTCGGCGTCGACGATGAGCGGCACTTCGACCCGCATCAGGTCGAGCTCGCGGCAGAGGCCGTCTTCGATCGCCCGCTTGACCGCGGTGATCGCGCGCTGGGTCTCCTTCGGGGTGAGCAGGGGGTCGTAGCCGGTCGGCAGGATCTTCTCGAGCTCTTCGTAGTTGCCGATGCCGGGGCCGGCGAGGTCGGCCTTCTTGTCGAGGCTGGGGGGCGGCGAGAGCAGCGTGGTCATGGTGCGGGCTCCAGGTGGGAAGGCGGATCAAAGAACGTCCGCGGACCGGTCGGTCCGCGCGGCGGGTCGTCGCAGTCACCCGCCATTACGCGCCGGTGCCGCGCCGGCCGCACGCTCTTTCCGGGTGGCGCCGCCCCGCCCGCGGGGGCGGGAGGCGCCAGCGGCGGCGCCGAGGCGATAGGCTCGACCGGCGAGAGTGCCGGCGATGGATCTGACCACCTCCTACCTCGGTCTCGAGCTGGCCCACCCGGTGCTGCCCGGGGCTTCGCCGCTCGCCGACAGCGTGGACGGCGTGCGCCGGCTCGAGGACGCCGGGGCGCCGGCGATCGTGCTGCGCTCGCTGTTCGAGGAGCAGTTCGACCCGGTCGCGGCCATGTCGCCGGAGCTCGGGCCGCTCGACTTTCCGTTCGACCCCGAGGGCTACCTGGAGCACGTGCGCAAGGTGCGCGCGGCGGTCGCGGTGCCGGTCTTCGCCTCGCTCAACGGCAGCACGCCGGGGGGCTGGCTGTCCTGGGCGCGGCGGCTCGAGGAGGCGGGAGCCGACGCGGTCGAGCTCAACCTCTATCACCTCGGGGCCGACCCGACCGAGGCCGGACCGCGGCTCGAATCCGAGACGCTGGCCATGGTCCAGGCGGTGAGCGAAGCGCTGCTCGTGCCGCTGGTGGTCAAGCTTTCGCCGTTCTACACCTCGCTCGCCCACTTCGCGGCGGCGCTCGACGAGGCCGGCGCCGAAGGCCTGGTGCTGTTCAACCGCTTCGCGCAGGCCGACATCGCGATGGACCAGCTCGAGCTGCTGCCGACCACGACCCTCTCGGACCGCTCGGAGCTGCTGCTGCGGCTCCACTGGCTGGCCATCCTGGCGGGCAGGACGCGGGCTTCGCTCGCCTGCTCGGGCGGCGTCCAGGAGCCGCTCGACGTGGTCAAGGCGCTTGCTTGCGGCGCCGACGTGGTCCAGGTGGTCTCCGAGCTGCTCCGGCACGGGCCGCGCCGGCTGGGGGCGCTGCGCGACGGGCTCTCCTACTGGCTCGAGGAGCGCGAGTACGACGCGCTCTCCGATCTGCGGGGCTCGATGAGCCTCGCCCGCCAGGACGATCCCGAGCGCGTCGAACGCCTGCAGTACCTGCGGATTCTCGGGCAGTGGCGGCGGTAGGCCGCCGGTCGGTCGGCGCGGTTCTCGGTCCGCGCACCGAGCGGCCGAGCGGAGGGAGGTGCTAGGCTCAGGGGGCCGCCGGGCAGGCTCGCGCGAGCCCGGCGCGACGAATCGCAGTTGGAGGGAGCCCATGCCGCATCGTTTTCCGCAGGAGGCCGTGCTCCGCGACGGCCGACGCGTGATGTTGCGCCCATTCGCCCGCAAGGACGTCGGCGCGCTCTACGAGTTCTTCCAGCGTCTGCCGGAAGAGACCCGGCGCTTCGCCTGGGACCGCCTCGACGACCGCAAGGTGGTGGAGCGCTGGGGGCGCGAGCTCGACTACGCGCAGGTCTTTCCGATGCTGGCCATGGACGGCGGCCGGATCGTCGCCGACGCCACGCTCCACCGGCGCGACCGCGGCCCGCTGCGGCGCACCGGGCGGATCAAGTGGACGATCGACCCCGAGTACCGGGGCGTCGGGCTGGGCGCGCTGCTGGTCAACCACTTCATCGACGCCGCCCGCGCGAACGGGCTGCGCCACCTGAACTGCATGCTGATCTCGGACCTCGAAGCCGACGCGATCCACGTGCTCGAGACGCTCGGGTTCCAGAAGCACCGGCTGCCCGGCTACGGCGTCGATCCGGACGGCAATCCGCACGACATGACCTACCTGACGCTCGCGCTCTAGGAGACGCGGGCGATCGATCGACGGGCGGCAGGGCGAGCGCCGAGACGGGACCAGGCGCGCGCCTGGCGCGCCGCGGCGTTCGGCTTCGCGCTGCTCTCCGTCGCGCTCGCGCTGCTCGCCGCCTGGGCCCTGCGGAGCGGCTTCGGCGTCGAGCCGGTGCCGGTGCGGGGCGCCGAGCGGCGCGCGCCAGCGCCGGAGTTGGCGGCGCGACTCGACTTCGCGCCGGCGAGCTTCGAGGAGCTGCCGGGCTGGCGCGCCGAGCGCCACGCCGAGGCCATCCCGGTCCTGCTCGCCTCGTGCGGCCGGCTGACGGCGGGCGTCGCGGGGAGCCCCCTGCGGGCGGCGCTCGCGGCCGCGCCGGAGGTGTCGCGGCGCCTCTGCGCCGCCGCGCGAGCGCTGCCCGCCGGGGACGCGGAGGCGGCGCGCGCGTGGCTCGAGCGGGAACTCGTCCCCTGGGCGGCCTCGAACCGCGGCGTGCGCCAGGGCCTGCTCACCGGCTACTACGAGCCGGAGCTGGCCGCCCGGCGCCGGCGCGGCGGCCGCTTCGTCCATCCGCTCTACCGTGACCCCGGCGACCGCGTGGTGGTCGACCTGGGCGAGTTCAAGCAGGATCTCGCCGGCCGGAGGATCACCGGGCTGGTGCGCGGCGGTCGCTTCCGGCCCTACTTCGACCGCGCCGAGATCGAAGGCGGCGCGCTCGGCGGCCGGCGGCTGGAGCTCGCCTGGGTCGAGGACCCGGTGGCGCTGTTCTTCCTCCAGATCCAGGGCTCGGGGCGGCTCCGTTTCGAGGATGGCTCGCTGCTGCGGGTCGGCTACGCGGCGCAGAACGGCCACGACTACCTTGCCATCGGCCGCGTTCTGATCGAACGCGGCGAGCTCGCCCGGGAGGAGGTCTCGCTGCAGACCATCCGCGCCTGGCTGCGCGCCCGCCCGGCGGAGGCCGCGGAGGTGATGAACGCCAATCGCTCCTACGTCTTCTTCCGCGTCCTCGCGGGCGGCGCGCCCGAGGGCGCGGCCGGCGTCGAGCTGACCGCCGGCCGGTCGCTGGCGGTCGATCCCTCGCACTGGGCCTACGGCCTGCCGCTCTGGCTCGAGACCGTGCTGCCCGAAGCGCCCGAGATCGGCCGCGCCGCCGCGCCGTTCGCGGCACTGGTCGTGGCGCAGGACACCGGCGGCGCCATCCGCGGTCCCGTGCGCGGCGACCTCTTCCTGGGGCCGGGCGAAGCGGCCGAGGCGATCGCCGGACGGATGAAGCAGCCGCTCACGCTCTGGCTGCTCTGGCCGCGCGCGCTCGGGGCGCCCCCCGGCGCCGCCGGCCATAGAATGGCGCCATGACCACCTTCGTCTCCGAGCTCGAGCCGCGCCCCCTGTGGGCGCACTTCGACCGCATCCTCGCGCTCCCCCGCCCTTCGAAGTCGGAAGAGCGGATGCGCGCTCACGTCCTCGATCTCGCCGCCCGCCGCGGCCTCGTCCATCGCACCGACAGCGCCGGTAACGTCGTCGTCGAGGTGCCGGCCACGCCCGGTCGCGAAGGGGCGGCTCCGGTCGTGCTGCAGGCCCACCTGGACATGGTCTGCGAGAAGGACTCCGGCGTCGCCTTCGACTTCGAGCGCGACGCGATCGTGCCGCGCCGCGAGGACGACTGGCTCTACGCCACCGGCACCACGCTCGGCTCGGACAACGGCATCGGCGTGGCGGCGATGCTGGCGGTGGCGGAGGCGGACGACCTGGTCCACGGTCCGCTCGAGCTGCTGTTCACGATCGACGAGGAGACCGGTCTGACCGGGGCGAGCGACCTCGATCCGAAGATGCTGCGCGCGCGCCGCCTGATCAACCTCGACACCGAGGAGGAAGGGGCGCTCTACGTCGGCTGCGCCGGCGGCGCCGGCACCGACCTCGCGATCCCGCTCGACGCGATGTTCGGCGCCGACGGGCGCGAAACGGTCGAGGTGCGGGTCACCGGCCTCTCCGGCGGCCACTCCGGAGTCGACATCCACCTCCAGCGCGGCAACGCGATCTCGCTGCTCGCCCGCCTGTTGTGGGCGAATCTCGCCGAGTTCCAGTTCGAAGTGGCGAGCGTCGAGGGCGGCAACCTCCACAACGCCATCCCGCGCGAGGCGGCGGCGAAAGTGCGGGTCGCGCGCGACGACCGGGAGCGCTTCGCGGCGGCGATCGCGGCGGAGGCGGCGCGGATCCGGACCGAGCTCGCCGGCATCGACGACGGCTTCGTCGCCGCGGTCGGCCCGGCCGAGGTCGGCGCCGAGGTGTGGGCCGACGAGACCACCGCGCGGGTGCTGGCGCTGCTCACGGCGCTGCCGCACGGGGTGCTGGCGATGAGTCACGACATCCCGGGGCTGGTCGAGACCTCGACCAACCTGTCGAAGGTGCGCACCGAGGGGGCGACGCTGCGGATCCACCAGAGCAACCGCAGCTCGGTCGGCTCGGCGCTGCGGGCGACGCAGCGCCGGATCGCCGCCTTCGCCGAGCTGGCCCGCGGCACCGCGACCCAGAGCGAGGGCTATCCGGGCTGGCAGCCCGATCTCTCCTCGGAGCTGCTGGCGCTGATGCAGCGGGTCCACGGCCGGGTGCTGGGCGCCGAGCCGGCGGTCAAGGCGATCCACGCCGGCCTCGAGTGCGGTCTGATCGGCGAGAAGTTCCGCGGCATGGACATGATCTCGTTCGGCCCCCAGATCGAATTCCCCCACTCGCCGGGCGAGCGGGTGCGGATCTCGTCGGTCGGCCGGTTCTGGCACCTGCTCGCCGCGGCGCTCGACGAGCTGTCGAAGTAGGGCGAGAGTCGCGCGGAGGCGAGGAGCATGAGCGAGCGGGACGAGCAGCTCGAGCTCACCCGGCGTCAGCTGGTCGGCGGCGCGGTCGGCGCCGCGGCGTGGGCCGGCGGCGCACCGCTGGCGGCGCAGTCGCCGGCGGCCGACGCGCCATCCGCGCCGGCGCCGCATCCCGGCACGGCGGCCTTCGAGCTCGCCGGTCTCGGCCTCGCCGAGCTCGCCCGCGGGCTCGCCGCCGGCCGCTTCACCTCGCGCCGCCTGGTCGAGCTCTACGTCGAGCGGATCGAGGCGGTCGACCGCGGGCCGCGGGGGACGAACGCGATCGCCGAGCTCAACCCGGACGCGCTGGCGCTCGCCGCCGAGCTCGACGCCGAGCGCCGGGCCGGCAAGCTGCGCGGCCCGCTGCACGGCCTGCCGATCGTGATCAAGGACAACATCGACACCGCCGATCGCCAGACGACCACCGCCGGCTCGCTGGCGCTCGTCGGCTCGACGCCGCCCCGGGACGCTTTCGTGGTCCAGCGGCTGCGCGCGGCCGGCGCCCTGCTGCTCGGCAAGACGAACCTGTCGGAATGGGCGAACTTCCGCTCCACCCGCTCGACCTCGGGCTGGAGCGGACGCGGCGGGCAGGTGCGCAACCCGCACGCGCTCGACCGCAATCCGTGCGGCTCCTCCTCGGGCTCCGGCGTCGCGCCGGCCGCCGATCTGGCCGCCGCCGCCGTGGGCACCGAGACCGACGGCTCGGTGACCTGCCCGGCGTCGATGTGCGGCATCGTCGGTCTCAAGCCGACGGTCGGCCTGGTCGCGCGCACCGGGGTGATCCCGATCTCGCACAGCCAGGACACCGCCGGCCCGATGGGGCGCACGGTCGAGGACGTGGCGATCCTGCTCGGCGCCATGACCGGCACCGACCTGCGCGATCCGGCGACCGCCGAAAGCGCCGGCCGGGCGGCGTCGGACTACGCGGCGGCGCTGGCGCCCGCGGGGCTCGCCGGCGCCCGCCTCGGCGTGGCGCGGAACTTCTTCGGCTGGCACCCGGAGATCGATCGCCAGATGGAGGAGGTGCTGGCGCTGCTGAAACGGCTCGGCGCCGAGCTGGTCGATCCGGCCGAGATCGCGCACGCCAGCGAGACCGGCAAGCCCGAGCTCGAAGTGCTGCTCTACGAGTTCAAGCACGACCTCAACGCCTACCTCGCGGCGCTGCCCGCGCGGGGTCAGCCGCGCACCCTGGCCGAGCTGATCGAGTTCAACCGCCGCCACGCCCGCGAGGAGATGCCCTGGTTCGGTCAGGAGCTGTTCGAGCAGGCGGAGGCCAAGGGTCCGCTGACCGAGCCCGGCTACCGGGAGGCGCTCGAGAGCTGCCGCCGGCTGGCGCGGACGGAGGGGCTCGATCCTCACTTCGGCGCCGGCCGGCTCGACGCGCTGATCTGCCCGACCATGGGACCGGCCTATCCGACCGACTGGATCCACGGCGACCACTACACCGGCTCGGCGACCTCCCCCTCCGCGATCGCGGGCTATCCCCACCTGACCGTCCCCGCCGGCACCGTCCACGGTCTGCCCTGGGGGCTGTCGTTGCTGGGACCCGCCTGGAGCGAGGCGAAGCTGCTGCGCTACGGCTTCGCCTTCGAGCAGGCGACGCGGGCGCGCCGCGCGCCGGCCTTCCACGCCACGCTGCCGCTCGGCTGAGTCAATCGCGATCGAACAGCGCGGCGACTTCGGGGCGCGCCAGGGTGGCGAGCGTGTAGGCGCCGAGCGCCGTGCCGAAGGGGGCGAAGAGGAGCGAGCAGGCGGCCACGGCGCGGCAGAAGCCTCGGCGGCGCGCCGTCATCAGGCAGCGCCCGGCGAGCGCGAGCGCGGCGCCCAGGGCGAGGCCGGCCAGCAGCACGAGCCCGGAGCAGCCGAGCGGCACCGCGGCGAGCATCCGTTCGCCCTCGGCGCGCATCGCCGCCTCGCCCCCCGGCGCCGCCAGCTCGGCGCCGGCGAAACCGAGGATCAGCGGCGCCAGCGACACCAGAGCGCACATCGCCCCGACGGTGAAGTGGGCGTAGGCCAGCCATTCGAGCAGCTCGCGTCGGTCCCGCACGGACACCGACTCTACTGCGCCGGACCAACGCGACCGGGGCCCGCCGCGTAGGATCTTCCGGATGAGCTCCCGAGCGGCAGATCGCCTCGCGGCCTGGGCGCGCCCCGGGGCGGTGGCCGGGCTGCTCGCCACCGTCGCGCTCGCGGTGGCGCTCTGGGAGGGCACCCGCTCCTACGACGACGCCTACATCACCTTCACCTATGCGCGCAGCCTGGCCGAGGGTCTCGGCCTGACCTGGAAGGGCGCGCTCGGGCTCGGCACCTCGAGCCCGTTCCTGGCCCTCCTGCTCGCCGGGCTGGAGCGGCTGGCGCCGCTCGGCGTGCCGGTCTGGGCGGCGCTCGGGTCGCTGGTCGCGGGCCTGGTCGCGGCGCTCGGGCTGGCGGCGCTCGGCCGCCGCGAGGGCTGGCCGCTGGGCGGCCTGGCGGCCGGCCTGTTCTGGCTGCTCTGGCCCGGCCGCTGGGGGCACGGGGGAGGAGAGATGCCGATGGCGGCGGCGGCCGTGGTGGCGGCCGCCTGGGCCTTCGCCGCGCGGCGGGAGTTGGTCGCCGGCGGGGCGCTAGCGCTCGCGGTCGCGCTCCGGGCCGAGTGCGGCCTGGCCGCGCCGCTGCTGGCGCTCGCGGTGGTGGGCCGCGACGGCCTGGCGCGCGCGCTGCGGCCGGTGACCCGCGCGGCGGCGGTGGCCCTGGCTCTCACCCTCGCCTGGGGTCTCGTGCTCTACCGCCTCGCCGGCACGCTCGTGCCACGGACCCTCGAGGCCAAGCGCGCTCAGGTGGCGAGCGCCCTCGGCGTCTGGAGCGACGCCGGCCTCGAGCTGCTGCTCGGCCAGCTGCGCTGGCTGGGCGGGGCCGCGACGAGCGCGCTGGCGTTCCCGCTCCTGTTGGCGGTGGTGGGCGGGGTGCTCCTGGTGCGCGACCGCCACGCCTTCGCGCTCGGGCTCGTCGGTTGGGGGATCCTGCATCTCGGCCTGCTGGCCGCCATCGGCGTGCCGACCTACACCTGGTACCTGGTCCCCTTTCACTTGGCGCTGCTGCTGCTCGCCGGCTTGGGCGTCGAGGCGCCGGTGCGGGCGGAGGTGGCGCGGATCGCCCCCCGAGCCACGGTCGTGCTGCTGGTCGTCGGCACGCTCGCCATCGGCGTGCGGGAGCTCGTGCTGCAGGGGCGGGGCGATGCGCGCCGATTCAGCTATGGACAGGTGGCGGCGCTGGCCGATCGCTACCCGCCCGGGACCCGGCTCGCGGCTTACGAAGTCGGCTATCTCGGGTACTTCTCGCGCCAGCCGGTGGTCGACCTGCTCGGGCTGACCAACCCCGAGGTGCCCCTGGAGCTGGTCGAGCGCGGCGAGCTCGCGGCGATCCGCGAGCTGCTCGCCCCCGGGCTGCTCATGCTGCCGCTCAATGGCGGCTCCCTGCTCGCCGCCACGGTGGGTGACGTGCCGGCCTTCCTCGCCGGCTGGCGGTTGGACCGCTTGCAGCTGGCCGGCGAGCCGCACCTCGCGGTCTTCCGCCGCGTCGAGCTCGCGCCGCGGGGCGAGGTCGAGCTCGACCTGCTGCCGGCGCTCGCCCTGGCCGGAGCGCGCGTCGAGCTCGCCGGGCACCCGGGCGAGTGGGGGCTCACCCTCGTCCTGGCGCCGGGAGAGCGACGAGAGATCGAGCTGCCCGCCGGCGGCCCTCGAATCCTCGTGCTCGGTCTCGCCGCGCCGAGCGGGCCGGCGCGTGCCGCCGTGGAGCGATCCCAGGCGGCGCAGAGCGTCGTGCTCGGCGGCGCCGAGGCGCTGCTGGCGCCCGGTTGGCAGCGCTGGGAGATGGCGCTCCCGGCGAGCGGCGCCGACGAGCGCTTGGTTTTCGCTTGCGCGGCGGAGACGGCCGTCGCCTGCTGGCTCGGCCAGCCGCACCTCTCCAGGGCCGAGTAGCCCGCGCCTACGATCGCTGCGGGCGGGCGAGGACAGCGTCGGCGGCGAGCAGACCGGCGGTCGGGCGGACGCCGCCGCCGGGGTGACAGCCGGCGCCACCGAGATAGAGACCGCCGAGCGCCGTCGCGTAGCGGGCGGCGCTCGGGCTCGGGCGCAGGACGAAGAGCTGGTCGAGCGCCGGCTCGACCTGGTGGAGCTGTCCGCCGGTGGCGCCGAACGACGCTTCGAGATCGGGCGGTGCGAGCAGCTCCGAGGCGACGACACGGCCGCGAACGCCGGGCGCGTGGCGCTCGAGGCGGGTGAGCACCGAGTCGAGGAGGCGGGCGCGCGCGGCCGTCGTCCAGCCGCCGTCGAGCTGGTGGGGCGCGAAGCTCACCAGGATCGAGACCACCTCGTGGCCGGCGGGCGCGAGGCTCGGGTCGGCGACCGTCGGCACGCGGACCTCGAGATGGGGTGCCGGCGAGCACGCGCGGTACTTGATGGCGTCGAAGGCGCGCTCCAGGTCGTCGATGTGCCCTCCGCCGATCCGGATCGCCTCCAGCCGCTCGCCCGGTCGGCCGGCGAGCTCGAGCGGGCCGTCGAGCGCCAAGTGGAGCTTCGCCGCCGTGCCGCGGCTGCGGAT
Organism: Acidobacteriota bacterium; assembly: GCA_014584695.1. Lineage (GTDB taxonomy): Bacteria > Acidobacteriota > Thermoanaerobaculia > Multivoradales > JAGPDF01 > JACTMI01. The sequence goes on from JACTMI010000011.1 coordinate 25,479, forward strand.
CCGCCGGGCCTCCTCCTCGGTCTCGAGCGGCAGCATGCCCGGCGACACCAGCTCGAGGAGGGTCCGCTTCGGGTCCGTGGTCGCGACCACGAGCGGCGCGTCGAGCGTCTCGCCCGAGGCGAGCGTGACTCCGGCGACGCGGCCGCGCTCGACGCGGACGCGGGTCACCTCGGCGCCGGTCCGGATCTCGGCGCCGGCGGCGCGCGCCGCGCGCTCGAGGGCGTCGACGAGCGCCGGCGGGCCCCCGGCGACGAAGCGGCCGGCCGCGCACTCCTCGAGCAGCCAGAGGGTCGTCGTCCCCGCCGACCAGGGTCCCGACCAGGTGCCGGCGAGCGCGGGCGCCGCCAGCCCCTCGATCAGCAGCGGCGTCGCGAAGCGCTCGTTCAGGAAGTCGGCGACGCACATCGGCGCGACCCGCAGCAGCTCGGTCAGGTCGGCCCGGCCCATCCGGCGCAGGGCGAGCGCCGGCCGCGCCAGCCGCCAGAAATCGCCGAGACTCTCCGGCGCGAGCCTGGGCGGCGGCTCGGCGAGCAGCCGGCGGACGATCGGCGCCAGGCGCGCGAGCCAGGCGCGCAGCTCGGCGTAGGCGGCGGCGTCGGCGGCCGAGCGCCTCGCGAGCTCCGAGGCGGCCGCCGCCGGCGCACGCGCGAGCAGGAGGCCGGGGCCCCCCTCTTCGGCCAGGAGCACCGGCGGCTCGGCGCGGAAGGCGAGGCCGTGGCGCTCGAGGCCGAGCCGGGCGGTGACTTCGGGGTCGACCAGCCCGCCGTCGTGGAGGACGCCGGGCACGCGGTAGCCGGGGTGGAGCTCGCGCGCGGCGCAGAGGCCGCCGACGCCGTCGCGGCGTTCGAGCACGACCACCCGCCGCCCGGCGGCCGCCAGGCGCGCGGCGGCGGCGAGCCCGTTCTGACCGGCGCCGAGGACGATCGCGTCGCCGGCCATCTCAGACCGCCCGCGCCGAAAGCAGCGAGCGCGCGCAGAGGGCTCCCGGCGCGCCCATGATGCCGCCGCCGGGGTGCGTGCCGGAGGCGCACATCCAGAGGTTTCCGACCGGCGTCCGGTAGCGGCTCCAGCCGGCGACGGGGCGGAGGAAGGCGAGCTGCTCGAGCGAGAGCTCGCCGTGGAAGATGTTGCCCTCGGTCAGGCCGTAGATCTGCTCCAGGTCCCAGGGCGAGAGCACTTGGCGGTGGAGGATCCGCCGCTCGAGATCGGGCAGGTACTCCGAGAGCGTGCGGATCACCGTGTCGCCGAAGGCGTCGCGCTGGTTCGGCCAGTCGGCGGCGCCCTCCTTCAGGTGGTACGGCGCGTACTGGACGAAGATCGACATCACGTGCTGTCCCGGCGGCGCCACGGTCGGATCGGTCAGCGACGGGATGACGATGTCCATGAACGGGCGCCGCGAGAAGGCGCCGTACTTGGCGTCGTCGTAGGCGCGCTCGAGGTAGTCGACCGAAGGCGCGATGGTGATGTCGCCGGCCAGGTGCCGCCCGCGACCGGGCAGGCAGGCGAACTCGGGCAGGCCGTCGAGCGCCAGGTTCACCTTGCCCGACGAGCCGCGCATCTTGAAGCGCCGCACCTGGCGCGCGAAATCGGGGTCGAGGTGCTCGGCGCCGACCAGCCCGAGGAAGGTCCGGTGCGGGTCGGCGCCCGAGACGACGACGCCGGCGGCGATCTCGTCGCCGTTCTCGAGCACGACGCCGGTGGCGCGCCCGCCCTCGATCCGGATCCGGGCGACCGGCGCCCCGGTGCGGATCTCGGCGCCCAGGGCGCGCGCCGAGGAGGCGATCGCCGCGGCGACCGCGCCGGTCCCCCCCTTGGGCAGCCCCCACGCCCGGTAGGAGCCGTCGATCTCGCCCATGTAGTGGTGGAGCAGGACGTAGGCGGTGCCCGGCGAGCGCACGCCGAGGAAGGTGCCGATGATGCCCGAGACCGACATCGGCGCGATCAGCTGCTCGCACTCGAACCACTCGGCGAGGAAGTCGACCGCGCTCATCGTCATCATCTTCACCAGGCCGACCAGCCACCGCTCGCCGCGCCCGGCGAGCCCGCGGCCGAGGCGGGCGAGGCGGGCGAGCTCGCGCGGCCGGAGCGAGGTCGGATCGGGCGCGACACCGTCGACCAGCGGTTTGACCAGGCGGCCGAGCTCGGCCATTCGCTGGCCGAACTCCTTGTAGATCTCGGCGTCGCGCGGCGAGAAGGCGGCGATCGCCCGTCGCGTCCGTTCGGGGTCCGCGTCGCGCAGCAGGTAGCGGCCGTCCGGGAAGGGGGTGAAGGTCGAATCGAGCGGCAGCACCTCGTAGCCGTGCCGCGGCAGGTCGAGGTCGCGGATGATCCACGGGCGCAGCAGGCTGACGACGTAGGAGCAACAGGAGAAGCGGAAGCCGGGGTGGAGCTCTTCGGTGATGGTCGCGCCACCGACCAGGTGGCGGCGCTCGAGCACCAGCACCTTGCGGCCGGCGCGGGCGAGGTAGGCGGCGCAGACCAGGCCGTTGTGGCCGGCGCCGACCACGATGGCGTCGTAGCGGCCGCGGGCCGGACTCGCCGCGCTCACGGCCGACGCTTCCGCTCGGGATCGAAGAACGGCGTCGCGACCACCCGCGCCGGCACCCGCCGGCGCTCGAACTCGACCGTGTGCTCGAGCTCGAGCAGGCTGCCCGGCGCGGCGTGGCTCGCCTCGACGGTGGCGAGGACCAGGTACTTCTTCAGCAGCGGCGACCAGGTGTGGCTGGTCGCCTTGCCGACCTGGCGCGCGCCGCGGTAGATCGGCAGGCCGTCGCGGCGCGCGGTCGCGGGCAGCGCCGGCGGCAGGCCGTAGCTCTCGTAGAGGGCCTCGAGCGCCTCCCAGGCGACCTCGAGGCCGACGAACCTCCAGGCCGGTGGGCGCCGCCGCTCGGCGGCGATCGCATCGCGGCCGACGAACGGTCCGCGGTCGAGGTCGACCATCCAGGCGAGGCCGAGCTCGTCGGGAGTCGACTGGCGCGACTCGAGCACCACCTTGGGCGCGCTGTAGTAGTCGATGCCGAGCAGCAGGAAGCCGGCCTCGATCCGCGCCACGTCGAGGGCGTCGAGTCCGGCCGGCTCGAGCCCGTGCGGCCGGCCGGCGTCGACGAGCGCGTCCCAGGCCCGCAGGGCCGAATCGCGCTCGACCCAGACCTCGTAGCCGAGATCGCCGGTGTAGCCGGTGCGGCTCACCCAGACCTCGATCCCGTCCAGCCGGGCGCGGGCGATGCCGAAGAACTTGAGCGCGTCGAGATCGGCGTCGGTCGCGGCGCGCAGGATGTCGCGCGAGCGTGGCCCCTGCAGCGCGAGCGCCGCCAGGCGCGCGCTCGAGTCCTCGACGGTGGCGCGCAGGCCGCGGCCGACCGCGAGCAGCCAGTGGAGGGTGGGGTCCGCGGCGGTCATCCGGAAGGCGTCGTCGCCGAGGCGGGCGACGGTGCCGTCGTCGACCACCTTGCCCCGGTCGTCGCACCAGCAGACGTAGGCGACCCGGCCGACCGCGAGCTTGCCGACGTCGCGGACCACCATGCGCGACAGGAGCGCCGCGGCGTCCGGGCCGGAAATCTCGTACTTGTAGAGCGGCGAGACGTCGAGCAGCCCGGCCGATTCGCGAAAGGCGAAGTACTCGCGGTCGTGCGTGGTGTCGTAGCTGCACACCGCCGCGTAGCCAGCCCAGTCCTTCCAGCGATAGCTCGTGCACAGGGCTCGAGTGCGCTCGTGGAAAGGCGACGGAATCGGCATCGGTCGGCTTCGGCAGTTCCCGTTCGGACGGAGCGCGCAGTGTACCGCGAGCGGTCGCCGGGCGGGCCGGCCGCGACGCCGCTCGCCCGCCGAGGCTCGCCGGCCGGGTAGAATCCGCGCCCGTGACCGAGCCGCGCAGCGCCCGGGGCCAGCGCACCCTCGCCGGCGAGTACTTCACCTCGGAGGAGATCTTTCGCCGCGAGCAGGAGCGGATCTTCGCCCGCCGCTGGCTCTGCGCCGGCCACGTCTCGGAGCTCGGCCAGCCGGGCAGCTACCTGCTGTTCGAGCTCGGCGCCGAGAGCCTGATCGTGCTGCGCGACGAGAGCGGCGGGGTCCGCTCGCTCCACAACGTCTGCCGCCACCGCGGCAGCCGGCTCTGCCTCGAGCCGGCGGGCGAGCTCGGCCGCGCCATCCGCTGCCCGTACCACGCCTGGACCTACGCGCTCGACGGCACGCTGCGCGCCGCGCCGAACATGGCCGAGGTCGCCGGTTTCGAGCGCGCGGACCATCCGCTGCGCTCGGCGCCGGTCACGCTCTGGGAGGGCCTGCTCTTCGTCCACCTCGGCGCCGCGCCGGAGCCGTTCGCGCGCGAGCTCGCGGCGCTCGGCGGCCGCGTCGAGCCCTGGCGGATCGGCGAGCTCACCCGCGTCCAGCGCACCACCTACGAGGTCGAGGCCAACTGGAAGCTGTTCTTCCACAACTACAGCGAGTGCTACCACTGCCCGACGGTGCACCCGCATCTCAACCAGCTCACCCCCTACCGGAACACCCGCAACGATCTCGCCGAGGGGGGAGTGCTGGGCGGGCCGATGTGGATGACCCACCCGGACGGCTCGATGACCATCGGCGGCGAGCGCTGCGCGCCGCTGCTGCCCGGCCTCGGCGAGGCCGACCGCGGCCACGTCCGGTACTACACGGTCTTCCCGTCGATGTTCCTCTCGCTCCATCCCGACTACGTCCTCGTCCATCGCGCCCAGCCGCTCGGGCCGACGCGGACGCGGATCCACTGCGACTGGCTGTTCCACCGCGACGCGCTGGCCGCTCCCGGCTTCGACCCGGCGCCGGCGATCGAGTTCTGGGACCTGACCAACCGCCAGGACTGGGAGCTGTGCGCCAACGCCCAGCGCGGCGTCGCCTCGCGCGCCTACGTGCCGGGGCCGTACGCCGAGCTCGAGAGCCAGCTGGCGGCGTTCGACCGCGAGTACCTGGCGGCGATGGACGGCGAGCCGGCCGCGGCGGCCCGCCCGGCCGGGTGAGGCCGCGCGGCGGGAGCGTCGGTCGGTCGCGGCGCCGTCAGTGGCGCTCGAGGCGCACGCCCCGCTGCGCCAGCTGATCGACCAGGAACCGGAAGCAGGCCTCCTCGCGGCCGAGCCACTCGGGCGGCACGATCCCCGGTCGAGAAAAGCGGCCCGAGGCGAGCAGCCGCAGCGCCGCGGTCGCGGTGTAGCCGGTGGTGCGTGCCATCGAGGAGGTGGCGGTGGGGCGGTCGTAGCGATCGAGCATCGTCCAGCGGGCAGCGACCGGCGCGCCGTCCAGACTGCCCTCGGCCTCGACGAAGAACAGCGTCAGGTCCTCCTCGCCGGGCGCGTACTGCCAGAGCAGGAACAGCAGCCGGCCGGTGAAGTCGACCGGCGCCACGCGCGCGCCGCCGACGTCGATCGGCTCGTGCGACAGGAAGCCGGCCTCGCTCAAGGCGCGGAGCCGCGCGGCGTGGCCGGGGTAGCGCAAGGTGAGCTCGCGCATCTCGGGGCAGCGGACGGTCGTCAGCAGCGTGCGGAGCCCGTCGCTCGCGAAGGCCTCGACCGTGCCGACGCCGGGGAACTCGTAGCTCTCGACCCCCTCGAGGGCGGGCCGCGCGGTGATCTGTCCCGCGGCGACGACGCGCGCCGGCCGGGTGTAGATCTCGAGCACGTCGACCGGCGAGAAGGCCGCCTTGTATTCCCACGGCAGCGTGCGCACCACCGGCAGCCCGCCGACGCCGCAGACGAAGCGGTCGAGGGAGTCCCAAGTCGCGTCCAGGTGTCCGGCGAGGAGGTTGGTCAGGCCCGGCGCGACGCCGGCGTCGATGACCGCCGAGACCCCCTTGGCCTTGGCCGCCGCGTCGAGGCCGAAGGCGTCCTGCTCGAAGAACGTGATGTCGACCACGTCGACGCCGGCGTCGACGATGGTCGCGAGCGTCCGGTAGCCCATGAAGCCGGGCACCGCGCCGAGCGCGTACTGCGCGCCGGCGAGCGCCCGGCGAACCTCGCCGCCGTCCGCGAGGTCGGCGCGCAGCGTCGAGACATGGGGCACGCCGGCGAGCGCCGCGAGCGCCTCCTCCGAGGCGTCGGCGACGCGGACCTCGAACTCCCCGTCCCGCGCCAGGTCGAGCGCCATCGCGCGCCCCACCCGGCCCGCTCCGAGCACCGTCACATGCTGAGTCATGGCGTCCCTCCAGTCGAACCCACACCCATTTCGATGGTATCGCTCCGGCGCGATCGGCACCCGACCCCGCGGCGCGTGCCAGAATCACCCCGATGAGTGGTCGACCGAGCCTCGCCGCGCGGCTGCCCGCGGGGGAGGCGCCGCCCGAGGAGCTGCTCGACCGGTTCGTGGGGTGGACGGCCGATGTCGGCCTCACCCTCTATCCCCACCAGGAAGAGGCGCTGCTCGAGCTCTGGGCCGGCCGCCACGTGGTGCTCAACACCCCGACCGGCTCGGGCAAGTCGCTGGTCGCGCTCGGCCTCCACTTCCAGGCGCTGGCGCGGGGGCGCACCTCCTACTACACCAGCCCGATCAAGGCGCTCGCCTCGGAGAAGTTCTTCACGCTGTGCGAGGAGCTCGGCGCCGAGCGGGTGGGGATGCTGACCGGCGACGCCTCGATCAACCCGGGGGCGAAGGTGATCTGCTGCACCGCCGAAGTGCTGGCCAACATGGCGCTGCGCTCCGGGCGGCGGCTCGACGCGCCGGAAGTGGTGATGGACGAGTTCCACTTCTACTCCGACGCCGAGCGGGGCTGGGCCTGGCAGGTGCCGCTGGTCGAGCTGCCGCGGAGCCGCTTCCTGCTGATGTCGGCGACGCTCGGCGACATGACGCCGATCGCCGAGCGGATCGAGGCCGCGAGCGGACGCGAAGTGGCGCGGGTGACGGCGGTCGAACGGCCGGTGCCGCTCGATTTCGAGTGGCGGGAGACCCCGCTCCACGAGTCGATCGAGAGCTTGCTCGCCTCGGGGCGCTTCCCGATCTACGTCGTCTCCTTCACCCAGCGCGAGTGCGCCGAGCTCGCCCAGGCGCTGACCTCGATGGCGCTCACCGGACGCGACGAGCGCGAGGCGATCCGCGCGGCGATCGGCGACTTCCGCTTCGACACCCCCTACGGCAAGGAGATCCGGCGCTACCTGACCTTCGGCGTCGGCCTCCACCACGCGGGTCTGCTGCCGAAGTACCGGCTGCTGGTCGAGCAGCTGTCGCAGCAGGGCTTGCTCAAAGTGATCTGTGGCACCGACACGCTGGGCGTCGGCGTCAACATCCCGATCCGCACCGTGCTGTTCACCAAGCTCGCGAAGTACGACGGCGAGAAGGTGCAGATCCTCTCGGTCCGCGACTTCCAGCAGATCGCCGGCCGCGCCGGCCGCAAGGGCTTCGACGACCGCGGCTCGGTGGTGGCGCAGGCGCCCGAGCACGTGATCGAGAAGCGCCAGGCGGCGCGCAAGGGCAAGCGGTCGGGAGCGAGCGGACCCAAGAAGGGCGAGATCGTCTGGACCGAAGAGACATTCCGGCGCCTGATCGACCGACCGCCCGAGACGCTCAAGAGCCGCTTTCGGGTCACCCACGGCATGGTGCTGGCGCTGCTCCAGCGCGACGAGGAGCAGGACGATCCCGCGGCGCGCAACTTCGCCTCGCTGCGCGCGCTGATCGCGGGCTCGCACGAGGACGACGCCGCGAAGCGCCGTCACCTGCGCGCCGCCGCCGTGCTGGTCCGCTCGCTCGGCCGCGCCGGCATCCTGACCCTGCGTCAGGACACCGTGCGCGACTACCTCTGGGTGGTGGTCGATCCGGACTTGCAGTTCGACTTCTCGCTCTACCATGCGCTGTCGCTGTTCCTGGTCGACACGGTGGCGCTGCTCGACCCGGCCTCCGAGAGCTACGCCGGTGACCTGCTGTCGGTGGTCGAGGCGGTGCTCGAGGATCCGGACATCGTCCTGCGCAAGCAGGCCGACAAGGAGAAGCAGCGGCTGATCGCCGAGTGGAAGGCGGACGGGATCGGCTACGACGAGCGGATGGAACGGCTCGAGGAGGTCACCCATCCGAAGCCCCTGGCTGATTGGCTGGGCGGCAACTTCGAGGCCTTCGCGCGGCTCCATCCCTGGGTCGGCGGGCGCGAGATCTCGCCCAAGTCGATCGGCCGCGAGATCTGGGAAGGCTTCGCCTCGTTCACCGACTACGTCCGCCGCTACGGTCTCGAGCGCAGCGAAGGGGTGCTGCTGCGCTATCTGTCCCAGCTCTACCGGACGCTGGCGCAGAACGTGCCCCAAGCGGCCAAGACGCCGGCGGTCGAGGACGCGGTCGGGTTCTTCCGCACCACCATCGAGCTGACCGACACGAGCCTGCTCGAGGAGTGGGAGGGCCTGATGCATCCGGAGCTGCTGGTGCGCGCCAAGGGCGAGCGCGAACGACTGGTCGAGGCGCTGTGGGTGCGCGAGCTGATCGAGAGCCCGCGGGCGCTCTCGGCGCGCGTCCGCTCCGAGATGCACCTGCTGGTCCACGCCCTGGCGCGCCGGGACTGGGAAGAGGCGGCGCTGCGGGTGGCGCCGGAGGGCGAGGAGCCCTGGGACGCCGACCGGTTCGAGCGCGCGCTCGCCCCCTACTTCGCCGAGCACGGCGAGCTCGTCGACAGCGCCGAGGCGCGCCGCCACCAGTGGACCCAGATCCGGCCGGCGGGCGAGCGGCAGTGGGAGGTGCAGCAGACCCTGCTCGACCCGGCCGGCGACCACCTGTGGGGGATCCGGGCGCGCGTCGACCTGCGGCGGGCCAAATCGGTCGACCAGCCGCTCCTGCGGCTGACCGCGATCGGGCCCTGACCCCGCTCCGAGCCGGCCCTCGAAGGGCGCGGTTCGGCCCCGTCCGGCCGCGCCCGTCCCGGCCAGGTAACCGCCGGCACCCGCCGGCCGTATCCATCTCCGGAAGCGAGACCACCCAGCTTCGGGGGATCACCATGCCCGTCTCGACCCGCTCTCGACGCCCCGGCTCCGCCCCGCTCGCGGCCCTGGGCTGGATGCTCCTGCTGGCGGCCGGTGGCGCCTCGGCGGCGCTGCTCGACAACGGCCCCGAGATCGCGCTCCGGCGTCTGCCCGAGCCGATCGTCGTCGACGGCGACCTGGGCGATGCCGCCTGGAGCCAGGCGACCGAGATCGACAGCTGGTGGGAGACCAACCCCGGCGACAACCTCGAGCCGCGGGTCGGCAACCGCGCCTGGCTCGCCTACGACGGCGAGTACCTCTACGCCGCCTTCGACTTCTCCGATTCCGATCCGCGCGCGATCCGCGCCCCTCTGGGCGACCGCGACAACGTCCCCTCCTACACCGACTACGGTGGCGTCATCCTCGACCCGCGCGGCGACGGCAAGACGGCGCAGATGTTCCTCGCCAACGCGCGCGGCATCCAGTACGACGCGATCACCAGCGACGCTTCCGGCGAGGACTCGGCCCCCGACTTCTACTGGGAGGCGGCGGGAAGGATCACCGACCGCGGCTGGCAGCTCGAGCTGCGGATCCCCTTCTCGTCGATCCGCTACGTCGACCCGAACCCGAAGGCCTGGGGGATCCTGCTCTACCGCAACCACCCGCGCGACTACCGCTACCAGTACTTCAGCTCGCGCCTGCCGCGCGAGCGCAACTGCTTCATCTGCAACGTCCGCGAGCTGACCGGCATGGCGGGCCTGCCGCAGGCGGGCCACTGGGTGGTGGCGCCCTACGCGACCGCCGCGCAGACGGCGCGGCCCGAGAGCGGCCTCGGCTCGCGCCTGGCGAGCGAGAGCCCCGGCTACGAGCTGGGCGCCGACCTGAAGTGGGTGCCCAATCCGGAGACGGTGATCGACGTCACGCTGAATCCGGACTTCTCGCAGATCGAATCGGACACCGCGCAGATCACCGCCAACGAGCGCTTCGCCCTCTTCCTGCCCGAGAAGCGACCCTTCTTCCTGGAGAGCGTCGACCTGCTCTCGACGCCGATTCCGGCCGTCTACACACGGGCCTTCTCGTCGCCGCGCTGGGGGGCGCGGGCCACCGGCGGCGGCGAGCGGACCAAGTACACCGTCTACCTCGGCCAGGACCGCGGTGGCGGCAGCTCGATCCTCCCCGGCCCCGAGGGCTCCGCCTTCGCGGACCAGGACTTCGAGTCGCTGGTCGCCGTCGGCCGCTACCGGCGCGACTTCGGCCGGGCCTTCGCGAGCTTCCTCTACGCCGGGCGCGAGATCGACGGCGGCGGCTTCAACCGGGTGTTCGGCCCGGATTTCGAGTGGCGCCCGACGGAGCGAGACACGCTCTCCGGCCAGCTGCTGTGGAGTGTCTCGGAGACGCCCGACCGCCCGGAGCTCGCCGCGGAGTGGGACGGCCGCGACCTCGCGGGCCACGCCGCGGACCTGTGGTGGAACCGTTCGACCGGCACCTGGGACTACTTCCTGCGCTACCGCGACGTCGACGGCGAGTTCCGGGCCGACAACGGCTTCGTGCCCCAGGTCGGCTACCGGCGGGGCGTCGGCGAGATCGGCCGCACCTTTCGCCCGCGCGAGCACGCCGTGCGCCGGCTGCGGCTGTTCACCTACGGCACCTGGGAAGAGGACGAGCGCGGCCGCCCGCTCTACCGTGAAGTGGTGCCGGGCTTCGGGCTCGACGCGCCGTGGAACTCGTTCGTGCGGGTCGAGCTCGCCTGGAGCGAGATCCGCAGCGGCGAGCGGCTGATCGAGAGTCGGCAGGTGCGGCCGACGATCGAGATTCGGCCGGGTCGCCGCCTGGCGCGGGTGCTGGTCGAAGGCAACTACGGCGACCAGGTCGACTTCGCCAACGGCCGCGAGGCGTCCGGCGGCACCCTCGGAATCACCTCGGATCTGCGCCCCTCGGATCACCTGCAGCTCGGGCTGACCCTCAATCGCCGGTGGCTCGACGTCGACGCTCCGGGCGGCGGCGACGGGCGGCTGCTGACCGCCCAGGTCGCCCGCCTGCGCGCCGTCTACACCTTCGACGCCCGCACCTGGCTGCGCCTGATCGGTCAGTACGTCGAGACCGAGCGCGACCCCGAGCTCTACAGCTTCGCGGTCGAGCGCCGGAGCGGCGGCTTCTCCGGCTCGCTGGTCTTCGCCTACAAGCTGAACTGGCAGACCGTGCTCTACCTGGGCTACGCGGACAACCGCGTCCTCGACGAGAGCGAGGAGCTCCAGCGCGCCGACCGCCAGGCCTTCCTCAAGGTCTCCTACGCCTTCCGCGGCTGAAGCTGCCTGGTCAGGACCCGAAGATCAGCGCCAGCGCCAGCGCGAGCGCGACCAAGGCGACGGCGAGGCCGATCTTCACCCACGACCAGGGGGCGGTGCCGGTGGCCTTGCCGGTGGCGCCGTTGACCACGTAGCGGTAGCCCGCCGCGCCGTATCGATAGGCGGCGATCCAGACCGGCAGCAGGCCGCTCTTGTAGGCGAGGCCGGAGTAGGTGGTGTCGACCACCAGGTTGCGGCAGTGCTCCCCCGGCACCTCGGCGCGGCAGGCGGCGCGCAGCGTCGCGTCCATGCGCGCGCGCGCCCGCGTCCAGGCCTCCTCGAGCCCGACGCCGTACTCCTCGGCGAGGAAGCCCGAGAGGTAGCCGGGGTCGTAGGTGGCCAGATCGCGGGTGGGAAAAGGCTCGAGCTGCTGCGCCGTGGCGGCGTCGAGGCCGCGCGAGGCGGGGACCGGCAGGTCGTCGAAGAAGTGCTCGAGCTCGCCCGCGACGCGCCGCCAGACGATGCGGGCGTTCTTGCCGCTGCCCTGGCGCCGCCCCGACTCGGCGCTCCAGCGCGAGTGGGTGGCGGCGTCGAAGGTCCAGAACGGCACGTAGACGCCGCGCACCCCCGCGATCTCGGCGCGGTGCTTCAGATCACTGGGCCGGAACCAGAGTGAGCCGAGCCAGCCCCGGAAGCGGTTCAACGCGTCCTGTCGGGTGACGCGGAAGGGCAGCACGCCGGCCGGCTGGACGAGGTCCGGATCGCTCGCCTGCTCGACCACCGCCGGCGTGCCACAGAACGCGCAGGCCCCCGCCGCGGCGCCGAGCTCGAGCGTCTCGACGGCGCCGCACTTGGCACAGCGGTAGCTGCGGCGCTCGGCTCCCCAGCCGACCTTGCGCGGCGCCTGGAGCCCCTGTTCCAGCGGCTGCTCGGCCACCCCATTGCCGGAGTCGACCACGTCGCGCTCGAAGCCGCAGTAGGCGCAGCGCAGACGCGCCGCGCCCGGGTGCCAGACGACGTCGGCACCGCATTGCGGGCAGGGGAACTTGCGGACCTGGACCGCCGAATCGGACTGCGGCTCGGAGCTCACCGCGCGAGCGGGGCTCCGGTCAGCTCGCCGCGGGCGGCGGCGGCGGCGGCGGCGCCTCCGCGGTTCCGGCGAGCTCGCCGAAGGTCGCGACCGCCGCCCAGCCCGGCGCCCCGGGACGCCAAGCCATCGTCTCGGGGGTCACCTGGCCGCTCGCCAGCATGGCGCGCATCTGGTCGTCGGTGTAGGGGCCGTAGGTCTGGCCGGCGATCGCCAGCGACCAGCGCGGCGCGCCGGCCGGCGGCGGCGGCCGCGCCGGGCGCGGCGCTGC
>JACTMI010000037.1 GCA_014584695.1 Acidobacteriota bacterium
CGTGTTGGTCGCCGCGGTGCGCGGCAGCAGGCCGTTGCGGATGATCAGGCCCATGCCGATCGTCTGCACGTCGTAGCCGGTCAGGTAGACGTTGAAGTCCAGCGCCTCGACCGACATGTCGGTCCAGACGATGACGTGGGTCAGCACCGAGGCGGCCGATGCATTGTTGATCGAGAAGAACGTGTCGACTCCGTTCACGTTCGCGATGTCCACCTCGAAGTACGGCAGCAGGAGCGTCGCCGCCGGAGTCGCCTCGATGGTGCAGAGGTCGGCCTGCGCGGGAGCGCCCAGCGCGAGAGCGGCCACCACAACGGCTGCTACCATTCTCAATTTCACGGTCTCTCCTCCTTCGTCGATTCGCTCCCCGCATCCCGGCTCGGAGCTCCGAGCCGCACCCGGCCGGCTCGGGGCCGGCGAGCTGTAAGGAACGAGTTTCGAGTGATTCTTAGGCAGATGCCGCGGCGAGTCAAGTGGTCCGATTCACACCCGCAGGGTCGGCCCCGGCCGCCCAGTCGAACTGCAGGTCGCCGGTGCGGGCCAGGATCGACTCCCACCAGGGCCGGTGGTCGACGTACCAGCGCACCGTAGCCTCCAGCCCGGCCGTGAACTCGACCGCCGGGCGCCAGCCCAGCTCCGCTTCCAGCTTGGCGGGGTCGATGAGGTAGCGGCGATCGTGATTCGGGCGGTCGGGCACGTGCTCGATCCACTCCTCCGGACGCTTGCCCAGCAGCTCGAGGACGGCGCGGACGATCTCGAGGTTGGTCACCTCGTGCCGGGCTGATACGTCGAAAATGGGGAGCTTCTCCGGGTGCACCGCCGCCTCGGGCCCGAAGACGGCACGAGGCGCGTGCAGCACCGCCCAGATCGCGGCGCAGTGATCGGAGACGTGGAGCCAGTCCCGGCGCTGCAGGCCGTCGCCATAAACCGGCACGCGGCGCCCGCGCAGCACGTTGGTGATCATCAGGGGGATCAGCTTCTCGGGGAACTGGTACGGGCCGTAGTTGTTGGCGCAGTGGGTCATCGCCAGGTCCAGCTCTGGATAAGTCTGCATGTAGGCGCGGACGAACTGGTCCCCGGCGGCCTTCGCCGCGCTATAGGGCGTCTTGGCGTTGAGCGCGCTGGCCTCGGTGAAGAACGGCGCCTCACCCGGCAGCTCGCCGTAGACCTCGATCGTGGAGACGTGGAGATGCCGCCGCGGCGGACGACGGCGGGAGGCCTCGAGCAGGATCTGGGCCCCCAGCGCGTTGGTGCGGGCGAAGGAGGAAGGGTCGAGGACAGCCCGGTCGTTGTGGCTCTCGGCCGCGAAGTTGACCACGTAGTCGGGCCGGAAGCGCTCGTAGACGCGGGTCATCGCCGGAAAGTCGCAGATGTCGGCGACGACCAGCTCGATGCGGCCACGGAGGGGGTCGAGGTTCGCCGGATTGGCGGCGAAGGAGAGGTTGTCGAGCGCCACGACCACGGCGCCGGGCTCGCGCTCCAGCGCGTGGTAGACGAAATTCGAGCCGATGAACCCGCAGGCTCCGGTGACCAGATAGGTGGACATGCCGCGACTCCGTATCAGTCGGTGGGCTCGTCGGCGGACGGCACCGAGCCGCCGTCGAGTCCCCCCGAAGACGTGCTCGCGGCATTCCGCCTCGTCATGGCGCTTGCGAACCGTTGCCGCTGCCGACCCGCTGCGCGCAAGCGAGCAGCGCCCGGGCAGCGGCCAGGTGGGGGAGGAGCGAGAAGAGCGAGCCCCGTTGCAGGCGCAGCCGGCCGCCCATTATGGCGGCCCCGGGCTCGAGCCTGCCTTCGAGCAGGTCGCGCCAGACAGCGGCCGCCGCGGAGAGCTCGTGGCTCGCCGCGGCGGGATCCTGCGGCAGCGCGGGCCGGACCGCGCGGGGGCTGCCGTGGGCGAGATCGAGGAAGAGCCGTCGTTCGGCCGGGACGCCGAAGTCCGGTTCCGGCTCGAGCGTGAACAGCAGCGTGCCCTTCCACCCGGCCGCGGCCCGGCGGTACTCCTCGCTCGCGGTGAGCTCACGCTCGAGCTCGGCGGCCCAGGCGGCCGTGAACAGGCCGCCCAGCCCGCTGCCGTCGCCCGGCCCGCCGAGGGTCACTGGGCAGCGGCCTTCTTCGGCTCGACGCCCTTGCGCAGGAGCTCGTCGTCGATCACCTTGGCGAGCTCCGAGAACGGCACCGCGCCGTTGATGAAGCGCCCGTTGACGAACAGGGCCGGAGTCCCGGTCACGCCGGCCGCCTGGCCGTCGCGCAGGTCGGCCGCCACCTTGGAGGCGTACTTGCCGCTATCGAGGCAGCTGTCGAACTTGGCCTGGTCGACGCCCAGCGAAGCCGCCTTGGCCTTGAGGTCGGCGACCTCGAGCTTGCGCTGGTCGGCGAACATCAGGTCGTGCAACTGCCAGAACTTGCCCTGGTCGTGGGCGCACAGCGAAGCCTCGGCCGCCTTCTGCGCCCGCGGGTGGATGTTGAGCGGGAACTGGCGGAAGACGACGCGCACCTGGTCGCCGTAGGTCGACATCGCCTCTTCCAGCGCCGGGTTCACGCGGCTGCAGAACGGGCACTCGAAGTCCGAGAACTCGATGATGGTGATCGGCGCCTTGGCCGGGCCCTTGGCGGGCGAGTCCGCTTCGGCGACCTGGGCGCGCGCGACGTCCATCAGAATGCGGGCCTTGTGTTTGGAGCGCAACGTGCCGACGAACTGCTCTCGCGTGCCCTGGGACTTCTGCTGCACCAGGAAGCTCTGGATCTGCGCAGCGATCTGCTCGAACGGCCGGTTGCCGATGCGGGCGCGATTCGCCTCGTACCAGGCGGACACTTCGGCGTCGGTCACCGGCGCGACCTGGTCGGTGATCTCGGTCTTGACGAGGTCGTCCTTGGTGACGCCGCGGGCGGCCGCTTCCGCCTCCAGCAGCTTCTCCTCGACCAGGTTTCCGAGCGCCTGCTCGAGCAGCTGGCGCCGCTGGTTGTCGATCTGCTGGAGCTGTGGCGCGACGCTCTGCTCGAGCTCGGCCTGCGTGATCGGCTTGCCGGCCACCTCGGCGACGATTTCGCTCTTGTCGTCGCCCGGTTTCGCGGCGGCGCCCTTGTCGACGGCGCAGGCGGGCAGCACGAAGCCGACCAGGCCGAGCGCGGCGAAGGTGAGCAGCTTGCCGAGCGGGCCGGGGGCGGCCGAAGTCTTGGAATGCGGGCTCATCGGTTTCGATCTCCTCTCGGGAGCAGAGTCCGGACGGACGGTAGGGCCGGTTCCGGGGGGTTGGTTCGGGGGCGTTGCAAGGCAAGCGCCAACTGGTGGATCATAACCGAGGCCGGGCCGAGCGGCGGTGCCGCCGCGCTCTCGCGGCTCCGGCCTCCCGATCGAGGAGGATCGTATGCGTATTGCGATGTCCGCGCTCGTCCTGGTCTGCCTGGCGACGCCGGCCCTGGCGGCGGAGTGCGCCAAAAAGAGCTATGGCGGCGGGGTGACCCTCGCCGAATCGACACCGGTCGCCGTCCTGATCGATGCCGCCGAGGAGCACGTCGGCCGCAAGGTCCGGGTCGAGGGCACGGTGGTCGACGTCTGCGAGAAGGCCGGCTGCTGGATGGAGATCCGGGCCCAGGAGGGCGAGCAGATCGTCAAGGTGAAGGTCAAGGACGGCGAGATCGTCTTTCCGACCGCCGCGCGCGGCAAGAGCGCGGTGGCCGAGGGGACGTTCGAGCGGCGCGAGATGGACCGCGCGCAGTACGTGGCCCACCTCGAGCACCTCGCCGACGAGCAGGGGCGGAAGTTCGACGCCTCGACGCTCGGCGAGGGCCCGTTCCGCGTCTATCAGATCGCCGGCACCGGCGCCGAGATCTGCGCCGACTGACGGTGCCCGCCGGAGCGTCGATCCGGCGCTCCGGCCTCAGGGCAGCCAGGCGTAGCCGAGCTTGACGAAGAAGGTGCGGGCCGAACGGACCAGGTCGACCCGGTCGTCTCCCAGCGAGATGTCGGAATAGCCGGCGAAAGCGACGGTTTGCGGCGAGAGCTTCCAGGACAGGAGCAGCTGGTTGCCGAAACGGCGGGTCCGCCGGGGTACCGCCTCGCGGTAGAGCTCCGGCTGGCGGTCGACCGCCAGGTACTGGCTGACCAGGCGCACGGCCGTGCGCAGCCCGAACTGGTAGTTGGCGTTGAGCCTCGTGAGCTCGGCCCGGAACAGCTCGCCGCGCGCGACTTCGAGTCGCTCGGATGAGTGGTTGAGCTGCAGCCGCAGGTGGCGCCCGAGGTCGAGCCGCAGCCCAGGATCGAGCCGGTACCCCGTGGCCTCGGCGACGTTGGCGAAGTCGATGGCGTCGCCGATGGTGCCGCCGAGTGACAGGTAGAGGCTCCGCCCCGGCCGCCCCTCGGCGTAGAAGCCGAAGGCCCGCTCGTCGAGGGCCATCCCCGACAGCACGGTTCGCCGCAGGACCGGCCGCAGGTCGACGTAGATCTCGCGCGGGCCGCGGTAGGTCAGCCACGCCTCGGTTTCCCGCTCGAGCAGGTCACCCCGCTGGTTCCAGGTCTGGTCGAAATCGGCGCCGACGCGGATCTCGTTGAACCAGCGCCCGCCGTCGCCCTGAATGATCCTCTCGCCACCCACCACGCCGGTCCGGAAGTCGACCCGCGGAATGAACCCCAAGTCGGCGCGGAAGTCGCGCGCTCGATCCTCGTAGATGGCGTAGGCGGTCCAGGCGGCGCTGTTGAAGCTGTAGGCCGCGCGGAGACCGTGTCCCGAGAAGCGGCCGCGCGGCTGCGCGAACTCGGCCGCGATGGCGTCCGGGTAGGCGCTGCTCGAAAACAGGGCTTCGACCCTCGCGGCGTGTCCCCTGGCGGGCCGCAGGAAGAGATCGAAGCCAGCGACCCGGTTGTGGTAGTCGCCGCCCTCGCGGCCCGTGTAGAGCAGACCGAAGGTCGAGCCGGGCAGGGGCAGGTCGCGCCGGAAACGGAGGATCGAGGCGACGTTCGAGTCCGGAATCGAGCCGAGCGCGCTCCCTTCGCTCGAGGGGAACAGCAGATTGGTCACCTCGTCCTCGGCGACGATCAGCCCCAGACCCGTGGCGCCGACCTTGCCGGTCAGCTTGGCGGCCCAGCGCGGGTCGGCCAGGTTGCGCGTGTAGATCGCGTTGATGCGGGTGGAGAAGAGGTCGGCGCCCTCGAGGAAGAGCGGCCGCTTCTCGGGGAAGAAGAGCGCGAACTGGGTGTTGACGTCCAACTGCTGGGCGTCGGCTTCCACCTGGGAAAAGTCCGGATTGACCGCGGCGTGGAGTGTCAGGTGGGGAGTCAGCCCCCAGCGCGCGGTGAGCCCCGGATCGATCTCGGTCTCGCCGGTGCCCTCGCCGCGCCGGTCGGTGCGCGCGGCGACCAGCGTGGGGTCGAGCTCGATGTCGCGGCGGGGCCGGACCCCTTGCAGCCCTTCGAGCTCGGCGGCCTGGCAGAGGTAGCAGTCGCGATTGCGGTCGAGGCGGACGAGGCCGAGCCGGTAGCGGTGGTCGCGAGGCCAGATCCGGATCGCGTCGATGCCCCACACTTGCGCTCCCTCCCGCGGCGGGAAGCGCAGCGAGGAGAGCGGGATCGCCGCCTCCACCTGGTAGCCGGTGGCGGTGATTCGCCCGGCGGAGAACCAGAGCGCGTCCCAGGTTTCGTCCTCCTCGCCGGTGACGTCGTTCTGAACCATGTCCATCTGGACACCGAGCGGGTTGACGAAGAACTCGAATGCTCGGCGCTGGTCGTGGAAGGTGTCGAGGACCAGCCCGACGAAGTCGTCGGCGAAGGCGTTGTCCCGGTCGGAGAAGCGCGCCCGGATGCGCTCCGGCTCCGGATCTTCGGCGCGCGCCGCGAAATAGAAGAAGCGGTCGTCGTAGGCGATCCAGAAGGCGGTCGCGACCGGCGCGGGTCCGTTGTCGGCGGGCCGGGTCTCGTAGCGCAGCTCGAGAGTCGCCGGACCCTGCCAGACCATTTCGTCGAGCTCGCCGTCGACGCGCACCGGCTCGGCGGCTCGCCGAAACTGGTACCGGATCGGCGCTTGGGGCGCGGAGACAGCGGGGGCCTGGCTGGCATGGGTCGAGCCGGCCCACGGCCCGACGGCGAGCCAGAGCAGCAGGGGCATCGGAGCGCAGGGCCGTGGCATCGGAGGTATCCCCATCGGAGATCGTTCTGCCGCTGCCCCGACTACGTAGAAAGGGTGACGCAGGTTACGGACTCGCGATCGAGTCCCTGCGGCGTATGCTCCCCGCGTCTTGAACCGCCGCCGGATCGAGTGGATCATCGTCTTCTGGGTCACGCTCGCCCTCTACGCGGCGGGGACCCACCCGCGCGTCTTCTCCGCCGGCAACGATGCCAGCCGGTGGGCGCAGATCGAGGCCCTGGTCGACCACGGGCGGGCGGACCTCGGCGCCTCGAGGTTCGGCGCCACGGTGGATCGCGTCCGCATCGGTGAGCTCGAGTTCTCGAACAAGCCTCCGGCCCTCTCGCTGGCGGGGGCGGCGATCTATGCGGGCTTGCAAGCGCTGACCGGCTGGCGACTCGACGGCCCGGGGGCTGGACGGGTGGTCTGGTGGGTCACGGTGCTGTTGATCGGCGTCCCTTCGGCGTGGCTCGCGGCCGCTTTCCATCGCGCGCTCGAGCGCTTTCCCGGGCTCGACCCGGTCGGGCGGCGAGCGCTGACGATCGCGCTCGCCGCCGGCACCTTGATGCTGACCTTCTCGGTGACGATGAACCACCACACCGTGGCGGCGGCGCTGCTCTTCGCGGCCTTCCTCGCCACCGCCGGCGGCCGGGGCCTGCGCGCTGGCCTGTCCTGTGGCCTGGCCGCCGCGGTCGACCTGTTGCCAGGCTTGGGCATGATGCCGTTCCTTCTGATCGCGGTCGCCGGGGAGGGGCGGGGAGCGCGGGCGCGCGCCGGCCGCTTCGTCCTCGGTGCGGCGCTCGGCGGCGCGGTCCTGATCGCTTCGAATGTGGCGATCGTCGGGTCGCCGTGGCCCCCCAAGCTGGTCCCCGGCGCGGTCGACCTGTCGGCGCAGGCCGGGCCGAGCGCGGGCGGCGTCGTCCTGCCCCAGAGCTGGACCTATCCGCTCGAGTGCCTGTTCGGCGGCCACGGGCTCTTCCTGGTCACGCCGGTCCTGCTGATCGGCGTTCATGGCCTCTGGCACGCCGCGGTCCGGCCGGCCGAGCGAGACGGGCGCCTGTGGCGCCTGGTCGGCCTCGGCGTGGCGGCGCAGGTCCTCGGCCATCTCCTGCTGGCGGGTTCCTACGGCGGCTGGTCGTATGGCTTCCGCTACCTGGTGCCGGTGGTGCCGCTGCTGCTCTTCCCGGCGGCGGCCGTGCTCTCCGGCTGGCCGCGACGGCTGTTCTGGGGCGCGCTCCCGCCGTCGATCCTCTTCGCCGCGCTCGGCGCCTTCCACCCTTGGCCGCCGGCCTACGAACAGGAATCGAACCGCCATCCGGTGGCGAGCCTGGTGACCCAGCCGATCGGCGGCAACGCGGCCGCGCTGGCGGCGCGGCATCTGCCGGACGCCGCCATCAGCCGGTGGTTGGGAGAGCGGTTCGTGAGCCGCGATCCCGAGTTGCGCCGCCAGTACTTCCGGCTCTTCTTCGGCAGCAAGGGCGACCTGAGGTCGATGCGGAGATTCGAACGGTGAAGTGGCGCCGTCTATTGGTCGAGGGGGATCGCCCGGTGGTCTTGCGCGACGAGATCCTGGGCGGCGCGACCACGTTCCTGGCGACGGCCTACATCGTGGTCGTCAACCCGGCGATCCTGGCGTTCGCCGGCCTGCCTTCCGGCCCCAGCACGGTCGCCACCGCGCTCGCCGCCGCCCTCGGGACCTTCCTGATGGCGGTGGTGGCCAAGCGCCCCTACGCGGTGGCGCCCTACATGGGGGAGAACGCCTTCCTCGCCTTCGGCCTCGCCGCGCTCGGCATCGGCTGGCAGCTCCGGTTGGGCGCGGTGTTCGTCGCCGGGGCGCTGTTCCTGCTGTTGACGCTCGCCGGCCTGCGGGCCCGTCTCGCGGCGGCGATCTCGCCCAGCCTCAAGCACGCCTTCGCGGTCGCCATCGGCCTCTTCCTGGCCGAGATCGGGCTCTACCAGTGCGGGCTGTTCACCAGCTCGGTCACCGGGCTGCCGCCGGAGGCGCTGCCGCGCGGGGGAGCAGGCCTGCTCGCCGCGCCCGCGGTGCCGGTCAAGCTGGGGGATTGGACGGCTCCGGCGGCGCTGCTCGGCATCGCCGGCATCCTGATCACCTTCTGGCTCGTCTTGCGCGGCGTGCGGGGCGCCATTCTGCTCGGCATGGTGCCCGGAGCGGTCGCCGGCTTCACCCTCGGCCTGGCGCCGAGCGTCGAGCGTTGGTGGGCGGTACCCTTCACCGGCGAGCTCTCCCTGGCGCCGATCGCGTTCCAGCTCGACATCGTCGGCATCCTCCGTCCCGAGCATCTCGCGGTCTTCGGGACCCTGGCGCTGATGGGATTCCTGGACACGCTGGGGACGCTGGTCGCGCTCGGCGCCGCGAGCGGTGAGCTCGACGAACGGGGCAATCTGCCGGCGATCGAGCGGCCGATGATCGTGGACGCGCTGTCGTCGATGGCCAGCGCGCTGGTCGGCACCTCGACCTCCGGCGCCTACATCGAATCCGCGACCGGAATCCGCGATGGCGCCCGCACCGGGATCGCCGCCGCGGTCACCGGCGTCGGCTTCCTGGCGGCGCTGTTCCTTGCCCCGGGCGCCGCGGCGCTGCAGGCGATGCCCTTCGTCTACTGCCCGGCGCTGGTGGTGGTCGGAGTGCTCATGCTCCGCTCGGCGCGGTCGGTCGCCTTCGACGACCTGGCGGAGGCGATTCCGGCCTTCGCGACGGTGGCGCTGACGCTGTTCACCTACAACATCGCCAATGGGCTCGCCGCCGGACTGGTGCTGGCGCCGCTCGCACGGCTGGCGGCCGGCCGGCGGCGCGAGATCCCGCCGGCCGCGTGGGTGCTGGCGGCGCTCTGTCTCTCCTATTTCCTGTTCGGAATCCGGCATTGAGCGCTGCTGCGCAGCTGGTACATTTCGCCGACCGTTTCGCCGCGATCGCCAAGCCCGCGGGGCTGTCGCTCGCCACGCCCCGGCGCCAGCCCGGCGCGGCGGCGCAGCGGCTGATCCTCGCCCTGCCGCCCGAGGAGCGCGCGCTCCTGTCCGGCCGCGAGCTCCATCTCGTCCACCGCCTCGACGTCTCGACCAGCGGGCTCGTCCTGCTGGCGCTCGACGAGGGGATGCATCGCGACCTCGTGGCCAGTTTCACCGCGCGGCGGGTGGTGAAGCTCTACCTCGCCCTGGTCTGGGGTCGGCCGCGGCCCGGCACCGGGTGCTGGGAGGGGAAGATCGGGCCCGACCGGAAGGATTGGCGGAGGATGCGGCTCGACGCCAGCGGGCGGTCCGCGGCCACCGTTTGGCAGGTCGTCGACAGCGCGCCGCACGTGTCGCTGGTGGCGCTCTGGCCGGCGACCGGCCGCACGCACCAGCTGCGGGTTCACCTCACCGCCGCGGGGCATCCGGTGGTGGGGGACGATCTCTACGGCGGGCCCCGCCATCGCGCCGTGCGCGACCGCGAGCTGCGGGCGGCGCTCGCCGCGCCGCGCTCACTGCTCCACGCTTGGCGCCTGGAGGTCGGCGGGCTGGTGCCGGGGCGCTTCGAGGCGCCGCTGCCGGACGACTTCGCCGCGGCGCTCGCCGGCGCCGGGCTGGGGCTTGCGCCCGCCGAGCGGCTGTGGCATGCTCCCGGCAACTTCACCGGAAGCAAGCCTCTGTCGCAACTCCCTTCTCCCCTCGCGTGATCTCTATCGATCTCGATCTTGGGCCGCTTGGTGGCCCGCAGGTCCGACGCCGTCCCGATGGCGCCGGAGCCCATCAACCCGCAGTCGCAAGGAGCAGTGCATGACCGAGCAGGGCACCGTCAAGTGGTTCAACAACGAGAAGGGTTACGGCTTCATCTCCCGTGAGGGCGGTCCGGACGTGTTCGTCCACCACACCGCCATCCTGGCCGAGGGGTACCGGACCCTGAACGAGGGCGACCGGGTCTCCTTCGAGGTGGTCGAGGGAGCCAAGGGGCTCCAGGCGCGCAACGTCGTCCGCCTGTAAGCACCGACGTCTCGATTCGAATCTCGTCGCCCCGCTCCCGGCCGCCCCGGGAGCGGGGCGTTGCTTATCGGTCGAGCCGGGCGAGCTCGGCGTTCAGGACCTGCGCTCGCCAGCCCGTCAGCAGGCCGGCCAGCTTCTCGCCGCGCGACCGGGCGGCCACCAGGCGCTCCCGCGTGCGGCGCGACAGCAGGAGATCCACCGGCAGCTGGAGTGCGGCGGCGCGTCCGGAGGCGAGCTCGGCGAGCGTCTTGCCGAGCGCCCGCTCGGACTTCGTCGGCGTCCCCGCGACCGGCACCTCCTCGCCCTGCTCCGCCGCCGTGAGCGCCGCCGTCAGCGCTTCTCGCCAGGCCGGAATCCAGACCTCGTGGCGCCGCGGGTCGAACCCCGGCAGCTTCCCGATCGCCTGGGGGGCGAGCGCCTCCGTGGCGGCGAGCGCGATCAGCGTCTCGTCACGCATCAGGAAGGGGCGAGCGAGGTCCAGCCGCCGGGCCTCGCGCTCGCGCCAGGCGGCCAGGGCGCGGGCGACGCGGCGACCGCGCGGCGGCAGCCGCTCCAGACCGCGCAGCCGGCTCCAGGCGGCCTCGGGCTCCACCTGCTCGACCGCCGCCCGCGCGGTCTCCCGCGATTCCTCGAGCGCCCAGTCGAGACGGCCGAGTGCCGCGAGCCGGCGGCGCAGCTCCGCCGCGACCACGGGCAGATGGGCGACATCCTCGGCCGCGTACCGCAGCTGCTCGCTCGACAGCGGGCGCCGCAGCCAATCGGTGCGGGTCTCGTGCTTGCCGAGCTCGATGCCGGTGACGGCTCGGACCAGCGCCGCGTAGGAGAGTCCGCCGCCGAGACCGCAGAACGCCGCCGCGATCTGGGTGTCGAGCAACGGCGCGACCGGACCTTCGAGCCGGGTCTGCAGCGCGGTCAGGTCTCCGGCCACGGCGTGGGCCACCTTGTCGATCGCGGCTGCCGCCAGGAGAGCGTCGAGCGGCTCGAGGTCGGGGAGCGCCAGCGGATCGAGCAGCGCGACTTCGTTCGCGGCGGCGATCTGCACCAGCCCGAGGCGGGGCCGGAAGGTCCGCTCGAAGAGGAACTCGGTGTCGAACGCGACCTCCGCCGCGCCGGACCATCTCTCGACCGCCGCGGCGAGATCGCCGGCCCGGTCGATCCAGCGATACCCGGCGCCGGTCATGTCCGGCACCGGATCACGGTCAAGGTGAGGTCGTCGTCGGCCGCGCGGCCCGCCCGGTGGCCGGCGATCGCCGCGAGCAGCTGCTCGAGGATCCCGCTCGCCGGGAGCTCCGGCCGCGCGGCGGCGGTCGCGAGAGCCACCGCCAGGGCGGCCTCGCCGAACGGCTCCCCCGCGGCATCGAGCGCTTCGGCGGCGCCGTCCGTACCGAGCAGCCAGACGTCGCCCGGCTCGAGCGCCGCCGCGACGCCCGCGTAGCTGACCGGCAGCCGGGTGCCGAGCGGGGGCTGGTGGCCCTCGAGCGCGCGGACCGCTCCCGTGCGCGCGCTCCAGCCGAGCGCCGGTGGATGGCCGGCGGATACCCAGCGGACGGTGCCGGGCGCGCGGCCGAAGAGCGCCACGCCGAGGCTCATGAGGAGCCGTTCCGGGCCCGTCTCGCGCACCACACGGTTCAGGCGGGAGAGCACCGCCTCCGGTCGCTCCAGCTCTTCGGCGAGCAGGTGCAGGCAGGCCCGCACGCCCGACAGCACGATGCCCGCGGAGACGCCGTGGCCCGCCACGTCGCCGACCACGACGGCCAGCCGGTCGGGACCGAGCACGAAGTAGTCGTAGTAGTCCCCACCGACCTCGTGGGCCGGCAGACAGACGGCGGCGACTTCGAGCCAGGGCAGATCGGGAGCTTCGCGAGGCAGCATCGAGAGCTGGATGGTGCGCGCGCTCTCCAGCTCCTCGCGCATCCGGAGTCGCTCGTGGGCATCGGAACGGACGCGGCCGAGCTCGGCGAACAGCTCCGAGCGGCGGCGGCGGGTGATGGCGAGGCCGATCGTCGCGCCCAGGAAGGAGATGATGCCGACGCTCGCCATCGCTACCAGGGCGGGCATCTCGCGCTCGGTTGACGGCGGCGCCAGCCAGCCTTGCAGCCCGGCCGCTACGGCCGCGACGGCGACCAGCGCGAAGGCTTCCGCCGCGCGCAGGCGGAGCGCGATCAGCAGCGTCGGAACGACCAGCACGCCGAAGGTGACCGTCGCCGGAGCCTCGTCGGCGAGCAGCATCCAGAGCAGGATCTGGCCGCCCGTGAGCGCGAGCAGGACCGGCGCGAACAGGCGTCGGAAGGCGTCCGTGCCGCGGCTGCGGGCGACCAGCAGCAATACGGCGAGGCTGGCGATGGCGGCGAGCGCCTGGAGCGGCTGGCGGCTGGCCGCGCCGACCAGCCCGGCGACCGCGGAATAGACGACGAAGAAGTACCAGAAGAAGCGGCCGGTGCGGGCGTTGCTGGCGTCGAAGTGGCGGCGCTCGGCCTCGACCTCGGGCAGGAGGGCGAGGTCGACCCAGCGCGGAGCGTCCATCGATCGGAGTCTATCGCTCCGCGCGTGCCATCATCGCGCCATGACCGACGCCGAACGAGCGCAAGTCCTCCGCAGCACGCCGATTCACGACGGGCGGGTCGTCCGCCTCCGGCTCGAGGAGATCGAGCTCCCGAACGGTCGTCGCTCGACGCTCGAGCTGGTCAGCCATCCCGGCGCGGCGGCGATCGTGCCGCTCACCGACGACGGGCGCGTGCGGTTGGTGCGCCAGTACCGGCACGCGACGGGGGGCGAGTGGCTGCTCGAGGTCCCGGCCGGCAAGCTCGATCCGGGTGAGAGCCCGGAGAGTTGCGCGGTCCGCGAGTGCGAGGAGGAGACCGGCTCCCGACCCGCGGAGGTCGTCTCGCTCGGTTGGATCTGGACCACCCCCGGCTTCACCGACGAGCGGATCTGGCTCTACCTGGCGCGCGGCCTGGCGGCGGGCCGGCAGGACCTGCAGGACGACGAATCGCTGTCGGTCGTCGAGCTGCCGCTCGCCGAAGCGGTCCAGCGAGCGCTCGACGGCGGCATCGCCGATGCCAAGTCGATCGTGGCCCTGCTGCGCGCCGCGCGCTACTGCGAGCTCGGCTCGACGGACTGAAGGGGCTCGGTGGAGGTGGCGTCGGTGGTGGGAGCCGCCGCCGGCTCGGTCGCGTCGATCGGCTCCTCGGACGGCGGCGGGTCGAACCCGAGGCGCGTCCCCGCCGGCAGCTTCTCGAGCGAGGTGATGGCCATCGGCTCGCTGCTGGCCCGCCACCGCACTTCGAACACGAACTCGACGCGGTCGCCGGCGGCGAGCCCTTCGGTCGAGACGCCCGAGGCGAGCGGGAAGGGCATCGTCATCGCCTCCATGCCGACCACCGCGCCGGCTTCGCTGCGGAAGTCGGGAATCGCCTCGTGGCGGATGAAGACCTCGCGGCGGCCCGCGTCGGTGAAGCGGACCAGCTCGCCGCGCACGCGGTAGGTGGCGTCGGGGGCCGCCGGCGCGGGATCGCCCGAGCCGCCGCAGGCGGCGAGCGTCGAGGTCAGCACGGCGAGCGCGAGTCGGCGCAACGGCGATGAGCTTCGCATGATTCGAAACTCTAGCATCCGGTGCTCAACCGGCATCCGCCTCGGTGGCGCCGAAGAGCAGCCGCAGCAGCGGCAGGTCGGACGCGGTGCCGAACAGGAAGACGTGATCCCCCGCCCGGAAGACGGTCGAGCCGCGCGCCGGGATCATCTGGCCGTCGCGCACCACGAGCAGGACCGAGGTGCCTTCCGGGAGTGGCACGTCGCGCAGCGCGGCGCCACAGACGGCGAGCGCGGGCGAGATCTGGAACGAGAAGATCTCGCCGGCGAGCGGCTCGGTCGAGACCATCTCCAGGATCGCCGGCGGCAGCGGCGCGGGCGCGACGTCGATCCGCGCCCGCCGTGCCGCCCAGCGGAGAGTCGCGCCCGGCAGCACCGCGCCGATCAGGACCACGAAGAAGACGCCGTGGAAAACCTCGCGGGCGCCGTCGATGCCGACCAGCACGGGGAAGATCGCCAGCACGATCGGCACCGCGCCGCGCAGGCCGGCCCAACCGATGAACAGGATCTCGCGCGCGCGATAGCGGAACGGCAGCAGGCAGATCGCCACCGCCAGGGGGCGCGCGACGAGGGTGAGCGCCAGCGCCAGGCCGAGCCCCCACTCGAGCTCGGGCAGCGTCGCGGCCGGAGTGACCAGCAGGCCGAGCAGGAGGAACATCCCGACTTGCGACAGCCAGGCGGTGGCGTCGTGGTAGCGGGCGAGCCCCGCGCGATACGGTAGCCGCGCGGTGTCGAGGCTCAAGCCCGCGACGTAGACGGCCAACAGACCGCTGCCGCCGAGCGCGGTCGGCAGGCCGAACGCGATCAGCGCCGTGGCGGTGGTGAGCACCGGATAGAGGCCGGCGGTGCCGAGGCGGATCCGCCGCAAGACGAAGCCGGCGCCCCGTCCGACCGCGAGCCCGCCGATCGCGCCGACGCCGAACTGGACGAGCAGGTCGAGCGCGGAGTCCGCCCAGCCGGCGCCTTGGCCCGCGAGGTACGTGGTGATGCCGATGGTGAGCAGGACCGCCATCGGGTCGTTGAGGCCCGACTCGACCTCGATGGTCGACGCGACCCGGGTCCGCAGCTGCAGTCGGGCGCCTCGCAGCTGCGAGAACACCGCCGCGGCGTCGGTCGAAGAGACGACGGCTCCGGCCAGCAGCGCCTGGGGCCAGGAGAGGCCGAGCAGTCGGGCGGCGACCGCCGTGAGCGCAGCGACCAGCGCCACGCCGACCGTCGCCAGAACTCCCGCGGGAACGAGCACGCGACGGATGGAGGCGAGCGAGGTGTTGAGCCCGCCGTCGAACAGGATCAGGACCAGCGCCAGCGTGCCCAGCCGGAAGCTGGCGCCGAAGTCGTCGAACTCGATGCCGCCGGGTCCGTTCTCTCCCGCCAGCATGCCGATGCCCAGAAAGACCAGGTAGAAGGGCAGCCCGAAGCGTCCCGAGAGACGGCTCGAGAGCGCTCCAGCGGCGATCAGCAGGCCGATCGTCAGCAGCAGCCAGCCGGTTCCGAGCGGCTCGGCGAAGGGCATGAGGGAGATCGTATCGAACCGCCGGCCGATGCCCGGCGGGCGAATCGAATCAGCGGACCAGCGCGGTCGCGAGCCCGAGCAGCATGCCCATGCTGACGACGTCGGTCGCGGTGGTCAGGAAGATGCTCGAGGCGGTCGCCGGATCCGCGCCCAGGCGCTTGAGGGCCAGCGGGATCAAAGCGCCACAGACGCCGCTCGCGACGCACGACCCGATCATGGCGACCAACACGGCGACGCCGAGCGTCCATGCCGCCGGATGCTGTTGCGAGGTCGCGACGAAGACCATGCCGGCGCCAGCCACGAGCCCGACCAGCGAGCCGTTGAGCAGGCCGAGCCACGCCTCCTTCACGATCAGGCGGCGCTGCGAGCCGGAGGCGAAATCGCCGAGCGTCAACCCGCGCAGCGTCACCGCGAGCGATTGACAGCCGGTGTTGCCGGACTGGCCGGCCAGCACCGGCAGGAAGACCGCGAGTAGCGCGATGCGGTCGATGGTGTCCTGGAAGAAGGCGACCACGCCGGCCGCCAGGAACGCGGTCACCAGGTTGAGCTGCAGCCAGGGGTGACGCAGCTTCAGACTGCGCGGCCAGCGCGTGGCCAGGCGCTCCTCCCTGTCGACGCCGACCAGCCGGCCCGCCTGGGCGCTGATCTCGAACGCCTCGGCCTCGAACAGCGTGCGGCCCCGCACCATGCCGACCAGCCGGCCGGCGGCGTCACAGACGGGGTAGGCGGGAACGTGGAGCGCCACCGCCTCGCGCACCGCGTCGAGGACGCTCATCTCCGGCCGCAGCGAGAACGGCTCGTGGACCATCAACGATTCGAGCGCATCGGTCGGTTGTGCGAAGAGCAGCTCGCGGAAGGCGAAGACGCCGCGCAGGACGCCCTCTGGATCGGTGACGAAGCCGTAGACGATGTGGGCCCGCCGAGTCAACTCGCGCAGCCGCTCGACCGCCTCGGCGACCGTGGTCTCGGGCCGGAAGATCGCCAGCGGCTTCTCCATGCAGCGGCCGATCGAGCCCTCCGGGTACTCGCGGTCGACCCGCCACTGCTCGCCGCGGCCGCCCGGGGCGGCGGCGATCAGCCGCTCGCGCCGAGACGCGTCGAGCTCCCAGAGGATCTCGACGGCGTTGGCCGGCGCCATCAACGACAGCGCCGCCGCGGCGCTTTCGTCCTCGGCCTCGGCGAGCGCCAGGGCGGCCTCTTCGGCCGGCAGGTAGGCGAGCCGGGTCGCCAATGACCGGACCTCGGGCTCCTCGGTGAGCAGCGCGGCGAGCGACGAGCGATGCGAATCGGGCATGCGATGAGTCTCCGGAAAACGGCGCGGAGGCTACCAGAATTCCCTTTGCTACACTGCCCGCCGTGAACAACGAAAGGCGCTGGGGAAAGGTGGCGCGCACCGCCGACGACCGCCGCTTCCTCGAGGGTCCGACTTGGCGTCTGGCCGAGCTCAAGCGCCTCTTCCGCATCGTGCTCGAGTTCTTGCGCGGCTTTCGCGTGCTCCACTTCGTCGGCCCCTGCGTCACCGTCTTCGGCTCGGCTCGCTTCCAGGAGGGGCACCCTCATTACGAGCTGGCGCGCGAGATGGGCGCCCGCTTGGCGGAGGCTGGCTTCACGGTGATGACCGGTGGCGGGCCGGGGGTGATGGAGGCCGCCAACCGCGGCGCGCGCGAGGCCGAGGGGCGATCGGTCGGCTGCAACATCGAGCTGCCGCACGAGCAGAGGCCGAACCCCTACCTCGACCTCTTCCTCGAGTTCCGGTACTTCTTCGTTCGCAAGGTGATGCTGGTGAAGTACTCCTACGGCTTCGTCGTGCTGCCGGGCGGGTTCGGCACCATGGACGAGGTCTTCGAGACCGCGACGCTGATCCAGACCGGCAAGATCCCGGCCTTTCCTCTGGTGGTGATGGGACGCGAGTACTGGCAGCCGCTGTTCGACCTGCTGCGCGAGAAGATGGTGGTCGCGGGAACCATCGACGCGGCGGACGTCGACCGGATCCTGCTCACCGATTCGCCCGACGAAGCCCTGGCGGCGATCGAGCGTTACGCCCGGGACCAGGCCGGGCTCCGCCTGCCCCCGCCGCGGCGCCGGAGGATTCTCGGGGAACGGCGGGCGGCGGCCGCGGCCCGCCCCTCCCTCGAGTGAGACCAGCCTCGGAGCTGGAGCCGGTGCTGGCCGCCCTGCGCCAGCGCCTGGGCGAACAGCTGGTCGCAGAGATCGCGCTGCCGGCGCTGCCGGCGAGCTGGGGCGAGCTCTCGCCGCCGGCGCCGGAGCCGCTCGCCCGGGCGCTGCGGGCTAGCGGTCTGGGCCGCTTGTGGTCCCATCAGGCGGCCGCGCTGGGCGCGGCGCGCGCCGGTCGTGACGTGCTCGTCACCACCGCCACGGCTTCGGGCAAGTCGCTGGTCTTTCAGCTGCCGGTGCTCGAAGAAGCCCTGGCCGGTCGAGCGGGGCGCGCGCTCTGGCTCTTTCCGCTCAAGGCGCTCGGCCAGGATCAGCGGGGCAAGCTCGAGCGGCTCGCGGCGGCCTGCGGCCTCGACGACGGTCGCTGCCGGGTCGCGATCTACGATGGCGACACGCCGGCGACCGAACGGGCGGCCATTCGACGCGATCCTCCGCGGGTGCTCATCACCAACCCGGACATGCTGCACCTGGGGATCCTCGCCCACGCGGGCGCCTGGGCGAGCTTTCTCGGCGAGCTGCGCTGGGTGGTGCTCGACGAGCTGCACGCCTACCGCGGCATCTTCGGCTGCCATCTCCACCACGTGCTGGCCCGGCTCGAGCGCCTGGCACGGGCGGTGGGTGCCCGCCCCTCGTACGTCGCCGCCTCCGCGACCGCCGCCGAGGCGGATCGTTTCGCGGCGGCGATCGCCGGCAGGACCTTCGAGTGGGTGAGCGAGTCCGGAGCGCCCCGTGAGGCGCGGACCTTCCTGTTCGCGCGGCCGGCGGCGAGCCCCTACTCCGTGACGCTCGACCTACTCGAAGCGCTGCTCGAGCAGGGCCAGAAGACGATCGTCTTCACCAAGGCGCGGCGCATCACCGAGCTGCTCTACACCTGGCTCGCGCGCCGCTCGCCGAAGCTCGCCCGCCGGGTCCGCTCCTACCGCGCCGGGTTTCTGCCCGCCGAGCGCAGGATCATCGAGCGCGACCTGGCGGCCGGCTCCCTCGACGGCGTGATTTCGACTTCGGCGCTCGAGCTGGGAATCGACATCGGCGGGCTCGACGCTTGCGTGCTCGTCGGCTGGCCCGGAAGCGTGATGGCGACCTGGCAACGCTCGGGCCGAGTCGGCCGTTCGGGACGCGAGTCGCTGACCGCTCTGGTCGCGCTGCCCGACGCGCTCGACCAGTACTTCCTCGACCATCCCTCGGAGCTGGCCGAGCGGCCGCTCGAGCGCCTCGTGGTCGACCCGGACAACGAGGTGGTTACCCGCGGCCACCTGGTCTGTGCGGCCGCCGAACGGCCCCTCGCGCTGGCCGAGGACGGCCCCTGGCTCGAACGCCATGCCGCGCTGGTCGGCGCGCTCCTGCGGGAGCGAGCGCTCGCGCGCACGGTCGAAGGCGACCGTTTGATCGCGCGCGCCCGGCGGCCGCAACGCGAGGTCCCGCTGCGCGGCGCCGGGGCGAGCTTCGCGATCGTCGACGAGGCTCGCGAAGTGACCATCGGCACGATCGACGGCGCCCGAGTGCGAGCTGAGTGCCACCCGGGGGCGATCTACCTGCACGGCGGCCGCGCCTACGCGGTGACGGCGCTCGATCTCGAGCGCCGCGAAGCGCGGGTTCGGGCGGCCGAAGTCGACTACTTCACGTCGCCGCTGTCCGAGAAGGAGACGGAGATCCTGGAGCCGCTCGCGGAGCGGCGCTCGGGCGGCTTGAACGCCGGCTTCGGGCGGCTGCTGGTCACCGAGCGAATCGTGGGGTTCGAACGCAAGAAGACGCACGGCCTCGAGGTGATCGATCGGCAACCGCTCGAGCTGCCGGCGGTCGCCTTCGAGAGCCAGGGCCTCTGGCTGCGGGCACCGGCGGCGGCGATGGAGGCGCTCGAGCGCGCCGGGCACGCGGTCCTGGGTGCCCTTCACGCGGCCGAGCACGCGGCCATCGCGCTCTTCCCGCTGGTCGCGCTGTGCGACCGCAGCGACCTCGGTGGGATTTCGCTGACGTTCCATCCCCAGCTCGCCGGCGGCGGCATCTTCGTCTACGAAGGACACGAGGGTGGCGTCGGCATCTGCGGCAGGGGATTCGAGGAGCTGCCCGAGCTGCTGGCGCGGGTGCGCGAGCACCTCGCGCGCTGCCCGTGCGACTCCGGCTGCCCCTCCTGCGTCCAGAGCCCGAAGTGCGGCAACGGCAATCGGCCGCTAGACAAGGGCGGCGCCATCGCCTGGCTCGACCTGGTTCTCACCGGGGTCGACCTCGAAGCTTGGCACGCCCAAGCCCCAGCGCCGGTTCCGGCTCCTCGCCTCCAGGATCTGTTCGATGGGCAGCTCGAGCAGGAACCCGGCGAAAATGCCCAAGGCTCTCTCGGCGGGGACGAGGCGGAAAGCGGGCGGACCCGTCGACCGCCGACTCGACCGATAGCGACCGGAGCCGGGGAGATGGCAGACGCAGAGACCCGGGACGAAGCGGGCGCGAGGGCGAGAGTCGGAAGGGCAGAGACGCGACAGGAGGAGATCACGGCCCGACGGGCTGGACGACGAAAGCAGAGCGGGGCTGCGGCCCGATCGGCTAGCGCGCCAGAAGGGTCCAGCCGCGAGCGGCGCCGTCGTGACGAGAGGGACTCGGCGGCAGAGGCGTCGCGCGGCGGCGGAGCGGGCCGGCGGGGCGCGGGGCCGACCGTCCTGTTCGACGTCGAGACGATCCGCTCGGCCGAGCAGGTGGGCGGATGGCACCGTGCTCACCGCATGGGAATCGCGGTCGCGGTGTCGTTGGAACTCGAGACGGGCTCGTTCCGGAGCTTCTTGGAGGCCGACGTGCCGGCGCTCGCGGCGCAGTTGAAGGCGGCCGGTCTGGTCGTCGGCTACAACAGCCTGAAGTTCGACTACGCGGTGCTCTCCGGCTACACCGGCGAGGACTACGCTCGCACGCTGCCTTCGCTCGACCTGCTCGAGAGCCTGCGGGGGCGGCTGGGCTACCGCGTCGGGCTCGGTCACCTCGCCACGGAGACGCTCGGCCGCGGCAAGAGCGCGGACGGGCTGCAGAGCCTCGAGTGGGTGCGCGAGGGGCGCCTGGACCTGGTGGAGGCCTACTGTCGCCAGGACGTCGAGGTGCTCCGGGACATCTATCTCTTCGGGCGCCGCGAAGGCTACGTCGTGGTGCGGGACCGGATCGGGGGGCCGTTCCGCGTCGAGGTCGACTGGTAGGTCAGACTAGCTCCAGGTCGGTTTCGGCGAAGCGTGGATCGTCGGCCAGCAGCGGCTGGTGCGCGAGCTTTGCCACCGCGTAGGCGAGGCAATCGCCGAAGTCGAGGCCGGCCGCGTGGCGGCCGCGGCCGAAGCGGCGGAACGCCTCCGCGGCGGCGCGGTAGTGAGCGTCGGAGAAGGGCACGATCGCGACGTCGAACTCCTGCAGGAAGCGGGCGAGCAGCGGGTGGACGTCGCGGCCGGTGGCGAGCGCGAGCTCGAAGCTCGCTTCGGCGAGCGTCGGCGCCCCGACGCCGGTCTGAGGCGCGTCGGCGAGGGCCTCGATCAGCCGGTCGCAGCTCGGCCGGCGCAGGAAGATCGAGGCGACGGCCGAGGAGTCCACGATCATGGGCTCGAAGGGGCGCCGCGAGGGGAGCGGGCTCGCCCGGTCAGCTCTGGGTCTGACGGCGTCCGGCCGAGCGGGCGCGGATCACCGACCAGACCTCCCGCTCGAGAAAGCCGCGCAGCTCTTCGGCTCGGTTCTCACGGACCACTTGGAAGGAGAGTCGAACCCGCCGCTCCTCGAGCGCCCGTCGAATCGCTTCCGTCTTGGTCTCCCCCGCGAGCTGCGCCACCTCGCTCGCCAGGCTCTCGACCTGAGCGTTCTTGATGTTGAGCGCCATGCCGTCCTCCTCTGCCGGTCTCCGTTGGGGGTGACGATAGGTAGAAAGGTGTAATTTGTCAAGTAGGGTGTATCGCTGACATCTCGCCCCCTGATCTAGCTCCTGACGCCCCACGAGGGTCGGGAGTAGCCTCCTCTGCCGGTAGGAGACTCGCTTGCGGCGCTCGCGCTTCCGCTTCGCGCTCACGCTGTGGCTCATCCAGCTCGGCGACCTGGCCCCGTCATCGGAGCTCTTCGGCCCGCGCTGCAACCTTTCCGTCCCGTCGACGTTTGGGGCCCCGGGGGAGGCTGCCATGCGACTCGAGATCGAGGGCCTGGGGAAGTGCTATCGGGGCGGGATCTGGGGCCTCCGAGGGCTCGACCTGGAGCTGGGCGCCGGAGTGGTCGGGCTGCTCGGGCCCAACGGCGCCGGCAAGTCGACCCTGTTGCGCATCCTCGCGACGGTCTCGAAACCGACGACCGGGAAGGTCCTCTGGAACGGCGAGGATGTGGTCGCGAGGCCGGAGCCGCTGCGGGAGGTGCTGGGCTACCTGCCGCAGGACTTCGGCATCTATCCGAACCTCACGGCGCGCGAGTTCCTCGCCTACATCGCGGCGGCCAAAGGCCTGCGCGGCGCGGTGGCGCGGGCGCGAATCGACGGGCTGCTGGAGCTGGTGGGCCTGCGCGACGAGGCGCGGCGCCCGCTGGGTGGCTTCTCGGGCGGCATGCGGCAGCGGGTCGGCATCGCGCAGGCGCTGCTCGGCGATCCGCGCCTGCTGATCGTCGACGAGCCGACCACCGGTCTCGATCCGGAGGAGCGGGTCCGATTCCGCAATCTGCTGAGCGACCTGTCGGGCGAGCGGATCGTCGTCTTGTCGACCCACATCGTCCCCGACGTCGAGGCGGTCGCCACCGACCTGGTGGCGATCGATCGCGGGACGCTGGTCGAGCACGCGCTGCCGGAGCGGTGGCTGCGCGAGGTCGAAGGGCGGGTCTGGCAGTGGACCGTGCCGAGCGACCAGCTGGCCAGCGTGCGCGAGCGCTACCGCGTCTCGGGCGCCCTGCGGCGCAGTGACGGCGTCGAGGTCCGGGCGGTGGCGGCGCAAGCGCCGTCGCCGCACGCGCGCCCGGTGCCACCGACGCTCGAGGACGGCTACCTGTGGGCGATCGAGCGCCACCGGGGGAGCGTGCCGTGAGCGGGCTCGCGGCCCTGCCGGCGCTCGCGCTGGCCGACTTCAGGGATCGGGTGCGGCGCCGCAACTTTCTCGCCGTGATGGCGGCCGCGGCTTTTCTCGGGCTGCAGGCGGTCCAGGGACGGATCGTCGTCGCCGTCGGCGGGTTCACCGGCGACCCCTCCTCGGCCTGGGCCGGCGCGCTGATGACGATGGTCGCGGGCACCTTCCTTTCCCTCGCCGGCTTCTGGGTGATCAAGGGCTCGGTGTTCCGCGATCGCTCGACCGGCGTCGGGCAGATCCTGGCCGCGACGCCGATGTCGAAAGTCGCCTACACGCTCGCCAAGGCCACCAGCCATTTCCTGGTGCTGGCGGCGATGGTCGGGGTCCTGGCGCTGGCCGCGGTCGTGCTCCTGCTGGTCTCGCCGGGCGCGCCGCCGATCCAGCCGCTGGCGATCCTCTCTCCGCTCGCCTTCTTCGCGCTGCCCGGTCTGGCACTGGTCGCCGCGCTCGCGGTGCTGTTCGAGACCCTTCCCCCGCTGGCGCGCGGCTTCGGCAACTTCGTCTGGTTCTTCGTTTGGGGGGCGCTGTTGGTGGTGCCGCTCGAGACCGGAGCGCTCGATCTGCTGGGCATCGCCACCCTTCAGGCGGCGATGGGGGAGGCCGTGCGCGGCATCGATCCCGGCTACGAGAGCGGCTTCGTCATCACCCTGGCCGGCGACGCGGCGGCGCGCATCCACGGCACCTTCACCTGGGACGGACTCGTAGCGTCCGAGATCCCCTGGCGCGAACGGGCGCAGGTGCTGGCGGTGGCCCTGCTGGTGGCGACGGCGGCGGCGCTGCCCTTCGATCGCTTCGATCCGGCGCGCCGCCGGCGCCGGCGCGGCGACGCCGCAGCGCCGGTCGCGCCGCTCCCCGCGGCCCACCCGCCGGCCGCGGCGGGAGGCGCGCTGGCGCCGCTCGAAGCACCGTCCCGCCGTCCGCGGATCATCTCGCTCGCCCTCGCCGAGCTGCGCGTCGCGCTGGCTGCTCAGTCCCGCCTCTGGCGCCTGGGCGCGGCGGGGCTGGCCGGCGCGGGCTTGCTGGTGCCGGCGAGCGCGCTCCCCGGGCTCGCGATCGCCGCGCTGCTCTGGTCGGCGCTGGTCTGGTCGGGGCTCGGCGTGCGCGAGCGGGAGCTGGGGATCGAGCCGATCCTCGCCGCGGCGCCGCGGGCGCGGAGCCACCAGTTGCCGGCCCTGCTGCTCGCCGGAGCGGTGCTGGGACTGGCGCCGGCGAGCGGCGTTCTGGCGAGAATGCTGGCAGCGGGAGAGCTCGCCTTCGCCGGATCGTTCGTCATCGGGGCGGTGGCGATGGCGCTGCTCGGTTTGGCGCTCGGGCTGCTGTCGGGGAGCTCGCGGCTGTTCGAGGGGCTCTACATCACCCTCTGGTACCTGGGCCCGGCCAACCGGGTGCCGGCCTTCGACTACGCTGGCATGGCGCCCGGGGCGGCCGCCAGTCCAGCCCGCTTCCTCATGGCGAGTGTCGTCCTGCTCGCGCTCGCGCTGGTGGTGGAGCGCCGGCGCGGCATCGACCAGGGCGTCCGCTTCGCCTGAGCGATCACAGCAGCATGCTGGCGAGGTTGGCGAGCTCGGAACGCTCGCCCTTGTCGAGGTTGACGTGGGCGTACAGGCGCTGGCCCTGCATGCGGTCGATGAGGAACGACAGGCCGTTCGACTGGGCGTCGAGATAGGGCGTGTCGATCTGGAAGATGTCGCCGGTGAAGATCATCTTGGTGCCCTCGCCGGCGCGGGTGATGATGGTGCGGATCTCGTGCGGCGTGAGGTTCTGCGCCTCGTCGACGATGAAGATGATGTTCGAGAAGCTGCGGCCGCGGATGTAGGCGAGCGGCGTGATGTGGAGCTTTTCCATCTCCACCATCTCGTCGATCTTCTTGTACTCGCGCTCCTTCTCGTCGTACTGGTGCTTGATGATGTTCAGGTTGTCCCACAGCGGCTGCATGTAGGGGTTGATCTTGGACTTGATGTCGCCCGGCAGGTAGCCGATGTCCTTGTTCGACAGCGGCACGAGCGGCCGCGCGAGATAGATCTGGCGGAACTGGCGCCGCTGCTCGAGCGCCCCGGCGAGCGCGAGCAGCGTCTTGCCGGTCCCGGCCTTGCCCGACACCGAGACCAGGGGTACGGCCGGGTTGGTGATCGAGTGCAGGGCGAAGGTCTGCTCGGCGTTGCGCGGGGTGATGCCGTAGGCGGGCGCCTTGTGGACTCGCTCGAGCAGTCCCGAGCCCGGATTCGCCCACGCCAGGGCGGAGTTCTGTGGGCTGCGCAGGATGTAGTAGTGGTTGGCGGGCAGCCGGTCGAGGCCGACCTCGGACGGGTCCACGGCGCCGCGCTCGTAGAGCAGCTGGATCGGCGTCGGATCCTCGATCTCGAGATCGGTGCGGCCGCGGTAGAGGTGATCGACGTCCTTGATGCGGACGGTCTCGTAGTCCTCGGCGCGCAGGTCGAGCGCGCGAGCCTTGACCCGCAGGTTGATGTCCTTGCTGATCAGCACCACCTCGCGGTTGGGCTCTTTCTCGGTCAGCGCGAGCGTGGCGTTGAGGATCCGATGGTCGTTCTTGCCGCTGCCGAACACGGTACGCGCGTCGACCGAGGCGTCCTCGTC
The DNA here is from genome assembly GCA_014584695.1 of Acidobacteriota bacterium. Taxonomy (GTDB): domain Bacteria; phylum Acidobacteriota; class Thermoanaerobaculia; order Multivoradales; family JAGPDF01; genus JACTMI01. The sequence goes on from JACTMI010000037.1 coordinate 25,011, forward strand.
GGCGATGACCCGGAAGCGCCCCAGCTCCGGGCCGTCGAGCGGCGCCCAATCCGCGAGCATGTTGGTCTCCGAGAGCTTGTCGAGCTCGCGGATGAACTCCCGCGCCTGGAGGTTGACGACGTTGTCGCCCTTCTTGAAGTGGTCGAGCTCCTCGAGCACGGTGATCGGGATCGCGACGTCGTGCTCTTCGAAGTGGTAGATCGCGGTCGAGTCGTAGAGGATGACGGAGGTGTCGAGAACGAAGATCTTGCGGGGCGTGCCCGTCGTCATGCCGGGATCTTAGATCAGCCGGCTGCGGCCGCGACGGCGCGCTCGGGTTGTTTCACCAGCCGCCGACCTCCCTGGTGGATTCCCGGCCCGGGAGCGTCCGGGGCGGGACCTCCTGGGGGCGGGCCGATGTCGCGCTCGTCGGAGCTGCGACTAGAATGGCGTTCCTCGTGCGGCGCCAATGAGCGAATCGAACGCGTTCACGCTGGCAGGGCTGGCGACGCAGTCCGCCTGCGCGGCGCTGCTGGCATTGCTGCTGGCGCGATTCCACCGTCGCCACCGTCGGGCCTATCTGCGCGAGTGGTCGCTCGCCTGGTGGGCCTTCTGTCTGGCGCAAGCCGGAGCGCTCTATGCCTTCGCCCGCATCGGCCAGGTGCCGCCCGGCGACTGGGATCGCCTCCTGGCCACCGCGGTGTCGCAGATCGGCGCCTACTGGCACGCGGCCTGGCTCCTGTTCGGCGCCTTCTCGCTGTCGACCGGCTGGGCCCAGTCGCGACGCGGCGGGCGCGCGATCCTCGGCGCGCTGGCGCTGCTCGGCGCGGTCTCGACGCTGCTCTACGCTTTCTCGCCGGAGTCCGCGACCCAGCGTGTCTTCGTGCGGGTCGGCGTCCGCTCCCTGGCGCTCGCCCTGGCCATGATCGCCGCCGGCGCGGTGCTCTGGCGCTTGCACCGAGGCACGACCATCACCGGGCCGCGCTTCGTCAGCGGCGCGCTCTTCGCGTCCGGCGCCCACCAGTTGCTGACCGCGGCGCAGACCCTGGGCCTGTTCGAGCTGCCGGTGCCGCAGGCGCTCGGCTACGTCGACGTCGCCATGATCGGCGTGCTGGGCCTCGCGACCGTGGTCTGGCTGCTCGAAGAGGAGCACCACCGGTTGACCGACGCTTCCCGGCAGATCGAGCGCCTGGCGTTCTTCGACGTGGTCACCGGCCTGCCCAACCGCAAGCTGTTCCTCGATCGGCTCCGCGCCGCGATCGAGCGCGGCACCCCCGCCGCGCAGCCGGCCGCCCTCTTCTTCCTCGACCTCGATCACTTCAAGAGGGTCAACGACACTTACGGCCACGACGTCGGCGACCTGCTGCTGGCGGCGGTCGCCGACCGGCTGCTGCACTCGGTGCGCGAGGGGGACACGGTCGGGCGCCTGGGGGGCGACGAGTTCACGGTGCTGCTGCCGGGCATCCGCACGCCGGAGGAGGCGGACCCGGTCGCCCGGCACTTGCTGGAGCGGTTCCGGGCGCCGCTGCGGGTCGGCGAGCAGAGCCTGTTCGTCGGCGCGAGCATCGGCATCAGTCTCTACCCGGTGCACGGCGAGGAGCCGATGAGCCTGCTGCGCAAGGCCGATACCGCGATGTACCGCGCCAAGGACGCCGGCCGCGGCTGTCACTTCGTCTACGCCGACGAGATGAGCGCGACGACGCGGGAGCGGCTGGCGCTGGAGACCGAGCTCCGCTCGGAGCTGCTGGAGACCCAGCTGGTACTCCACTTCCAACCGATCGTCCGCTCCGGGACCGGTGAGATCACCGGCGCCGAGGCGCTGGTGCGGTGGCAGCACCCCGACCGTGGCCTGCTCGCGCCCGCGGCCTTCCTCGCGGTCGCCGAAGCGACCGGCGCCTCGGAGGCGATCAGCCGCTGGGTCCTGCGTGCCGGTTGCGCGACGGTGGCGTCTTGGCGCCGGCGCTTCCAGTCCGATCTCCGCATCTCGGTCAATCTGACCGCGCGGGCGTTCGAGAACCCGCAGCTCGCCGAGATGGTGTTCGACGTCCTGGCCGAGACCGGGCTGCCCGCGGAGGCGCTCGAGCTCGAGATCACGGAGACGATGGCTCTGCTGTCGAGCGGCGATCCGGTGTCGATGCTGGGCCGGCTGCGCGCCCGCGGGGCCCGGGTGGCGGTCGACGACTTCGGCATCGGCTACTCGTCGCTCTCCTACCTGCGCGAGCTGCCGATCCAGACCGTCAAGCTCGACTCCTCCTTCATCCGCGACCTCGGCCGCCGGCCGGAGGACTCCCGCATCGTCGGCGCCATGATCCAGCTCGCCCACGGCCTCGGCATGGAAGTGGTCGCCGAAGGCGTCGAGGAGGAGGAGCAGATGGCCATCCTCGAGATGCTCTACTGCGACGAGATGCAGGGCTACCTGTTCTCCAAGCCGTTGCCGGCGCCGGAGTTCGAGGCGCTCATGGAAGCCGCAGCACCGTTTCGAAGCGCTCGATCGCCCAGTCCAGATCCGGCCGCTCGATGACCAGCGGCGGGGCGACGCGGATCACCTGCTCGCGCGTCTCCTTGCACAGCACGCCGGCGTCGCGCAGCTTCTCGCAGTAGGGCCGCGCCGGACCGGCCTCGGGCCGGAGCTCGATGCCGACCCACAGGCCCCGGCCGCGCACCTCCCGGACGAGCGGCGAGTCGATCGCCCGCAGGCGGTCGATCAGGTAGGCGCCGAGCTCGGCGGAGCGCTCGATCAGCTTCTCCTCGACCAGCACCCGCAGCGCTTCACGCGCCACGGCGGCGCCGAGCGGGTTGCCACCGAAGGTCGAACCGTGGTCGCCGGGGTGGAAGACCGACATCGTGGCCGCGTCGGCGAGCACGCCCGAGACCGGGTAGAGGCCGCCCGAGAGCGCCTTGCCGACGATCGCGACGTCGGGCCGGATCCCCTCGTGCTCGAAGGCGAACAGCTTGCCGGAGCGGCCGAGCCCGGACTGGATCTCGTCGCAGACGAGCAGCGCGCCGTGGGCGGTGGCGAGCTCCCGCAGCCGGCGCAGGTAGCCGTCCGGCGGGATGATGATCCCGCCCTCGCCCTGGATCGGCTCGACCAGGATCGCGATCGTGCGCGGCGACATCGCCGCGGCGACCGCTTCGGCGTCGCCGTAGGGGAGGATGCGGAAGCCGCCCGCGAAGGGGCCGAAGCCGAAGCGATACTGCTCGTGGGTGGAGAAACCGACGATCGTCGTCGTGCGGCCGTGGAAGTTCTCGTCGAAGACCAGGATCTCGCTCTCGACGTCGGGCACGCCGCGCACGGTCTGCCCCCACTTGCGGGCCAGCTTGAGCGCCGTCTCGACCGCCTCGGCGCCACTGTTCATGGGCAGGAAGCGCTCGAAGCCTGTGAGGTCGCAGATCTCACGGCAGAACGGCCCGAGCTGGTCGTTGTAGAAGGCGCGCGAAGTGAGCGTCAGCCGCCGCGCCTGGCGCTCGAGCGCCGCCACCAGGCGCGGGTGGCAGTGGCCCTGGTTGACCGCGGAATAGGCGGCGAGCAGGTCGAGGTACTTCTTGCCCTCGACGTCCCAGACCCAGGCGCCTTCGCCGCGCTCGAGCACGACGTCGAGAGGGTGATAGTTGTGAGCGCCGTAACGCTGCTCGAGGTCGAGCAGCTCGGTGGCGCGGGGTCCGAGTCGGGGCGCTTGCACGTCGAGCATGGGGAGTTCCTCCGCGCGAATTCTATGCCAGGCGGGTCGGCTCCCCGGCCGGCGCGCGGTCGCGCTGGCGCTGCTCCGGGCGCTCTCCGGACCCTCTTCCGGGAGGCCGGCGCCGCGGTGCTATGGTGTCGCCGGGAGGTGCCGCCATGCTCCGCCGCCCCCTCGCCGCCGCCTGCGCGGCATTCGCGATCGCCGGCTCGAGCGCGACCTGTCTCCACGCCGATCGGGTCGTGCTCACCAACGGCAGGATCTTCGAGGACATCGACGCGGTGGTGAAGGAAACGACCGTCGAGATCCGGCTCGGTGGCGGCGTGCTCTCGCTGCCCCGCGATCAGGTCCGCTCGGTCGAGCCCGGACCCTCCGCTGTGGCCGACTACGCCGAGCGGGCGGCGCGGCTGCGCGCCGGCCCGGCCGCGACCGCCGGCGACTGGCTCGAGCTCGCCCGCTGGTCCCGGTCGCGCGGCTTCGACTTCGGCGCCCGCGAGGCCGCGCTGGCGGCCGCCGAGCTCGACCCGGATCTCGCCGGTCTGGCGCCGCTGCTACGCGCGCTCGGCTACGAACGCGAGAGCGACCAGGGGCGGTGGCTGCCGTACACGGAGGCGATGCGTCGCCGCGGCTGGGTCGAGGACGGCGGTGAATGGGTGCCGGCCGCGGTCGCCACGGCGCGGGCGGAGGAGCGCCGGGCTCAGTTCGAGGAGCGCCGCCGGCGCCAGGAGGCCGCGCGGCTGGAGCGGCTGGCGGCGCTCGCCGAGATCCGGGTGGCGCAGGAGGTCGCCCGCGCCGCGGCGCCCCCACCGCCGCCGCTCGTGATCTGGGGCGTCCCTGCCTATCTGCCGATCTACTGGGGACAGCAGCCGGGCGGGCCGCCGCCGGCTTCCCCGCCCGCCGCCGACGGAGCGGGGTCCCCGCCGAGACACGCCGACCGCCGTCAGCCGCCGGCACGAACGAGCGGCTCGGAAGGAATTCTCGGCCGCCAGCCGGGGAGCCTGATCCCGCTGCCTCCGGGGGGCTAGCGAGGATCTGTCCGGCGTGCTAGGGTCCGCCGTCAAATCCTGCAGTTTTCTACCCAGAGGAGGCGGTCGATGCGGAACCCCTGCGTCCTGAGCTTGGTGGCGCTCACCCTGCTCACAACCCCTCTCGTCGCGGACAGCAGCGCCCGCGGCGAGATCACCCAGCCCGGCGACATCCACTTCGTCGGCAGGGACGGCCAGCTCGAGCGCGGCCAGCGCTGTGCCGTCGTCGATCCCAGCGCCGAGGAGGCCGAGCTCGTGGCGCGCGAGATCGCCGAGCGCGGCGCGTTCGTGATTCCCGAGGCGCCGCAGGCGGTGGCGATCCCGGTGCGCTGGCACGTCGTCCGCTCGGGCACGGCGATCAGCCAGGGCAACATCCCGGACTCCTGGATCGCGGCCCAGATCGACGTCCTGAACGCCGCCTACGCGGGCACCGGCTTCTCCTTCTACCTCGCGAGCACCGACCGGACGACCAACAGCCGCTGGTACACCGGCTGCTACGGCGGTCAGGAGAAGCAGATGAAGCAGTCGCTCGCGATCGATCCGCGGAACAACCTGAACATCTACTCCTGCCGCCCCTCGCAGGGGATCCTCGGCTACGCCTATTTCCCGAACTCCTATCCGGAGAGCGACTCCCGCCACGGCGTCGTGCTGCTCGATCAGTCGCTGCCGGGCGGCAGCGCCTCGCCCTACAACCTGGGGGACACGGCGACCCACGAAGTGGGTCACTACCTGGGCCTCTACCACACCTTCCAGGGCGGCTGCACCGGCAACGGCGACTACGTCTCCGACACGCCGCCCGAGGCCTCGGCGGCGTTCGGCTGTCCGGTCGGTCGGGACACCTGCGCGGGCGGCGGGCCCGACCCGATCCAGAACTTCATGGACTACACCGACGATGCCTGCATGGATCGTTTCTCCAGCGGGCAGAACACCCGCATGCACCAGATGACGAGCACCTATCGCCCGTCGATCTACTACTGACCCGGTACCGCGTGAACAGAACGAGGGGGGCCGGGATGCCGGCCCCCCTCGTTTTGTTTGGGCGGTAGCTCGCGGCACCGGAGGGAGAGCCAGTGGAGAAGCTCGAAGCGCTGCGGCGGAGGATCCGCAACCTGGATTCGGCGCTGCTCGGCCTGATCGCGGAGCGGATGGAGCTGGCTCGCGAGATCGGGCGCGAGAAGCTGCGCGCGGGGATCCCGCTGCGTGATTTCGAGGTCGAGAAACGGGTGCTCGACCGGGCGGCGGTGGTCGCGCACGAGGCGGGGCTGGCGCCGGAGCTCGCCAGCGCCGTGATGGGTAGCCTGATCGACGAGGCCTGCCGCGTGCAGGAGGTGGAGCGGCACGCGGCATACTCGGGGGCGGCCGAGACGGTGCTGGTGGTGGGTGGCCGCGGCCGCATGGGGCGCTGGTTCGGGCGCTTCTTCGCCTCTCAGGGGCACGCGGTGCGCGTTCTCGACCGGAATCCGGACGACGGCGAGCTCGCGGACGCCGGAACGCTCGCGGCCGGCCTGGAGGGCGCCACGCTGGCGTTGATCGCGGTGCCGATGGAGCAGGTGGCCGAATCTCTCGATGAGATCGCGGTCGCCGGTTTCGGCGGCACGGTGTGCGAGATCGCGAGCCTCAAGGGGCACCTGGCGCCGGCGCTCGCGCGGGCTCGCGCCGCGGGCCTGGCGGTGACCAGCATCCACCCGATGTTCGGGCCGGGAGTGCGGACCCTGGCCGGCCGGGTGATCTGCCTGTGTGATTGCGGCGTGCCGCGCGCCACCGAGCACGTCGCCGGGCTCTTCCGCGACACCGCCGCGACCCTGGTGCCGCTGTCGATCGAGCGCCACGACGAGATCGCCGCCTACGTGCTCGGCCTGTCGCATCTGTCGAACCTGGTCTTCGCGCGCGCCCTGGCGCAGAGCGGCCTGGCGCTCGGCGAGCTCTCCGCCGTCGGCTCCTCGACTTTCCAGGCCCAGCTCGCCACCACGGCCGCGGTCGCCGGCGAGAGCCCCGAGCTCTACTTCGCGATCCAGAAGCTCAACGCGGCGACGCCGCGAGTTCACGCCGGCTTGGCGCGCGCGGTCGAGGAGATCACGCGCTGGATCGCGGAAGGGCGGTTGGATGCCTTCGCGGAGGCGATGGCGGAGGCCCGCCGGTGGCTCGAGGCGGGAGCTCCGCGCGCGGGCGGTTGAGCCACCTCCCAGGGTCGGCTAGTCTGCGCGGATCATGGCGAGAACCCCCTGGTTCACGGCGCTCCGGCGCTCCTATCGACTGGCGCGCGCGGCGCGGGCCGCGACGCTCTCCTCGCGCGACGTCCTCGAGCTCTACCGAACGCGCGACGAACCGCGTCCGCTGCCCTGGAGCCGCCGCGAGCTGCTCTCGACGGGCGCCGTGGTCGCCGCCGGCGCGGCGCTGGGCTGCCGGCCCCGGGCGCTGCCGAGCTCGCCGGTCGCTCTGGATCGACCGGTGGTGATCGTCGGGGCGGGGATCGCCGGCTTGACCTGTGCCTATCGATTGAACGCCGCCGGCGTGCCGGTCCGGCTGTTCGAGGCTCAAGAGCGCGCCGGTGGACGGATGTACAGCCTGCGCGACCGCTTCGCCGACGGACAGGTCGTGGAGCTCGGCGGCGAGCTGATCGACACGCCGCACGAGCGGATCCGCGCGCTCGCCGCCGAGCTCGGAATCGAGCTCGACGACCTCGCGCAGGAGGCGGCGGGTCTCCGCCACGAGACCTGGTACTTCGAAGGCGCGCTGCGTTCGGACGCCGAGGTCATCGAGGCCTTCCGCCCGGTGGCGGCGCGGATCGAGGCGGCGCTCGCGCCGCTCGGCGACGCCGAGGAGATCACCTACCGGACGCCTTCGGGCGCCGAGGCGCTCGACCGGATGACGATCGCCGAGTGGCTGGACGGCGCCGGCGTCTCGGGCTGGTTCCGCAAGCTGCTGGACGTCGCCTACACCACCGAGTACGGTCTCGAGACCGACCGCCAGTCGGCGCTCAACCTGCTCTGGATGATCGATCCCGAGCCAGATCCGTTCCGGATCTTCGGCGAGAGCGACGAGCGCTTCCACGTCCGCGGCGGCAACGACCGCATCCCGCTCGAGCTGGCTCGCCGCCTCGGCGACCGGATCGCGCTCGGCCACGTGCTCGAAGCGGTCTCGCGCCGGCCGGACGGCGACTACGTGGCGTCGCTGCGCCGCGGCGGCACCAGCGTGGAGGTGGCGGCGCCGATCCTGGTGCTCGCGCTCCCGTTCACCTTGCTGCGCGAGGTCCAGCTGGAGCTCGACCTGCCGGCGGTCAAGCGGACCGCCATCGCCGAGCTCGGTTACGGCACCAACGCCAAGCTGATGATCGGCTTCGGCGCGCGCCCCTGGCGGTCCCGCCACGGCTCGAACGGCAGCGCCTTCGCGGACCTGCCGTTCCAGCTGGTCTGGGAGACCAGCCGCCAGCAGGCGGGGGAGGCCGGGATCCTGACCAATTTCACCGGCGGCCGGCAGGGCGAGGCGGTCGGCGGCGGCACCGCGGCCGAGCAGGCCGAGCGGGTCGTGGCCGAGCTCGAGGCGATCTTCCCCGGCGTCGCCGCCGCGCGGGCCGTCGCGTCCGCGTCCGCCTCCCGCCCGTCGGAGGGGCGCGCCCACCTCGCGGAGGCGCGCTTCCACTGGCCCTCGCACCCTTGGAGCCGCGGCAGCTACGCCAGCTACCTGCCCGGCCAGTGGACCGGCATCGCCGGCGCCGAAGGCGAGCCCGTGGGCGACCTGCACTTCTGCGGCGAGCACTGCTCGCTCGCCGCCCAGGGGTACATGGAAGGCGGCTGCGAGACCGGCGAAGCCACCGCCGCCGCCATCCTCGCCCGTCTCGGGGCGGCTAGCGGCGCGGCGTGACGACCGCCACGGCGCTGGCCGTCAAGCCGGGCTCCGCCGCCGCGGCGGTGGCGGCCGGTGGCTCGGCGCGGTTCTCGAAGGTCGGCCGGTAGCTCGGATCGCGCAGCGCGAGCTGTCCCTGCCGGGAGAGGTCGATCGACTCGCCGAGAATGCGCAGCGCCTCCTGCGGGGCGTGGAAGCCCATCGAGTTCTCCGCCTCGACGAAGTCGAGCCGGAACTGGGCCTGGCGCTGGAACTTGCGCGCCAGCGCGAGCTCGGCGTCGGAGCGGCCCGCGGCGCGAGCGGCCTCGAGATCCCCGATCAGCTGAACGAGAGCGTCCATCGCCTGCCCACGCATCCGGTAGGTGCGCTCCTGGATCGCCTCGGCGCGGCCCTTGAGCTCCGCTTCCGACCAGCGGTGGCAGGTCTGGCAGGCCTTGGCGACGTTGAGCAGCGGGCTGCGGACGTGGTGGTCCGAGACCTTGAGCGCGCCGACGCGTTCGTAGGGCATGTGGCAATCGGCGCAGGCGACCCCCGAGCGGGCGTGGATCCCTTGGCTCCACATCTCGAACTCCGGGTGTTGCGCCTTGAGCACCTCGGCGCCGGTGAGGGCGTGCGTCCAGTCCTTGAAGCCGATCTCGTCGTAGTAGGCCTGGATCTGCTCGACCTTCAGCCCCTTGGCCCAGGGGTAGACCAGCCGCTTCTCGGGGCCCTTGAAGTAGTACTCGACATGGCACTGGCCGCAGACGTAGGCCCGCATCTCCTGGCGGGTCGCCATCGTGTTGGGGTCGTAGTCCGGAATCCCCTGTGACGCCTTGAGCGCGCGGATCCCCTCGAGGAAGCCGGGGCGCGTGATGCGCAGCTGCATGGACTGCGGATCGTGGCAGTCGATGCAGGAAACCGGGTGAGAGAGCAGCTCGCGCGCCTCCTGGTAGGGCATCTGGTTCATCTTCTCGAAGCCGGCGATCAGGTCACCCTCGCCCAGGCGCTTGTACGGCACGTAGACCGAGGCGTGACAGTGGGCGCAGGTGCCGGGCTGCTGGGCCACCTGCTGGCGCTCGGTGAAGGTCTGGTCGTCGAGCATGTAGGCGTGGCCGCGCTCCTCGCGAAAGTCGACCGAGAAAGCGTAGCCCTTCCACATCGTCACCAGCCGCGGGTCCTCCTCGAGGCGCGACTGCGCGACCACGGAGCGGGGGTCGGCCTCGGTCGGAGTGCGCGGCACCGCCTCGCTGCCGCCGAAGCGGGTCCGCACCTGGTCGACGGTGCGCTGGTACGAGTCGTATTGGACTGGGAAGTTCTTGCCCCAGATCGCGGGGTCCTCGGTCTCGTCGTCGAGCTCGACCACCCGGAAGAACGGGTTCTTGGCCTCCTGCTTGCGCTCGAAGATATTGACCAGCAGCGCCGTCGCCAGCGCGCCGCCCACGGCGGCGGCGATCGCGAGCAGGAGGAGGCGCGACTTCGGACGGCCCGAGGGGTTCGGATCGGTGGCGGATGCCATGGCGGACTCCTTCAGTGGGGGTGCCCCACGTCGCGGTGACAGGTGAGACAGTCGAGTTGGCCGGCGTGGGCGGAGGGGAGGCGGTCGATCGCCTCCACGATCTCGGCGTGGCACTTGCGGCAGGCCGACTGGGTGACGGTGCGATTCCGGGAAGTGATCTGGATCGGCTCGGGGAAACGGCCGGTGGTGAAAGCCCAGGAGTGGTTCCAGCCGTTGAGCGCCTTGGTCGCGTACTTGGGAACCAGACCCGGCGGGGTGTGGCAGTCGTTGCAGACCGCCACCGCGCGGTGGCTCGACTTGGTCCAGCCGGCGAACTGCTCCTCCATGACGTGGCAGTTGGCGCAGGCGCCGGGGTCGTCCGTCATGTAGGAGGCGCCTTTGGCGTAGGCGAAGGTGTAGATCGCGACGCCCGCGGCCAAGCCGGCGAGCGCGGCGGCGATCCAAGCGCGGTCGAACCGTCGGCTCATCGCTCGGGATCCTATCTGGTGGGGAGGGCACGCGCCCTCCCCTCGGCCAGCGGAGTGAATCCGCTGGCCTCACCCCTCCGCGGTCGCTCGCCTGGCGGCTCGCTCCGCTGGTCTCAGTCTCACAAGGGGAGGGCACGCGCCCTCCCCTCGGGCACCGGAGTGAATCCGGCGCCCTCACCCCTCCGCGGTCGCTCGCCTGGCGGCTCGCTCCGGGATTTTGGCGACGGGGGGATTGGGGCTTGGTGCGGGATCTCGAGGGTCGGGAGCTCAGCGTGGGGCGGCTTTTGCGTGCACGCGCTCGAGCAGCGCGAGGAAGCGGGCTTCGCTGCGGAGCGAGGCGAGGTCGGGATCGGAGGCCATCTGTTCCGGCCGAGCAAGGCCTTCCGCGACCGCTTGCTCGAGCGAGGTGAGGGCCTCGCCGCGCATGCCCGCTCGCGCCTGGGCGCAGGCCAGGTTGTAGCGCAGGTAGGGGTCGCCCGGTCGCGCTTCGGCCGCCAGGGCGAGGGCGACCACCGCCTTGGGAAAATCGCCGGCGGCGAACAGCTCCCGCATCTGGTAGAAGCCGAGCTGGGCCGCGACCGAAGCGAGCACCCGCTGCGCGGCGCGCCCGCGCTCGCCCGATTCTCGCGCCTGTCCGAGCAGCCCGTCGAGGCCGAGCGCCGCGCGCAGCTTGCCGACCGGCGCGACCGGCTCGGTTTCGGCGAGCAGAGCGAGGGTCTCGGCGATCCGGCGGCGCCCTTGCTCCTCGTAGCGGGCGACCCACTTCCGCTCTTTGAGCGCGGCGCGGGCCGGCGCGCCGCGGAGCAGCTCGGCGCCGCGCTCGCCGGCGGCCGCGACCTCGCGCAATCCGGCGTAGGTGGCGGCGACGGCCGAAAAGCGGCGCGCCGCGCCGAGCGGATCGCCCGCCGCGAGGTCGGCCTCGGCGGCGGCGAGGTCGGCGGCGAGGGCGGCGTCGATCACCCGCTCGTCGCGCGGGCGGCGGCCGTCGCGCATCGCCAGCACTTCGAGCCAGGTGACGGCCCGCCGGGCTTCGTCGGACGAGAACCAGGCGTGGGGCCCCTCGAAGGGCTCGAAGCGATGCGCCACACCGGACGCCGCCGCGGCGGCCTCGAGCTCGAGCGAGGGCAGGAAGTTGAAGTCGACGGTGCCGGCGGCGATCCAGGCGGCGCAGCGCAGCGGTGCCTTCTCGAAGCCGTCCGGCGGCCGGCCGCCGACCGGAACGATGCCGGCGAGCTGGTCGCCGCGCTGGCCGATCAACCAGGAGAGGATCGCGCCGCCCGAGAACCCGCTGGCGTAGACGCGCCGCGGATCGATCGGCAGCCGGCGCATCAGGTCGGGCCAGATGGCGTTGGCAGCCGGCGCATCAGGTCGGGCCAGATGGCGTTGACCGCGCGTACGTTGGGCTCGAAAGGGCCGTCGCTGCGGGTGTTGTTCGAGCTGGCGACGACCCAGCCGTGCTCGCGCGCGGCGGGCACGAAGATGTCGGCCGCGAAGCGCCCGCGCGAGCGCGGGTCGAAGACCAGCAGCAGCGGCCAGGTTCGCTCGGGGGTGAAGCCGGGAGGCAGGTAGAGATCGAACGTCTGGCTCGGATCGGAGGTCGCCGGCAGACCCGAGTGAATGGCATCCGGCGCCAGGCGAGCCAGCTCGGCGAGGGGCAGGGGGGAGTCCGCCGCCGCGGCTTCCTCGCCGCGGACGCCGGCGAGCGCGATCCAGGCTCCGAGCAGGAAGATGGTGAGGGTCCGCACGGGCGCGCTCCGGGCACCATCCTAGCGATCCGGAGCGCGCCGTGGGGAAGCGTCGCTCGGAGCGGCCGGACCGTCCCTGGCGCGGGACGATCCGGCCGCCACGGCAAGCGGAATCTCGGTCGCGGCGCCGGGATCAGTCGGCGCCGCAGGTGGCGAAGGCGTCGGCGTCGGTGATCGCCGGCGCCGGGGGTCCCTGCTCCTTCTCGTAGACCACCACCTCGCCGGTCGCGGTGTCGGTGACGGAGATCGCGTAGGCGACGTCGGTGGCGGCGGCGCCGTAGACCCAGAAGCGGTCGTTGAGGCCGCACGCGTCGAGGACCTTGATCAGGACTTCGCGGTTGGCCTCGGCGAAGAACGACAGCGTGCCCGAGTCCGGCGTCAGCGCGAACGCCTTGGCCTTGCCGGTGCCGGCCTGGACCGCGGAGAAGGTCGCCTCGACGCGAAAGCGCGAGTTGGCCAGGCAGATCGCGGTTGGGGTCTCGATGCAGCCGGCGCCCTCGGCGGCCAGCGGCTCGCCGTAGAGCAGATCGTCGACCGCCACGGCGTCCTTGCCGCCCGGCTCGCCGCCCAGGTCGAGCGCGTGGTTGCCGGCGGCGATCCGCACGCGGCCGATCTTGGGCGCGCCGGCGAACGAGACGCCGAGAAACGAGAAGGTGCCGTCGCCGGCCGCCCACGGCACGTCGAAGCGGCCGAGCGAGACACCGTCGACGTCGAAGTACTCCATCCAGCTCGCGCCGGCGAGGTCGACGTCGGTGAAGGCGGCGCCGAAGCCCGTGACGACCGCCGGCTGGTTGGTACCGGGAACGAAGAAGACGACGTCGTAGACCGGGCTGCCGAGCGAGGCGAAGAGGCGCTCGGCGGAGAAGGCCGCGAACCGTCCCGCGTGAGCGGGGTCGAAGTTGCCGAAGCGGACGGCGGTGCCGGTCGGGTTGCCGACCTTGGCGCTCATCGCGAAACCGGTGCCCGGCGTCGTGAAGACGACGCCGCGGGCCTGGAACTGGTCGGCCGGCATCAGGTTGGGCAGCGAGACGGCGTCGCCGGCGCCGTCCCAATTGATCTCGCGGCGCAGGCCGCCGAAGGAGCCACCGGCCCCGGCGGTGTTGCCGCCGCCCAGGTCGAGGCGGAACTGGTCGCGCGCGGCTTGGGCGGTGGCGAAGGAGCCCGCGGCGGAGCGCACCGTCTGCGGCGAGGCCGGCGCGGCGAGTGAGAGGCTGGCCGCGAGGGCGAGCAGGCAGGTCGAAGCGAAGCGAAGCGACGTCATGGGTGGTTTCTCCGGTGGTTCCGGCGCGCACCGCGCGCGCCGTGTTGCCGGAGAGATGCTGGCGCGCGGCGGTGGCCGGCGCGACCGCCCGGAGTCGGCCGTCGCTCCCGACCTTGGTCAGGGGGGCGGATTCAACGGAAGTCATGGCTCGGCGTCGCGGCGAGCTGCGGCAGCGGCCAGAAGCGCTCCGCCCGCAGCGACACCGAACCGTCCCGCGCCTCGACCGTCCCCTCGACGATCAAGCCGGCGTGGCCGACGAGGGTCGCCCGCTCGGCCCGGAGCAGCGCCGGCGAGACGATCGCCTGCGCCATGCCGGTCTCGTCCTCGACGGTCAGGAAGAGCGCCCCCTTCGCGGTGCCCGGCCGCTGGCGGACGATCACCGCCCCCGCGATCCGCGCGCGCGTGCCCCGCGCGAGCCGCGGCAGCTCCGCCGTCGGAATCACCCCCAGCCGATCGAGCTCCGCGCGCGCGTAGGCGACCGGATGCGGTCCCACGGTCAAGCCGGTGCCGGCGAAGTCGGCCCTGGTCTCCTCGGCACGCGACATCTCGCGCAGCGGACTCTGCCTGGACGCCGAAGCGCCCGGCCGGGTCGACTCGGACGCTTCACTGAACAGCTCCCCGAGCGGGCGAGCGGCGAGCGATGCCTGCCAGAGCGCCGTTCGCCGCGAGAGTCCGAACGACCCGAGCGCCCCGACCTCGGCCAACCGCTCGAGCTCGGCGCCGCTCGCGCCGCCGCGCCGCTTCAAGTCGTCGACATCCGCGAACGGCTCGAGCGCGGCCGCGGCGGCGATCCGCTCGCCGACGGCCCGGCGCAGCCCGGCGACGTAGCGCAGGCCGATCCGGCAAGCGCCGGCTTCCCATCCGCAGCGCCAGCCGGAGTGCTGGACGTCGATCGGCAGCACGGAGACGCCGTGGCGCTGCGCGTCCTTGACCAGCGTCGCCGGGTGGTAGAAGCCCATCGGCCAGGCGTTCAGCAGCGAGATCAGGAACGCCGCCGGGTGGTAGCGCTTGAGATAGGCGCTGGCGTAGGCGATGAGCGCGAAGCTCGCGGCGTGCGACTCGGGGAAGCCGTAGAGCGCGAACGAAGTGATCGACTGGACGATCTTGTCCTGCGTCTCGCCGGTGATGCCGCGCTCGGCCATGCCGGCGCGCAGCCGCTGCTCGATCGCCGCCATCCGCTCGACCGAGCGCTTGAAGCCCATGGCGCGGCGCAGCTCCTCGGCCTCGCCGCCGGAGAAGCCCGAGACCGCCATCGCCATGCGCAGCAGCTGCTCCTGGAAGATCGGCACCCCGAGCGTGCGCGCGAGGATCGGCTCCAGGCAGGGGTGGAAGTAGGTCACCACCTCGCGGCCCAACCGGCGCTCGAAGAAGGGATGAACCATGCCGCCGGTGATCGGCCCGGGGCGGATGATCGCGACCTGGATCACCAGGTCGTAGAAGCGCTCGGGGGCGTTGCGCGGCAGCGAGGCCATCTGCGCGCGGCTCTCGACCTGGAAGACGCCGACCGTGTCGGCGGCGCGCAGCATGGCGTAGACGCCGGGGTCGTCGGCGGGCAGGTGGGCGAGGTCGAGGTGGACGCGCTCGCGCTCGCGCACGATCGGGATCGCCTCCTCGAGCGCGTTGAGCATCCCGAGCCCGAGCAGGTCGACCTTGATGATCCCCAGGTCGGCGCAGTCGTCCTTGTCCCACTGCACGACCACGCGCCCCGGCATCGCGGCCGGCTCGAGCGGCACCACGTCGTCGAGCCGCCCGGCGGCGAGCACCATGCCGCCGGAGTGCTGGCCGAGGTGGCGCGGCAGGTTCTGCAGCCGCCGGAAGTAGCGGGCGAACTGGGCGTTACGCCCCGCGGCCGGGTCGAACCCCGCTGCGGCCAGCTCGCGGCCGAGGTCGCGGGGATCGCCGCGCTGGAGGTCGTAACGGAACGAGCCGAGCGCCTTGGCCAGGCGATCGACCTGCTCTTCGGAGTAGCCGAGCGCCTTGGCCACCTCGCGCGCCGCCGAGCGGTCGCGGTAGGTGATGACGTTGGCGGTCATCGCCGCCCCGGCCGCGCCGCCGTCGCCACCACCGCCGCCGCCGTAGCGCCGGTAGACGTGCTGGATGACCTTCTCGCGCTGGTCACCAGAGGGCAGATCGAGATCGATGTCCGGCCACTCGCCGCGCTCCTCGGAGAGGAAGCGCTCGAACAGCAGGTCCATCTTGACCGGGTCGACGGCGGTGATGCCGAGCGCGTAGCAGACCGCGCTGTTGGCGGCCGAGCCGCGCCCCTGGCAGAGGATCCGCTCGCGGCGGCAGAAGTCGACCAGGTCGTGAACGATCAGGAAGTAGCCGGCGAGCTCGAGTTTCTCGATCAGCGCCAGCTCGCGCTCGATCTGCGCCTGAGCCTTGGCCGTGAGCGGCCGAAAGCGGGCGCGGGCGCCGTTCCAGGCCAGCTTGCGCAGCCACGAGGCGGGGCTCTCGCCGGCCGGGAGCGGCGCGTCGGGGAAGCGATAGCCGAGATCGTCGAGGGTGAACTCGAGCCGCCCCGCGAGCTCGGCGGCGTGGACGAGGGCGCGCGGGCGGTCACGGAAGAGCCGGGCCATCTCGGCGGCGCTCTTGAGGTGCCGTTCGCGGTGGGGCTCGAGCCGGGTGCCGGCGGCGTCGAGCGTCACGTGGTGGGCGATGGCGGTGACGATGTCGTGGAGCGGCTTGTCCTCGGCGCGCGCGTAGCGGCAGCCGTTGGTGGCGACGAGCGGCAGCCGGAGCCGCTCGGCGAGCTCGATCGCGGCGCGGTTGCGTCGCTCCTCGCCGCAGTGATGGTGGCGCTGCAGCTCGACGTGGAGGCGGCCCGGGAAGAGCGCCGCGAGCCGCTCGAGCGTCGCGCGCGCGCCGTCGGCGTCGCCGCGGGCGAGGGCGTGCGCGAACGGTCCCTCGTCACCGCCGGTCAGCAGATGGAGCCCGTCGGCGTGCTGCTCGAACTGCTCCCAGGTGGCGGCGGGGTCCCCCTTGTCGCGGCCCGACGCGGCCGCGGTCGCGAGCCGGCAGAGGTTGCGGTAGCCCCGGCGCGACTCGGCGAGCAGCGTCACCCGCCCCCGCCGCCGGTTGCGCGCCATCGCCTCCGCCCGCGAGCGGCGGCGCGGCGCGGCGCCGGTCGCGTCGGGCTCGTCTTCACGGAGGGCGATCTCGGCGCCGACCAGGGGCTTGATGCCGGCGGCGCGGGCGGCCTTCCAGAAGCGGGGGGCGCCGTAGACCCCGGCGCGATCGACCAGCGCCACCGCCGGCAGTCCGAGCTCGGCGGCGCGCGCCACCAGATCCTCGGGCAGCGAGGCGCCGTCGAGGAAGGAGAAGGCCGACGCGCAGCGCAGCTCCGCGTACGGCGCCCCCTCTGCGCCCCCACCCCCCGCCGCGCCGGCCCGGAAGTGGCGCTCGCGCAACTTCTCCTTGCGCGCCCCCGGCGACAGGTAGGGCCGCCCCGACCCGAGATCCCGCACGAGCCCCAGTCGCCCTCGGTCCGACATGGGCACAGGATAGCGTAATGAAGGCGTAAATCGTTCGCTTCGAGCTCGCGAATCAGGGCGGCGAGGCGGGTTTCCGCAGCTCGACCGTGGCCATGCCGAAGCGGCGCCCGGGGGGCGGGTAGACCCTCAGGTAGCGGGCGTCCAGCAAGTGGACGGAGCTCCCCTCGGGGTGCTCTTCGACGCGTGCGAAGGGGAAGCGGGCCCAGGCCACGAAGCCGCCGACCGATGGGTCGGCGAGGGCGGTGGCCACCCGCGGGTCCGCGACCGCGCTGGCCTTGGGCTCGAGTGTCGCGCCAAGCCTCAGGCGGGGCGAGGCGAACGCGCGGTGGCTGCCATAGAGGTAGCCGTCGGGAACCTGCACCACGACCTCACGGCCGAACGGGTCGGCGGGGAGCGGACCGACCATCAGCGCCTCGACCGGACCGACGCCCCGGCGGACGAGCTCCGCCCGAACGTCCGCGCGCGCCCAGCGGCCGCCGGCGAACATCGCGCCGACGTAGAGCCCGGCCGCCGCAACCAGCGTCGCGGCCACCCGCGCCGCTCGCCCTCGCAGGTGGGGCCCGGCGCGCCACCGGAGCAGCGCCAGCGCAGCGATCGCCAGTGCCCAGAGCAGCTTGGCCGGAGCGGGGACGGGGGCGCCCAGCACCGCCGCGCTGGTGGCGGTCGCCAGGAGCGCCCAGCCCAGGGCCGGGAGCGCTCCCGCTCTGCCGGTCAGCACCAGCGCCGCCGCGAGCAGCAGCCAGAGCCAGGGGTCGACGATGAACAGCGTGTCGCCGTAGGACCACCGCTCCGAGAGCGGCGACAGCAGCCGCACGCCGTAAGTGTTCGTCAGGTCGAGCAGCGGATGCGACAGGGCGCCGAGGTAGGCGAGCCCGAGCAGGCGGCGGATCGGGGCGACGGGCCGGAGCTCGCGGGCGCGCAGCTTGCCGATCACGAGCGCGACGGCCACCACCAGCGGCGGCAGGAGCAGCAGCCCGATCGGTCCGTGCGTCGGCCCGCGCCGGCAGCCGAGCGCGGCGTCCTCGCCGTGGACGTAGGCGAGGACGTCGAGATCCGGGATGTTGGCCGCGGCGATCAGCACGCCGGCCGCGAGCGGTATCCCGCGACCGAGCCGGGTGCGCGCGAGCGCGGCGCCGGCGAGCGTGTGGGCCAGAGGATCCATGGCGTTCGGGGGAACCTAGGGTGGGGAGGGCAGCTCGGTGGCGCGGAGATCGCTCCGCACGAGCCCATAGAGGCAGCTGTCCATGAGCTCGCCCTGCTTGACCACGCTGCGCCGCGCGGTGCCCTCGAGCCGGAAGCCCGACGCTTCGAGCACACGCCGCGACGCGCGGTGGGGCTCGAAGACCCAGGCTTCGAGCCGTTCGAAGTCGAAGCGAGCGAAACAGTAGGCGACGAACTCCGCCACGGCCTCCCGCGCGAGCCCTCGGCCCCAATGGGCGAAGCCCAGCCAGTAGCCGACCTCGCCAGTGAAGCGCACCACGTCGGCCTGTCGCTCGACGCCGATGCCGCCGATCAGCCGGTCGTCGGCGCGGCGGGCGATGGCCAGCGCCGTCGGTGGCGTGACCTGCGCGTGGGTGGCGATCCACCGCTCGGCGTCCGATTCCCGGTAGGGGTGCGGGAAGCGATCGCGCAGGGTGCGCCAGACACGCAGGTCGTTCGCCTCGCGCGCGAGGTCCGGCGCGTCGGCGGGCCGATAGGGGCGCAACCGGAGGCGGGACGTCTCGAGCATCGCCGCGCGATGGTACGACGAGCCGAGGCCGCGGGGCGATCCGGTCGTCCGGATCGAGGTGGCGCGCGTAGAGATCCAACGAAGCAGGACGCGCGCTCCGCGCCTCCGCTTTCGACAACTCGGGAGAAACCCATGAAGAAGAAGATCGCCGTATCCGCGCTCGTCGTGTCGATTCTCGCCGCCGGAGCCGCCTTCGCCGGCAACTACGGCAAGGCCTCCACGAAGGCCGCCAAGGACATCGTCGAAACCGCCGTCGAGGCGGGCAGCTTCCAGACGCTCGCCGCCGCGCTGACCGCGGCCGGGCTGGTCGACACCCTCAAGGGCCCGGGCCCGTTCACGGTCTTCGCGCCCACCGACGAGGCGTTCGCGAAGCTCCCCGCCGGCACCGTCGAGGGGCTGCTCCAGGACAAGGCGAAGCTGACCGAGATCCTCACCTACCACGTCGTCGCGGGGAAGGTCATGGCCGCCGACGTGGTCCGGCTGACGGAAGCCAAGACGGTCCAGGGTGGCACGGTCCGGATCGATGCCAAGGACGGCGTCAAGATCAACGGCGCCAAGGTCGTGCAAGCCGACATCGCGACCTCGAACGGCGTCATCCACGTCGTCGATACAGTGCTCCTGCCCAACTGAACGAACCGGACGGATCCGTCGTCAAGGGAGCCGGGGCGTGCTCGCGCCCCGGCTCCTGCGCTCTTCGCGTCCTGGACGCGCGGCTCAGTGGGCGGCCATGACCGGGCAGGGCGCCAGCTGGAGCAGCTTCTCGGAAACACCGCCCAGGAGCAGATCTCGGAAGGGCGAGAGCCCCCGGCGGCCGACCGCGACCAGGCCGCAGCCGGTCGTCTCGGCGAGATCGAGCAGCACCGCGGCCGGATCGCCCTCGCGCGTGACGGTTTCCAGGCGGCCCGCGTCGAGGCCGGCGGCGCCGGCGCGGCGACGGGTCTCCTCGGCCGTGAGCTGGCTCTCTCCCGCGTGCACGGTGACCACGATCACCCGCGCCGCCGGCAGCCAGCGCGCCACGGTGGCGGCGGCTTCGTCGGCCGCCGCCGAGCCGTCGTGCGCGAGCAGGACGCTCTGCGGCGGCGAGGGCTCGACCCGGCCGCGGACGACGACCACCGGCCGACGGGCCGAGCGGGCGACCCCGCCGCTGACCGAGCCGAGCAGCATCCGGCCGGGCCGGCTGCCGTGCTGGCCGAGGACGATCAGGCCGGCCTCCTGCTCGCGGGCGTGATCCAGGATCGTGTCGACGGGGAGCCACCGGCGCAGGAAGACGCGGGCCGGGACGCCGGCCGCCTCGAAGGCCGCCTGCTCCCTTTCGGCGTGGGTGCGGATCTCGCGCTCGTTGCGCTCGAGCAGCTCTCCCACGGGTGTGTCCCAGGCGCCGATCGGGATCACCGGTAGCGCCACGGCGTGCACCAGATCGACCCTCGCCCCGCCCCGCGCGGCCGCCACGCCGCGCGTCCAGGCGCAGGCGCGCAAGGCGTCCGGAGAATCGTCGAAAGCCAGCACGATGAGGTCGCCGCCCGCCATTCGTCGCTCCGCGGGCATGGTAGCAGAGCCCCCGCGCCTCGACGCCGCGACGGACCTTGAAGCGGCGGGCGCCGGGAGTTACCATCCGCGCAACTTTTTTCGGGGGCGGGGATTCCCTGGGCCGCGGGCCGCGGCCGTTCGATTCGATTTCGACGAGGAGGACGAAGATGGCGTGGAAGAAGAAGCTGGCGTGGGGGCTCGCGCTCGTCTGCTTGGGCACGGTTCCGGCGTTCGCCCAGGAGGCGGGCGGACAGGAGTCGCCGGGCGACACTCCGCAGGACGAAGTGGAGGAGGTGATCGTCGTCACCGCCTCGCGCACCGAGCAGGCGCTCAACGAGGCCCCGGCGGCGATCACGGTGCTCGACGCGCGGACGATCGAGTCGATCCCCGCCGACGACTACGGCGACCTGCTGCGCAACGTCCCGGGTCTGAACGTGTCGCAGACCAGCGCCCGCGACCTCAACATGACCTCGCGCGGCTCGACCAACACTCTCTCCACCTCCCAGCTCGTGCTGCTCGACGGGCGCTCGCTCTATCTCGACTTCTTCGGCTTCGTGATGTGGGACTTCCTCCCCGTCAATCCGGGCGAGATCAAGCAGATCGAGGCGGTGCGCGGCCCCGGCAGCGCGGTCTGGGGCGCCAACGCCATGACCGGCGTGGTCAACCTGATCACCAAGCGGCCGAAGGAGATGGCCGGCACCTCGATCCTGGTCGGCGCCGGCGAGCTGGCGACCAAGTACGCGAGCCTGAGCCACGCCGGCGTCTCGGGGCGGGTCGGCTACAAGGTCTCGGGTGGCTACTACGAACAGGATCCCTACGACCGGCCGACCGGAGTGGTCCCGGGCTCGGTGCCGCCGCAGGCCTATCCCGACTTTCAGAACCAGGGCACCGAGCAGCCGAAGGGCGACGTCCGGGTCGATTTCGACATCGACGAGACGCAGTACATCAGCTTCGGCGGCGGCTACGCGGGCACCGACGGCATCATCCACACCGGCATCGGGCCGTTCGACATCGACAGCAGCTCGAACCTCTCCTTCGGCAAGGTCAACTATCAGCGCGGCGCGCTGGCGGTGAGCTTCTTCGCCAACTTCCTCGACGCGGACTCGGTCAACCTCCTGACCCGCGGCTCGGACGGGCAGCCGCTCGGCTTCGCGTTCTCGACCGACACCTACAACCTCGACTTCGCCAACACCACGGTCGCGGGCGCGCGCAACATCCTGACCTACGGAGCGAATTACCGCAGCAGCAATTTCGACCTCGAGATCGCCCCGCGAGGCGAGGACAAGCAGGAGTGGGGGGTCTTTCTGCAGGACGAGATCCTGCTGGGCGAGAAAGTACGTTGGCTGATCGGCGGACGTTATGACGACATCGATCCGCTCGAGGACGGCGTCTTCACGCCGCGCACCAGCCTGCTGATCTCGCCGGCTCCCCGCCACACCATCCGCCTCTCCTACAACGAGGCGTTCCGGACGCCGTCGGCGATCAACAACTACCTGGACGTCCAGATCCTCAACCAGGTCGGGCCGCTGTTGATCCCGGCGCGCGCGGACGGCAACGTCGTGCTCGAGGAGGAGAAGCTCAAGGCCTTCGAGGTCGGCTACGTCGGGACGTTCGGCAACGGGCTCCTGCTGACTCTCGCCGCCTACCGCAACGAGACCCGCGACACGATCGACTTCTACGTCCAGCGCCTCTACGGGCCCGGCAACCTGCCGGCGCCGAGCCCGTTCCTGCCCGCCGCCGTCGTGCCCTGCTTCCTGTTCGCGCCCGGCACCGGCCCGGCGGCCTGCCCGCTGCGCGGCCTGGCGGGGCTCGTCCCCTCCAACTTCAGCTACCGGAACATCGGCGAGCAGACGGACCAGGGCTTCGAGCTGTCGCTCAATCAGCGCATCGGGACCGATTGGTCCTGGTTCTTCAACGCCTCCTGGCAGGACGATCCGGAGTTCTCCGGCATCGATAGCCCCGAGGATCAGAACCGCGCTCCGGAGTGGCGGGCGAATCTCGGCGTCTCTTTCGACCGCGGCAACTTCTTCTGGAGCGCCAACGTCAACTATCAGGACGAGGCCTACTGGGCGGACGTGCTGAACGTGCGCGGCTTCACCGACGCCTTCACGCAGGTCAACGCCTCGATCGGCTTCCGGTTGCTCGACGAGCGGATGACGATCCAGGTGCTCGGCTCGAACATCTTCGACGAGGAGGTGCAGCAGCACATCTTCGGCGACATCATCAGCCGCAAGGTCACCGGCCAGATCGGCTTCCGGTTCTGATCCGGAAGGCCTCTCCGAGGTCCGTGGCGGGGCCGGAGCTGCGCAGCTCCGGCCCCGTTTCGTTGCGGGGCGCGCGGTGACCACGGCCCGGATCCCGCTCGCGGCGAAGCTCGCCTACACCGCCTGGATGTTGGTCTGGGTACCGGTCTACTGGCTCGAGAACGGCTGGACGAATTTCCTCTGGATCTGCGACCTCGCCAACTTCGTCATCCTGGCGGCGCTCTGGAGCGAGAGCGCGCTGCTCGCCTCTTCGCAGCTCGCGGGCATCCTGGTGATTCAAGCGGTCTGGGCGCTCGACTATCTGGGCCGGCTGGCGCTCGGCTTCCACCCGGTGGGTGGCACGGAGTACATGTTCGACGAGAGCCGGCCGCTCTGGCTGCGGGCCTTCTCGCTGTTCCACCTCTGGACCGTGCCGCTGCTCGCCTGGATGGTCCTGCGCCTCGGCCACGATCGCCGCGGTTGGCTGCTCCAGGCGGCGATCCTCGTCCCGCTCTTCCCGCTCGGTCAGCAGCTCGGCACGCGCGAGCAGAACCTCAACTGGATGTGGTCCCCCTTCGGCGTCGAGCAGACCTGGCTGCCGCCGCTCGCCTTCGCCTTCCTCGCCGTCCCGATCACCGCCCTCCTCGCCTTCTGGCCCGCCGAGCAACTGATCCGCCGCCTCCTCGAACCTCGAGCCTGGCCCCGCTCCCGGCGCCCTACCAAAGGTTCTGCTCTCTCCTACCAAGCAGGAAGAGCAAGGGCTCCATAGAAAGGGTCGACCACCACCCCCTTCAACTGGACGCTTCTTCAACGTGACGGCGCCCACCGCCGCGTCGGCCCGCGAAACAGGAGAAGCAAAGGCTCCAATGAAGGGGTCGAGTTTCAGCCGAGAGTGGGGAAGGCGAAACGCCGGTAGTCGGCGCGGCGATGGGGAGCGCGAGGGCGTCTCGCACTCGCCACGGGCGCACCGCCCACCACCCCCTTCAACAGAACGCTTTTTGAACGTGACGGCGCCCAGCGGCGCGTCGGTCGGCGAGAGAAGAGAAGCAAGAGCTCCATGGAAGGGGTCGAGTGCCGGCTTCTGGTGGGGAAGGCCGAACACCGGTGGTCGGCGCGGCGATGGGGAGCGCGAGGGCGTCTCGCAATTGCCACCAGCGCCTGTTCCACCACCCCCTTCAGCAGAACGCTTCTTGAACATGACGGCGCCCACCCGCGTTTCCCGCTCGCAGCGGGCGCGGGGGTGGACTGACTGTCAGCTCTTGGGGCGGAAGCGTTGCCAGACCTCTTCGGGGGGGGCGGGGCGGCTGTGGTGGAAGCCCTGCATCAGCTCGCAGTCGAGGTCGAGGAGCTGCTGCAGCTGGGCTTCGGTCTCGACGCCCTCGGCGACGACGTGGAGGCCGAGGTCGGAGGCGATGCGGATGATGTTGCGCACGAGGTCCGTGCGCTCGGCGCTGCCGTCGAGGGCGGCGATGAAGGAGCGGTCGATCTTGAGCACGTCGACCACGAAGCGGTTGAGGTAGGAGAGCGACGAGTAGCCGGTGCCGAAGTCGTCGATGCAGATGCCGATCCCCATGACGCGCAGCTCGGCCAGCATCTCGGCGGCCTCGACCAGATTCTCGACCAGCACCCCCTCGGTGATCTCGAGCTTGAGGCAGCGCGCCGGCAAGCCGGTGCGGTCGAGGATCGCGCGGATCTTGCTCACCAGATCCGGCTGCCCGAACAGCTTGGGCGAGAGGTTGACGCTCATCTCCAGCTCGCGCCAGCGCGGTTCTTCCGCCTGCCAGAGGGCGAGCTGCCGGCAGGCTTCCTCGACCACCCACATGCCGAGCGGCAGGATCTGGCCGGTATCTTCCGCCACCTTGATGAAGTCGTCGGGGAAGACCAGGCCCCGCTCCGGGTGCCGCCAGCGGACCAGGGCCTCGAAGCCGATGATCCGCTCGCCGCGCAGCGCGACGATCGGCTGGTAGTGGACCTCGAACTCGCGGCGTTCGACCGCCCGGCGCAAGTCGTTGTCGAGCTTCAGCCGCTCGATCGCGGCGCTGCGCATCTCGCCGGTGAACACCTGGGAGCGGCCGCGCCCCGCGACCTTGGCGCGGTACATCGCGGTGTCGGCGTCGCGCAAGAGCCCGCCCAGGTCGCGGGACTCCGCGTCGCCGGTCACCAGCCCGATCGAGAGCGTGACGTAAAGATCGTGGCCGGACACGGCGTAGGGCGTGAGGAAGGCCTCGTGGATCCGGTCGGCGACCGCCATCGCCTCGTCGAGCCCGGAGATCTCCTCGAGCAGCACCGCGAACTCGTCGCCGGAGAGGCGGGCGACCGTATCGCCGGCGCGCAGGCAGGCTTCGATCCGGCGCGCCACCTGGACCAGCAGGGCGTCGCCGACGGTGTGCCCGAGGCTGTCGTTGACCGCCTTGAAACGGTCGAGGTCGAGGTAGAGCACGGCGTAGATCTGGCGGCCGCCGCGGCGGGCGCGCGCGCGCGCCCGCTCGAGGCGGTCGAAGAAGAGCGCGCGATTCGGCAGGCCGGTCAGCGGGTCGTGGACCTTGCGATCCGTGATGTCGGTCTGCGAGCCGGCGATGCGCGTCGCCTTGCCGGCGGCGCCCCAGACCGCGGCGCCGCGCGCCAGCATCCAGCGGTAGTTGCCGTCGCGATGCAGCACCCGGTGCTCGTGCTCGAGGTGGTCCATCTCGCCCGCGAGATGCCGGTCGAGCGCCTCGGTCAGGCCCGGCAGGTCTTCGGGATGGACGCGGCCGAACCACTCGTCGGGCGAGGGGCTGGCGGTGTTCGGGTCGAGGCCGACCAGGCTCTGCCAGCGGTCCGAGTAGTAGACCTCCCCGGTGGTCAGATCCCAGTCCCAGAGGCCGTCGTTGGCGCCGCGCACGGCGAGCGCGTAGCGCTCCTCCGAGACCCGCAGCGCCTCGACGGCGCGCTTGCGGGCGGTGATGTCCTGGAAGACCGCGACCAGCCCGGCGGCCAGGCCGTCGTCGTCGAGCACCAAGTCGAGGCGGGCCTCGACCGCCAGCGGCGAGCCGTCCCGCTGGCGGTTGTCGGTCTCCTCGCGCAGCCCGCCCAGGCTCTGCAGCTCGCGGAAACCGCGGCCCTCGAGCAACACCGGCGCGACGGTGGCGAGCGGGGCGCCGAGCAGCTCGTCCCGGCCGAAGCCGTGCATCTCGGCGAGCGCGGGGTTGGCGTGGACGATCGTGAGCTCGCGGTCGACGATCGCGACGCCGGCGCCCATCGTCGCGAGCGCCTGATCGAGTTGGCGCAGACGCTCGCGGGCGCGCGCCAGGTCGGAGACGTCGCGCACCAGGACCAGGCTCTGCCCCTTCGCCGGGCCGTCGATCCGGGTGATGCGCGCCGGGAAAGAAGTGCCGTCCTTGCGATAGGCCTCGAGCCGCCTGCCGCGCCGCTCCAGGGCGTGCTCGCCGGACTCCTCGCGCTCGCTCTGCTCGTAAGAGAGGAGGAACTGGAGCTTCTTGCCGACGAGCTCGCGCGGGGTGTAGCCCCAGAGCTGTTGGACGCGGCCGAGGGCGCGGACGATCCGGTCTTCCGAATCGGTGAGCAGCGCGGCGTCGTCGAGCGCTTCGAGGACGGACTCGGGGAGGGCGCCGGACTCGCTCATGCGGCCAGAGGAACGGTAGCACAGGCGGTCAGTCGTAGACGCCGTCGGCGAACCAGCGCGAGCTGCCGGTGTCGCGGAAGATGCGGACCAGCGCTCCCCCCTCGATCTCGAGATCCCAGTACTCGCGGTCGGTGGGCGACTCGGTCCACCAGCCCTCTTCGCTCCGCCAGGGCCCGGAGGCAACCCGCACGCCGCCGGCGAGGCGCGGGCGCCGGGCGCGCGTCTCCTCCTCCGGCCCGAGCGGGCGCAGTGCCTGGGGGCGCCGCTCGGGGTCCAGATCGACGGCCACCTCGAGTGGCGGGCGCAGCGTGCGCACCGCCAGCAGGCCGCGGGCGGGACGCGCTTCGGGAGCCGTGCGCGGCGGGGGCGGTGGCGCGTAGGGGAGCAACGCGAACGGCTCGGGGCGATGGCCCTCGACCGGGCGGGGCGAGCCGACCCGCTCGGGCCCCAGCAGCGCGAACAGCCGGGCGAGCGTGGTCGCCAGCCGGTCGGGGGCGAGAGCGGCGGGGCCGAACAGCGTGAGCTGCGCGGCGCGCGGACGGTCCGGCCGGGCGACGAAGGCGAAACCGGAGACGGCGGCCCCCGGCGGGCGCTCCTCGAGCGCCAGGCGGATCACCTGGAGGAGCGTCTTGGGGTCGCGCGTCGGCGCCGGCAGATCGACGGCGCGCAGATCGTGCCCGGCCGGCTCCAGCCGGAGCGCGGTCTCCAGCCGCGCGCAGCCGAGCCCCGCCGCCTCGAGCCGGCGGCAGAGGCGGTCGAGCGCCGCGCGGGCCAGGAACAGGAAGGGCTCGAGCGTGACGAGGGGCCACTCGAGCTCGACCCCCTCGCGGAAGTCCGGGGGCGGGGTGCGCGGCTCGAGCGGCCGGGGATCGCGGCCGCGGGCGATCGTCGACAGCTCGCGGCCGGCCTCGCCGAGCCGGCCGAAGAGCTCGTCGGGGGGGAGCCGCGCGAGGTCGCCGATCGTGGCGAGCCCCCAGCGGGCGAGGGTCTCGGCGATCGCGAGGCCGGGGTCGAGGCGGGCGAGCGGCAGCGGGGCGAGGAACGCCGCCTCCTCGCCGGGCGGCACGACGCGGGGATCGGCCTGCCGCGCCTCGCGCGCGGCGACCGCCGCGGCGAGCTTGCTCGACGCCACCCCGATCCGCGCCGGCAGGCCGCCGCGCGCGGCGTCGCGCTCGAGCGCGAGGGCGAGATCGCGCTCCGGCTGGCTGCCGCGGAAGCGCCGCGCGGCGCCGTCGACGTCGAGGTAGACGGTGCCGTCACTGGCCGACTCGACGCGCGGCGAGCAGCGCTCGGCGGCTTCGGCGAGCGCCTCGCTCGCCGCACGCTCGCACTCGGCGTCGCGGCCGCGCGCGATCAGGCGGGGCACCAGCGCGCGCGCCTGGGCGAGCGTCGCCCCCGGCCGCACGCCGGCGCGCCGCGCGGCGCGGGTGGCGGC